>CAWBBW010000047.1:0-31399 GCA_963787135.1 uncultured Alphaproteobacteria bacterium | reverse complement strand
AGCAGGGATCTCGGCCTGTCGCTGTTTAGCACAACCTGCTTCAGCGCGGCTGGCGATCAAGCCGTCGGCGTCGGACCCGACAGGCCGCCATCCGCCTGCGCCTCGCCGCTCGCCACGCTCAACCCCGCGGCGACGCAAAGGATGATCCATGGGCCGGTCATCGGCCCGCCGCCGCCGAGACGAGCGACTAAGCCAGCGCGCCGCCGCAAACGAGAATTTCCGCGCCGAGCGGTAAGGCGTCCGTCCCCTGGGCGCGCCCTCGCCAGGCGGCGAACAGCCAAATGAGCCCCGCTTGCGCGGCGAGGAGGACAAGAAGCCACACCGCTGTCGGCGGCGCGTCGCGATCGTCCAGGTGGAAAAACACAGTCAGCCATTGGAAGACGAACGTTCCCATCAACGGCGGCCAGATGTCGAGACGGTCGTCCCCACCTGCCCTCCGCGTCGCCGCGATCAGAAGCGCAAAGGCCGCAACGACCAGCGCGGCCAGCGCCAGCGGCGCCCAGTCGGGCGCAAGCCCAGTCCTGACGACTTCAATACCGTAGGCCGCGTCATAGGGCAGATGCGCGGCGAACGGCGCGGCGAACAGGAGCAGCAGGCCGTCGCCGATTCCCCGTTCCGTCATGACCCCGGCGAGCCAGATCAGGAAGGCGGTGGCGCCGACGATAGCGACGACGACGCTGAGCCGGAACATTGGGCCGGGAGACGGCGCTATGCCGTCGAGCCCCTCTACGGCCCTCGCAATGCCCATCGCCTGGCTGGCCGCAATCGCCAGGGCGAAGATACGTGCGGTTCGCCACAGAAGCTCCGAGTGGCCCGGGTTGCCTGCCGCCCAGCGTGCGAGCGGGGGGAGGACGACGCGCGCCATTTCGACGAGGGCGAGCCCGAACAGGATTGGCCGCACGCCAACGCTGAAAATCGACAAGTCTGCGGACAGCGCGGGAACCCCCAGGCCCGTCGCGGCGCCGGGGTCGAGGCCGGGGAGCCAAAGGCGAGACCCCAGCCCATAGACCGCCAGCCCGCCCAGTGTGACGGCCCAGCGCCGAGGGTCGCGAACCAGCGCGCCTGTCGTTCCGCCCAGGGTCGCCATATCGCTCGGTTCTCGCGGTGGAGGCTTTACCTAGCGGGTTCAGCGCCCGACCGCGAGAGCCCATTCGGCCTTTGCCGCCGTTCCTGTCACGCGCGCCCGGACTTTCGCGTCGCGCGAGGTCGTTCGGGCGCGCCCGCGGCGATGAGGGTCTTGCGATATTCCTCGCGCTTCTCGTGGACGGAGGCGATGACGAGGCCCATCGGCACGCCGATGTCGACCAGCACCGCCTCGGACAATTGCAGGCTCGCCTCGATCGTCTCCGGCACGGCGTCGGTGACGCCGAGCGCGTAGAGCGCGCGGGCGTGATTGGCGTCGTGGGCGCGCGCCACCAGCGTCACGTCCGCTCGCAGGCTGCGCGTCGTCTGGACCACCGCCTCGTTGGCGATGGGCGAATCCATCGT
Organism: uncultured Alphaproteobacteria bacterium; assembly: GCA_963787135.1. Lineage (GTDB taxonomy): Bacteria > Pseudomonadota > Alphaproteobacteria > Rhizobiales > Beijerinckiaceae > Roseiarcus. Next base: position 29,911 of record CAWBBW010000047.1, on the reverse strand, counting down.
CACCACCACGGCGCGCGCGGTCTCGACGCCGGAGCGGCGCATGTAGTCGGGCCGCGACGCGTCGCCGTAGTAGACCCCCTTTCCCGCAGAGCGCGCCCGCGCCACGAGGCGCGCGTCGGAGTCGATCGCGACGAACGGCACATTGTGCATGTCGAGCATGTCGCCGATCAGCGCGCCGACCCGGCCGTAGCCGACGATGATGACGCGCCCGTCCTCGTCGCTCCGGCGGCGTCTCTTCGGGCGCGCCTTCCGCCTGAGGGCGAGGCGCCGAGCCGATGCGCTGGCCGAGTTTCGCGAGCGCCGGGATCGCGATCATCGAGATCGCGACGGCGCTGACCAGTGTCGTCGCGAGCGCCCGGTCGACGAGCCCGCCGGCAAGCGCCGCGCCGATCATCACGAAGCCGAATTCCCCGCCGGGCCCGAGCAGCATCGCCATTTCGGCGCCGACGCGCGCCGGCAGCCGGAACGCCCGCGCGAGCCCGATCAGGATGAGGCCCTTGACGGCGATCAGCGCGGCGGCGAGGCCGAGGATGAGGCCGGGCCGGGCAAGAATGAGCGCCGGATTGATCTCGGCCCCGACGGAGACGAAGTAGAGCCCGAGCAGCAGGCCCTTGAACGGCTCGATCGTCACTTCGATTTCGCGGCGGTACTCAGTCTCCGCCAGCAGGAGCCCGGCGACGAAGGCGCCGAGCGCCATCGAGAGGCGGCTCGCCGCGGCGGCCAGACCGTCGCCCAGCACCACCAGGAGGCAGGCGGCCATGAAGAATTCGGGGCTCTTCGTCTCGGCCACGAAACGAAAGAACGGCCGGAGCGCAATGCGCCCGAAGACGATCAGCGCCGCGAGCGCCAGTGCGGCTGGGACGAGCGCGCTGAAAAGCGCCCAGCCGAGCCCCCGCTCGTTTCCGCCCGAGAAGGCGCCCGCCATCACGAGAAGGGGCGCGACCGCGAGATCCTGAAAGAGCAGCACGGAGAAGCTCGCGCGGCCGACCGGAGCGCCGAGCCGCTTGCTCTCGACGAGGACCGGGATCACGATCGCCGTCGAGGACATGGCGAGCGCCGCGCCGATCGTCGCCGCGGAAGCCGGGGGCAGGCCGAGCACCCAGGCGACCGCGCCGAGCGCCAGCGTCGTAACGACGACTTGCCCAAGCCCGAGCCCGAACACCAGCCTGCGCATCCGCCGCAGCCGCTCGAACGACAGTTCGAGCCCCATGGTGAACAGAAGCGCGACGACCCCGAACGCGGCGAGCTTGTCGATCGACTCGACATTGATCGCGAAGGCGCTGAGCCACGGCGCCTGCTTGCCCAGCGAGCCAAGGCCGTAGGGGCCGAGCGCGACGCCCGCGAGCAAAAATCCGAGCACCGGACTGATGCGCAGGCGGAAGAACAAGGGCGCGACGACGCCCGCCGTCGCCAGGAAGAGCAGCGCCTCCTTGTAAATCGAAAGGTCGGTCGTCTCGTTCACTTCGAGGTTTCCGGCGCCGGGGCAGAGCCCAGCTTAGTCGATTCGAACGGCGGCGGCCCCATGTGCTAGAGGAGGTTTCCCCCCGGATCGCTTCGCTTAGCCCGCGAGGATCCTTTGGCGGCGCGGCGCCGGGTGCCCCGCGCGCAAAACAACTCGGAGCGAGGCGATGACGCACTATTCCCAGGACGGCGAGACGGCCTCGATCATGGCGCTTGCGCCGGTCATTCCGGTCCTGACGGTTCAGAGCGTCGAGGACGGGCTCAAGCAGGCGAAGGCGCTGGTCGCGGGCGGCCTCTATGCAATCGAAGTCACGCTGCGGACCCCGAGCGCGCTCCTGGCCATTGCAGCGATCGCGAGACATGTTCCCGATGCGGTCGTCGGGGCAGGCACGATCGTCTCGGCCGAGCAGATCGGCGAGGCGGTCGCTGCCGGCGCGCGGTTTCTGGTCAGCCCCGGCGCGACCCACGACCTCGCCAAGGCCGCGGCGCAATCGCCCGTCCCCTTCCTGCCCGGATGCGCGACCGTATCGGAAGCGATGGCGCTGAGGGCGCTTGGCTTTCGCGCGCTCAAACTCTTTCCCGCCGAGGCGGTCGGCGGCGCGAGGCTTCTCGCGTCGTTCGCCGCGCCGCTGCCGGATCTGCGCTTCTGTCCGACCGGCGGGATCGATCTCGACAAGGCGCAGGACTATCTCAAATTGCCCAACGTCGCCTGCGTCGGCGGATCATGGATGCTGCCGAAGGACGCGCTGGCGCGGGGAGACTATGCGGTCGTCGAAGCGCTGTCGCGCGAGGCGGCCGGCCTTGCGCGCGGAAAGGGCTGAAAAGGCGGGCGCTCCCCCCCGGCGTTGCTCGCCGACGGAGGGGGTGGCTCACGCGGCCTTGGCTTCCGTCTCGGCCTGCTTCTTGGCGATCTCGCGCTTGAGGGCGGCGGCGCCGTCCGACAGCTCGGCGTCGCGGGCCTTGGTCAAGAACGCGTCGAGGCCGCCGCGATGCTCGACCGAGCGCAGCGCCGCTGCGCTGATGCGCAGACGCACCGCGCGTTCGAGCGTGTCCGAGATCAACGTGACCTGAACGAGATTGGGCAAGAAGCGCGTGCGCGTCTTACGGTTGGAGTGGCTGACTTTATTGCCGGCCTGAACGGCCTTGCCCGTCAGCTCGCAGCGGCGTGACATCGCACGTTATCCTTCAAAGAAATTGAGCTTCACGTTAAGGCCGAACAGATAACCACGGACGGATGCCACTCAGCAGCGTCACGCGGGTCGATCCGGCCCTGGCTGATTGGAGCGCGGGTCTATAGGGGAAGCGGTTTTGCGCGTCAAGCTGTACAATGCCGGCGCCCTCGGCCGTGTTTCGGGAGCGGACGTTCGCGGAGTTGATGCCGGCGCGGTCGTTTGCGACGCCGGTGAACGGGAATGGAGACGGCGTGACGCACCTGATTGACCATGACCCCCTGGACGCGGTCAGGCGCCTGTCGGCGCTCCGGGAGCCGATTGCTCTCCGCGCCCGCGACTGCGGCCGGTCGCCGGACTCGGTCAAGCTCGTCGCCGTCTCCAAGACTTTCTCGGCCGACGACGTGTGGCCGACGATCGCCACCGTCGGGCAGGCGCGGTTCGGCGAAAACCGGGTCCAGGAGGCGATGCCGAAATGGCTCGACCTGCGAGCGCGCGCAGCCGAAATCGGCAAGACGATCGAACTACACCTGATTGGCCCGCTGCAGACCAATAAGGCGCGGGAGGCGGTCGAGACTTTCGACGTGATCGAGACGGTCGACCGCGAGAAGATCGCGGCCGCCCTCGCCAAGGAAATCCAGAAGCACGGCAGGTCGCCGCGGCTCTTCGTCGAGATCAACACCGGCGCCGAGCCGCAGAAAGCGGGCGTGCTGCCGGAGGACGCCGACACGTTTCTGGCGATTTGTCGCGAGCGGTACGGGCTGAACATCGAAGGGCTGATGGCGATCCCGCCGGCAGGGGAGCAGGCGTCGCCCCATTTCGCTCTGCTCGGCGTCATCGCCCGGCGCAACGGCCTTGCGGAATTGTCCATGGGAATGAGCGCAGATTGGCCGCTTGCGGTGCAGCTGGGCGCGACCTACGTGCGGATCGGCAGCGCCATCTTCGGGGCGCGCGGTGAAAAATAGGCGGCCTGCCGCGCTGCCGACATAATCTGAACGTTGAAGGCGCTCATGTCGATCCTCGTCTTTGCCCTCAGCCTTATGCTGCTCGCCGCCGGCCTCGCGAGCGGCTACACGAGCCTTGACCTCCTGCCGACCAGCGTGGGGGTTCTCTACGCGCTCGCCGGCGCGGTAGCGGCCGCGCTCGCCGTCGTCGTCTTTGCGCTGGGCGTCCTGATTCGCCGCATCGAAGCCCTGACGAAGCTGGTCCGGCAGCCACGACCGCCGCTCATGGACGAGCCGGTTCTGGGCGAACCCGCTCCCGTCGTGGAATCCATCGAGCCGGAAGTCGAACCGCCGGCAGCGGAACCGGAAGCCCTGGCGGAGCCCGCCGCGCTGGCGGCGGAATCCGAGGATCCGATCAACGAAAACCGCGCCGGCCACCTGCCGACGTTCCACGACATGGAGCACGCGATCGAAACGCCCGAACCGGCGCCGAGCCTCATCGGCCGATATTCCGCGGGCGGCGCCAATTATATGATCTTCGAGGACGGCTCGATCGAGGCCGAGACGGCCGACGGCGCGTTCAAATTCGCCTCGATGAGCGATTTCAAGCGCTATCTGGCCGATCGCAAGGCTGAGAAGGCGAACGCCCCTGACGCGGATCGCGCCCCGTCGCATTGACGCAGATTCAGTCGGGCTTCCTGACGACGTCGCCGGTCGTCGCCGGGCTTATTACCGTAGCCGCTCCTCGAGACAGCCGGCTCCGACCCTCGCGATCAGCGCAATTCGCCGTTTCTTGACGCATATCCAGTATTCTGAAAAAAGCCGCTCGATACAGCACAGAACCGCCACAAAGCGGAATGGCCGCCCTGGGGAGATATCCAATGTCGCTTCGCATCAATGACGTCGCCCCGAACTTCACCGCCGAGACGACGCAAGGACCGATCGATTTCCATCAGTGGATCGGCGACAAGTGGGCGATCCTGTTTTCCCACCCCAAGGACTTCACTCCGGTCTGCACGACCGAGCTTGGCTACATGGCCAAGATCGAGCCTGAGTTCACCAAGCGCGGCGCCAAGCTCATCGGCTTGAGCGTCGATCCGAGCGAGGCGCATGGGCGTTGGCTCGCCGACATCGAGGAGACTCAGGGCTCGAAGGTCAACTATCCAATCATCGCCGACCACGACCTCAAGGTCGCAAAACTCTACAACATGCTGCCGGCCGAGGAGCCTGGCACGTCCGAGGGACGCACTGCGGCGACCAATCAAACCGTGCGTTCGGTATTCGTCGTCGGGCCCGACAAGAAAATCAAGCTGACCCTGACCTATCCGATGACCACCGGCCGCAACTTCGACGAGATCCTCCGCGTGCTCGATTCGATGCAGCTCACCGCCAGGCACAAGGTGGCTACGCCGGTTAACTGGAAGCACGGCGACGACGTCATCATCGCGGGCTCGGTCTCGGACGACGACGCCAAGACGCTGTTTCCCGGCGGCTGGAAGTCGCCCAAGCCCTATCTGCGCATCGTCAAGCAGCCTGGCTGAGCGGCGAGGGGCGCCGGGAGGAGTGGATGATTTTCCGCCAGCTGTTCGACAGCGTGTCGAGCACCTACTCTTACGTGCTGGCAAGCCGTCGCGGCGGCGAAGCGCTCATCATCGATCCGGTGCTCGACAAGGTCGACCGATATCTGAAGCTGATGGAGGAGCTCGATCTCAAGCTTGTGAAGGCGGTCGACACGCATCTGCACGCCGACCACATCACGGGCTTGGGCGCGCTGCGCGACCGCACGCGCTGTGTCACCGTGATGGGCGAGCAGAGCAAGGTCGATGTCGTGTCGATGCGGATCGCCGATGGCGACACGCTGACCGTCGAGGGCCTCAGCCTCGAGGCGCTCTATACGCCCGGCCACACCGACGATTCCTATAGCTTCGTCTTCGGCGACCGGGTCTTCACCGGCGACACGCTGCTGATCCGCGGCACCGGCCGCACCGACTTCCAGAACGGCGATTCCCGCGCCCAGTACGAGAGCTTGCAGCGCCTCCTGCGCTTGCCAGAGGAGACGCTCGTCTTTCCCGCGCACGACTACAAGGGCGACACCGTCAGCACGATCGGCGAGGAAAAGCGGTTCAATCCTCGCCTCAAAGCGCGCGACGCCGACGAATATGCGGCGCTGATGGCGAGCCTCAACCTGCCCAATCCGAAGATGATGGACGTGGCGGTTCCCGCCAACATTCATCAGGGGCTGCACCAGGAGGAGGTCGCGCGCCGCGGCTGGGCCTATTCGGCGGCGCAGGCGAAGGCGCTCGTTGGACGCCAGGACGTTGCGCTGATCGATCTGAGGGAAAAGGCCGAGCGCGAGCGGACGGGGGCCATTCCCGGTTCGTTGCACGCGCCCTACGCCGATCTTCAGGACAATATCGACGACGGCGGCCTCATTCACGAACTGAGCCAGTCCGGCAAGACGATCGTCTTCTATTGCGCCTTCGGCGAACGGTCCGCCATGGCGGTGCAGGCCGCCCAGGACAAGGGCCTTGCGTCGGCCCGGCACATCGAGGGCGGCATGGCGGCCTGGAAGAGGGCAGGGGGCCCGGCGCGTTGAAGAGAAGGCTCCCGCCATTCGAACCGCTAGCTGCTCAGCGCGGAAGAACTGTCTCCACTTTGCTGTCGCGGACAATGTGTTATTAGCTTCCTTCGCGCGATCCGAGTAAAGCGACCCTGTTTTTTGCCGAAAGCGGTTTCAGGTAGGCGCGGCGAGTTGGAAGATGAACTCTGCTCAACGCATGCGTAGCTATAAGCTCGCACAATTCGGCGAGCCGCTGAGGGAGGTTATTGAGTCTCCGCCAGTTCCGGCTGGGACCCAAGTGCTGCTGCGTATTCGCGCATGCGGCGTCTGTCATTCCGACATTCATATCTCCGAGGGATATTTCGACCTCGGTCACGGGCGGAAGGCGGACTTGTCGACCGCGATCCCGCTGCCGCGCATTCTCGGCCACGAGATCGTCGGCGTGGTCGAGGAGTTGGGACCGGATGCGTCCGGAGTCCAGGTTGGCGACCGCCGCGTCATTTATGCGTGGGGCGGTTGCGGAACGTGTGCGGTGTGCCGAACCGGCCAGGAGAACCTTTGCGCGCGGCCGGCGAACCTTGGAATTCACCGAGACGGGGGCTTCAGCAATTACATACTCGTCGAACACCCAAGGTATCTCGTCGAGTTTGACCCGCTGCCTGAGGCCTTTGCCGCAACCCTCGCGTGTTCTGGCCTCACCGCGTTCAGCGCACTGAAGAAAGCGGCTCCGGTCGATGCAGAGAATCCGCTGTTGATCATCGGAGCCGGGGGGCTGGGACTTGCCGCCATCAACTTGGTCCGAGCCCTTTACGGCGTCGGCCCTGTCGTTGCGGACATCGACGCCTCGAAACGGAAGGCCGCCCTCGACGCCGGCGCTTCAGCGGCGGTCGATCCCGCCGATTCCGATGTTCGCAGAAGTTTGATGAAGGAGACTGGCGGCTTCTCGGCCGCGATCGACTTTGTCGGCGCGGAGAGCACGACCGGCTTTGGTCTCGCCCTGCTGCGCAAAGGCGGGCGCATTTATATTGTCGGCCTGTTCGGCGGCTCGATTGAAATTCCTCTGGCGACGCTGCCGCCTCGTGCGGTTGGCGTCATTGGCGTGTACGTCGGCTCGTTGCCGGAGTTGCGGGAATTGCTCGCGCTTGCCCGCGACGGCCGACTGAAGCCGACGCCGATCGAGATCCGGGGGCTCGATGCGGCTCAGCAATCGCTTGACGACCTGCGTGCGGGCCAAGTTCGCGGCCGCATCGTCCTCACCGCCTAGTCCGGAGCAGCGTCGCCAAGGAAGCAGCGATCGGGGGACGATCGCGCCGGCGTAACGCCATTCGATCTTGACCCGCTCCGCCTCCCGGCGGACAGTCCGCTCCGGCGGCCCTATAAGGATTGCCGCCGGAGGCGCGTCCGGATGAGCGTCCAGTTCCAGTTCGTCGACCGCACGACGCCCATGGGCGCGAACCTCGTCGCTGGCGGCGCGACCTTCCGCACCTGGGCGCCGCGAGCGCGAAACGTCTATCTCCTGACCGGCGACGCCCTCAGCCTTTCGGCGACCGCGGGCTGGACGCCGGACCCCGGCGACTGTCTCACCGCGCTCGGGGACGACACCTGGGCCGGATTTGTCGCCGGCGCCGCCTCGGGCCTTCAATATATGTTCTGGATCGACGGCGAAGCCTCGCAGGGGCCGAAGCGCGACCCTTACGCCCGCGAACTGACGCTGACGCCCGCTTTCCCCGCGTCCTATTGCATCCTTCGCGATCCCGCAGCCTACCCGTGGCATGACGGAGCCTGGAGAGCGCCGGATTTCAGCAAGCTGATCATCTACCAGCTGCATGTCGGCACGTGGTGGGCGGTGGACCCGACCGGCGCGGACGTGCGCGCGTCGCGCGGCGGCCGCTTTCTCGACGTCGCGACGCGTCTCGATTACCTCCGCGACCTCGGCGTCAACGCCATTCAGCTGCTGCCGATCCAGGAGTTCGAAACCGAGTTCAGCGAAGGCTACAACGGCGTCGATTATTTTTCGCCCGAGCAGCAATACCAGGCGAGCAGCGACGCGGATCTCGCGTGGTATCTCGGGACCGTCAACGCGATGCTCGCCGCATCCGGCGCCGGACCGCTTGCCCTCGATGATCTTCGACCCGGGATCAACCAGCTCAAGTGCCTGATCGATCTCGCCCATCTCCGCGGCATCGCCGTGATCTTCGATCTTGTCTATAATCACGCCGGAGGGGGCTTCGACCCGCAGAGTCTCTATTTCTTCGACCGCTTCACCAACGGCAATCAGAACAACAGCCTCTACTTCACCGACGAGGGTTGGGCGGGGGGATTGGTGTTCGCCTACTGGAACGCCAACGTCAGGCAGTTCCTGATCGACAATGCTTCGGCGTTCCTGAAGGAGTACCGGATCGACGGCGTCCGCTACGACGAAGTGAGGGTCATCTCCGATAACCGGCCCGCGGGAGCGGAACTCTGCCAGGACATGACGGGCACGGTGCGGTTCATCCGGCCGTCAGCCGTCCAGATTGCCGAGTACTGGGACTGGGATCGCGCCTTTCCCGTAACGCCTGTGCCGGCGGGTCTCGGCTTCGACGCCGCGCTCGGCGACGCGTTCCGCGATTCGGTGCGCAGCCTTCTGACGCAGGCGGCGGGCGGCGAGAACGCTCAGCTTCAGCTCGACCCGGTCGCCGCCGCGTTCGGCCTACCGGCAGGCTACGACGCGACGTGGCGGCTCGTGCAATGTCTCGAGAACCATGACCTGACTTACTTCGGACATGACGGCGCGGCTCGCGTGCCGATGCTCGCCGATCCGGCCGACCGGCAGTCCTGGTATGCCCGCAGCCGCAGCCGGGCGGCGGCGGCGCTCCTGTTCGCCGCTCCCGGAATCTTGGCTCTTTTCATGGGCCAGGAGTTTCTCGAGGATCAGCTCTGGTGCGACGACGAAAAGGACCATCCGGGTCATCTGATCGCGTGGGATGGGCTCGCCACAAACAGCGTGATGGCCGACCACCGTCGCTTCATGCGCGATCTGATCGCGTTGAGGCGTGGGCAGCCGGCTTTGTCGGCGGAAGGCGTGCGCGTCTCGCGCGTCAACGATTACGACCGGGTGATCGTCGTTCACCGCTGGGTCGCGGACGGCGGCCCCGGCCAGGATGTCGTGGCGGTCGTGAGCTTCGACGAGCAGCCGAAGTTCGGCTACCGCGTCGGTCTGCCGCAAGGCGGCAGGTGGGCCGAACTGCTCAACACCGACGTCTACGACGGCTTTCCAAATCCCACGCCGATCGGCAACGGCGGGGCCGTCGACGCCAGCGGGCCGCCTCTCGACGGCTTTCCGCAGTCGGCGGCGATGACGATCCCGCCAAACGGCGCGCTTTTTCTGCGAGCCGAATTCGACCTGATCGTATGCCTCAGCGGCGCGCTCCGCGCGAGCCGCGATCCGGCGCCGCTTTAGCGTTGCGTCGTCTTCTGGACCGTCTCGATCTGCTTTTTGATCGGCTCGAAGGCTGCGGTGAACATCGCCCCGGTCAGCCGGGCGATCGTCTGGCTGTCGTTGATCGCGGACTCCACGCCCTCCCTCATCAGCTTCTGCTGCAAGGCGAACAATTCCGGCGGGCTCTTGACCTTGGCTATCGCATCCATCGCGACGCTCAGATTCTTGGCGTTTCTCATCGCCAATTCCTGGTACGCCTTGGTCAACTCTTGAATGGCGGCCGACGAGGCGGCGCCGCTTTCGGTCACGGCTTCGGCGCCGCTCTTCATCATCTTCGCTGCGGCTTCGCCCCCTTTGGCGAGTTCTTCGGCGTTCGTCTTGGCGACCTCTTCAACGGTTGCTTTGGCCATGGCTGCTGCTCCTTCGCAAACGACAGGCAACTCACTAGGCGACTTCGGCGGCGGAAGAGTGACGGGACGGAAGAAATCTGGACGGAGGTTCTCCGGCCCATTGCTTACGTCGTTTTGTTGCCGACAGCCTCGCTCCGTTGGCGCTGGGCCTCATAGGCTTTGGTGTGGGCGTAGGCGATGCGCAGAAGCGAATGAGCGTCCGCTTCGCCGGCGCGGCGCAGGAGATCGCCGAGGATCGCGTCCGCTTCGACCGGCTTTCCGTCCTCGATGTCGCGCAGCATCGATGCGGTCAGGGGCGAACCCGAGGCTTGAAGCGTCGCCCGGACCCCGTCGAGGAAGGGCTTCCGCGGAGGAAATCCTTCGGATGCGGCAATCGCGGCGCATTCATCGAGAAGTCCCGTGCTGAGGTCGGCGGCGCCGGTGGCGACGATGTCGCCGATCGCGGCGCGCATCAGGCAGGTAATGCCCGCGAGCGCGGCGATAAAGATCCATTTCTCCCACATGTCCTGGCGGATTGCGTCGCTAAGCCTTGCATCGAATCCGGCGCCCGTGAGCGTCGACGCGATCGCTTCGATCCGCGGCGACCGCGAACCGTCGAGCTCGCCGAAGGTCAGCGACTGGAAATCGTTGAGATGAACGATGCCGCCATCGGCGTCGAGCGTCGCCGAGATCACGCACAGCCCTCCGAGCGCATGGTCCGGGCCGAAACGATCGGCGAGGACATCGAGGTGCCGCATGCCGTTCAAAAGCGGTAGAATGGCCGTTCGCGGACCGACGGCCTTGGCGAAGGACGCCATCGCGCCATCGAGATCGTAGGCCTTGCAGCTGAGGAGGACGAGGTCGAAGGGATCTGCGAGCGCGTCTTCCGTGACGATCGGCGGCGCCGGCAGGTGGAAGTCGCCGCGAGGACTTCGAATCGACAGGCCGCGTTCCGCCAGCGCCGCCGCCCGCCGCGGGCGAACCAGGAACGTGACGTCGCGGCCAGCCTGCAGCAGCCGCCCGCCGAAATAGCCGCCGATTGCGCCCGCGCCGACAACGAGGATCCTCATCGCGCGCGCCCCCTCATGGCGTAGCGCTCGCCGCTCGGCGCGGAACGACGAGTTTCGCGGTCAGCACCTGCACCACTTCGCCCTTCTGGTTGCGCGTTTCGCTTTTGAGCGTGGCCATCCCGCGGTTCGGCCGCGAACGGGACGGCGTGATCTCCATGACCTCGCTCGTCACCTGCAACACGTCCCCTGGCCTAGTCGCGTTCGGCCACGCGAACTCGCCGCCCGCGCCCACGATCCCGCCGGCGAGAGGAGCGCCGCCGGTGACGAGAAGCTTCATGGTGATCGCGGCGACGTGCCAGCCGCTCGCGGCAAGGCCGCCGAAGAACGTGTCCTTGGCGGCGGCCTCATCGAGGTGGAAAGGCTGCGGATCGAACTCGCGGGCGAAGGCCTTGATCTGATCTGCGTCGATCGCATGCGTCCCGCTGACGAAGCGCTGCCCGACTTGCAGGTCGTCGAGATAAAGGACATCGGAATCGGTGCGGCTCACGATCCATGCTCCTCGAAATGCGCGGGGCGCCCGGTCCGTAAGACGAGCCGCGCGAGGGCCAAGTCTAGGGGCATCGCCGCCTGGCGCGCCAGCCCAAGGAAGCCGGCTCGTCCGCGCCCTATATCCGGATCCCCTTTTCGCTCGCCAGCATCTCAAGCGACACATTCGGCCGCGCCCCCAGGTGCTGGATGATCTCGGCCGCAGCGAGCGCGCCGAGGCGCCCGCATGTCGTCATGTCGGCGTCCCGCGCGAGGCCGGAGAGGAAGCCGGCGGCGAACATGTCGCCGGCGCCGGTGGTATCGACGAGTTTGGCAATGGGAAAGGCGGGCGCCTCCCAGGTCTGCTCGCCTTCGACCACTATGCAGCCTTTTTCCGAGCGGGTGACGACGCCGAGCACTCCCTCGGCGCGCAAGGCGTCGAGCGCCTCGTCGAAATGCGGCGTTTCGTAGAGCGAGAGGATCTCGTCGGTGTTGGCGAAGATCGTGTCGACAGTCTTCGAGCGCATGAGCTCGATGAACTCGCCGCGGAATTGGTCGACGCAGAACGAATCCGACAGCGTCAGCGCCACCTGGCGACCGGCCTCCCGCGCGATCGCGCCCGCCTTCTGGAAGGCGGATTTCGCCGCCGGGCGGTCCCACATGTAGCCTTCGAGATAAATGACCTTCGCGGCACGCACGAGCGCCTCGTCGACGTCGGGCGGCGAGAGATAGCTGCTTGCGCCGAGATAGGTGTTCATCGTGCGCTCGCCGTCGGGCGTCACGTAGATGAAACAGCGTCCGGTAGCGGGCCCGTGGGCGGCCGGCGGAGTCGAGAACGCCACGCCGGTCGAGCGAATGTCGGAGACGAACGCGTCGCCCAGCGGATCGTGCCTCACCTTGCCGATATAGGCGCTGGCGACCCCGAACGAGGCGACGCCGACGATGGTGTTGGCCGCCGAACCGCCGGAGATGACGCGCGGATCGACGCGGGCCGCATAGAGCGCCTCGGCGCGATCCTCGTCGATGAGATTCATCGCGCCCTTCACCATATCCTGGGCGTTCAGATAGTCGTCGTCCGCGTAGGCCAGAATGTCGACCAGCGAATTGCCCAGTCCCAGAACCTCGACCGTCGTGCTCATGCCGCCCCTTAAAGTCTAGTGCGCGCCCTTTCGCATCGGCGCGAGACCAGGTCAATCATGCGAAGCGACAGCAGCGGCTGTAACCGCGCTCGCTAGCCCGTCGAAAGACGGGCGTCCTTCCGGATGCCTACGGAGCGCGGCCCGCGGTCATCGACCGCGGCTACAAGCGTAAACCCGGGCCAACGATAGGTCGGCTACGCCTTCAGCCCCAGCCGGCTCGCAATCATGTTGTCGACGACGCGTTTCGGCAGGGTCGTGGCCATCAGGTTCTGGATCGGATTCGGGGTCAGGGTGTACCGGGTGTTAGGCCGCGGGACGGTGAGCGCGGACTTGACCGCTTCGCCGATCGTCTCCGGCGGCAGGCCGTTCTTGCCGTTGGAGACCATGCCGCGCCTCAGCCGGTCGAGTGCAGGCGCGTAAGGGGTGTTGGCGAAGGGGGCAGCGTCGACCGCGTCGGCCTTGTCCCAGATGGGCGTCGCCACGGCGCCGGGCGCGACGACGATCACATCGATGCCGAAGATCATCAGTTCGCGGCGCAGCGATTCCGACATGCCCTCGAGCCCGAATTTCGATGCAGAGTAGGCGCCGAGGAATGGCGCGGCGTTCTTTCCGCCGACAGACGAGATCATCACGATGCGTCCTGGCGCGCCCTTGCGCGAGCGGTCGGCGCCAAGCAACGGTGCGAACGCCTGAGTGACGATGAGGGCGCCTGTGAGATTGACCGTGATCTGGCGCTCGAAATCCTCGATCTTGAGGTGAAGGAGCGGTCCAGGGACGGCGATGCCCGCGTTGTTGACGAGCCCAAACAGCGTGTCGCCCGCGAGCGCCGCCGCGACCTGCTTCGCGCCCGCGGCGACCGCCGCCTCGTCGGTCACATCGAAGATCAGCGGCGTGAAGTTCGCGCCGAACTCTTTCGCGAGCCGCTCAGCGTCAGCCGGCTTGCGCACGCTGCCGAAGACGCGGAATCCGCCCGCGACGAGAACCTTGACGCAGCCCCAGCCGATGCCGGTGGACACGCCTGTGACGACGACCGATTTCATCGCATGTCCCTTCTTCGTCGTTCTGGAGAAGCGTCCAAAAAAGGGATCTTATCCAGAATCGTAATCCCCAGCGAAAAGAAGCGATCGAGGACGGTGGAGAGTGACTCTCTCGACCGATGGCGAATCTCGCATGATCCAGGCGAAGTGGAGCCGGCCGATTACGCGCCCCTCTTATCGAGCAAAGCGATAATCTCCTGCGTCACGCCGGTCTCGCCCAGTCTCGGGAAAATGCGCGTGACGCTGTTGGTGTGAGCCTCCGCGCTGCGGTCGGTCATCGCGTCGACGGCGAGCGCCACGTTGTAGCCGAGCTCGTGCGCCTGGCGCGCGGTCGACTCGACGCCGGCGCTGGTTGCGATTCCGGCGATCACGACCTCAGTGACGCCGAGACTCCTGAGATGCTCGTTGAGACCCGTGCCGGTGAACGCGCCCCAGGTCCGCTTGGTCAATGTGTGATCGGTAGGCCGGCGGTTGAGTTCCGGGACAAGTTCCGTCCAGTCGGCGGGAAGCGCGCCGAGGTTGGGCGCCTGCTCTGTCCGGCCGGGCGCGCCCCGGTCGACATTGACCAGGACCACGGGGAGCCCGTGACGACGGAAGGCCTCCGCCAGCGCGGCGGCGCGCTTCACGATCTCGTCGCCCGGATGGACGGTCGGCATCCCGACAATGCCCTTTTGCAGATCGATGACGATAAGAGCGGTCTTCGGGTCCAGTGTCGTAATGGCCATTGCGTTCTCCAATCGTCCGCGAGGCGGTTCCAGCTACGGCTGCGAGAGTGCCTTCGCGACGCTCACCTCCGTCTTCACGGAATTGGCGATAAAGCACATGGCGTGGGCTTCATGGTGCATGGCGTCGAGCTTCTGATCGTCCGGGACCATGCCCGTCCATTCTATCTGCGGATCGAGAACAACTTTCGTTATGGCCTGCCTGCCCGGGGCGATTGTTTCCATCGTCCCCTCCGCGTGACGGGACCACGATCCCGCCGTCGAAGCTTACTGTGTGCCCGCGGCTGTAACGGCCCTTTAGAAAATCCTCGCCGCTCTTGAGCGTCCAGCTGACGTCCGCGGTGTAGGCCTCCATGTCTAGCCTGTTTATGCGAGGGTTCCCTGTCCCGGGCTAAAGCCCGAGCGCCGCCGAGATCTCGGCGAGCGTCGCCTTTTCGGCGTCGCTCACCTGCGTGCCGCCGAAGCCGAGAAAGCCCCCCTCAGGTGCTGCTTCCGCGACCGCTTTCGCCACGCCCGCTAGCCATGTTCTGAAGGACAAAGCGTCGGCCGGGGCCTTGGCGGCGAGAAGCGTCGAGACCGCGCTGAGCGAGGCGGCGGCTCTGGCCTTGATGTCGGCGGGCTTGGCGCCGGCGAGCAGCGTCTTGACGCCCTCTTGGGCGACGCCCCGGCCCTCGGAGGTTTCGAAGTCGCCGGCGACAGCTTTGACGAGCTCGTCGGCGTTGGGGTCCGCCTTGGCCTGAAGAAGCGCACGGGCGCTCGCCATGCTCTCCTTCAGCGTGCCGAAGAGGCCGCTCGCGTCAGCCGCGCTGACGGCGATCCCGACGATCAGCGGGCTCTGCACCAGGGTCTTCCATTCGTCGGGCGTGAAGTCTGCTTTGGTCGCCATGATGGTCCCCCTCCCGGCTTTGGGCGTTTCGTCCTCGCCGTCATATTCGCGTCTTGCGACAGACGTCAATTGATTGCGGAAAACCAGAACTAGTGGTAGTCTGCCCACATGGATGTGAACCAAATCATGCGAATGGCGGGCCATGGGTTGGCCATGGGCCGAGCAATTTTTTTTTGCGGCTTAGCGGCAGTAACCCATTGAAAAGGCCTAATTCGGATGAGTAGATTCAAGCAAATGAAAGTTAGCGAAAGTTAGTGAAAGCTGTTTTGAAAGGAAATTCTAGCCAACGCAACAAAAGTATCACAGCATGGCGATGTTGATTTTGGTCAGGCCCTCCTGAGCCGCACGTAGAGCGCGCCGGAGCCGCCGTGCGCGCGCCCCGCCTCCTCGAACCCGAGTACGACGGTGCGGAGGTCGGGCTCGCGCAGCCAGTGGGGCGCGAGCCGGCGCAGCACGCCGCGTTCGTGTCCGAAAGAGGCCGGCTCGTCGAGCGGACCGCCTTTGCCGGTGACTACGATCACCAGCCTTGCGCCCCGCGCCTGGGAATGGCGGAGGAAGCCGCGGAGCGCCTGATGCGCCTCGGCCTGGTTCATACCATGCAGGTCGAGCGCGCCGTCGATCGCCCCGCGGCCGCGCGCGAGCTCGCGCTTCAGCCGCCGTTCGAGCGGCGCGAGCGGCAGGGCGCGGGCCTTGGCCGGCTTCGCCTCGGCCGCGGCCGGGGCTTCAGCAGGCGGCGGCGCCGGGGCCCCCGGCGCGAGCGGCTTCGAGGCCGCGGGCAGGCTCGCCCCGCGGCGACGCGCAACCGAGCGCGCGACTTCGGTCCAGAGCGCGATCTCCTCGTCGCTGAGCCGCCTCAGGCGGTGCGTCGGCGGCGCCTCCTTCACGGCTCGTCTCCAACAGGCAGAAACACGGCGAATGCCCCGGGATGGCGGATCGCCCCGGCGCGCGCGCCTGCCGCGCCGCCGCTGCCGAAGAATATGTCGGCCCGGGCGGGTCCCACAATCGCCGAGCCCGTGTCCTGCGCGATCATGAGCCGCCGGAACGGGCGCGCGCTCTCGTCCGCCCAGGGCAGGTCCGCCTCGATCCAGAAGGGCAGGCCGTAGCTCCAGACCACCCGGTCGACCGCGATCGAGCGCAAAGGTGTCAGCGCGACGCCGGCGCCGGCCACCGGCCCCAATAGGGGATCGAAATCCTCAACCAGCCTGAAGAACACGAACGAGCGGTTCCGCCGCATGAGCTCGAGACCGCGCTCGCCCTCGCTCAATCCGGCGGCGCGGAGCCCAGCCTTGAGGCTCTCGAGCGACATCGCGCTCTCGGCGATCTCACCGGTCTCGATCAGGATCCGCCCGATCGACGTATAGGGCAGGCCGTTGCGGCCGTCATAGGCGAGCCTCGCCCGCCGCCCGCCGGCGAACTCCACCTGAGCCGACCCCTGCACGTGGATGAGGAACGCCTCGACCGGGTCGTTGAGCCAGACGATCGCGTTCCGGCGCTGGCGCTCGATCGCCCGCCGATCGTCATAAGGCGCGAATGAACCGTCGGGCAGGCGGCGCGCGCCGCTGACGCCCTCGGGAAAGCCCGCCGGCGCCTCACCCGGGGCAATGCTCACGAGATCGTCGGGACGCGCCAGAATTGGCCAGCAAAAGTCGCCCGCCTCCTCCCGCGCCCCTTGGACGCACGGCTCGTAATACCCGGTCAGGAAGCCTGCGCCCGGCGGCTCGGGGACGATGCGGTAGGGGCTAAACCAGGTTTCGAAGAAGCGTCGCGCGCCAGCGCGGTCCGTGACGCTGGAGCCGACAACGGACCTTGCGGCTGCAAGAAGGCCGTCGGACCGCGGCCGCGCCGTCCTCGCGTCTGGCCTTCGCTCGACGAGGGCGCGCGCCGACCGCTCGAAGCAGCGAAACGCCGTCAGATGGTCATCGGCGCCAAAGCCCTCGAGGTCGTCGAAGTCGATGGGTTCGAGGCGCGGCGCGCCAGGCCACGGCAAAGGGTCAGTGTTCCGCCTGGGTCGCCGTCAGCCGCCAGTTTGGATCGCGCGAGCGCACATCGCGAGCGAACGTCCAGAGATCGAGATGGTCGGCGACTTCGGTCGGCGAGCCGTCGACCACGGTCCCCGCGGCGTCGCGGGTGACGGAGGCGAGCTTGCTGGCGAAACGGACGCTGACCTGCGCGTTCGAATCGACGAGTTGCGCCGCGGCGATGGTCGCGCCGTCGATCGAGACGACTGTCGTCGACATGACATGGCCGGCCGCGGCTCGGGAGCGGATGGCGTTGTCGAAATTGGCGAAAGCCTCGGGCGCCA
Source organism: uncultured Alphaproteobacteria bacterium (assembly GCA_963787135.1). Lineage (GTDB taxonomy): Bacteria > Pseudomonadota > Alphaproteobacteria > Rhizobiales > Beijerinckiaceae > Roseiarcus. The sequence continues at coordinate 12,346 of CAWBBW010000047.1, read as the reverse complement.
TCAGTCCGCGAAGGGTCGCGGAATCGCCTGCCGCAAAGGCGTGGACGATCATCTCATAAGCGGCGCGCGCGCCGGACAGAAAGCCTTCGGGCGCGAAGCTCCTGTCCGCGGCGACGATGGCGTCGAGGCCGCTCCAGGCGCCGGGATCGGCGACGCTCTTCCACCGGTCAGCAGCCGGCGCGGGAGGGGAAGGGCCGGACGGGACGGCGTCCACGGGCGCGACCGAAGGGGCGGGACCCGGGGCGCGCCGCAACGGCGCAAGGAGCCCGCCGGTCGGGCGTTCCGAGTCGGAGCGCATGCCAAGCACCGAGCGCAGCTTGTAGGCGACGAACAGCGCCACCAGCGCGAAAATGACGGTCGGAAGGTCGATGTCTGGCATCGGTCTCAAAATCCTGAGCGGGGGCCGGAGCCCGAAACTCATCCATACCTAGGCGCAAGCCGCCGTTTTGGCTAGGACCGGGAATGCGAAGCTTGCGCGGCGGCCACCGATGCGGTCATGCCTTCGGCTGCAGGAGATAGCGATGCCTGGCCAGAACGCGTGACCCAAAGAGCCGCGATCGGCGTCGCCGGGGCCGGCGCCTGGGGAATGGCGCTCGCCAACGCCGCCGCCGCGGCGGGTCGCGAGGTCGTGCTGTGGGGCCGCGATCCCGAACGGATGCGGCGCTTTGAGGCGACCAGGGTCAGCGACCGGCTGCCCGGCGTCCGCCTGGCCGCGCCGGTGACGGCGACCTCGGACGTGAGCCGGCTCGCGCCCTCAGCGGCGATCCTCGTCGCCGTCCCCGCCCAGGCGACGCGCGAAGCGGCGGCGCGGCTCGCCGCCTTGCCGGGATCTGCGCCGCTCGTGACCTGCGCCAAGGGCATAGAGCGCGGCACGCACGCGTTCATGACCGAAGTCCTCATTGAGGCGGCGCCGCGCCGGCCGGCGGCGATCCTTTCAGGCCCATCCTTCGCCGCCGACGTCGCGGCTGGACTGCCGACCGCAGTGACCCTCGCCGCGAGCGACGATAGCCTCGCGCGCTCGATTTGCCGTCTCCTCCACGGGCCGAACCTCAGGCTCTATCACTCGATCGACGTCCGGGGCGTCGAGATTGGAGGGGCTGCGAAGAACGTGCTCGCCATCGCCTGCGGCGTCGCCGCCGGTCGTGGGCTCGGCGCAAGCGCCGTGGCTGCGCTCGTCGCACGAGGCTTCGCTGAACTGCGCCGCTTCGGCGAGGCTTTTGGCGCCAAGGGGACGACGCTGATGGGTCTTTCGGGCCTCGGCGACCTCGTCCTGACCTGCTCCTCGGCGCAGTCGCGCAACTACGCGTTCGGCTTTGCGCTCGGGAAAGGCCGGAGCGTGCGGGAGGCGCAGGAAGGGCTGCTCGCCGAGGGAGCTTTCACCGCCCTGGCGCTGACGGAGATGGCCCGGGCGCACGGGGTCGACATGCCGATTTCCAATTGCGTCGAAGCTCTTGTGGAAGGCTCGCTCGACGTCGCCGGCGCGGTCGGCGCGCTGCTGGGACGGCCGCTAAGGAGCGAGGAATAGGCGCGCGGCGGCCGCGCTTTGCAATTCCCGGCGGCCTCGCTTAAGCGTGGAGCGGCAGAGAGTTGGAGGACTCCGCGTGCTCTTGGTCGCGACCTGCGTCGATAGGCCGCACAGCGTCGACAAGCGCAAGGAGAACAGGCCAGCGCATCTGGCCGGCGTGTTCGTAAGCGTCAGCTTTAAGTCGTGGCGCTACGCCATCGGCCAGGGTTTCGCATGAGGCAACAATAGTGGCGCACTGGCTATTCAAGAGCGAGCCCTCGGCCTGGTCGTTCGAGAAGCTAGCCCAATGCGGCGTAGCCGGCACGGACTGGAGCGGAATTCGCAATCATTCCGCCAAGCGTAACATGCAGGCAATGAAAGTCGGCGAGGAAGCCTTTTTCTATCACTCGAACGAGGGAAAGGCGATCGTCGGAATTGTTGAGGTCTGCAAGGGCTACAGGCTTGATCCGACAGACGCCAGCGGCACGTTCGGGATGGTCGACATTCGCGCCCTTCGCCCCCTGCCGCGTCCGGTGACTCTGGAAGAGGTTAAAGCTGAGAAGCGCCTGGCTTCGATGGCGCTCGTCACGAACTCGCGACTTTCCGTCCAGCCGGTGACCGCGGCGGACTGGGCGCTCGTCTGCAAGATGGGCGGACTCTAGCCACGGAAGGCCGCGGCAAAGCGCCGCTGTACGGAAGAGTTAAGACCAAAGCATCACCGGACGCTGGCTTGACTCTCCCGCGTTGGGGCATAAGCGCTGTCCATCTGACTGAGCGTCGGCGGAGCCAGCGCCATTGGTTGGGAGGAATTCAGTGTCCGAGAAGATATATGACGTTCCCGCGGAATGGGCGAAGCGCGCCTGGGTGAACGAGGCAAAATACCAGGAGATGTACAAGCGCTCGGTCAGTGATCCGCAAAAGTTCTGGGGCGAGCACGGCAAGCGCATCGACTGGTCCACCCCCTACTCCAAGGTCAAGGACACCTCGTTCGACGTCCACAACGTCTCGATCAAATGGTTCGAAGACGGCGTGACCAACGTCGCCCATAACTGCATCGACCGCCACCTGCCAAAGCGCGCCAACCAGACCGCGATCATCTGGGAGGGGGACGATCCGTCAAAATCCAAACATATCACTTATGCCCAGCTTGCCAGCCATGTCGGCCATTTCGCTAACGTCCTGAAGGGCCATGGCGTCAAGAAGGGCGACCGCGTCACCATTTATCTGCCAATGATCCCCGAGGCGGCCTACGCCATGCTCGCCTGCGCGCGCATCGGCGCGATCCACTCGATCGTGTTCGGCGGCTTTTCTCCGGACGCGCTGGCGGGCCGCATCGTAGACGCGAAGTCCGAGATCGTGATTACCGCCGACGAGGGTTTGCGCGGCGGGCGCAGGGTGCCGCTGAAGGCCAATGTCGACCTCGCCCTCGAGAAGGCGGATGGCGTCAAGCACGTCATCGTCGTCAAGCACACGGGGGGCGAGGTTGCCTGGCAGGCGGGACGGGACGTCTGGCTGCATGAGGCGGTGAAGGCAGTCACGGCGCACTGCCCGCCCGAGCCGATGAACGCGGAGGATCCGCTGTTCATCCTCTACACTTCCGGCTCAACCGGCGCGCCCAAAGGGGTTGTTCACACAACCGGTGGGTATCTTGTCTTCACATCGATGACCCACCAATACGTCTTCGACTATCACGATGGCGACGTCTATTGGTGCACAGCCGACGTCGGCTGGGTGACCGGCCACAGTTACATCGTCTATGGCCCGCTTGCCAACGGCGCGACGACGTTGATGTTCGAGGGTATCCCGAACTATCCGTCGATGAGTCGCTTTTGGGAAGTCATCGACAAACACCAGGTCAACATTTTCTACACCGCCCCGACCGCGATCCGCTCGTTGATGAGCGCGGGCGAGGGCCCAGTGAAAAAGACGAACCGCAAGTCTCTGCGCCTCCTCGGATCGGTCGGCGAGCCGATCAATCCCGAGGCGTGGGAGTGGTACCACCGTGTCGTGGGGGAGGGCCGCTGCCCGATCGTCGACACCTGGTGGCAGACCGAGACAGGCGGCATCCTCATCACGCCGCTGCCGGGCGCAATGAAGCTAAAGCCCGGCTCGGCGACACGGCCCTTCTTCGGCGTCATCCCGGAGATCGTCGACGCCGCTGGCAACGTCCAGGAGGGCGCCTGCGAGGGCAATCTCGTCATCGCCGATTCTTGGCCAGGACAATCGCGCACCGTCTTCGGCGACCACGCGCGCTTCGTGAACACTTATTTTGCGGCTTATCCGGGCAAATATTTCACCGGTGACGGCGCCCGTCGCGACGCCGACGGTGACTACTGGATCACAGGGCGTGTTGACGACGTCATCAACGTTTCCGGTCATCGCATGGGGACCGCGGAAGTCGAGAGCGCACTCGTCGCCCACCCGAAAGTGTCCGAAGCTGCAGTTGTCGGCTATCCGCACGACATCAAGGGCCAGGGCATCTACGCTTATGTGACGGTGATGGCGGGGGTTGAGCCAAGCGAGGAACTACGAAAGGAACTCGTCGCCTGGGTGCGCAAGGAAATCGGGCCGATAGCCTCGCCCGACCTGATCCAGTTCGCGCCTGGCCTGCCGAAGACGCGCTCGGGCAAGATCATGCGCCGCATCCTCCGCAAGATTGCGGAAAATGAGTACGGCGCGCTCGGCGACACCTCGACCCTCGCCGATCCGGCCGTAGTTGGTGAACTGATCGACAACCGTCAAAACCGAGGTAAAGGCTGAGCGCCGGGGTTTTTCGGTCCCGAAGTTCATGGATTGCGGCTGCGAAGAGAGCCGGCCGAGACCTCGGTTAGGGCGCGATCGACAGTTCCTGGGCCAACTCGATCTTGGTCGCGAGAATGACTGCCTGGGTTCGGCTTTCCACGCCGAGCTTTTGAAGGATCGCGGATACGTGGGCCTTCACGGTCGCCTCTGATACGCTAAGTTCGTAAGCGATCTGCTTGTTGAGCAGGCCCTGCGACAGCATCATCAGCACGCGGATCTGCTGCGGCGTCAGCGAAGCGAGTCGGCGCGCCAGCGCGCTCGATTCCTTGTTCGGCTGGGCGTTCGGATCGAAGTCGGGCGGCGTCCATCGTCCGCCGTCGAGCACTTGCATGATCGCGTCCCGCATTGTGTCGAGCGCCGTGGATTTCGGAATGAAGCCCGCCGCCCCGAATTCCAGGCAGTGGCGGATCACTGCGCGGTCCTCATTGCCGGAAACGACGATGACCGGGGTCGAGGGCCGCTCCGACCGCAGGAACAAGAGCCCGGAAAAGCCGCGGACCCCCGGCATGGTCAGGTCGAGCAACACCAGGTCGGTTTCAGGCGAACCTTCGAGAGCAGAGGCCATGCTGTCGAAATCGTACGCCACCGCAATTTCGGCCCCCGGGGTCGCCGCGAGCACCGCCGCTCTCAATCCGCCGACGACCAAGGGGTGATCGTCGGCAATGAGAACGCGCACCTTCTCGCCTTCTTCACCCATTGCTTCCTCCGCGGTCCCGCGCACGCGACAATCGCTTAGCCGATCGTCAATGTCACGCGCTGGTCAAAGAGCAGGCGCCGATTTTGAAACTCCTGCCTCCGCCTGCGGCAACTGCCCGATCTGTCGGAGCGCCTCCGCGATAGCGATGGTGGCCGCCACTCCGACGTTTAGCGATCGGAGCGGCGGGCAGATTGGTATGCGCACGCGCGTGTCGGCCGCTTCGCTTACGGATTTTGGCACGCCCGCCGATTCGCGCCCCACGAGGATGACGTCCCCGCGGGCGAAAGCGAAATCCCATAAATTCGTCTCGCCGCTCGTCGTGAGGAGCACGAGCCGGCGCTGGGACTCAATGCGCCACGTTTCGAATTTGGCCCAGGAATCATGACTAGCGATCCGAATGCCGCTCAGATAGTCCATCCCGGCGCGCCGGAATCGGCTGTCGGCTATTCGGAAGCCGGCGGGCTCGATAATCGCCGCCTCGACGCCGAAACAAGCGCAGGTGCGCATGATGGCGCCCGCATTCTGGGCGATGTCCGGCTCGTAGAGGGCGAGCAGATAAGGCGCGTCGTCGTCGCTCATGGTTCGCCGCCTTTAGCGGTCTCGTCGGCAAAGCGAAAGCTAGAACACCACCAAATGCCGAGCGCGGCGACGTTTCCAGCTATGGACAACCAAGTCTCCAGCTATGGACAACCAAAACGATCGATGCGAAAAGCCGCCTCGAATGTCGACCGGCGCCAGCCCGGGCCGCGCGTTCGAAGCCTGTTGCGCCCGGCGGCATGATCGGTAGGCTAATCATCAGCGAAAGGCCGCAACTGGATGCGCGACGGTCTCGAACGGCGCGCCACACTGAACTGTGTTGGGGGCTGAATTGTCCAGCGCGACGATGATCGAAACGCCAAATCGCAGGGATTTCCTCTTCCTCACCGTTGGCGCTGTTGGCGCCGTCGGCGCTGCCGCGCTCGCCTGGCCCGTAATCGACCAAATGAATCCGGACGCATCTACGCTCGCGATGGCGTCGACCGAAGTCGACATCGGCGCGATCCCCGAAGGTCAGATCGTCACAGTCAAGTGGCGTGGTGGGCCGGTGTTCATTCGTCATCGGACCAAGAAGGAGATCGAGGACGCCGAGAATGTTCCGCTCAGCGAACTCAGGGATCCGCAGACCGACCAATCTCGCGTGAAGAAGCCGGAATGGCTGATCGTCGTCGGCGTCTGCACCCATTTGGGGTGCGTGCCGCTCGGGCATGAGGGCAAGTACGAAGGCTGGCTCTGCCCCTGCCACGGCTCGATTTACGATACGTCGGGGCGCATCCGTCGGGGACCGGCGCCGCTCAATCTCGCCGTTCCAGACTATGCTTTTCTCACCGACACAAGGGTGAAGATCGGCTGACGCCAGTCCGTTGAACGCCTCATTCAATTTTCCTATTTTCGGTTCAGTTTGGTCAACGCCATCAAGAGATCCATGCCATGAGCGGTCCCTCGACCTACGTTCCCAAGAGCGCAATCGGACGCTGGTTCGAATTGCGGCTGCCGCTAATGGGCCTCGTCCATTCCTCGTTCGTGGCCTTTCCGGTGCCACGCAACCTCAATTACATGTGGACCTTTGGCGCGATCCTGTCGTTCATGCTGGTCGCCCAGATCGTCACCGGCGTTGTGCTCGCGATGCACTACGTGCCTTCAGCGACAGAGGCTTTCGCCTCGATCAACCACATCATGCGCGATGTAAACTATGGCTGGCTAATCCGGTACATGCATACGAGCGGCGCGACGCTGTTCTTCCTCGCCTGCTACATCCACATGTTTCGCGGCATCTATTACGGTTCATATAAAGCTCCCCGCGAACTTCTTTGGATAATCGGCGTGGTAATCTACTTTCTGATGGCCGCGACCGCCTTCCTCGGCTACGTCCTGCCATGGGGCTCGATGAGCTTTGCCGGTGCGACCGTCATCACCAATCTCGTCTCCGCGATACCGCTCGTCGGAACAAGCATCGCGCATTGGCTCTGGGGCGGTTACGCGGTCGGCGATCCGACCCTCAACCGCTTCTTCTCGCTGCACTACCTGCTGCCGTTCATCATCGTCGGCGCAGTGGGTCTGCACGTTTGGGCTCTCCACGTCACGGGGCAGAACAACCCGGACGGGGTCGAAGTCAAGAACGTGGATCGCGACACCGTCGCGTTTACGCCCTACGCCACGATCAAGGACGTCTTTGCCGTTTCGCTCTGGCTCATCTTGTACGCGTGGCTGATCTTTTACATCCCCAACTACCTTTTGGACGCCGACAACTCAAACATCGCCAATCCTCTGGCGACGCCCGCGCACGTCGTCCCGGAATGGTACCTGCTGCCGTTCTACGCCATCCTGCGCGCCATCCCGAACAAGCTGATGGGCGTGATTGCGCTCTTCGCGGCGATCGCCGTCCTCGCGTTCCTGCCGTGGCTCGACCGCTCGCCTGTCAAATCGGCCAAGTACCGTCCAACCTATCGTTTCTTCTTCTGGGTGTTTGCCGCGATCTGCATTGGGCTCGGTTGGCTCGGCTCGCAGGAGCCGACGGAAGGTCTCACGCTGATCGCCCGCTTCCTCACGGTGGGTTATTTCGGCTTCTTCCTCGTCATCATGCCGCTGCTCAGCTTTACCGAGAAGACAAAGCCGATTCCGGTTTCGATCGCGGACGCTGTGCTGCCCAAGAAGCCCGACGCTGCCGCGGCAGCCCAGGCTTGAACGGCGACCGATCCCAAGGGAAGACACCGATGATCCGCTTCAAATCCGCCGCGCTTGCCTCGGCAATTCTCGCTCTATCCCTGGGCGGGTTCGCCCTAGCCCAGGACGAGGCGGAGCAGCCCAAGCCGCCGCGCCAGGACTGGAGTTTCGGCGGCATGTTCGGTACGTACAATCAGGCTCAGTTGCAGCGGGGCTTTCAGGTTTACCGGGAGGTCTGCAGCAACTGCCACGCCCTCAGCATCCCGTTCCGCGCGCTCGCCGATCCTGACGGCCCAGCATACAGCCAGGATCAGGTGAAGACGCTCGCGGCGAGCTACCAGGTCACCAACGCCGAGCCGAACGACAAGGGGGAGATCTTCAAGCGCCCGGGCACGCCAGCCGACCTCATCCCGAGGCCCGAAGCCTATCCCAACGACCAGGCCGCGGCGGCGGTCTTCGGCAAGGCGCCGCCGGACATGAACCTCCTCGCTAAGGCGCGCAAGTACGAGCGCGGCTTCCCATGGTTCGTTTTCGACGCTCTTCCCGGCCTCGAGTACACGGAAGTGGGCTCCGACTACATCAACGCGATCCTCAACGGCTACACCAAGTCGGACGACCCGCAGTGGAACCTCTACTACCCCGGGCACAAGATCGCGATGCCGCAGCCGATCACGGACGGCGCGGTGAAATACACGGACGGTACGGCGCCAACACTCAACAATTATTCCAAGGATATCACGGCGTTTCTGACCTGGGCTGCCGAGCCGAATCTCCCAGAGCGGAAGAAGATCGGGCTTCGGGTGATGATCTTCCTGTTCGTCCTCGCGGGTCTGCTCTATTTCACCAAGAAGCGGGTCTGGGAAACGGCCCACTGACCGATCGGTTGCGTCTCATCGTTGTGGACGCGGCCTCCGCGGGCGTTTGCATGTCGGGCGGCGGCGGGCGATTGATCCTGCCGCGGGGCGGGTCGATAGTGCAGGCAAAGGCGCAAAGGGACACGAATGGCGAGAGCGATAGTCGGGGTGATCGGCGGCTCGGGCGTCTACCATCTTCCCGGTCTGACCGACATGCGCGAAGAGGCCGTTTCGACCCCCTGGGGCGATCCATCCGACGCGCTGCGCTTCGGAAGGGTCGGCGCGACAGAGGCGGTCTTTCTGGCCCGCCACGGCCGCGGCCACCGCTTTTCGCCCTCCACCATCAATTATCGCGCCAATATCGACGCGCTGAAGCGCGTCGGCGTCACCGACGTCATTGCTCTCTCCGCCTGCGGCTCGTTTCATCGCGACCTCTATCCTGGGGTGTTCGTGATGATCGATCAGTTCGAGGACCGGACCTATCTGCGTCAGTCGACTTTCTTCGGCACGGGATGCGTCGCCCATGTCTCGATGGCGCACCCGATCGCTCCGCTCCTGCGTCGTCGCCTTCTCGCTGCTGCCGAGGCCGAAGGCATTCCGTGCCGGGACGGGGGCACATATGTGTGCATCGAGGGACCGCAATTCTCGTCGCTTGCCGAATCGCTTGGCTACCAGTCGCGCGGCGCAGACGTCATCGGCATGACCGGCGCGACCGAGGCGAAGCTCGCGCGCGAAGCGGAAATCTCCTACGCGACCGTCGCCATGGTGACCGACTACGATTGCTGGCACGAGGAGCACGATGCGGTCGACGTCGCAGCGGTGATAAAGGTGATGGGCGACAACGCCGACAAGGCGAGCGCACTGGTCGCCCGAGCGCTCCGAGAATTTCCCGCCGAGCACGAACCCTGTCCGGTCGGGTCGGATCGTTCGCTTGAATACGCCGTCATCACCCACGCTGAAGGCCGCGATCCGGAACTGGTCAAGAAGCTCGACGCCGTAGCGGGACGCGTCCTCCGCGCCAAATGAGCCGCTTGCGCCGTCTCGCGGGTTAATCCTAAATGGGCGCTGTCCGAGCTTGGCTCGATCATTGCCGACTGCGGGGGATCGATGATCAAAGACGCAATCGAGCGCCTGTTGTTCGCCAGCCGGTTCCTGCTGACGCCGCTCTATCTCGCGCTCGCCTTCAGCCTCCTCGCTTTGCTCGCCAAGACCGGGTTGCACCTGTATCAGTTCATCGTTCAGCTTCCCTCCCTCAACGACGAAGGGGTTCTGCTGTCTGAACTGACGCTCGTCGATATGACGCTCACGGCTTCCCTCGTCGTAATCGTCTTTATCTCGGGCTATACGAACTTCGTCGCGCCGGTCGCGATGCGGGAAAACGACGGGCGGCCGCATTGGATCGCCGAAATCGACTTTGGCGAACTGAAACTGAAGCTTATGGCCTCGATCGTCGCAATTTCCGCGATCAAGCTGCTCGAGGGCTTTATGGACGTCGCCCATGAAAGCGACCGCGAGCTCGGGTGGCTTGCGGGCATCCATCTGACCTTCGTCGTCTCGGCGTTGCTGCTCGCGCTCACCGACCGTCTCGGGCAACGGTCGCGCCCGGCTGGCGGCGGCGCCGAAGGCGCCTGAGGCTACTTCTCCAGAACGACGGTCCGGCACTCGGGGGGCAATTGCGCCATTGTGAGCGGCGCCTTCGCCTTCTCGGGAGCCGGATGCAGCGCCTCCTCGGTGAACCACCAGGCCAGCGACTTGTCGCAACCGTCGCCTGGGGGCATGGCCTCCTGCGGCTCGCAGGACGCATCCCCGGCGGGGCATTTGATGCGGATATGGAAGTGGTAGTTATGGCCCCAGTAAGCGCGCACCCGGTTCATCCAGGGCTCGCCCCTATGGGTCTCGCAGAGCGCCTTCTTGATCGCGGCGTTGACGAAGATGCGGTCGACCTGCGGCTCCTCCGCGGCCGCCTTGATGACGCCAGCCTGAGCCTCCGACCAATGCGACCGGTCGACCGAGAGCCCGTCCTCGGTCACCATGTTGACTGCCGACATCTCCTCCCGCTCCTCGCGGGTGAGCGTGCGATCGGGCATCGGCGTCAGCCAGACGTCGGCGTCGAGGCCGACCTGGTGGGAGGCGTGCCCGGTCAGCATCGGGCCGCCGCGCGGCTGGGAGATGTCGCCGACCAGAATGCCGTTCCACACGCCTTCCGCCTTGGCCTTGCGCGAGAAGCGCTCGAGAAAGGCGATCATCGCCGGATTGCCCCACATCCGGTTGCGCGAGAGCCGGACCACCTGCCAGGACTCCCCATCCACGGGCAGCGCCTTGGCGCCGGCGAGGCAGCCGCGCCAGTAGTAGCCGATCGAACGGGTCTTGGCCTCGATCGGGGTCATCACGCGGCCGAACACCTCCTTGGCCGGGAGTCCGGGGTCGGCAGGATTGGCAAGCGGAGGGAGCGGCTTGGCGTCGAGCGTGCCCTTGTCCTGGGCGAGGGCGGGCGCCGCGCTCGCCGCGGCCAACGCCAGGACAAGGCCTATCAGGCGAGCGCGCATGACCTCTCCATTGAACTTGGAAGCGCAGCCTTAAGCCGAGCGCGTCAGCAGTTCGTTAACCAAGAGCGCTTTGCCCTGCGCTCGCGTCGATTTCGAGGCCGGGACCGATCTTCATCAATTCGTAAGCGGGCTTTGCAAAAGGTCTTTCGAGGCCGCTGACGGATTGTTAAGGATCGGGCGATGCGGGGTCCTTCTTTTCAGCGAACGCGATCGGCGGGTCTTGGGTTTGGCGCGGCGCTGTTGCTGGCGAGCTGCGCCGCCCCGCCTCCGCCCTCCGGGACGGGCCCGAAGCCGCAGGGCGGGATCACGACGATCGACGGGGCGAATGTGGAACTCTCGGCGTTCCAGAACTCGGCCTTCCCCTATCACGGCCTCATTCCGAACTATCAGGAGACCGGCAAGACCAGGCCCTTCCTCGACGTCGACGACAACGGCCGCCTCGGCCATTCGAGCCCGCGCGGTGGGCTCCTGTGGGAAGACCAGACCTATAACGACCGCACGGTGCTGCTCGCCGCGCCCCAGTCCTTCGACCCCAGCCAGTCGGGCGTCATCATCGTCTTCTTCCACGGCAACCAGGCGACGCTGAGCCGCGATGTCATCGCCCGCCAGCAGATCGTGCGCCAGCTTGCCGATTCCGGCCTGAACGGCGTCCTGATCGCACCGCAGCTTGCGCTCGATGCACCCGATTCGAGCGCCGGCCGGTTCTGGACGGCTGGCGCCTTCGCTGCCTTTCTCAGCGAGGCCGAGGGCAAGCTCGGCGACTTCTATCCCAGCGCGCGCGGCGCCTTCCGGCGGATGCCGGTGGTGATCGTCGCCTATAGCGGCGGCTATCTGCCGGCGGTCTATTCACTGGCTGTCGGCGGGGCCGAGGGCCGCATTCGCGGCCTCGTGCTGCTCGACGCGCTCTATGGCGAGCGCGACAAGTTCGTGAGCTGGATCGAGGGCCCCGGGCGCAACGCCTTCTTCGTCAGCGCCTACTCGACCTCCTCGCGCGAGGGCAACATGGCCGTCGAGGCCGAGCTTCAGCAGGCGGGCCTCAAGACCGAGGACGCCCTGCCGGCCAGCCTTTCGCCCGGCGAGATCGCCTTCGTCGACGCGGGCACAGTCGATCACAACGACTTCGTCACCTCCGCCTGGGGCGGCGCGCCGTTACGCGACATCTTCTCCCGTATGCGGTAGATTCCGCCTATTAAGCAATTACAATATGTTTTATTGAGCTTACTTCTGCTTTCATTTCCTTGAA
>CAWBBW010000046.1:0-116176 GCA_963787135.1 uncultured Alphaproteobacteria bacterium | reverse complement strand
ATCGTGTTAACTGGAGGTCAACAATGACGCTCATCAAGAGCATTCTGCTTGGTTCGGCAGCCGGCATCGTCGCCGTCGCCAGCGCGCAGGCGGCCGATCTGCCCACGCATAAGGCGGCCCCTGTCGTTCAATATGTCCAAATCTGCAACGTCGGCGGCATCGTCGGCTGGACTCTGCCGGGCTCCGACACCTGCATAAAGATCAGCGGCTATCTCACCGCGCAGGTTCAGGGCGGCAACCTGAACACCCAATACAACTTCGGCTCGATTAGCGCAGTCGGAGCCGCCATAGCGGCCACCAATCCTGCGCTCGCGGCTACACTCCAAACTCTCGGCGCCGTTTCTCCCTTCGCGACCCAGCGCGTGCTGCTTGCCGCCAGCGCCGCACAAGGGAACACGACTTTCTACCGCAATGAAGTGGGCTGGACGACCCGCGCCAACTTGACAATCGACACGGCGTCGAACACCGCCTACGGCCCCCTGCTCGCGCACATCGAATTCCAAAACGACCTGGGCAGCGGCTTCGAGTCGCTGGAAGGCGGGGCCAACGAAACTTATCTCAACGAAGGGTACCTGACCTGGGCGGGAATCACCGCCGGTAAGGCGGAGTCGTTCTATTCGTTCACCGGCGGCGGCCTCTACTGGCCGAACTTCTTCTCCCCCGACCAGAAGGGCTTCAACCAACCGATCCTGATGGCCTACACCGCATCGTTCGGCGGCGGCTTCTCGGCGACCCTCGCCGCGCAAAGCCCGGGCACAGTCGGCGCCTCAGGCGGCGGAACGGATATCGCCGGCCCCAACAACACCTACGGCGGCCAGCGCTGGCCCGACGTCGTCGGCCAATTGCACTACAAGTCTGGCTGGGGCGAGGCGCAGGTTTCGGGAGTGTTGCATGACGTCAATCTCGCCGCCAACGGCCTGAGCGGGGCCAACGGCTACCCGCCGATCCTTGGCGGCAACTTTGGTTGCGGCCTCGGCGCCGTCGCCCTTCTTGGCAGCGCAGTCACCTGCGATAGCCAGCACACGCAGACTGGCTGGGGCATCGACGCCGGCGTGAAGTTCAACCTGCCGCAGTTCGGCGCGGGCGACGTCATCGGGTTGACAGGGTCCTACACCAAGAACGCGGTGTGGTACTCGGGCATCCCCGACGGGATGTGGGGCGAGAACGGCCAGGTGAACGGCAACGGCCAGCCGATGTATGTCGCCGACGCCTTCTTCAACCCGCTCACCAACCAGTGGTCGAACCCGGAGGCGTGGTCGATCGCTGCCTGGGCCAAGCATAACTTCAATCCGCAGTGGGCTATCAGCGCCGAAGCCTCCTACGCCGAACTCAACTGGAGCAACATGGGCGGCGGCTGCAATCTCCTAGGCTTCGGCTGCGGCATCGCGCAGGGAATCCAGGGCCCGCTGTCGCCCCGTTCGAAGAGTTGGATCGTTGGTGGCGCCGTCGACTGGAATCCGGTCGTCAACCTCAACTTCGAGTTCGAGCTGATGTATCAGGGCACGACTCAGGAGACGCCGAGCGGCTTCCTCGGGACCGTCTACAACATCGGTGGCCCCGGCGGCGCGGTCTTCGTGCCGGGCGACTGGAAGGGCAACTCGAACGGCTTCGCCGGCCGCTTGCTCATCACCCGCAACTTCTGATCGCGATCCGGTCAGTCGAACGAACGAGCCCCGGAGCGAAAGCTCCGGGGTTTTTTGTCGCCGTGCCCCCGGTCGGCGAGGAAATCCCGAACGCACACTCCACTGTGCTTTAGTCAGAGCCTGTTTCGAAGGCAGCGCCTCATCCCGAGGCAACCCCGACCGGTCGACAATTGCTTCCGTAAATCGAAATTCTATGGTATGTTAGCCTTACGATGGGCCGTGGCGCGCTCGAGTCACCGCGAGTTGCAAATGCTTAGTGGGGTTAATAGGCGCCGAGCGAGATAGCCTGCGCCACTATATTGGATGAGTGCGATTCTATACTTAGAATTACTTCGGTGTAGCTCTCATTTCCTTACTGAGCTTTGATTTAATTTCGCTTCTGCTTTTAATTCCTTGACTCCGGGCTGGACGGCCGACCGCGGCCATAAACACGACAGTTTTTGGCGCCTAACCCTTTGAGAACCTTGCAGCGTTGCCAAAAGTGCAGGGTGCCCGATTAGAGATCGGCGGGCCCGTTGACCCAGTGAGACGTGCTGCGACGCGGCAGCCGGCGCAGCCTAGGTCCCCCAGTATCCCCGGGCGGCCCAATAGGCGAACGCCTGCGACAGCTGCGCGATGCGGTCGAAGTTGGACTGCTCGAACAGCGGCTGATCGACAGCCTGCGGGTAATAGGGGTTAGTCGCACGCAGCGGGTGCGAGACGCCGTCGATCGTGACCTCGCCGATCATCTGGTCGATGTTCTGGACCGGGACGCCGAAGCCGCCGCTCGGGCCGGACCCAAGCATCGCATAGTCGATGGTGACCGAGACAGCCGCGCCCGGATGGCCCTGTTCCGCAAAGGCTCGCGCGAGCGCGCCGGGAAGCGTCTGCGCGACCCAGGCTGCGGTTGGGTCGCCGGCGTTCTGCCGCAAGGGCGTGACGTTGACGTGAATTCCCCCCGCCGCGCGCGTAAGCGCGAAAGCGCCGCTGGGCAGGGCGGCGCAGCCGAGGGTAATCGCGCCCAAGACGCCGAGCCCGGCTCGGCGTGTAACCTCGAATCTGGACATCGGAACCTCCGGATGCGCGCCTAGACTCGGCGCGGGAAAGACCTCGCCTGCTAATTATGCTTGGGGGATTAAACCCAACGTACGACGGAAGTTTGACCAAGCAAGGACCGTGTTCCACAGCGTGGCCGAGCTCAAAACGCCATCGAAGCCTACCTCGACCAGCACAATGCCGACGCGAAACCGTTCATCTGGACCGCCCCAGCAGCCGACATCCGCGAAAAATCGCCAGAAGAAGACGAGCGTTAGAGTCGGTAACACCAGCCAGGACATAGGCTTTCGGT
The DNA here is from genome assembly GCA_963787135.1 of uncultured Alphaproteobacteria bacterium. Taxonomy (GTDB): domain Bacteria; phylum Pseudomonadota; class Alphaproteobacteria; order Rhizobiales; family Beijerinckiaceae; genus Roseiarcus. The sequence continues at coordinate 113,206 of CAWBBW010000046.1, read as the reverse complement.
CAGGCGCTTAGCGAAGTATACACTTCTGGATGGGTGGCGGACCATGACTTCATCAAGTCGCATGTCCAGCGCGCAAGACGTCGAACCTATCGCTATCCAGGAGCGAGAATTGTCTCGGGGCGACAAGCACAAAGGGCGGGATAGGACTTTCGGCCCGTCGGCGAGCGCTACTAAGTTCCGTCAGGGCCTTGCGTGCCATCAGCAGGGTAAGCTTGTCGAGGCGGAACGACATTACGATGCGGCCCTAAAGAGCCAGCCCGACAACTTCGAGGCGCTGCACATGCTGGGCGTGATCGCGCTCCAGACGGGTCGCCTCGAACGCGGAGTCAAAATCATCAGAAAAGCGGTCGCGTTGAACGACAATTCAGCGACGGCTTTCAACAACCTGGCGAAGGGCCTGAAGGACCTCAGCCGGTTCGACGAGGCGATTGTTTGCTTTGAACGCGCGACCGCGCTTGCGCCGAACTTTGCCGACGCAAGGTTTGGTTATGGGACCGCGCTACATCTAACGGGTCGATCCGAGGACGCGCTCGTTCACTTCGAAAAAGCAATCGCCCTCAATCCCAAATTCGTTGAGGCGCTCAACAACCGCGGGTTGGCCCTCGCGAAATTGAAACGGTTCACAGAGGCTCTCGCCAGTTACGAGAAAGCGCTCGCGATCCAGCCGAATTTCGCGGACGCGCACAACAATCGCGGCAATGTCCTCAAGGGCTTGATGCGCTTCGGCGACGCGCTTGCCAGTTTCGACAGAGCGATTGCCGCCCGACCGGATTTTGCCGAGGCGCACTGCAATCGCGGCAATGTGTTCGTCGAATTGGAGCGCTTCGACGATGCGGTGGCCAGTTTCGACAGAGCGATCGCGGTTCGACCTGATTTTGCCGAAGCGCATTTCAATCGCGGCAACGCGCTCGTAAGCCTCAATCGGTTCGGCGACGCGCTGGCAAGCTTCGACCGGGCGATAGCGATCAAGCCGCGATACGTCGAGGCATGGATTTCCCGCACCGAGGCTCTGTTCGCCTGCAACCGCAATGACGAGGCTGTCAAAAGCGCGCAAGCGGCGATCGATATTGATCCCGATAACGCCTTATGCCGATTTCTAAGCTGTTTTTGTGAGTTGAGAATTTTGTATGAAAACGAGGAGGATATCGAAGCCCGTCGCAAGGCTTACGAAAGTAAGCTTAGGTCTATCTGCAGCGATTATGAGGCCCGCCGCCTGAGAACTAACATGCAGGAAGCGCTCGCGCGCTGCCGGCCATTTTATCTCGCCTATCAAGGCCGCAACGACCGGGATTTGCAGGCCCTGTACGGGAGACTAGCCTGCCGCGCCGCTGACGCTCAGTTTGGTCAAGCCACTCTGCCCGCGCCCCCCGAAGCCGCCGAGCCGGTCCGGGTGGGCTTCGTGAGCAGCCATTTCTACTCGCACTCGAACTGGAAAATTCCGCTCAAGGGCTGGATGAGCCAGTTGGATCGCAACCGGTTCAAAATATTCGGCTACCACGTGGGTCGACGGCGGGACCAGGAAACCGAGGTTGCCGGGAAACTCTGCTCTCGATTTGTGCACCGCGCTTTGCCTCTAGAAGCCTGGCGCGAGGAAATCCTCGCGGACGCGCCGCATGTCCTAATCTATCCGGGGCTTCTCATGGATGAGTTGTGTTTGCAACTCGCCGCGCAAAGGCTTGCGCCAGTTCAGTGCAATTCCTGGGGGCACCCGGAAACCAGCGGTCTTCCCACACTCGATTACTTTCTGAGCAGCGATATGATGGAGCCAGCCGGTGCGGCCGAACATTATACGGAGCGCTTGGTGCGCCTACCGCACCTCTCGATCTATTATGAGCCCCTCGCAACAACGCCAACGAGGATAAACCGGGGTGAACTCGGTTTAAGGCACGACGCAGTTGTGTTTTGGTCCGGCCAGTCGCTTTACAAATATCTTCCACAGCATGATTTTGTCTTCGCCAAAATTGCGAAACTTGTAGGAAACTGCCAGTTTGTGTTCATAAAGCACGCTAAAGAAACGGCGATCGCGGATCTATTTCGCCGGCGTCTGGACTCTGTATATTCGGAATGGGGCCTGAAGGCTTCGGACCATTGCCTGTTTGTCGAAAGTTTGGACGCCGATCGCTTCGTCGCCGCCATCGGCAATTGCGACATCTTCCTCGACAGCATCGGGTGGTCCGGTTGCAATTCGACGTTGGAGAGCCTCGCCCATAACCTGCCTATCGTGACGTTGAGAGGGCCGTTGATGCGCGGTCGTCATAGCAGCGCTATCTTGAACAGGATTGGGGTCGGAGAAACGGTCGGGGACTCGATTGACGAATACGTTTCGATTGCGGCTCGATTGGCGACGAATTCAGAGCAACGCAGACGAATTAGCCTTGAGATCGATCGAAATAAGCATATAATATACCGCGACCGTGACTGCATTGCGCGGCTTGAGGAGTTTATTGAGAACGCGGCGCGCGGACGGATAGTGGGAGAGAGAGACTGAATTGGTTCGGTAGGCCGCCCCTTCAGTCCCCTGAGACCATCTCGCGCGCCACCTCCGCAACGCGAGAATGGGAGACCCGCGCGGGCGGCTTTGGTCGAAACCGGTCAAGCAGATTGGGCTTCGACCCCAGGGCTTGCGCGCGGGCTCGACACGGCCGATGATCTGATGCGCGAGGCGGGGGTCGGCTGGCGCCAGCCAAACGCCGCTCCGCGCTCCTTAACTTACGCCGGTCCGTCGTGGTTGAGCCGCGCGGCTTCGCCATGACGAATAGGGCGGCGCGGAGCGGTCGGTTGCGGCGATGATGCGCCAATACGAGTTGGTGGAGCGGGTCCGCCGTTATAATCCGAGCGCCGACGAGGACCTGCTGAACCGCGCCTACGTGTTCGCGATGAAGGCGCATGGCAGCCAGAAGCGGGCCTCCGGCGATCCCTATTTTTCGCATCCGCTGGAAGTCGCCGCGATCCTGACCGAATTCAAAGTCGACGACGCGACCATCGTCGCCGCCATGCTGCACGACACCATCGAAGACACCGCCGTCACGCGCGCGGACGTCGACAAATCCTTCGGCGAAGAGATCGGCGGCCTCGTCGACGGCCTGACGAAACTGGGAAAACTCGATTTCGTCACCAAACACGCGCAGCAGGCCGAGAATTTCCGCAAACTCCTTCTTGCGATCGCCGACGACGCCCGGGTGCTGTTGGTGAAGCTCGCCGACCGCCTGCACAATATGCGGACCCTTAACTTCATGCCCGAGGCCAAGCGCGCCCGCATCGCGCAGGACACCCTCGACATCTACGCCCCGCTCGCCGGCCGCATGGGCATGCAGAGCATGCGCAGCGAGCTCGAGGACCACTCGTTCCGCTGCCTGATGCCCGACGCCTACGCGCTGATCGTCTCGCGCCTGCAGACGCTGAAGACCAAGAACGGCGCGATCATCGCACGCATCGCCGCCGAGCTCACCGATCAGTTCGTCCGCCGCGGCATCAAGGTCGAGGTGAAAGGCCGCGAGAAGCAGCCCTACTCGATTTGGAAAAAAATGGAGCGGCGTTCGATCGCCTTCGAGCAATTGTCGGACATCTATGGCTTTCGCATTCTGGTCGACACCGTGGCGGACTGCTATGCGGCGGTCGGCGTCGCGCATACGACCTGGCCAAGCGTGCCCGGGCGCTTCAAGGACTACATTTCGACGCCGAAGCAGAACGACTATCGCTCGATCCACACGACCGTCATTGGTCCGGGCAGCCAGCGCGTCGAACTCCAGATCCGCACCTACGAAATGCACGAAGTGGCGGAATACGGCATCGCCGCGCATGCGATCTACAAGGACGGCCGGGCGGGCGCCGATGCGCCGGGGGTCAGCGAAAGTCGCGCCTACCGAGGCTTGCGGCAGACGATCGAGGCGCTGGCGGGCGACGATTCCGAACGGTTTCTCGAGCATACCAAGCTCGAGCTGTTTCACGATCAGGTTTTCTGCTTCACGCCGAAGGGCCGGCTTATTGCGCTCCCGCGCGGCGCGACGGCGATCGATTTCGCCTATGCGGTTCATACCGACGTCGGAAATTCTGCAGTCGGCTGCAAGATCAACGGCCGCATCGCGCCGCTGATTTCCGTGCTGCAGAATGGCGATGAGGTGCTGATTTCCCGCTCGGATCACAGCGCCCCGCCGGCGGCGTGGGACGGCGTGGTGGTGACCGGCCGCGCGCGCGCCGCCATCCGCCGCGCCACCCGCGAGGCGGCCAAGGCGCAGTTCGGAGGCCTGGGACGTCAGATCGTCGAACGGGCCTTCGAGCGGGCGGGCAAGAAATTCTCGGAAGCCAAGCTGAAGGCTGCGCTTCCGCGTCTTGCGCGCGCGTCGGTCGACGATGTGTTTATCGGCGTCGGGCGCGGTGAGATCTTTTCGGCCGATGTCGTGCGCGCCGTGCATCCCGATTTCAAGGAGGAGCGCAAGGCAGGTCCCGCCGTGCCGCAGAACGAAAGCGGCTGGTTCGGCCTGCCCAAGGCGACCGATCTCGTCTTCCGCGTACCAGGCAAATCGGACCCCTCGGAGGTCCTGCCAGTGCGCGGCATCGATCTCGATACGACGGTGCGATTCGCTCCGAAGGGCGGCGCCGTTCCCGGCGAGCGGATCGTCGGCATTCGTGGTCCCAAGGGCATCACCATCTATCCGATTCACTCGCCCGCGCTGATCGACTTCGACGACGAGCCCGAACTGTGGCTCGACGTTCGCTGGGACCTGGAGAATGCGCCGAAGGCGGTCTATTCGACGCAGATTGTCGTGACCATGCTCAATGAGCCCGGCGCGCTCGGCGTGATCGCAACGACGATCGGGGAATACGGCGCCAATATCGACTCCGTTGCGTCTTCGGCTAATGGAGCGGACTTCCGCGAACTGCGCATCGACGTACAGGTTCGCGACATCCAGCACCTCAACGCGATCCTCTCGGAATTGCGCGGCAAGAGCGTGGTGCACAAGGTCGAACGGCTGAGCGGGTAGGGATGCCGCTTTATTTCGCCTATGGCGCCAATATGAACCGCGAGGCGATGGCGCGCCGTTGCCCGCGCTCCAGCGCGCTCGTGCGCGCACGGCTTGCACGGCATCGCCTTGCCGTAATGCGCGAGGGCTGGCTGACGGTGGTGCGCGACCCGCGCGCCTCGGTGCACGGCGTCTTGTGGGACGTCGCGTTGTCCGACGTTCCGCCGCTGGACCGATACGAGGGTCTGGCGCAGGGCCTCTACGCGAAGATCGCCCAACCGGTTCTGACCGAGTTGGGGCCAAAGCGGGCGCTGGTCTATGTCGGCGCCAACGCCGGACCGGGGACGCCGCGTCCGGACTATCTGGCCGAGGTCCTTGCGGCGGCGCGCGCCTGGCCGTTGCCAGCAGAGGCGATCGGAGCGCTGGAGCAGTTGGGGGCCGGACCCTCGGGCCTCCGGCGCTAGGGCGCGTTCAACGAATCTCGGGCGGCGGCGCGAGTCAATTCGTCGCGGCCTCCGTGGGCGCCGCGCCGGTTGTGCCGCCGAGGCTCAGCCACACGTTCGGATCGTCCTGAGCCTGGCGCTTGAAGAACTGGTAGCCGGTCGCGGTCCAGGGGCGTACGTCTCCCGACAGGTTGTCCAGCACGAAATCGCCGCGGTCGGTCTTGACGGTCAGCACCGCGTGGCCTTCGCCGTTGAGGTCGCGCACGATCGTCATCAGCAGCGCCTGCCGCGGGAAGCCGCGCTCGATGAGGAGCTTGCGCTTGAAGAGCGCATAGATCTTGCAGTCGCCCTTGCCGTCGACCGGATAGTCCCAATGGTCGAGCATCGTGCCCCAGTGCTCGAGATTGCTGATCGGCTCGATCGTGGAGTTCGCAAAGGCGTTGACTTCGTTCAGCGTCTTCCAGACCTGCCGGGTCATGCGCACGTCGACCGGCTTCAGTTTGCCGAGGGCGCACTCTTCGGCATGCCGATTGCAGAAGTCGACCCAGCCGTAAGGGATCGTGGTCTCCTCGCCAACCGGTGTCCAGGTCGCCTTCGGCAGGCCCTGCTCGGAGGCCTGGCCAAAACTGTTCCAGGCCAGACCGAAGATGACCGCGGCGGTGACGAAGCTGAAGAGCCGGTTAAGCATTGGGCGCTCGCTGGGTTTCCCTATGCCCTCAGCATCGCGCCTTCCGCTTGGCGAGCTTAGAATAAATTGCGTCGAATTTTATCGATCGTAGCGTTGCGGAGCCACAGATTTTCTTAACATTGACAATGGGTTTTCTTTAACCTCGCTTCGCCCGCGAAAGTTGCGGAAACGTTGACGCGCCGCGGCGCCGATGGCGCGCCGGCCAGCGTCAAGCTATTGTTTTACTCCGCATTTATCGATGGCGGGGCGCGAGACGCGCGAACCGCGAGGGGGATAGCGATATGTCGAGCCAGGCGACCCAAGAGCCAACACACTCGAACGGGCGCCTCGCGTTCACTGCCCTTGCCGCGCTCGGCGTGGTGTTCGGCGACATCGGCACGAGCCCGCTCTATACGCTCAAAACCGTGCTCGACTATACCGGCCCGCATCCCGATCCGAGCGCAGTGCTCGGCGCCCTGTCGCTCATTCTCTGGACGCTGTTTCTCATCACCACGGTCAAATACGTCAACTTCGCCATGCGCGTCGACAACGACGGCGAAGGCGGGATCATCGCCCTGATGACGCTGCTCGGCGTCAAGACCCATCAGCGGCCGATCATTATCTCGGTCGGGCTCTTCGGCGCGGCGCTGATCTACGGCGACGGCGCGATAACCCCGGCGATCTCGGTGCTCTCGGCGCTCGAAGGCGTGGAGCAGATCGCGCCTGCCCTGACGGCCTATGTTTTACCGGCCGCGACCGTGGTCCTGCTCGCGCTGTTTGCCGTGCAGCCTTTCGGGACGCAGGCGATCGGCCGCGCGTTCGGCCCGATCATGCTGGCCTGGTTCCTCATCATCGCGGCGCTCGGCGTCTACGGAATCATGCAGCATCCGCAGGTCTTCGTGGCGATCAATCCGCTCTACGGCCTCGATTATCTGATGCGCGGCGGCGCGCAGGGCTTTCTCGTGCTCGGCGGCGTATTCCTTTGCGTGACGGGCGCCGAGGCGCTGTACGCCGACATGGGACATTTCGGCCCCGGACCGATCCGCCTATCCTGGAGCTTTGTCGTCTTTCCAGCCCTCATCCTCAACTACGCCGGGCAGGCCGCGATCGTGCTCGCGGGCGCGCCGACCGAGGGCAACATTTTCTACCGGCTCTGCCCTGCGCCGCTGCTGACGCCGCTGATCGTGCTGGCGACAATTGCAACCGTGATCGCTAGCCAGTCGATCATCACCGGCGCCTATTCGATGACGCGCCAGGCGATCCTGCTTGGCTGGCTGCCGCGCATGACGATCAAGCAGACGTCCGAGGAAGGCTACGGCCAGATTTATATCGGAACCGTCAACTGGCTTCTGATGATCGTCACGCTCGGCCTGACGATCGGCTTCGGCAAGTCCGACAATCTTGCCGCAGCTTACGGCATCGCGGTGTCGGCGACGATGCTGATGACGAGCGTCCTCCTGTTCATCGCCATGCGCGAAGTCTGGCGCTGGCCGGTCGTGGCGGCGGGGGCGGTGGCTGCGCTCTTCATCGTCGTCGACGGCAGCTTCTTCGCCGCCAATATGGCGAAGGTCATGGACGGCGGCTGGGTCCCGCTGCTGCTGGCTTCGATCGTCTACGGCCTGATGTGGATTTGGCATCGCGGCGCGACGGCGGTGCAGACACGGGTTGAGTTCGAGGTGACGCCGCTTTCGACATTTATCGAGCTCCTCGATTCCGGCAAGATCGCGCGCGTGCCGGGCTCGGCGGTGTTCTTCACCCGCGCCAAGGATCAGACCCCGCCGGTGCTTGACTGGCACGTGCGCCACAACCGTGCGCTGCACGAAAACGCGTTGACGCTGACGATGACGGTCGTCTCCGTCCCGCGCGTCGATCCTGGCGCGCGATTGACAGTGCAGCGTGAGCGCGACCACTTCTGGCGCGCGGAAGTCAAGCTCGGCTTCATGGAGCATCCGGACATTCCCGAGATCCTGGCCGACTGCAAGATGATGGGGGTGGGCCTAGACCTCGACGACGTGACCTACTACGTCGGGGCCGAGACCATCGTTCCGGCCGAGGACGGGAAAGGCCTGCCGCGCTGGCAGGAGGTCATGTTCGCCGCGATGGGGCGCAACGCCGCGCGGATCAGCGACTACCTCCACCTCCCCTACGATCAGGTGGTCGAGATCGGACGCGAGATCGAGATTTGACTGTAGCAGCGATCGATCGCTGATCGAGGCTGACGCGGTCCGCCTCTACAGTCTCCGGATCGTCTTCGGGCGGTGGGGCTGCCTGCTTCGCATACTCGGCAGCGAGGTTCGCATAATGATCCGGCACGATGATCTCGGGCGGGGTCGGCATGCGATGGTACTCGGGATTGTGCACCCGCGCCGGCAGCACCGGCTTCTCGTGCGGTATCTCCTCGTACGGCACGCGGGTCAGGAGGTGGGCGATGCAGTTGAGGCGGGCGCGCTTCTTGTCGACCGCTTCGACCACCCACCACGGCGCCTCAGGGATGTGCGTCCGCTCGAGCATCGTCTCCTTGGCTTTGGTGTAGGCTTCCCAGCGCCGGCGCGACTTGAGGTCCATCGGCGAAAGCTTCCATTGCTTCAAGGGATCGTTGATGCGCATGAGGAAGCGCAGGTTCTGCTCGTCGTCGGTGATCGAGAACCAGTACTTGACGAGGATGATGCCGGAGCGAACCAGCAGGCGCTCGAACTCCGGCACGGACTGGAAGAAGTCCTCATATTCCTCGTCGGTGCAGAATCCCATCACCCGCTCGACGCCGGCGCGGTTGTACCAGCTGCGGTCGAACAGCACGATCTCGCCCCCGGCCGGAAGATGCGGGACATAGCGCTGGAAGTACCACTGGCTGCGCTCGCGCTCGCTCGGCGCCGACAGCGCAACGGCGCGGCAGACGCGCGGATTGAGGCGCTGGGTGACGCGCTTGATGGCGCCGCCTTTGCCGGCGGAGTCGCGACCCTCGAAGATCACCACGAGCTTCAGCTTCTTCGCGACCACCCAGTCCTGCAGCTTGATCAGCTCGCGCTGGAGCCTCAGCAGCTCCTCGAAATAGAGACGTCGCGGGAAGGCGCCTGTTTCAGGCAGTTCGCGACCCTCGGCCAGGACGTCGGCAAGGTCGCTGTCCTCCATCTCGAGCTCGAGATCCTCGTCGAGATTGTCCTGGATCTCGGCATTGATCCGTCGCTGCATGGCCGAGCCGTCCTTCGTCGCGCTCATGGTTGGCCTTCCCTCTCTGCCGCCTTTAGGCCCCTGAACCGCGGCGCCAAGGATCCTTTCAATGACACACATGACAGTGCTGCGACAGCCCGGCCGCCAACGAGGGGTCGACCCTACCGTTGCTTACCGTCCCGCCCACGAGGAGCTGGTTGACATCTACCAGCCCTGATCCCACGTTCGATGCTGGCCGCCGCCCTTGCGCCGATGTGCTGTGAGGAGAATCGCCATGCAAACCAGAGCGTCCAGGCATCTCTTAAGGTCGAGTGTGGTGCTGCTGGGCCCGCTAGTGGCCGCAGCCCTGATCGGCGTATCGGGCCCGGCGCTTGCCGGGTGCGGAGGGTTGTCCACCTACCAGCACACCGGCGTTCACAGTGCGAGCGCGGCGACCGGGGTGCATACCGGACCGACCGCTCCTTCCGGTTCCATCGGCACGCCCAGCCTCTCGTCCTGCCCGTCGGCGGCGGGAGCCGGAGTCATTGCGCACGGCGCGGTCGCGACGGGCGGCCTCAGAGGCGTACATACGTACACGGAGAACTCCGCTTCCACCCATCACAACAGCATGGGGCAGACTCACGCCTCGACCGCGGTGAACAAGAGTTGGAAGCGGAAGCCATGAGCGCCGGACAGCGGCGCCAGGCAGCCTGTTCGATCGCGGGCGAATTGCCGCGACCGTTATTTTTAGCTCCGGGTCAGGGAGAAAGTAACTTAGCGCGCCGGAAGGCCGCGAAGCCGAGGCCGGCGAAACCGATGAGCATCATCGCCCAGGTCGACGCCTCCGGCACCTGGGGCGCGAAAGCGACCCCGCGGATCGAAATGTCGGCAGGCGCCGAATAGAGCGTGGTGAACATCTCGCCGACCGCCGGACTGGTGTCGGCGAGGGTATCGGTGATTTCGTACAGATAGCTCGGCGACAGTTCGTTGAGGCCATAGCTCGTTGCGAACAGTTCAACCTGCCCGCCGACAACCTCGCCGGTCAGGCCGAGTAGGCCGGTGACGCCGGGAGCGGTAGGATCGCTTGGGTTGGCGGCGGCGTTGTTGACGAGGCTAAGACCGGCGTAGAGATCGTAATCGAGAGTCCAGACGCCCCCGGTCAAGACCCACTTCTGCAGGCCGCCCTCGCCGAGCGCCGCCTTGTTGGGGTTGCCGTTCTTCGGCTGACCGCTGTCGGCGACGTAGAGCACGTCGGGACTTCGCGAAGAAAAATTCTTCAGGGCTCAGATAGACAAAGTTGCCGATACGCGAGTTGTTGATCCCGTTCGCGGTCTTCGCGGTGAGATTGATCGAGCCGTTGTTGCCGCCGAGGGACAAGGGGGAAGCCGGCGGAACGATGTGCGTCGCGACGAGTCCGGCCGACGACGTTGGCAAGCCGTGGGGGCCAACGAGACTACTAACATTGGTGAAGTTTTGACCGCCGCTGCCCGGCGGGTTCTGGTCGCGTGAGACGTAGAGCGTCCCATTGTTGATCTCGACCGCGCGCGTGTCCGTGCTGTTGTCGATCGCCGTCGCGGTTGTCGACCCAAGGGTCGCGTAGAACACACCCTGTGTCGGGTCGGTTTTCGACGCGCCTTGCCCGGATACGTAAAACGAGGTTCCATTGACGGTGACGACGCTGCGGGCATTGTTGGTATTGAAGACGCCGGTCAACGCGGTCGTGGTATCGACGCTGCCATTGCCTCCAATCAGCGCGACGACGCGCGGCACCGTAGTGTATGTTCCCCCGGTGAGGCTCGTCGTCTGTCCGAGCGCCGCGGTTCCGTAGGTCGAAAGCGGCGCCGAATTGAACGTTGACGCGTTCACCCCGTAGCCCATGATGGTGAGATAGCGGAGATCTACCGAATCCTGGAGAAAGCCTTCCGAGGCCGAGCCGTATTCTCCCGAGATCGCCCAGTTCGAGTTGCCGGTGGGCTGTGTCTGTGGCAGCGTGAACTCGCCGACCGGACTTGCCGAACCACCACCGCTTCCCAGGCTGAACTCGTCGAGCATGATGGGTGAAGCCTCATCGAGCGTCGAGCCCGTGACAGTGCTGATGACGAGGTCGCCGGGAGTGAAGGGCGGCGGCCCAGCGAAGGCCGTAGCCGTCCCGCACGCGATCGCGGCAGTTGTGAAGATCGCGTGCGCTACCGAAGCTTCTACTTTCTTCACGACCATCTCCTCTTTAGTCACTCGCCCGGTTATATTGTCACTAAACATTACGGTAGTTCGTAAACTTACTTAGCATAGTAACGTCGCCATTGTATAATTGTAATGTAACAGATTGTTAACACATTTCTAGCATAAAGTTAACAATTGGCGCCTATACAACCAACGGTTGTTGGTCGTCTGAGAGGGCCGAGACCGTTGCCCGGCCGTGAAGCGGAGCGTTGTCAGCGATTGCCGGAGACCAAATGCGCGGACGGCGGGTCATCCCGCGGCAATGCCGGCGGCCGCTCGAAGCAGAGCCGTGAGGCTCAAACTCGACGAACCGGGCAACCGCCCGGTTGAGCGCCGCAAATCGATTCACGCACTCGTGATCTGTCCCGAGTCCCCGCCCTGGCGCGGCCGCTCTCGCCCGCGGGGGCGGTCGTGCGATCCACCCCAAAGTTGAGGCAGAGGCCTGCGAGGCCGAAATCGCGGTCAACCGGGAGAATGCGCCGGGGATCTATCTCGATGCGGTGCCGATCGTCCGCCAGGGCGAGACCCTCACGCGGCAATCGGGATCGCGGCCCGTCGTCTCCGTCCGCTGATAGGCGCACGCCATCGCGCCGGCTTCGTTCATGCGTGCGTTGTAGAGTTGTACAACGCTATGCCCTGAAGTCGCGCCTTGCCGAAATACATCAGTTCCCAGATGGCGCGATCTTCGAAGCTCTCCAAACGCGCGCGCCCCTCGAACTTCTCGATCGTGACCTTGCCGATGAAGCGATGATAGGCGCCGTCAAAGCCGACCAGCCGGGCGATGATCCGCTTGAGCAGCGGCGCGCGCTCGGTAAGGATGGCTTGCAGAATGGTCTTCTGGCGCTCGAATGACACGACATAGCGCGTCTCGGCGTCGTGGTAAGTGTAGTGCATGACATCCGCCACCGGCTTGCCGGTCTTGCCGTCGATGGTGACGCGATCCAACTCGAAGGATACTTTGGCGTCGTCGTCGGCGATGATCCTGCCGTCCTTGGCCAGCATGTAGACGATCTGCGTTCCGTGGCCGTAGGCGGCGGCAGCTGTGATGGTTGATGCGATGATCGTATAGGGACCGGCGCTGGCGCGCGCCCAGTACCAGTTGTGGATGAGCGTCTGCATGGGGACGTCGCCCCAATTGTGATCATGATATCCGCTGCCGGAGGCGCGGTGTTCCTCATTGCCGATGCTGTAGCGGACGCTCGCCAGCCCCTGAGGGACCGAGGGAAGCCAGGCGAAGAGTTTTTCTTGCCCTTCGGCGCCAAAATAGAGATGCCCAGATTTCGGGCGCCAGGCGCGGACCTTTCCCGTCAATTCGATATCGACCGATATCTCCTCGATGGTCGCCGTGATGCGGTAGCGATGGAGATCGCCGACGAAGCGGTTCGTTCCGATCCTGACGTCGCAACCGGACTCCGAAGCGCTGAACAACTCCGGCCTGGCGTCGAGAAGCTTATCGAAGATGCGGCCGTCAGGCAGAGTGATGTTGATGGTGATCCTCGGCGCGAGAGGACTGTTGGGGCTGACATTGGGCTTGGTGTAGAAAACCACGACGATGGTCGCGCCATTGTCGAGATGGGCGTCGAAGTACCACCATTCATAGCAGCCACGCTCCGTGCCGATCCGTTGACCGTCCTCAAACTCCGCCACCTTGACGGGGGCGATGCCAAGTCTCTTGTAATCGGCGGGACGATCCGCCAGCCGAAGCTGGCCGCTCTCGCTGCGATGCATGGGGATTCTCTCGTGCGACGATCGAAGCGTCAGGTCGGCGGCAGCGCCGAATTTTGGCTAACCGCGGTCGATGTCGGTGAAGCAGCTCCAATCCTTGTTCTTCCACCCGCGTCCGATCGAGGCTTCGAGCTTTGTGCGTACCGCCTCCGCGCTTGAAAGCCTCAGCTTCACCTCTTGCGCGGCGGCGATCATCAATTCGACATCCTTGAGCCCGCCGGAGGCGGTGAAGCCTACAGTGTCGAAGTCGTGCTCGCCGATCTTGGTCACGTACTCCCGCGTCGCCGGGTTGGCGAAAAAACCGGACAACATTTGCGCGACCAGGGCCGTGGGGAGGCCTGATTTTTCGGCCCAAGCGAGGGACTGACCGATCAGATCGATGCCAGAGACGCCCAGAAAATTGGCGATGAGCTTGGCGATCGACGCCTGGCCTGGACGTTCGCCGACAACGAATATCCGAGGCGCATAAGCCGAAATGACGGATCGCGAGGCCTCAATCCGCTCGGCGTCGCCAGCAACGAAAGTCACCAGTTGAGCCGCCTCGGCGGCGGTTACCCGGCCAACGACTGGTCCTGCGATGTAGCAGCGCCCGGCTGCTGCGTGCATCCGTCCCAGTTCATCGGACAGCGTCGGCGATATGGTGCTCGTGCCGATGTGAATGCCGCCGGGCCGCAGGCCCGCCAGAACGCCGTCCGGCTCTGATACAATAGTCTTCACCGCGCCGTCGTCCGCCAGGCTCGAAATCACAATATCGGCCTCGGCCGCGGCTGCCGCGGGGGTTTTGGCGAGCCTCGCGCCAAGGTCGAGGAGCGGCGCCGCCTTATCCGGAGAACGGTTCCAGACAACCAGGGGATGGCCGGCCCGCGTGATGTTGGCGGCCATCGCAGCGCCCATCTTGCCGAGTCCAATAAAGGCAATCGTCAATCTTTCCTCAGAGGAGGTCATCGCCGAATATCCACTCTTCCCAGGTCATCGCCTCAATGACGACAGAGCCGATTATCCGACGAAGACCCGAATTCGGAAACTCGGATTCGGCCGCGCCGTCGCACCCATTCGTGATCGGGGGCTGAGATCGAAGGAAACCTCACCCGCCGGCCCTCGGTCCGCGGCTCATCCGCATCGCCGGCTTAGGCGCTCCTCGCCTCGCGGTGACGCGCCAGGATCAGCGCGATCGCGCAGGAGCCGAGGCGGGCGATGGTGTTGTCGGCGCGGCTGGTCAGCATGATCGGAACCCGGGCGCCGAGCACGATTCCGGCCATTTCCGCGTCAGCGAGATAGACGACCTGCTTGGCCAGCATGTTGCCGGCCTCGAGGTCGGGAACGATGAGAATGTCGGCCTGGCCCGCGACCGGCGACACGATTCCCTTGGTGCGCGCCGCCTCCTGCGAAACCGCATTGTCGAAAGCGAGCGGCCCGTCGAGGATGCCGCCGGTGATCTGGCCGCGGTCGGCCATTTTGCAGAGCGCCGCTGCGTCGATGGTCGAGCGGATGTCGGGCGAAACGGTCTCGACCGCCGACAGGATCGCCACCCGCGGCGTCAGGATGCCGAGCGCGATCGCGAGGTCGATGGCGTTCTGGACGATGTCGCGCTTGTCCAGCAGGGTCGGATAGATGGTGACCGCCGCGTCGGTGATGAAGAGGGGCCTCGGATAGGCCGGCGCGTCGATGGCGAACACGTGGCTGATCCGCCGCGCCGTGCGGAGACCGGTATCGGTCGCAACCACCGCTCGCATCAGTTCGTCGGTGTGAAGGGCGCCCTTCATCAGCGCTTCGACTTCCCCCGACCGCGCCATCGCCACCGCCTTGTCGGCCGCAGCGTGGCTGTGCTCGGTCGAGACGATCGGATAGCCTGCGATATCGATATTGCCCGCTTCGGCTGCGCGCCTGATCTTGGCTTCAGGACCGACCAGAATCGGCTCCATCAAATCCGCGCGCGCCGCTTCGATCGCGCCAGTCAGCGAGGCGATGTCCACTGGATGAACGACCGCGGTCTTGAGGGGCTTCATGTCGCGGGTGGCCTCGATGAGAATCTTGTAGCGCCGTCCCTTCTCACGCATCTGCTCGACGAATTCCGCGCGCGGTTCGGCGGCGACTGTTGTCTTTGGCGCGACGATCTCGGCTGAGGCCGCCATGGCCATTTCGCCGTGCTGATTGGTCGCGCGCACTTCAATCGTCACCCGCCGTCCCTCGAGCGTTTTCGCCATCACTTTGGCGGCGATCGTCATCACGTCGCCGGGCTGAGCCGCGGTCATCGTCTCGACGGTCTGGCGGACGAGCTTGGAGCCCGCGCCGGGAAGCCGGCCCGCGATCAGCGCGTTGAGCAGGGCGGCCCCCCAGCCGTTTTGCGCCGCGTCGCTGCTAAAGGCGCGGGTCGCCACGATGGTCGGGTCGACGATTCCGGCGCCGATCGTCGCCGCCTGGGTGGCGAGCAGGGAGAAGTCTTCCGACGACAGCGTGTGGACGAGGCGCACTTCCTCGCCGACCTCGAGCGCGTTGAACGAACGGTTCTCGATAGAGGACATGGGCACCCAGCTCGACACGGCGAGTTGCGGCGGAAGTGAGTAGGCTGCCGCCGGCAATTGACGCCGATCTAGCTGGAAAGGCCGAAATTGTCTCTCATCATCTTGAGGTAATCCCCGTCGGTCATCTTGGCGCGCCGCTCGAGCAGAGCGATCGCGTCCGGACCGGCGACGTAAAGCACATGCGGGAGGTCGTCGGTGGCGGCTTCGAAAATCGTTTCCGCGATCGCCTCGGGCTTCGAATGGCCGCCCGCGGCCGCCCTCGACCGGAAGGTCGCCGCGACTTTGGCGATAGTATCCGCGTAAGGTCCGCCGTCGCCCTGGAACGTGAGCGACAGCGAGCGGGTGGCGAAGTCGGTGGCGACGCCGCCCGGCGCCACCACCTTGGCGCGGATCCCGAACGGCGCGAGCTCGAAGTTGAGGTCCTCGGTGAAGCCGACGACCGCATATTTGGTCGCATGGTAGATCGCGTTCAGCGGAAACGTGGTGAGCCCGCCGATCGACGAGATATTGACGATCACGCCGGACTTTTGCGCGCGCATGGTCGGCAGCGCGGCGCGGGTCACGTTGAAGACGCCGATGAGATTGGTGCCGATCTGGCGCTCGATCAGCTCGGGCGTCGCGGTTTCGAACGGACCGAAAGCGCCGAATCCCGCGTTATTGACCACGACGTCGAGCCTGCCGAAGGCCTCAAGCGTGCGCGCGACGGCTCGCTCGACCGAAGCGACGTCGACGACGTCGAGCGGCTCCACGCGCACATTTTCAGCGGCGGCCAGATCGCCCGCGTCTTCCGTCCGCCGCATCGTGGCGGTGACGCTGAAGCCGCGCTTGGCGAAGAGATGCGCGGCGGCCCGGCCAATGCCGGTCGAGCACCCGGTAATCAGGACGGCTTTTGTCATTGGATACCTTTTCCCGGGGGCCACGTTGTTCGGGAGGGCAGGGCGATGCAAGCACAGTTCAAAGCCGCGACCAAATCGCACAGGGCGATCGTTTTAGGTAGAGTTGGTTGCCTGCCTTCTCCACCATGCCATAGGGCGTCGTTAACGACGCCCGTCTTTCGACGGGCTATGGCATGGTCCCCCTCCCCCGCTTCGCAGCCGCTTCGCAGGGGAGGATATCTTCCCTTGCGCGAAGCGCGGGGGAGGGGGACCACCCGAAGGGCGGTGGAGGGGGCGCGGTTGGCGCCTTCGCCGGAACGTTGAGCGCAATTGCCTGCGGACGACCGATGACTTCCAGCCATTCCCGCGATTCCGCCGACCCGCAGGCCGAGGCGTTCCGCTTTCTTGCCGACCCGCGAACCCATGGCCTCAGCAAGGCTGTGAAGCGCGTCGACACGGCGAGCGCGGTCGTCTTCCTCGCCGGCCCCGAGGTCTACAAGGTCAAGCGCGCGGTCAAGTTCCCGTTCATGGATCTCTCGACGCTTGAGAAGCGCCATGAGGCCTGCGAGGCGGAAATCGCGGTCAATCGGGAGAATGCGCCGTGGATCTATCTCGAGGCGCTTCCGATCGTGCGCGAGGGGAAGACGCTCGCGATCGGCGGCTCAGGCGAAGTGGTCGAATGGGTCACGCATATGCGCCGCTTCGACGAGAGCGCGACGCTCGACCGCATCGCCGAAAGCGGCGGCGTCCCCGACGTGATCATCGACAAGCTCGCGCTCGCGATCTGCCGGTCCCATGCGCGCGCGCCGCTGCGCGACCCCGCGCGCGCCGCCCATGCCATCGAAACCTATATCGAGCAGAACGCCGCCGCCTTCGCGGAATGGCCCGGCCTCTTCCCGCCCGCGAAAGCGCGCCAGCTCACCCACGATTCTCGCCTCGCCTTCGCCATCGCAAGGCCTCTCATGCTGGCGCGCGGGGCGGCCGGATTTACCCGCCGATGCCACGGCGACCTGCACCTGCGCAACATCGTCCTCATCGACGGCGAGCCGACGCTCTTCGACGCGGTCGAGTTCTCCGACGACGTGGCGAGCGGCGACGTGCTCTACGATCTGGCGTTCCTGCTGATGGATCTGGAGGAGCGCTCCTTGCGCGGCGCGGCGAACCGGCTCATCAACCGCTATCTTGGCCCCGAGCCGCCCGAAGCGCTCGGCGGCCTCGCCGCGCTGCCCCTGTTCATGAGCCTGCGCGCCGCAATCCGGGCAAAGGTCGAGGCGGCCGGCGCCGAGCGCATGGAGGGCGCTCAGCGCGACGAGGCGCTGAAGCTCGCGCGCCGCTATTTCGACAGCGCCGCCGGATTTCTGGCTTATGTCCCGCCGCGGCTCGTTGCGGTCGGCGGACTGTCGGGCGCCGGAAAAAGCGCGCTCGCCGCCGCGCTCGCGCCGCAGCTTGGCCGTGCGCCGGGCGCGCTTCTGCTCCGCAGCGACGTCGAGCGCAAGGCGATGTTCGGCGTCGACGAGACCGCGCATCTCACCGCTTCGGCCTATGCGCCGGAGGTTACGCGCACCGTCTACCGGCTGATCGGCGACAAGGCCCGGCGCGCCTTGAGGGCAGGGCAGGCTGTCGTGCTCGACGCGACATTCTCGGCGGCGCAAGAGCGAAAGGCGGCGGCGAGCATCGCCGCCGAGCTTGGCGTCGCCTTCGACGGCCTGTTTCTCGAGGCTCCGCTCGAGACGCGCCTCGCGCGGGTCGCCGCTCGCGGGGCCGACGCGTCGGACGCCGATGCAGCAATCGCCCGCGGCCAGCGCGCCGAGCCGCTCGGCGAAAAGGGGTGGAGCGCGCTCGACGCCGGCGGCGGGCTGGGCGAGACGGTCGCGCTGGCCGTCTCGCGGCTCGGCCACGCGCGGTAAATCAGTTACAAGTCTTTCGCCGCCAAGCCTTGACTATTGGCAGCAAAACATCGTTAGGAAATTCATGCCGAGAACAGCGGCATGATAACGACAAGGCTGGGATTGTCGAGCCATCAGCTTGCTCTCTTAGCCATGGGAGGACGGACTTATGACGACAGGCTTTAGCGTTGGGCCAAGCGCATATGGCCGATACGAGGCAGCTGAGAGAGAATTTAATGAGGCTTACAACGAACTTAGTTTCTCCGAGAAGTTTCGGGCGAGTAGGGGTGTTGTTTACGGCTTTGTCCTCGCGGCGTTTCTTGCTTTTTTGTTTCAAGCTCTTGGTATTCGATCAAATTTCAGTCTGTTCAGCCTAAATGATCTGAATTTTGGGTTTATTTCGAGTGCAGCTGCTCAGTCATCATCGCCGTCGACGTCCGGTGGTCAGCAACTACCGGAGACAATTGTCGACGCGTTTTATGTCGGGCTTTTTCTCCTAATGCTGGCTTGCTTCTATGCGGCCATTGTTATGAGGAACACTACGATGATTGTAAGAGATACGGCGAAGACTTTGCTCGGCTTTTTCGTCGGTAAGGCACTCAGATAGCTGTGCTGTCTGGCTGTATCCCCGCGCTCGGCCGGCCGTCTAGTGGCCTCTTGTCGTAGGCATTCTTCCCGAGACTTGACCGCTCGGCGCAAAGCATCATGATGACACGTTCATAGCGGGTTCACGCGAACACCGGGATGAAGAACAACAACGCTCGGACTGTCGAGCGAAACGACGCCCGGAGGGGAGCAGACATGAAATATCAAACGTTGAAGGTCGCGTTCTCGGCTTTTCTCGTCGCCGCCGCTTTTGGCCTGGCGGCGACCGCGCCCGCGCGCGCGGAAAGCGTGATGAAGGAGTGCGGCGACGATTGGAAGGCCGCCAAGGCGGCGGGCACGACCAACGGCCAGACGTGGCAGGAGTTCCTCAAGTCGTGCCGCGTACAGAAGGCCTCCGCTCCGGCCGCAGCGCCTATGGCTGCGCCGGCGCCGGCCCCTGTCGCGGTTCCAGCGCCTGCGCCTGCGCCCGCCCCCGTCCAGGCGGCGTTGCCGAAGCCAGCGCCGATGACCACGCATCCCGCCGCCCGCGCGACCGGCGCCGGAGAGTTCACCACGGAAGCCGAAGCCAAGGCCCGTTGCCCGTCCGACACTGTGGTCTGGGTCAACACCAAGTCGCACATCTATCACATGGCGGGCACGCGCAGCTACGGGACGACCAAGCAGGGCGCCTATATGTGCGAGGCCGACGCGAACGCCGCCGGCGACCGCGCGTCCAAGAGCCGGATCGGCAAGAAGGCGACCGAGCCGCAATAAAGAAGAGCAGGGCGGCGGGGCCCCTAGCGCCCCCTCGCCCCGCTTGCGGGGAGAGGGCCGGGGTGAGGGGCGGGGAGATTGGCCGCTTTCGCTTACCGGCCGAAGGCTTCGTGCCGGACAGGCCTGACCGTCGACACCGCTCAGGACTGTGGCAAATGTTGAGCGTCAGCTTCAGTCCACAGTTGGCTGCGCCCGCCTGTTCTCATCCTGATAACCGCGAATCATGGCCCTGTTATCCCGCTGCCACTTATCCAAAGCGCAGCATGAAGAATTTCAATGAAGCCGCTGCAAATAAGCAGTCTTTCGCGGATAATGTTTAGCTCGATCGCGCAACTCTTCGTTGTTTCTCCCTGTTAGCAGGGAGAAACAGGGAGCGCGGCCACGGCCGGCCAACAACTTCATTGGCGATTCTCGCGGCTTCCCATTGGCCAGCGCCGCGGCGAGCAGGTAAGAAATGACGCAGCGGTCATTCCGGGCGAGCCATGCAGCGGCGGACAACGGCGCTCCAAATCGGCGGATGTCTGGCGCTCGCGCTCATTGGGCTCGCGTCCGCGGACCCGCTCGAGGACGGCGTGGCCGCTTACCGGCAGGGCGACTTCGCTGCCGCCATGCGGCTCCTGCGCCCGCTGGCCGATGCCGGGGACGCGAAGGCCGAGTTCCATCTCGGGCGTATGTACGCTCTCGGCCAGGGCGTGGAGCAGGATCCCAGACAGGCCGTCGCCTGGTACCGCAAGGCGGCGGAGCGCGGCGACGCCGAGGCTGAGTTCGTCCTAGGGGTGATGTCTCTCGATCGCTCCGGCGCGTCGCAGGACGCCGGTCAGGCCGTGGCCTGGCTCCGCAAAGCGGCGGACAAAGGGGTCTTCAACGCCCAGTTCAGGCTCGGGATGATGTACGCCAAGGGCGCGTCGGGCCTGGAGCCGGATCCGATCGCGGCGCGCATGTGGCTGAGCCTCGCCGCCGAGCGGGCGGAAAACGCCTACGTCCACGCTCTCGTGACCAAAGAGCGCAGCAAACTTTCCGCCGGCATGACGCCGGCTGAAATCGCCGAGGCGCAGCGACGGGCGATCGAGTGGCGAGCGAAGTGACGTCATCGTAGCCAGCAAGCGCCGGATCCTCTATGATGCCGACCCCGTGCCGTGATGGCGCGCCGTCCCGGTACGGTGTTTTCGGGAGGCAGCGATGTTGGTAATCCCTGCTGCGATTGTGATCCTCGGAATTCTGGCGCTCGTCTTCTATCTCGACAAGAGCTATCCGAGCTGAGACAGGTCGAGCTTAATTAGGCGGCGAAACGGCTGTTGGTGAGGCCCGATCCGTGAGGATCGGGGGGCCTCCGTGAAGCTTGCGCCTCGCCCGACGGCCTGATTCCAGCCCGCCGGCGAGCTACGGTTTCCCTCATGCGTCGTCGTAACGGCGCAGCGCAAAAAGCGCCCGCACCGCGCGGGCCGGATCGTCGGCCAGGATCGCTTCCTTCGCCTCGTCGATCTCGATGCCCATCACCCCGATGCGCGAATTGAGCGCGACCCCCAGTCCGATGTCGTTCTGCGACCTCATGAGCCAGCGCTCGCGCTTGGCGCTCAGCCGCGCAATCTCACGATTGAGCGCCGGTTCGATCATTCCAACCATGTCCACCATGACTTCAGCCCTCGTCGTTTTTGCCGGCAGGCTCGTCCCTGCCGAAGCGGTGCGAGACAATCAGCCCGCGCTCCGATCGCGCCCAGCGCCTGTTCCCGAAACGATCGCGGATTGTCTGCCCGCTCGCCCCGGCCGCGGCGTCAGCGCCGCGGCGACCGATGAAACGCGTGAGCCACCCGATCGTTCCACGCTTGCGGCGTCAATCGACCGGGCGACCGCGGGCGCCGCACCGAAAGATCCGTATCCGGCGCGGCGCCTGAATGTTGAACAAAACCAGAGACAAAGCCGCGAGGGTCGAGCGACCGGGGAACTTCAATCAGCCGTAGGCGTTGTCCTGCGGGCGACAATTCACATTCGCATCGTTTGCCCGAACTCGAGGAGTTCCAAATGTCCAAAGCAATTCTCGGTCTTTCAACGGCGCTGCTCATCTGCGCCTCGACGCAATTCGCCTTTGCTGACGAAACCGGCACGGTTGGCGGAGCGGTCAGCGGCGCCGTCGTCGGTGGCGTGGTCGGCGGCCCGGTCGGCGCGGTCGTCGGCGGCGTGGGCGGCGCGGCCATCGGAAACTCGATGACCAACCACAGGTACTATCACCGCCACTACGTCTATCATCCGTACCATCATCACTACTACGGGCAGTAAGGGCTTGGGCGGCGGCCGGCGCCCGGCCGTCGCCTGCCACAGGCTCGAAATGACGAAATGAACCGAATCACGCTATCCTGCGCAGAGAAAACCGCAGGAGTGAGCCATGTCGTTTGTCGCCTACATCAAGACCTGCCCGGCGGGTGACGATCCGACCGGCGATTTCGTGCGGGACGTGCGCGGCGATCGCGACCTTCCCGACGCGGCGACCTGGCGACAGCTCGAACTCTACCTCTCGAAGCGGGGCACCATGGATCGCACGATCGCGGCGGGAAAACGAGTGTGGGTGGCGTACGAGGCCTCGTTGGGGAAGGTCGGCGTTTCCGCGTAAACGCAGGGCGACCGGCCGCCCGAAGCAATCGGCGGCCGCTTCGTTGGGCCGCTAGGAGACCTTCGTCAGAATCTTTTCCATTTCGGCCGCGGTGAAGGCGCGGAGGGTCTGCGAGGTGATATTGCCCAATTTGGCGACGCCCAAGCCTAGCGCGGCGACCGCTTCTTCCGGACCTTCCACGACCGTGACGAGATCATGTTCCCCGTGCGTCCAGAGGATTTCCTTGACGGTAATTCCGGCTTCCTTCGCCGCCTTCTTGAACGCCTCAGATCGCTTGACCGTGTCCTTGATGCTCTTGATTCCTTGCTCGGTGAAGTGGGAAAGGGTGACATAGGTTGGCATGGTGCTTCCTCCTGTTGCGGGGTCTTTGAAGATTAACCCCTCTGGGCCGCTTGGCGCTCTTGCAGACCGCGCGCGCCATTTCAGCACCGTCCTGTGAATTATTCAACTAGGCCCGGATGTACGGCCGAACCGCCCGGTTCGGTCGCTCGCCACCTGAAGAAAGTGGGCGTCACCTTGGCGGCCCCGGATCGGCACCTTCCGTCCGGGCCGAGTCAGCGGCCAGGTGTTGCTCACCCCGAGGTCGGATTATCCTCAAGGAGCGAGCGGCGCCCCTGTTCCCTGTCAGCAGGGATCGAGAGGCCGGTCCTGGTGACAAGCAAGTCGACGATCGCAAGTCGACGCTCGCGCCTCTCGCCAAGCCGGAGCTCCCTGCTCGACGTTGATCGTCCGTTCGGTTCGCGCATTTTCAACGAAGGGCCGAGTTGCATACTGCGCCTCCACTGTTTCCCCTCAATTCGTCCTTGGGGGCGCGCCAACGACCGCGGGCAGGCGCCTCACCATCACGAAGCTGCACCCTACACCATAGATTTGGCGATTTTTCGGCCTTCAACGTAGATGCTGGATGCGGGGGAGCCATAATGGGCGAAGTGTATCGTGTTCGGGGCGCTAGGCTCGGCAATGGCGCCTATCTTCTGGCGGATTCCGAGCAGGAGGCGATCAAGGTCGTCGCGGATGTATTCAAGCTCGACGAAGCTTCGCTGAAAGCCGCGCCCGACAAGTCCGTCGGTCTGCCATCCAAGGGCATCATCCTGGAGAGCTCAGGAAAGACAAACGCCCGTCCCCATAATGGGACCAGGGACAGATCCACGCTCAAGGCCGTTTTCAAGCCGATCGAAACGAACGACGGCGAGTGGTCGGTTCGTCTCGCCCTTCCAGGAGGGAGACAGCCCGTAGTCGACGGATTCAAAAGCGAATCCGAGGCTAGAGAGTGGATCAAGACAGGCTCGATCGCATGGATCGAAAGGTACGAAAGCGGTTCGCACTCCTAATATGAGACGGGCATTTGGGTGCTTCGTCCCAGCCGCTCCAACTCTTGAGGTTTGTAAGCCGCGCTGATTGCGGTTCATGATTGAACCGGGAAGGACGACTTAGCAATGGGCCGTGCTCGGCGCGCTGGCGCGGCCGCCCGTGCGCGATGCGGGGATGACAGTCAAGGACTTGATCGAAAATTCATCGCCGCGGCCTCCTCCTCGGCAGCGCTCTCACCTTCCGAATTTGCGGAAATTAGGCTTGCGCTTTTCGCGGAAGGCGATGCCGCCCTCCCTGGATTCGTCGGTGTCGTAGTAGAGGCTCAGCGCCTGCATCCCCATGCTCGATATGCCGCGAATGCTTTCGGTGTCGGCGTTGAACGAACGCTTGGCCAGAGCGATGGCCGTGGGGCTGCGCTCAATCAATTCGGCGCACCAGCGATCGACTTCCGCGTCGAGTTCGTCATGCGGCACGACCGCGTTGACGAGGCCCATCTGCAAGGCTTCGCCGGCCGTGTAGCGTTTGTTCAGATACCAGATTTCTCGGGCTTTCTTTTCCCCGACGACGCGCGCGAGATAGGCGGTGCCGAAACCGGGATCGACCGAGCCGACCTTGGGACCGACCTGAGCGAATTGCGCTTTGTCGGACGCGATGGTGAGATCGCACAATGTCGCCAGGACATTGCCGCCGCCGATCGCAAAACCGTTGACGCGAGCGATGACGGGCTTGGGTACATCGCGGATCAGGCTCTGCAATTCGTCGATGGGAAGGCCGATCGTGCCGCGGCCGTCGTACTGACCGTCATGAGCGCCCTGATCGCCGCCAGTGCAGAACGCCTTGTCGCCCGCGCCGGTGAGTACGATGACGGCGATCTCGCGATCCCAACCCGCGCGCTGGAACGCGTCAATCAATTCGTCGACCGTCTGACCGCGAAACGCGTTGTAGCTCGCGGGCCGGTTGATCGTAATCCGCGCAACGCCGACGGGCCGAACTTCGTACAGGATGTCCTGATAGGTCGTCATGGAATACCTTTCTTAGGTGGCATGGTTTTGGAGAAGCGAGCCCGTGAGGGGCGCTTCCCGCTGATCGTTTGGTTTCTTCAGATGCGTCGCGAAGTCTGAATCTTGGGACCTTGCCGCTCGGCGTGCGTGGCAATTCCCCAAGAATTTCCACCGTTGTCTTCGCTGCACTATCCCGAAGGCGCAATCGGCCGCAATGTCGCGCGTCATGCGTCGCCGCTACGCGCCGGCTCGCCGGTTGCCTCCACCAGGTTACGCCGACCTCGCATGCGAACGCTTGACTCACGCGGCACGGCGGCGTCCAACCGCACGAGAGAGTACGATTGCATCGTGATGCAAATAAAAAAATTGGGAGGACGAGAGAATGCAATTCTACCTCAACGGCTACACGCCGGGTGATCCCGACATACAAGCGGCCGCCCCAGGCGCCGTGGCGCGCCCGGCGGCCCTGCCCGACGCCGTAGACGTTCTCATCGTCGGCGCCGGCCCGGCCGGGATGCTGCTGGCAGCGCAGCTCTCGGCCTTCCCCGGCATCGCGACGCGCATCGTCGAGCGTCGCGAGGGTCCTCTGCAGGTCGGTCAAGCGGACGGGGTCGCCTGCCGCACAGTCGAGATGTTCGACGCCTTCGGCCTGAGCGGCAAACTCATCCGCGAAGCCTACTGGGTGAACGAGACGGTCTTCTGGCGGCCGTCGCCCGAAGATCGATCGAAAATCGTCCGAACCGGGCGCGTGCAGGATACCGCCGATGGCCTGTCCGAATTTCCGCACGTGATCGTCAATCAAGCGCGCCTGCTCGGCTACCTCGAAGACTACATGCACAGATCGCCGTCGCGGCTCATCCCCGATTACGGCTGGGAGTTCGTTACCCTGACCGTCGAGCCCGCGGGCGATTACCCCGTCATTGTGATGCTGGAGAACGTGAAGACCCTGGCGGAGAAGAAGGTCCGCGCGAAATATGTTGTCGGATGCGATGGCGCGCGCAGCCGCGTGCGGGACGCAATCGGCGCCGTGCCGCGTGGCGACTTCGCCAACCACGCCTGGGGCGTCGTCGACATGCTCGCCGTCACCGACTTCCCAGACATCAGGCTGAAGGCAGCGATCCAATCGGCGGACGAAGGGAACATCCTGCTTATCCCGCGCGAGGGTGGCTACATGGTGCGGCTCTATGTCGATCTCGGCGAGATCGACCCGACGAACCGCGAAGCGTTCCGGCTCACCACGCAGGACCAAGTCATCCAGACCGCGCAGCGTGTGCTCCGCCCGTATACGCTCGACGTGCGGAACGTGGTGTGGTTCGCCGTCTATCAGGTGGGCCAGCGCGTTACTGACCGTTTCGACAACGTGACGGCAGACGAGGAAGGGTCTCGCCTGCCGCGGGTCTTCATCGCCGGCGACGCCTGCCACACGCACAGCGCCAAGGCCGGCCAGGGCATGAACGTCTCCATGCAGGACACGTACAACCTCGGCTGGAAACTCGCTTCCGTCCTCGAAGGGCGCGCCAAACCGGAGCTGCTTCGTACCTACTCGGTCGAGCGTCACGCGATCGCGCAGGGCCTCATCGACTTCGACAAGGAATGGTCGAAGATCATGGCCTCGCCACCGAAGAATCCGGACCACCCAGAACTGGGGGGTGTCGATCCCGCGGAACTGCAGGCTTATTTCGTGATGTCGGGCCGCTACACGGCCGGCGTCGGGACGCATTACCCGCCGGCGACCTATCTGACCGCCGAGGCGACGCACCAAGCGCGGGCCAAAGGCTTCACGATCGGCACGCGCTTCCATTCGGCGCCGGTCGTGCGCCTCGTCGACGCCAAGCCGGTGCAACTCGGCCATGCAGCTCGGGCCGATGGAGCGTGGCGCATCTACGCCTTTGCCGATGCGAGCGCAAAAAGGCTGCGCGCGCTCACGGATCACCTCGCGCGATCGGAGCGGTCGCCGATCCGGCGGTTCACCCCGCGCGGCGCGGATATCGACAGCGTCATCGACGTGCGCGGGATCTTCCAGCAGGGGCATCGCGACCTCAAGGTCGAGGAACTCCCGTCGATGCTCGTGCCGACCAAAGGCCGGTTCGGGTTGGTCGACTATGAGAAGGCCTACACGCCCGACCTCAAGAACGGCCCGGATATCTTCGACCTGCGCGGCATCGACCGCGATAGGGGGGCGATGATCGTCGTCCGTCCGGATCAGCACGTCGCGAATGTGCTGCCGCTCGACGCGTACGACTCGCTCGCCGACTTCTTCGGGCAGTTCATGCTCGACCAGCACTGAGCTTGATGCGGCGCAGGAAACCACGCCGCGACGCCTGACCCGACAAAATGGTTGGAGGAAACGAACAATGGCTGAAGCGGTGAGCGCTGTCGCGATCGCAGAGTCTGCTCGTGAAGCGAAACAGGTGCGAACAGTCGTCTGGGTGATGAGCCTCGCGCTCGTTGGATTGCTGTTCGACGGCTACGACCTCGTCGTCTATGGCGCCTGCGTGTCGACATTCCTGCGCGACCCGACACAGCTCGGCAAGGTGACCCCGGCGATCGCCGGCCAGCTGGGCAGCTATGCTCTTTTCGGCGTCCTTGTCGGAGCGCTGCTGGCCGGGTCGGTTGGCGACATCCTCGGGCGCCGCAAGGTAATGCTGTTCGCTTATGCGTGGTTCTCGATCGGCATGGCGGCCACCGCGCTGACAAGCTCGGTGGCGGCATTCGGCGCAACGCGCTTCCTGACCGGCATCGGCGTCGGCGCGCTCGTGGCGACCACGGCCGCGGTTGTGTCCGAGTTCGCGCCGAAGGGCAGGAAGAACCTGTTCAACGCGATCGTCTATTCGGGCGTTCCGGCCGGCAGCCTGATGGCCGCGGCCCTGGCGATCGTTCTCATGAGCGCGATCGGCTGGCGCGGTCTCTTCATGATCGGCGCACTGCCGCTCGTCACGCTTTTCCCGCTTGCCTACTTCAGGATGCCTGAATCGGTGGTGTGGCTCGCTGCGCGGGGCCGCATCGCCGAAGCGCGGGCGCTGGCAGAGCGGACGGGTATCGAAATGCCGATAGCGGCCCCGCAATTAGCCAAATCCATGTCCGACCCGATCGATGGCAAGGCGAGCTGGGCCGGTCTCTTCACCTCTTACCCGCTTGCGACGTTCCTGCTCGGGCTGATGAGCGCCACCGGCCTCATGCTGGTCTATTCGTTGAACACCTGGCTTCCCGAATTGATGTTGAGAGCCGGATTCAACGCTCGGGGCTCGCTTTCCTTTCTGATGGTCCTCAACGGCGGCGCGGTGGTGGGCGCTCTCATGGGCTCCAGGGTCGCCGACCGCTTTGGGGCGAAGCTGGTGGTCGCCGCGTGCTTCGCCCTTGGCGCCGTCGCCATCTTGCTCCTGACCGCGGGCTTCCCGCTCGCTGTGCTCCTGGCCGTCGTGGCTGTCGTAGGGCTCGGAACAAGCGGCACCCAGACGCTGATCTACGGACTGGTCGCGAATTACTACCGGACCAATGTCCGGAGCGCCGGCGTGGCCTGGTGCGCCGGCTTCGGCCGTCTGGGCGGCGTCGGCGGCCCGATCCTTGGCGGCTACCTGGCCGGCGGCGGCTTCGCGCTCGAGACCATCTTCTACATTCTGGCCAGCGTGGCCCTCTTCGGTAGCGTCCTGACCATCCTTGTAGGGTCAACCAACAACAAGCGCCGGCGTTTGCTCGCTGGCGCCTGAGCGGAGCCCGAGGGAGAGATGACCCGTGAGGCGGCTTCTCAATGACTCGGGGTAGGCGCCAAAAACTGTACCTTTTTTGCCGCGGCCGGCTGTCCGGGCGGAGAGGCAAGGATTGGAAAGCCCAGCGCAAGGATTTGAAAGCCAAAGCGCAAGGAAATGAAACCCCCGCACAAGGAAATGAAACTCAGACACAAGGAAATGAAAATAGAGAATCTATATTTTTCAATGGGTTACGGCAAATTCCGGTGCCCAGCGGGCCATTAACCTTAACTTTTTGCGGCTCTCGGTGATTGAGGCGTGTCCCTCTTCCGTCGTCAGGCCACAATACCACAGAATTCTGATTTACGGAAGCAATAGTCGATTTCAGTCGTCGACGGTCGCGGGTTACCCTCGGCCGCGCAATCATGGTTAGCTGGACCTTCACGGTCCGAGTCAAGTCCGCCTTAGATGAGACGATCGCGATTTTTTCTCGAGTCCTGCCCCGGGCTGCCGTGCAGCATGGACACTTCCACGAAAGTCTCTATTTTGGCTAGGCGCCGGCCGCGCGCCGGATAGCCAAAATGTGAATACCGGGGAGGAAAAATCCGAATGTCAGGCAAGAGCCAGGGATTCCTGCTGCCTTCGGAGATTCGCGACGTCCCGGGGACCGAGGGCTGGGAGTCGATGTATCCCTACTTCACCCGGTTCCGGCCGGAAGACGACAAGGTCTTCTGGTTCTACAACGCCATGCATTTCCCCGAGCCGATGCCGGCGTTCGATGTTTTGACCGCGGAAATTCCTTATCAGGCCCTCGGCGCGTTCACGACCCGGGTCTTCTCGTTTCCGACCACGCTCGGCATCGACCACCGCATCGTCAACGGCCGCATCTACATTACCGCCTATCCGGTTACCGAGCCCAAGGAGATCCAGCGGCGCCTATCGATCTTCCAGGAGCGCGCGGGCCACTATTTCCAAAACTGGAACAAGCTCTACGAGGAGTGGAAAGGCCGGATGCTCGCCCTCATCAAGGAGGTCGAGGACATCACGGTCCCCTCGCTGCCCGAGTTCGACGACATCGAGGTCGTGACCAAAGCGCGGGGCATCGCCCAGAACCATTACATCCGCGAGAACTATCATCGCTGCGTCGAGGCGTTCTCGAAGATGTGGCACCACCACTTCGAGTTCCTGATGCTGGGCTACGGCGCCTATCTCGTATTCTTCGAGTTCTGCAAGAAGGCGTTCCCCGAAATCTCCGACCAGACGGTTGCGCGGATGGTGGCGGGCATCGACGTCTTCATGTTCCGCCCGGACGGGGAGCTGAAGAAGCTTGCGCAGCTCGCGGTCGACCTCAAGGTCGACGGCAAGTTCGGCGACGGCTCCAATCCGGCCGATACGCTCGCTGCGCTGGGACAAATGGGCGAGCGAGGCAAGGCCTGGCTCGAGGCGCTCGAAAAGACCCGCCACCCCTGGTTCCTAATGTCGACCGGCGACGGCTTTTATCATCACCACCGCAGCTGGAACGACGACCTCTCCGTCCCGTTCTCGGCGATCGCGCGCTACACCGACATGATCAACAAGGGCCAGTCGATCGAACGGCCGACAGAGCGGCTCAAGGCCGAGCGAGAGCGGATCATCGCGGAATACCGCGCGCTCCTGACCTCGGACGAGGAGCGCGGCGCGTTCGACCAGATGCTCGGGCTTTGTCATCTCGTGTTCCCCTTCGTCGAGGACCACAAGTTCTATTGCGAGCACTGGTTCACCACAATCTGGTTCAACAAGCTGCGTGAGTTTGGAGCGCTGCTCGCGCGATGGGGAGTCATCGCGGACGCCGAGGATTTCTTCCATCTCCATCATACGGAGGCCGATCTCGCGCTTCAGGAAGTGAGCCTCGCCTGGGCCTCGGGCGGGGTCCCCGCCGGCCGCGGATACTGGAAGCCGATCCTCAAAGAGCGCAAACGGATCTGGGAAAAGCTGAAGGACTGGTCGCCGCCGCCTGCCCTCGGCCCGATTCCCGACGACATCGCCGATCCCGCGCTGCAGATGCTATGGGGGATCACCTCCGAGACGATTTCAGCCTGGGCGCGCAAGCCCGACGCGGCCGACGAGCACGAACTGCACGGTTTCGCCGCTTCGCCCGGCGTGGCGGAGGGTGTCGCGCGGGTGCTGAAGAGCGCCAACGACATCGGCCTCATGCAGGAGGGCGAGATTCTCGTCTGCCCGGTCACCAACCCGAGTTGGGGCCCGGTGTTCGGGAAGATCAGAGCGACCGTCTCCGACATCGGCGGCACCATGTCGCACGCGGCCATTGTTGCGCGCGAATATGGCATGCCGGCAGTAGTCGGAACCGGCGGCGCCACGAAGCGCATCAAGACGGGTCAGCGCGTCCGGGTCGACGGCAACACCGGCGTCGTCACCATCCTCGGGTGAGGGAGAAAGGGCATGTCCGGTTCGGCTCTCTCGCTCGCATTCAGCGAGATCGGCATCGGCGACCGTCCGGCGGTCGGGGGCAAGGGAGCGAGCCTCGGCGAATTGTTGCGGGCCGGGATTTCCGTGCCGCAGGGGTTTGTCATCACGACCATGGCGTTCGAACGCTTCATTGCCGCCATCGATCCCGAGGGTTCGATCCGACGCGCGATCGAAGGGTTGGCGGCCGGCGACTTGCTCGCGATCTCGAAGGTCGCCGAAGGAATCCGGGAGCGCATCGTCCAGGCTCCGGTCTCGGACGATCTGGCGAGGGCGATCGTTCAAGGATACGCGGAGCTTTGCAGCGGAATGGCGGAGGATCAGCCCGTCGCGATCCGCTCGTCGGCCACCAGCGAGGACAGCAGTGAGGCGAGCTTCGCCGGGCTCCAGGACACGTATCTCTGGATCCGCGGCGGCGCGGGCGTGCTGAACGCTGTTCGCGACTGCTGGGCGAGCCTCTACAGCGCCGAGTTGGTCAGTTATCGCCTCCGGTTCAAATTGCCGGAAGAAGGCCTGGCGATGGGCGTAGTTGTGCAGCGGATGGTCAACTCGCGCTGTTCGGGCGTCATGTTCACCCGCAGTCCGCTGACCGGCGACCGCTCGGTGATTGTGATCGAGACGAGCTGGGGCCTGGGCTCCGCGATCGTCAGCGGCATCGTGACGCCGGACAAATACGTGATAAGCAAGGTGACGGGCGAGGTGGTCAAACGCGCCGTGTCGCACAAGACCGTCCAGCATGTCCCCGATTTCGCCGCGGGCGGTGTGCGCGAAATCGCCGTGCCCGACGATCGCCGGGACGAGCCATGCCTGAGCGAGGAGCAACTCGGGGAGCTGGCGCGGATCGGCAAACTGGTCGAGGCGCATTACGGCTGCCCACAGGACATAGAATGGGCGTTCGCGCCCGACGTCGCCGGCGGGGAGAGCCTTTTCCTTCTGCAGAGCCGCCCTGAAACGATCTGGGCGAACAAGGAAGCCAAGCCCGCGGCGACTCCCAAAACGACCGCTTTCGCACATGTCTTCGATCTCTTCGGCGGGGCGAAGACGTGAATCTGACAAACGCGGATGTCGAAGAGATCATCCGGATTCTGGACTCGTCATTTTACGACGAGCTTCGTCTCAAGACGGAGGCGTTCGACCTCACACTGCGCCGTTCGGACGCCGGCTGGACCGAGGAGCGGCGCACGCTGACGGAGCCGCGCAGGGTCGGGGCCGAGACCGGGGCGGCCGCGAAACTTCAAGCCGCGAAGACTGCCGCGCCCGGCCGCGCGGAAACGGCGAATGCGCGCGCTGTCAGGGCGCCGATGGTCGGCACGTTCTATCGTGCGCCGACGCCGGGCGCACCGCCCTTCGTCGACGTCGGCTCGCAAGTCGGCGAGCATACCGTCGTCGGCATCATCGAGGTGATGAAGCTGATGAACTCGATCAGCGCCGGCGCTTTGGGAACGGTGACGGAGATTTGCGTGAGCGACGGCGAACTGGTCGAAGCCGGGCAAGTCCTGATGCGCTTGCAGTCGGTCGCGGGATGACCATTCGAAGGATCCTGATCGCGAACCGCGGCGAGATCGCCGTTCGCATCATCCGCACCTGCCGCGACCTCGGCATCGAGACGGTTCTCGCGGCGTCGGAGGCGGATCTCGACGCCGTTCCCGCGCGTCTGGCCGACCGTACGATCTGCGTCGGGGCGCCGCAGTCGAGCGTCAGCTATCTGAATGTCAAGGCAGTTGTTTCGGCGGCGGTCATGGCTGAGGCCGACGCCATTCATCCGGGGTATGGCTTTCTCTCGGAGAACGTTCGTCTGGCGCGCTCCGCGCGCGAGCACGGCCTGATCTTCATCGGCCCGACCGACGCCAACCTCGAGGCGGTCGGCGATAAGCTGCGCGCGCGCGCTCACGCCCTAGAGGCAGGGTTGCCGCTCGCGCCGGGCGGCGCGGTCGATGCGCCCGATCGAGCCGTGGCTCTCGCCGGGACGATCGGATGGCCCGTCCTGGTCAAGGCTGTCGGCGGCGGAGGCGGACGCGGCCTCAAGCTCGTGACCGAGCCGTCCTGCCTCGTCGAGGCCGTCGAACTTGCGATGGCCGAGGCCGGTTCGGCCTTCGGCGACTTGCGCGTTTATCTTGAGCGCTTCGTGGCCTCGGGCCGGCATGTTGAAGTGCAGATCATCGGCGACGGCGAGAGCGTCATTCATGTCGGCGATCGCGACTGTTCGGTGCAGCGGCGCTACCAGAAGCTGATCGAAGAGGCGCCGGCGCCCGATCTCCCCGACCGCATCCGCGAGACGATGCGCGAGGCCGCCGTCGCCTTCGGCCGGCAACTCAACTACCTCGGTCTCGGAACGGTTGAGTTCCTTTACGATCGCGAGCGGGAGGCGTTCTACTTTCTGGAAATGAACGCCCGCATCCAGGTTGAGCACCCGGTCACCGAGGCGATCACCGGCCTCGATCTGGTGGCCGAGCAGATCGCCATCGCCGAGGGCCGGAAGCTCCGCCTGCGCCCGGACGACATTCGCTTTGACGGTTGCGCGATTGAATGCCGGCTCAATGCGGAGGATTGGACTGAGGATTTCCGCCCGTCGCCTGGAATCGTCGAGACCGCCCGTTTCCCCGCAGGGCCGGGCGTCCGCGTCGACACGCACGTCGAGGCCGGATCGCGGATATCCCCCTTCTATGATTCGCTGATGGCCAAGATCATCGTCCGCGGCGAGGACAGAAAGGCTGCGATCGGCCGCCTGCGATCGGCCCTGGCCGTCTGCGACGTCAGTGGAGTCAAAACCAACCGCGACATGCACCGAGCGCTGCTCGCCGACGGCGAATTCGCCGAGGGCGGGGTCGACACTGCCTATTTCGCCCGCTTTCTAGATTCGCATGGACGCAGCGGCGCGATCGGCCCTGCGGCGCGCCCGGGGCCGGCATGACGAGCATCCGGCTGGTCGACGTGTCGATCCGCGATGGCAACCAGAGCCTCTGGGGCGCGACCGGCCTCAACACGCCGCAGTGCCTTCAGATTGCTCCGGTGATGAACCGGGTCGGTTTCCGCGCGATCGACTTCATCGCCAGCACGCACATGGGCGTCGCGGTCAAATACTACCGCGAGGATCCATGGGAGCGCATTCGCCTTATGCGCCGGGCGGTCCCCGATACGCCGTTGCAATTCATCGGGACGGGTTTCCGCTTCATCTCGTGGGAGACGCTCGATCCAGAGGTGATGCGGCTCGTCTACCGCTGCCTTGTACGCAATGGGGTCTCCCGCTTCATCGTGCTCGATCCCATGCACGATCTCGACGCGATGCTGGCGACCGCCAGGATCATCCGCGAGGAGGGCGGGGACGAGATCGTCGGCGCGCTGACCTATACGCTCAGCGACGCGCATGACGACGCCTTCTACGCGGCCCTCGCGGCCGACCTCGCCCGGTCCCCGAACCTCGATCGCATTTACGTCAAAGACCCGGCGGGCCTCCTCGCTGCCGACCGCGCACGGACCTTGATTCCGGCGATCCAGGCCGCGAAGGGCAGGCTGCCGCTCGAGCTGCATTCGCACTGCACGATCGGCCTGGCCCCCTACGTCTATACGGTCGCCGCCGATCTCGGCGTCGACGTTCTGCACGTCGGGGTCGGGCCGCTCGGCGGCGGCACGTCGCTGCCGTCGGCCGCGCAAACGGTGGCGAACCTCAGGGAGCTCGGCCATAGCGTCGAGGTCGACGATCAGGCGCTCCAGCGCATGAGCGACTATCTGGAGCGTCTCGCCCGAGCGGAAGGCCTTCCGTTCGGGCAGGCGCGCGAGTTCGATGCGCGGTTCTTCCACCATCAGGTCGCGGGCGGGGTGATGACCACGACCAGGCGGCAGCTCGACGAGGTCAAGCTCGGGCATCTGATGCCTCGGGTGATGATCGAGGTCGACCGCGTCCGCGCGGAGCTTGGCTATCCAATCATGGTGACGCCGTTTCCTCAGATCGTCTGCACCCAGGCGATGTTCAACGTGATGGGCGAGGAGCGCTACGCCACCGTCCCCGACCAGGTGATCCGCTATGTGCTCGGCCGCTTCGGCCGGCCAGCGCGGCCAGTGGATGCGGACGTGATCGACCGAATTCTCGCGCGCCCCCGCGCCGACGAAATCCGCAGGGAACCGCCGCCGCCCTCGCTCGCCGAACTGCGACGGCGCTTCCCGCCCAACCTCTCCGACGAGGAATTCCTGTTGCGGGCGACCATGCCGGGCGATCAGGTCGACGCGGTTAGGGCCGCGGGTCCCGCCCGGCGGCGCTATAACCCAGACGCCCGCCCGGTCATCAAGCTGGTGAGCGAGCTCGCGCGTCGGGCAGAGATGTCGCGTGTTGTGGTCGAGAAGCCCGGCTTGCGTCTCGAGCTTTCGAGCGCGAGCGCGCCTCAGGCTAGGACGTTGGAGAGCGCTACGACGCGACAAACCTCCGAGCCCGTTCCGGCTCACCGATCCGATTGACGAAGCCGGTGCGACACACGGTCACACTCGGTTCCCCGATGTCGGCCGCCGATGCGCGAAAAAACATGGCGACAGGGGGCGTTCAGGGGCGCTAACATCAGAATGGACTTCGGGAGGGGACCAAGGCGGAGCTGGCTTCATGCTTCGCGTTTCGCGTCTCCCCCGACATCGGGAGGAAGACATGGACGAGAAACAATCAGGGCGCCAGACGGGGGCGGATCCCCTGGCGGTCACGCGGCGCGACTTCGTCAAGACGGCGGGATATGGCGTCGGCGCACTGGCGATGGCCGGGACGGTCGCTCTCGCGAACCCTGCGCGAGCCGCGGATGCGACCCTCAAGGTCGGGTTCGTGAGCCCGCTGACAGGCCCGCTGGCCGGGTTCGGCGAAACCGATCCCTACATTCTGACGCAGGTCCGCAAGGCGCTGGAAAAGGGCGTCGCGATTGGCGGAAAGACATACGGCGTCGAGATCATCAACAAGGATACACAGTCGGACCCCGTGCGCTCCGGACAGCTCGCCAAGGAGCTCATCGAAAGCGACAAGGTCGACATGATGCTGTCGACCTCGACTCCAGAAGTCGTCAACCCTGTCGCGGACGCATGCGAGGCGGCGGGAGTTCCCAGCCTTTCGACCGTCATGCCGTGGGAGGCGTTCTATTTCGGCCGCGGCGCGAAGCCGGGGCAGCCGTCGCCGTTCAAGTGGAGCTATCTCTTCAGCTTCGGCGCCCACGACTTCTTCAACTGCTATGTCTCGCAGTGGAACGGGCCGGTGAAGACCAACAAGAAAGTCGCCGTTCTCTATCCCAACGACGCCGACGGCAATGGGATCCGCGAGCATCTCGCCCCGGCCCTGGCGAAAGCTGGCTTCACTATCGTCGATCCCGGCGGCTACGAAGACGGTACGACCGATTTTTCGTCGCAGATCGCCAAGTTCAAGGCCGAGAACTGCGAAATCTTCAACACGTTCCCGATCCCGCCTGACTTCGCCACCTTCTGGCGACAAGCCGCGCAGCAGGGCTACACCAAGATGGTGAAGATCGCGCAGATCGCCAAGACGGGCCTCTTCCCTTCGCAGGTCGAGGCGCTGGGTTCTCTCGGTCCCGGCATCGCCAGCGCCTGCTACTGGCATAAGGACTTCCCCTATAAGTCGCCTCTCACCGGACTGGCCTCCAACGAAATCGCCGAAGGCTACGAGAAGGCGTCGGGCAAGCAATGGACGCAGCAGCTCGGTGCGACAATGTCGCTGTTCGACGCCGGGATCGCGGCGCTGCAGGCGAGCGGGAATCCGACCGACAAGGCGGGTGTCGCGAAGGCGTTAAGCACGCTGAAAACCCCAACCACGGTCGGTCCGATCGATTTCACCAAGGGACCGGTGCCGAACTGCTTCAACACGCCGATCATCGGCACGCAGTGGATCAAGGCCAAGCCGGGCAGCAAGTTCAAGCTCGACTTGGTCATCACCGAGAACGCGAACGACAAGAACGTTCCGGTTCAGGCCCAACTGCGCCCCTATAACGGTTGAGCCCACACGTGTCGCCGCAAGGGACAGGCGCCATCCTCGACGGCGCCAGCATCACCAAGCGGTTCGGTGCGCTGACGGTTCTCGACCAGGTGAACTTTTCCGTCGGGGCCGACGAAGCTGTCGGCATCGTCGGTCCCAACGGCGCCGGAAAAACCACGTTGTTGAGCGTGCTCGCCGGCGGACTGCCGGCTTCCGGCGGCACGGTGCATTTTCGCGGCGTCAACATCACGGGGGCGGACGCCTCCGACCGAAGTCGCCTCGGCATCGCCAAGACGCATCAGGTGCCGAGGCCTTTCGGCGGCATGACCGTTTTCGAAAACGTCTATGTCGCTGCGACGGCGGGGGGAAAACTCCGCGGCGCCAAAGCCTATCGAAATTGTGTGGACTCGCTTGAACTCTGCGACATGCTTGCGGTGGCCAATCGGCGCGCCGAGACGCTAGGCCTTCTCGATCGCAAGCGCCTGGAGCTCGCACGGGCGCTCGCGACCGATCCCGTGGTCGTGCTGCTCGACGAAATCGGCGGCGGGCTTACCGACGAGGAAACCGACCAGCTTGTCGGGACGATCCGCGAGATGCGGAGGCGCGGCATGGCGATCGTCTGGATCGAGCACATCGTCCACGTTCTCCTGCAAGTGGTCGAGCGGCTGGTCTGCATGGTCTCCGGCCGCATCATCGCGGACGGAGACCCCCGGAGGGTGATGTCCGACGCGGCGGTCGTCGACGCCTATCTGGGAAGCGGCGCGACGTGAGCCTGCTCGCAGTCGACCAGCTCGACGTGCGCCACGGCCTCCTGCAAGCCGTGCGCGAAGTCTCGTTCGCCATTGGCAAAGGCGAAATTGTGGCGCTTGTCGGCGCCAACGGGGCGGGCAAGTCGACGCTCTTGCGCGCCATCGCCGGCGCGCACGCGCCCGCCTCCGGCGCCATCATGTTCGACGGAACCGATGTCACGGCCCTGCGCGCGCACAGACGCGTTGCGCAAGGCATCGCGCTGGTGCCTGAGGGGCGCCGCCTGTTCGGCGGCATGACGGTGCAGGAAAATCTTCAGGTCGCGATGCGGGTTGGCCGCCGCGGATACTGGACGCTGGATGCGGTGATGGAGCTTTTCCCCATGCTGCGCGCCCGCAGGGACGCGCTGACGGGGAATCTTTCGGGCGGCGAGCGGCAGGCGGCGGCGATCGGCCGCGCGCTGATGACCAATCCGCGCCTGATCCTGCTCGACGAGGTCTCGCTCGGATTGGCGCCTGTGGTCATAGAGCAACTTTATCGATCGTTGCGGTCGCTGCTCGCGGGCGGAGCGACGCTCGTCCTTGTGGAACAGGAGCTCAGCCGCGCGCTCAGCGTCGCGACGCGGGTGATGTGCATGCTCGAGGGCCGCATCGTCCTCGACAGTCCCGCCGCGGCGGTGACGCGTGACCAGATTGTCGACGCTTATTTCGGCCTCCATCGCGCCGGGACCATCGCGCGAGGGCGGGCATGAGCATCGTCAATCTCATTGTGCAAGGGGTCCTGCTCGGCGGCTATTACGCGCTTCTCGCCTGCGGCTTGTCGCTGATGTTTGGCGTGATGCGCATCATCAATCTTGCGCACGGCGACCTCGCGATCCTGTCGGCATTCCTCGTCTTCTCGATCTCGGATTATGCCGGCATCTCGCCATTCCTCGCGCTGCTCGCGGTCCTGCCGATCATGGCTGCGCTGGGATGGCTCCTGCAGCGCGGGATCCTGGAGCGCAGCCTGCGCTCGGGCATGCTCGTGCCGCTGCTGGCGACCTTTGGCCTGTCCATCACAATACAGAACATGCTGTTTGAAGCCTACGGGGCCGATACGCGCTCCCTTGGCGATATGATCGGCGACCTTGCTTTCGACAGCCTCGAAATCACCGGCCAGCTCACCGTCAGCTATATTGGGGCTTTGATTTTTGCGCTGGCGGTCGTCCTTCTTGGCGGCCTTTCCCTGTTTCTCAAACACACCTCGCTCGGCCGGGCCATCCGAGCGACGGCGGAGGACCCGGACACGGCCGAACTCGTCGGCGTCAATGCGCGCGCCGTTTATGCGATTGCGGCCGCCATAGCGGTCGCGACCGTCGCCATCGCCGGCACGATGCTCGCGATGCGCGCCACGTTCGATCCATATTCCGGCCCGATGCAGCTCATTTTCGCTTTCGAGGCGGTGGTGATCGGCGGGATCGGATCGCTGTGGGGGACGCTGATCGGGGGGATCGTCCTTGGTCTCGCCCAGTCGATCGGCGCCGCGCTCGACCCGAAGTGGTTTCTTCTCGCGGGACATCTTACGTTTCTCGCCGTGCTCGGCATCCGGATGTTCCGGGACTGGAGCCGTTCGCGCGGCGGTCTTCGTTCCTCGCTGGGGCTCGGCGAATGAGCGGAGCGCCGACATTCGCGGTCGAGCGTTGGACCCGCGAGTTTGCGGCGTCGGGAGCCGCGGTCGCGATCATCGTCGTCCTGCTGGCGGTCACGCCGCTGATCGGGAGCGCGAATGTCGTCGACAAGCTGACGACGCTCTTCGTCTACGTCATCCTGGCTTCGATGTGGAATGCGCTCGCCGGATACGCCGGCCTTGTCTCGGTCGGGCAGCAGGCCTTTTTCGGCATCGGCGCCTATTTTTCGATCCAGCTCTCCGTGCACGGATTTCCCGCCTACCCGTCCCTGATCGCGGGGGCCGTTGGCGCGGCCGTTTTGGCGGTCCCGATCTCCTTCTTCATGTTGAGGCTGCGCGGCGGGGAGTTCTCGATCGGCATGTGGGTGTTGGCCGAAGCGCTACACCTCCTTGTCAACCAGGACCCTCTGATCCAGGGCGAGACCGGCACGTCGATGATCTCGCTCAACGCCTTCACCCATGAGCAGCGTCTTGCGACCAATTACTGGCTGGCGCTTGCCTCGATGCTCGTGCTGCTCGGGGCGATCTTCATGCTCTTGCGCAGCCCGTTCGGCGCGTCGATCCAGGCCATACGCGACGACGAGGAGGCGGCAGCCTCGGTCGGCGTCAGGGTCCAGGCCGCCAAGCGAACGGTCTTTGTCCTGGCGGCCTTCGGTTGTGCGCTGGCCGGCGTCCTCTGGCTCGCGACCTCCGTCACCTTTCAGCCGAAGACCAATTTCGGCGTGCAGTGGACCGCCTACATGATCCTGATGGCGCTGGTCGGTGGTCTTGGCACGTTCGAGGGGCCGATCCTTGGGGCGGTCTTGTTCTTCGTTCTGCAAAACGAGTTCGGCGAGAACGGCGTCTGGTACATGGCGGGATTGGGCATTGTCGCCATTCTCTTCGCGCTGTTCCTGCCGCGCGGCCTCTGGGGCGAGATCGAAAGCCGCTTCGGCATTCGTCTCCTGCCGGTCGGTTACCGGCTGCGCCTCCCGGCTGGCCATGGGCGAAAGTCCGACGAACCCGTAGGGCCGGGCGGCTGACCGCGCCGTGCGCGAACGTGTTCGAACCCAATCGAGGGAGGAATTCGCGTCATGAGAATTCAAGCCGCGGTGACCCGCGCCCGGGCCGCGCCGATGTCGCTGGAAATGGTCGATCTCGCCGAGCCGCGCGACGACGAGATCCTGGTCAGGCTCGTCGCGACCGGCGTCTGTCACACCGACCTGGCGATGCGCGACCAGGCCTTTCCGGTGCCCCAACCGATCGTCCTCGGACACGAGGGCGCAGGAATTGTGGTCAAGGCGGGGCGCTTCGTCAGCGGCGTCTCGCCGGGCGATCATGTCGTGATGTCGTACAATTCCTGCGGCCATTGCCCTAGCTGCCGCGACGACGAAGCGGGCTACTGCCACGACTTCTTCGGCTATAATTTTGCGGGCCTCAGGCCCGACGGGACGAGCCCGATCTCGAACGGCGGCGAGGTCATCCACGGCAACTTCTTCGGCCAGTCGTCGTTCGCGAGCTACGCGCTCTGCCATCCGCGCAATGTCGTCAAGGTGCGTAAGGACGCCCCGCTGCACCTGCTTGGGCCGCTCGCCTGCGGCGTGCAGACCGGGGCCGGGGCGATCATCAATGCGCTCAAGGTTGGCGTCGGCGATTTGCTTGCAGTGTTCGGCGCCGGTTCGGTCGGCCTGAGCGCCGTCTTGGCGGCGAAGGTGGTCGGCGCGACGACTGTCGTTGCGGTCGATCTCAACCCGGAGCGTCTTGCGCTTGCCCGCGAACTCGGCGCGACGCATACGATCGACGGCGCCGATCCGGACCTTGTCGCGCAGGTCGCCGAGGCGACCGGCGGCGGCGCGACCTTCTCCTTCGACACAACGGGAGCGCCCGCGGTCATCCGCAAGGCGGTCGACAGCCTTGCCCTGCGCGGCGAATGCGGCACCGTCGGCGCCGCTCCGCTCGGGACCGAAGTGACGCTCGACCTGATGGGCCTGATGACAGCGGGCCGCAAGTTTCGGGGCATCGTCGAGGGAGACGCGACGCCGCAGGTGTTCATCCCCGTCCTGATCGAACTCTTCATGCAGGGCCGTTTCCCCTTCGACAAGCTTGTCACCTTCTATCCCTTTGACAGGATCAACGACGCGCTGCACGATTCCGAAACGGGGAAGGTGGTCAAGCCGGTGTTGCAGATGACGGTCAGCTGAACGCCGTGGCTGACCCGATCGATCTTTCCGCTCGCGAGGCCGTCGCGCATATCCGCGATGGCGCGATGAAGGCCGAGGCCTACACGGCGCGCCTGATCGAGCGGCAGCGCGCGCTTGAGGGGCTCAATGCGATCGCCTGGATGGACGAGGATCGCCTACTCGAGGAGGCTCGCGGCGTCGACAAGGCGCGGCTGCGCGGGGCGCGGCTCGGACGGCTCGGCGGGCTCCCCGTCGTGGTCAAGGACAATATCGACACCGTCGGCTTCCCGACCTCCGCCGGAACTGAGACTATGAAGTCCTACATGCCCCAGGCCGACGCGCCCGTTGCAGCGACGCTCTGGCGCGCGGGCGCGCTCTTGTTCGGCAAAGCCAACATGCATGAGCTCGCAGGCGGCGGCACATCTTCCAACCCCGTCTTCGGCTTCGTCCGCAATCCCCACGATCCGGCCCGCACCCCGGGAGGCTCGAGCGGCGGAACCGCGGCCGCGCTCGCGGCGCGAATAGTCGCGGCGGGACTCGGATCGGACACCGCAGGCTCCGTGCGCATTCCCTCGGCCTTTTGCGGAACTTCGGCGCTGCGCCCCTCGATCGCGGGCGTCCGCAAACTCTATTCGGACGAGGGTGTCGTGCCGCTGGCGCTCGATCTGGATACGATCGGCCCGATGGCGCGAACAGTCGACGACGTTGCGCTCCTGCACGAGGCGATTGCGGGCGAGATGATCCCAAAGATCGGGCTCAGGGGAGTGCGTGTCGGCTTGCCGCGCGGCCATCATTGGGAGGGGTTGGACGACGACGTACGGAAAGTGGCGGATGGGGCGACGGCGCGTCTGCGCGACGCGGGCGCGATTCTAATCGACGTCGATGTGTCCGATTTCGCCCCCGCGGCTTGGCGCGTATTCGAGATCTTGCTGATCAATGGCTTCAAGGGCGATCTGGCAATCCACTTCGCCCGTCATGGGCTGCACCTCGACGCGGCGGAAGTGATCGCGCGCATCGCGAGCCGGGACACCCGGCGGCTTTTCGACAGAGCGCGCGACGCCGCCTTCCCGCCGGAAGTGGTGGTCGCAGCGCGGACCCGCCAACGCGAAGCCGTTCGGGCGCAATACGCCGGGATCTTTAGCGCCCACCGGCTCGACGCAATGGCCTTTCCGACCGAGCCCTTGACCGCGCCGGTCATCCCCGCGAGCGGAGATGAGTTCGAGGACGAGGTCGTGGTCGGCGGAAAGTCCGTCAGCAAAGTCGGCGTGCTGATCCGCAACACCGGCATGACTTGCGCGATCGGGGCGCCCGGCGTCAGCATCCCCGTTGGTCTTACGGACTCCGGCTTGCCGGTGGGACTGGAGCTCGACGGTCTTGCGGGCCGCGACGCTGCTCTGCTTGGTCTGGCGGTCGCGGCCGAGGCCGCGCTCGGTGCGACGCCGCCTCCGGCGACGGAAGCCATTCTGAGGGGATTGCGGCGTGCGGCCGGGGAGGCGTCCGATGATCGCCGCGAGCCGCGTTCTCTCGGAGGATTGAGACCATGAGAGCTTACGAGCTCAGGGAAGCCATCGGCATCGACGGCGTCGTCCTCAACCCGGATCGGCCGACGCCTGGGGCGCGGCCCGGAGAGATTCTCGTTCGCGTCCGCGCGGCCTCGCTCAACTATCGCGATCTCATGATCGCGAGGGGGGTCTATCGTAGCGGCGCCCGGCCGAATGTGATCCCTCTGTCGGATGGCGCTGGCGATGTTGTGGCCATCGGGCCGGGCGTCACGCGGTTCAAAGTCGGTGACCGCGTCGCCGGCGCATTCTTTCCGGGTTGGCTCGGCGGAGCGCCGTCGGCCGAGGCCATCTCCCGCGCCCTCGGCGGCTCGGTCGACGGCATGCTCGCAGAGACTGTCGTCCTGCACGAGACGGGCGCGATCGCGATTCCCGAACATATGAGTTTCGAGGAGGGAGCGACGCTGCCGTGCGCGGGTCTCACCGCCTGGAACGCCGTCGCCGAGATGGCGACCGTACGCGCGGGAGAGACCGTGCTGCTGCTAGGAACTGGCGGCGTGTCGCTGTTCGCCCTGCAATTCGCCAAGCTGCATGGCGCATGCGCCATCCTCACCTCGAGCAGCAACGACAAGCTCTCACTAGCCAAGACCCTCGGCGCGGATCAGACCATCAACTACCAGGAAACGCCGGAGTGGCACAAAAAGGTCGCAGAGCTGACCGGGGGACGCGGCGTTGATCTCGTGGTCGAGGTCGGCGGCGCCGCCACGCTCGAGCGCTCGATCCGTTCGACGCGGGTTGGCGGCGCCATCGCCTTAATCGGCGTCGTGGGGGGAACCGGCCAGATCGACCCGAGGCTGCTGATGTCCCGGGCGGCGCGGCTGCAAGGGATCTTCGTCGGCTCGCTGGAAATGTTCGCTGCGATGAACGCGGCGCTGACCCAGGCGAAGCTGCGGCCCGTGATCGATCGGGTCTTTCCTTTCCAGGAGGCGCGCGAGGCCTACGCATATCTGGATTCGGGCAGGCACATCGGCAAGGTCGTCATTGCCGTCTGACCGGGCAGAGGCAAGAGTCTCAACAACAACGGTTTCGCAATGGTCCAGGAAAGCGACTTGCTGTGGACGCCCAGCGCCAAGTGGGCCG
This sequence comes from uncultured Alphaproteobacteria bacterium, assembly GCA_963787135.1. Classification (GTDB taxonomy): domain Bacteria; phylum Pseudomonadota; class Alphaproteobacteria; order Rhizobiales; family Beijerinckiaceae; genus Roseiarcus. The sequence continues at coordinate 69,175 of CAWBBW010000046.1, read as the reverse complement.
CCAACGCCAACATCACGAAATTCATACGATGGCTCGAAGAGCGGCGCGGACTCTCGTTTGCGAGCTACGAGTCGCTCTGGCGATGGTCAGTGAGCGAGACCGAAGCGTTCTGGGGCGCGCTCTGGGACTATTTCGACATCAAATCCTCGGTCCCTTATGAGCGCGTGCTTGCATCGGGCGCGATGCCCGGCGCGAGATGGTTTCCCGCCGTTAAACTCAACTACGCCGAACATGTCCTGCGCTGCGAGCGGCCGGGCGCCGACGCCCTGCTGTTCGTCCAGGAAGATGCAGCGCCGGCCGGCGTCCTCTGGGACGATTTAGCAAGCGCCGTGCGCATTGTCGCGACGCAACTGCGCGCGCTTGGAGTTAGGCGCGGCGATCGCGTCGCCGCCTACGCGCCGAACATTCCCGAGACCATGATCGCCATGCTTGCGACCGCCGCGATCGGCGCCGTCTGGGCCGGCTGTTCGCCCGATTTCGGTTCGCGCGGCGTTCTCGATCGTCTCGACCAACTCCGGCCCAAGGCGCTCTTTTGCGTCGGCGGCTATCGATACGCCGGGAAGCATTTCGACCGTCGCGAGGAACTACGCGGCATCGTCGCGGGCTTGAGCGGACTCGAACTCGTAATCGACATGTCCCGCCGTGGCCCGCAAGGCGAACTCGATCTGCCGGCGGGTGCTCTGAGGTGGGAGAGTCTCCTCGATCACGCGCCGGTCCCCGGAGGTGATTTCTCCTTCGAGCAGGTTCCGTTCGATCACCCGCTCTGGATCCTCTTTTCGTCTGGCACGACAGGGCTACCGAAGCCGATCGTGCACGGTCACGGGGGCATCATTCTGGAGGCGTTGAAGACGCTGCAATTCCATATGGACATTCATCCGGGAGAGCGGGCGTTCTTCTACACCACGACCGGCTGGATGATGTGGAACGTCGTCGTGAGCATGCTGATGACCGGCGCCTGCCCGGTTCTCTACGACGGCCATCCAGCCTACCCCGAAGTCGACGCGCTGTGGCGGATTGCGGACCGGTGCGGCGTGTCCTTTTTCGGCGCCAGCCCGAGCTACGTCGAGATCATGCGCAAGGCCGGAGTCGTTCCCAAGGCGCGATACGCGCTGTCGAATCTGCGCGCGATCATGCCGGCGGGCTCGCCGGTTTCGCCGGACTGCACCGCCTGGTTTTATGACAACGTCAAGTCGGACCTGTGGGTGGCGACGGGCAGCGGCGGCACCGACGTCTGTTCCGGTCTGGTCGGCGGCGTTCCGACGCTGCCGGTCTATGCCGGAGAAATCCAGGCTCGCCAACTCGGCGTGGCGGCGGAGGCGTTCGACGACAACGGTGTCAGTGTCATTGACCAAGTCGGCGAACTCGTCATCACCAAACCGTTGCCCTCGATGCCGGTGTCATTCTGGGGAGATGAAACGGGCGAGCGGTATCGGGGTGCCTATTTCGATATGTTTCCGGGCGTATGGCGGCACGGCGATCTCATTCGCATCAATGCGCGCGGCGGCTGCTTCGTGCTGGGCCGCTCCGACGCGACGCTCAACCGTCACGGAGTTCGCATTGGCACGGCCGAAATCTATGGCGCGCTCGCGGGGATCGAGGCGATCGCCGACAGTCTCATCGTTAATCTCGATCTGCTCGGGCGGGCGTTTTTTCATGCCGCTCTTCGTCAAGCTCAAGTCGGGGTTTGAACTTGACGACGCCCTGCGGCGGCGGATCGCGGATGCCCTCAGACGTGAATACAGTCCTCGCCACGTTCCCGACCGCATCGTCGAGGTCGCGGAAATTCCCTACACCCTGACCGGCAAGAAAATGGAGGTGCCGGTGCGCCGAATCCTGATGGGCGCGTCGCCGGATGCGGTCCTGAACCGCAATGCAATGGCCAATCCGGCGACGCTCGAGGCGTTCGTCGCTTACGCCGCGAGCCAGAGCGACTATTCGTTGGCGCCCTCGGCCGCCTGAGTCGCCGGCGAAAGACCGAGACGGCGCTCGACCTCGGCGTACATGGCGGCCGCTCGCGTGACGTCGAACCAGACTGCATCGAGACCCGCGCGTCGAGCGCCCTCGACATTGCGCTTCTGGTCGTCGACGAACACCACATTCTCCGGTTCCGCGCCCAGCGCTGCGCAGCCCAAGACGTAGGCTCGCGGGTCCGGCTTCAGGACACCCGTGTGCGTCGCGTCCACGATCGAGTCCATCAGCTGCAGGATGTCGAGCGTTTCCATCTCTTCGCGGCCGTGAAAGAGTTCGAGCTCGTTCGAAAGGACGCCGACGCGCAGTCCCGCGGCTTTCGCGCGGCGAACCGTGGCCAGCGCCTCAGGCCGCACATGCGCATTGGGGTCGGGACCGCCGGCGCGAACGATGAGCGTCGCCATATCCCAGCGCTCGCCTTTCAGGCGCCCGACCTCCGCCGCCCGGATCGCCCAGTAGTCGCGTTCGCTGATCTTGCCCGCGAGCATGTCGGTCCAAAGCCGATCGCCGGCGGGATCGAACGGGCCGCGCCATGTCAGCGTGCCCGGCGCGAGCCCGATGTTCGTCTCGGTATGGGCATGGCGTTCAAACAGGGTGATCGAGATGACGGCGCCGAAGTCGAGCAGCAGGGCCTTGGGCGAGTTGGCGCGGGGCACGTACGTCATTCCTGAGCCAAAGCAACTCTCATACGTTCCTCGCTATGGCTTTGCCGCGCGAACGTTAGCGCGTTTCCGATCGGTCGGTAAGATGGCGCGAGATGATCCCGGTTGCCGGTCAATTGGTCCCCCGGCGATCATCCGGCACGCTGTTCTGCTCTATATGGATCTCGCGACGTGGAAGATCTGTTCACTGAACCGGGCCGAACGTCTTTTGCAAATTGGATGGTCAACGTTTGCCGAGTTTCGATAGACTCAGACCAGAATGCAGCCTGAAAGCGGGCCGCGCAGACAGGGGAATGGGGTTGGGAGAGCAAATGAAGAAACAGCGGTCGCCGCTCGCCGGTTCGTTCGATCAGGCCGTCGTCAAGAGTCAGGTCACCGACGAAAAGCTTGTCGCGAAGCGGCGCGAACAGATCGTTTCTGCCGCAATCGAGTTGTTTTCCGAACAGGGCTACTACCTTACGACCGTGCTGGACATCGCGCGCAAGGCCGGAGTCAGCGCCGGGCTGATTTACCAGTATGCGCAGACGAAGGAAGACGTCCTCCTGCTTTCGCTGGTGACCGTACTCGACTCTTACAAGCAGGAGCTTCCGCGCTCGGTGAAAGCAACCGACGACCCAATACAGGCGTTGTGGAAATCCCTCGACGCCTATTGCCGCGTAATCGACCGACGCCGCAGCGCGGCGGTGCTCGCCTATCGCTCGACCAAGTCGCTGCCGCGCCCTCAACGCGAAATCATCAAGCGGCTCGAACTCGAAACCAATGAATACCTCGCCGATCGTCTGCGTGACTGCGTTTCCGCGGGACTGTTCCGCGAAATCAACGTTGATCTCGTGACCTATCAACTCGTGCTCTATGCACACGCCTGGGCCTTGAAGCATTGGCGGCTCAGCGCGATCACCACCATCGACGGCTATATCGAGCAGGGCTTTGACTTTTTCGTCCACGCGATGGCGACGCCAAAAGGCTTGGTAGACTACGGCCGGTTCCTTTCCGCCCGCCCTCCGAAATCAGGGAGGCTCAAGGGGAAGCGAAAGGCGGGCAGGGCCGGCAAATAATTGTCGTGCGGCCCGCAACGCAGATGGCCAGGTTCCTGGGCGTCGAGGCCGGGGTCAAAGCGAGCCGCCGATCTCACGACGAAAGATGTGGCCGACAGAGATGCGGACGCACAGGCCGCGCCATCGACGGAGCGGCGCGACAGATCGCCGCGGATCGGAACCTTGACGGCGGCCCCGGTCTGATATCTGTTGAACTGAATGAACCGTCATTCAATGTCCCCCATGTTCAAGACCCGCTTCACCGGCGCGGCGTTGGAGCTCACAATGGCGCGGGCGCCCGTGAACGCCATAAACCGCGACTGGATCGACGGCTTCGAGGGCATCCTCGACGACCTGGCCGGGCAGCCAGACATCGCCGTGCTGCTGATCCGCTCCTCGGAGCGAATTTTTTCCGCCGGCGCGGACCTCAAGCTGATGCGGGATTGCTTTTCGACCGAGGACGGACCCGATCGCATGATCGAAACGGTCCGCCTCATGCAGCGCCTTTACGATCGGATTGAGTCCCTTTCCCAGGTGGTCGTCGCGGAGATCGCCGGCGCGGCGCAGGGCGGGGGGTTCGAACTGGCGCTCGCCTGCGATTTGCGGATTGCAGCCGACGACGCTCGGCTAGGGCTGCCAGAGGCCCGTCTCGGTCTCCTGCCCGGCGCAGGCGGCACCCAACGGCTGTCGCGGCTCGCTGGTCCCGGCGTTGCGCGCCGCCTGATCCTGACGGCCGAGGTCGTCACCGGCGTACAGGCGCGCGACCTGGGACTGGTTCAATGGGCTGTGCCGGCCGACCAATTGAGCGCATTTGCCGAGAGTGTCGTTGTGCGCATCGCGGCTCTGTCGCCGGCGGCGTTGGCCGCGTGCAAGCATTGTTTCAGCGCGGCCGACGCCGACCTGGGCAAGGGCATGCTCATCGAGCTCCTGGAAACCCACAAACTGTTCAACGCCGCCGACACTCGAAAGCGGGTGAGGGAGTTTCTCGACAGGTGAGGATTGCCACATGAGACTCGAAGGGAAGACCGTGGTCGTGACCGGAGCAGCGTCCGGGATCGGGCGTGCGACGGCGGAGATGCTGGCGCGTGCGGGCGCCAGCGTCGTCCTCGCCGACCTTTCAGCGGAGAAGGGGGAGGAGGAAGCCAGGCGACTGCGCGACGCTGAGCTGAAGGCCACGTTTGCCTGGATCGACGTCAGCTCGGATCACGCTATCGCCGAATTTGCGAAGACAGTGCTGAGCCGGGGCGAGGTTCATGTGCTGGCCAACGTCGCCGGCTACGGAAAGGGACAGGCGTTCGTCGACAACGATCCGGAGTTCTGGGAGCGCGTGGTCGACATCAATCTGATGGGGCCGATCAAACTCACGCGGGCGCTCTTGGGACCGATGATCGAGCGAAAGGCGGGCAAGATCGTCAATGTGGCGAGCGACGCCGGTCGCGTCGGCAGTTCCGGCGAGACAGTCTATTCAGGCGCGAAGGGCGGCCTCATCGCCTTCAGTAAGGGGCTGGCGCGCGAGATGGCCCGTTATTCCATCAATGTGAATTGCGTATGTCCCGGGCCAACGGAAACGCCGATGCTGATGGCGCTGCCGGAGAACCATCTCGAAGCGTTCCGGCGCGCAATTCCACTCCGACGATTCGCACAACCAGCCGAGATCGCCAGCGCAATCTTGTTCTTCGCCAGCGACCACTCGAATTACATCACTGGCCAGACGCTGAGCGTGTCTGGCGGCTTGTCCATGGTTTGAACCGAAATAAACATGAGGAGACGAACGTGCAGAGGTTCAAGGCTGCCGCATATGGGGCGACGCATTTTCAGTGGGAGGTTTCCGGCAAGGTCGGAACGATCACGCTGAACCGCCCGGAACGGAAGAATCCGCTGACCTTTGAGAGCTACGCGGAACTCCGCGATCTGTTTCGAAGCCTTGTCTTCGCCGGCGATGTGAAAGCCATTGTCGTTACCGGCGCCGGCGGGAATTTCTGTTCCGGAGGCGATGTGCACGAAATCATCGGACCGCTGGTGCGGATGCAGGAGGCCGGCGACATGCAGGGGCTTCTCGCCTTCACGCGCATGACCGGCGACCTGGTCAAGGCGATGCGGCATTGCCCGCAGCCGATCATCGCGGCGGTTGACGGAATTTGCGCCGGCGCGGGCGCCATCGTCGCGATGGCCTCCGACATGCGGATCGGCACGCCGCGCGCCAAGACAGCCTTTCTGTTTGTGCGCGTGGGCCTTGCGGGCGCTGACATGGGCGCCTGCGCGATTCTGCCGCGCCTCATCGGCCAGGGCCGCGCCTCCGAGCTGCTTTACACTGGACGCACAATGACCGCGGAGGAGGCGGACAAATGGGGCTTCTTCAACCGCCTCACAACGCCGGAGCAGGTGCTGGCGGACGCCCAGGCGCTGGCGAAAGAGCTCGCCGACGGACCGACCTTCGGCCACGCGATGACCAAGACGTGCCTCCATCAGGAATGGGCGCTGGACGTCGATTCCGCGATCGAAGCCGAGGCGCAAGCGCAGGCGATCTGCATGCAGACCAAAGACTACGGCCGCGCGTATCGCGCTTTCGTCGCCAAGGTGAAGCCGGTCTTCGAGGGAAATTGATGGCCGACCGCACCTTCCTCTCCTGGCCGTTCCTGGAGCCGCAGCATCGGGACCTGTACGATCGCGTCGACGCCTGGGCTGGCGCCAGCTTGGCGGCCTTGGACGGCGCCGACGAGTCTGGCGCCGGCGCCGCGGGGATCGTTCGTCGCCTGGTCGCGGCCATGGGGCAGGCGGGCCTTCTCGCTACAGCCGTCGGCGGCCGCGATGGCGCGCTGCACGGGCCGCTGGACGCGCGCAGCCTCTGCATTTGCCGGGAGGTGCTGGCGCGCCACGCGGGTTTGGCCGACTTCAGCTTCGCCATGCAGGGCCTCGGCAGCGGTCCGATCAGCCTGTTCGGCACCGACGAGCAGAAGGCGCGCTGGCTGCCCGGGGTCGCGCAGGGAAACGTGATCTCGGCCTTCGCCCTGTCGGAGGCTGAGGCAGGCTCCGACGTTTCCGCGCTCGCAATGCGGGCTAAGCCGGACGGCGCCCAGTGGCGCCTCGATGGAGCGAAGACATGGATATCGAATGCCGGCATCGCCAAGCTATACGTCGTCTTCGCGCGCACGGGCGAAGACCCGGGCGCCAAGGGCCTTTCGGCCTTCATCGTGGAAGCCGATACGCCAGGGTTCTCGGTCTCGAAAGTGATCGACCTGATCGCGCCGCACCCGATCGGCGCGCTCGCCTTCGACGGCGTGAAAGTCTCCCGCGCCGATATGCTCGGCGCGCCGGGCGACGGCTTCCGTATCGCCATGGCCACGCTCGATGTCTTCCGCCCGACCGTCGGCGCGGCCGCCCTCGGCTTCGCGCGTCGCGCGCTTGACGAGGCAGTGCGACACGCCCGGACGCGCAAGCTGTTCGGTCAGCCGCTGTCCGATCTCCAGCTCACCCGCGCCAAGCTCGCCGACATGGCGCTCGCCATCGACGCTGCGGCTCTGCTGATCTACCGCGCCGCCTGGACCAAGGACGTCACAGGCGCCCGTATCAGCCGCGAATCGAGCATGGCGAAACTCTTCGCGACCGAGGAGGCGCAGAAGGCGATCGATTCCGCTGTGCAGATTTTCGGCGGCCTGGGCGTCACGCGCGGCCATATCGCCGAGAGACTTTACCGGGAGATCCGGGCGCTGCGGATCTATGAGGGCGCGAGCGAAGTCCAAAAAATGATCATTGCGACCCGTGTTCTTGCAGACGCCCAGACCTGAACGCACCGAGGAGGAGCGAGTTTGACTGATCAGTCCGCGATGAAGGCTGCCAATCTGTTCGACCTGAGCGGCGAAGTCGCGCTCGTCACCGGCGCCTCGTCCGGATTCGGCGAACGCTTCGCCCGCGTCCTCGCGGCCAACGGCGCGAAGGTCGTCCTTGTCGCCAGGCGGAAGAAGCGCCTCGCCGCAATCGCCGCCGAGATCGCGGCGGCCGGCGGCGAGTTCGGAAGGGTTCGAAGCCGACGTCACCAACGAAACCGAGATGCGCCACGCCTTCGACGCGGCCGCGGATCGCTTCGGCACCGTGACGATCTGCGTCAACAACGCGGGCATTTCGCGACCAGGGCGCCTCATCGACGGAGACAAGACAGCGTGGTCTGAAACTATGGCCGTCAATCTCGATGCCGTCCGATCAGTCGGCGTGCTCGCCGCGCAGGGAATGGCTGCAGCCGGTAGGCGCGGCGCAATCGTGAATATTGCCTCGATCGCCTCATTCGGCGTCGGACGGAGCATCGCCAGTTACGCCGTGTCAAAGGCGGCCGTCATGCAACTCACCAAGGTTATGGCATTCGAGTTCGCCAGGCATCACATCCGCGCAAATGCGATTGCGCCCGGATATTTCGTCACCGAACTGAACGACAGCTGGCTGACGGGCGAGGGCGCGAGCTTGGCGAACCACGTGCCGATGCGCCGCTTTGGGCAGGAGGGCGACCTCGACGGCGTCCTGTTGCTGCTCGCTGCTCCCAGGGCGGGCGCCTATATTACCGGTGCGACCTTTGTCGTCGACGGCGGCCACATGCTCCAGATCAGTGGCGCCTGATGGCAAAGGAACGGTCATCCCGCTGGAGCCTGAGGCGACGGACGCAAAGCGGTCCTCATGCCTCGGCGCGGCCCGTTGCGCGGCGGCGCGCCAGTCAAACGGGAGATGGCTTATTGCGCACGCCCAGCTGTCCGCCGTCTCGGCTTTGTCTCGGTCGCGGCGTTGGTCCAGGGACGCCGCGCGACCAGCTTCAGCATGGTCGAGATGGTGATCGACCGCAGCGTCGCCGCCGACTGCGTGTCGAGTTCGGTCAACACGAACCGCACTCCCTGCGCGATTTCCCGGCCCGCAGCCTGCGGCGGCAGTTCGTCGGCATCGGCGCCGACATCTTCGAAGAGCTGTATTACGTCCATCAAGGTCAGCCGTTTGGCGTCGCCGGCGAAGCGAAAGCCGCCCCCGGCGCCGCGCACCGAATCGACCAATCCGCCACGTCTGAGGTCGCGCAGCACCTTGGCCAGGTGATGGGCGGAAACCCCATATTTTTCGGCGATCTCGACGGCCGTCAGTTGGCGCGTGGGATCAAGCGCGAGTTCCAGCACCGCATAGAGCGCGATGGCGGTAGCCTTCTGCAGCCTCATGCGGTCGGTCTCGTGCGCCCGAGAACGGGCGTGGGGGAGTCAGTCAAGACGCATCTCCAATTCGATGAAAGGGCCGGCCATCATTCCCTGGCTCCGAAAGAAGGAGTGGATCAGGGTGTTGTCGGGCGCCACCATCGTGCGAACGCGGTCCACGCCAGCCGCGCGGAAGCTGTCGCAGACCGCGTTGAAGAGACGCGAGCCGAGACCATGCAGGCGTTGCCGGGCTTGAACCTGAACGGCAAAGATCCAGCCGCTGGGCGAGGAGCCAAACTCCCAGGCGCGCACCTCGCCAATGATGAAACCGCCGATGCGGCCGGCATTCTCCGCGACCAGGAATATCCTCGAGTCGCCCGGCCGCGCTCCATAGCGCTCGAACATGTCATGCCAGTAGCCGGGCTTGAGCAAGCCGGTAACCTCCTTGTCGAGCGCGATCACCCCTGGCACGTCGGCCAAGGTGGCGGGCCGAATCGGCAGGAGCTCGTTTGGGCCCGTCCGGTTGGACTTTGTCATTCGGTTCACCATTCGCAACCCCGCGCCGCGTTCCGTCGGAATTTGGCGCCGCCGCGGCGGGCTGGCGTTCAAACGCGGGAGCGGACTTCAACGCAGCATCCGGCGGCTTCGACATCCCAATCCGGCATTAGATCACCATTTTGCGCCGATGCCCAGACCCACGCTGCGCTCGCGCCCCATAGACCGGAACGGGGACGTGATGAGGGATAACTCAATCGCCATCGAGTTCGGGTCGGGCCGGCAGCCGCCTGCGTTTCGCACCCCGATTCAACTCCGCCGCGGCCTTTATCGATCGTCACCTGGCCGAGGGGCGCAGCGCGAAGATCGCTATCCGGACCGTCGAGGAGGACGTAAGCTACTCTGCCCTGGCCGAACGCGTCGCGAGATGCGGCAACGCGCTGCTCGGCCTCGGCATGCCGCGCGGGAGCCGGCTCCTGATGGCCACGCTCGACGGGCCCGCATTCTTCTATCTGTTCTGGGGCGCTATCAAAGCCGGGATCGTCCCCGTGCCCCTCAATACGCTGCTTCGCGCCGCCGACTATGCCTACTTCATCGAGGATTCGGAGTGTGCGGGCATTGCCTTCTCTCCCGAGCTGGCGGTCGAGATCGAGGCTGCGCTCGGCGGGGCGCGCCACCGCCCGCATGTCGTGCTCCGCACATCGGGTGAGGGGCCTTCATTGTCGGCGGTCATGGGCGCGGCGGCTTCCGAGCTCGAACCGGCGGCGGCGGGATCGGAGGACGATTGCTATTGGCTCTATTCGTCCGGCTCGACTGGCCGGCCGAAGGGCGTGGTGCACTCGCACCGCACCCTGGCGCTGACGGGCCAGCATTACGCCGTGGAGACCCTTGGCGCCGCGGCCGATGACGTATTTTTCTCGGCGGCGAAGTTGTTCTTCTCCTACGGCTTGGGCAATGCGATGAGCTTCCCGCTGTGGACAGGCGGAACTTCGATATTGATGCCGGATCGGCCGACGCCGGAAAGCACCTTCGCCGCTATCGAACGCTTCCGGCCAACTTTGTTCTTCGGCGTGCCGACTCTCTTTGCTCGCCAGCTCGCCGAACTGCCGCAATGGCGTCCGAATCTGTCTTCGGTGCGCGCCTGCGTTTCGGCCGGCGAAGCGCTGCCTGCGCGCATTCTCGAAACCTGGCGTCAACTCACCGGGATCGACATCCTCGACGGCGTCGGCTCGACCGAGGCGGGCCACATCTACATCGCAAACCGCCCGGGCGATGTGACGCCAGGAGCCAGCGGCAGACCCGTATCGGGCTATCAGGCGAAGGTTGTGGATGACGAAGGCGCCGAACTGCCGAACGGCGCGCCCGGACGTCTGTTCCTCCGCGGCGAGTTGATCGCCAAGTCGTATTGGCGCAACCCGAAGCCGATCGTTGTCGATGGCTGGTTTGACACTGGCGATATCTACTGCATCAAAGCTGACGGCGCGTACTCCTATTCCGGCCGCAGCAGCGACATGCTGAAGGTCGGCGGCATCTGGTGTTCGCCGATCGAGATCGAGGCGGCGCTGATCCAACATCCATACGTGCTGGAAGCCGCGGTGGTCGGGCGCGAGGACGCGGACGGTCTGGTCAAGCCGGAGGCTTGGATCGTGCCCAAGCAGGCCGAGCGCGAAGTTCCCGACGGGATCGAGGCGGATCTGGTACGCCACTGCAAGGCGCTGCTGGCCCCTTACAAGTATCCGCGCTGGGTGCGCTTCGTGTCGGAATTGCCAAAAACCGCGACGGGCAAAATCCAGCGGTTCGCCTTGCGCCAGCAGCTCGAGCAGGCGTCCGGCGCCAAGCGGCCGTCGGCGCCGGGTCGATATGAAAATCATGCGGGAGGCGCCTGATGAAATCGATACTGACCTTGACCGTCAATGGGCGTGCGCGAGAGGAGATGGTTCCCGATGGCATGCTGCTGCTGGACTTCCTACGCGAGAAGCTGGGGCTGACCGGCTCCAAACAGGGCTGTGACGGCGGAGAATGCGGCGCCTGCACTGTGCTGGTGGACGATCAGCCGCGCCTCGCCTGTTCCACCCTGGCGGTGCAAATGCACGGCCGGCGGGTCGAGACCATCGAGGGCCTGGCGAAGGGCGGCCGCCTGAGCCGGCTGCAACAGCAGTTCCATGAGAAGCTTGGCGCCCAGTGCGGCTTTTGCACCCCGGGCATGATCATGGCGGCCGAAGCGCTGCTGCGCCGCGATCCCAATCCCAGCCGCGATCGGATCAAGGCGGCGCTGGCCGGCAATCTCTGCCGTTGCACCGGCTATGTGAAGATCATCGATTCGGTCGAAGCCGCGGCTCTGGAGGCGACGCGATGAGCGTCCAGATGCTGAAGAAGAACCGCATCGGCTCGGTCGGCGTGCGCACCCCGCTGATCGACGGCGTTGAAAAAGTCACCGGCAAGGCGCGATTCACCGCCGATCTGCCCGCGCCCGGCGCGCTCTGCGGCCGGGTGTTGCGCTCACCCGTGCCTCATGCCCGCATCGTGTCCATCGATACCTCGGCGGCCGAGGCGCTTGAGGGAGTTGCGGCGGTGTGTACGGGGGCCGACTGCAAGGTCCGGTTCGGCGTGCTGCCGATCACCGAGAACGAATTCCCGTTGGCCCGCGAAAAGGTTCGTTATCGCGGCGACCCGGTGGCGGCCGTGGCGGCGATCGACGAGGCCACCGCCGCGGCGGCGATCAAGCTGATCCGCGTCGAATACGAAAAGCTGCCGGCCTATTTCGACGCCCGCAAAGCGATGGCGCCCGGCGCCGAACCCATCCATGGAGAAAAGCCCAACAACATTCTCCGCGAGGTCCACAGCGAGTTTGGCGATGCCGAGGCCGGGTTCCGCGCGGCCGATCTGGTGCGGGAGAGAACCTATCATTTCGCCGAGGTCAACCACGTCCATATCGAGCCCAACGCCACCCTGGCCGAATACGATGCCGAACGGGACCGCCTGACCGTCCACACAACGACTCAGGTCCCCTATTACGTCCTCCTCAATGTGGCGAAATGCCTCGAGATCGAGGAGGCGCAGGTCCGGGTGATCAAACCCTTCGTGGGCGGCGGCTTTGGCGCCCGGACGGAGTGCCTGCACTTTGAGATCATCGCCGCTTTGCTGGCCCGCAAGGCGCGCGGCGCCGTGCGCCTTCTGCAGACCCGGGAAGAAACCTTCATCGCCCATCGAGGCCGCCCGGAAACCGACGTGACGGTGAAGCTGGGCATGACCAGGGACGGAAAGCTGACCGCCTGCCACCTTCAGGCCACGCAGCGCGGCGGGGCTTATGCGAGTTACGGCGTCATATCCATCCTCTACACCGGGGCCCTGCTGCACGGGATCTACGACATCCCGGCGATCAAGCACGACGGCTGGCGAGTTTACACCAATACTCCGCCCTGCGGCGCGCAACGTGGCCACGGCACCGTCGACCCGCGCGCCGCGTTCGAGGCGCTGATGAACGAGATGGCCGCCGAACTCGGCCTCGACCCGTTCGCCGTCCGGCGGATCAATCTGCTGCCCGCCGTCCCCTACACGACGGCCTACGCCCAGAGGGTGATGAGTTACGGGCTGCCCGAGTGTCTGGACGCGGTGATGAAGGCCTCGGGCTGGGCCGAGCGGCGCGGCAACATGCCGAAGGGTCGCGGGCTGGGCCTCGCGTGCTCGCACTTCGTCTCCGGAACCACAACGCCCAAGCACTGGACAGGCGAGCCGCACGCCATCGTCAACCTCCGAGTGGATTTCGACGGCGGCGTCACTGTGCTGACCGGCGCGGCCGACATCGGCCAGGGGTCCAACACCATGGTGGCGCAGATGGTGGCCCAGGTCATGGGGGTGAACTGGAGCCGGCTCCGGGTCATTTCCGCCGACAGCGCGCTCACCCCCAAGGACAACGGCTCCTATTCCTCACGGGTCACGTTCATGGTCGGCAACGCTGCGATCGAGGCCGCAACGAAATTGAAGACCATCCTGATTGCAGCGGCGGCCCGGAAGCTCGACGCCAACCCCGAGAACGTCGACTGCGATGGCGAAATCTTTCGCGTCGCCGGCCAGGACCCGGGCCTGTCCTTCTCCGAAGTGGTCAAGGCGGCGCTGGTCGACACCGGCCCGATCACCGTCCAGGGGGCCTTCACAAGTCCTGCGGAATTCATGGGCGACAGGAAAGTCCGGGGGAGCGCCATCGGGGCCACCATGGGCTTCTGCTACGCCGCGCAGGTCGTCGAATGCTCGGTCGATGAAGTGACCGGCAAGGTCACCGCGCACAAGGTGTGGGTGGCGGTGGACGTCGGGCGCGCCATCAATCCCCTGGCGGTCGAAGGCCAGATCCAGGGCGGGGTGTGGATGGGCATGGGCCAGGCGATGTCGGAGGAAACCCGCTTCGACCAAGGCCGCATGATGCACGCCAATATTCTGGATTACCGCGTTCCAACGATGGCGGAAAGTCCGGATATTGAGGTTTTCATCGTTGAGAGCATCGACCCCAACGGACCGTTCGGCGCGAAAGAGGCCAGCGAAGGCATGCTCGCCGGCTTCCTGCCGGCGGTGATGGATGCGCTCCACGAGGCTGCGGGGATTCGCCCCTACGCCCTGCCGCTGACCCCGGAACGTGTCGCAGAGTTGCTGGACGCCAGGGGGGGAGTTGGGTCATGAACCTCCTGCCGGATTTTCGCTATCACCGTCCAGCTACCCTCGAGGAGGCGGTGCAGCTCAAGGCCGGCTCCGCGGCGGCGCGCTTCGTGGCCGGCGGCACCGATCTTCTGGTCAATCTCCGGCGTGGCCTGGGCGAGCCGTCTGACCTCATCGACCTGACGGCTGTCGCCGGTCTGGCGGACATCCGTCGGGAGGGGGATTCGCTGTGGCTGGGCGCGGGAGTGACTCTGGCCGAACTCGCCCGCCATCCCGAAGTCCTCGCCCTCTACCCGGCGCTGGCCGAGGCGGCGCTTTCAGTGGCCGGTCCCACTCACCAGGCGGCGGCGACCCTGGGCGGCAATCTCTGCCAGGACACCCGCTGCATCTTCTATAACCAGAGCGAATGGTGGCGCGCGGCCAACGGCTATTGTCTCAAGCACAATGGCGACAAATGCCATGTCGTGCCCAAGAGCGACCGTTGCTACGCCACCTATCATGGCGACGTCGCGCCGGTGCTGATGGTGTTGGACGGCGACGCGGTTGTGGCCGGTCCGGACAGCGTCCGCCGCGCCAAAATGACCGCCTTCTACCGCGAGGACGGCGGCGCGCATGTGAATCTGGCCGCCAACGAGGCGCTCGCGGCGGTGGTGTTGCCGCCGCAGGGAGGGCGCCGCGCCGCCTACGCCAAGGCGCGCATTCGCGATGCCATCGACTTTCCGCTGGCCGGGGTCGCGGTGGCGCTCAGGCGTGAACGGAACGTCATCGCCGAACTCAGGGTGGCGATCACCGGCACAAATTCCGCGCCGCTGGATGTTTCCACCGGCGACCTCATCGGGCGCGCCTGGGATAGCGACGCCGCTACACTCCTTGCGAAGAACCTGCGCAAGCGGGCCAACGTGCTGCTCACCACGGTGGTCGGCGCGATCTACCGCCGACGGGCGATGCAGGGCTTGGCCCGGCGGCTCGTGGATACGCTGTGGGAGGGCGGATGACGGCGGGCTGCGGCGACGGCGCTGCGTCCGGCGCGCCGCATGACCACGGCGTGAGGCGCTCTACGCTGCGCTCGACGCGGCGACGGACGGCAGGTTCGCCGTGGAATACGCTGCGCTGCGCTGAGCGCGAGACCCCGACGACAGGAAAGGGGAGGTGAGATGGCTGGTATCCTAACAGTGGGCGATGTCGCCGCGCAGACGGACTCGGTGCGCATCCGTCCGCTTCAACGCGACGACCTCGACGCCGTGGTCGCGGTCGACCAGAATGTGTCGGGGCGCGGCCGAAGGGGCTTTTTCGCCCGCCGTCTCGATCACGCAAGACGCGACCCGGCCGCCTTCGTCGGACTTGCAGCGGAGCGCGACGGCCGTTTCGCCGGCTTCGTCTTCGCCCGCATCCAGGAAGGGGAGTTTGGCGCGACCGCGCTCGAGGCCTCGCTCGATGCAATCGCTGTCGACCCTGCGTTCGCCGGCAGGCACGGCTTGGGCCGCGCCTTGCTCGACCGCTTGACCACGGAATTGCGGGCGCGCGGGATTGGCGAACTTGCGACCCAGGTCGATTGGACGGACCACCGCCTGATCGGCTTTTTCTCCCGCATCGGTTTCGTCCTTGCGCCCCGCGTCGTTCTGGAGCGCAAAGCGGAGGAGGAGCCCGCAGGGGACGACGGACTCGAGTCGCTCCCACGCGACCGCCTGTGGGTGCGATCGATGAAGCCGGACGATCTGCCGGCGCTGGTGGCGATCGACCGGCGCATCACGGGGCATGACCGCCCCGCCTATTACGCCCGCAAGATGGACGAGGTTTTCACCGAATCCGCAGTGCGGATGTCGTTGGTGGCCGAGATCGACCAGCATCCAGCCGGCTTCATCATGGCGCGCGTGGATTTCGGCGAGTTTGGCGCCACCGAGCCCGAAGCGGTGATGGACACGATTGGCGTCGATCCGCGGCACGACCGCGAAGGCGTGGCGACGGCGCTCATGTCGCAGCTCTCGGCCAACCTCGGGGCGCTGCGCGCCGAATTGCTGCGCACCGAGGTCGACTGGAACAGGTTCGGCCTGCTCGGCTTCCTCGATCGGATGGGGTTCCGTCCGCATCGTCGTCTCGCCCTCCGGCTCCCCCTGAACTGAGATCGGCGAACAAAACAATTGGGCGGAAACGGTCATGATGGCGCAAGAGGTTTCAGCTTTGAACGCGTTCTTCAGTCCAAGAAGCGTCGCA
The DNA here is from genome assembly GCA_963787135.1 of uncultured Alphaproteobacteria bacterium. Taxonomy (GTDB): domain Bacteria; phylum Pseudomonadota; class Alphaproteobacteria; order Rhizobiales; family Beijerinckiaceae; genus Roseiarcus. Next base: position 53,002 of record CAWBBW010000046.1, on the reverse strand, counting down.
GTCGTTGGCGCGTCCTCGGATCCCAAAAAGCCCGGACATACTGCGCTGCGCAACATGATCGCCATGGGCTACAAGGGGAGGATCTTCCCCGTCAATCCGCGCGAGCCGGCCATCCTCGGGCTGCCTTGCTACAAGAACGTCCTCGACATCCCCGAGCCGGTCGAAACGTGCCTCTTGATGGTTTCGTCCGATCTGGCCCTGAAGGTCGCGAAAGAGCTGGCCGAGAGAAAACGCCGCTTCAACGATGTCGCTGCGGTGGTGTGCATGTCGGCCGGTTTCGGCGAGCTCAACTCGCCCGAGGGGACCAAGCGGGAACGGGATCTGGTCGAAACGCTGCGTTCCGCCGGCGTCCGCATGGTCGGCCCGAATTGCGTCGGCGTCATGAACACAGTCAGCCGGTTCAACACCAACTTCGATATCGGCGCCTATCCGAGCGGCGGCATCAGCATCATCACCCAGAGCGGCGCCTTCGGCAACGCCTTCTTGTTCGCCTCCGGCGCCAGCGGCCGCGCCGGATTGAACAAGTTTGTCTCCGTTGGAAATATGGCCGATGTGCAGATCGCCGAGCTCTTGAGGTTCCTCAAGGACGACGAGACCACCCGGGTCATCGGCATCTATCTGGAAGGCCTGGCTGATCCGCGCGGCTTCTTCGAGGCCGCCCGCGACGTCGCCGCGCTGAAGCCGATCGTGGTTCTGAAGAGCGGCCGAAGCGAGCTTGGTTCGACCGCCGCGCTCTCTCACACGGGCGCGATCGCCGGCGCTGACGCCATCTACGACGGCGCGTTCCGGCAGTTCGGACTGATGCGCGCCGGGAGCGTCGCGGAGTTCTACGAAACGCTGAGAATGTTCTCGAAACAGCCGGTCCCGGCCGGAAACCGCGTGGCTGTGCTGACCCACATGGGCGGACCCGGCACGATGTGCATCGACGGGCTCTCGACGTTCTCCAATCTCAAGATGGCGCCGTTCACCCGCGAAACGGAAGCAGGATTGAGGGGCGTGCTGCCTTCGGCCGCCAATATCGGCCATCCGCCCGGCTATATCGACATGACCGCGACAAATTCCGAGGTTCTGCACAATCAGGTGCTGACGCTTCTGTTCAAGGACCCGAACGTCGATGCGGTCATCCAGATCCTGGGTCCCAGCCTGTTCCATGATCAGCCGCGGCTCGCCGAGGAGGTTGCGCGCGCCTATCATTTCGCAAGGCGGCGTCAAGAAGCCGCTGCTCAACGTCCTGATGTTCGGCGATTTCGCCGATGAGTTGCGGCGGGGCCTGGAGGACGCGAGCCTGCCGACCTTTGACTATCCGGATACGGTCGCCCGCGGCGCGGCGAATCTCGCGTCTTACGCAGCCATGCGGGCGACGGCTGCGAAGGCGCCCGACATCGCCCGGTCGGGCGGCGCCGAAGGGCCTGCCGCGCAATTGATCCTGCGCGCGGCCGAGGAGGGCCGCGTCAGTCTACTCGAACCTGAGGCCTACGCGATCTGCCGCCAATACGACATCCGCGTGCCGCCTTTCAAACCGGTCGAGACGCTCGAAGATGCGATTGAGGCGGCAAACCGGATCGGGTATCCGGTCGTGCTCAAAGTGGTGTCGGCGCAGATCCTGCACAAATCGGACATCGGCGGCGTGATGCTCGGCGTCAGCTCCGAGGACGCCGTGAAACAGTCCTATGCGCGGCTTATTGAGAACGTCAGGAAGGCGGCGCCGGGCATTCACAACCCGAGCGTGCTCGTCCAGAAGATGATGCCCCCGACGACGGAGCTCGTACTGGGAGCGATCCGGGACAGGCTTTTCGGCCCAGTGGTCATGTTCGGCCTCGGGGGGATTTACGTCGAAGTTCTCAAACGCGTCGGATTCCTGCTGGCGCCGTTTGGACTCGAACAGGCGCGGAAGTTGATTTACGACACGCTTCCCGCTCCATTGATCGCCGGGGCGCGCGGCAGGAACGCAATGAACGTCGACGCCATTGCGGGGACGCTCGTCTCCGTCGGCCGCCTCCTCGTGGAACAGTCGCAGATCGATCAGGTGGATCTGAACCCCTGCCTGGCGCTGGACGATCTGTGCGTGGCGGTCGACGCGAGGATTATTCTTTCGAAGCGGTAGACGCCGGCTCGATCGGGCGGAGCAGGCCGCCAGCGTCTGTAAGCGTCTCTATCAGACGACGGCGCGTCCCTGTGAAGGCATGCTCCATATGCATAGCGCCAAGCCCGAATTCCGCCCATCGGCTGGACCGAGGGCGGCTTTTGCTCCTTGGCGGAGCTCCCTGTCCCCCACCTGTTATCTCCCTGATAAGCGCGATGAAGTTCGCGTCACTCGGAATTGACGGGGGGATCGGGATCCTCGTTCCAGCCTGGGTCGTCGGCAGCGAATTTCGCCAGCCATTGATCCACCCACGCCACGTGATCGCGCTCGTCGACGGCCATTTCCCTGGCAAAGGCCGCGATTGCGGGATCGGTCGCGGCTTCGGCGATGGCTTCGTAGTACGTCTTCGCGCGCTCCTCGTTGAAGCGCGCCAGCCCAAGCGCCTGGCGCGGGGTCATGAGATAGTGGAGGCGCTGGAAGTCGGTTGCTTCCGGGCCGTCGGGGCCGGTCCAGCTGAATGTCGCCGGCCGGCCCGCGACCAGCGCGTCTCCTGCGCGGCGCGCAATCTCGTCGCGATGCTCGGCTTCGATCGACGCCATCTTCCGGAAGATCGCGGCGATCTCCTTGTTGTTGTGCACCTCCATCTGATCGGCAAGAAGGGTGTAGCGCTCGGCGGCTTCCACCTCGATGGCGAGCGCTTGCGCGAAAAATTCGGAAACGCTGTCGAATTTCGGAGGCTCAACCGGCGGCGGAGCGTTGGTCATATCGCGAACTCGCTTTCGAGATGGGAGGGGTCCAGGTCAGCCAGGGGTTCGGGCTGATACGGTTGGCGCTTGCCGCGATAAAGAACGCCGACGTTGAACCCGTCATCGGTCATGAGGCGGCGCGCGGCGCGGGCGGGATCATCCGTTTCCGGCACGACTGCGTTATGCACCAGATTTTTCCAGCCCTTCTGCTGGTCTTCCCGGAAGGTGACGCACGGGCTCAGGATCTGCACGAAGGAGAAGCCCGGAGTTCGAACCGCCTCGACGACCAGTTTCGCGCAGCCGCCGATGTCGCCGGAAAAGCCGCGCGCGATAAAATTCGCGCCCGAAGCCAGCGCAATCACAAGCGGGTGGAAAGGGCTCAGTCCGGTGCCGCCCGGCGCGATCGCCGTGTCCCAGTCCGGCTCTGTCGTCGGCGACGGCTGACCCTTCGTCATGCCGTAGATGCGGTTGTCCATGACAATATAGGTCAGATCGATATTGCGCCGGCAGGCGTGCAGGAAGTGGTTGCCGCCGATCGAAAACCCGTCGCCGTCCCCGCTGGCCACGAGGACTGTCAGATCGGGACGGGCCACTTTCAAGCCGGAAGCCAGGGCCAGCGAGCGGCCGTGGACGCCGTGAAATCCGTAACAGTTGGTGTAGGCCGGAATGCGCGACGAGCAGCCTATCCCCGACACCACCGCGACCTGTTCGGGCGGCAGAGCGAGTTCAGCCAGCGCCCGCTGGAAGGCGAGCAGCACGGAATGGTCGCCGCAACCGGGGCACCAGACGGGTTTGACCGAGGATTTGTAATCTGCGGGTTTAAATTGCTTCGGGTCTGCGGGGATCATGTTCATGCGTGCGCCCCTTTCTGAATGTGGGCAAAGGCCTCGCCTGGCCGGATCGGCAGCGGGCCGGGAGAATGGATCGGCACGACGTCGTCGGGCAGGTCATAATGAGCGCGCAGAAAACGCCAGAACTGTCCGGCGTGGTTCTGTTCGACCACGAGAACCCGTTTGACGCCTTCGAGCGCCGCCGCTAGCCGTGCAGGCTGCGCCGGCGCAATCAGCCGCAGCGCGATCAATTTCACCCTGAGGCCGCCGGCGCGGGCGTCTGCGACGGCTTCGCGCAACGGTTCGCTCGACGAGCCCCAGGTCACCACAGCGAGTTCGCCTTCGCCGTCAATCTCCGCCCAGTGCTCGCCGAAGTCGAACGCGTCCAGCTTGCGCTGGCGCTTGTCCAGTTGGCCGACATGATCCTTGGCCTGGCTCGAAGGCGTACCGCGCGCATTGTGCGTCAAGCCGTCCGCCGTGTATTGGCCGCCGGGACAGCCCGGAATTGCCATCGGCGAAACGCCGGATTTGGTCGGGATGTAGCGCTCGTAGCCTTCGGCCGGCCCATCGAGCACCAGGCGTTTGGTTGCAAAAACGACATCGGCCGGCCGGTCGACGACGACCCTGGCCTGCCCGAGCGACTGGTCGGACAGCATGATGACCGGCGTCTGCAGCGTCTCCGCCAGATGCACCGACCATTGCGCGGTCAAGAGACAATCGGCCACCGAGAGGGGCGCGGTCACGATGTGCGGCGCATCGCCGTGCAGGCCATAGACCGCGATGTTGAGATCGCTCTGCTCGGACTTCGTCGCAATTCCGGTCGAAGGCCCCGAGCGCATGACGTCGACAACGACAAGGGGAATTTCGGAGGCGACAGCGAGGCCGAGGGATTCAATCATCAGGGACAGGCCGGGGCCCGCCGTCGCGGTCAGAGACGGCTTGCCGCCGTAGCTTGCGCCGATGATCATGTTGATCGAGGCGAGTTCGTCTTCGGCCTGCATCAGCACGCCGCCGCATTGCGGCAAAGCATGCGCCATCCATTCAAGGATTTCCGTCGCCGGCGTGATCGGATACCCGCCGACGAATTTGACGCCGCCCTTCAATGCGCCGAATCCGGTCGCCTCGTTGCCTGTCATCGACCAACGGCGCTGCGGCGGCTCACTCGGCAGAGCAAGTCTAGGAATGGCCACCTCTGGCGCCGCTCCGGCGCCGATCAGAACCGCTTTGTCGCTGGCTTCCAGCGCCTCGGGTTTCTTGCGGCCAATTGACGCAGCCACTGCCGCGATGATTGCGGCCTCGGGCAGGCCGATGAGTTGGGCCAGCACTCCGAGCGCGACCATCGAAATGCGCCCGCCGGCGACGCTCCTGGCAAGCTTCGCCAGCGGCACAAGAGCGACCGTCGCGCCACACTCCTTTAGAAAGGCCGGCATTTCGCCCGCGGCCGGATCGGCGATAATCAGGCTGGCGCCGTCCAAAGGCAGTTCGGCGGCGAAACGCTGAACGTTTTCAAAGTCCAGCGCGAGCAGGATGTCGAACCGGTCGCCAGGCGACTGCACGGGTTTCGAGGACAGGCGGATCATCGCCGCCGCCTCTCCGCCGCGAATCTGCGGACCGGTCGAGCGCGTCATCAGGCCGTAGAGCCCGCAATTCGTGGCTGCATCGAGCAGGGTCTGCCCGGCGGTCATCACGCCGGCGCCGCCCGATCCGGTCAGCGCGATCGAAAGTGAGGTCGAAGAGAGTGGTGTCGTCATGTCCGTCGTCCTTGCATCTGCGCGTCCTCCGGTGAATCAGGCTTGCTTATTCGGTATTCTCATACTAGTTTACCACTCTAGAAGCAACGAGGCAACCGGGCGGCATGCTGCCGCAGCAAAAAGAGGGAACGCGAATGGCGAAGGGCGTCGCGGCGCATCGATGGGTGATGACAGCGCCAAATCAACCGATGATTTGCGAAGCAATCGACATGGCGCCAGCTGATGGCGAGGTCGTGATCGCGGTCGCCGGTTGCGGGGTCTGCCATACCGATCTCGGCTATGTCTTCGACGGCGTGCGCACCAATCATCCTCTGGCGCTGACCCTTGGCCACGAGATTTCCGGGCGGGTCGTCGCCGCGGGCCAGGGCGCGGACGCCTGGCTCGGTCGAGCAGTGATCGTCCCCGCCGTCCTGCCCTGCGGCGAATGCGACGCATGCAAGCGGGGACGGCCGAATATCTGCCGCAAGCAGAAGATGCCCGGCAACGACATTCACGGGGGCTTCGCCTCGCACATCGTCGTACCGGCGCGTGGTCTCTGCCCTGTGGATGTGGAGCGGCTCGCCTTGCGCGGTCTGTCGCTCGCCGATGTGAGCGTCGTCGCCGACGCGGTGACGACGCCGTATCAGGCTGTGGTTCGCGCAGGGGTGACGCCAGGATCGGTTGCGATCGTCGTCGGCGTCGGCGGCGTCGGTGGATATTCGGCGCAGATCGCGAAGGCTTTCGGCGCCACGGTCATCGCCATCGACGTCGATCCGGCCAAGCTCGCCGCCATCGGCGAGCATGGGGCCGGCCTGACGCTGAACGCCCGCGAGCACGACCTCAAGAGCCTGAAAGCCAGGATCAGCGAATTTTGCAAAGCGAGCGGTCTGCCCTTGACCGAATGGACGATCTTTGAATGTTCCGGCTCGGCGGCCGGCCAGACCGCCGCGTTCGGACTTCTGACCTATGGCGCAACGCTCTGCGTCGTCGGCTTCACGATGGAGCGCGTCGAGCTTCGCCTGTCCAATCTCATGGCTTTCGATGCGCGCGCGCTTGGAAATTGGGGTTGCCCGCCGGAACTCTATCCGGCCGCGCTCGCACTCGTTCTCGACGGCAAGATCAATCTTCGAGCTTTCGTAGAGCAGCGACCGCTCGACGACATTAACGCGGTCTTCGAGCAGGCGCATGCGCACAAGCTCGCCCGCCGCGCCATTCTCATTCCCCAACAGTGACGGGAGGTCTTCGGATGTCCGCTCTTGTCGATCACGATATCGTCGCATTCGAGCCCGTCGCCGGGGTCATTTACGAAAAGCGCCCAGCGCGCGGCCTCGACGGCCAGCCCGTTTCGGGGCTGTTCAACGCCTGGATCTGGCTTGACAATCCCAGCCAGTTCAATTCGTACACGACAGATATGGTCAAGGGCGTCATTCGCGCATTCCGCGCCGCCTCGAATGCGCGCGACGTGGTCGCGGTGGTCTTTACCGGCGTGGGCGACAAGGCGTTCTGCACCGGCGGAAACACCAGGGAATATGCTGAATATTACGCCGGCAATCCGCAGGAATACCGGCAGTACATGCGCCTGTTCAACGATATGGTGTCGGCGATCCTCGGCTGCGACAAGCCGGTGATCGCGCGCGTCAACGGCATGCGCATTGGCGGCGGGCAGGAAATCGGCATGGCCTGCGATTTCACCATCGCCCAAGACCTCGCGCGCTTCGGCCAGGCGGGCCCCAAGCATGGCTCGGCCGCCATCGGCGGGGCGACGGACTTCCTTCCGCTGATGGTGGGCGCTGAACGTGCGATGGAGTCCGGAACCCTGTGCGAGCCGTGGTCGGCGCACAAGGCCTATCGTCTCGGCGTCGTTCTCGACATCGTCCCGGGATTGAAGGTCGACGGCGCCTTCGTTCCCAACCCTCTGGTGGAGACGCAACGCTATCTCGACGAATTCGGCCGCATCGTGCACGGCGAACCCCTGACCGGCGCCCCCTTGGCGGCGGGCAAGGCGCTGATGGCGCGCGGCGTCGTCGATCTGTCGTTGCTTGACGCCAAGGTCGAAGGACTGTGCGCCAAGCTGATGGCCACCTTCCCCGAGTGCCTGACCAAGAGCTTCGAGGAGCTGCGCAAGCCGAAAATCGACGCCTGGAATCGCAACAGGGAAAACAGCAGAGCCTGGCTCGCCCTCAATATGCTGGCCGAGGCGCGCACGGGGTTCCGCGCCTTCAACGAGGGCCCGAAGCACGATCGCGAGATTGATTTTGTCGCACTTCGCCAGCGACTTGCCGGGGGCGAGCCGTGGAGCGAGGCGATGATCGAGGAATTGATCCCGAAGGCGGGGGGACGCAAGGCGTGAGCGGCCCGCTGAAAGTCTGGATTGATCGCAGCGGACGCCTGCTTCGCTTGCGGCTCGATCGTCCCAAGGCGAATATTCTCGATGCGGCGCTCGTCGGCGCGCTCGAAGGGGCCTTCGTCCAGCAAGGGGGCGCTGCAGAATTGCGCGGCGTCCTGATCGACGCCAGCGGCGCACATTTCAGCTTCGGCGCCTCGATCGAGGAGCACCTTCCGGAGCGATGCGCCGCAATGCTCGCGGGCTTTCACCGACTGGTCCTCCGACTGTTCGCTTCGCCTGTTCCGGTCCTGGTCGCGGTCCGCGGCCAATGCCTCGGCGGCGGTCTCGAACTCGCGAGCGCCGGTCATCTCCTGTTCGCTGCGCCGGACGCAAAATTCGGCCAGCCGGAGATCCAGATCGGCGTGTTCGCGCCGGCGGCCTCCTGTTTGCTGCCGGAACGCATCGGGCTCGCGGCGGCCGAAGACCTCCTGCTTTCCGGACGTTCGATTGGCGCTGACGACGCTTGCGCAATGGGCCTGGTGACGGAAATCGCCGACGATCCTGAAGCAGCCGCGCTCGGCTACTTCGATCGGCATCTGGCGCCGAAGAGCGCAAGTTCGCTGCGCTTCGCCACACGCGCCGTCCGGCAGGGAACGATCGAAAAAGTTTCGGCCAAGCTCGCCGCCATCGAGACGATGTACTTGCAAGAATTGATGGCGACCCAGGACGCCGTTGAGGGCCTTTCCGCATTCATCGAAAAACGCCCCGCTCGTTGGAAGGATCTCTGACATGCTCGATGTGCCAAAATCCGCGACCTCCGCAATCGTCCAGCGTTGCGAGGATCTTTTCCACGATCTGACTTTCCAGTCGGCCCGGGCCTGGAAGGCGGCGCAGCCGGGGCGCAAGGTGGTCGGCTACATGCCCTACTATGTGCCGCGCGAGATCATTCACGCCGCGGGCGCGTTGCCGCTCGGGATTCTCGGCGGCGGCGATCAGCTCGAAGTCATTCACGGCGACGCCTATTACCAGTCCTATATCTGCCGCATTCCGCGCTCGACCATCGAACTGGGCGTCTCTGGCCGTCTCGATTTTGTCGACGGCATGCTCTTCCCTTCGATCTGCGACGTCATTCGCAATCTGTCGGGAATGTGGAAATTGATGTTTCCGAAGCAGGGAGCGCGTTATCTCGACCTGCCGCAGAATTTCGATGACGAAGTCGGCGGCGAGTTTTACCGGAGCGAGCTGAACGAGATTCGCGAGTGGCTCGCCCAGATCACGGGAAAGCCGGTCGCCGACGAATCCATCCGCGCCTCGATCGCGCTTTTCAATGAGAACCGGCGGCTTGTTCGCGAGGCCTATGCGCTGCGGGCGAAAGAGCCGTGGAACATTCCGTCCTTCGAGCTCTATCTCCTCTTGCGCGCGGGCCTTGTCCTGCCGGTGGAGGATCACAGCCAGTTGGTCCGCGACTATCTTCAGTCCGTGCGCCAGCAGCAGAGACCGATCAAGGACAATTCGCGCGTCGTCCTGTCCGGCGTCTTCTGCGAGCAGCCGCCGCTCAACCTGATCAAGTCAATCGAGCTTTCGGGCTGCTACATCGTGGACGACGACTTCATGCTCGTCACGCGCTGGGAAAAATCGGACGTTGCGACGGAGGGCGATCCCGTCGCCAATCTCGCGCATTCCTACCTGCACGATTCCTATTCGACGTCGCCGAAATACGAGCCGGATCAGTCGAGGAAGGGCATGTATCTCGTCGAAAGCGTTCGCCAGAACCACGCGGAAGGCGTGATCTTCGCGATGCCGAGCTTCTGCGATCCGGCCCTGCTCGAGCGGCCGATGCTGCAGAGCGTGCTGAAACAGCATGGCGTGCCCCAGATCGCTTTCAAATACGCCGAGAATTCCGGCCAGATGCAACCGATCCGTGAGCAAGCCGGAACCTTCGCCGAACTCGATCAAACTATGGAGCGGAGCATGACCATTTTCACCGGACCCAAGACGAAGCCTGCCGACGTCGTCAAAGACGCCTCGATGACCAAACAGAAGGAGATGATGAGTTGGCACTACGACCGCCTGTCCGATGCGCCGGAGCGGGGTGAGAAAGTCGCCGCGACCTTCGTTCCCGGCAATCTCAACGAATTGTTGATGTGCTTCAACTTCGTCAACAATCTCCCGGAGGTCAACGCAATCCAGAACGGGCTGCGCAAGGTCAGCGGGAGCTACGTCATGGAAGCCGAAAAACTCGGCCATTCCGAGGACGTATGCACGTATGTGAAATCCGACCTCGGCATGATGGCCAAGGGCAATATCGGACCCAATGGGCGAAAGCTGCCCGACCCGGACGTGCTGCTGCTGTCCTATACCGGCTGCTTCACCTTCATGAAATGGTTTGAGCTGCTGCGCCAGCAATACAATTGCGAAACGATCATGTTCCATACGCCCTATATGGCGGACGGAAAGATTACCAAGGACATGGTCCATTACATGGTGAAGCAGCTCAAGCAGGATGTCATCCCGAAGCTTGAGAAGGTGTCGGGCGTCAAATTCGATATCGACCGTCTGCGCGAATACCTGCGCAAATCAGCCAAGGCCGAGGACGATCTCGTCTGGGTGCTGCAAAGCGCCAAAACCAAGCCCGCGCCGATCGACGCCTATTTCGGCGGCATCTATTACATCGGGCCGATTTTCGGCGCCTTCCGCGGCACCGACGACGCGGTCGACTACTACCGCTTTCTGCGCGAGGAAGTCGAGGAACGCATAGCGCAAGGCAAAGGGCCGGTGACGCCGGACGGCGACATGGGAAAAGAGCGCTATCGCCTGGTCGTCGAAGGACCGCCGAACTACACCCATTTCCGCCAGTTCTGGAAGATGTTCTACGACGAGGGCGCCGTAATCGTCGCCTCGAGCTACACCAAGGTCGGCGGCTGCTATGATTTCGGATTCCGGCACGACCCCCAAAATCCGCTTGAATCGCTCGCTGAGTATTGCCTGACAGTCTACACGAACCGAAACCTGCCGATGCGGGTCGACATGCTGGAGAATTATGTCAACGAATATGAGGCGGATGGGCTTCTGATCAATTCGATCAAGAGTTGCAACAGCTTCTCGGCCGGCCAGTTGCTGATCATGCGCGAAGTCGAAAAGCGCACGGGCAAGCCAGCGGCTTTCATCGAGACCGATCTCGTCGATCCGCGGTATTTCTCGGCCGCCAACATCAAGAACCGCCTCGAAAGCTATTTTCAGATGATCGAGCAGAAGCGCGCCGGCCTGCGCGGCGCCGCCTAAGGAGAAACCATGCGCACTTTCATCGGCATCGACCTCGGCTCGACCACCACGAAAGCGGTGCTGCTCGACGACAACCAGGACGTCATCGGACGCGGAATCACCAATTCACGTTCAAACTACGGCACTGCCGCGCGCGTCGCGAGCGAGGAGGCGCGCATCGACGGTCGCTTCACTCTCTTTCGCCGGGCGTTGAGTTCGGGTGAGGCGAACGGCGAACGCGTCCAGGAATTCCTGGGCGCGCTCGAACGAAATTTTCGCCTCGTCCAGTTCCTCGAACAGCTGAGCGATCTCGAAGAGACCTGCATCGGACAATTGCGGACCGAAAGGTTTGCGAAGGTGGCCGCGAAGATGGGCGAGGCGCTGACGGAAGTGTTCAACCGCCTCAAGGCCGAAGCGCCGGAACTCTTCGCGCCGGGAGCGAAACGCAAGTCGGACTTCTTTCGCGACATCGCCGGCTCCCGCTTTCACGTTCATGCGGAAGCGGTCGCCCGCGAGGCGAACGTCCCGCATGACATTCTCCTGAACGCCTATGACAAGTCGATCATAGACGTCGAGAACCGGCCGCCGGCGGGCGACATGAGCGACAAGTTCCGTCGCGCCATGGCCCGCGTCCTCGAAATTGATCCCCATCTCATCGACGGGTCGAATAACGTTCCCGGCACGATCGAGGATGCGCTCGGCATCGAGCTTGAGGAAACCTATCTCGTCGGCACGGGGTATGGGCGGGTCACGCTGCCCTTCTCGAAGGAGCATATCCGCTCGGAGATTCTCTGCCACGGGCTCGGCGCGCATATGATGTATCCGAAAACCCGCACGGTGCTCGATATCGGCGGGCAGGACACCAAAGGCATCCAGATCGACGACGCCGGCATCGTCGAGAACTTCCAGATGAACGATCGCTGTGCGGCGGGTTGTGGACGCTATCTCGGCTATATCGCCGACGAGATGAATATGGGGTTGCACGAACTCGGCCCGCTGGCGATGAAATCGAACCGGCCGGCGCGCATCAATTCGACCTGCACCGTCTTTGCGGGCGCTGAATTGCGCGATCGACTGTCGCTGGGAGAAAAGCGCGAGGACATTCTTGCCGGTCTTCACCGGGCGATCATTCTGCGTGCGATCTCGATCATCTCCCGCTCGGGCGGCGTAACGGACGAGTTCACGTTCACCGGCGGCGTCGCCAAGAATGAGGCGGCGGTTCGCGAGCTGCGCAAACTGATCAAGGATAACTACGGCGATGTCACGATCAACATCAATCCGGACTCCATCTATACCGGCGCCCTCGGCGCGTCCGAATTCGCCCGCCGCGCCGTCGCTTCCTGAACGAGGAGACTTTCATGCCGATCACAGCAGGGATTGATGTCGGAACCGGGGCCGTCAAGGTCGTTGTGTTCAACGTCGAGGGCGGCGAGGAAACTTGCCTGGCCAAGCGCGTCGATCGCTTGCGTCAGCGCGATCCGTTAACCCTGGCGACAGAGATCTACGATGAAGTGTTGGCGTCGGCCGGCCTTTCGCGCGGCGACATCGCCTACTGCGCGACCACAGGCGAGGGCGAGGCGCTTCATTTCCACACCGGCCATTTCTATTCGATGACGACCCATGCCCGCGGAGCGATCTACCTGCGCCCGGATTGCCGGGCTGCGCTCGACACCGGGGCGCTGCATGGCCGCGCCATTCGCATGGATGGACGCGGCAAGGTGCTCAACTACAAGATGACGAGCCAGTGCGCGTCCGGGTCTGGCCAATTCCTGGAAAACATCGCGCGCTATCTGGGCATCGCCCAGGACGAGATCGGCGTCCTGTCGAAGCAGGCCGACAATCCGGAGAAGGTCTCGGGCATCTGCGCCGTGCTGGCCGAAACCGACGTGATCAACATGGTTTCGCGCGGCATTACGGCGCCAAATATTCTCAAGGGCATTCACGACTCGATGGCCGATCGGCTGGCCAAGCTGTTGAAGTCGATTGGAGGACTCGAAGGCGTCATCCAGATGACCGGCGGCCTCGCGCTCGACACCGGTCTTGTCGAGGCGATGAAGGAGGCGATGGTTCGCGAAAAGGTCGCCGCGCCGATCGAGACCCATGCCGACGCAATTTTCGCCGGCGCCATCGGCGCAGCCCTGTGGGGCGCGTTCCGGCACGAAAAGCTCGCGCGCCTCGCCGAGCAGGCCGATGCAGCTTGAGGCGTGAGAAACAGGAGACCTCGATATGGCCCTCATGATCAATGAAGATTGCACCGCATGCGACGCGTGCCGCCCGGTGTGTCCGAACGAGGCGATCTCGGCGGGCGAGTCCCTTTTCGTCATCGATGCTTTGCGCTGCACCGAATGCGTCGGGGCGAACGATGAGCCGCAATGCAAGCTCGTCTGTCCGGCGCAGTGCATCGTCGCCAATCCGGATTGGCCGGAAACGCGCGAGGAACTAGAGGAAAAATACCAACAGCTTCATTCCTGAGCCGGGGCTCCGTCCGCAACGGCGGATCTCGCGCCGCCTCCCCCGGATTGGGCCGGCCGAGCGATCCGGCATTGCCTCCCCTGACCGCCGTCGACTCGAGGAGCCGAGGCCAGGTTCCGCCTCGACGCAACTCGCGAGCCACCGGCGCAGGCGTCCGCTCGCCGCCCTCTTAGGAACGACGTCATGCAGAATGCCCACCCGAAAGTCTATTCGATCGACGGTGTGACGCCAGTCATCCATCCCGGCGCTTTCGTCCATCCCGAGGCGGTTCTGATCGGCGACGTCATTGTCGAGGAAGGCTGCTATGTCGGGCCCTGCGCATCGCTTCGCGGCGATTTCGGCCGGATCATCGTGCGGCGGGGGTCCAACGTGCAGGACAATTGCACGCTCCACAGCCTGCCCGGCTTCAGTTCGATCATCGGGGCGGATGGCCATATCGGGCACGGCGCGATCGTTCACAGCGCAGAGCTCGGGTCCAATGTCCTTGTCGGAATGAACGCCGTCGTCATGGATCATGCGAAGATCGGGGACTCGGCGATGATCGGGGCGATGAGCTTCGTCAAGGCGGGGGCGGAAATTCCCGCCCGGCATCTGGCGGCCGGCGTGCCCGCACGCGTTATGCGGGAGCTTTCGGCGGATGAGCTCGCGCTGAAAATCGAGGGCACGAGGAAATACCAGGAATTGGCTCGCCGCTGCCTGGCGTCGCTGAGGCCGGCAGAGCCGCTCACCCAATCCGAGGCTTCACCTCGCATGCCGCTCTAGCAGTCCGGGCGCCATCACGGCGCCGACTGCTTACTGGCGCCCCGGTGCGCGGGAGGCGCCGCGTACGAAGGGGCCGCCGAATTTACTGCGCATCCGTTCTTCCATTTATCTTAAAATTGAGATACGAATGGGTATGTCTTGGCGCGTCGAAATCCTGAACGAGATCGTCGTCGCCGAGATCGCGGCCCTCCCGGCCGACATGCAGGCCCGGTTTCTTCGACTGGCCGCATCTTGAGGGCAAGTTGTGGGAATTGCGACTGACAGGCCGCGATGGAATTGCCCGCGTGCTTTACGTCACGGCAATCGGCCGCAGGGTCGTCGTGGTCCGGGCGTTCGTGAAGAAGACGCAAAAGACCCCGCGAACAGAAATCGAGCTCGCGCTGGGGCGGGCAAAGGAGATCACATGAGCATCCCGTTCGAAAAGCTGAAGGCTCGTTTGCTGGCCAATCCCAAGGTCAAGGCCGAGTATGAAGCGCTCGCTCCGGAGTTCGAGATTGCCGGCGAGATGCTCAGGGCTCGCCAGAGGGCAGGTCTTTCGCAAGCCCAACTCGCTCAGCGGATGGGAACCAGCCAGTCCACGATCGCCCGACTCGAAAGCGGTCAAACACTCCCGAGCACAAAGACGCTTTTGCGCTATGCCGAGGCGACCGGCAGCAAGTTCCGCGTGCGGCTCTCGGCGGCATGATGCGGCATTCACGCGCTTCGCGAACGAGAACGCTTGGCGTCCGTCACGCAATCGAACAAACGTGCACAGGTCGCTTTCACGATGGACATTGTCTGAAACCATGTCCGAAGTTGGCATGCTCGGCACATAGAGGCGGGAATGGAAGTCGCGGGTCTCATCTTGCCGGTGTTCGCGGTGATAGTCACTGGCTGGGCCGCCGGCTTTGCAGGCTATGTATCGCGCGACTTGTCGGACGGGTTGATTCATTTCGCCTACAACATCGCGATGCCGGCGCTGCTGGTGCTCACGATTGCGCAAGAGCCCGCGCGCGCTCTGCTGGCGTGGCGATTCCTGATTGCGTTCGGCGGAGGTTCGCTGATTTGCTTTGCTCTGGTATTCCTCGCGGTGCGCATCCTGGGCGATAATGGCGTGGCCGGGCCATCAATGCAGGGCTGGGCCGCCTCAATGACAAACACGGGCTTCGTCGCGCTGCCGATTTTGCAGGCGACCTATGGACCGCGGGCGGTGCTGCCGGCAGCGATCGCAACGGTCTTTGTCGCAGTTGTGATGTTTCCCGCCGCAGTGGTTCTGCAGGAGCTCGATCCAAACAACGCCCGCGGTTTGCGCGTCGGGCCGGCCAAGCTGGCGCGGCGCGTCATCCTAAATCCCATGGTCCTTTCCACCTTGATCGGCGTCGCTTGGTCCGCGTTGCGCGCTCCGATGCCAGGGCCCGTCAGCGCATACCTCCGCATTCTCGCCGACGCGCTGACAGCCTGCGCTCTCTTCGCGATAGGGCTCGGCCTCTCGATCGACGGACTGCTTGCCAATTTCGGTCGCTCGGCCTCGCTGACGATTGTCAAGCTCTTGATTATGCCGCTCGTCGTCCTCGGTCTGTCTGTCGGAGTTCAACTTGACCCGCTCTATACCGCCGCAGCCGTCATCTGCGCCGGAGTGCCGACGGCCAAGACGGTCTATATTCTCGCGGGGGAATATCGCTGTGAGGAGCCGCTTGTCGCCGCGACTGTCTCAATGACGACGCTGTGTTCTGTCGCCACGCTCATCGTGTGGATGTACGGTTTGGCGGAGTTCGCTCCCCTTGGCTTTGCCCACTAGCTTGAGAGCCAATGTATAACCGGTCGGTCCCCGAAACTCCGCTTTGCGTCGAGCAGATGGTCGGCGGAGGCGCCGCAATTCCCGCTTGCTTCCCGCCCTCAGAGGGGACGTACCCGACTAGGCGCAGCAGGCCGGTTTCCTTCTGCATCGCAGCTGTGTTGGCGCGCCCTAAGACATTCGAACTCCTGACCCCCAGATTCATAGGCTGATATTGTTATAGCTAGAACAATGGCTTAGCGGCGGGAATTGCGACTAACCGGGCATTATGAACCAATGAGAATCGCGCGCAGTGACTAACCGCCGCTGGCGTTGTTTGATCCCGATCCGACGGTCTCGCAGACGACGCAGCGAGTTGGGCGAGGGCCGAGGTTGCGCCAATGTTGGATCAGTGGGAAGCCATGCGATCTCGCCTGACTTGGCTGTGGACGCCACAGCGCAGATATAACTTGATCCTTGCCGTGGTCTGGCCGTTCGTCGTCCTCGTTATCGCCGTTCTGGCAATTCGCTTGGTATCGACCGCCAAGGAATTGGCGGACCTGATCTCAGCATTCGCGGCTCTGATGTGGCCGGTCGCTGTGCTCACACTTGTAGGGTGGTTCAGGCCAGAGATTCGCGCCGTCCTGTCGAGGATCAGGAAGGGAAAGCTTCTCGGACAGGAGTTTGAACTGGACGAGCTGCAGGCGAAGACTGAAGCGGCGGAGGTAACTGAGACCGTGGCTGTCACTATCTCGGGGGCTGGTTTGGCGACAGGAGCCGGGTCAGTGTCCGCAGTGAGTGGTCATGTCGAGGCCGAAGGAAGCACGGGATTCACAACAGCAGATACAGAAATCGAAGAGGTGCTCCGTGAAGCCAGCCGTTCGCCGCGTCTCGGTCTCATGCTGCTGTCCGCGAAGATGGAGCGAGCAGCCCGCGAGTTGGCGTCGGACTACGCCGTGGGTGTTTCACGCACTAATTTGTCGCTCAGTATGTTGATCCGGCAACTGGTGGAGGCTGAACAGCTCACGCGCGAGGATGCGGCTGCACTTGGCCTGTTTAATCAAGTTCGAAATCAGATCGTGCACGGGCGCGATGCGGAGGAGACCGAAATCACGAGAGCGATCGATTCCGGAACGCGCCTACTTCGCATTCTGCTGGCACGACAGCGCGCACCTCATAGCAGGCCCGCAGGCGGTTGATGCACCTGAAACCTTGAACGTCGAATCAATTCGTTGACAACCGCCGCGCTGAACTGGCAAAATCAAGCCATCGAGATACTCAACGAGCCTGGTTTTGGCGTTGCCGATCCGGGACCGTTGCGCCATCCGATTCTTAGCTTCAGGGTTCGTCGCGATGAGAGGTTCGCGCTTTTCATCGACATAGAAGCAGCGAAGGGCGCGAAATCAACAGCGCGCGAGATCCCACCCGGAACCGTGCGCATCAATACAGACAAGGTAGAGCTGACGCACCGGTACGGTACCAAGGCGACCTTGTCCGGTCTGAACACGACGAGGTTACACCCGGACGCGGACCCTGTCCTGGAAACCGCGAGGATCCATGAACTCACCGTAACGCTCCCGAATGCTGGACCAGCCGCTTACACAATCGAATGGCTGGAGAACTTGCCGTCCCATCACATGTGGCCAGACAGAGTCAGGAGGGTCACGGACAGTAAGACCAGTATCTCGTTCGGCGAGGACGGCTTCACCATTTCTCATTCCAACGATGGAGGCGGATCAGGACAGACGGCGGTTCTCACCATAGGCGGTCATAAACTTTATATCTGCGCACCTGATCCGGTAGAGGAGAGCGTGACGCCGAGGTCTGGCTACATCGTCTACGACGGCCTGCCGGACGACAACACCAGAAAGAAGTTTCGGACCGCGCTCTCGTTTGCTCTTGGCGTCTATCTCGTCGAAATCGGCCACACGATTTTCGATAAAGACTGGCAGGTAGTCGCGGCTACGGCGAGGACCGCTTACAGTTTGGGAAACCGAGCGTCCGATCTACCCCTGCACCCACTCGTTTGGCTCACCGACCGCAACTTCCAGCACGACATCAGTCGCACAAAACTTACGCGAATGGTCGAGCGTTTTTTTTCGATGTACGATGACCTAGACCTCGGTAATTTGAGCTGGGCGTATTGGCACGCCCGTACAGCGCCGCCCCATATCGGCCCAGCGCATTTTGGGTCTGCCATAGAGGCCCTGCAACGATCCTACGGCAAGCTGAATCCCGGGAAGTTTCGAACCAGGATATTGCCTGACGCCCAATGGGATGAACTGCTGGACACCATCACCGCCGTCGTCGCGAAAGCCTCAATCTCGGAGGAGGACAAGGCGGCTGTAAGCGAAAAAATTAAGAGCAACGCGAATTCTGCACCGCAGCGCGATCTGCTCAAAGCGCTGACCGAGATGATTAAAATCGAGATCGGGCCAGACGAAGATGCAGCATGGCGGCGAAGAAACAAATCAGCCCACGGAATTCCGATACCAGAAGGCGAGGAACTCGAAGCGATCCGCGACATGAAGCTGCTGATGGTTCTCTTCCATCGCATGCTCCTCGGCATAACGGGAGCCGCAGATTTCTATCTCGACTATGCGTCGCCGGGCATTCCAATGAGGCCCTTGAAAGAGCCGGTCCCATCGGTCGCACCCGCGACAGATCAGAAACATGGCACGCTTTAGCCCACGCGATCTGCAAGCCCTCGCCGACAGCTACGCTACGCTTCAGGGGCGTCTCAACTCGCTGGCGGAAGCTTACGCGTTTTTCCCGTACAAAAGCCAAGCCGGGAAAAACTACTCGACCCAAGGCTTCCTGCGCCGGTTCCACACGATGCATCACTGCATCGAGCGGGTGTTCGAGATTCTTCCGCCGGAACAGGACGAACGACCGTCCGACCGCATTTTGTTCGGCGCTACAGTCTTCATCCAGTCCTTCGTAATGAACATCTTTGGCGCGCTAGATAACCTCGCCTGGATTTGGGTCAGCGAGAAACCGCTGAAAGTCGGCAAGAGGGAGATCGGACTTGGACCCAAATGCGAGGTCGTCCGCGGCTCGTTCTCTCCAGATATGCGCGACTCTCTGATCGGCTTGGACGCGTGGTTCGCTCACATCATCGATTTCAGAGACGCCCTTGCGCACAGGATACCGCTCTACATTCCGCCATACATCGTGTCGCAAGAACACGATGCCGAGTATGAAGCGCTCGAAGCTCGAAAGCGTGAGACCAAGGACACCGACGAATACGACCGGCTATGCGCCAAGCAGCGAAGACTTGAGGAATTTCATCCAGTGATGAAACACACGCTCGACGATAACAAACCGCCAGTCATATTTCATTTTCAGTTGTTACAGGACTTCCTGACGGTTGAAGAGGTCGCGCAGAAATTGCTTCTCGAACTGCAGGCCGGATCGAGATCGCGCTAAAGTAGATAGGGGGGAAACCGACGGAAAAGCTTTCCCTTCCCGCCGGTCCCTAGGTACCTCCGCCGGGCCGTGGCGCGCCTAAGCTTGACCCGCCCCGCACCCGCCGGGGGCAAAAACTCGCTTGCCAGCGCGGCCCAGACATCCCCGATAAGCGAAGTGAGAAATTTCCGGAATTCTCCTGCTTGTCAAAGAGCAAACCGGCGTCAATAATAAGATGGACGCTAAGACGGCGCGTTTTTATGTCAAGAGGTTTCAGTGAGGCGGGCGGCTCTCATTGCGATTGCGGGGCTGCCGCTAGCGTCATGTGCCGGTCCGCTTGATGTTCCGGTGGCTGTGGTTAGTAAAGGTGTACCACAGGGAATCATGCGCGGTACAATCACAGTTTCAGTTTCCGAAGGCTTAGGCTATTTCAATGTTTCCAGCGGCGCGCTGTCTTGTGCTGGAACCTACAGCTTAGGTCATTTATTGCCAACTTTCTCGGTTCCGGTGTTGTGCAATGATGGGCGCAAGGGCATACTGATTGCTACTCGGGACTACGGCGGGATGAGCGGCGGTGGAACCTTTACTCTCAACGACGGGACGACTGGCAATTTTATATTCGGTGACGCTGCTAATAAGCTGTAGATCAAGTTGCTTTGCCCACCTCTCGCCAAAGGGCTCCGCGCTGACTTCGGGGAAGGCCGTCAAACTGATCTTCGACAGTGCGAAAAGCCAAGTCATTGACCGCAAACACAAAAGCGCGTCGCGGTGATGGCGTGGCACTACATTACTGGTTTCGGCTGTGGGTCAGGCGCCTGTGATCTGGCGCAGCGTCGGCGGCAGGGCGACGCCGAGGGCGGAAAGCGCGAGGCTTGCGGCCAGGCGCGGAGCGGAGCGCAGCAGGAAGCGCTTGGCGTCCTGCTCGACCTCGGTCTCAGTGAGCGAGTCGAGATCGGCGATGACGTCGGGCCACGACGCGCGAGCGCCATTGTTCGCGGCGGCGAGGCGGTCTTCCAACTCCTTCTTCACCACCAGCGCCAGGAAGCTGCAGGCGACATGGCCGCGGATCGTCTCGTCGAGCTTGTGATAGATCGGCCGCGTCTCGAACAGACTTTTCGTGGTTCGGAACGCCCGCTCCACGGTCCACAATTGTTTGTAGACGAGCATCGCTTCGATCGGCGACAGCGAGGCGTTGGTCCGCAGCACGAACACGCCGTCGAATTTGGCGTCCTCCACGACCTTGGCGCGATCGATGGAAAAACCATCGCCATGTAGGTTGGCGAGGAAGCGGCGAAAACCCTTGTTGCCGACCAGGCTTTTCACGCCGTTCTGCAACTGCCGCTCCAGCGCGGCGACGATCGCGGCGCGGTCGGCTGCGTCTTTCTTCATCTGATTGAGATTGCGGCAGACGATGTAGCGCCGGCCGGCGAGCGCGACCGCCTTGGCCTCGTAGTCGACCTCGTCGCCGCGCTTCATGAGAACGTAGGGAACGAATGGGGCGGGGTCGTCGAGCGCGAGTTCGCGCACCAGCTTGTCGGTGCGCTCGCGCACACCCAGCACATAGAGCAGCCTTCGCGCTTCGAGTTCGGCGATCGTCTCGGCGCTGATCATGCCACGATCGGCGACGACGCAGACGCGGTTGATGCGAAAGCGCCGCTGCAAGCGATCGATCGTCGGGATGAGGCTGCCGACATCGGCGGTGTTGCCCGGCCACATCTGCGTACACACCGGCCGTCCGTCGCCGTCGAGGAGCACGGCCAGGATCATCTGGTTCAAGTCCGGTCGGTGGTCTTTGGAGAACCCGCGCTGTCCAAGCGTCTGACCGCCCGCGCCCTCGAAATAGAGGCTCGTCGTATCCATGAACACGACGTCGAGCGTGGTCAGCAGGTCGCGCCGACAGGCGAACAACTCCTCCTCCAGAACGTCCTTCACGCAGCGCCGCGCGAACGGCGTCGCGCCGTCCTGCTCGTTCTCCGGCAACTCCTCGCCGAGCCAAGCCATGGCCCGATAGAGATGATGCAGTTCGAGACCTTCAACGCCGTCGATGCGATAATCCTCGCGCCAGCGGTCCGCAGCGCGATCCGACCCGCCGCCGAACAAACGATGCAGCACGGTTAGAAACGCCGCGCGCTCCAGCGAGAACTCATGCCCGCGTTTGCTCGCCAGGCGCTCGATCACGCCCCGGCAGCCCGTCTCCTCCCACACCCGCTCGAAGGCGAGCGCCGGCCCGATGCGCCGGGTCGAGACAACCGTCGCCTCGCCGCGGTCGAGCGCGTCGAGCACAATCGCCTTGTCGGCAAAGCGCGCCCCCGAGCGCAACAGCCGCTCCAACTGCCCGCTCTCCTGCAGATCCTCAATCCGCCCCAACGTCGCGATCACCTGCTGGCGCACCGCTGCGCCTTCGCGTCGGCTTTCGACGATTTGCAGATAGGCGCGGCCTGCCGAGGTCTTCCTGCGAAAATACATGGCGGGGAACCGAGAGCCGACTCAATCGTGGTGCGCACAGTATCGCCGTCGATTCCAACACAATCAATATAAATCAGCTCAAAACGTGGCACTACAATATCGCGATTTCTGCTCATCGCCCTCAATAATATCAATAACTTGCACGCGCCCGGCCGCCGCAATTGTAAAAGATCAGTCAAAGTGGTTGCTAGACGGTAGCTAGCAAAATGTTCGGCTGAAACCAGTTCCGCATAACCGCTTGAAATCACTGGCGCGCCCGGAGAGATTCGAACTCCCGACCCCCAGATTCGTAGTCTGGTGCTCTATCCAGCTGAGCTACGGGCGCGCATCGGGTTCTCGCCGGCGATCGAATGCGCGCGCGAGAAGCGTCGCGGGCGAATAGCGGTTTTCACGGCCCCGGGCAAGCACAAATTCGCCCGGGGCTCGCGTCCCGGCGCGCTATTCTCCAGCTGAGCTACGGGCGCGCATCGGGTTCTCGCCGACGTCGAAAGAGCGCGCGAGAAGTGTCGCGGGCGAATAGCGGTTTTCACGGCCCCGGGCAAGCGCAAATTGCCCGGGGCTCGCGTCCCGGCACGCTATTCCCTCAGCAATCAGAATCGCCTGCGCCCGCAACCCCGCAATTCCGGGCACAAGTCCGTGACGAAGGGAACACGCGCGAAAGGATGGCGTTGATCCCGCGGCTGGCAGGAGGAGCAGAGCGATGCCCTCGATAAGTCCCGAACCTCCAACTTCGGCCGGCGCGACTTCCTCCAGATGGCGGCAGGGCGGGCCTGCTGGCCGCAAGCGCGGGCATGTGCGCTGCGGGTAGGTCCCAAGATCCGAGCCGCTCCCAAATGAGCAGGAGGATGCGATGTCAAGATTTGCGCTCATCCCCATC
Source organism: uncultured Alphaproteobacteria bacterium (assembly GCA_963787135.1). GTDB lineage: Bacteria > Pseudomonadota > Alphaproteobacteria > Rhizobiales > Beijerinckiaceae > Roseiarcus. The sequence continues at coordinate 30,288 of CAWBBW010000046.1, read as the reverse complement.
ATCCTGACCGCGCTGCTGACGGGCTTTGCGGCCAATGCCCAGAACGACGGCGGCGCCGTCGCCCCGGGTCTCAGCCAGCCCCCGCCGGTCCATCCTCTGCATGAGAACTATCTGACCTCGACCGGCGAGACCGTCCCCCGCCCCGGGCTCCCTCAGTGGTCGGGCGAGACGCCGCTGGACCGCTCCATAGAGCAGCAGGACGACCGTACCCAGAACAGCATCTGCAGCGCCTGCTGAGCCTGCTGAGATGGGCAGCTCGAGGCGCGCGCCCTTCTCCCGTTCACGGCAGAAGGTGGCGGCGCTTCAACGCCGCCGGACGAGGGCCAGGCCATATTCGAAAAAACCGCAATTTTCTTGCCAAACAAGCCGATCTGTGGTTTACTTATCAGAGCGCTGGAATGTTCAGAGGAGCATGATGCTTTTGATTAAATTTTTTCTCTAATGAATTGAAAGCAAAGTCGTTCCTCGATTGGTCCCGTCCATTTTCTCCCCCGGCCAAGTGCCAGCGGAGCGCGCCCCGAACACCGTAACCTAGAACGCACATATCTATTCTGACAAATAGCCCGTGCGATGCCTGCAAAAGCGACAGAAAAAGGCGCCTAAACCTCTGAAAACGCTTCGTCGCTGCCAAAAGTGCAGGCGTCCGTACCCGCTCTCTCCCAGACCTGAATGGGCCAACCGCTTGCAATCGCCGGCGCCGCTCTCTAAGCGCTCTTCCCCGTGTCCTCGCCCCAGCCCATCGCTCTCCTCAACGCCCGGCTCGTCGACCCCGAGCGCGAGACCGAGACCCGGGGCGGGCTTGTTGTCATCGACGGGCTGATCGCCGGGGTCGGCGCCGCGGTTACGTGGGATTCCATTCCCGCCGAGGCCCGCATCGTCGACTGCGCGGGCGACGTCGTCGCGCCGGGCCTGATCGACATGCGCTGCTTCGTCGGCGAGCCGGGCGCCGAGCATCGTGAGACCATCGCCAGCGCCAGCGCGGCCGCCGCGGCGGGCGGCGTGACCTCCCTCGTGATGCGCCCTGACACCAACCCTCCCGTCGACGATCCTGCGGTCGTCGACTTCATCCTGCGACGCGCGCGCGACGACGCAAAGGTCCGCATTTTCCCCTCGGCCGCGCTGACCAAGGGGCTCCTCGGCCACGAGATCGCGGAGATCGGTCTCCTGGCTGAAGCCGGCGCCATCGCTTTCAACGACGGGCCGAACTCGGTCGCCGACGCGCTGACCATGCGCCGCGCCATGACCTATGCCCGCGACCGCGACGCGCTCATCGCCCCGGTCTGCGAGGATCGCTCGCTCCGCGGCGAGGGGGTGGCGGCCGAGGGCCTGCGCGCGAGCTGGCTCGGGCTCCCCGGCATTCCGCGCGAGGCCGAGACGATCGCACTCGAGCGCGACCTCAGGCTCGTCGGCCTCACCGGCGCCCGCTACCACGCCGCGCTCCTCTCGAACCGGCTCTCTCTCGCCGCGATGGCGCGGGCGCGAGACGAGGGGCTTCAGGTCAGCTGCGGAGTTTCGATCAACAGCCTCACCCTCAACGAACTCGACGTCGGCGATTATCGGACCTTCCTCAAGCTTAACCCCCCGCTGCGCTCTGAAGACGAGCGCGTCGCTCTGGTCGAAGCTCTCAACTCGGGGCTCGTCGACGTCATCTCCTCCGACCACGATCCGCAGGACGTGGAGACGAAGAGGCTTCCCTTCGCGGAAGCCGCCGCCGGCGCGATCGGCGTCGAGACGATGTTGTCGGCAAGCCTGCGCCTGGTCGCCGGAGGCCATCTGAGCCTGCCGCGCCTGATCCGCGCCATGACGCTGCGCCCCGCGGAAATCCTCAAGCTTCCGCTCGGGAGGCTTGCGGTCGGCGCGCCGGCCGACGTGATCCGCTTCGATCCTGAGGAGCCGTATGTGCTCGATCCGGCCGAGCTTCACTCGCGCTGCCGCAACACGCCCTTCGACGAGGCCCGACTCGAGGGTCGGGTGAAGCTGACGCTGGTTGCCGGGCGGGTCGCCCACGAATAGGCTTCGGCCAATGTCTGCGCCGGAGCTTTGAGCGGATGGTCGGGATTTCCTACGGCGCGGCCTTGGGTCTGGCGCTCGGCTATCTGCTCGGCTCGATCCCGTTCGGTCTCATTCTGACGCGCCTCGCCGGCGCCGGCGATCTTAGGACCATCGGCTCGGGCAATATCGGCGCGACCAATGTGCTGAGGACCGGGCGGAAGGGCCTGGCCGCAGCGACGCTTGTGCTCGACGCCCTCAAGGCGACGTTCGCCGTGGTGCTCGCAGCCTGGGCGTTTGGTCCCGAAGCCGCGCTTGCTGCGGCGGCCGGCGCGATCCTGGGCCACCTCTATCCGGTGTGGCTGCGCTTTCGGGGCGGCAAGGGCGTCGCGACATTTCTCGGCGGTCTGATCGGGATCGCCTGGCCCGCGGCGATCGCCTTCGCGCTCGTCTGGCTCGCGGTCGTCGCCGTCACGCGATATTCCTCAGCCGCCGCGCTTGCGGCGACGGCTGTCTCGCCCCTGGTCGCACTCGCGATCGGTCTCGGAGAGGCAGCCCTTGTTTTCTGGACCCTGGCGGCCCTCGTCTGGTTCAAGCACAGCGCCAACATCGGACGGCTCCTCACGGGCTCGGAGCCGAAGATCGGGCGGGGGTAGCCGATGGCGAAGACGCCAAAAGACCCAAAACTCTCCGACCAACAACGCTTCGACTGGCTGCGGCTCATCCGTTCGGAAAACGTTGGGCCGCGCACCTTTCGTGCGCTTCTCAGCAATTGCGGCGGCGCCCGGGCCGCCCTCGACGCGCTGCCCGAACTCGCCCGGCGCGGCGGGGCGGCGCGCCCGATCCGCGTGGCCTCGGTCGAGGAGATCGAGCGGGAGCTCGACGCGGCGCGGAAGCTCGGCGTGCGATTTGTCGCCTTCGGCGAACCGGACTACCCGCCGATCCTGCGTGAGATCGATTCGGCTCCGCCGGTCCTCGCGCTCGCCGGCCGGGAAGAGACGCTGCAGCAGCCAGCGGTGGCGATCGTCGGATCGCGCAACGCCTCGGCCGCCGGTCTCACTTTCGCCGACCGGCTCGCCCGCGGGCTGGGCCAGGCCGGGTATGTCGTCGTCTCGGGGCTTGCCCGGGGCATCGACCAGCGCGTGCATGTCGCGACTTTGGAGACCGGCGCCCTCGGGGTGCTCGCCGGCGGCCATGCGAAACCCTATCCCGGCGAAGCTGTCCCGCTAATCGCGCGGATGGTCGAATTCGGCGCGGTCGTCTCTGAAATGCCGATCGAGTGGGAGCCGCGCGGCCGGGACTTTCCGCGGCGCAATCGCATCGTCTCTGGCCTCGCGCTGGGCACTGTGGTCGTCGAGGCGGCGCGCGGCTCGGGGTCGCTCATCACCGCGAAATTTGCGCTCGAACAGAACCGTCAGGTCTTCGCGGTGCCGGGCTCGCCCCTCGATCCTCGCGCCGAAGGGACGAACGATCTTCTCAAGCAGGGCGCAACGATCTGCACGAACGTGGACGATGTGCTGAACGCGCTCGCCCCGACGCTCTCGCGCGACGTTTTGGCGTCCTTGGAGGAGGGCGGAGACGGCGAGCCGCTGTGGGGCGAGCAGTCGCTTTTCGGCGTCGAACCTGAGGCGACTCCCCGCACGCGTCCGGTCGAAGAGATCGACGCCCCGGGCGGCGCCCGCCAGCACGCGGACGGGCGGGGCGGCGCGCGCGACCGGATCGTCGCGCTCCTTGGTCCCTCCCCGATCTCGCTCGATGAACTCGCGCGGGCGGCGGAAGCCCCGACCCGCGAGGTGCGGGTCGCCCTGATCGAGCTCGAATTGGCCGGACGGGTCGAGTTTTCTGGCGGCAATCGGGTCGCACTGCGGACCCAGACCGCATGAGTCCACGCGGGGTCAGTCGAGAGCGTGGTCGTTGTCGGGGATTGGATCTGCGGTTCCGGGCTCCCCGGAGTCACCGCCCGCGCCGTCAGCCCCGGCGTGCGTCCGAAGGAACAAGTCGCCCTCGGCCTTGGCCATCCCGAGGAAATAGGCCAGAAGATCGAGACGCGCTGCGATCGCCATCGCCTCCAGCTGGGCGGCCATGTCGGTCACGTAGCGGGCGACGTCGAACGCTTCTCTTGGCGCGACGCGGGACGGAATCTCCGCTCGCCTTGTTCCCACGGGCTGCGGGTCGCCGGCGTCTCGCCCACGGCCTGCGCGCTTTCGTCTCGGGAACCCACTTTCGCCGGCCATGCGACAACACAATCCGTAGGACAGAAACGAGATTGGTTCTTAGGCCAATCCCGCCGCTCAAACGAGTGCTTTGAGCGCTTTGCAAACTCGATCCGGGCATGAGCGATGTCAACGCCGGACCTTCATCTCAAAAACATAAGTCGACCGCAATAACATTATGAAAGAGTTACGAAACGTCACCCAATCGAAGAGTTACGATACGTTACCGGGATTTCGCGTCAGGCGGGCGAGCCGGTCCAGCGCGCCCTGCAAGATGTAAGCGGCCGCCATCTTGTCGACGACCGCGGCTCGGCGGGCGCGCGACACATCGTTGGCGATCAGGGATCGTGTAACGGCGGCAGTCGAAAATCGTTCATCCCAATACGCAATCGGAAGATCCGTGCGCATCGACAGGTTCCGGGCGAAGGCGCGCGTTGATTGCGCGCGCGGACCTTCCCGCCCTTCCAAATCGAGCGGCAGCCCAAGAATCACGCCGACGATCTCGAATTCCGCGAAGATCGAGATCAATGCATCGGCGTCCCTTTGAAACGCGCCCCGCGCCAGCGTTTTCAAGGGCGACGCAAGGCGGCGCTCGACGTCGGAGATCGCCAGCCCGATCGTCTTCGTTCCGAGATCGAGGCCAATCAGGCGGGCCTTAGCAGGAAGACGCGAGGCCAGATCTTCGAGATCGATCGGACGGTTCATGGGCCGCGGCTAGCACGGGGCGCGAATACGCGTAAGGCGCGTTTGCACGCCAAATGACGGCGATGTATAGGGGCCGCGGCCCTTGATCCAAGGGCCTTGAGGAGTGTTCGATGTCTGTCGATCTCAGCACTGTTCGCCGCATCGCGCACTTGGCGCGCATCGGGGTGAGCGAGGCGGAGATCCCGCACCTTCAAGACGAAATCAATGCGATTCTGAAGTTTGTCGAGGCTTTGGAGCAAGTTGACGTCGAGGGGGTCGAGCCGATGACGTCGGTGATTCCGATGCGCCTGCCGATGCGGGACGATGTGGTTACCGACGGCGGGATCGCGGATGACGTGCTGGCCAACGCGCCCTTGACCGAGGACGGCTTCTTTGTCGTGCCAAAAGTAATCGAGTGAAGAGCTTGCCGGCACGGCGTTTCTCCAAGGTAGACACTTGACCGACCTCACATCTCTGACGCTTGCGGAGGCGCGCGATCAGCTCAAGTCCCGAGCGATTTCGAGCCTCGAGATCACCGCGGCCCATCTCGAAGCGATAGAGCGGGCCAAAGGGCTCAACGCTTATATAGTGACGACGGTGGACAAGGCGCTGCGCATGGCCGAAGCCAGCGACGCGCGTCTCGCCAAGGGAGAGGGCGGCCCCCTGGAGGGACTGCCGATCGGGATCAAGGATCTCTACGCCACCGAGGGCGTGCATACGCAGGCGTGCAGCCACATCCTCGACGGCTTCAGGCCAACCTACGAGTTGACCGTCACTTCCAATTTGTGGCGCGATGGCGCCGTGATGCTCGGCAAGCTGAATATGGACGAGTTCGCCATGGGCTCGTCGAACGAGACGTCCTACTATGGGCCTGTCGCGTCGCCGTGGCTGCCGCCCAACTGGGGTCGCGACCAGGCGCGTACCGCTCTTGCGCGCGGCAAGCAAGGTCTGCTGACGCCAGGCGGCTCCTCTGGCGGCTCTGCCGCAGCGGTGGCGGCGAGACTTTGCCTCGCGGCGACCGCCAGCGATACCGGCGGCTCCATTCGTCAGCCAGCTGCCTTTACCGGCATCGTCGGGATCAAGCCGACCTATGGGCGTTGTTCGCGATGGGGGATGGTGGCCTTCGCATCGTCGCTCGATCAGGCGGGACCTCTTGCTCGCACCGTGCGCGACGCGGCCATCATGCTGCGTTCGATGGCGGGACCCGATCCAAAAGACTCGACCTGCTCACCGGGTGCTGTTCCGAATTACGAAGACGCCATCGGCCGATCGGTTCGAGGCCTGACGATCGGGGTGCCGAAGGAATATCGGCTCGAAGGCATGAACGCCGAAATTGAAGCCCTGTGGGCGCGCGGCGCCGAGTGGCTGCGGGCGGCCGGCGCAAAGGTGGTGGACGTGAGCCTGCCCAATACGCGACACGCACTGCCGGCTTATTATATTGTCGCTCCAGCCGAGGCTTCGAGCAATTTGGCGCGATACGACGGCGTTCGCTACGGCTTGCGCGAGCCCGCGGCCGACATCCTGGACCTCTACGAGAAGACCCGCGCCAGAGGCTTTGGCGGCGAGGTCCGGCGCCGTCTGCTGATTGGCGCCTATGTGCTTTCGGCCGGCTACTACGACGCCTACTATGTGCGCGCACAGAAGATCCGGACGCTGATTAAGCGCGACTTCGAGCGTGTCTTTTCCGATGGCGTCGATGCGATCCTGACGCCTGCAACGCCTTCGGCGGCGTTCGGCATCGGCGAGAAAGGGTCCGAGGATCCGGTGGAGATGTATCTGAACGACGTCTTCACGGTGACGGTCAACATGGCGGGTCTCCCGGGTCTCGTCGCGCCTGCTGGGCTTTCGAGCGAGGGTCTGCCGCTGGGACTGCAGTTGATCGGGCGGCCGTTCGACGAAGAGACGCTGTTCACGCTGGGTGAAGCGCTCGAGCGATCTGCTGGACGAACGTCCTTGCCCGAGCCGTGGTGGCACTGAGCACCACGTTTCTCGAATACCGAGGGCACCGACATGACGATAGATCCGGCGAAGGCAAAACTCGTAAAGGGCGCGACGGGCGATTGGGAAGTGGTCGTCGGACTTGAGGTTCACGCTCAGGTGACGTCGCGAGCGAAGCTGTTTTCCGGAGCCTCGACGGTCTTCGGCGGCGAGCCCAACTCGCATGTCTCGCTGGTTGATGCGGCGATGCCGGGGATGCTCCCGGTCATCAATCGCGAATGCGTGGCGCAGGCGGTTCGAACCGGCCTCGGACTCAAAGCGAAGATCAATCGTCGCTCGGTGTTCGACCGTAAGAACTACTTCTATCCTGATCTGCCGCAGGGCTATCAAATCTCGCAATACAAGAGCCCGATAGTGGGCGAGGGCGAGATTCAGGTCGATCTGACGCCCGAGCATTCCATCAGGGTCGGCATCGAGAGGCTCCATCTCGAGCAGGACGCTGGAAAGTCGCTGCATGACCAGTCCCCGACGATGAGCTTCGTCGACCTCAACCGATCCGGCGTCGCGCTGATGGAAATCGTCTCCAAACCCGACATGCGGTCGGCCGACGAGGCCAAAGCCTACGTCAGCAAGCTGCGCACGATCCTGCGTTACATCGGCTCGTGCGACGGCGACATGGAAAAGGGCAACTTGCGGGCGGACGTCAACGTCTCCGTCCGCCGCCCGGGAACTGCGCTCGGCACGCGGTGCGAAATCAAGAACGTCAATTCGATTCGTTTCATCGGTCAGGCCATAGAGACGGAGGCGCGCCGGCAAATCGCGATCATCGAGGACGGTGGAACGATCGAGCAGGAGACGCGGCTGTTCGACCCCGCGCGCGGCGAAACCCGCTCGATGCGCTCCAAGGAGGAAGCGCATGACTACCGCTATTTTCCCGATCCCGATCTGCTGCCGCTTGAGCTCGATCCGGAGTACGTCGACGCGCTCGCCGCGGCTTTGCCAGAGTTGCCGGACGTCAAGAAGGCGCGCTTTATGGCCGATTACAGCCTCTCCCCCTATGACGCCTCGATCCTGGTCGCGGAACGCGAGACGGCCGACTTTTTCGAGACTGCGGTCAATCACCGCGCCGGGAAGCGGGACGCGAAGGCGGTGGCGAACTGGATTATGGGCGATGTTTCGGCTCACGCGAACGCCCAGAACGTTCCCATCAGTCGCGCGAACATAAGCTCGGCCAATGTTGCAGAACTTGTCGACCTGATCAGCGACGGTACGATCTCGGGCAAGATCGCCAAGGACGTCTTGACGATCCGTATCGCCGAAGTAGGGACTGTCGATCTGCGGACCCTCGTTCGGGACCGCGGTCTTGAGCAGATGACTGACATCGGCGTGATCGACCGCGCCGTCGACGCCGTTATCGCAGCCAACACCGACAAGGCCGAACAGGCGAAATCGAAGCCCGGGATGTTAGGCTGGTTCGTCGGTCAGGTGATGAAGTCTACGGGCGGCAAGGCCAATCCTCAGGCCGTCAGCGACGTGCTGAAGCGAAGGCTCGGCATTTGAGTCTCACTGATTCGCTGTTGGCGAATCAGCTGATTCGCAAGGCCTTGTGCGGGTGAGTCGTTGCAGATTCGCGGTGTCGCAACGAAAATGCGACGACTTGTCCCAAGAAAAATTCGATTGCGATCCGCTCGCGCGCCGTTTCGATTTGACACGTCCGTGCGTTCGCATGATTGGGCGACTCTGTGAAGATTCGCTCGTCGCGCGCCGACTCCGAGGCGTGCTGCCATGCTTTCGCTCAATACGCTTCGATCCTCGGAGATGCCTGAAAATCAAGGCGACTTAGAGAAGGCGCAACCTCGTCAAAGCAACGCGCAGAGGCGTCGGCGATAGGAGTGAGTGACGACGTCGTACTACGCTCGCGGCGTTGGCTTGCTTTGCCGGAAGACCGCGCAGCGATGCCGACGCGCGCGCGATAATTCGATAGTCATCTTGTCGCGGAGCTGTTTTGCGGACGACGAACTCTTGCGCGGAATCAAAACGAATGTACCTTCACTCGCGCTGCTGCAACGCGCGAAGAATTCGCGCGCAAAGCAGGCGAATGAGAGGGACGCAACACATGGCGAAAGCTGCTGCTAAGAAGACGGCGAAGAAATCCGCCGCCAAGAAAAAGCCCGCAAAAAAGGTTGCTGCGAAGAAGAGTGCGCGTAAGGTTGTCGCGAAGAAGGCTGTGCGCAAAGGCGCGGTAAAGAAGGGCGCTGCGAAGAAGTCCGCCGGAAAGAAGTCCGCAGCGAAGAAGAAAGCCGGCGCGAAAAAATCTGCCGCCAAGCGTGCTCCTGCTAAGCGCAAGAAGGCTCCGGCTCCCCCGCCGTCCTCCGAGATGCCGCCGCAGATGTGATCGTTTTGCGCGCTTGCGCACCGGTTGATCAGGCTCGGCTCCGGCGGACGAACCGAGCCTGATCGGCCGTTGCACCCGTAGCTGTTGCGTTTCCTGTAAGAGCGCCGCAGCAGTGAATGATGACTTACCGGGAGGGGTCGCGCAGCGGCTGAGGTCGGTGCGTGTGCGCGTGCCCTGCCGAGGTCCGCTTGCCAAGACGCTGCGCTTGGGCGCATCCTTTGATCACAGCGTCTGGCGCTGTCGTTGAGGATCGATCTTGGATCAAACGGCGACGCCGCCGGCGAAGCGAGCGGCGCATGACCCAGTCCGACAACTCCATTGACCTTTATTATTGGCCCACTCCCAACGGATGGAAAATATCCATCATGCTGGAAGAGTGCGGCCTGCCTTACTCAGTGCGCGGCGTCGATATCAGCGCAGGCCAGCAGTTCGAACCGGCCTTTCTCGCAATCTCACCCAACAACCGCATGCCGGCGATCGTCGATCCGGACGGGCCGGACGGCAAGCCTATTTCAGTGTTTGAGTCAGGCGCAATCCTGCAGTATCTCGCGAACAAGACGGGGCGTTTCGGCGGCGAGACGCCGCGGGAACAAGTGGCGGTCAGCGAGTGGCTGTTCTGGCAGATGGGCGGTCTGGGCCCGATGGCGGGTCAGGCGAATCATTTCCGCATCTACGCGAGCGAGAAGATACCTTATGCGATCGACCGCTACACCAATGAGGTGAATCGGCTCTTCGGCGTGATGAACCATCGCCTCGTCGATCACGAGTATTTGGCCGGTCCCTATTCGATTGCCGATATGGCCTGCGTCGGGTGGACCAGGGGCTGGAAGCGCTACGGACAGGAGATCACCGACTTCCCACATCTTGCGCGCTGGCTCGATACGCTGCTCGCGCGGCCGGCGGTTCAGCGGGGGCTCGCGCTCGATATCCCTGGCCGGCAGCAGCGCGACCTCGCGAAAGACGAGGAGGCTCGCAAGATCCTATTCGGTCAGCGCGCCCGTTGAGCTTTCGGGAGGAGCGCTTGCAATAGGCGGGGCCGTCGGGCATATCTCGGCCGCGCCCTGCGCAGCCGGAGACGTGGCCGAGAGGCTGAAGGCGGCGGTTTGCTAAACCGTTATAGGGTTGTAAAGCCCTATCGAGGGTTCGAATCCCTCCGTCTCCGCCAGCGCCAGCACATAAGTGATTGATATTGCACCGCTAATTCTAGACAGGCAACGGCTTGCCCCAACATTTGCCCTAATTTGAGCGCGCTAGCGAGGCCGCGATCTCTCCACAACCTCAGGCGCGATTTTTTCGTTCGAGATTTTTGGGCTCAACCACAAATAAGATAATTTTTCGTTAATGCTCCGATCTTAAGCTTCCATCCCCAACCAACTGGAGGTTGAGATGGATTGGCACACGCTTGGCGACTTGATGAGGGACTTGGCGGCCCTCCTGGTAGGGGCGGCGCAATTCCTGCGCGCACTTCGGGTCCGCGTGAGGCAGCGAAAGCGCGCCGGGCCGGGCCGACGATCTTGACGGCCTCCGTGCGATGTTCACCAATATTTTGTTGACCCTTCTGAAATTTGGGCCTGTCGTCGGCCTGCGCGGCGAGGAGGGGCCAATGGGCAAAGCGGCTGTCAACGAACGTATCAAGCTCCGGGCGCTCTGGTTTAACAATCTTTCCGTCGGCCTCAGCTTGACTGGGGTTCTTGTCCCGCTCTGGTCCCTACCTAAGGCGACGGAATATTTTCACCCCATCGATGTTTGGCTAGCCGGTGGGTCTCGGCCAAGCTCCCTAGAAGTAGTGGAAGCTGTCCTCCCTCTGTGGATTATCGGCTTGGCGCTCGTCTGCGCATGGGTTTCTCGCAGAACGGCCGACCAAGAAATAGCAAAAATCCAAGATTGATTTCTAACATCCCTCCCTCACACTTTCACGCGCGATTTTTCATGACAGAACTTTTGTTGGCGAATTAAGCATAAGGCGGGCCGGGCCCCACGGCGGGTTAGCGAACAGCCAATCCGTGGGTCGAGTGCCCCTTGGCGGTCCAGACACACCCGCGTCTGGGCCGCCTTGCTCCCACGCGATTTTCCATCCCAAACATCCCCGCGCGCTTTTTTCTTGTGCATTGGCGAAGATCGCCAGACCGGCTCACGCGCCTCGCGGCGCCCGGACGTCCCGTGGTATGCTTACCGGGAAGCAGGAGGCTTTGGACAATGCCGTTAAACAACGCAGGGCAAGAGCCTTTGGATAATCTAACCGGACAGAACGTCCTCGCTACGGGTACCGGAGATGAGCGCGTGACAGTGTCCGCGTCACACGAAGCAATTCGGGATTGTGGGTGGGCTGCAATTTGGGATGCTGCATCGCGGAAGTATGACCAAGGAGAAGTCGATCGAAAAGGCTCGCAGCCGCTGGTTCGTGTCACGTCGGCCGACTGCAAGGATTAGCGTGCTATGCCCACCGGACCTAAAGGCGAGAAGCGCCCCGCGGAAACAGCCAAGGTGCCGTGGTGGCCGCCGCTGGGGAGTGGCTAGCCATGCCGATGGAGGTCTGGATAGGGCACTCGAGAGTGGATCAGTTTCTCTATGACTGGCAGACCCTAATTGCGGGTGTCCTCGCGGTGCTGGCGGCGCTGGGAACAATCGGGGTGACGATCAGATCAGCTGACCGCGAAATCGAAGCCGCGCAGAAATCGGAACGAAAGGCAGACGAGCAGAGAGAGCGCGATCGGGCCAACCGCGCGGAGGTTGTCGCTTTGAGGCTATCGGGCTGGCTGGCCGAGGTTAAGGCACGGGTTCAGGCAACGTCGGAACTGTTCGACCACCTGCGTAAGCACAACCAACCGACGATGCCACCGCCAAACCGGGACCTTACCGAGCAATTGAAGCTCTACGTAGTTGCCGACATCAAAAGCGTGCTGTCTGATTTGCACTACCTGTATGCGGGGTCGGGAGATGTTGCTCAACTCGACTTCCACACGAGGTACTTCGACGCTTTCCTCGACCAGAAAGCGGTACAGTACGCAAGGAAAGAGTTCCGCAAGGGGGAAATGGCGATCTTTTACGATAACATTGAGGGCCAGTTGAGGCTTATGCGGGAGCTTGCCGAAAACGCTCTCCGGCATCTCAATCCGATCATCGACGCCGCGATAAAGTTGGAACGGTGAGCCTTGAGCGGTTCCTATTTCAGCGCTCCATGATCCGCATCTCGATCACGACCGCCGCGTTCGATGCGATCTCCGCCACGCTCCCGCTTGGTTCGGTGGGCTTCGAGCCAGAGGTCGACACGAAGGGCGAACGCTGGATTTGGCTTGAGGATGCGATGGTCGATCGGCTCGCGACCATGCGTGCCCCGGCGAGAGCTACAGCGACGCGATCCTGCGGCTCGTCGAGATCGAGACGGCCAGAGCGCGCTAGGCCGTGGTGGCGGCGTTTGGTGGGCTAACCCGAGAGTTTCGCACGCGCGCTTTTCGTGATATAAGATTAGCCCTTTGCCGGCGCGACAGGTGTCCTGAAGGCTTTGAGACAATGACAGGAATAATGAAACTGCTAGTGGCTTTCGCGTTGCTCCAATTGCTTTCGAGCGCCGCTCAGGCAAAATTCTTCCGATACGACAGTCCACGGCAGCAGCGAACTAATACCCTAAAGGCCGCTGATAGCTTTTCAGTTGAATGTGAGAACCGAACAACCCGCGTGATCGACAGGGAAAGCGTAGATGTTGATGCTGGAACAGTGACAATTGAAATTCCCGGTAGCGCTCCCGTCGCGCACAAGATTTTGAGTTACTACGTAGACCAACAGCAAAGCACTGATCAGTTCGGCAACCCCGGTATTGAAGTGGAGGTTGGCATGATACGATGGTCTAAGACCGAGTATTCGGGCGATTATTCTGATGCCCGCCTTGGGCAATTATACCTTCCCTCGGTGACGGGGGCCCCTTATGGCGTTTCCGACCACGACGGGGCTGTTTGGCACTGCACGAGCCCGTCTTATCAATGATCCCTGCACCGCAGCGACGATGAGCATATGGTCCCGGTGGGTGGGCTGAGAGGGACACGATGGACCCAGAAGAAGCACGGCGGCGTCTAGAGGAGATAGGGGCCGGGAAGGTTCGCATTCTCTACCCGGGCAACTTGCCGTCAAATCTCGTCCCCGCCGCCGCTCAGTGGTTGGCTGAACTGGACGACGCAGAGCGCTTGCGCAACAAAGCTGCCCAAGCCAACACACAAATGGCCGCTTGGATCGCCGCTATCGCGGCCATCATCGCCGTCGTCGTCACGGTTCTCGCTTGGCTTTTCCCGCTCCATTAGAACGCCCACACATCGCGGCCTTGGGCGCGGGGCAAAAGAAAAACCCCGCCGCTATGACGACGGGCTTCACGTCGTTCGGGCTAGTCGCGCTGTCAGGCTACGAGGGCGGCGTTCCCCTTTGCCCGGCGATACCCCGCGTAGCCGAGGCTCGCGAAGCCAAGCGCCATCATTGCCCAGGTCGACGGCTCCGGCACGCCGGATGTGAAATACGCATGGAAGCCCGAGCCCGCGGCGTATTGGTTTGTGAACACGATCTCGATGGCGTAAGGCTGTCCGGAAGTCAGCGACGTTCCGGCCGGCGCCGTGAAAGTAACTTGGTCGCCCGAGATCGAGGAGTTCCAATAATCGCAGTCGGCGCCGAACGGGGTGACATTCACTTCTGCGCAGAATGACCCAGCTTGGATCGCGCTTCCGACGACGGCCAGACCCGGGAACACGATCTCGAAATCTGTCGCGTTGGGGCTCCCCGTGTAGGGGAAGCCCACTGTTTCTGTCCCGTCCACCCAGAAGGCCGGCATACCGGGCAAAATCGCCCGAACCTCCCAATTCCACTCATTGCCATAGGCGTCGGACCCCTCGAAGTCTGTCGCTGGTCCGCCGAAGATCGAGCCGGGAACCACGCTGGCCTCGACCGCCGACGCACCGAGGACGAACGCAAGCGCTGTCGCGCCCGCCAGAATGCGCTTCATCATAGAACCCCCTTATCCGGAACCGGGTGTAGATTGGCCCATTTTTGTGGCTCTCGCAATCCTGATCCGCCGTGTCCGAGCGGCTGAGCGTGACAGACTGGCTGGTGGCGAGGGATGCCAGAGCGGCGCTGTCTGATATACTATGACGCGCAGCCGCCTGACCCGACGGCTGCGATCGACGCGGCTGCGACCCGGAGGGACTATCGCGCGCGTGTCATCCGCCGCGCCCTGGTCGAGTGGCTGACCACAGGGGCTTCCTACGATAGGCGGATGGTCGCTGAGTTCCAATTCCGCTACAACAACCCGCGAGAACGCAGATATCTTTGGGACGGCGATCAAAGGATGCTGAACAAATATGAAGTTCTGATAGCGTTTGCGCTATTTGTCGTGGCGACAACGCTATTGATTGGGGCCAGAGAATTTTCATCTAAATTTCAAGAGTGCCAAGCCAAACAATATGCAGAAACAAGCGCCCCAGAGCATCCGGAACGTCTGTCCCAATTCATCGTCCGCCGCGTCATCGCTTCCCGGTGCACCGCTAGATACATACGTCGTGAGAATGCGGCCATCACCGCCATCGCTACACTCCTCATCGCCGCATTCACCGGAACATTGTGGATGGCAACAAGTCGTCAAGCTCAACTCACCCGGGAAGCGCTGATAGCTGACAAGAAAGCCTTTGTTTTCGTTACAACCTTCAACCAGACTTGGACCAAGGACGAAATCACCGGTGTGTATGCTTGGCAGTTCAGACCCGTGCTGCGCAATAGTGGAGACACCCCAACAAGAGGAATGAGGACCTACGTTAATTGCGAAATCCTCGACAGCCGACTTCCGGATGGGTTCGATTTCACCGCAGTAGAGGCCAACGTAATCACTGGAACTATTCCCCCCAAATTTGAACTCCAAGGAGGGCTTGCGCCACTTGGTCGCTTTATCTCTCCCCAAGATATCGTGGAGTGCCAAAACGGCCGACGGTTCATTTATCTGTGGGGATGGGTCGAATACAATGACGTTTTCCCAAGGACTAAGAAGCATATTACTAAATTCTGCTGGGTCATCCACATCACGGGCGACCCCTATGGCTTCATCCCGAACACCCAAGGCTCTCCCCCAACCCCGGGAGTGCTTCACTTCGGTTCCACTCACCATCGTGAGGGAAACTGCATAGACGACGAATGCCATGCATAGTCTGATTTTCGAAAAAAGAGAAAGCCCTTATCGGCTCTCTCGGGCACCGATCCGGTGCTACCGGCCGCCGCTCTTGCGCGCCTCGCCGATCGCGAGCTTCTCCGCGAAAGAAAGTTGGCTGTACGGCTTCGTGGGGACAGCCGGCCGGGGCGGCGCTGCGGGAGCCGCTGGGGCTTGCTTCGCCAACATCCCACGGGCCTCGACGCCGAGAAGCTGTGTGAAGGTTTCCTGCGTGAAATTGTTGGCGCGGGCGAACTCCTTCGCGGCGACATAGCGGGGGTCTTTCTCGTCGATTTTCAGATGCGCAAATTCTGCGGGAAGGGTCGCCGTGTAGTCGGGCTGGTCAGTCATCGGGGCAGGTACTCCGTGGGTTAGGCCGCCTCGCGGACGGCGTCAGTGTGTGGCTCGGACCCGGATAGCAGGCGCCAGCACGTTCCCGACCATGAGCGCTCATCGTCGACCTTGTCGAACGGCTCGCCCAGCAAGCGCGCCTCGACAGCCGACTTGGCGCGAGACTGCGTCGCCGGGCCGAATGAGAAGTCCCTCCCGATGCGCCCGAACCATCCGTGACCATCGATGAGCATCGCCCAGCCGACCGCGTTCGGAGATCCGGCGCGCGTGAGTTTTCGCGTGACCTCGTTGCAGGCCGTCCACTCGAACCCCTCATCCCGCCTAAACGTCCTCGGAGACGCCCGGTTTTGCTGGGCTAAAGTTTCAGGATTTGGCGAGGCGGCTACATGGGTAGCCTCATCCCGCCTAACGTATCCAAGACGGACGTTCTGGGCCTTCTTTCGACAGGGCTCAGAGCAGTACGCTTTTGCGCGCCACGGCGCGAACCGCTTGCCGCATTGCGGGCAGGTGGGAAGCTTCGCGGGAGCCACTGTCAGATTTCCCCGCTGTCACGGGCTGACACGGCCACCATGTCAGCGGCCTCATGGTCGATCGTGCGCATGGGGGGAGCCTCGAGCGCGGCGTCGCGCTTTGCTGGCAACCGGATGATGTATCCCGGCTGGACGTTCAGCGTTTGGTTGTTCGAGTTGACGTTGACGGTTACGCCCTTGTTCTCGACGCCTTCGATCGTGGAGATTGCCTTGAGCCGCACGGTGCGGTCGGCCGCGAGGCCCTCGCCCCGATCGTCCCTGATCTCGATCGCGACGTTCAAGTTGCGCGCCTTCTCGCTCGCGCGGCGAGCCTTGAGCAGCCGGTCCAATTCGGCCGCAAAGATCGGGCTATCGGCCAACTCGCGGGCCTTGCGCAGCGGCACGCCGAGAAGCCGAGCCGCTTGCGCCAGCGTCATCGGCCAGCCCGCCGCAACGGGCTTCCCGTCAACAGTTTCGTCGAACTCCGAGCCTTCGGCCATAAGGCGGGCCATTTCGAGCGCCTTGGCGTCGAGCGCTGTCACCGGCGGTCCCCTGTCATGGGAGCCTTCACGATGCCGATCAGATTGCCGGTTCGCGTCTTGCGCGGCCGCACGATCTCGAACAGCAACGGCGGCGGCGGCGGCGGCAGGAGCCGCACATAGGAAGGGATGGCCGGGGCGTTCAGGATCATTTCAAGTTGCCGCCGTGAAGGTCCACGTTCCCACGGACGTCCCGGCTGGGAAGTAAACCGTCCCGGCCGCTGTGTGGGCCGAGTGGATTGCTTGGCCGACCTGTTGAAGTAACTCGCGGGCGATCGCCGCGGACGCGCCCAGCGTGTTGGCTGGGGTCCCTCCCGCTCCGTTCAAGGAGGGGAGGGTGATGGTGACGCTGAGACTGCCGGCTGCCATGATCTGTTCCCTTGCGGTTTATCGGTTGCGGCGCCCGTCAGAGACGCCGGCCGGGCTACTTATTGACGGGGCGGGCTTTCTGCGCGCCGGACGCCTGGGTCGAGGCTTTGCCGTGCGGAATAACCACACTCGCGTCGTCCTTCTTCATTTTGAGGCGGAGGGTCCCCGCGATGAGCTTGGAGCCGCCGTGCGTCGGTTCGTTGCCGGGAACGTTTGATTTCTTGTTCACTGTTAGTCTCCTGTTGATCTGCGTTCGATGATTATAAGGTCTATACCTAAGGCTCCAGTTATCCATTCCAGAGAACCGGGACCAAAGTGCTTTACGCCTGCTATCAACTTGGCTGAATAGCCTTGCTGACAGCCGGACTTTTCGTCGAGTTCGAGCATCGTGAGGCCCAACATCTTACGCCGCGCGTCGATGGCGCGGCGCAATTCATCGTAGGACCGGATTGGGCGAAGTAAAGCCGCTTGCGCGTCGGCGCGGACCTCGACTTTCTTGGCGAGATAGGCGGGCGTGTGAGCGAAGTCGCCGGGCATGTGCGCGGCGGGCTTCACGCGGCGGCCCTTTCGGCGACGAGCTCGGCGAGAAAGGCGGTCGCGGTCAGGCGATCGACGTCGGCCAAGAACGCCACGAGCGAAATGACATCGGGGCCAGATGCGTTGCCGTCCAAATCGGTCCACTTGCCTTGAAGGCGATCGAGCAGGCGGAAGCGGCGCAGGCGACGCGGGGTGACCTCGGGGTTCAGGTGCGCCACCGCCCACTGCGCACGGCCTTGATAGTCGACGAGCAGGGCGTAAACCTCGTCCCACCTTGCGAGGGAGGCGCGGTTGATGGCGGCTTCGTCGGTGTGGAGAACTTTTGCCATTGTCAGACCTTCCTCAGTGAACGGCGGGGGGAACGCGGGATGATGGTTGAACGCTGGGTGGCGACGTCGCCGGCGAACGGGTAGCGCTCGCGATGCTTGCGAAGATCGAACTCGACGACGCCGCTCTTGAGAATTTTGCCGTCGACGGGGGCGGCCGGCGCGACATAGCCGGCGGGCGGGCGGGCAAGGCTGCCGTGGCGCTCATCGGTCGCAGGGAGCCGGACCATCGGGAATGTCTCAGCCGGGTCGCGCTCGGAGCCGGCGGGGGCGGGCTCAGGAGCCTCGCCGGCAGGCGGCGGGGTGATGACAGGGGGGTTGACCGCGAGAGGCAAGGACGGAGCGCGGGCGGCCTCTTGGGCAAGGCGCTCGGCTTGGGCCTCCGCAAGCGCGGCGACAAAGACCGAGGATTGAAGCAAGCGCTTCGCCGATCGCCTTTGGAGCCCTACGCGCTGGCAGGCGTCCGCCAGCGGGACAGGATCGAGCACGTCAACGAACCCGCCCCATACGGCGAGACGGATAGCCGCAGCCTGACGACGCGAAATCTCGCGGGGCCCGTCCACATAGCGCCGCGTGAACGGGATCATCCCCTCAGTGTCGACCGGATCACGACCACGCGATTTCGCGCGCTTCACAAGCTCCACCGCACCCATACTATTCGTCGGGTGGTCGGACGGCTCAGGACGGGGACGCAAACGAGGCAAAAGCAGGCTCCGTAGGTCGGTGCGTTGCACACATGCAGGCAAAGCTAGGGGCCGCCAACGCACCGGCGGGACACGTAAAAGGATCGGGGCGGAGAGGGCGGAGGAGCAGACGCTCACCCGCCGAACTTTTCAGTCCTGTGACTGAAGTTTCAGCGCGCAACGCGCGCAAGGCGGCCCGGATGGAAATGCCGAAATCCGGGCCGCCGAGGGGCCGCCAAGCGCGGGCGAAGCTCTGCACCCAATTGTGAACACGCCTAGCGGCCATTTTATTCCGACAGCATTGTACGAAAGGTTTCTGAGGCTGATGAAAAAATCTGACAGGGGGGTGTTTGGAAGTGGTCTAGCTCGCGGGCAGAGGACGAGGGCCGCGCCAGACCTTCAATTTTACTCCCGCTGGTCGTTATAGCTGCCGATTGAAGGCCGGTGGGAGGGTGCGATTTCTGCGATCGGGGCGTGGCGGCTGGCGGCGGGGAGGGCCGGCGAGCACGGAGGGTGACGAGCGGCCAGCATATCGAGGCGACCATCTTCGCGGCGTTCCCCTGGTCATCTGGGCGGGCGTCGGAGCGGCATGTCGAGGCGATCATCGCCTTCTGATTGGGGCAAACGTTGGGGCAAGTCGCTGTTTTTGCACGCGTAGTCCAGTTATTTCAATATGTTAGGCATATGTGTCGGCGGAGGCGGTGTCCGCCACGCCTATGCGAGCCGGCAGCCAGCAGCCGGCCTTGCAGCTACCGGCCATCGCCAAGATGATCGCGATGTGACGGTCGACGACACAGACGCCAAGGTCATCCTCATTTGGACATGCCATTTGCGATCGCCGCCTCCCTCGCGATCTCGGCAATGTCTTTGTCGCGGTAACCCTTTTCGAGGATCAGCGCGTGCGTCATTTCGCCAAGGTAAGCCCAGCCGGGAACGTTATGGTAGCCCTCGCTGACAAACTGGCGCACGAGTGGCTTCATAACGGCAGGCTCCTCCACCAGGGGACTGTCGTCGTACACTTGTAGGAACTCTTGCCCGGTCATGGCACCCGCAGGCGTCGCAGCGAGCAACAGACCAACCGCCGCAGCCATCATCGCCTTCATGACGGAGCCCCAAAGAGGTCAAGGTCTGATCGGCAGAACTTTCGCACCGGAAGTCTACCACACGTCAACGGGGGCAGCGCTGCCAGGAAATCGCTGACCGCGGCGATCTGACAGCGCCGCGCGAAATGTTCGGAGGCCGGACGGCGCGCGGATAGGACACGTGTTCCCTGTCAGCCCAGGGCGCTCGCGCGTGCGCGTGTGGTATCAAGATACCGCGCTGGCCTGCAACGTCCTATCAGCACGACGGCTCGCCGGTCAGTGCGACGGCGACGTCGTCAAGAGCGACCATCGCCCTGGGCTCCGCTGGGCTTCGGTTCGTCCGGGTCCGGCGTCGGCTGGCTGGGCTCGGCGGGGTTAAGAATAGACCCCTCTCCCTTGGGGGGAGATGGTAGACATCTATATGTGTCCCCTAAAACCGGACAGGCGAACCCCCTCGACTGTCCCTCGTTTAGGACAGGCTGTCCCCTAAAACCGGACAGGACTGTCCCTCGTTTCGGACAGGACTGTCCTTCGTTTCGGACAGGCCCAGGAATTTGACGCCACTAATTTGTGTTATTCGGCTGCCTGAACCACGTGCAGCTTTGCCTGCGGCCGGGCTCGCGCCATGCGGCTGTCACGCGCTTGTGCGCCCCGCTCCATGAACAGGTTCGACGCGGGTGCGCCGGTCAGGTCGCACTGAAATGCTGTCAGCCTCCACTCGCTGGCGATGCGGGTCTTGCGGCTCAGGCTCCCGTGGCGCGTCTCCACGATGAAACCGCGCTCGATAAGCTCCTTGAAGGCGTTCGCCGCCGTGTCCTTGTTGAGCCGGCACTCTTTAGCGGCGTCCCGCGCGGACATCGCCAGCGTCCCGTTGTTGCTCCCGTTGTAGCGAGAACCAAGTTGGATGTAGACACGGCTCGCGCCGGCGGACATCGCCTGCCACTCCTCGCTCTTGAGCATGTAGTGGTGCAGCTTGAAGAAGCGGTCTGTCCCGCCGTTCATGCCCTTAGCCACGAGCCGCCCTCCCCTTTACCCAGGCGATATTGCGCGACCTGATCCAGTTCTTCGTGGCAAGGCTCGGCTCGCGGGACGGAAGGCTGCGCCAGCCCCACGGGGGGAAATGGCCGAACCGCTCCTTGAACTTGTGAGCCGCCCATCCCTCCTTGTGTCCACGATCGCCGACGATCCACATCAACTCGCAATAGAAGGCGGTCTGGTCGGCGATGGTCGCAACCCATGCCTCATGCTCGCCCGATCCGTATTCGACGAGTTCGCCGTCCGCGTGGACGACCTGTGATTTCGCCTCCCTGACATGTCCGCATTCGGTGCACGTGATCGACTTCGCCGGCAGGACGGCCGCGCATTTCTCGCAAGCACGAGGCAACGGGATGCCTCGCTCCGGAGGCTCAGGCGCATCCCCGGCGGCGCCGTGTTTCCCGTCGTCCAGCTTGTCGTAGTGGATATCGGTTACCAGCCCGAGGCGTAAGGCGTTTCCGCCGTGATCGAGGACGATGCACTTATCTTTGCCCGGCGAAGTCCTCAAGCCACGCCCAATCGTCTGGACATAGAGCCTTTCCGATTTCGTCGGCCTTGCGTCAATAATGCATGAGGTCAACGGCAGGTCTACGCCAGTCGTAAGCACGCCTACGTTGCAGATGATCTTCGTTTCGCCGGATCGAAACCTGTCGAATGTGCGTTCACGATCATCACGCTCGGTGAAGCCGTCCATGTATTCGGCGGCGATACCGCGCTCGACGAACCTTTGTTGAAGGTGTTCCGCGTGGGCGCGGTTGATGCCGTAGCAGAGCGTCGGGCGGTTCTCGCCGCGCTTGATCCATGTCTCGATCACGTCGCCGACTAGCTTCGGCTGGTCGATCCTCTTGGCGAGTTGGCCCTCGTGGTAGTCTCCGGCGATGGTCTTGATGCCGGTCAGGTCGGGCTGACTTGGCGCATAGACGACGAAATCCGACAGAAACTTGAGGTCGATTAACTCCCGCGTCGTCGAGGCGATGATCAAGTCTTTCCAGTGTTTCCCGAGCCCGACGCTCCACGGCGTCGCCGACAACCCGATGAACGGCGTGTTCGCCCACTCCGGATCGGCCATCCACTCGTCTTGCACGAACTCGAACTGACGGTGCGCCTCGTCGACGACGACAAGCGCGGCGCGGGGGATGTCCCGTCGCCGAAGCGTCTCCACAGAGCAAACCTGTATCGGCATCATGGGGTTGGTGAGACGGTGTTTCCCCTGGATCACGCCGACGCAGCCTCGAAACCCTTCCGCCCATAGCGCCTCTACGGTCTGCTTGATCAGCGACAGAAACGGCACCGTGAAAATGATACGGCCGCCTGTTTCGATGTATTCGCGGATCAACCACGCAGCGGTCAGCGTCTTGCCGAAGCCGGTCGGTGCCTGAACTATGATCCGTTTCTTGCCGTCCGCGATTGCTTGCTTGATCTCGTCGAGCGCGCGCTGCTGATGCGGGTACAGAACCTTTGGGGCAGAAGACATGGCGTTCACGACTGCTGTTCCTTGAGCTTGCGCGGCTTCGCCCTGCCCTGCTTGAAAATACGGGCGACTTTCGGTGTAAGGTCTCCCCAAGGTGAGGTATGGGCGACCATTGCCTCCGCGGCGGACAGGAGGGCCTTGAGCGCCGTTTCGGCGTCGAGTTGCCCTGCCCCGACGAGCGATCCGATGCAGAAGCATTCGCGGTTCAGCGTGGCTTCCTGCGACCCGCAGGGGGCTGAGCGGATGGATCGCACCGCCATCCGGAGCGCCGCCGTCGAGTAGGACGTGGTGCCCTTGAACTCGGAGGCTTCCCCGACCTCATGGGGCTCGGAAACCGACGCGCGCGGAACCCATGCGGGAACCGGGAGAACCGGCCATTCGAGGGTCTTCAGCCACTTGCGGCCGTTGTTCGACGCGGGCGTGACGACGTAGCCGCCGATCGTGCGAAGGTCGATCCCCGTCCCCGCGATGTTGGTCTTGTTCTGGAACTTCTCGCCGCAGGTCGCGAAGTACAGATGCGCGCCGCCGCTCGGGCTGGTGGCAATGGGCGTGTCGACGTCGAAGGGATGGACGCCCTCGCGCACGAGGAAATCGTCGAGGCCGTGGTGGCCGTGCTTTTCGTCAAGGTCGACGACAACGAACTCATGCGACACGGCCCATGCGATCTCGGCAAAGGGCCATCGCTTCCACCACGCGCGGATGGTCGCTTCGTCAGTCGACGCGTTCTTGAAACCGTGAGCGGTGAGTGGATTTTTGCTCTCGCCGGGCCAGACGGGAAAGACGGCCATGCCGAGCCGGGCATAGGCGAGCGCGCAGTCACACATGGTGCGGTGCTGTCGCGCTATGGCTGCTGTAGGCGTAGCTTCGCACCGGCCGCCCGACCGATGATCAGAAGCTCCGGGGTCGCGCTCGCAATCAAGCGCGGCTCCGGACGCCCCCTCGGGTGTCACGCCTCCTCGCCCTCGCGCACTAGGCGATCGAGTTCAGCTTCGGAAATCAGCGTCCTTCCGCCGATTTTGGTGAATTTGACCTTGCCGTGCTGGTGGAGGCGGTAGAGTTTCGCTCGGGAAATGCCGATCGCGGCGCAGGCGTCTAAAACGCGACGCGCTTTCGGGGGATTGACTTGGGGCTGCACTGGTGACCTTCCTGCTTCGAGAAGGTCTCCTAATAAGTACAGTTTTCGCCGCCTGTCTCAGCCGACTTTTGCCGACTTTTGCCGAGTTTGCGCGGCTAGTCAGCGCTCCGCTTTTTGAGATCAGCGAGGCGCTCGATGATCATTGATCGGCCAACGGACAAGCCCTTGTGTTCGCGGGCGACGCGCTTGGTGATGACGCGGACCGCTTCCTCGGGTCCCATGTCGTCCAGCGCCGCTGCATATCGGGTGAGTTGCTGATCAACGGCCCGCTGCTTGTACGCATTGCTACCAAAGCGCGGCGGGTCGAGAAGGTCCGTAATCTCTCGCTTCAGGGCGTCCGCGCATATGAGCGGGTCGAGGAACGCGGGGGCGATGGTCGCGTCTCCTCTGAATAGGCCCCACCGCATTTCGAGCCTCAATCCCCGCTCCTCGTCCCTGATCTCCCGGCGCCCGTCAGCGCGTCTGCTGGCCGATACGCCAGTGATCCGCACGTCCGGCGATCTGACGGCGCGTTTCAATAGGTCGACGGCCTCGCGATAGATCGCGACAAGTTTTGATCCTTCGGGCTCCTCCATCGCATATCCGCCCCTGATCCATTCGTCCGTCAGGGTCGGCGGGAACGGCTCGCCGCCCGGCAACATTGCAACGATGAGCCGTACCGCCTCATAGACGGTGATGTAGGGAAGGCTTTCCATGTCGCGCGCACCTGCGTTTGCACCGAAAGGAGAGCGGGGAAGCCGAGGGTGCGTCTCGGCTTGTCGGCTGGCCGGCCTATCCCCGCCCGTCTCTGCGTCGTCTATGCGCTCAAGGTGCGGAACACCGTCACGTTGTCGGCAGGCGCGCGTGGCTCGCACCATTGCGACCATGCCTCCATCATCGCCCGGCGCTTTTCGAGCGCATCGCCGCGACGGTAGGCGGCTTCGGCTTTGTTGCCGATCGTGTGGGCGAGAACGCTCTCGCGAAGCTCGGACGGGAACGGGCTGACTTCGGAGGCCCAATCTGAGAATGACGATCGGAAACCGTGAGCGGTCAGCGCCCCGCGACCCATGCGCTCAAGCAACATCAGCATCGACATGTTGGAAAGCGGCTTGCCGGGCTTCTGGCCGGGAAACACGAATTTCGAGGTTCGAGCGGCGGCGATCTCCTTGACGATGGCGAGCGCGCGAGCGGACAGAGCGACGCGGTGCTCCTTGCGGGCCTTCATCCTCGCGGCCGGGATCGTCCACAAGCCCGCGTCGAGGTCGAACTCGGGCCACTCGGCATTCAGCACTTCGCTCGTGCGCGTCGCTGTCAGAACCGTCAGTTCGAGCGCGAGCGCTGCAAGCGCCGGGCGGCGGCGAAGCTCGGCCATGAACGCGGGCATGTCGTCGTAGGGCAGGGCGGCATGATGGCCCCTGGTGAGCTTCCTCGGCTTCGGTAGCGTCGCATCCAGATGCCCGCGCCATGCGGCCGGGTTCTCACCAGTTCGATAGCCCTCTGCCTTCGCGGAATTGAGCACGCGCTCGATCCGGCCGCGCACACGTGACGCGGTTTCGGGCTTCGTCTGCCAAATCGGTGCGAGACAGGCCAAGACGCAGGCTGTGTCCACTTGGTCGATCTGCTTGCTCCAAATCCGCGCTGCGTACTCCGTGAGGGTATTGCGCCACTGCTGGCGATGCTTCGGATTGGAAAAGCCCTCCTCGATGCGATCGACGAGCGCGAGCGCGTAGGCGCCGAACGTCGGGATGGTCGTCTCGGCTTCGCGTCGAGTATCGAGCGGGTCGGAGCCGTACGCTAGCGCCGCCCGCGCCTCGTCCCGTAGTTCGCGCGCCTTTGCCAGCGTCACGCCTTTCAGCGTCGAGCCCAAGCCCATTTCGCGCAGCTTGCCCCCGCGCCGGTAGATGAAGGCCCACTGCTTTGAGCCGCCCGGTCGAACCACGAGATAGAGGCCGTTCCCGTCGGAATAGCGCCCCGGCTTCTTCGCGCTCGCGAGTTCGCGCGCTGTCAGTAGGTTCTGCTTGCGTTGCCGGATAGCCATGATCGCCGCCTTTGCCCTAACTTCTGCCCCAACTTAAATCATGGCTGCGGGGCGACGTCAATAGACTGCTGTGGACAAGTGGTGGATTAAACGCCTGTATTTACAGTGTCTTACAAGACAGCGGTACACAATGCTGGACAGGGGTTAGGCGGTCTCCGTCTCCGCCAACACCGCCTTTAAGTGCTTGTTTATGTTCGCTTTTTAGGCGAGCCTGGTCTCCTACGCACATTAGAACGCCTAAATTCGACGCGGATTGCGCCGGACGGTTTCGGACTGTTTTGGTTCCTACCTTCCGGGGTGGCCCCGCTCATGGCTCGGCCAGGTGATGAACGATGCACAGCTTCTTTTCCTACTCGTCGATAGTCGTCGGAGCGGTTGCGGCGGGTTTGTGGTTCTGGGCGTCTCGGATCGTGATCCCTACCAACCTCGGAACGGGCTGGGGCGGGAAGGTCAGTGGTCTTGAGGAAATGAGCGCCGCCCTCGAGAAGGTTGCCCGGCTTAACCGTTGGGCCGCGTTAGCGACAGCGCTCGCCGTCGGCCTCCAAGCCCTAGCCCAATGGCGAAACCTTTGACCTCGGAATGAACTCGCGCCCGTCGACGTCGAGCACGCACGGTGACGGCGCGCGGGGGGAAGTCTGTTCGGGTAATCAAGGAGCATCCGGAGATTTGCTCCTGCGGCTTTAGGCGCGCCTTAAGACCGCCGTGCGAGATGAAACCTCGACGACGCGGAGGGTGTGATGGTCACAATCGCCATAATTTGCCATTCGAAGGGTCAATTCTCGGTCACTAAAAATTTGGGGACTGGGCGAACCAGGATGTTCCGCACGCGTGAAGAGGCCGACACCTATGCGCTGGAGCTTCAAGCGAAGGCGGGCGGCCCGGACAATGCGGAAATCATAGTGCATGATCTCCCGCGGGCAGGGCGGGGCGAGACAAAGCCTTTTGCGTCGACCTCGACACTCTGAGGCCTATGCACGGGGCGAAAGCGCGGCGCTGACGGGCTTGACGCGCGCCATTGATCGGCGGCCTCTCCGCAACGAACACCAGCGCGGCTCAGGCTACGGCTTGCCTGAGCCGCCCAGTGAAGACAGGTCCACCGTACTGCGATTTTAACCTGAGGGTCGCCCACCCCGCAGCGTCTCTGATTCGAACAATTTTCGGGGAGGTGTCCAGTAAAATGTTAACCCCCCAAATCGCAATGAAGCCGGCCATAGCGGCAGGTCCTCGGGGGGCCTAATAAGGACCTGCCGCCGATAGGAAGTGCGGGCCGGGGACAAGCCCAAATGCGCTTCCATTCTGACGCCTATCGGCGAATTGTGGCGGAAATCATCCGCCCCGTGGTCTAGCGGGCCGAGTCCGCGTCCGACTTGAAGCACCGCCAAATAGGGCGCCCACGCCTGCTCGCCCCGGGTTCGCGGCATCAAGCATAGAGTTAGACCGATCCGAAGCGGTAAGTAAGGCGTGATCCCGCTCACTGCGCGCCGACCCGCGCGTCTTTTATTACGATTTTGCTGGGCGATCTTGATGGACACCATCGACGTATCGCCAGAACGGCGCGGGGGCTGGGAGCTTCCTCGCGTCTTTATGGAGCGCGCGGGGACAACCGATGACACGCCATTTCGACCAACGCGCGCTCGAACGCGCCGCGGTTAGCGGCGTGCCCGAATCCTCGACCTGGGCGATGATGCTGCTCGGCTTCGCGAGCCTCGGCTATGCGGGGTATCGCGCCTCACCGAGAGAGGGCGCGTTCGGGCGGGCCTGTTCTCTATCGTTGGAGTGCGGAATGCTGACCGCTGTCTGTGGCGTCCCCCACCAGACCAGCAAGGGGTCCATCCCGATGTCCCTCGCCCTCCTTGCGAGCGGGGTGCGTTCACGGGAGGGCGAGCCTATGACAAGCGAGCGGATCGACTGAATGCGGGAAGGCGCCTACGCGCCCCTCGCCGTGGCGAGAGCTTTCTCTGCGGCGGCTTTCTTGTTGTTCGACAGTTCCTCCGCCTCTAGAAGGGCCATCTCAATAAAGTAAAACATCGCGAAGCCACCCGCTGCGACGGCTAAATCTCGTGCGTGGCCCAATTTCAGTTTGATCTCGTTGAGCAGTGAGGTTTCGCCCACGGTGGCGTGTTCGATGGCGCGTGGGTCCAAACGCCTTGTCATGATTGCCCCGACACTTGATTAATGGGCGGCCAACGCGCGAAATTTTCAGTACGCGGAGAACTGCGAGCCCTTGTTTAGTTAACGGTAGGCCGAGTTCGCGCTCCTCGCCATGTGGCATAACGTCCGGACCGCGCCGTTCATGGTTCGGCTGGAGGAGCCCAGATCCGCCGCCTCGTGCGGCAGGCGCTTCGGCGCGGCTGCGGCGTCCCTGTCGGGAATCTCATACGGCATTGCGCGCCTCACTCCTCGAAGCCTCCTATCGCACGCGCCCGCTCGCTTCGACCTACCTATCGACGGGCCTCCATCGACGCCACGCGCAGGCGGGCCGAGACCAGCAGCGCTTGCGCAAGCGTCAGACAAGCTTCCGCCTCAGAATCTTTCGCTACGGAAGCGGAGAAAGCGGAGAACCGGTCTGCCTCTGACGCGACGCAACTGGATTTCAACAAATAGAGGCTGAGGCGGACGCGCTTATCCGCGTTCCCGGCGGGAGGTTATGTGGAAGCGCAGCGACGGGAACGCCAGACAGATACTCTTATGATGGCGCGGGTCTGGAACCGTGTCGCGCTGATCGCGTCTGAGCGCGCCAGACACAAGGTCGACCGCGATGCAAACGTCACAGACGCTCGACGGGCGCGGTCCGAGGCCTTCCCTGCCTTCAGCCGGAGACTAGGAAACGCGATAATTTGTAGTCTTGTTTTTAGCTCGCGACACGCTTTGTGACACTCAAAAGGTTGCGCACGACGGTCATGTGTGCCGGGATCACCCGGGACGGGCACGGGGGCATTTCCATGCTTTCATGGTTGGGACGCCGGGAGAGGGCGAGACAGATCGCAGCGGAAGCGGATACGCTGGTTCGCGATAGTGGTCAGCAGGGCTACGCGATGGCGCGCCGAGGAGAGGGCGAAGCTAGCCGCGCGCGGATGTCCGAACAATGGATCCGCATAGCACGTCTGTCGCTTGCAAGACCGAAAAGCGCGTCGGTCCGGCCGAAGGTACGCGCGCGATCAACGCCCACGCGAAGCTAGGACGGCCTACGAACGAGCCGGATCGGCGCGCCCTTTCAGATGCGCTATCGCGATTGGAGACCGGCGCGCCAATCTAGCGCCGCGATAGGTTGGCGCCCTGGCGCGGTTGCTCCCGCCTCGACACGAAAACGGCCCTCAGCTTGCCTGGGGCCGTCTTCCCTCTGCCCATCGCCCTGCCAAACGCACCTGTAACGGGGTGCTGCACATCCCGCGACAACCCCGAGCGGCGTCGGCAGTCCGTTAAAAGGACCAGTCAACGCGGATGAGAAGTCCTTCCTGTTGCCTAAGGCTCGTTACGGTGAGACCTTGCTGTCTGACAATGAAATTACGTCGCCCCTACAGGCAGCGCCTCGGACCTCACCATCATTGAGAGCAACCTTGTTTTAGGCGGAGCGTCTAAAACCCAACAGGCTGGCGCAAAACCTCAGTCAAATCTCCTTGAAGGCGGGAACGTTAGCGGCTGGCTCGCGTTGGCTCAGCATCTCGCTAGCGACAGGAGGTCGAAATGCGAAAAACCATTTCCAAAACGATGTTCGCCGGGATCGCGGCGCTCAGCGTTGCGGGGTCCATCTTCGCCATGACTGAACCGGCGACAGCTGCGGTTTGGCATGGAGGCGGGGTCCGTGGCGGCGGCTGGCATCGCGGCGGCGGCTGGCACGGCGGCGGGCGGGGCTGGAATGGCGGGGGCGGCTGGGGCGGCCCGGCCGTCGTCGGCGGCTTGGCTGCGGGCGCCCTGCTCGCCGCGCCGTACTACTACGGGGGCTATGGCTATGGAAATAGCTGCACCGTCTACTCCCCAATGTATGACGCCTACGGCAACTACATCGGCCAGCAGCTGGTGAACGTCTGCTAAGGATGGGCAAACCCGAGGCCCGAGCAATCTGGGCCTCGGTCGGCTGTGGGATAAGCGAAGCGGCCGCTTGCCGCATCGAGAGCGCAGGCTCCGCGGTCCCAAGAGCGCGTCGCTTGATGGCCATCACCAACTCTTCGGCTTCCTCACGACCGACGCCAACGCCGTTGTCGCACCTGTCCACCCGAAGCGATGTCCGTTATTCTGACCGCCCCGCCGAAGTTGACCGATGGCTTGAGGCGGGGACGTCTGACGCCCTCGCGCAACAACGGCTGTTGCCTGACGATGTGCTGACTATCATTGCGAGGGGCGAGAAAGAAGACGGCGCGTCCACTTGACCGTCCTTTAAGCGCGCCAGGGCGTATCAAGGTTGCTAGGCCCGAAGCGCCATGTAGGTTTCGAGCATGCCTCCTGCATTGAGCAGGCCGTGCAGCAGCATTTTCGGAAGCGTTGAGCCGCACTTCCAACGCGCCCCATCCGAACAACCGAACACAAAGACCTGGCCGATGACAAAGAAGTCATACGATGGCCAAAAGCAGAGCCGTCCCCACAATCGCAGTTCGTGCGTCTCGCGGCGACCGGAGCCACCCGCGAACAGGAAGCAGCGAGGGAAGGACAAAATAGTTTTCCCCGCTATCAACAGGCCAACAACTGCGACAGATGGTTGCAGTGTCAGCAAATTCGTCTCAGGGTTGCATATTTATAGACGGACTTCGGTATCCGGCGTGATTTGTAGCAATGGCCCAAGCCCGTTCGAGCCACCACACTGCAAGATTGGTCGCCCTGCTCGCGCCGCACGACCTTGTTGCGTTGA
>CAWBBW010000045.1:0-143319 GCA_963787135.1 uncultured Alphaproteobacteria bacterium | reverse complement strand
GGTCATGGGAGCTCCGTCTGTAGGGGCCGTGTTCGGGAGTGATGTCCTAAGGTCGTCGCGTCAGCAAGTACGAAGAGGGAAGGACAAGGCCTAACGCTGGACGCTGCCCAGCGCGCCTCGCAGGTCGCGCGTGAATGCACGTCGTAAGCGCTCATAGCCAGTCCCTCTGCTCCGCGCTGAGGTCCTCGCGGGTGGCGTCCACTTCATAAGTGGCGGCGATACGGTCTAGACACGCCGCCGTCCGATGCCAATCGAAACGTAGGGCCTCGGCGTCGCGACGGTAACGCTCGGCCAGAGCGC
This sequence comes from uncultured Alphaproteobacteria bacterium, assembly GCA_963787135.1. GTDB lineage: Bacteria > Pseudomonadota > Alphaproteobacteria > Rhizobiales > Beijerinckiaceae > Roseiarcus. The sequence continues at coordinate 143,019 of CAWBBW010000045.1, read as the reverse complement.
GCTCTTGGCGGCCGCCGTCTTGGGGCATGCGAACGGTGACACCCCGCCGATTGTAGACACCAATCTCAAGGCCCCGCTCCAAGGCGCGGCTTCCGGCCAATTCGATGATCTGGCGCACCGGCTCTGGGGGCCAGGGTTGATCCGGTTCACGCTTAGCGGCAGACAGGATTTCCCCTATCTTGCTGTCGCCGATCTCGCCGCGTCCCGCTTCGGCCAGGAGTTTGCGGGCTCGTTTCACCCAGTCCTCGAGTGCCACCGTATCGATGACGCCTTGGTCGTCAGAGCCGGGGACATGAGCCCAGTCGTGCAGCACCTGAAAGGCTTGGGTCGCAAGGTTCTGGGCCTTCGCCTCGTCCCCGACTTCGGGCTCAGCAACCCCGCTGTCCGCAGCGGGCAAATAGATTAACCTGATCAGATAGGCAAAGAACTCCGGGTCGCGCGCCAGAGCTCGGTGCAGCGTGCGCGGGCGCCGTTGCGAGTAGCGCAAGACCTGGAAGTAGATCCATTCAAGCCTAACGACGTCCTGCTCGCTGACCTCAGGGTCCGTTTCCAGGTAATCGAGAAGGATGCCGACCGAGTGTTGAAGCCTAGCAGCGTCATTGCCCTTCGCCGGCTCGTCCGACTTCGCGGCAGCGTGCATTGCACGAATGACGAGCGCACCGTTCGGCTTGATCTTGATATGCTGGCCAAGCCAACCAACCGCTTCCCGAGTGCGTCCAACCGCCAGAAGGTGATCGACTGCATAGATCGGATCGGCATCGTCTGGGATACGGTAGGCTGAAAGGATGCGCCAGTAGTCCCTAGCCAAGTCCGGCGACCGCTGCTCGATCTCGGCCCAGGTGGACATGGTCGGCGACAGACAGTGGACGATGCGCACCTCCGCCCTTTGGCCCCAGTTCTCTGCGATCGCCCGGCGCCACAAGGCCCGCACCCAGGCGTCATCGTCCACACCGGCTCGTAGGTTCAGTATGTGGAGGATACCCAGGCCGACGTCCACATCCGCTGGCTGCTCCGCCAATAGGCCCCGCTTCATCAACTCGCGCTTCACTGCCTCCGGCACAGATGTATTGGCGATTGCGGCGCCGAGCGCGTGCTGCATTGTGATCGTTGAGGCGAAGGTGAACAGCTGATCTGAAGACAGCTCCGCCATGAGGACTTCGGCGGCCTCCGTTTGCCGCGCCTCCAGCTCAGCCTGCTGCTTGTTCCAGTCGAAATCGGGGCGGAGTTCAACGGCTCCCGGCCGGAACAGCCAGCGAACCCGATCCTCTACCCCAGTCGGCTGGAGCATGGCGAACACGTTGTCGAGCGGTTTCAAGTCTGTCTCTGCCATGGCCCACTCAGCATCCTTATGCCCGCGGTGGTGCTGCAGGAAGGTGCGGAGCTTGTCGCGCATCGCCTCGATCTCAACCGGATCATTGAGACCGCCGGCGTGGGCTTCGAGCTGCTTGGCCGCTGCGGCGCGCCATTCCAAGTCAAAGTTGCGCCAGAGATCCAGAAGGGCCTGCCAGCGCTGGCCGTCGACGTCCACCTCCCTCAGCAGCCGCTCGCCAATGGCACGGGCGGCCGTAGCTACAGAAGGCCAGGTGATAGCCTCAGGTTCGTCGCGCGTGAAGTCGCGCCAGTTGGGTTTGGACGACGGCTCCGAGGTGTCGTAGAACCGCGGTGCCAAGGCGAGCAATAGTTTCCAACCGACTGCGGGAAGTTGCCGGACGATCCGGTCAATGACTTTCAGACGTTGCGCCGGCTTGGCGTAGGTCTCGGGCGACCAGATCACGAAGATTCGGCGTAGGGAAGCGAACGGTCGATTGCCCCATTTGCCGCCGGGGTCGACCTCATCCAGTCGGGCCAGCAGGAGCGCAGAGCGCATTAGATAGTCGGGGCTGCGCGCGAGCATCTCCAGCGACCACAGCAGGTTCGAGAGGTACTCGGTGGGGTGAATCATCCCCTCGTCGCTGCGGAACAGCGACATCACCGACGGATCATTGCCTTCCAACCCGGCCTCTAGGGCATCCAGGAACACCTCCGGCGCGGCCTCGGCGATGTTCTCGAAATCTCCGGACAGCGACCACCACAGCGCTGGTGGGGCTTTGTCCAGGAGCTTGCGTACGGCCCGGTTCACCCGGCCAGCTACATTGGTGACAAGTTTGGCGCGATCGGGATAGACCGCCAAGGCGATCATCGCCTCCGTTAAGCCGCGACGCAGCGCGTTGGACGGCTCCTTCGGGAATTCCCCTTTCTCCTCGTGGTAGATGCTCTTGGGAGGAGTTGCGTACCGAGGGTTGATGGCGCCGAGGACGGTCTGGAACACAGCCTCGAAGCGGGCGAGCTGGCTGGAGGTGACTTGGCCGCCGATCTGGGTCCAGAGGTCGCGTAGCGAGACCACCTTCCAGACCTCGCCTGCGCGGACCAGAGGGCCGCCCAGCCCGGTCAGGGGAGCGAGCGCCGCCTCCACGTCCTCATAGCGGCGCCCGGCCAGTTTCCCGATCATTTTGCGGTCCCGCGCCGAAGACTCAACCCAGGCGCCAGCGAACAGAGCGGCGACCAACTCCGGTGACGCAGGTTCGGCCCAGGTCGCGCGATAGCTCGGTGCGGCCGGCATCAGCCGACGCAGCACGGTGACGCTGCGCCCTGATGCGTGGGCTAAGCGATGGGCGTCCTCCTCGCGGAGGCCGGCATGGGTCAAGGCGATCTGCAGGTCAAACTTCCACGGCCGCGGAAGCCGCCGAGCCCCAACGAAGTCACTCGCGCCAGGTCCATAGGTTGCAAACACGTGGTGTCCATCGGCGACCAACCGTTGGGTGAGGCCCGCTTCAGGCTCGGTCAGGACGATGACCAAGGGCGTTCCCAAGCCCACCAGTTGCCGTGCGGTATCCCGCGTGTCGGCGACCACGCAGCGGCTCCAATACGCGAGTTGATAACGCTCAGGGAGCGGGCTGATCGCCGCGTAGAGGAAGGCCATCGCCTCGTCAGGCGCTTCGGCTTGGATCGACAAAAGTTGCGGCGGACCGCGCAACCATTTCAACACCGCCGTCTGGTCTTCATCGCGGCCGGTCAGGACGACATCTGGGGTTAGCGGCGTCTCCGTGGCACGAACCCATTCGGTCCACACTTCTTCCATGTTGCGAAGGCCCTGCGGGCGGCGCCCTATCTTCACGGACAGCCATTGCGCCACAGCCGGGTAGGTTTCGAGCCAATGCACTAGATCGTCGGCGTCAATAGCGACGACGTCGTGCCAGACGCCGAGCGCCTTCTTTTCCGTTACCCACGCGTCCTTGCCGACAAAGCGCTGCGGCGTGACGAAAACGAACGTCGTCTTGTCCGGATCGCGCCCAAGGGGCTTAGCCGACCGCTTCACGAAGTCTTTGTCCGCCTTGGCGCGGATCGCGGTGCGTTGGGCACCGATCTCCCAGACGGACTCGCCGTCCGGCACGAACGCCGCCCCCGCGGCAACGGTGCAGACGCCGTCCCAGCCCGGATACTGAACGCTTTCGTCGGAAGGGAAGCGCACGATCGCGGCGGGACCCAACGCGGCGTAGATGAGTCGCCGAAGGAGTTCAGGCATGCCTGCCTGCCCGTCGCGCCGCTCGCCCCATTGGGACAAATGTGTCGCATTCACCCAGCGCACCAGCGTGCCCGCCCGAGGGCTCGGCGGCGGCGAAGGCAGCAACGCTTTCTCGACCACGCCGCCGGCGATAAACTGCAGCCCCTTGGCTTCTAGAGCTTCACGGATCGCCTGCGCGTTGTTAGCCACGGGAGTGCGAATGCCGCGCTCGAAGTCAGCAACCGTCGAGGTTGCCACACGAGCCTCCGCCGCGAGCTCCTGCTGCGACCACGCGAGCAGGGCTCTAGCGGCCTTGGTCTGTTCCGGCTTAAGGGAATTGGAGACTGATGTCATATTTTTGATATGACATCAGGCGCGATCGTTGTCAATTTACGAGCGCTCTTGGCTGTCTGCGGGCGGCATGCGGCCGGCACGAGGCTCTCCACCTGCGGTGGTCAGCCAGGCCGACGGATCGGATAGCCGTAGGACGCCCAGAGCCCCCTGCGCCGTATGCCCGAAAGCCGACAGCCCCCGGATCATCGGCATTGTGAGGGGGGAGACGCTGGCGAGGGCCGCGGATCGATTTGTTCAACAGACGGAACAAAAAGTGTACAAAGGATGGGAGCTGTGGTACCCTTGAATTTCACGAAAGGATCGAACCGAATGCTGTGCCCCGTCGCGCTTCCGAGCGCCGCCCGCGCTCTCTTCTGCCCGCTCGACCGGGCGGCGCGCCGTCGCGGCAGGGAGGGCGGGCGTTCCCCGCGCTTCGGCCAGCCCGCGCAAAACGGCCGGAAATGGCGCCGCAAAGGCTTGAAACAATTGAATCCGCGCCCGGAAATGGTACAGGCTCGGTGGCTGTCGAGCCCTACTCGGTCAGGTCAGGGGCGAAGGACCTTATAATCATGTTTCATGGGTCAACCTCACCCGCAGACAAGCAGAGAGCCATGGGCGTCCTGACAGAGGGGACCAACCTGCCCGACGCCGCCGTGCCCGGAGTAACAGACAAGCAGAGAGCCGTGGGCGTCCTGACAGAGGGGGCCAACCTGCCCGACGCCGCCGTGCCCGGAATAACAGGCAAGCAGTGAGCCGTGGGCGTCCTGACAGAGGGGACCAACCGTCTGGGCGTCGGCGGCGAAGGTCAGGCCAAGCGCAGCCACGACTGCTAAAGCGATTCTGATCATTCTGTCCTCCCTATCCTCAGTTTGGTTCAGTATAGATGTGCCCTGCGACTTTTTTGCGACCGCAAGACCGCCGCCCGTGACAACGAGCGAGGGGCGTCCCCGGACAGCTCTTCGAGCCAGCTGGCTAACGATCTTGACCTCGTTGATGAAAGGGGCCATGCGCCCTACCGACGGCGCAGCCTCCGAGTGGCGGCGCACGCGCCATAGACGGAGCCGGGTTCATTGATGCGACGAATAAACTTGAGAGCCTTGCTCCTCGCCGTCGCGGCAGCGCTCGCTCTTGGCGCTCCCCCCGCGCGCGCCCAGGAATTGGGGGTCCAGTGCGGCAAGAGCGGCGAGGGGTTCAGCCAGTGGCTGAGCTCCTTCCGGGAAGTCGCGGTCCTCGACGGCGTCTCGCACGAGGTCGTCGACGCCGCGCTCTCCGGCATCTCCTATGACCCTTCCGTGAAGGCTCACGATGGCGGGGTCGCCGCATTCGGCCATAACTTCGCGAGCTTCGTCGCGAGCCACGTCACCCCGGGCGGGATCGCGCGGGGCAAGGCGCTCATGCGGACCTATGCCGGCCCGCTGGCCAAGATCGAGCAGCGCTTTGGCGTTCCCGGACCGGTGCTGGTGGCGATCTGGGGGCTCGAAACGAGCTTCGGCGGCGACAACGGGTCGTTTCCGACCTTCAGGTCGCTCGCGACGCTGGCCTGGGATTGCCGCCGCCCGGAGCGGTTTCGCGCCGAGCTGATCGACGCGATGATGATGGTCCAGCGCGGCGTCGTGCAACAGCGTCCCGAACAATTGCGGGGCGCGTGGGCGGGCGAGATCGGCCAGACGCAGCTCATGCCCTCGGCGGTGCTGATGTTTGCGACGACGCCTGACGGCGACGGCCCCGCGGACCTCATCCACAATTCCGCCGACGCCCTCGCCTCGACCGCCAAATTCTTGCAGGCGCATGGCTGGCAGCCCGGCGCCGGCTGGGACGAGGGCGAGCCGAACTTCGCCGCCATCCTCCAATGGAACGCCGCGCCGATCTACGCCCGGACGGTCGCGCTGTTCGCCGACCGGCTTGCCGGGAGATAAGCGCGCGCTACTTCGCACGGCGACGCAATCAATCCGGCGCAATCAACTGAACCTTCGGAAAATAGCCCGCGTACCGCCTCGCATCGCGTGTCAGCAGCGCGAGACCCGCGACAGCCGCATGCGCTCCGATATAGAAATCCGGAAGCGGAGATGTCCGTGCGCCGCCGCGACGGCGATATTCGACAAACGCCCGTCCCGCGACAAAGCCGGCCTCGTAGGGGAGATCGAGGCGGAGAAACTCCCCATCGCCAAGATGACGATCCAGCGCCGCCATCGTTGCGAAACCCGAGGCGATCTCGGCATAGATGATGGGGTTGACGGCGATCGCGTCGCGATCGGCCGCAGCGATCAATGCAGCCTCCGACCACGCAGACCACCTCGCGTCCCGGGTCAGCACGTCGATGATCACATTGGAATCGACGAGAGTCATCGGCGGGGAGGCGCGTCCTCGTTCGCCGGCGGCCCGCGCATGAGCGCGAGAATCTCGTCCGTCGTCATCTTGAAGTCGCCTCCGCCTCTCAAACGGTCGACAAGCTTTTGACCCCGCGTCTTGCGGCGGCCGCCGCGGGTCGTCTTGACGAGACGGACCACGCCCGCTTCGAGTTCGAACTCGACATCGGTGCCCGGTATCAGACCCGCCCGTTCGCGAACATCCTGGGGAATGGTCACCTGCCCCTTGGCGGTAATTCTCACGGAGCCTCATTCTTACTCGATGCGGTAAGAATAGACTATGGTTCCTTGGAATTCAACGCCGCTCTGTTGCGCCTAAGAATTTATTTTCAGCACGCCGGTCCGTTTGACCGTTCGAGCTCCGTCTTGGTGTTGAAGGCCGCCGACCGCCCTTCGCCGGCGGATCTGGTCCGCCTCGCCAGTACGAAGCCAAACCGGGAGCGCAACCATGGAAACTGCAATTCGCGTCGACCGCGCCGTCACCACTCTCGTCAACGTCTTCACCGCCGAGCCCGACAATCAGCCGAAGGTGCTGGCCCTCCTCCAGGAGGGTACGCAGACGACGTTCAGCCGGATGCCGGGGTGGATCTCGACCAGCCTTCTCAAGAGCAGGGACGGCAGACAGGTGGTTGTCTATTCCCAATGGCGGGACGGCCGGGATATCGAGGCCTTTCGCCAGGATCCACGGATGAAGCCTTACTTCGAACAATTCGGCGCTTTGGCGAAGCACGAGGCGTTCACTTGCGACGTCTCCTATAGCCTCCACGCCGAAGCGCAAACCATGGCTTGAGGAGGATCGGCCTTTGTCGCGACGCACAAGTGACGACGCGCAGTCCGCGTCGCTCCAAAAGCCCGTGGAGCAGCTCTTGGGCGAGCTCCGGCCGAAGCTGCATCGCTACTGCGCGCGGATGACCGGCTCGGTCGTCGATGGCGAGGACGTGGTTCAGGAAACGATGCTGAAGGCGATCGAGGCGGCCCGAGCCGGGGCGCCGATCCTCAATCCGGAAGGCTGGCTGTTTTCCATCGCCCACCACGCGGCTTTGGACTTCCTGCGCCGGCGGGCGCGCGAGGAGGCCCGGCATTCAAGCGAGGATTTGGACATGATCGCCGCCGCGCCGAAACCCATCGAGGATCGTGAGATCGCAGCGGCGAGCCTCAGGACCTTCATGCTTTTGCCGGCGTCTCAACGCAGCAGCGTCATCTTGAGCGATGTGCTCGGCTACTCCTTGCAGGAGATTTGCGAGTTCGCCGGCGGCAGCGTCCCGGCGGTCAAGGCGGCCCTGCAGCGAGGACGGGCCCGCCTTCGCGCGCTCGCGGCCGAGGCCGACGACGCGCCCGTTCCGACGCTGGCCGAGCCGGAGCGAACGCGGCTCAAGACCTATGTCGAGCGCTTCAATGCGCATGACTTCGACGCGGTGAGGGCCATGCTCGCCGAGGACGTGCGCCTCGAGATCGTCAACCGGGTGCGCCTCGACGGGAAGACAAGCGTTGCGCCCTATTTCGGCAACTACGCCGCCCGGCCGCACTGGCGGTTCCGTCCGGGCTTCGTCGACCGCCGTCCGGCGATGCTGGTCTATGACGCCGACGATCCGGATCAGCGGTTGAAATACTTCGTGCTGCTGGCCTGGGCCGGCGAGCGGGTCGTGGGCATCCGCGACTTCGTCTTCGCCCGCTACGCCATGGACGGGGCCGAGCTGGCGGTGATGGACTAGACGAGGCGCCGAAGTCTACCAACGTCTCGCTACCGCCCGTGCCCTTCGGCGACGAAGGGATCGATCAGTCTGATCCCCAGGCCCTGGAAATCGGCGACATTGCGCGTCGCAAGCGGGAGGTCGTCGACGAGCCGCCATTCAAAGTGGCCCCTGATCCTTTGCCGCGGCCCGCGCGCGCGCCGGCCGCGAGACGCAGCGCGTGACGTAATCCTCGAGCGCTTTCGTTTTCTTCTCGCCCATGAGGGGCGAGTTCATGAACATTGCGAAGGTCCCGGCATAGAGCACGTCCGCGGCGGTGAACGTCTCGCCCGCGATATAGGGCTCCGCGGCGATGCGCGCGTTGATAAAAGTCATCGCCTCCTCGGAATCGACCCAGCCCGCTGTCCCGCGCGGCACGGCGACCTTCATGAATTTCGACGTGAACGCCGGCTCGAGTACGCCTGAATAATAGGCGAGCAGGCTGAGAAACACCCCGCGCGCGGGATCGCCGATTGCCGGCCCGAGACGCGCGTCAGGGAATTTGTCCGCCAGATAGAGCGCAATGGCGGACTGCTCGAAAACCACCGCCGCGCCGTCCTTGAGCAGCGGGACCTTGCCGTGCGGATGCGGATTGGCGGAATTGAGCGCGCCCGACCCATCGCTGCGGCGGATGGAGACATATTGGATGTCATAGGGCTCCCCGATCTCCTCGAGCAGCCACAGAAACCTTGTTGAGCGCGAGCGCGGCGCGTGGACGAGCGTGAGCATGGGGCTTTTCCTTTGTGACTGCGTCATCCGGGGATCGGTCGAGTTTGCCTCGCCCGATGGGATTTCGCCATATTGCCGACACCACTTCTGAGGCACTTATTTATCGCGCGTCACGACCTCTGGCGCACGGATCGGAAATCGAGCAATTCAATGCCTGACCCGAACGGCAGGAGGCTCCCGCCATGCCCACAAACCCTCCGAACAAAACCGTACTGCTGATCGGCGCATCGCGCGGCCTCGGCTACGCGATGGCCGCGGAATACCTCAAGCGCGGATGGAACGTCGTCGGCACGGTTCGAGGAAAGGCGAGAACCCTGCTGCACGACCTCGCGGACAGGTCTCAAAACCGACTCGAGATCGAGACCGTCGACATTTGCGAACCCGATCAGATCGCGGCGCTGCGCGCCCGGCTGTCGGGACGGATGTTCGATCTCTTGTTCGTGAACGCGGGCGTCACCAACAATCCGAGCGAGACGATCGCCGATGTGACGACGGAAGAGTTCGCGCGCGTCATGGTGACCAACGCGCTGAGCCCGATGCGGGTCGTCGAAGCCGTGCACGATCTCGTCTCGCCCACGGGTACGATAGGGTTGATGTCGTCCGGGCAAGGCAGCGTCAGCAACAACACGATGGGCATGCGCGAGGTGTACCGGGGAAGCAAGGCGGCGCTCAATATGTTCATGCGAAGCTTTGCGGCCCGCCATTCCTCAGATTCACGCGCGATGGTGCTGATGGCGCCCGGCTGGGTGCGGACGGATCTGGGCGGGCCGGACGGCCGGCTCAGCATCGAGGAGAGCGTTCCCAATCTGGTCAACGTTCTCCTCTCCGTGCAGGGCGCACCCGCGCTGCAATATCTCGACTATCTCGGCCGCACCATTCCCTGGTGAGCCATCGCCGGTGAGACAGCCAGCATCGGCGGCAGAAAGCCCACCCGCCCGCCGGCGCTCGTATTGACATTGTGGATACAACCGGCCACAGTACCGCGCATGTCAAAAGGCCGGTCTTCAACTTCAGAAAGCCTCGGCGTTCCCAGCTTTGGGTTCGCTGAGCGTTCCCCGGCCGCCGAGACGAAGGGCAGCATCAACCTGCGCATAGAGGGCAAGACCCGGCGGCTCATCGACGCCGCGGCGGCGATCCTCGGCAAGACCCGCACCGAGTTCATGATCGAAAGCGCCCGGCGGCAGGCCATCGATGTGCTGCTCGACCAGCGGCTCTTTGCGCTCGATCCTGATCGCTACGACGCATTCGTGCAGGCGCTCGACAATCCTCCCGCGCCGGGGCCGAAGCTCAGGTCGCTCATGCGCCGGGTTCCGGCATGGCGGAAGTAGAGGACAGTCCGGAGCGCCCTGCCCGCCAGCTGTCGGCTCCGGCGCCCCTGACCCCGGACCACGACTGTTCGGCGTTCGACTGCGGCGAGCCGGCGTTGGACGATTGGCTCAAGCACCGGGCGCTGAGGAACGAAAGCCGCTTCTCGCGCACCTATGTCGTCTGCGAGCGCGCGCGGGTCGTGGCCTATTATTGCGTCTCGGCGGGATCGGTGGAGCGCGCCGCCGCGCCGGGCAAGGTCCGCCGCAACGCCCCGGACACGATCCCGGTCTCGGTGATTGGGCGGCTCGCGGTCAGCCGCGATCATGCCGGCAAGGGCCTCGGCGCCGACATGCTTGCCGATGCCCTGCGCCGCGTCGCGATCGCCTCGCAGAGCATCGGAATCGCGGCGGTGCTGGTCCACGCCAAGGACGAAGCAGCAAAGCGATTCTATCTGAAGTGCGCCGAGTTCCTCGAATATCCGGCCGACAGCCGAACCCTGTTTCTTCCCATCGAAACCGTGGTCGCGGCTTTCGGCTGATATTATGATCCGTCACCCGGCGCAGGCGACGAAGGTCATGCCCTGGCCCCAAGCCAAATCTCCCATCCCAAAGGACAACACCATGGCGCTCAGCGTTCTCTACATCGGCGGCACGGGCCAGATTTCGCTGCCCTGCGTCGAGGCTTCCGTCAGAGCGGGCCACAAGGTGACGGTTCTCAATCGGGGCAGGACCGCCGTAGCGCTGCCGGCCGGCGTTGAGGCGCGGGTCGGCGACATGGACGACGCGGCCTACCGCGAGCTTGCCGACGATCATTTCGATGTCGTCGCCCAGTTCCGCGTCTTTACCGCCGACCAGATGAAGCGCGACATTGCGACCTTCACCGGGAAGACGGGACAGTATGTTTTCATCTCCTCCGCCTCCGTCTACGAGAAGCCGGTCCGGCACTACATGATGACCGAGCGGACGCCGCTCGAAAACAAATTCTGGCAATACAGCCGCGACAAAATCGCCTGCGAGCGACTCCTGCGCGACCAGGACAAGCTCGTCTATACGATCGTGCGTCCGAGCCATACCGTGCGGACGGGAATGCCGATCCAGGTCGGCAATCACGACTTGGTCCTCCGCCGGATGATCGCCGGCAAGCCCGTGATCATCGCCGGCGACGGCTCGTCGCTGTGGACGCTGACGCGCGCGATCGACCTCGCGGAGCCGTTCGTGCGCCTCCTCGGCAATGCGCGGGCTCTCAACGACGACTTCCACATCACCACCGATCGCGGCTTCACCTGGAACCAGATCCACGACGCGATTGCGCGCGGCCTCGGTGTGGCGTCTTCCCATGCCCATGTGCCGACCGACACGCTGATCCGCTACGTCAAAGAGTGGGAAGGTGGGCTGATGGGCGACAAGACCTGGTCGGCTCTCTTCGACAATTCCAAGGTCAAAAGCGTCGCCGGGCCGTTCGAAGCCTCGCAGGATATCGACGAGATTCTGAGCGAGTCGATCGTCCACGCGAAAGAGCGGCTGAAGGCCCCGGCCCCGGACGAAAGCGAGGAGGACCGGCTGATGGACCGCATCATTGCGGCGCAGGACGCGCTGGGGCGCTGAACGCGAGGGGGCGGCATGTCTGAACGTGAACAGCGTCGTCGCGACCGTCGAGACGCCCCGCTCGCGCGGTGTCACCATCGTGTCGATCGAAGACATCGTTTGCGCCCCTTTCTTATTTTCCGAGACGCACGGCCGTCATCTTGAAGGGGCCGCCGTTGGCCGCTGCGTGGGCTACGGCTTCGTTCACCCGATCGAGGTCAAATTCAGCGATCTCGTATTGGCCGAGGTCGAAGACCCCGGCGCGAGCCATAGCGGCCAAACGCGGCGGCGCGGTTGTTGGGTACATCCACTGACCATGGATCGTGACGCAGTTGCGCATGATCCATGGATAGGGAAGCATCAGGTCTTCGCCGCCCAGCATGCCGATGCCGCCCATCAGAACGGCCCGGCCGTAGGGGCGAACGGCCATAAAAGCTGTCCTCGCCACGGAGGCAGGAACCGAAGGCGGCAGAATGTCAAGAACGCAATCGATGGGGCCGCCCGCTGCTTGCATCATCTGAGATCTGTCTTCCAAGTCATCGCCGGTCAGTTTGACCGGCCGAATCCGCGAGCCGAACCGCCGCGCCAGGTCGCTCAAAATTCGCTCGTTTCGTCCAGCGGTGACGACGCACGCCGCGCCCATGGCAAGCGCTACCGCGACGGCGCTACTGCCGAAGTTGCCTGTGGCGCCGCTGACCAGGACCGTCTCGCCTGGCCGCAGATCGGCGGCGAGGAAACCGCCATAGGGAACGAGCGCGGTGCCGAGCGCACACCAGCGCGCCGCATCCCTCTCGTCGATCGGGCCAATGCGGACAGCATTTTCCGTCGGTATCCTCATCTGCTCGGCCAAGGACCCGTCATGGAAGTAGCGCTGCAGCTTCAGGCCCCCGTCGCCCCGAGCGCTCACACCTTGGAGTGTAATGTCCGGTGACAAGGCGTCGTCGCGGGAGCGCACGGTGCAATCGCAATAGACCCAGTCGCCGATGGCAAGCCGGGTCGCGTCGGGTCCGATCGCCCGCACGCGTCCGACGCCGCCGGCGCCAGGAACCGCCGGAAGCATCAAGGCATATTTTCGCTTTCCGCTGAACACCTCGGCCGCATAGGACGGCAGGTTCGTCGCAGCCATGTCTACAAGTACCTCTCCGGTTCCCAGCACGGGGTCTGGAACCGATCGAATCTTCAGCGGCTTTCCCCACGCCTCCAAAACAGCAGCTTTCACCGACACTCTCCTCAATTCGTGGGCGTCAAATTGACAGGCCGGATTTTCTTAGCAAGACTAGGGATTATCCTAGTATCATGCAGTACTACCTGGAGACCGTGATGACCGAGGCCAACGAGCAGCTGGGCGATTTCCTACGCTCGCGGCGGGAGCGGCTGACACCAGAGCGACTGGGCCTGCAGGTATCGCGCCGTCGTCGCACGCCGGGCCTACGCAGAGAGGAAGTCGCCAGCGCGGCCGGTATCAGTGGAGAATGGTACGTCAAACTTGAACAAGGGCGCGCCGTAGCCCCCTCCCCCGCCACGATCAACGCCCTGGCGAAGGCGCTTCTGCTGGATGATGTTGACCACGCCCACTTGAAAAGCTTGGCTAGGCCCAGCCACCGTAGGTCCTTCGTGCGCGAAACCGTGCCCGATCCCGTAAAGCGGTTGGTGAATTCACTGGAGCATCCGGCGTACGTCACCGGCCAGCGGTGGGACGTCCTGGCCTGGAATAAAGCGGCATCTTCGATGCTTGCGAATTTTGAAGAGCTTGCGATGGAGGATCGAAACATCCTTCTCTATGTTTTAACGGATCCCAGGGCGAAGACTCTTTTCGGCGAACGATGGGACGCGGAGGCCATGCGCATGGTCGCCCTGTTCCGTTCCACGTACGACCTTTGGGCCGAAGACCCCGCGTTTACCGATCTCATATCGCGACTGCGCCTTGGATGTTCGAGGTTCGATGCCTGGTGGGCGACCCATGAGATTGGGTCTGCGGTCTCAGGAACGAAGACAGTGCACCATCCCACACGAGGTCCGCTCCGCTACGAATATGTGACCTTCCAGGCCAATGACGATCCCAGGCTCAAACTGGCGGCGTTTATTCCATGCTGAATATGAGCTGCCACGGGGGGGGGGCGTCGCCGTTCATATTTCCGGGTCTCTACCAAACGAGGGGTCCAGACAGGGCTCGCCGCGCTCCCGGTCCATCGGCTTAAGGTCAATTGATGGCGTAGCCGCGAAACGTCTCAGCTCGTGGGTACATTCCGATCCTGGCGCTCCCTCCCCGCAAGCGTATTCAATCAGCGACTTCACGCAACGTATCGCGCCGGATCCGCGTTGATGGATGATTTCGGCTGCCGTTCGGTTTGACGGTTTCGTCAAACCATCGTCCGGTTCGGTCATTGGAGAGACACAAGTGGGTTCGACAATCACACGTTCAGCAGCAGCCATCCTGCTGGCAGGCGCGTTGGCGTTCGCCGCGGCCGCGCCAACGTCCGCGGCCGGCGGCCACGGAGGCGGCGGTGGCGGCGGCCGGGCCTTTGTGGGCGGTGGCGGCAGCTTCGGGGGCGGCGCGGCTCAAGCCCCGCACATTGGCGGCTTTGGAGGCGGCTTCCAGAGCGTTCCTGTAGGCGGCTTCCACCCCGGCGCCAGTTTCTCGGGAAACGGCGTCGCGGCTGGCTCCCATCCCGTCAATCCGGGGTTCCTTCCCGGCCAGGCGCATATCGTCCCCGGCGGCGCGTACGCTTATCAGCACGGCCATCGTCGCGGCTACGGATATGGAGGAAATTACGGCTACGGCGGCGGCGGGTATTACGGCGGCAATCCCTACTGCACGCCGTACTGGCTAAGCATCAATCCTAACCTGTGTTACTCCGGCTCGTAGTCATCCGGGCCATGCAGCGCCCGCATAAAGCAGGCCCGTTACGCGCAATTTTCGCGACGGCAAGATTCCCTGTTCCGGGCGCCTGATATCGCCCTGATCAGGGCAAATTCCCTTCCTGTTACCCTCCTTTTCTTTTGCTCGCGCCACGCGTCAGGATTGTCTCGCAAGCGCCCGGAAACAAAGGTCTTTCAAGGCGCTTGTCGGGCAGAATCGACCGTTTCCGGCCTTGTTATCCCTGCTTATCAGGGCGTCTGGAGCCGCGTCTCACTCTTGGAGCCATGCCACCGTCGCATGACGGCAACCCTACTCCCACTCAATTGTTCAACAGACCCGTAATGGTCTGTTTTCATTTGGAAAACCTGTCCAGCCGCCTCGCTTTTCCCGTCAGCCATACCGTCAAAAATTCGGGCTGTTGATTTCATTGGGAAATTTCGAGCGTTGGAAAATTTCTCCTATCGCCGTCTATCGAAATTGATCGTCAAATGCCGGCTTCTATCCACCTCCCGCATTATCGATCGACGCGAAAACGTCGGGAGAAAAATACCGTCAAATGCCAAATTAAGTCAAATCTATCATATTATTACGCACATCGCTTCCACTCGGGCAACCGGCCGTTCGTGATCGATCGCTCTATAAAACGGCGGTTGCCTGCGCGAGCGCGACGAGCAGCGCCAAACCATCAGGTGGCTCCACACGAGCGATCAAGGTCAGTCACGAGCCGGGTCTCTGGTTCTAGCCCGAGGTATCTGGGAAGTGGTCGCGTACCCGGCGCCGATAGAGAATGCGGCAATCGAACGCGCCGGCATGATCCGCGAATTGGTGGCGCAGATCGAAAGACCGTCCCCTCCGCTTCCGCGTGGCGCGCCGGAACGACGAACCTGGCTATTCCGGCGCCCGCAGCTCGTCGATTTTTGCAATCAAATCGACCAGACAACCTCTAATCGCCGCGAGGTCAGTGCCGCCGTAAAGGGTTGACCGGCCAGCAAGGCTCAAAACGGAATGCGTCACCATCTCAGAGTGCCGCATCAGCCTGATCAAATGCTCGCCGCTCGGTCCATTTTTGCCGTCGAGCCAGTTTCTGACGCAGCGCTCATTGGCCGACACGAGCCGGGCGACCCGTTTTGCCGTCGATGGCGTCGCTCCGAATTCCGCCTTGATGGCGAGGGCGACGGCGTCGGCGAAGCTGTTGTATCGCTCGCCAGCCGGAAAACTATTTCCATTTTCTGACCGAAAATTTCGGTCCTCTTTTGTGAACGACATTTCCGCACCGTCCTCCTAGCGTCAGGGATGACGACGCTGTCCCGCTCAAGGAACGGCGGAAACATTTGGCGCGTTGGATGTTCCAAACGGTACCGATCTCAAGTGATTCCCAAGACCGACCGCGTATTCGCGCGGCGCAATACGTGCGCATGTCTACGGAACATCAAAAATATTCGACGGAAAACCAGGCGGAAATCATCGCGAGGTACGCGGCAATTCGCGGTATCGATATTGTGCGAACCTATGCCGATGAGGGAAAGAGCGGGCTCAATATCGACGGCCGCGATGCGCTCAAATCGCTGATTGATGACGTCACAAAGGGCCGCGCCGATTTCTCGATCATCCTTGCCTATGATGTCAGTCGGTGGGGCCGGTTCCAGGACGCCGATCAGAGCGCGTATTATGAATTCGTCTGCCGGCAAGCCGGCGTGTCGGTTCACTACTGCGCCGAGCAGTTCGAGAACGACGGCACCATCGGCTCGAATATCATCAAGACCGTCAAACGGGCGATGGCCGGCGAATATAGCCGGGAGCTGTCGGCCAAAGTGTTCACCGGCCAGTGCAGGCTGATCACCTATGGCTTCCGCCAAGGCGGTCCGGCCGGCTTTGGCCTGCGCCGGGTCCTGGTCGATGAGCATGGAAACACAAAGGCTGAGCTCACTCGCGGTGAACACAAGAGCCTGCAGACCGACCGGGTTATTCTGCGCCCAGGTCCGGTCGATGAGATCGAGACCGTGCGCAGGATCTACAGACTCTTCACCTTGCAACGCATGGTCGAGAGCCAGATTGCCGCGCTGCTGAACAGCGAGGGCGGCGCGACGGACTTCGGGCGTCCCTGGACGCGGGGAACGGTCCACCAGGTGCTGACCAACGAAAAATACATCGGCAACAACGTCTACAATCGGGTCTCCTTCAAGCTGAAAGCCAAACGCGTCATCAACCCGCCGGACGAGTGGATCCGGGCAGACGGAGCGTTTGAAGCCATCATTGAATCGGATTTCTTCGAAGCTGCGCAACGCATTGTCAGCCAGCGTTGCCGACGATTTACGGACTCCGAAATGTTGGAGCGGCTGGCCGGCTTGCACCAACAAACCGGCTGGCTGTCAGGCCTGATCATCGACGAGGCGGAGGACATGCCGTCAAGCTCGGTCTATCGGCATCGGTTCGGCAGCTTGGTCTGCGCCTATCAATTGATCGGCTATGCCCCCGCCCGCGACTATCGATACATCGAAATCAACCGGGCGCTCCGAGACATGCACCCGTCCGTCATCGGCAAGGTGATGCACGAAATCCAGGAGCTCGGAGGAGACATTCGCCACGACGCGAAGACCGACCTCCTCCACATCAATGATGAGTTCACCGCATCGATTGTGATCGCCCGGTTCTTCCAGACGCCTTCCGGATCATGGCGATGGAAAATCCGGCTCGATACGGGATTGAAGCCCGATATCAGCGTCGCCGTTCGCATGGACAGCACAAATCGTGAGGCGCGGGACTACTACCTTTTGCCCTGGATTGACGTCGGTCAGGCATCCCAGCTGAAGCTCGCCGAAGACAACGGCCTCTATCTGGACGCCTATCGGTTCGAATCCCTCGACCCGCTCTTCTACCTGAGCCGCAGATTCAAGTTCAGAGCCGCCGCATGACCGCGCCCGTCCCCGAAATCGTCATGGTGCCCGTGCACTCGGTCAACGTGCTCAACCCTCGCAGCCGCAACAGAAAGGTGTTCAACGAGCTCGTCACCAGCATCTCCCATTTAGGGCTCAAACGTCCCATCACGGTGAGCCGGCGGACAGGCACAGCGGTGTTTGATCTCGTGTGCGGCCAGGGGCGCCTGGAGGCGTTCATCGCCCTCGGCCAAAAAGAAATTCCTGCCGTCATACTCGACGTCGAGGAAGAAGACTGTTTCGTAATGAGCCTCGTCGAAAATTTGGCTCGCCGCCAACACAGTCCGCTGGAATTGGTCGAGGAAATCGGAGCTCTAAAGAAGCGCGGATACTCGATCGACGAGATCGCGCGAAAGACCGATTTCAGCACGGAATATATCTACGCCCTTTGCTACCTGCTGGAGACTGGCGAGGAGCGACTGATCAATGGTGTCGAACGCGGCATCATTCCGGTCACGGTCGCCATGGAGATCGCAAAGGCGAAGGACAGCGATGTCCAAGTCGCCCTTGCCGACGCCTATGAGAACAAGGCCTTGCCCGGCAACCAGGTGCTGGCCATCCGCAGGATCATCGAAATTCGCAATACGAGCGGCAAAGGGATGCGCGGGCGCGGACCCAGCACGCGCCGCGACCGAACGAAGGCGACCGCGGACTTGCTGGTGCGTGCCTATCGTCAGGAGACGGATCGCCAGAAGGCTCTGATCAAGAAGGCGACCCTGGCTCAGAGCCGCCTGCTGTTCATCGTCAATGCGTTACGCCGCCTCGTCGCGGATGAGCATTTCACGACCCTGCTTCGCGCCGAGGCAATCCAATCGATGCCTCTGCCATTGGCGGAACGGATCGGCATGACGGGAGGACGATAATGGCGCCGCCGGTCAAAGCTGCCTTCGAACGGCAGATCATCGTTCTGCCGATCAGCTCGATCCTGCCTCTGCGGACCGTCAGCTTTTCGCTCAAGCAATCGGTCAAGTACCAGCGGATCGCCCATTCCATCAACGAGGTCGGAATAATCGAGCCGCTCGTTGTCGCGCCAATGAAGCGTGGTCAGAGCCAGCATCTTCTTCTCGACGGGCATTTGCGACTGGGGATCCTTGTTGAAAAGGGCGCGGAGGATGTCCGCTGCCTGGTGGCCGACGACGATGAAGGCTTCACCTACAACAAGCGCGTCAATCGACTGGCCACGATCCAGGAACACTACATGATCGTGCGCGCGCTCGATCGCGGGGTTTCAGAGGAAAAACTGGCGCGCGCGCTGAACCTGGACGTCAAGGCGATCAAAAGGCGGCGCAACCTGCTGGATGGTGTCTGTCCGGAAGTGATCGAACTGCTCGGCGACAAAACCGTCAGCGCACGCGCCTTCGAAGTGCTGCGCAAAATGAAGCCGATCCGGCAGATCGAAGTCGCCGAGCTGATGATCGCGGTGAACAACTACTCGATGGCCTATGTGCAGGCGCTGCTCGGCGCGACCCGCCAGGCCGATCTCGTCAATCCAGAAAGACCGAAGAAGGTTGGCGCTTTGACGCCTGAACAAATGGCCCGCCTCGAACGTGAGACCGCCATGGTCAACCAGGATTTCAAGGCCCTCGAAGAGAGCTACGGCGACGACGTGCTGAACCTCGTCGTCGCGTCGGGCTACGTCGCCAAGCTGGTCAGCAACGCCGAAATCGTCAGCTACCTGACCAAGCGACACCCGGAACTGTTGAGCGAGCTTCGCGTGATCGTCGGGGCGGTCTCGCTGGACCAAGGCGGCACGCTGGCGGCATAGGCGCGCCTTGGCTCTGAGCGTGGGGACCGGGACCCTTTAAGCGCCGGGACCGCAGGAGACGCCGTCGTGTGGGACGGATCAAGTGCGGTGGCGGGGAAGACGGCGAACCCGTTCTGAGCCCGCTAGGCCGGCCATCATAGGGCCGGCCGCCCCCTTTTTTGCGTCGTCCATGGAAAAATCCTCTTCAACGGCGCGAACCCGCAGAGGTTTCGTCACAATCCAAATCGCGGCGACGATCAACCGTTGAGCCGGATCTCAAGGGCGGCGATGGAGTTCATCACTTCTTCGAATGTGGGCGGCGCGCCAAAAATCATCCCGCTCATCGCGCCGTAGTCCCGAGCCAGCCGATCTCGCATTTCGCCGTAAGGCAGAAGCTGGAACGCACCGGGCTTTGCAGAGGCGAGATCGAAGTCCGGACGGCTGAAGAACATGCGCGCGTGGCGGACGCAGTCGTCGCCGAGCGCGAGGTCGGCGGCGGCGTCTGCAACATCGGAAGCCAGAAGGCGATGTAGGTCATAGTAGTGGCGTGAAACGCGCTGGCCTTCCTGCCGAAGCTGACCTCGGATCTCGAACCACCGCCGCAGACCGTGGACGATGACGATCTTGTCCCAGAACGTCCGCCGCGGATCGACGGTCACGACATTTGGTATGGCGAAGTCAGTGTCCGGCAAATCGCCTTTGACGTAGGGTCTGATGACGCGTGGCGCATTCGGATCCAGAGCGGACTTGGCGCCGGACTCGATGCGCACGATCGGCTCGACGTATCCGTCGCCATCGTCCGTCACACTGGCGTATCGGATCCGCAGCCCCTGGCCCGTCGGGTCTTCGGGGTCAGGAATGATTTCGACCGGCGGGTGACCTGCGGCCGCAATGAGAGCTCTGAAGATGTCGGTGAGCTGCGCGCGGAGGGCGCCGTTGATGTAGGCTCGGCAAGCGTCACGGATCGCGTCCAATCGGCCGTTTCGCTGCTTGCCACTCAGGCTGGCGAGCTCTTCGACGGAGCCAGGCTGGCCAAGATCGTCTCGGAAAACGGTGACATCGATGTCCTCGGAAAACCGCGAGATCAGCCCATAGGCTTTGGAAAGCGAGGTCCCGCCCTTGAAGAGGAGCCGAGGTCCGCCCGGCTCAAGTCCGTTGAACAGCGCGTCGAGAGTCAGGCAGACCCAAAAATCCTTCTCGACGTTGCGCTCACTCGTACCAAGGCGACGGGCCGTGGCCGTAAACAAACCACGACGCGTTTCCGCGTCCGCGCTCAGGACGTTCGCAAAGGCGGGATTGATCGCCATCAGTCGGCCAACACGTGCGGATGATCGTCGTCGGCATGATGACCATGATCATCATGGTCATCATGGTCATCATGGTCATGATCGTTATGGCCATCATCGTTTCCGCCACGTGGCTGGTCGGAAAGGAGCTCCCGCACGATCGATTGCATCCAAATCGGCATGACCGAAAGGCCCGCGCGCAGATCGGCGGCAATCTGCCTTCCATGGTCGTCATGGGCGAGCAGATTTCGCAGACGCTTGATGATGACGGGCTGATCTGTGGGCAGGACGTCATGCAGCCAATAGAGCGCTTGCACCACGCGCATTCCCGGTCGGCCGGCCCAGTAGAGTTGGCTTGGGGCGGCTTGTCGAAAACGGATCTGCTGCGCCCCGAATTGAAGCGGCCGCAGACGCGCATCGGTCAGCACCGTCACCTGTGCGGGAACGGCGGTCGTTAGACCGAGATCGTTGGCGGCTGTCATGCCATCGACGACAACCCGCGCCTGGTCGCGGCGAACCACGGCGTCGATAATGGCTCGTGTATGGGGATCCGACAGCTTCTTGGTCAGGCTGTTGAGCTTCGGACGGTCATAGAGGCCGCGGTCAAGGCGGCGAATATCCCCATCCGCAGCCAGCCGCTGCAACGCCTTGTCGACCGCGGCGCGGGCGCCCAGGTCCAGAAAATCGACGGGCGTCCAGACGGCGGCCGTCTGGCCATCGATGCGATCTAGGATTTGTCGCTTCAGGTCTGTGCTGGGTCCGCGCATGGGTCACCTTTGTCCGAAAGGTACCGCATTTTTCGGACAACGGCAAGTCCGCAGCAGATTAGTCCAATCTATACCGCATATTTCGGACAAACCGTCGGAGCGCCGCGCATGTCGCTCCCGCAGGCCCCGGCCAGCCCCACCGACTTGCACGCCAGACTACGCCACGGCACTCCAACCGATGGATTGCCTGCGTCAGAACCAACATCGAGCGATAGCTGCGAAGGCGAGTTGGGTGGGACGAAGTTCCTCTGCGGTTCGTAGCGTCGTGACAGGGGTCGTCGCACATCAAAGAGGCCGCCGCTGTCCATCACGCAATCTTGCCCCGCAAGCTGTCCGCGAGCGCCGAAAGCGCATCGGCGAGTTGTCTCGCGGTTTCCGGCGGCGGCAACGGCATTTTGAGGTTTTGCGCGCCGGTGGCTGGATCCCGCTCGATCCATGGATGCGCCGGAGCGCTGGGATCGTTGGCGGCCGCCAGAGCGGCAACAAACTGCGCGCCGACCTGCACCAAGGCTTGCCATGGATCGGGACCTGCATCGCGCGGTGATGCTCCAGCCCCACCAGCCCGTGCGATCGCCATCTCGCCGGCGCCAATGTTCACATCCGCATTTGCATCTTCCACGGATCCGGCGTCATCGGCAGTGACGATATTCCTCACTTCCTCAGCCGGTGTCACGGCCTCGCCCTCACCCATACGCCCGGTGACGTTTTCCACGTCCTTCATGAAGCGGTTGAGACGCGAACCGCCGAGCGAAATCTCGCTGCTGCCGCCGTCGAGAATTCCTGCCGATAAGGAGCGTTTGAACGCCAGCACCGAAAGCATGCCCTCCTCGATGGTGCCCTTTGCCACGAAATTGATGACCCGCACCGGCCGAGCTCTGGCCCATGCGATGAATGCGCGCGATGCGCTGTTCGAGGATCGCCGGGTTCCACGGCAAGTCCATGTTCACCAGGGTCGAAGCATGCTGCAGATTGAGGCCCGTGCTGCCGGCATCGGTGGACAGGAACACGCGGCAGGCGGGGTCGTCACGAAACCGCTCGACCAGTGCCGGCCGTTTTTCCGATGGCACGCCGCCGTGGAAGCTGACGTAGCCCAACCCACGCGCTTCGAGGCGGCGGATGACGATGTCGTGGGTCCGCGTCCATTGCGAAAACACCACCGCCTTGGCCTCGGGCTCGGCGAACAATTCGTCGAACAGCGCCGCCAATTCGTCAGCCTTGACGCCATGGTCGGTTTCCTGGTCCAGCAGATAGGTGCTGTTGCACGACATGCGCATGTTCTGCAGCGCGCAGGTCAGCCGCCGCTGATCCTTGTCCGACAGAAACTTGGTCTTGCGCCAGCGCTGGACGATTTTCGCCACCACGTCGGCGTTTTCCTGATGATAGAGCATTTGCATCTCGGTCATCGGCACCAGCAGGTTCTGGTCGGTCCGGCTGGGCAATTGCCGCAGCACCTCGGATTTGCGCCGGCGGATCATGACCGGCGCCAGCGTTTGGCCGATCTTCTCCAGCCCGGTATAGCCGGTGACGCGCCCGGCTTCGTCCTTGACCTGATGCTCGTGCAGCAGCTTCCAGGTTGGCCCCAGCCGGTGCTGATCGACAAACTGGACGATGGAAATCAGTTCTTCCAGCTTGTTTTCCAAGGGCGTCCCGGTCAGCACGATCGCGTAGGAGCTATCGATGCGTTTCAAGGCGCGCGCCGCAATGGTGTTCCAGTTTTTCACCCGTTGCGCTTCATCGACGATCACCAGTTCGGGCGCCCAGGCGGCGATCAGGTCGAGATCGGGCTTGAGCTTCTCGTAGTTCGTGATCTTGCAGAAATCGTCCAGAGCATAGTCCTTCTGCCGCTGCGCCCGACCGCCGTTGATGACGCGCGCCGCATTTTCGCCCTGTCGCCCCGAGAAACGCATGATCTCGCTTTGCCACTGGTATTTGAGCGAGGTCGGGCAGATCACCAGCACTTTCGAGACGCCGAAATGCCGCGCCAGTATTTCCGTCGCGGCGATCGCCTGTATGGTCTTGCCCAGTCCCATATCGTCGCCGATCAGTGCCCGGCCGGCCCGCACCGCGAACAGCGCGCCCTCGGCCTGATAGGGATAGAGCGGCACCTTCAGAAGCGCCAACAGCTTGGGATCGGCGGCGCCGCGCGGGAACAACTGCTCGAGCTTTGCGGCCCGCCGCTCCGCATCCCGCCTTCCCGCGACGAAATCGAGCGCATCGTCATAGGCGCGCAACTCATGACCGGACTTCGACGCCATGGTCATGAAATGCTCGAGCTCGCCGAGGCGCTCGTCCGGCAGCATCCCGTCGTGTTCGGCGTCGAACAAACCGGCGGCGGCCTCGCTCACCGCCGGCGGGCAATCCGTTCCGGCGCGAAAATGCACGCAGCGTTTGCCGTCATTGCGCAGATACAGCTCGGAAAATGCGGGCTGGTAGCCGCGCGCGAACGCCGTCTTGGCGCCGCGCTTTTTCTCCAGCCGGGCGAGCGTGAATTCGATGTGCTTGCAGGTGCCCAACTCGCTGGTGGCATAATCGGGGCATGAACAGAAATTGCCGCCTGGCCCCAAGCCTCGAATCGCCACGCGATAGCTGGATTTCGAAACAGGATTGCTGACCCGAAACTCGGAGAAAAACGGTTCGCTGCCCAGATTTTCAAGCCCGAAGGCCTGCTCGCGGCCGAACTGGCGGCGCAAGCCGCGTTGCCAGTCCAACGGCGAAAGATCGGCGGGCGCATGGGTGCGCGAGAGCTTGGGTTCCTTGTTCGGCTTGGTCGCGGAATTCAGGTTTCGGCGCTTGGATTTCATCGAAATACATTCCGTTCCGCAAAAGTTTCTCTAGGTTCGTAGATCTAGCGTCCCATGTATCGGATACGACCTATTCTACGGTGTAACCGAGCGCCCGATATCCAGTCGCCGCTTTGCCGCCATGCGCGCCAGAACCGGCACCAGCTCATCGACATAGTCGACGACGAGAACCTCGGTCTTTCCAGCATGCTGCCGGTGAAGCCGACCGACATATTGGGCCAACGTACCCTTCCAGGAAATGGGCATCGTCAGGAACAGCGTGTCGAGCCTTGGATCATCAAAACCCTCGCCGATGTACCGCCCTGTCGCGAGGATAAGCCGTTCCTGATCGTCCGCCACTCGCAGGGCAGCATCAGACGCCTTGCGTTCGGCGGCAGACATTCCGCCCCGAAGGACGACAAGATTGCGCACGAAGCGCGAAAAGCGACCTTGCAGATATTCGAGATGATCCCTGCGCTCGGTCAGCACGACCGGTGAACGCTTCGCCTCCAGCGCCTTCAGCACATCGTCGAAGATCAAGTTGTTGCGCGACTCGTCCTGCGCGATGGCCGCATAGACCGCCGGCATGGAAGGACGGTCCGACGCTGCCAGAGGCTGGCGGCAATTGAAACTGCGTCGACCGATGTTTGGCGCGGTGAACAATCCCCCGCCCGGCGGCCTGGGCGCGCGCATCAACGCGATGTCGAACAGGGCCGCATTGCATGAAGATGATCGGATGATGGCCATCTTTGCGGGCCACGGTCGCGGACAGCCCGAGGACATAGCGCGCCTTCGCCCGGCGGGCCACAAGCTCGAAACTCGCCGCCGAAAGATGGTGGCACTCGTCGACGACCAGATGACCGTAGTCCGCTACCAGGTCGGATACTTCGCCTCGGCGCACGAGGCTCTGGATCAGCGCGACATCAATGACGCCAGTCGGCTTGCGGCGTCCGCCGCCAATGACGCCGATATCCTTCGGATCGATATCGAGAAATGTCCTTGAGCCGCTCCACCCACTGGGTGAGCAACTCGCGGCGATGGACAAGAACGAGCGCATTGCGTCCGCGTTGCGCAATAAGGGCCGCGGCCACCACCGTCTTGCCGAAGGCGGTCGTCGCCGCGAGCACGCCATGGTCATGCGGAAGAAGGGCCTCGAACGCCTTGACCTGCGGCTCGTGCAGCGTCCCCTGAAACCGTACTCGGCTCGGAAGCGGATCGCCGATCACCCTCAGATCATCCAACTCAACCTCGGCGCCCTCGCCTCGGATCAGCTCGACAGCTTCGTCGAGGCATCCGCGGGGCAGCCCCACATGACGCGGATGAAGTTCGGCGCAGGAGATAATCCGAGGCTTGCCGAAGGTCGGGAAACGCATGGACTGCGCACGATAGAACTCGGGGTTTTGGAAGGCCGCCAAGCGTATGAGCCGCGCCGTCATCGCCGGCGGCAAATCGGTCCGGTCGATATAGAGTTGGTCGGCGACCACGATCGTGATCTTGCCCGATAGGGGACTGCCGACCGGGCCCGCCTTGGGGCGTCGAGACGGCGTCATGCGCCACGGCTCGTCCGCATCCTCGTCTTCGACAGGCATGCGAACGCCCAGAACACGGCCCCGCGTCTCCGCATCGTCGACGATTTCGGCGGCGGCCTTGGCAGATAGCCGTGGCCTCGCCGCCAGAAACGCCCATTGGTCCTCGTACGGACGAAGGTCCTGGTCGATGAAGACGCTGTTTCCAAGCTCGCGCGCCCGGCGCTGCAAAGGCAAGGCGATCAGATTGCCGAAGCCGCCGACCGGCATGGTGTCCTGGCTCGGAAAGAAGCGATCGTATGAGCCAAACCCTATCTCGGGGCGACGCTCCATCGTCTCCGTCAGCATTGCCGCGCCAAGCTGCCGAGCGGTGCGCGCAGAAACCGGCTCGGAGAAGAAAATCCACACATGACCGCCATTGCCGGATCGAGACCGCTCAAGCGCCGCGGGCACGCCCTTTGCCTGGCACGTCTCCAGCATGGCCAAGGCGTCAGCCGCCCAATTCTCCTCGTCAAAATCGGCGGCCAGAAACCAGCACGTCTCGTCAGGAAGCAACGGATAAACGCCCGCCACGAAATCGCCACCAGAAGCGCGTGCGCCGTTGCCGCCGCGCAGATGCTTTTCGATGATGTCGTCGGTGACCGGGATGAAGGCTTGATGAGGGCACTCCCCGCATTTCACCTGTGGCTTGCCGCATATCCCCCTGACCCACTCGTTGGCGCATGCCGGCGAATAGCCGGACTTGGCGGTCTTTCGGTTTTCCCATCTGACAGGGAATACGTCAGCGCGGCCTGCGAATAAGTGCCGAAATAAAGCGATCTTTTCAGCGCTGGATGACGCCGCGATGACCATTGGCGCGTCCGCGACAATGAGCGGGTGCGGAATATTTGCAGTCACTTCGCCGAGCCTGCCGGCTCAGCAGATCTTCTCAGTACGGCCTCAAGCTCTTTCCGCTCCGCCTCATTTGACGGCTAAACGGGCTCGAATCTGCTCAATCTCAATCTCGATTTCGCGCCCATTTATGGCACTACCGCCCGGCACAGAGGTTCTCCTTCCGACTCCTCGGACGTTCATAATACTTTGGCCAGCCACTGGGAGCCATCACGGCGGTCCTGACGCCTGAACCAACCCCGCCGATTTGCACGCCAGACTACTCTATGGCCGCTCTGCTATCTGAACGCACTTTACGATCGGCTCCGACCGCGCTTCAATTCAATGACGGCGCTGAATACGGAGCGGAAGGACCGGAAGATAACACTGAGCGGCTGGTAGGCGGGCGGCGGGTAACACCGCCAAACCTACGCTATCGCCGCCGATGGTATCCCGTCACTCCCACTCGATCGTCCCCGGCGGCTTACTCGTCACGTCATAGACCACCCGGTTGACCCCCTTGACCTCGTTGATGATGCGGGTCGCCGCGCGCGCCAGAAAGCTCATGTCGAACGGATAGAAGTCGGCGGTCATGCCGTCGACGGAGGTCACGGCGCGGAGCGCCACCACGCTGTCGTAAGTCCGCCCGTCGCCCATCACGCCGACGGTGCGCACCGGGAGCAGCACCGCGAAGGCCTGCCAGATCGTGTCGTAGAGGCCGGCTTTCCGGATCTCGTCGAGATAGACCGCGTCGGCCTTGCGCAGGATGTCGAGCTTTTCGCGCGTCACGCCGCCCGGGCAGCGGATGGCGAGGCCCGGCCCCGGAAACGGATGGCGGCCGACGAAGCGTTCGGGCAGGCCAAGCTCGCGCCCGAGCGCGCGCACCTCGTCCTTGAAGAGTTCGCGCAACGGCTCGACGAGCTTCATCCGCATCCGCTCGGGGAGACCGCCGACGTTGTGATGGCTCTTGATCGTGACCGAGGGTCCGCCGGTGAACGAGACGCTCTCGATCACGTCGGGATAGAGCGTGCCTTGCGCCAGATACTCGACCGGCCCCTTGCCGTCGGTCGCGATGCGGCGCGCCTCGGCCTCGAACGCGTCGATGAAAAG
The DNA here is from genome assembly GCA_963787135.1 of uncultured Alphaproteobacteria bacterium. Classification (GTDB taxonomy): domain Bacteria; phylum Pseudomonadota; class Alphaproteobacteria; order Rhizobiales; family Beijerinckiaceae; genus Roseiarcus. The sequence goes on along the minus strand of CAWBBW010000045.1, from coordinate 115,553 downwards.
GCGCCCGATGGTCTTGCGCTTCGCCTCCGGGTCGTCGAGCCCAGCGAGCGCGGCCAAAAATTCCTCCGACGCGTCGACATGGACAAGGGGTATGTTGTAGTGGCCGCGGAAAAGGCCGACCACCTCCTCCGCCTCGCCCTGGCGCAAAAGGCCGTGGTCGACGAAGACGCAGGTCAGCTGGTCGCCGATCGCCTCGTGGATCAGGACCGCCGCGACCGCCGAATTGACGCCGCCCGAGAGGCCGCAGATCACGCGGGCTTTGCCGACCTGCGCGCGGATGCGGGCGATCTCCTCGGCGCGAAACGCGGCCATCGTCCAGTCGCCCTTGAGGCCCGCGATTTTGTGCAGGAAATTGGCGATGAGTTTGGCGCCGTCGGGCGTGTGGACCACCTCGGGGTGGAACATGGTGGTGTAGTAGCGCCGCTTCTCGTCCGCCGCGACCGCATAGGGCGCGTTCTCGGACACGGCGTAGACGCGGAAACCCTCAGGGAGCTTCGTTACCCGGTCGCCATGGCTCATCCACACCGGATAGCGCCCGCCGGTTTTCCACACGCCCTCGAACAGGGCGCAGCTTTCGACGATCTCGACATCGGCGCGGCCGAATTCCGCCGCATGCCCGCTCTCGACCTTGCCGCCGAGCTGTTCGGCGAGCGTCTGCTGGCCGTAGCAGATGGCGAGAATCGGCACGGGCGCTCTTGAAGATTTCTTCCGGCGCGCGCGGGCTGCCCGCTTCCGGCGCCGAGGCCGGCCCGCCCGACAGGATCACCGCCTTCGGCTTCAGCCGCTCAAACGCCTCGGCGGCTCTCGAGAAGGGATGGATCTCGCAATAGACGCCGGCCTCGCGCACGCGGCGCGCGATCAGCTGCGTCACCTGCGAACCGAAGTCTACGATGAGGACGGCGTCATGCTGCATGACGTCCCCTTTGGCCGAAAGCGCGATGGCGCGCAACGGCGACGGTCCCCTGAACGAAAACGGCCGGCCTTCGTTCAGACGGCCGTGACGGCGTGGATCGCGAGGCTGGCGATGAGGTCCTTCGTCTTTTTGTTGTAAGCGGCCATGTGGGGCTGGGCGACGTGAGCGTTCAACGCCTCCGCGCTCTCCCACTTTTCAAGGATGATGCAGCGGTCCGGCCCGACTTTCGCTTGGAAAGGGCCAACGCCAGTCGCGTCGACGAAAGCCGCATATTCGATGCACCCGGCTTCCCTGCGCACGGTCTGAGCGACGTCCTCAAAGGCTGCAATGAGTTCGTCGCGGCGGCCAGGTTTCGCGGCAAGCATGACGACAACGCGGATCATGGGTCCCTCCCTTAAGACGCCCGGATTGAAGTTCGACGGCGCCCTGCGCGGCGAGCCCTAGCACAGATTGCGGCGCGCGCAGGCCGCGTCTCGAAGTTCGCTCAAAGCGCTGCCGCGGCGTCCTTGATGCGTTTCGCCATCGCCGCCCGCCCGGCCACAGTCGCCGACCAGCCGCGCGTTACGCTCGTCTGCCCGCCGTCGACCGCTATGTCCTGACCGTTGACAAACCCCGACCCGTCGCTTGCGAGAAAAACCGCCGCCTGGGCGACATCTTCCGGGAGACCTGCCCGAGGGATCGGTTGTATCGTGGCGAATCCTTCTTTCAGCACGCCAACGACCCGGTCGGCCTTGGAGCCTTCGAGACCCGCGTTCTTGCCAAAGATTCCGGTCACGATCGCGCCGGGCGAGATGCAGTTCACGCGGACGCCCTTTTCGCCGAGTTCAGCGGCGAGTGAGCGCGTGAGCGCCTGCACCGCGCCCTTCGAGGCGCCATAAATGTGCGCTGAAAGACCTCCGCGAAGACCCGCCACGCTGCCGATGTTGACGATGCTGCCCGTCCCTTGCGAGATCATGACGGGCGCCGCGTGCTTGACGCCCAGAGCAACGCCCCGAACGTTGACCCCCAGAACCTGATCGATGGTCGCGATGTCGATCTCGGTGATGCTGACCATCGGCGAGGGAATGCCGGCATTGTTGACCAGGCAATCCACCCGCCCGAACCATTCGACGGTCCTGTCGACGACCGCCTTGACGTCGGCCTCGACCGCGACGTCGGCGCGAACAAAACGGACGCCAAGTCGCTTCTCAAGCGCACGGCCCTCGTCCTCGCGGCGCGCCGCCATGACCACCTTTGCCCCCTGGGCGACAAAAGCTTCGACGATTTTCTCGCCGATGCCGCTCGTGCCGCCGGTGACGATCGCGACCTTCCCGTCCAAAGCGCCCATGTCCGTCTCCATTGAAGGCGCTCACTCTGTTCGCGCTTGGAGAGGTTGGCAATCCAGACGGACATCGAAGCGGCCTCCGCCAGCTTCATGGCGCCCAGACCAGCGGCGAATAAGGCGGTGCAGCCGGCGCCGAAATCGCCTCACCCCTCCTGCAGCGCTCCAACCAGCGCCTCCAGCGACTCCTTGAGCCGTCGTACGCAGGTTGCGTCCGCGAGCACCTCGGCGGCCGTGACGGTCTTGCCCGTCAGCGGCAGGGTCGCGAAGGCCTCGGGCATGAGCCGCGCCGCCATGGTGGAGAGGATCTCGCGCAAATCAGCCTGCGCGTGAAAGGCGCGCGGCGAGGCGTTGATCAGTGCGACGCGCTTGCCCGCGAAGGTCTCGCTGGCGACCAGCCAGTCGAGCGCGTTCTTCAGCGGGCCCGGAAGACCATGGGCGTATTCGGGGGCGGCGATGACGATGGCGTCGCTTGCGCCGACGAGCTGGCGAAAGGTCTCGACCGGCTCGGGCTTCGGCTCATCCTCGACGTCCTCGTCCGGGTTGAACGGCGGCAGCTTCGCAAGATCGCGATAGACGAGGACACTCACGCCCTCCGGCGCGAGCCGCGCCAGCGCTTCGAGCGCGGCCGTGTTGATCGAGGCGCGGCGCAGGCTGCCTGAGATCGCGAGCACGCGGACCGGCGGCTTCGCGCGTGGGAGGGAATCAGCCATCGGGGTTTAGCAATCCGGCCCGTTACGCCTCGTCGCCCGGCCAGACAATCGGGCGCTCCATGATCTCCGGGTATTCGAACGGACGGGTCGCGCGGAACGCGCGCAGCGGCAATCCCGTCTCGCTGGACGCTTCGATGCGGGCGTCTTCGTAGGCGTCGGTCAACGCCTCGTCGAGACGCGATTTCAAACCCGGGTTCTTTCGCAGCTGGCGCTGCACGCGCCGTCTCTGCTCCAATACCGACAGCGTCCATGGACGGCTGCGCATGGCCGGCTGATGGTCCCACTTCAGCAAATGCAGCATTAACACGCGCAGCGCGCTTTCGAGCTTGTCATATTGCTCATCCCCCACGTCATCGATCTCCTCCGCGATCCCGGCGGGGTCGATTTCCGCGAGCCGGCCAGCACGCAGCAGCTCGGCTTGGCGCAGGGCCCAGGAGTAGAGATCGGCCTCTTTGGTCACCGGCGTTCGGACCTTTTCCGCGGCGTCCCGGCCCATCGGCTAGTCCCTCAGCTCAGCGCCACATTGAGGGCGCTTTCCGGCAGTTCCTGCCCGAAGCAGCGCTGATAGAATTCAGCCACCAGCGCGCGTTCGAGTTCGTCGCACTTGTTGAGGAACGTGAGGCGGAAGGCGAAGCCGATGTCCTTGAAGATATCGGCGTTCTCCGCCCAGGTGATGACGGTGCGTGGGCTCATAACGGTCGAGAGATCGCCGTTGATGAAAGCGTTGCGGGTGAGATCGGCGACCCGCACCATCTTGTTGACGATGTCGCGCCCGTCCTTGCGGACGCGGTGCGACGGCGACTTGGCGAGCACGATGTCGACTTCCTTGTCGTGCGGCAGATAGTTGAGGGTCGCCACGATCGACCAGCGGTCCATCTGGCCCTGATTGATCTGCTGGGTGCCGTGATAGAGGCCGGACGTGTCGCCGAGGCCGACCGTGTTTGCGGTGGCGAAGAGGCGGAAGGCCGGATGCGGGCGGATGACGCGCCGCTGGTCGAGAAGAGTCAGCCGCCCCGACACTTCGAGCACGCGCTGGATCACGAACATCACGTCGGGGCGGCCGGCGTCATACTCGTCGAAGCAGAGCGCGATGTTGTTCTGCAACGCCCAGGGCAGCATGCCGTCGCGGAATTCAGTCACCTGCTTGCCGTCCTTGAGCACGATCGCGTCCTTGCCCACGAGATCGATGCGCGACACGTGGCTGTCGAGATTGATGCGCACGCAGGGCCAGTTGAGGCGCGCGGCCACCTGCTCGACGTGGGTCGACTTGCCGGTGCCGTGGTAGCCGGTGATCAGGACGCGGCGGTTGAAGGCGAAGCCGGCGAGAATGGCGAGCGTCGTCTCGCGATCGAACAGATAGTCCGGATCGAAATCGGGCACGTGTTCTTCTGGCTGGGAATAGGCCGGCGCCTCCATGTCGGAATCGATGCCGAACGTCTTGCGCACGGAAATGCGCGTGTCGGGAAGACCGGGCGTGGGCTCGGCCGCAGTCGGCGTCTGTCTCGGATTCATGGGTCCTCCGCGCTTCTCTCCCCGCGGAAAGGAGCGGCTCTTCTCTTACTCGAATTCCTGTCCGAGGCAAAAGCCGCCAGCCCATGAACGCGTGGAGGGCCGGAATTGTTGCGCGTCAGACCAGCTTGTTGGCGCGGAGATAATTATAGGCCTGAATGATCTCGCGCAATTTGTCTTCTGAGGACCGATCGCCGCCGTTCGCATCAGGATGATGTCGCTTCACCAGATCCTTGTAGCGCGCCTTGATCCTCGCCTGAGTTGCGTCGCCGTCAAGATCGAGCGTCATCAGCGCCTTTAGCGCCAGCGCATTATAGCGCGGCGCCGCTTCCGGCTGCTTGGCCCCGCGCACGCCGCGGCGGCGCGCGGCCCTTGCTTCGGCGAACACGGTTTCATCCACGTGGCTCGCTGCGGCCGCCCGCGCGCCGAGCTTCCAGGTCGGCCGGTGGCCGATCGCGTCCGCCTGACGGAACTTCGCCATGGACTCATCGTCCATGCCGCGGAAGTAGTCGTAGGTCGCGTTGTACTCGCGAACATGGTCCTTGCAGAAGGTGAAATACTCGCCCTCGCGGTCGCGTCCCTTCGGAGCGCGGAACACCCCTTCGGCCTGGCAGCCCGGATGGCTGCACGGCGTCTTTGCCGCCGCCTTCTCCAGCGGGCGCTCGGTCGGCTTCACCCGGATCCGATCGAACAGACGAGAATTCAGATTCATGGTCTGACCTTTAGGAGCGCCGCCGCCGCCCGGCAAGCCCCAAACCGTTGACGCTGCCGACGCCGGGGACCTCATCCGTCGTCAGCGCCAATGAAAACGCGCTCAATAAATGGCCCCTGATAGGTTATCTGGTGTTTGAGGACGCGGAACAGGAGAGCGGCCTTTGACTATGCAGGAAAGAATTGTCGCGCGCTTGACGGCCGGGCTCGAGCCGCAGCGGCTCGACATCATTGACGAATCCGACCGGCACGCGGGTCACGCTGGCGCGAGTCCGGGCGGGGGCACGCATTATCGCGTGCGCATCGTCTCGGGTCGGTTTGCCGGCCTCAATCGCGTTGCGCGTCACCGTCTGGTGTATGGACTGCTGCCCGCCGAATTCGCCGACGGCCTCCATGCGCTGGCCCTCGACGCCAAGGCGCCGGGTGAGCCGTGACGACGGGCGGATCGCCCGATTCGTTCGGCCCTTACGCCTTCACGCTCGCGCCGGCGGAAGCCGAGGCCGCGGCAGCGCGCGTAGGCTTGCGCGCTGCGCTGCGTGGCGGCTTGACGCTCAGCCATCACGCTCCGCTTGCGGCCTTCGCTCTCGTCCTTCTGTTCGCGACCATCCTCGCGCTCACCGGCTTCATCAGCCGGCGGACAGGCGAGCTTACGTTCATCATCGCCGCCATGGCCTTCATGATCCAGCGTCTCGCGACCCACTGGCGCATCTGGCGCGCCCGCGAGGGAGGGCGAGCAACGATCGGCGGCCTCGAGAGCGAAGGGACGCTGACGACAACCATCGACGACGACGGCGTGACGCAGGCCGGCGCCGCCCGTAGGATCCGTCTCGACTATGTCGACTGCGAGGACGCGGAGGACGCGGGCGGGCTCATCTATCTCTGGCCGCGCCAGGGATCGCCCATCGTCGTGCCCACGCGCGCACTCGGCCCCGAGGAGGCGGCCCGGCTGCTTACGCGGATCAAGGCACGGATCGGGCGGGGGCGGGTCTAGCGATTCGGCAGTTCCCCTCGCTTTGGCGCGCCGCGCACGATTGGCGCCGCCGCCGCTTTTTCAGAGGGTTAGGCGCCTTTCTTTGTCGCTTTGTCGCTTTGTCGCTTTGTCGCTTTGTCGCTTTTCGCGGGCGAGGTCGCGAGCAAATGCTAAAGCTATTGCTTAACTGTCGGCCTCGTGATACTAAAGCAAATGCTTAACCAATCGCAGTCGCTGGACCTCGCCTTCCAGGCCCTGGCCGATCCGACCCGGCGGCAAATCGTGGAACGGCTGACGCGCGAGCCGGTTTCGGTCAGCGAACTGGCGCGGCCGCTGACGATGTCGCTTCCGGCGGTGATGCAGCACCTGGCCGTGCTGGAGGCCTCCGGCCTCGTGCGCTCGGCAAAGTCTGGCCGCGTGCGCACCTGCCGCATCAATCCCGAGGCGCTGAGCCTGGCCGAGCAATGGATCAGCGAGCGGCGGAGCGAATGGGAACACCGCCTAGACCGGCTCGGGGACTATCTAGCAACCCTGAAAACAGAAGGAGATGTCGATGGCCAAGACAGTTGAGAGGAGCCTGCCGCTCGAGCCCCCGCCAGTTCGAATTTCACGCACGCTGCACGCTCCCCGCGAACTCGTCTTCACGGCCTGGAGTTCCGCCTATCATGTCAAGCGCTGGTTCGCGCCGGATGGGTTCACCGTGCCGCAGGCCAAGGTCGAGATGCGTGTCGGAGGACCGTTCGAAATTCTGATGCGCGCGCCGGACGGCGTCGAGCACTGGGCGCGCGGCAAATTCGTCGCGGTCTCGAAATTCGACCGGCTCGCGCTCGATCTCACTGTCGAAGACGTCAAGGGCCATGCGCTTTTCCGCGCGTACACGGAAGCCAATTTTTCTGATACGCTCGGCGGCACGCGACTCGACGTCACGCAGACCTATACCGTGCTCGATCCGGACGCCGCCTGGATGGTGACCGGCGCGCCGCAGGGATGGGCTGAAACGCTCGACAATCTTTCGGCGGAGCTTCGGCGCATGCAGGAGCCCAGCGACGCCGGTCGCTCCGTCGTCCACACGTCATTCACGCTGGAGCGCACCTATGACGCGCCGGTCGAGCGGGTCTATCTTGCGCTGTCGGACGAAGCGGCAAAGGCCAAATGGTTCGGCGGCGCGGAAGGTCAGTGGCGGCTGATGGAGCGCAGCATGGATTTTCGCGTCGGCGGGCACGAACACCTGCGAGGCCGGTGGGAAAGCGGCGTCGTCTCGACCTTCGACGCGATCTACCACGACATCGTGCCCAACGAGCGGATCGTCTACGCTTATGAAATGCATCTCGACGGCAGGAAGATCTCCGTCTCGCTGGCCACGATGCAGATCAAACCCGCCGGCCCTGGCCGCGCGACGTTGAAGGTGACCGAACAGGGCGCCTTCCTCGACGGCTATGACGACGCCGGCTCGCGCGAGAGCGGAACGGGATTCCTGCTCGTGAAGCTAGGAGCGTCCCTGAGCGATTGAAGAGGGGCCGCTTGGCTGCGGGCCCTCATCCGTCGGCCTTCGGCCGCCACCTTCTCCCGCATAGGGCGTTCGAAAGAACGCCCGTCTCCCGACGGGCTATTCGGGAGAAGGGAACTACTGAGCAACCGCCGGCGCGGCAGCGGCGGCCGGAGCGGATGGCGCCGACGTCGCTGCGCCATCCGTCGAGGCGCCTGACGGCGCTGCCTGCGACGCAACCGGTTTCGCCGGCGGCAAGGGCGCATGGAGCGCCACATGCACCGGCTTTTCGCCCTGTGCGACGGACGCGTCCCGCCGCGGCGGCAGGGGGACGTCTGACGGAATGGGCTGATCCGGGACATAGGCCGTGGCGGCCGGCTGGGCCTGATCCTGGCCGCCAAGATGCAGCCACTTCTTCATTGTCTGCGTGCTGGCGCCCCAGACGCCGCCCGAACTGTCCGGCGGGGCGGTCGACGCGAGCGCGACCGTCTGGCTCTGCGGCTGCGGCGCGGAAACGGGAACGGCGGGAGCCGACTCGCCGCCCTCCGCCGCCCTCTTCTCGTCCCTTTTGGCGACCTTGTCGGTTGGGGCGCCGGCGCCTTCGGCGGTCGCAACCGCCGCATCGGCGGGAAGCCCGGCCGGAGCGGGGGGCGGCGCCGTGCCGTTGATCCGCGCCATGATGCTGGCGTGCTCCCGTTTGGCGTCGGCTTGCGCCGCGGCGATCCTGACGGCGGGGGAAACCCGCTCCGCCAGCACGATATCTTGCGGACCCGAAACCAGCGCGTCGGGGTCGCTTTCGTCCTTGTATCCGGCGAAGACAGGGTTCTGCCCGCCGTCCGCGTAGACCGTGCGGATCGGCTTCACGCCCGAATCGACGAGTTCGGCGACCTTGGCGGTGTCCTGGTCCGCCTTCTCCGCCACCGCAGTCTCGACGTCCTCGTCGCGATGGAGCGCCGGACAGGGCGCGCCCGCGGAGACGGAGCCGTCCGTGGTTGCCCCGAACACGTAGTGCTTGCCGCAGACGACCACCGGCGGTTCTTCCTTCGTCACCTCGAAATGATCGGAGCCGTTCTTGAGCTCCTTCCAGAAGGCGATGTTGGGATCGAGCCGGTACTTCGCCAGATTCTCGGCGGTCATGCGGAAGGGGTAGGACTGCAGCTGGATTTCGCGCTGGCCGCCGCGGAACGCATCGCGCGCGATCGCATAGATGTCGGCGACCTGCTCGTCGGTCATCGAGAAGCAGCCTGCCGACGAACAGACGCCGTGCACCATCACCGAACCGCCAGTGCGCCCCAAGGCGCGGTCGTAAGCGTTGGGATAGCCGACGTTGAAGGAGAGATAATAGTGGGAGTTCGGATTCATCTGCCCGGGGGCGATCGTGTAGAAGCCCTCGGGCACCTGCATGTCGCCCTCGCGCGTCTTCGGACCGAGCTGACCCGACCAGCGGCACATCGGATAGGTCTTGAGCAGCGCGTAATGCCCATCCGACTTCATCTTCCAGAGTTCGAGCTCGGCCTCTTTCTTGTAAGTGCGGATCACCACCGGCGAAGACGGCGTCGTGTCGATCTTCGTCATCTCGGCGAGCGTGGCGCTCGAGATCGGCTGCTCGGAACGGCCGGGGCCGTTGTCGAGATAGGAATTGTCACAGCCGGCGAGCATCGCCCCCGCGGCGCCCAAAAGGCCGAAAGCAGCCAGGCGCCACAACGGTAAGGTCATTCATCACCCCGCGTTTGCCAGCCAACCTAGGGCAGCCGACTGGAAAAGTCCACGCCACGGAAGGAAGCGCCCCAGAGCTTACCGACTCGTTAACGTTAAACATCCGCCTCGATATTTAATCGCTCCTGATCAAAGCATTGGGGTGAAAATGCGGCGCATGCGCGCCCATCGCGCCGCATTGTCTCACCAATGCTCGCGAAGCGGCGCGGCATCGAGGATTTCGGCGAGGCGCGCGCGTGTGGCGGCGGTGGTCCCTTCGGGCAGCGCAACGCGCGGAAAAAAACGGGCTTCCGCGATTTCCCGGTCGGGCGCGCGCTCGCCGAGCACCGCGAAATTGCGGATCACATAGACCGCCACATGGTCGCGGTGCGACGGGTTCGCGTTGAAAAAAAGGCCGTGCAGAACCGGCGGCCCGGTGAGCGCGACACGCGCCTCCTCCTCAAGTTCGCGCGCCAGCGCCTGCGTGCAGGTCTCGCCGGCTTCGACGCCGCCGCCGGGAAAGTGCCAGCCCGCAACGTAGCCGTGCCGTACAAGCAGCACAGAGTCGCTCTTGTCGATCACCACTGCGCGCACGCCCAGCGTCATCGGACGGGTGAGCAGGAAGACAAGATGCGCCGCGCGCGATCGCAGTCGGGTTCGAAGCGACGCCATGCGGGTGAGACACGCCTTTCGTTCCGGCGCCTTGCCGGGGTTGTCTTTGGGTTGAAGCGCCCTTATTGCCGCCCAGTCAATGGCGGCGCGAGGCCGCATTGGACCGCGAATCAGGGCGGGGCATGGGCTTCACGATCGCGCATATCACCGACCCGCATCTTGCGCCCGCGCCATTGCCTGGCTTCGCCGATTTTCGCCTCAAGCGCTTCATGGGCTACGTCAACTGGAAGCGCGGCCGCGAGGGGCTGAACGACATGGGCGTCCTCGCCCGCCTCGTCGAGGATTTGCGCGCACAGGCGCCGGACCATGTCGCGATGACCGGCGATCTGGTCAATATCGGCATGCCCTCCGAGTTCCGCCTCGCCGCCCTCTGGATGAAGACGCTCGGCGATCCCCACGACGTGAGCTTCGTTCCCGGCAATCACGACGCCTATGTCCGCGCTTCGATGCCCATGCTCAAAGCGACGTTCGAGCCCTGGACGACGGGCGACTCGGGCGTGAGCGGCTTCCCGTTCTTGCGCGTGCGCGGGGCGGTCGCGATCATCGGCCTCACCTCGGCCGTACCGACGGGGCCGTTGATGGCGACCGGACGGCTTGGCCGCAAACAGCTCGCCGCTCTCGCGGCGCTGCTCGACGAGACCAGCGCCCGGGGGCTCGCCCGCGTCATTCTTATTCATCACCCGCCGCTGTCCAGGGGCGAGCCGCCGTTCCGCGGCCTCACCGACGCGGCGGCGTTCGAGCGAATCATCGGCGAGCACGGCGCCGAGGCGATCCTGCACGGCCACACCCACAAGCAGCTCATCCGCTCCCTCCCCTCGCGCGCGACGCGAACGCTCGGCGGAAAGGTCCCGGTGCTCGGCGCCCCCTCGGCCGCCGCCGCCGCCCACGACCCCCGCACCCGCGCCGCGTACCATCTCGTGCGACTGGAACTCGAAGGAGGCCTCTGGCGCGTCAGCGCCCGCGTGCGAGGGCTCGCGCTCGGCGGAGAGCAGATCGGCGAGCGTGAGGCGCTGGCGGTGTAAGCCGGGCGGACCGGTCGGCGCACTGAAAGCCCACGCGCCATTGCCGTCGGCTCGTACGATCGCTACTTCCGTGGCTCGTCCCCAAAGGAAACGAACATGACCGACCTCTCCGCCTTTCCCGTCACGAAGCGCTGGCCCGCCGCCCACCCCGACCGGCTGCAGCTCTATTCGCTGCCGACCCCGAACGGGGTGAAAGTGTCGATCATGCTGGAGGAGATTGGCTTGCCTTACGAGCCGCATCTGGTTGATTTCGGCAGAAGCGACCAGAAGACGCCGGAATTCCTTTCGCTCAATCCTTACGGCAAGATCCCCGCCATCCTCGACCCCGATGGGCCGGGCGGCAAGCCGATGCCGCTGTCCGAATCCGGCGCCATCCTGCTCTATCTCGCCGAGAAGACCGGCAAGCTCCTGCCGGCCGATCCGATCCGGCGCTACGAGACCATCCAGTGGGTCTTCTTCCAGATGGGCGCAATGGGGCCGATGTTCGGGCAGGTCGGATTCTTCCACAAATTCGCTGGCCGCGAATATGAGGACAAGCGCCCGCTCCACCGCTATCGCGACGAGGCCAAGCGCGTTCTCGCCGTCCTCGAAGGACGCCTCGCCGACCGGACCTGGGTCATGGGCGACGACTACACGATCGCCGACGTCTCCATGCTCGGCTGGGTCAGGAACCTCGTCGGCTTCTATGACGCCGGCGACCTCGTCGGCTATCACGAGCTGAAGCATGTGCCGGCCTGGCTCGAACGCGGCCTCGCTAGGCCCGCGGTCAAGCGGGGACTGGAAATACCGAAGCGCGGGTGAGGCGGGCCGCGGCGGCCGTTCGCGCAAACACCTCGCGCAATCGCGCGATTGTCGGCCGATGTCGGCAATGTAACGTTGCAAATCGCACAGATATGTGCGATTTTGCTCGATGCTCGGAAGCGAATTCGAGAGGCGAATCAGGAAAGTCGGGCGCAAGCGTGGTGTGCCCGTCTCTTTTGATAGCAGTCACGGCAAGGGCAGTCACGGAAGGCTCTATTTCGGCGGCCGGTTCACGACCCTGAAGGATCGCAAGAAAGAGATCGGCCCGGGGCTCCTCAAAGCGATGCTCGATCAGCTGGGCATGACCAAAGAGGACTTGGAGGCATGATCATGGCGTTCGGATATCGATACACGTTGGAGCGGCAGGAAAATGGTTGGTGGCTTGTCCGCTTTCCCGGAATCCCGGAGGCGCTGACCGAGGGCGAGACGAAAGAGGAAGCTCGGGCAAATGCTCTCGACAGCGTCATTGCGGCTCTCGAAGGATACATGAAGGCCGGGAAACCGATGCCGAGAGAGGGCGCGGGACACTCCGGACCTGAGCGGGCGGTCCTGCCGTCGCTCGTCACCGCAAAGCTCGCCGTTTACGAGACGATGCGGTCCCGCGGCTGGTCCAAAGTCAGGCTCGCCAAGGAACTCGGCCTGTCCGAGAACTCCGTGCGTCGACTACTCGACCTTCGTCACAGTTCGCATATGTGGATAATTGACGATGCGCTGGCGAAGATGAACGCCGAGCTATCCATCGACTTGCCCAAGGCGCGCCCGAGCGGAAAGGCGGCGTAAGTCCCCTCGTGGCGCGCTTCCGAGCCCTCGTCGCACTGTGACGCCCGTCACAGCGGCGCGCCGCCTATCGTGGTTCTATGCCCACATGAGATGAGCCGTCGTCCAGAAACGATGAGGCGGTTCAAGCGGAGACGCGGCAATGTTCAATCCCAGGCAGTCCAGTTCCTTCGATGGAATCGCGGTCCACGCCCGCAATGAGCGGCCTTTGACGATCGCTCTCGCGACGATCGTGATGGTTTGGTCGTTCGCTTTCGCGCTCACCTTCGCAACGGGTCACGCCCGCGCGCCTTCCGCATCCTGGCTCGCCGGGGCGGCGGCGGTCATGTCGTCGACGTCCAAGTGACGGTGAACGGCTCATTGCCGACCTCCTGATAGAAGGCTCCGTCGGACAGGCGTCCGCCTATGGCAGCGAGTGCACGATCACCGGCCCCGCGGTCGCCGTGGCCTGGCCGACGACAAACGGGCCGAGATTCTCTTCGATCCAGGCGAGCGCGCGCCTGTTCGATTCCTCCGCCTCGGCGACGGTGTTGAAGATGCTGACCGCCGTCACCGTGTCGTCGGGAGCGTAGATCACGTAATAGCCCATGAACCCGGAGACGCTGCTGATGAGCGAGATCGCGTCCTTGATCCGGGCGCCGAGTTCGTCGGCCATGCCCGGCTTCGATTTATACTGACGAATTGCGGCGTACATAGGCATCCTCCCTACCGAGCGGCTGCGGCGACCACGCGGTCCTGCTATGGCTTCATCCCAACCAGCTTGATGGCGTCGATGACGTCGCTTCCATACTGATCGGCGAAATCATGAATCGCGACCCTGACCCGCTCCATCGAGAAGCCCGAGCGCCAGAGCGGCGGATCCTCGACGATCTTGTCCTTCCAGAAGGTGAAGTCGCGGTCGATGCGCTCCTGGGTGTTGTCGGCCGACATGTCGACGACGAGCACCAGGTCGTTCGGCACCCCACGCGTGTTCGAAGGCGACCAGCCAATCAGGAACGGTCCTTCGCCGGAGAAATCCGCATGCTGGAGCTCTGCGTCGGCAATCGCTGATTCCGCCGCATAGAGATCGAAGTGATCGACGACGTAGTCGCATTCGTCCGCCTTCGCTTTCTCGGCCTCCGGATCGTCAAGCGGCCAGATCGTAATCATGCGGTCGGATAGCGGAACGGTTGCCGGGATCGAGTTGTTCGGCGGGAAATGGGCGATAAAGGACGCGCAAACCATCATCAGTTTCGAGCGCGTGGCTGACGTGCCCTTGGACTTGAACGCGATGATACCGTACGCCCCAACGCCATCCGGCGGTATCTCCGTCGCCCGCAGATATTCCCGAACCGGAATGAGATGGTCCAACGCGGGACGGGCCGCTGGATGGGCCGCGTGATGGTGAGGATGGTGATGGGGGCAGTGGATATCGGTCATACGGGTCGCAGTCCTGGGCGATGGCCGGTTGGACCAGGGCCGCGCAGGCGGCAAAGCCTGCGATGAGGATAAGAGCCAGCCAGCGGCGGTTCACGTCGAGCTCCCCTTCCGGCCGGAGGCGCCGCTCTTGCGGTAAAGACCGAACAAGGCGACCGCGATCTCGCGAATCACGAAGCAGGCGATCATCGTGACGGCGACCAGAAAGACCGCCCCTGACCCGGTGTCCGGCAGCACCCACCAGACGAGCAGAATTCCCAAAACGAGCCCGACCGCGCCGGTGAGCAGGCGATTTGCAAACACGAGCAGCTCCAGGGTGAGCCTATCGGCGCTTAAGCGCGCCCGAGTTTAGGCCGTTCCGTTTCTGATCGCCACCGATCATTGCGGGCGCAGCCGCCCTCACGCCCCCGGCGCGGGCAGCGCGGGCGCTGGCGTTCGGGGCCTTGCGCTGGGCAACAGCTTCTTCGCCGCGCTCGAGGCCGCGACTGCGCCCTGGTTGGCGAAGGCCTCGTGATTGCGCTCGATCTCGGCGAGATCGTAAAGATAGTTGACCATCACGCCATAGGACTCGAAGAGGCCCTTAACCGAGAGGTCGCCCATCCAGTTGATGCGCTCGAGCCTCGCGCCGTTGCCGAGGTGGAAACGCGCGACGGAATTGATCACCCGGCCGTCCGGGCGGCGGGCCCTAAGGAGATAATAGGCGGCGAGCGGCTCCAGGGCTTTGCGCGCGCGCGCCGCGCTCTCGGGACTGGCCGCCCAGCTCTCGTCGTGCGCGCTCCGGCGCGCCGCCGCGGCCAGCGCCTCCACGGCCGGATCGTCGGTCGTCTCGAGCCAGGCTCGAAATCCGGGCATCGGCGAGAGCGTGACGAAGGTCTCGATACGCGGCAGCTCGCGGCGGATTTCCTCCACCACCTGCTTGATGAGAAAATTGCCGAAGCTGACGCTCGACAGGCCCTGCTGGCAATTCGAGATCGAATAGAACGTCGCGACCCGCGCCTTATCCTCTGCGACATGGGCACGCCTTTCGGCAAGCAGCGGCGCAATCGCGTCAGGCGGGGCCAGGGTCAGCGCGACCTCGACGAAGATCAGCGGCTCGTCGACCAGCGCCGGATGAAAGAACGCGTAGCAGCGCCGGTCGGCGGGATCGATCCGCCGGCGCAGGTCGTCCCAGTCGCGGATCTCGTGCACCGCCTCGTAGCGAATGAGCTTTTCGAGGATCGCGGCTGGTGACGACCAGTCGATTCGGCGAAGCACGAGAAAGCCGCGATTGAACCACGAGCCGAAGAGATGCTGGAAATCGCGATCGACCACGGCAAGCCCGCGGTCGTCGCGCATGCATTCGAAGAGGTCCGCGCGCATGGCCACCAGCGCGGCTGTGCCGCCCGGCGCGCGATTGAGGCGGCGGAAGAGCTCCTGCCGGCGGGGTTCGCTGGCGTAGTGGATCTCGCTCGCCGCGGCCTCGTCGGCTGTCGCGCCCCAGCGCGCGACCGCATCCTGCACGCGCTTCGGGTCAGGCCCGAATCCGTCCGCGAGCGCGCGGAAGAATGCCGGCCGGTCGGTCTCGGGGAGCGTCCGGTAGCGCGCAAGAATCTCGCTCGCGAGCGCAAGGCCGGAAGCTTCGCCGCGCCCGGTCAAAAGCGCGCCGCACATGTCGGCGAGCGAGGCGGCGCGGTTCGCCGTGTCCCTCGGCCACGCCGTGAGCTTGAGGACCGACCGCCCGCGTTCGGCGATCGAGGCCATGAGATCGGAAAAGAAGGCGCTGTCCATGCTTTCCCTCGCCCTCCGCGCGTGGCCGGGGCGGTCAGTTGAGGAACGATTGTCAACGGAGGCCGTCTTTGAATCAAGCCCGTCGGGGCACAACCTCAAAACGGCGGATGGCCAAGATAATGCGCCCAGAGATCCCGCAACCGGATCGTCCAGGCGATATAGCCGCCGAGCGCCAGGAGAAGGATCAGGGTGATCGAGCCCAGCGTCATCAGAAGGAAGCTGAGGGCGGCGCCGAGGCGCTGGGCCCAGCCCCGGCGGGGCGGCCTGGGGGGCTCGGCGGTGGCGGCCGCCGGAGCCGGTTTCGCGCTCTCGACGGAAGCGGCGGGCGCGGGCGTCGCGCGCACGGCTTCGTCCGCAGGCTCGCTCGCCCGCATCGGCCAGACAGCCGGTCCTTGCGTCTCGCCGGCCGCGCATCCCGATGCGAGCGCGCGTTCGCGCTCGACAAGGCGGCGCGCGACATAGTTGGTGACCGCGGCGACGATCCGGTCGCTCTGCTGGCTCTCCGCGATCAGCACGCGCCCGTTGAGGGTGTCCTGGAAGAAGCGATAGGTCCGCCGGTCGCGTCCCATGTCGACGAAGGCGACCATGTCCAGAAAGAGCCGCGGGCGCTCGCCCTGAGTGAGCGTCAGATCGAACATGTCGACGCCCGGCGGGGCCTGCCGCACGACGGCTTTGAGCGCGGTTTCGAGCAGCGCGAGGCGCCCCGCCTCAATCTCGCGCAGGTCCGCAATCGCCTCGGCGCGTTCGGCGTTTTCCACACGCGCGAGCCTCACCGCCGCGGCAAGGTCGGGCTTCGGCGCCTGAGGACCCCTGGGCTCGTCGTCCATGGCGTCGGTTCCCAAACTGGCTCGCTCTCCCGCCGCAATCCCGACCCCCGGCGGCAGACTCAATGGCGTTCGCGGCGAAACTATCGCATTCGTCTCCCGAACTTCAAACCGCGATCGCTTTGACGCTCGGGAAAGCGCCAGGACGGTTAAGCGTCTGCGCGCCGGCTCGCCCGGCGGGGCGCCCGCCATTGATCCGCCGCCCGCAAATCCCGATAATCGCCAAAGCCGGTCGCGGCCGGATGGAGATATTTCGATGAGCGCGGCCGATCTGATGGATTTTTCTCCCGAGATCGCGGAAGCGCGGGCTCAGCGCCATCCCATCGTCGCGCTCGAATCGACCATCATTACCCACGGCATGCCCTACCCGCGCAACGTCGAGACGGCGCGCATGGTCGAGGACGCGGTGCGGGGGGCGGGCGCGACGCCGGCGACCATCGCCGTGATCGGCGGGCGCTTTCGGGTCGGGCTTGCCGAGGGCGAGCTCGAAAGCCTCGGCCAGCTCTCCGGCGGCGTGGTCAAGGCGTCGCGCCGCGATCTTGCTCCCGTCGCTGCGCGCCACGGCGCGGCGGGCACAACGGTCGCGGCGACGATGTACATCGCGGGCCTCGCGGGAATCGAGATTTTTGCGACCGGCGGGATCGGCGGCGTCCATCGCGGCGCCGAAGAAACCTTCGATATCTCCGCCGATCTGGTCGAGCTTTCGCGCACGCGGGTGGCTGTGGTCTGCGCCGGGGCGAAGTCGATCCTCGACATCGAGAAGACGCTCGAATTCCTGGAGACTCAGGGTGTGGCGATCGTCGGCTATCGCTGCGACGAATTCCCCGCCTTCTACGCCCGCTCGTCCGGCGTCAAACTCGAGCACCGCTGCGACGGCCTGCGCGATCTCGCCCGCATGATCCGCCTTCAGCGCGACATCGGCCCGGGGGGGCTCCTGATCGCCAATCCCGTTCCCGAGGATCACGCGCTCGAGGAAGCGGTGATCGAGGAGCGGATCGCGGTGGCGGTGGAGGAGGCCAAGGCGCAGGGCGTCGGCAAGAAGGAGGCGACGCCGTTCCTGCTCCAGCGCGTGGTCGAGCTCACCGGCGGCCGGAGCCTCGAGGCCAATATCGCGCTCATCAGGAACAACGCCGTCCTTGCCGCGCAGACGGCAGTGGAGCTCGCCAAAGCATAGCGGCTCGTCGCCCGCCGACCGAAAAGGCCGTGGAATGCATGCTCACTTTGTCCTCGCGCACCCCGAACCGCAATCCTTCAACGCTCATCTCGTCCGCTCGGGAGCTGCGGCGCTCGAGGCCGAAGGCTGGAGCGTCTCCGTATCCGACCTTTACGCGATTGGTTTCGATCCGTGTGAGGGTCCGGAGCACTTCGCCGATCGGGCCAATCCCAGTCGCTTCGATGCGCAGGTCGAGCAGCGGCACGCGTCGGAAACCGGCACTCTGCCGAAAGCGGTGGCGCACGAGTTGGCGCTGATGGACCGCGCCGACCTGCTCGTCCTGCAATATCCGACGTGGTGGCGCCTGCCGCCGGCGATGCTGAAGGGCTGGTTCGACCGGGTGCTCGCTTACGGCGCGGCCTACACAAGCAAGATGCGCTTCGAGAAAGGCCGCTTCGCCGGCAAGCGCGCCATGCTCTCGGTGACCGTTGGCGCCAGCCGCGCGACTTACGAACACGACGGCGGCAGCGGCGACATCGACCTCCTGCTCTGGCCGGTCAACTTCACGCTGGCCTATGTGGGCTACGACATCCTTGCCCCATATGTGTCGTACGACGTCGAGGCCGGACTGCGCTATTCCGATCCGGCTGCGATCGAAGACCGGTTAAGGGCGGTCGTCGCGGACTTCCGCTCTGCGCTCCCGCGCCTCGCCGAGCGCGAGACGATTCCATTCAACCGCATGGAGGAGTGGGGGCCGGACGGCCGCATCGCGCCGGGCGCCGCAATCCACTCGGCGTTCATCCGCCGAAAGCAGCAGCTCGTGTTGGAGTGACTACCCCCTTCTCTCCCTTGCGGGAGAAGGTGGGCGCGCGGTCGGCCGAATGAGGGCGGACGCGCCGCTACAGCGCGTCCGCGCCGATCGCCGCGAGCGCTGCCCGTGCGCATTCCATGTCCTGGCTGTAGTGGCCGCCGCTAAGGCCGATCGCGCCGACCATCTCGCCCTTCAGCATGATCGGAAAGCCGCCGCCGAACACAACCAGCCGTGGCGTGTGGGTGATGCCGTGCAGGAGCGGCGGATCGTCCTTGATGAAGTCAAACCAGGAATGGGTCGGCATCGAGAATGAGGCGGCGGTATAGGCCTTGTCCTGGGAGATTCCGATGGAAAGCTTGGGCGCACCGTCCATGCGGGCGAAGGCCTTGAGATCGCCGGCCTCGTCGGTGACGGCGATGCACATCTTGAGCTTGAGCTCGGCAGCCTTTTTCGCCGCCGCCGCGACCGCCTTCTCTGCCGTCTCCGCGTCGATGCTGTGCTTGACGAATGTCATGCGTTTGCCTCCCTTTGAAAGCGCTATGCGCGGGGCGCCGGTTCGGCCCGCCCTGGCGAGCAAAATGGTCCGGCCCAAAGAGCGCGTCAACTTCGTCGTTGCCTGAGGCGACCCGGCTGTCTTATCGCTCTCTATCGACTTCCGGGAGGGCTTGCCATGCCGACACTTCGCGATGTGCTGAACGCCCGCCCGAGGGACCGCGTCATAACCGCGCCCGGCGTCTACGATATGGTGTCGTTGCGCATTGCGGCGCGAATGGGCTTCGACGCCCTCTACATGACGGGCTACGGAACCGTCGCGTCGCATCTTGGGCTCCCCGACGCTGGCCTCGCCAGCTACGCCGAGATGGTCGAACGCGTCGAGGTCATGGCGCAAACGGCCGGGGCGCCGCTGATCGCTGACGGCGATACGGGCTACGGCGGCCTTTTGAACGTGCGCCACACCGTTCGCGGCTATGAACGGGCCGGCGCCGCCGCGATCCAGCTCGAGGATCAGGAATTTCCAAAGAAATGCGGTCACACGCCCGACCGGCGCGTCATTGCGGCCGAAGACATGGCCCGCAAGATCGCGGTCGCCGCCGAAGCGCGAACGAGCGCCGATTTTCTGGTCATCGCCCGCACTGACGCGCGAACCTCGCTCGGCCTCGCCGAAGCGCAGCGGCGCGCGCGGCTCTACGCCGAGGCGGGCGCCGATCTCCTGTTCGTCGAGTCGCCGGAGACGGAAGCGGAGATGGTCGAGATCGGCCGCGAACTCGGCGACATGCCCCTCGTCGCCAACATGGTCGAGGGCGGACGCACGCCGATGCTAGGCGCCGCGCGCCTTGCCGAGATCGGTTACGCGCTCGCCATCTATCCCGTCGCCGGCCTGCTCAGCGCCGCCGCGGCGCTCGAGACTGTTTATCGCCAGATCTGCGAGACCGGCTCCTCGCTCGGCTCGCCCGCGCCGCTCTACAGGTTCGCCGACATGAACCGGCTGATGGGGTTCGAGGAGGTCTGGCGCTTCAATCAGACCCATGCGGAGATCTGAGGGGATCCGCGCAAGCCGAGCGGGCGCTCACTGACTCAGCATGAAAGTGATGAAGTCGCCCTTCTCCGTCGCTGTACATTCCCGGCCGAGGACGTTGTTGCAGTTTCGCCCGAACCATTTTTCCGCCTTGGCCCGATCGGTATAACGCTTTGGATTTGCCGAGGCGGCCATAGGCTCAATGTCCTTGCCGGCCCGGGTCTGGCCGGTCTTTTTTGGGTCTGTCGTGTGACAGGTCGTGCAGGAGGGGGTGTCGGGCTTGCCGCTTGAGAAATGGGTCCTGAAGAGGTGCTCGCCACGCTCGGCGGAAAACCCGCTGAAGGCGGGATCGGAATTTTTCGCCTGGCTTGCATAGAAGTCCAGGAGCGGCTTCGGCGATTCGGCTGAGGCGACGGGCGCAAGCGCGCAGGCCGCCGCGATGAGCCAAACGCCGTGATGACGCGTCAGCTTCATTGAAAAGCTCGCTCCGGGATATT
Organism: uncultured Alphaproteobacteria bacterium; assembly: GCA_963787135.1. GTDB lineage: Bacteria > Pseudomonadota > Alphaproteobacteria > Rhizobiales > Beijerinckiaceae > Roseiarcus. The sequence continues at coordinate 94,979 of CAWBBW010000045.1, read as the reverse complement.
GATGTTTTGCGGATCGAAGCGGCCCGTCGAAGCGTCGCTGTGACAGGCGTTGCAAGCGCCCTTCGCGCCGACCGCCCTGGACTTGAAGACGGTCTCAGGGATCCGCCGATGCGTCCGAGCCCAGTACGGCGTCGCCGTCAGGCGAAGCGGATCGCTCGGATTCGCGAGCGCAAGCTCGTGCGCGGCGCGCGTGTCCCATTTCTCCGCGGAATTTATCGTCAGATACGCACGTATTTGGCTCATGAGTTCGGGCTCGAGACTGGCGTCTTCGCCGAAATGATCCGGCAGACTGTCCATGATAGCGATCCAGCGCGAACTCGGCGCGAGGCTCGGCGGATAGGCCATATGACAGCTCCCGCATTCTGTCACGTAAGTCGGTTCGAGCGGACCTGGCGGCACGCCGAACGCCGGCCGCCCCGAAAGGGCGAGGATCTGATGAGCGGCGCCTGCCAGCAGAAGCAGAGTAAGGACCGCAGCCAGGATCGGTCTTGCCCTCGCGTGCCTGACCGCATTGCTGGCGGCCAAAGCGGTCTTTTCGCCAGTCATCATGGCGAGGACGAGATTCGTGCGACCACGTATAGATTCGTAGGCGACGCCCAGGAGATGGCCGCAGATCATCGCGAGGAGCGCGTAGGCGAGGGCCTGATGGACGCTTTGCGTCGCTTTGCCCGCAGCGTAAGACGCAGCAAACGCCATTGGGCCTTGCTTGTCGACGCCGCCGAGCGTGACGACGCCGGTCATGAGGATGAGCGTCAAGATCGTCAGCAGGGCCAGCGCCATCAGGCTGCCGAGCGGGTTGTGTCCGAGGTAGCGGGAGCGGTGACCGGCCAAGAGGCCAGTCAAATCGGCGCCGACCGCCGATGGCGCGACGGGAAAGCTTGAAAATCGCGCATAGGTCGAACCCATGAAACCCCACAGGATGCGAAAGGCGACCAGCCCTCCAATTGCCGCGCCTGCCGCGATGTGAACGTTCAGCCAGTTTCGTGGTCCGGAAAGGCCCGTGACCAAGGCGGCCGCGACGGCCGCGACCAGCAGCCAGTGGAACAGGCGAACGCCAGGGTCCCAGACTCGCGTCACCTCAGCGGCGCCGGAAAACGGCGGGCCGCGCGCACTGACCGATTATCGTTCCGCCGCTTCGATGGCCTATCGAACGATGGTGTTGTTATGGCAGGCGAGGCAATTGGCGGCCGATTTGACCTGGCTATGTTTCGCTCCCTCGAAGTTGAAATCCGCGTGCATCTGGTTCCACCAGGGCATGGCCGTAATCCGCAAAGGCGTGCTGCTTGGCAAGAGCGCGCTCAGGTAATGCCGCTCCCGAGGCGTAGCATCCGGCGAATTGGCGGCGTGCGAAGTCAGGAAATTGCGGATTTCGTCGAGGTCGTCCTTCGAGATCGCGGCGTCTTCGCCGAAATGATCGTCCATCTTGGCCAGAATTGCCGCCCAGGAACGGCTGGGCAGCATCCGGGACGGAAAGACCATGTGGCACTCGCCGCATTGTTGCAACGCGGCCGGAGGTTTCGCATCGCCCTGCTCCAGCGGACCCGGCGGCTCGGTGTCGCTTCGTGCGGCGCTGGAAACCGTTTCTACGACCGCAATGGAAGCCAGGGTGACGAAAGCGGCGCCAATCCCCCATCGGTGAAGAGTCGCTTTCACGTCCATCGCGGCGGAGCAACGATCAACTAGCCGACGCGCGATGTCATGTCGGGCAAGTCGGAGACGATCCCGTCCCATAAAGTGCATGACGCGCTTTCGAGGTGAAGGCTTTGAAAGCTCCAGTTACACTGAGATGATCGAACGCGTCGAGGTCATGGGGCAAAGGCCGGCGCGCCGGCGCATAAAGATCATCCTCGACGAGACGACGGCCTCATCTTATCGCTACGCCCGCCGCAAGGCGGCAATCGAGACGGATCTGGGCGAAGAGGCTTTTCCGGCGCAATGCCCGTGGAGTTTTGCGGAAGCGGTGGATGCGGGGTTCTGGCCGGAGTAGGGGCGGGATCGTCATGGCGCGGCGCGGGAGTTGCCCATCTGCGATCCGAACCAAGGGATCAACGGCGAATTGCAGCGGATTGAGGCAGGCGCGATGGCGTTTGACGCCATCAGCTTTTGATGGCATAATAAGCCATCATGAAGGCGGAGCTGCTGATCCGGGAGCGCGTCGTTTACCCGGACGGCGCGCTGGCGGAGATTGTGGTCTGGCGCGTGCCCAAGCCGACCCCTCCGTCGCGACATCGGTTCAAATACAGTCTCGTCTATATTGCCTCCGGGCGCCGCGTGCTCGGCTACGACAATGAACGGGGCAAAGGCGACCATCGGCATTTCGGCGACAGCGAAGAGTTGTTCGCCTTCTCGTCGATCGAGGACTTGCTGGGAAGGTTCACGGCGGAAGTTGAAGCGATGAGGAAACCGGAATGAAGAAGCAGATCATCGTCGGCGGAACCCTCAAGGATGCGGCAGATCGCGTCGCCGACGCCTGGCGTCGCGCCGAGCGCGGCGAACCCGTCGAGGCTCAGGACAACGTCACCTTCCTCTCATGGTCCGCGCTCGCTTCGCATATGACCGAGAAGCGCTACGAACTGCTGCGCCGCCTGCACAAGGCCCCCGCCGTCAGCATCCGCGCGCTGGCTCGCGATCTCGGCCGGGATTTTAAGCGCGTGCATGAGGATGTCACGGCATTGGAGGCGATCGGGCTGGTCGCGCGCGAAGGCGGCGTGTTGCGCGCGGATTACGACGAAATTCGCGCTTCGATCTTGTTGGACGCGCCGGCCGCGTGACGCTTGCTGGCTTACGGGCGGCTCGGCGCGGGGCGCGAGCGACAGCCACCTTGAGCAGTTTAAGTAAGCCGTCCCCGCAACCCGCCAACCTCTGGCGCTTGCCAAGACACGATCCTCGCCGGGTTTGGCGGCAATGGAGTCTTAGGCCTTGAATTGTCTTTCACCTTCTTAAGTTTGTCCTTTTTCTTCCTAAGCGTGTCCTTCTTCTTCAGAAGACTAACGTACTTATATTTCTTGAATTCTCGCTTCTTCTTTGCTCTATCTCTGTCGTCTGGCCCGTATGCCCTTCGCTGCAACGAGTGGCTAGCATTCTTGTACATTGTCGTACTCTTTGGGAGACTTGTCTTCCGCCGCCCCTCACTCCGGCCAAAACTCCGTGTCAGCCGCCTGCTCCATCGACCACGGGCAGGCTTCCGGCAAGTCCTCCTCCGCGAGGCCAGTTTCCTTGCATGCTTGGGCGAGCGCGTCGAGCCAAACAGCGTCCTGCCAGTCGCGGTCGCGCATGACGGCTTTGAGGCTCGGCGTCTCCTTGAGCGCGAGCGCGATCCGCTTGCGCTGGACGATGATCGTCGCCCGCCAGCTTGGGGGCCGGTTCTCTGATTGGCGGCTCCATTTGAGGAGATGCGCCAGGAGCACGGCCATGCGGCTGGCGAGTTCGCGCTTTTCGCTTTTCCCCACGTCATCGATCTCGTCGGCCAGATGTTCAATGTCGAGTTCGGAGAACCGGCCGGCGCGCAAGAGGCTGGCCTGTTCCTGCGACCAGAGGATTACGTCCCGCTCGTAGGGCGTCGGTCGTCCGCTCTCCGCCTTCGGACGGCGAAGCGATGCGGCGCCAACCTTCCTCTCGCTCATGCTCAGCGTCCTTGCCGCCGCTTCCGGAGCCGCGCCGCAGCTCGAGCGCGGCCGACGCGGTCAGCGACCGCGTCTACAGTCGCGTCACAGTATGCCGCATTGCTCCCCCGCCGCAAACCTGCTATCCGCCCCGCCTTCATCCGTGGGAGAACGCCCGGTCGCCAGCCGGGGTCATAAGTTCGCACCACGAAACTGCAACCTGGCGCATCCGTCTTTCCCGCATCAAGCGGGACGTCGGGCGCGTCCGCGTTTAGGAGCAGCCTCAAATGGCAAAAAAGATAACCGGCTACATCAAACTGCAAGTGCCGGCGGGCGCGGCCAATCCGTCGCCGCCGATCGGTCCCGCGCTCGGCCAGCGTGGGCTCAACATCATGGAGTTCTGCAAGGCCTTCAATGCGCGGACCGCGCAGCTTGAGAAGGGCTCGCCGATTCCGGTCGTCATCACCGCCTATCAGGACCGCTCGTTCACCTTCGAGATGCGCCAGCCGCCGGTGACCTTCTTCCTCAAGAAGGCCGCCAACTTAAAGCTCGGCAAGAAGCCCGCGTCCGGCGCCAAGACGCCCGGCCGCGGCTTCGTCGGCAAGGTGACGAAGGAGCAGGTGCGCGAGATCGCGGAGAAGAAGATCGTCGACCTCAACTGCGACACGATCGAATCCGCGATGAAGATGATCGAAGGCTCCGCCCGTTCGATGGGCCTGCAGGTGGTGGAGTAAACCCATGTCCAAGCACGGCAAGAAAATCAAGAATGCGCGCGAAACGGTCGAGCGCACCAGGCTCTACAAGCTCGACGAGGCGGTGAAGCTGGTCAAGACCAACGCCAAAGCCAAGTTCGACGAGACGGTCGAACTGGCGCTGAACCTCGGCGTCGATCCGAAGCACGCGGACCAGATGGTGCGCGGCGTCGTCAACCTGCCGAACGGCACCGGACGAACGCTGCGGGTCGCGGTGTTCGCCCGCGGCGCCAAGGCTGATGAAGCGCGCGCCGCAGGCGCCGACGTCGTCGGCGCGGAAGACCTCGTGACCGCCGTCCAGGGCGGCGAGATCAACTTCGACCGCTGTATCGCGACGCCCGACATGATGCCGCTCGTCGGCCGTCTCGGCAAGGTGCTCGGGCCCCGCGGGCTGATGCCGAACCCGAAGGTCGGCACGGTGACGATGGACGTGAAGGCTGCGGTCGCGGCCTCCAAGGGCGGCGCGGTCGAGTTCCGCGTCGAGAAGGCCGGCATCATCCAGGGCTCGGTCGGCAAGGCCTCGTTCGCCGAGGAGAAGATCGCCGAGAACATCAAGGCCTTCGTCGATGCGGTCAACAAGGCCAAGCCCACCGGCGCCAAGGGCCATTATCTGCTCCGCGCCGCCGTCTCCTCGACCATGGGGCCGGGCGTGAGGCTCGATCTTTCGACGCTGCAGACGGCGGTCTCGGTCGGCACGTAAGCGCCAGACAACGTCGCCAACAAAGACGGCGGTCCCCAGCGGCCGCCGTTTACGTTTTCGGTCGCCTTGCTGACGATCGCCTCGGACGGCGCCGTGTATCGCGCCGCATCCGGCGAGGCCATCTTCCCATCCGCTTTCCCCCGGTCATCGGCGCGCTCAACAGGCTGAAGCGGCCATCGCTTGCTCGGGACCGGAAACCAGCGCACAATTGCCGGGAACCGGCGGCCAGTTCGGCCCAAGCTGGTCGTTGGAGGGAACGCTCATGAACAGACGGGAGACGCTTAAATTATTGGGCGGCACAGCTGTCGCTGCCGCCGCAAGCTTCAGCAGCAGGCTCGCGTTCGCGGCCGAGTCGACGATGGTCGTGGTCGTCAAGATCGCCGGCATTCCCTGGTTCAACGCTTTGGAAAAGGGCGTCGCGAAGGGCGGCAAGGATTTCAACATGGACGCCTCAATGGTTGGGCCGGCAAACGTCGACCCGGCGCAGCAGGTCAAGCTGCTTGAGGACCTCATCGCCAAGAAGGTCAACGTGATCGGCCTCGTCCCGCTCGACGTGAAGGTCACCGCTCCGGTGCTGAAGCGCGCGCAGGAAGCTGGCATCAAAGTCATCACCCATGAGGGCCCGGAGCAGGAAGGGCGCGACTGGAACGTCGAACTGATCAACTCGGTCCAGTTCGGCGAAGTCCAGATGCAGCGGCTCGCCAAGGATATGGGCGAGGAAGGCGACTACGTCGTCTATGTCGGCACTCTGACCACCCCGCTTCACAACAAGTGGGCCGACGCGGCGATCGCCTATCAGAAGGAACATTATCCCAAGATGAAGCTGGTCGCGGACCGCTTCCCCGGCGCCGACGAAATCGACACGTCCTACAAGACGACGCTCGACGTGATCAAAGCCTATCCGAACCTCAAGGGCATTCTCGGATTCGGCTCAAACGGGCCGATCGGCGCGGGCAACGCCTTGCGCGAAAAGCGGCTCGGCAAAAAGATCGTCCTCGTCGGCACGGTGCTGCCGTCGCAGGCCAAGGATCTGATCGCCGACGGCATCATCCGGGAGGGCTTCCTCTGGAATCCGACCGACGCCGGCTACGCGATGGTCGCGGTCGGGCGCCTTGTGCTCGACGGCACGGAAATGAAGGACGGCATGGAGATACCCGGACTGGGCAAGGCCTCCGTCGACGTGCCCGGCAAGCTGATCAAGGTCGACAAGATCATGCGCATCAATAATGACACCATCGACGGCCTCATCGCCGGCGGCTTGTAGACCCCACTGCGGGGACGCCGCGCAGGCGTCCCCGCCCATTTTGGCTGACATCTTTGCAGATTCCTGCCGGGCCGGATCGCCCGGAGAAGACAGCTTTTGAACTTTGATCGAGGCGCCCCGGCGTTGCCCAATTTTCTCGATCTGCACGCCATCTCGAAGCGCTTCGGCGGCGTCGTCGCGTTGCGCAACGTCGATCTGTCCCTGCCGGCGGGCGAGGTCCATTGCCTCGTCGGCGAGAACGGATCGGGCAAATCGACCCTCATCAAGGTCATCGCCGGAGTGCTGCGGCCCGAGCCGGAAGGGCGTATTGTGATCGAGGGCCGCGAATATCCGCATCTCAACCCGGTCCAGTCGACCGCCTGCGGCATCCAGGTCATCTATCAGGATCTGTCGCTTTTCCCCAATCTCACGGTCGCCGAAAACATCGCAGTCGGGCGCCATCTCGGCCCGCCGCGCCTGGTGCAATGGCGCACGATACGCGCAACCGCGGAAACGGCGATGGCGCGCATCGGCGCCTCGCTCGATCCGTTCGCACGCGTCGAAGACCTCTCGATCGCGAGCCGCCAGCTGGTCGCGATCAGTCGCGCGATGGCGGCCGACGCACGGCTCGTGATCATGGACGAACCGACATCGTCGCTGACGCGGCACGAAGTCGACGCGCTCATCCGCCTCGTCGCCGACCTCAAGCGGTCGGGCATCTGTATCGTCTTCGTCTCGCATCGTCTCGACGAGGTGATGGAGATCGCCGAGCGGGTCACTGTGCTGCGTGACGGCGCCAAAGTGGGTGATTTTCCCGCCCAGGAGATGAATGATCGGAAGCTCGCCACCCTGATGACCGGCAAGGCCTACGCGTATGAAACGAGCGCGCTCGACTCTGCGAAGGGCGAGACCGTGCTCTCGGTGAGCGGGCTCACTCGAACGGGCCAATATGAGGACGTCAGCCTCGACATTCACGCGGGCGAGATCGTCGGGCTGACCGGGTTGCTCGGGTCGGGCCGCACCGAATTTGCGCTCTCGCTTTTCGGAATGAATCCGCCGACGTCGGGCGAGATCCTGTTGTACGGCAAACCGCTCGCGCTGAAAACCAACGCCCAGGCGATCGACGAAGGCATCGCCTATGTCTCGGAGGACAAACTCACTCTTGGGCTGGTGCTCGAACAGCCGATCGCCTCGAACATTCTCATCACGGTGCTCGACAAACTCGCCAACCGGCTTGGGCTCGTGCCGGAGGCGGACCGGGAGCGCACCGCGCGAACATGGATCGAGGATCTCGCGATCAAGGCGCCCAACCCCGACAACGCGGTCAAGACGCTTTCGGGCGGCAACCAGCAACGCGTCGTCCTCGCCAAGTGGATGGCGACGGGGCCCAAGCTCCTGATCCTCGACAGCCCGACGGTCGGCGTGGACATTGCCGCGAAGGACGGAATTTACGAGATCGTCAAGGCGCTCGCCGCCAGGGGCGTCGCGATCCTCTTGATCTCGGACGAGATCCCCGAGGTCTATTACCACGCGCACCGCGTCATCGTGATGCGCCGGGGACGGCTCGCAGGCGAATGCATCCCGCACGAGTCCTCGGAGGCCGACTTGCAAGCGCTGGTCGATGCCTGAGCGCGCGCGCCGCGGCGCCACATCCGCAGGAGCGACCGCGTGAGTCTCGTCGCGTCCCGCCCGACGCTTTCGCCCGCGTTCCAGCGCTTTCGCCGCAGTCACGAATTCTGGCTGTTGGCGGTCGTCCTGGCGCTTTGCCTGGCGCTGTCGCTCGCAACCGACAGCTTTCTGACGCTTCAGAATCTGTTCGATCTCCTCACCTCCAACGCCTTCGTCGGCATTCTGGCGTCGGGCCTGTTGGTGGTGCTGATCGCCGGCGGCATCGACATTTCCTTCACCGCGACAGCCTCTGTCGCACAGTACGTCACGCTGACGCTCGCGATCCGTTATGGACTCGGGTGGTTCGAGATGTTTGCGCTGGCCGGCGCGATCGGCGTCGCCTGCGGCGCGATCAACGCGCTTTTCATCACGCGGCTGCGCATCTCCTCGATCATCGTCTCGATCGCCACGCTCAACATTTTCTATGGGCTGCTGATTTTCTTCACCCGCGGCAAATACATCACGTCCCTGCCAAAGTTCTTCCGCGACGGGATTTGGTGGTTCGAGTACGACGACGCGAGCGGGACCCCCTATGCGCTGAACCTGCAGATCCTCGTTCTGGTCCTGGCGTTCGCATCGGCCTGGCTCCTCTTGAACCGGACCAATGTCGGACGGCAGATCTACGCGCTCGGGGGCAACAAGGACGCCGCGCAGCGACTCGGCTTTCACGTCGTTCGTCTCAATTTCCTCGTTTACGGTTATCTTGGCTTTATCGCGGGCGCCGCCTCACTGGTGCAGGCGCAGCTCGCGCAATCGGTTACGCCGACGGTGCTGGTCGGCAAGGAACTCGACGTGCTGGCGGCCGTCGTGCTTGGCGGCGCGAGCCTGACCGGAGGCGTCGGCACCGTCTTTGGCGCGGTCCTCGGCGTCACGCTCCTGGCCATCCTGCAGAACGGCTTGGTTCTCCTCGGAGTTTCCTCTTACTGGAACCAATGGTTCGTCGGCCTGACCATCCTTTGCGCGGTTTCGATCACGGCCTGGCGGGACCGGCGCCGCCGGTCGGCCAAGGCCGTCAGTTGAGGGGCCGGCGATGAGCCTCGACGCCAGGGCTCCATGGTGGGCATTCTCGCTGCCCCGCTTCCGCGGCGGCGCGGCGCAGATCCTTTCGCTCGTCCTGGTCGCCCTCGTCGTCGTTTTCTGGCTCCTGCTCGGCGACCAGCTCTTCAGCGTCGGCGCGCTCCAGTCGATGGCTTTCCAGCTGCCGGAACTCGGAATCCTCTCGCTGGCGATGATGGTCGCGCTGCTTTCGGGCGGGCTCAACCTCTCCATCATCGCGACGGCCAATCTTTGCGCGCTCGCGATGGCCTGGGTGCTGACGACCCATGCGTCGGGCGCCGAAGGCTTCATGTGGGTAGGCTGGCAGGCGATCGCAGTGCTGGCAGGCATAGCGGTCGGGACGATCGTCGGGCTGATCAACGGATTCGTCATCGCCTATCTCGGCGTTTCGCCAATTCTGGCCACCCTGGGCACAATGACGATGTGCAAGGGCCTGTCGATCGGCCTGACGCGCGGCAACGTCATCTCGGGTTTTCCAGATCCGATCGTCTTTCTTGGCAATGGAACCCTGATGGGCGTGCCCGTGGCGCTGTTGATCTTCCTCGCACTTTGCGCGCCTATGGCGGTGCTGCTCAACAAGAGCGCGTTCGGCCACAAGATCTACATGATCGGCTCAAACGAGCGGGCGACGCGCTACTCCGGCGTCAACACCAAGCGCGTAGTCTTGGGCGTCTATCTGCTCTCCAGTCTGCTTGCGGTCATCGCAGCGCTGGTAATGATGGCCAGGTTCAATTCCGCCAACGCCACCTACGGCGAGAGCTACCTGCTGGTGACCATCCTGGCCGCGGTGCTTGGCGGCGTCGATCCGTTCGGCGGTTTCGGGAAGGTCGGCGGTTTAATGATGGCCCTGATCGTGCTCCAGGTGATCTCTTCGGCCTTCAACCTTCTCAACTTCAGCCCCTTCCTGACAGTGGCGATCTGGGGCGCGCTTATCATAGGCGTGACGGCGCTCAGCGTCCTGTTGGAGAGCCTCGGATGGCGACGTCGATGACGGTCTCAACGGTTTTCTGGGTCGTGGCCATGGTCACGGAAATTGACGCGCTAGGGAGGATTCAATGGAAATGAGACGAATGACCGCGCGAAACGGCGAACCTCTCGCGTTTTCCGCCGTGGGGTTGGGGACCGGCCCGCTCGGCGATTTCTTTGAACTGCTCAACGAAATGACAGCGATTAGCACGGTCGAGCAGGGCTTGGCCAGCGGCGTCAGGGTCTTCGACAGTTCACCGCACTACGGCAACGGACTTGCGGAGAGCCGGCTGGGCGCGGGACTCCGGCGCGCGCAGCGCGACCAGATCGTCGTTTCGTCCAAGATCGGCCGCATCATGGATCCCTTCGGCAAGAAGCCCGAGGTTCGCAAAGACGTGGTCTCTCCCGGCTTCGCCGGAGGCTTTCCGCACGCTCCGCGCTTCGACTATTCCTATGACGGCGCGATGCGCTCAATCGAGCATTCGCTGCTTCGCATGGGGTTGGACCGGCTCGATATCGTTCTCATTCACGATTGCGATGTCTGGACACACGGCCGGGACGACGCGGGACCGCGCTTCAAGGAAGCGATGGCCGGCGCCTATGTCGCGCTCGACAAACTTCGCCGCGAGAAGGTCGTCAAGGCCATCGGCTTTGGGATCAACGAAGCCGACACCTGCGTCAAGTTCGCCAAGGCCGGCGACTTCGACGTCGCGATGATGGCGGGACGTTATTCTCTGCTCGACCAAACCGGCTTGCAGGAATTTCTGCCGCTCGCCTTGCAAAAGGGCATGGGCGTGATGCTCGCGGGCGTATTCAATTCCGGCATTCTGGCGACCGGATCGATACCGGGGGCCAAATTCGACTACGCCGTCGCCCCGGAGTTGATCGTGACAAAAGTGAAGGGAATCGAAGAGGTCTGCCGAAGGCATCATGTCACCATCCGCCAGGCGGCGCTCCAATTCGCGATGGCCCATCCTGCGGTCGTCTCGATCGTTCTGGGCGCGGTGACCCCGGAGGAGGTGAAGGCAAATGTCCATGATGCATCGGTCGAAATCCCGGCGAGCCTATGGTCCGACCTCAAATCGGCCAATCTCCTGAACGAAGCCGCCCCCACCGCGGGCTGATGGGAGTCGTGCCACGCGCCCCTGTCACCCCCGCGAAAGCGGGGGTCCACGGCGCCGCGGAAACGTAGGCCGCTTGCTGTCTTCGGGCGCCCGCCATCGCGGTTACTCGCGCGCACGGTCCTTGTGGGCGCTTCACCTGTTATCGCCCTGTTATGCGCGAAATAGCGCCCTGATATGGTCCTGTTATCGTCCGGTTCCGCCGCGCCGCGGATTTTGTCTCATATCATTGAATTATCATGCTTTTTTGCCATGAATCGGGGCGTCAATCAGGGGACTTCAGCCCTGTTTTTCCCTGCTTAACAGGGCCTAACAGGGCTTGGCTCCGTGACCCCAGAGCCGACGCGGTCGACCTCGGCGCGAAGTCGTTTGCCCCCTCGCGCCGGGCCCGCGTAAGACGGGGGGATGAGCCCCCTCGCCGAGCCCCTGCCGATCGACGACGCGCTCGGGCCCCTCAAGGCCGCGCTGGCCATAAGCCCGCGCGCCGTGCTCGTCGCCCCGCCGGGGGCCGGCAAGACCACCCGCGCGCCGCTCGCCCTTCTCGATGAGCCTTGGGCGAAGGGCCAACGCCTGCTGCTGCTCGAGCCGCGCCGGCTCGCCGCCCGCGCCGCCGCCGCGCGCATGGCCGCGACTCTGGGCGAGAGGGTCGGCGAGACCATTGGCCTTCGCGTCAGGTTCGAGAGCCTCGCCTCGCCCTTAACGCGCATCGAGGTCGTGACCGAGGGCGTATTCACCCGCATTATCCTCGATGATCCCACGCTCGAAGGCGTCGCCGCGGTCCTGTTCGACGAGTTCCACGAGCGCTCGCTCGACGCCGACCTCGGCCTCGCGCTGGCGCTCGACGCACAGGCCGGCCTTCGCGAAGACCTGCGCCTCCTGGTGATGTCGGCGACGCTCGACGGCGCTCGCGTTCGCGCCCTCCTTGGCGAGGCGCCGCTGATCGAAAGCGAGGGCCGCGCTTACCCCGTCGTCACGCGCTATGTCGGCCGGAACCCGGGCGCGCGGATCGAGGAGGAGGTCGCGCGCGTGACGCTGGCGGCGCTCGCTGAGGAAGGCGGCTCGATCCTCGCCTTCCTGCCCGGGCAGGGCGAGATCCGCCGCGTCGCCGAAATGCTGGAGGCGCGGATCAGGCGGCCGGAGGTCGACGTCGCGCCGCTCTACGGCGCGATGGATGCGCGCGCGCAGGATCTCGCGGTCGCGCCAGCAAAGCCGGGCCGGCGCAAGATCGTGCTTGCGACTTCGATTGCGGAGACGTCGCTCACCATCGAGGGCGTGCGGGTGGTCGTCGACAGCGGGCTCATGCGCGTGCCGCGTTACGAGCCTGATATCGGCCTCACGCGACTGGAAACGGTGCGCGTCAGCAAGGCCAACGCCGACCAGCGTCGTGGGCGGGCGGGCCGCGTCGAGCCGGGCGTCTGCTATCGCCTGTGGGAAGAGGCGGCGAACGGCGGCCTTCGGCCCTATGCTGCGCCGGAGATCCTTTCGGCGGACCTGTCGGGATTCGTGCTCGACTGCGCCGCCTGGGGCGTCGCCGATCCGACGCGGCTGGCCTTTCTCGATCCGCCGCCGCGCGGGGCGCTGACGGAGGCGCGCGCGCTTCTGACCGCCATCCTCGCTGTCGACGGCGAAGGCCGCATCACCGACGAGGGCCGCGCGATCTCGAGTCTCGCTTTGCCGCCGCGCCTCGCGCGCATGGTCGTCGACGCCGCGCGCGCGGGCGATGCGCGAACCGCGGGAGAGGTCGCGGTCGTGCTGACAGAGCGCGGTCTCGGCGGCGACGCGGTCGACCTCACGATCCGGCTCGAGGCCTTCCGCCGCGACCGGTCGCAGCGTGCGGACGAGGCGAGGCGGCTGGCGAGGAGCCTCGCGCAAAGGGCGGCAGCGACCCTTCTCCCCCCGAGAGAAGGTGGCCGGCGCAGCCGGCCGGATGAGGGTGAGCCACACCTCCATCCCGGCGCTCTCCTCGCCTCCGCCTATCCCGACCGCATTGCGATCGCGCGCGGCAGGCGCGGCGAGTTTCTGATGGCGAACGGGCGCGCGGCTGCGGTCGAGCCGCACGACGCCCTTGCGGGCGAACCATATCTCGCGATCGGCGAGATTGCCGGACGAGCGGCTGCGGCGCGCATCCTCCTTGCTGCGCCGCTGTCTCTCGCGGATATCGAGCAGGTCGCCTCCGCTTCGATCGAGACGGCGGACGAAATCGCCTTCGACCGCGCCTCCGCCGCGTTGCGGGCGAGGCGGCGGCGCCGGCTCGGGGCGCTCATCCTCGCCGAGCAGACGCTCGCCGTCCCGGAGGACGATCACTCAGCGCTCGCGCTGGCGCGCGGCGTTCTTTCGCTCGGCGTCGAGCGCCTCCCCTGGAGCAAAGCTCTCAAGCAATGGCGCGACCGGGTGATGTTTCTGCGCCGGGCCGAGGGCGACGCGTGGCCGGACCTCTCCGACGCAGCGCTCGCCAAAGACCCCACGTGGCTCGCGCCATTTCTTTCCGGCAGGACGCGTCTCGATGACATCGCCGCCGAGGATCTGTCGGAAGCCTTGCGCGCCACGACCCCCTGGGACCTCGCCCGGCGGATCGATGCAGAGGCGCCGGCTTCCTTTCGCGCGCCGACCGGCACAGAGGCGCTCATCGACTACGACGCAGAGGGCGGTCCTGCGATCGCCTTGCGGGTGCAGGAGGTGTTTGGCTTGAACGAGCACCCGTCAGTCGCCGGCGGACGCATTCCGCTCACGCTCCATCTTCTCTCGCCGGCTTACCGTCCGATCCAGATTACCCGCGACCTGCCGGGCTTCTGGCGCGGCTCGTGGGCTGCGGTCCGTTCCGATTTGCGCGGCCGCTATCCCCACCATTTCTGGCCCGAGGATCCCGCGAGCGCTGCGCCGACCGCCCGGGCGAAGCCGCGGGGAACGTGAGAGAGCGCTACCCCGGTCGTCACGTCCGCGCTTTTGCCCCACCCTACTCGACGTATTTCCTCCAGTTGTGCGCCTCCTTGAACCCCAGCGTCTCGCGCGCCTTCCGGTTCGACAGCGGCGCCTCGAACTCGCCCACCTCGCGGGTGAACGGCGTCTTCGGGCAGAGCTTTTTCATCGCCTCGCGGGTCGGCGTATTGAGGGTGATCGTGTCGTTGACTGCATTGAACACCTGAAAGCCGAGGCCGTCCTTTTCGAGACAAAGCCGCACGATCTCGCCGAGATCGCGCGCATCGATGTAGCTCCAGGCGTTGCGCTTGCGCGACGGCGGGTCGGCGAGAAAGCGAGTAAACATCCCGTACTCGTGCGGCTCGATCACGTTGCCGATGCGCAGCGCGTAGATGTCGGCGCCGTACCGCATGGCGAAGGCGCGGGCGGTCTTCTCATTGCAGACTTTCGAGAGGCCGTAGGAGTCCATCGGGTCGATGTCATAATCCTCCTCAAGCGGGAACGAATGAAAATCCTTGTCGCCCTCGGCGAAGCAGACGCCGTAGGTCGTCTCGCTGGAGGCGATGACGACCTTGCGCACACCGAGCTTCATCGCCGCCTCGATGACATTATATGTGCTCGTCACGTTCGTAGTGAAGGTGACATTGTCGGGCTCGAGCAGCACCCGGGGAATGGCCGCGAAATGCACCACCGCGTCCGGCGGGCGCGGCGGGTGGCCGGCTTCGAAGCCGGCGAAGGTCGCGTGCGTCGTCAGCGCGTTGAAGGCCTGGCCGCTGTCGGTGAGATCGGCGATGAGGGTCGGCACGCCGGGCAGGTCGAGTGGCTTCAGGTCGACGTTGAGCACCGAATAGCCATGAGCGACGAGATGGGGAACGGCGTGGCGGCCGGCCTTGCCGGTTCCGCCGGTGAAAACGATGCGCTTGCCGGACATGGGATCCTCGCGAGTGAGACGGCCGCCTTCATAGCGCCTCTCACCGCAGATCGTCGATACCGCGCCCGCTTTGGCGGGCGTTAACTCCGCGGATGGGCGGCGCGATAGGCGGCCAGCAGCCGCGCGCTGTCGACGCCGGTATAGACCTGTGTCGTCGACAGCGAGGCGTGGCCGAGCAGGTCCTGGATCGTGCGCAGGTCGCCGCCGCGCGCCAGAAGGTGTGTGGCGAAGGAGTGGCGCAGCGCATGGGGCGTTGCGCTGTCGGGCAGGCCGAGCGCGCCGCGGATGCGCTCCATCGCCAGCTGCACGATGCGCGGCGATAAGGGGCCGCCCCTCGCGCCGACGAACAGGGGTCCATCGGGCTTGAGCGCATACGGGCAGAGATCAAGATAGTCCTGGACCGCCTTGCGCACCGGCGCGATGACCGGGGCGGAGCGCGTCTTTTTTCCCTTGCCGACGATCGTGATCGCCTCGGCGGCGCCGACCGGCGCCTCGGCGCGCCGGATCGACAGCGCCTCCGAGATGCGCAGGCCCGCGCCGTAGCAGAGCGCAAGCACCGCAGCGTCGCGAGCGAGAACCCAGGGCTCTCGCGCTTCGCCCTCCCTCGGCGCCGTGGTCGCGACGGCTCTCGCGTCGGACGCGCTCAACGGGCGCGGCAGGCGCCGGGCGGCCTTTGGGGCCCGGATCGCGCCGAGCGCGGACGCGGCGTCGCCCCCATCGCGGGCGATGTGGCGCGCGAGCGAGCGCAAGGCCGAGAGCGCTCTCTGGAGCGAGCGGGCGTCGATTCCCTCCGCCCGGCGTCGGGCGAGGAAGGCGCGCACGTCCGACGGCGCGCAATCGGTGAAGTCGGCTATCGAAGGCATGCGCTCCAAAGCGCTCGCCGAGGAACGCCAGAAATTGTCGCGCGTCCCGGCCGTAGGCTTCGACGGTGCGCGCGGACAGTTGCCGCTCCGTCGCGAGTCGCTGGAGCCAGGCGACGACCGCCGCCGCGAGGTCGGGCGCAGCGGGGAGGGCTGCGGGTTCAATCGAATCAGCGGTCGGCATCGGGAGCACTATACCGCCGGAGCCTTACGCGACGATTTGCGTCCGAGTCGCTTCAGTGGTCAGATTTCTCGGGTTCGGTGTAATTGACAAGGATTGGAGAAGGCTCATGCGCATCCTGGCCATCATCGGCGCCCTTGCGATCATCGGCGCCGTCGGCGCGGCGATATTTTTCTTTGGCGGCTTCTTCAGCGTCGCGGAAAGCCAAGACGACCCGGCGATCGTCAGCTGGGCGCTGGCGCATGTCCGCGCGGCCTCGGTCACTCGCCATGCCACCGATCAGCCGCCGGCTTCGCTCGACGACCCAGCGACAGTCAAGGCCGGCGCCCGTGCCTATGCGACGATCGGTTGCGTGAATTGCCACGGAGGTCCGCCGGACGCCGATTGGGCCAAGTTTTCGGAAGGGTTGAAGCCGGTTCCCGCCGATCTCAAGGTGATGGCGAAAGAGCGGACGCCGTCGGAACTCTTCTGGGCTATCAAGAACGGCATCAAATTCACCGGCATGCCGAGCTTCGGCCTGGCCGGCGCGTCCGACGCCCAGATCTGGACGATCGTCGCCTTCATCAAGAGCCTGCCGACCACAACCGATGCGGACTACAAGGCCTGGACCGCGTCTCCATAAGCCAGCCCGGGCCTCAGCTCACCCCAGCAAATCCTCGAGGTGGGGGATCAGCGGTTCGTCCGCCGGCGGCATGGGATAGGCCCGCATATCCTTCGGACGCACCCACTTCAGCGCCTGGCCGTCGAGCGGCTCAGCCATGCCCTCCCATTTGCGGCAGACGTAGAGCTGCATCAAGAGATGGAAGTCCTCGTAAGCGTGGCTCGCGAAGGTGAGCGGCGCGAGACAGGGAGTTTTGACGACGATCCCGAGTTCCTCGCGAAGCTCACGGATGAGCGCATCCTCCGGCCGCTCGTTGGCGTCGATCTTCCCGCCGGGAAACTCCCACAGGCCCTCGAGCGCCTTGCCTTTGGGTCTTTGCGAGAGGAGGACGCGGCCGTCGGCGTCGATCAGCGCCGCCGCGACCACAAGCAGTAGCTTCACGAGCGATAGTCGCCGTTGATCGCCACGTATTCCTTGGTGAGATCGCAGGTCCAGACCGTGGCGCGTCCGCGCCCGATCCCAAGATCGGCCGTGATCGCGATGGTGTCGCGCTTCATATAGGCCGAGGCGGCGGCCTCATCGTATGCCGGGTCGCGCAGGCCCTGATGGGCGACGCGAATCTTGCCGAACCAGATGTCGAGCTTGTCGCGCTCGGCCTTCTCGCCCGCCTTGCCGACCGCCATGACGACGCGGCCCCAGTTGGCGTCCTCGCCGGCGCAGGCGGTCTTGACCAGCGGGGAATTGGCGATCGACATCGCGATGCGCTTCGCCGCCTTCCGGGTCGCCGCGCCCTCGACATTGACCTCGACGAATTTGCGCGCGCCCTCGCCGTCGCGCACGACCTGTTGCGCGAGATTGCGCAGGAGCTTGTCCAGCGCGCGGCGAAACGCGGCAGCCCGGGGATCGGCGGCGTCCTCGACAGGGCGCGCGCCCTTGGCGGCGCCGGTGGCGAAAATCATCAGCGTGTCCGAGGTCGAGGTGTCGCTATCGACGGTGATCGCATTGAACGACCGCTCGACCGACATCGACAGCATCGTCTGCAGAGCGCCGGAGGCGATTGGCGCGTCGGTGAACACGTAAGAGAGCATCGTCGCCATGTCCGGGGCGATCATCCCGGCGCCCTTGGCGATGCCGTTGATCGTCACGTCCGCCTCTCCGAGCTTGACGCGGGCGGTGGCGATCTTGGGATAGGTGTCGGTCGTCATGATCGCCTTGGCGGCGTCCATCAGCCGGTCGGCTTTGGCCCCCGAGGCGAGCTCGCCGAGCACGCGGGCGATGCGGCTTCCGTCAAGCGGCTCGCCGATCACGCCGGTCGAGGCCATGAAGATTTCGTTCGGCGTCGCGCCGATTGTCTTGGCCGCGGCCTCGGCGACGAGTTCAACCGCGGTGATTCCGGCGTGGCCGGTGAAGGCGTTGGCGTTGCCGGAATTGACAATGAGCGCCCGCGCCTTGCCGCCCTTGAGCTGGGCCCGGCACCAGTCGACCGGCGCGGAAGGGCACTTCGAGCGGGTGAACACGCCCGCGACCGCCGCTGGCTCATCAAACAGCGCCATCATGACGTCCGTCCGCCCGGCATAACGCACGCCTGCTGCGACGGTGGCGAAGCGGACGCCGCCGATCGGCGGCAGAGCCGGATATTTCTTCGGCGCAAGCGGGGATAGCGGTGCAGGAGCGGCCATGAATGATCCGAGTTGATGGTCGAGAGCGGGCGGGCAGGAACGCGCTCCGGAGAACTGACGTCAGGGCGTCTTGGGCTTTTCGGCGCCGGGAGACGCATCCTTGCTCGGCGCGTCCTGGCCGCCTGTATCGGGCGCAGCAGGCTGCGCCGGTATCGGCTTGCCGTCGGCGTCGAAGAGCTCGATTTTTGCCGCACTGTGCAGTTGGGCGACCGTCTCGCTCTCCGCCTTCTGGGCGACGTAGTGCGCGGCCTGATCCTTGACCTGTTCGAAGGGAGGGAAACTCTTGGTGCGGGTGTCCTCGATCTTGATGATGTGCCAGCCAAACTGGGTCTTGACCGGGTCGGACACCTCGCCCTTCTTCAGCTTGAACGCCGCTTCGGAAAACTCCGGCACCATGCGGTCTTTGGTGAACCATCCCAGATCGCCGCCGTCGCCGGACGGATCCTTGGAGAGTTCCGTCGCCACCTTGGCGAAGTCCTCGCCGCCCTTGATGCGGGCGAGCGCAGCCTTCGCCTCGTCCTCGGTCGGCACGAGGATATGCCGCGCGTGAATCTCTTCCTGCGGCGGCTCGGCCTTCGCGGCCTCCTCATAGGCTTTGTGCTCCGCCTCGTCCGTCGTCGCCGCCTTGGCGACCGAGCTGAGCAGTTCCTCCATCGACAGCTTGTCGCGGTAATAGGCGAGCTTGCGTGCGAACTCCGGGCTCTGGTCAAGCTTCTCGGCCTGGGCCTTTTTGGCCGCGAGCTTCAGGTCGATCAAATAGTCGAGCACGTATTTCTGCCGCGCCGCGCCCTCGAGCTTTTGCGGCAGGCCGGGGCCGATGTCCGTCATCGCATCGTTGAGGTCGTCCTCGGTGATCGGCGAGCCGTCGACTGTCGCCAGCACCTTGGGCTCGGCCGACGCCGCGCCGCCAAAGGCCAGACCGGCGCCGAGACCGAGCGCGAGGGCGGCGGCAGTCGCGCGCAGTCGCGCGGGAATCATCCTTGTCATTGGGGCTCCTTTGAGCGTCCTTCGCCGTTGGCAGGCGGGCGGCGGAGGCGCTATAAGGGGATTCTGGCGAATTTGCGAGGGGGCGCGTCGCGCTGGCGCGATCACGCGGCGAAGGCGCTCCGTTCGAAAGTCGCTCCCGGCTCGCCGGCAGCGCTTTTTGCTTGACAAGTGCTGCGAAATGATTACATGCGCCTCATCCCGAACGTGTTCTGGGTCCCGGCGCCATTTCGAGCGCATGGGACTTTTTGCGTTCTGACGGGATTTTCGGCACGGGCCGGCCTCCACCGGACGCCGAAACGGTCAGTCCCGCGACGCTTCAGCACAATGCCGAAGCGCCGCCGAAATGGAGCGTGAGCGAATGGCTCGTATAGCCGGCGTCAATATTCCAACCAACAAGCGCGTCATCATCGCGCTTCAGTATATTCATGGGATCGGCCCCAAGAAGGCCGAGGAAATCTGCGAGAAGGTCCACATTCCCGCCGAGCGGCGAGTCGCTCAGCTGTCGGACGCGGAAGTGATGCAAATCCGCGAAACCATCGATCGCGACTACCTCGTGGAAGGCGATCTTCGCCGCGAGGTCGCGATCAACATCAAGCGCCTGATGGACCTCGGCGCCTACCGCGGCCTCAGGCACCGCAAGCAATTGCCGGTGCGCGGCCAGCGGACCCACACCAACGCGCGCACCCGCAAGGGCAAGGCGAAGCCCATCGCGGGCAAGAAGAAGTGATTTCCGTTCTCGCATTCAGGAATTGACCCGCCAAAGCGCGATTGAAGGACCTACTCAATGGCAAAAGAATCGACCCGCGTTCGCCGTCGCGAACGCAAGAACATCGTGTCGGGCGTCGCGCATGTGAACTCGACATTCAACAATACGATGATCACCATTACCGACGCTCAGGGCAACACGATCTCCTGGTCGTCCGCCGGCACCATGGGGTTCAAGGGTTCCCGCAAATCGACGCCCTTTGCGGCGCAGATGGCCGCGGAAGACGCTGTCCGCAAGGCGTCAGAACATGGCATGCGTACGCTTGAGGTCGAGGTTTCGGGTCCCGGTTCGGGACGCGAATTGGCGCTGCGGGCGATCCAGGCGGCGGGCTTCAACGTTACTTCGATCCGCGACGTGACGCCCATTCCGCATAACGGTTGCCGTCCGCGCAAGCGGCGCCGCGTGTGAACCTTGTGCGCGCCGATGTTTGTCCGGCGCGCCTTTGCGGACCCCGCGCCCCAAGGCGCGCCGTGAGCCGCGCATCCGACCAATGGAAGGCCTCGCCGTGATTCAGAAGAACTGGCAAGAACTCATCAAGCCCAAGAAGCTCGAAGTCGTTCCGAGCGAAGACCCGCGGCGCACCGCGACGGTCGTTGCCGAGCCGCTTGAGCGCGGCTTCGGCCAGACTCTCGGCAACTCGCTGCGCCGCGTATTGCTGTCCTCCCTGCAGGGGGCTGCGATCACCTCGATCCACATCGACGGCGTGCTGCACGAGTTCTCGTCGATCCCGGGGGTGCGCGAGGACGTTGTCGACATCGTCCTCAACGTGAAGGACATCGCGGTCAAAATGCAGGGCGACGGCGTCAAGCGCCTCGTGCTCAAGCGTCGCGGCCCCGGCGCGGTCACCGCCAGCGATATCCAGACCACGGGCGACATCCAGATCCTCAATCCGAACCTTGTCATCTGCACGCTCGACGAAGGCGCCGATCTGCGCATCGAATTCACCGTGACCACCGGCAAGGGCTACGTTCCGGCCGACCGCAATCGGGCCGAGGATTCGCCGATCGGGCTCCTGCCGATCGACAGCATGTTCTCACCAGTCAAGAAGGTCTCCTACCGGGTCGAGAACACCCGCGAGGGCCAGGACCTCGACAAGGACAAGCTGACGATGACGCTCGAGACCAACGGCGCCATGTCGCCGGAGGACGCGCTCGCCTATGCCGCGCGCATCCTGCAGGACCAGCTCGCCGTCTTCGTCAACTTCGAAGAGCCGCGCCGCGAAGAGGCGCAGCACGCGATCCCCGAACTCGCCTTCAACCCGGCGCTGCTCAAGAAAGTGGACGAGCTCGAACTTTCCGTCCGTTCGGCCAACTGTCTGAAGAACGACAACATCACCTATATCGGCGACCTCATCCAGAAGAGCGAAGGCGAAATGCTGCGGACGCCGAACTTCGGCCGCAAGTCGCTCAACGAGATCAAGGAAGTGCTGGCGCAGATGGGCCTGCACCTCGGCATGGAAGTCTCGGGCTGGCCGCCCGACAACATCGAGGACCTGGCCAAGCGGTTCGAGGAACACTACTGAATAATCCCTTCTCCCGCTTGCGGCAGAAGGTGGCCCGAAGGGCCGGATGAGGGTCTCGACTGCCCTCACCCCACCCTCTCTCCCGCACAGCGGGAGAGGGAGACAACGAGCGGCCGTTCCGTGGCACGGCGGCCGTGAGACCCGATAAGGAGAGAGCCAAATGTATCACGGACGCGCCAAGCGGCGTTTCAATCGAACCTCCGAACATCGACAGGCGATGTTCGCCAATATGGCTCAGGCGCTGATCAAGCACGAGCAGATCATGACGACTTTGCCTAAGGCCAAGGACCTTCGACCGGTGGTCGAGAAACTGGTGACGCTGGGCAAGCGCGGCGATCTGCACGCGCGGCGCATCGCGATTTCAAGGCTGCGCGACGCCGAACTCGTCAAGAAACTGATCGATGTGCTTGGGCCCCGCTACAAAGCCAGGAACGGCGGCTACACGCGGATCATGAAGGCGGGCTTCCGGCCAGGCGACAATGCCGCTATGGCCGTCATCGAGTTTGTCGACCGCGACGTCGAGGCCAAAGGCAAGAACTCAGGTCCCGTTCAGGCGACGGCGGCGAGCTGAGGGTGGCGGCGAACTGAGTGTGGAGTAAGCCGGGCCCGAAGCCCGCGCCGCGCCCGCGCCAACCCCGATATCGCGCGGTCCCCGGCTCCGCGGGCGAGGAGAACCGCCGCCGCGTTATCCTCCCTCGCGCAAAGCGCGGGGGACAGGACGTCGCGACCCGCGCGAAGCCGGACCCCGCTTGACAGCGCCGGGCGGCTCTCACAGTTTCACGGCATGTTGGAGACCGAAGCCGCTGAAGTCGCCGTTCGGGGTGGCGCACGCCCCATGAGCGAAGATCGCATCCAGCGGGAAATCAAATATTTCCGCGATTTTGCCGCGGTCTACACCGACGCGATCCGTTCGAGCGACTTCAAGGCCAACATCACTCTTCTTTTCCTGCCGCTGCTGATGGTGCCGATCCTGAGCGCGCACGAAAAAACCCTGGCCCACATTCCCCTGGGGCTCATTCTGGCGCCTTTTCTCATCGCGTATTTCTTTCTGATCCTCGCGATCTTTCCCCGGTATCTTCGCACCGAAAAGAGCAATTTTCATCTCTCGCGCAACGCCACCGCCCACGATTTCACCTACATCCACGATTCGAGTGTCGAACTGGAAGAGGCGAAGCATCGCATCGCGCTCCTGTCGCGCATCCTCTTCTGGAAGACGGTCTACCTCCGATTGAGTTTGACTGTTTGCCTTGTCGGCATCCCGGTGTTCGGAGTGCTGCTCGCGCTCTACGGCATGTAGCCGAAGCGACTCGCGCGCTGGGTTGGGGCGCGTTCGCTTCAGAACTTGATCGCGCCAAGCCGCGCGGCCTGAGTCACAGCCTCGGTCCTTCCTTCCGCGTCGAGCTTGTCGAACAGGGACGCGACATGGAATTTGACTGTGTGCACGGAGATGGCGAGCGTTCGGGCGATTGCCTTGTTGGAGGCGCCCTCCGCCAGCAACGCGAGCACATCGAGCTCTCGGGGCGTGAGGGCCACCTCCGGATCGAGCGTTCTTTCGCGTCCGGCAACGAGCGCCGCATCCGCCGGCTCCCCCGGCGCGGCGAGACGAAGTCCCGGCACGCCAGCCAGAATCGCCGCCAGCCGATCGGCGAGCGCCGCCTCGCCGATCTCGATCGCGATGACGATCGTGGCGGAGGGCTCTTGCGTCACTGGGCTTGAGGCCTTTCGCCGACAACGAGCGAGAGTTCGAGCGGTTCGCCGCCGCGGCGAAGCGAGAGCTTGACTGTTGTCCCGACACTGTCGGGCCCGAGCGCGCGCAGGAGGTGGTGAAGGCCGCGGACAGCCTCTCCATTCCAGGCGGCGATGACGTCGCCCTGGCGGACGCCCGCGGCGGCGCCAGGACCCTTGGGATCGACGCTGATCGCCATCAGCCCGAGGCCGCCGCCCTCGAGCTTCACCGGCTGCAGGCCGAGACCCAGATAGCCGCGCGCGATCCTGCCCTTCGCCGCGAGCGTCGCCGCGACGCGGTCGATCGTCGCCGCAGGGATGACCAAAGTGCGCCGTCTCGGGCCGAACACCGCCATGCCGAAGGCGCGCCCCTCGGCGTCGAGCGCGAGCCCGCCCTCGCTCGATCGTCGCAAGGCCGCGCTGAGTTCGATCCTGGCGTCGATGAGGCCGCCGCGCATGCTGCGCCATTGCGGGCCGCCATAGGAGACGATCCCGAGCGAGGCGGCGGGAGCGCCCTCCCGCGCAGCGACAACGAGCGCAAGCGCGCCGGCCGCTGCGGCGCCGGCGGACGGAGGCGCTTGCGGCAGGTCCGTGCGCGGGACGCGCAGAAGCGCGACGTCGGTCGAGGAATCCCGGCCGACGAGCTCGGCCCGGATCGAGGCGCCATCGTGGGCGACGATCTCGATCTCCCCGTCGTCGGCCAGCGCGTTCTCCGCCGCGACGACGAGACCCGGGCGCCAGACGAAGCCGCTCGAATGCGTGCGCTCGGACTTCACCGAGACGATGCTCGGCCCCGCTCGGCGGACGAGATCGGCGACGGCGGCGGAGAAGGCGCTCAAGGGGGAAGGAATGGATGTGTCGGACATGATGGGCGCTCCTTTCCGCCCTTACATGTCGCTGCGACGGCGCGTCGTCACCCTCGCCAGATGGGCGGGCGGCCCGAATTATGGGACGGCTGGCGCCGTCAACTGCAGTCGATGAGCGCCCGAAGGCGTCGCCGGGACGGCAGCGACGGACGGCACGCTCGTTTCCCGTCGACCGTGAGGTTGTCCGCAAGAAGGGCCTACGCGCGGCATTTGCTCCCGCGCTACTAGAACGTGTCGGCCTCGGTCAACGAAACCGCCCTCACCCGATGGATCCGCAGCCGGCCCTCATCGAGCTTGCGCAGCAGGCGCTCATCAGCAGTCACAAACAGGCAATCGCGCTCGGCCGCCAGGGCGAGATAAATGCAATCGTAGGCCGGATGATCCAGTTCGATCGCGATCTGTGTCGCGCGCTCCATGAGCGATCGGGTTGAGGTGAGCTCGAGGTCCGCGGATTGCAGCAGCCGGGCTGCGAGTAGGGCCTCCTCGCTGGACAATTCGTCGCGTTGCACCTTCTTCCACAGGATATTTGCGCATTCGGCGACCAAAAGCTCGGGCGCGATGAGTCTCGATCGCCCAAGAAGCCTTACCGCCTCCTCGGACCCCTCCTCCTCGACGACCCATTTGACCGCGATGCTGGCGTCAATGACGAGCGTTTTCACCGCTCGTCGCGCCCCTCGCGGAGCAGGATCTCTGAGGGGGTCTGCTTCCGGCGCTTCGTCAGCTCGCGCAAATCCGCGGCCAGCTTGTCGAAGGAGGGCTCATCGTCACATGCAAGAGCCTGACGGAGGATTTCCCGATGCTCGGCCTCGGTCGAGCGGCCGTGCCGGGCCGCTCGCCGTTTCAGCCTCGCAATCAACACATCGTCCAGATTGCGTACGTGTAGATTTCCGGCCAACATCATCTCCGTGCGAGCATTGATATCAATGATCTCAGATGAGTGTGCTCGGGTCAAGGACAAACCTGCTTCGAGGTTCCGCGCGCCCTCCCGCCTTGCCGATCGTGGACATCTCGGCGCGGAGGGCGAAAGGACGCACGCGCGCCCTCGCCGCGTGCCGGGGCCGCCCGCAGAGGTCCTAGAATAGGTTGCATTGTGGGAATCCCCCGCCGCACGTCCCTTCGCCCTCCACCGGATGGGGCCGGGCGCACTCATTTGGCAATTTCCGGCAGTAGACAGACTTCTATTCCGACGTGTGAAAATTCTTGGCGAAAGCCCGGTTTTGTGCTACGTTTGTTCTTGTATGGATGCCCGACTGATGCGATGACCTGGACGCCTATGGCCGTCATGGCCGGGCTTGTCCCGGCCATCCACGCGGTGGAGCTCCAAACCATGGCATACCCGGCTTGGCAAGGTCGTGAGGAGCAAGCGCTTTGGGAAGTTCCCCGCGCCGCTTATTGCAGTGGGACCGCGTGGATGGCCGGGACAAGCCCGGCCATGACGCTCCTGCCCGGTCTGATGGACGTTCGCTCCTTCCCACTGCGCCGCAACCGCCTCGCTTCAACGCCGCGGGCTTGCAGTCTCCGTGCCGCCATATGACCCTCGCACGGGCCTTCGCTTTCACGGAGCCACTGACACGTGGCGCGGAAATGGCGCCGCAAGCGATTGAAACCGCTCAAAACGCGCCCGGAATTGGCGCCCCCCCCGTCTGTACTTTGCGCTGCCCCGGTCGCCCGCCTATATCAGCGCCGCTCTCGTCGTTCTGGAGGATTGATTGATACGGTTCGTGTTCGCTGCGATCTTTGCGCTGGTCTGCGGCTCGGCTGTCGCCGACACGGTCCAGAAGGTTGCGCCGCAAAACCCGGCGCAGGTTCGCCTCTCCTTCGCGCCGGTGGTCAAGAAAGTCGCTCCCGCGGTCGTCAACGTCTACGCCTCCCGCGTCGAGACGATGCCGCGCAATCCGCTGTTCGACGATCCGATTTTCCAGCGGTTCTTCGGCGGCGGCGGGGGCGAGGGCCAGCGGGTGCAGAAGGCGCTTGGGTCCGGCGTGGTCGTTGACCCGTCGGGCCTGGTGGTCACCAACTATCACGTGGTCGAAAACATGACGGACGTGCGGATCGCGCTGGCCGACAAGCGCGAGTTCGACGCCGAGATCGCGCTGCGTGATCCGCGCACCGATCTCGCGGTCCTGCGCATCAAGGGAGGAGAAAATTTTCCGACGCTCGAGCTCGGCGATTCGGACGCGCTCGAGGTCGGCGATTTTGTCATCGCGATCGGCGATCCGTTCGGCGTCGGCCAGACCGTGACCCAGGGAATTGTTTCGGCGCTCGCGCGCACGCAGATCGGGGCCAGCGACTACGGCTTTTTCATCCAGACGGACGCCGCGATCAATCCGGGCAATTCGGGAGGCGCTCTGGTCGATCTCGACGGCAGGCTGGTCGGCATCAATTCGATGATCTATTCGCGGTCCGGCGGCAGCATGGGCCTCGGCTTCGCCATTCCCGTCAACATGGTCAAGAGCGTGATCGCCGCGGCTCGCCACGGCGGAACGACGGTCAAGCGCCCGTGGCTCGGCGCGACGTTGCAGAACGTCTCGAAGGACATTGCCGACAACCTCGGCCTCGAACGCCCGATCGGCGCGCTAGTCGTCGATGTCGTCGACATCGGCCCGGCGGCGGAAGCCGGCCTGAAGCGCGGCGACGTCATCTCGGCCATCGACAGTCAGAGCGTCGACGACGCCGAAAGCGTTGGATTCCGCCTCGGCGTCAAGCCGCTCGGGGGCGAGGCGAAGGTGACGGTCCTGCGCAATGGTCGCACGCTCGATTTGCCGCTGAAGCTCGCCTCGGCGCCGGAAGTCCCGCCGCGCGATGCCCTCACCATTCACGCGCCCTCGCCCTTCGATGGCGCGCAGGTGATGAACCTGTCGCCTGCGGTGATGGAGGAGCTGTCGCTCGAGGGCGCGCGCGAAGGCGTCGTCGTGGCAGCGGTCGGCGACGCGTCGACCGCCGCGCAGGTCGGCGTGCAGAAAGGCGACATCGTCGTCGCGGTCAACGGACAGAAGATCGCCACCACCCGCGACCTCGAAAAGGCCTGTTCGGAGCGGTCACGCTGGTGGGACCTGACGATCCGGCGCGGCGGTGAAACGATCCGCACCCGGCTCGGAGGCTAGGCCCGTCCAGAAAAGAAGCGGGGCGCCGAAGAGCAGCGCCCCGCCGGGATTCGCGAGCGGACGTTCAGGCCGCCTTGCGCACCGCGGATCGCGGTTTGACTCGGGCGAGCCGGCGCCGGATCGACGCCCAGAGACTGCGCATTTCCTCGGCCGCCGCGCCGCCGGGATTGAGCTCGGTCACGCCCCAGCCATGCCGGACCGCTTCCTGATAGTCGACCCGCGCGAGGATGAGCGGCGAAATGAGCCCGCCCATTTCCTCGAGCGTTTCCACTCCGTCCTGGACCCGCGCCGTCTGCTGGGCGGGAGGGCATTGATTGAGCAGGAAAACGAATTCGCCGCCGATGTCTTTCAAGGCGGCTCGAAGTCTTGGCGCTCGCCCACAGATCGAACATGCTCGGGCGGGACGGGATGATGTTGAGGTCAGAGACCACCATCGCGGCCGCAGAGGCCGGTCCTTCCGCCCCCGGCGTGTCGATGATTGCGAGGGTAAAGCCTTTCGCTTTGAGCTGGGCCAGCAGCGCGGGGAGCCGCGCGGCGCCCGAGGCCACAACTTCAATATCGCTTGTTTCGCGCGTTTTGGCCCAGTTGGTCAGCGACCCCTGGGGGTCGGTATCGATGACGCAGACTTTTTCCTTCATTTCCTGCGCCGCTACGGCCAGCGACGAGGCCAATGTGCTTTTCCCGGATCCACCCTTCTGGGTCACAAACGCAATGGTTCGCATGATTGATTTCGCCTCGAGTTTCTTTGCGCGCCCAGCTTTGCGGTCCGCAATTTTTGGGCAGGGTTAACGAACCCTTACGAGATGAAGGTGATTTGGTTAACGGGGCGTTACGGAATTGACGCCGTTCGCGGAATCGTCACAAAACGCCATAAATCCTTTGAGATTGGGCTGAGAGCGAGCGCGTCACGGCGCCCTGCGGCCGGTCAGTCGCCGTCGAGCGGGATGACGCCCTTCGGCTTGCCGGCGGCGGTGAGCGTGATCTTCTCGATCCGCATCTCCGCATTCTTGAGCAATTGGTCGCAATGGGTTTTCAGAGCCTCGCCGCGCTCGTAAAGCTTGATCGAATCGTCCAGCGACACCGCGCCCTTTTCGAGTTGATCGACGATCTGCTCGAGCTCCGCAAGCGCCGCCTCGAATGGCATCTGGGCAATGTCCGGCTTCGGTTCCGTCACGCATTTCTCCTGGCCGCGAACCGCGGAAGAAGATTCATTCCGGCAGCGCGGAAATGAGATAGAGCGTCTTCAGCGTGTCGCTCGGCTGCATTTGCGCGCCGAAAGTGTTGGCGAAGACGGTCGCGATCTCGCCTGATTTGTAAATGCCGCTCAGCGCGCGGTCCACCGCAAGCCGAAAGTCGCTGTCGCCGCGCGGCAATGCGAGCGCGTAAGGCTCGAGCGAGAAATAGTTGTCGGCGAGGCGCAGCTTGTCTGCTTCTCCGCTCTTCGAGGCGAGGTAGGCGAGAATCGCACGGTCGGCGAAATACGCGGCGACTGCGCCCTCGTCGAGCATCTTCAGGCCGTCTTCATGGGTCTTGGCCGAAACCACCTCGGCCTGGATGTTCGCGCTCGCCAAAGTGTCGCGCAGGCTCTGCTCAGTGGTGGTGCCGCCGAGAACGCCGACCTTCTTGCCCGCGAGGGCGCCGAAGTCGCTTGGACCGTCGCCCCGAACGAGCAGGCTCGCGCCGTCGACGAAAGTCGCAATCGAAAAGTCGACATGCTCCCGGCGGGACAGCGTGGCGGACGTCGGCTCGCACAGAAGGTCCGCTTTACCAGTCTCGATCGCCTCAAACCTGTCGGCCGCGGTGACGGGGACGTAGACGACGCTCAAATCCGCGAGATTGAGCTGGGCCGCGAGTGTTCTCGCGACGGCCCGGCAGAGGTCGACGATGAATCCGACCGGCTGGCCGTTGGCGTCCTTGAACGAGAAGGGCGGAGCGTCGTCGCGAACGGCGAGGCGGATCGTCTTGTCCTGCCGCAGCTTGTCAACGGTTCCCGCCTCGGACAATCCAGGGCCGGCCGCTGCGAAAGCCGAAGCGATCGACAGCATCCGAAGACATCGGGCGATTGACCACTTCATCCGCTTCCCCTTCTGCCCGCTCTGGCGCTTCCCGGACGGTCGACGTCCTTAACAGACTCGCGCCGCCAAGCCAAAGGCGGCCGCCGTCCTCGAAATCGGCAGCCGGTCGCCGTCTTGACCACCTACTGTTTGAGCGCCGATGATGCTCAGGCCAAGGAGGCGCGTCCATGCTCGTCGGCGTTCCCAAGGAGATCAAGGACAACGAATTTCGTGTCGGCATGACGCCAGCGGCGGTCGCCGAACTCGTCCATCACGGCCACGGCGCCATGGTCGAAAAGGGCGCCGGCGTCGGGTCGGGATCGCCGGACGAGGAATATGCGCGCGCCGGCGCCGAACTGGTCGACGGACCGTCCGAAATCTTCGCCCGGGCGGAGATGATCGTGAAGGTGAAGGAGCCGCTGGCCAAGGAGCGCAAGCTCCTGCGCCGGGGGCAGATCCTGTTCACCTACCTGCATCTCGCGCCCGATCTCGCGCAAACGCAGGACCTCATCGCCTCCGGCGCGACCTGCATCGCCTACGAGACCGTGACCGACCCGCAGGGACATCTGCCGCTCCTGACGCCGATGTCGGAAGTCGCCGGGCGTCTCGCGCCGCAGGTCGGGGCGCATTCGCTCGAGAAGGCGCAAGGCGGGCGCGGGGTGCTGCTGGGCGGCGTGCCGGGGGTGGCGGCCGCCAACGTGCTCATTCTCGGCGGCGGCGTCTCGGGAACCCACGCCGCCACGATCGCGGTTGGCATGGGCGCGTCGGTCACCGTCGTCGACCGCTCGCACGAGGCTTTGCGCCGGCTCTCGGCGCAGTTCGGCTCGGCTTTGCGCACCGTCTATTCGACCCGCGCCTCAATCGCCGATCTCGTCCGGCATGCCGACCTCGTCATCGGCGCGGTGCTCCTGCCGGGCGCCGCGGCGCCCAAGCTCATCACCCGGGCTATGCTCAAGACAATGCGGCCCGGCGCCGTCATCGTCGATGTCGCGATCGATCAGGGCGGCTGCTGCGAGACCTCGAGGCCCACGACCCACTCGGACCCTACTTATGTCGTCGACGGCATCGTGCATTACTGCGTCGCCAACATGCCGGGCGCGGTCGCGCGCACCTCGACTTTCGCGCTGAACCACGCGACGCTGCCCTTCACCCTCGCGATCGCCGACAAGGGATGGCGCAGGGCCTTGCTCGACGATCCCCACCTGCGCGCCGGCCTCAACGTGCATGACGGCAAAGTGACCTGCGAGCCCGTCGCAGCGGCGCATGGGCTCAAGTGGGTCAGCGCGGAAAGCCTGCTCTCCTGACCGGGATCGGGGAGACCCTCTAGGGACGGTCGCCGTGGCCATTGAGCGCTCCCGGCGCCCAGTTCACGCCGTCGCGCATCGCGTAGAAGATATGGTTGCCGATCCGGTCAACCTTGCGCAGGTACCCGATCCAGAACGGCGAGACGTAATTGGCGTGGTAGTTGACCGCCTCCTCGACTCCCGAGTTGTAGTTCGATCCGCTTACCACCTCTTGCGCGATGCGGGTCGCGACGGCCCAGGGGCCGGGCTCTTCGATCCGGAGCGACTTACCCTCGCAGGCGAAAGAGAACTGGCAGGCGAACGGCCGGTTACGGTCCTGATAGACGACGCCGCAAACCGTCGTCGGGTAGATGCCGCTGCGCACGCGGTTCAGCACCACCTGCGCCACTGCCGCCTGCCCCTGCTCGGGTTCGCCGCGCGATTCGAAATAGATCGCCTCGGCAAGGCAGCGCATCTGGCGGGCGCTGTCCTTGGGATCGATCAGCGCGGCGTAGTTCGGCTGGCTGCCGTCGGCGAGAGACTTCGGCGCGATCGTCGTCTGCGCCTGGGAGGGATCGATTTCGACCACCACGAGTACGCCGTCGCTCGGCGTCGGCGTCGAGGAATTGAGCGCCATCTCCAGCGGCAACGAGGGGGTTGCGCCATCGCTGAAGCTCGGGCTCTCATGCGCTCGCGCCATCGCCGGCCGGCGCGGGGCCCATTGCGCGGCCGCGGTCAAGTTCGGCCTCGAGCCGATCCTGAGCCTCGTGCGACCCGGACTGAGCCGCAACGCCCGGGCCCCTTCGAACGCGTGCGTCGAAGCCGGGACGAAGGCCGATGAAAGGGTCACCCTTGTCGCTCCGGTCGACAGCCGGCAGGGGCGAAGCCGGATCCTTCAATGTGCGGTTCGGCTCGATCTCGTCGGGGCCGGTAAAGTCGTTTGGACCCCCAATGGAAAGCCGCGCTTCGACGATTGGCGTCGGCGCGCCGTCCTCGTCGACCGCCCGGATCTGATGCGAGAGCGCAATCGCCTTGCGCACCGGATCGCTGGCTTCGAGAAGCGCGTTACGGTCGGCGACGCTGCCGTACTGGGCAGGCTCCTGCCCGGCCTCGGCGGTGATCGTGAGGAGCACGCCGACCGCGAGGCACCAGGGCGCGACGACCGATCCGGCCCAACCTAGACGCAAGCGACCCATACGCCTTCCACGCGATGCTGCCAGTTCCCGAGGGCGCGCGAGGCCGCAAGCCCCACGCAATCTGAAGGGTATTATTCATGGCCGCTTAAGGTTGCGGGCAGGTTACCGCACGTGACCGCCGCCTGTCCCGGATTGGGGCAGCACGGTAGAGGCTCTTTCGCTGGCGACGACGCCCGTCCTTCCGTTCCCGCCGCCGCGCCAACGCGAGCAGCTTTTGAGGGTTTTCAACGGATTAGGCGCGGTTTTCTGATGCTTTCGGGGATTGCGGCCACTGCCGCCGCGGGGCGCGACATTTCGGGCGCAGATTCCATGATTTCAAAGGGTTGCGGCGCCTTTTCCGCGCCGTTCCAACCTATTACAATTTACACTATACGTAATGTATAACTCCCCAAGGAGCACCGCGTGCGCCGGCCCGGAGGGTGATCTACGGTCTTGACATCCAGCATCCTACCACCGTTCCGGTTTATCGAAAAGGAATTGTCACCTCTCGCCGGTCAGCATGGTAAACGTCATTCTACCGTATATCCAAGCTGCCGGATCACCGGCTCCAGGATCGGGATCACCGGCCGAAGTTCATCGCGGTAGGCGCGGTAGCGGTAGCGCGAGCGGTCGTAGAGCTTCTCGGTCACCTGGGCGTAGCTGGCGGTGCGCGCATAGCGGCGATTGTCCTGGAAATCGAGGCAGCGCTTATCGTAGGGCGCGCCGACGAAGGCGAGCATTCTTGCGCACGCTCTCTTCCTGGCCGTCGATCACGTCCTCGTAGCGCACAGCCATGTACTTCAGCGCCATCTCGCGCCGGTAATGCTCGACCAGATCCATGACCAGCACATAATGGCTTGCGATGCTGGTCAGATCATAGGCGCAGTAGAAGCCGTGCGTCAGGTGGTTGGAAAAGACCGACAGCACGACGTCGAGCGGATGGCGCAGGAGGTGGATGACCGGCGCCTGGGGGAAGATGAGCCCGATGAGGCCGAGATGGGTCTCGTTCAGCGGCATCTTGTCGGTGAACCAGCGCGCGCCCTTGCCGATCGCGCCGAGCTGGCGGGCGCGCTGAAGATAATAGTCGCGCAAGTTGTCGAGCCCCTCGACCTGGTCGCCGAGCCAGAGCTCCGCGAAGGCTTCCGGATAGGCGAGCGGGCTATTCAGCATGCGCGGGATGAGGCCGGTCAGCTCGCCGACGATCGGCAGTTCGTCGCCGGCGCTGATCAGCGGATGGGCGCTCAAGGTCTGCTCGATCATCGTCGTGCCGGAACGGGGAAAGCCGACGATGAAGATCGGCTGGGCGACGTCGGAGCGGACGCCGGCGCGCGGCAGGATCTTGAGCCGCGGCGCGACGAAGAAGGCCTTGAGGCGCCGCACCAGCGCCGCGGCCTCCTCCGCCATATAGGCTCTGGCCGGTCAGCGCGCGCAAGCTGCGCTTGGCCTCGACGAAGGCGGCGAAGGCCTCGGCATGGCGGCCCATCCGGTCGAGCAGCAGCCCCTTTTCGCTCCATTCGATCGGCCCGAGGCCGCCGCCCTCGCGCCGCCTTTCGATGTCGTCGAGCGCGGCCAGCGCCTGGTCGTAGTGCCTTGACGCGCCCGTGCAGGATCGCGCGGTGCAGGAGGACGCTCGGGTTTCCGGGCGAGAGTTTCTCCGCCGCGTCGAGCAGTTCGCCGGCGCGGGCGAAGTTGCGGTCGGTCTCCTCCATCCGCGCCCAGCCGTAGAGGGTCTGGAAGATCGCCGGGTCGAGCCGCACCGACTCT
The DNA here is from genome assembly GCA_963787135.1 of uncultured Alphaproteobacteria bacterium. Taxonomy (GTDB): domain Bacteria; phylum Pseudomonadota; class Alphaproteobacteria; order Rhizobiales; family Beijerinckiaceae; genus Roseiarcus. Next base: position 61,457 of record CAWBBW010000045.1, on the reverse strand, counting down.
TCGTAGAGCTTGCGCGACTCGGCCATTCGTCCCTGGTTCTTGAGGTTCCAGGCGAGGTTGGCGATGAGGATCGGGCTCGGCGCGGCGATCAGCGCCATCGCCCGGCGGTAATGGTGCTCGCCGACCTGCGGCCGCTGCGCCTCGGTCATGATCATGCCCATGAGATTGTGCGACTGCGCGTCGGTCGGGGCGATGCGCACGGCGTTGCGGGCGTGATGCTTCGGCCTCGGCCAGCGCGCCCCTGGTGAAGAGCGACAGCGCGAGCGCCTGGGTCGCCGGCAGATTGTTGGGATCGAGCCGCACGATCCGCTTGAGCAGCGCCTCGGCCGCTGCCGTCCGGCCTTGCGCCGCGCGAAGCTCGTACAGCAGCGCGAGCGCGCCGACGTGTCTTCGGCGAGCGCTCAAGAAGCTCGACGAGGAGCCGCTCGGCCTCGGCTTCATCGCCCGCCGCAAGCGCGGCGCGGGCGCGGCCGACTTCCGGCGCCGGCTCCGGCTCGGGCCACGGCGCCGTCCAGTCGAGCCCGCAGCAGCGCGCGGAGCGCAAGCCGCTGCCGCAAGGGCAAGGCGAGGCCGGATCAACAGGATTGGAAAGCGTCATGATCGACAGCCATAGCCCGTGGCGCCGGCGAGGCAAAGGGCGGGCGCATTCAACTGTCATCCCCGCGCACGCGGGGATCCAGCACCCCGGCCGCCGTCTGCGGCTAAGTCTGGATTCCCGCTTTCGCGGGAATGACAGATCTGCTGTCCCCAGGCGAGTGTCATCCCCGCGCACGCGGGGATCCAGTTCCCAGCCGCCCGTCGGCACTCAAGTCTGGATTCCCGCTTTCGCGGGAATGACAGATCTGCTGTCCCCAGGCGTGTGTCATGCCCGCGCACGCGGGGATCCAGAAATCGCTGCCGCTGAGGTTCACTCGTTCAGCGTCTCGTATAAATCCCTCCACTCCGGATTGAACCGCTCAATTAGGTCGAGCTTCCACCGGCGCTTCCATTTCTTGAGCTGCTTTTCGCGAGCGATCGCTTCGATGACGTTGCCGTAGTGCTCGTACCAGACCAGCATCCTGACAGCATACTTCGACGTGAATTCCGAGCCGGCTCCATTCCGATGCTGAAGGGCGCGCGCGGCGAGGTGGTTCGTGACCCCGACATAAAGCGTCCCGTTGCGCCGGCTCGCCATCATGTAGACGCTGTAGCGCCGCTCACTCATCAAGAAATCCTGTCACGCGCCCGGCGTCTCGCACAAGCGCGTGTCATGCCCGCCGACGCGGGCGTCCAGAGTTGCTCGGGGCTCGCGTCTGATCCGATTGCCATTCCCGCGCACGCGGGAATCCAGGTCCCAGCCGCCGCCTGTGGCCAAGTCTGATTCCCGCTTTCGCGGGAATGACACCTGCGCTTTCCCAGCAATTGTCATCCCCGCGCACGCGGGTATCCAGCGCCCCGGCCGCCGCGATCTTGTGGCCAAGTCTGGATTCCCGCGCACGCGGGAATCCAGATCGGGCCCGCGTGCCCGAGCGCACAACCGCGGCGCGGCCGTGCGTAAAATTGCCGCATCGGCGCCGTTTTTGATTGACTCAGGCGCCTCGTTGTATCTATGTGTTAACCGAGAGCCGCGAAGCAACGCGGCCCGCGTTTTGTGTTTGCGGCGAGAATTTCGACTTTAAGTCTTGATGCGTTGATTGGGCCCGGCACGGCGGCGAGCGCCCTGAGTTTTTTGGCTCCGATTGATTGGGCTCGCAAAGCGGGGAAACGCGAAGGGGGGCTCGCCATGACGCCCAGCACAGCTTCGATCGCTCATCGCCCGCGCGGCGGGGCGGCGCTCCTGAACAGCGTGTCGAGAACGGCGCTGGCGGCGCCGACGATGGGCCTCGCGCTCGGGGTCGTCCTGCCGAGCGAGGCGCGGGCACAGTGCACCGTCAACCCGGTCAAAGCGTCACCTACAATCTGAGTTCAGCCTGCAATCCGATAACGTTCGGGCCTGCGACCAATATCAGTCCGCCCGGCCCCTCAGCGAACGGGGTTTATGGCAACTCCTCGATGCCGTGGAACGTCACCAACAACGGCAGCATTCAGGGGGTGGCGCAGGGGAGCGGCTATTACGCGGGAGGGTCGCTGGCGTCGTCCGGCAGCATTGTCACGAACACTGGCACGATCCTCGGCACTGGGCAGCACAGCATCGGCGTTGCGCTTTCTGGCGTAAGCATCGTCAACAACAATGCGGGAACCATCAGCGCCGACTTCATCGGCGTCTACGTCGGCGGTGCGGGCACGGTTAACAATTCGGCCCAAATTGGCGGAACGGGGAGCAGCGGCTTAGGCGTCGTCCTGAATCATGGCGGGACGGTCAACAATTACAGCAACGGTACGAGCAGTGGGACAATATGCGGTGCCGGTGCGGGGCGGCGTCCTCATTGAACAATTGGGGGCTCATCGTCACGAACAATCCGACGGCGACGTATTCTTCGGCCGTTGGCGCGAGCGGCGGCGGAACTGTAACGAATTTTGGGACCATCTCTGAAATCGGCCCGGGCAACGATGCCGGAGTGTCCCTCAGCAGCGGCAGCAGCTTGGTCAACTCTGGGACGATCAGCGTTGCGGCAGGCCCCAACCCTGGCGTGTTCCTGTTCAGCGGCGCGGGCAGCGTGACCAACTTGGCGGCGAGGATGATCAGCGGCGAGTTGGGGATCAACGCGGAAGGCGCCACCGCTGTAACCAATGCCGGAACCATCAACGGAACGGGGACGTACAGCGTCGGGGTCCTCCTGCAGAACGGCGGCACGGTCGACAACCAGAGCGGCGCTACGATCAGCGGCGGACAAAGCGGCGTGCAACTTCAGGGCGGCGCCTCATTGACCAATTCGAATGGCGGGACGATCAGCGGCGGAATTGGCATTTTTGCAGTAAGCGCCGCCACGGTGACGAACGCGGGAAGCATCACGGGCACGGATACGGACGGCGTTGATTTGTCCGCCGGGGGGACCGTGACCAATCAAAGTGGCGGGACGATTAGCGGTGACAGCCACGGCGTCGAAATCAACGGATCCACGGCCACTCTGAACAACTATGGCGCCATCACAGGCGGCGAGGATGCTGTGTTTCTCGGCACTGGCGGCACAGTGACCAATACCGGCTCAATCAGTGGCGGAAGCCACGGCATCTTGGTCCAAGGCGCCACCGCTACGGTGACCAGCTCCGGCGCCATCACAGGCGGCAAGGACGGTGTGTTTCTCGAGGCCGGTGGCACAGTGACCAACACCGGCTCGATCAGTGGCGGAAGCCACGGCGTTTTGGTCGAAGGCGCCATGGGTACGGTGAACAACTCCGGCGCCATCTACCAAACCGGGCCCACGGACGAAGCGGTTCTATTGGGCGCAGGTGGCACCGTGAACAACTATTCGGGTGCGAAAATTAGCGCGCAAGTTACTGGCGTCAATATCCAAGGCGGTGGCACGGTCACGAACGCGGGCTCGATTCTTGCCGCGCAAAATATCGAGCGTCTTGATCGAAGGCGGCCCAGGCGCGGTCACGAACGCGGGCGTGATTCAGAGTTACTCGCAGGGCGTCTACGTCAAGGGCGGCTATGCCGCGGTGACCAACTCGGTCACGATTCAGAGCACCGGGGCGAAGGGCGCGATTCGCCTCGCCACCGGTGGTTCTGTTGGCAACTCCGGAACAATCAGTGGCGGCCTTAACGGCGTCTACGTCACAGGCGGCGCGGCACAGTACGAACGCGGACGCGATTACGGGAACCAGCAACGACGGCGTCTTCCTGAACGCTGGCGGAACGGTCACAAACCAGAGTGGCGGCACGATCAGCGGTGGCAGCAACGGCGTCTATCTCGCCGCCGGCGGCACGGTCGACAACCAGACCGGAGGAACCATCACCGGCGGCAGCGGCGGCCTCGTTCGAGGCGGCCCTGGCGCTGTGACGAACGCGGCCGCGTTTATTGGGACGGAGCTTCTCAACGGCACGGGCGCCGCTCTTGAAAGCGGCGGCACGGTCGACAACCAGATCGGGGGGACGATCAGCCGCGAGGTCGACGATTTCCTGATCTCCACGCGGCCTCTTCCAGCGCGGCGAGCTCAAGGGCGAGAACGCGTTCGACAGCCTCGTTTCGTGCTGAACACGGTCAGCGGCGGCTCGGTTGACAGACCAGAGCACCGGGACGATCGAGAATGGCGAAATCTGAATGTCCTGGTTGCCGGCGATGCGCCCACAGTGACGAACGAAGGCGCGATCAGCGGCGCGGCGGCGGCCGGTGTCGAGCTTCAGGTCGGCGGCACAGTTGTCAACACCGGCTCCATCGCCGACTTAACAACGGCGTCAGCGACGGCGTCTTTGCGGCAGGACCTTCTGCCGCGGTCATCAACGCGGGAACGATCAGCGGAGCCCACGCATCGGTCGCGTTTGGCGGCGTCGGCGCGTTCACCCTGACGCTGCAAACCGGCTCTACGCTGAACGGCGACGCTATCGGCAGCACGTTCGGGACCAACGCCCTGATCCTCCAGGGCCACGGAACGGCCAACAACAATTTTGTCAATTTCACCACGCTGAATGCGACCGGCGACTGGACGCTGGCTGGGAACGAAATATTCTCCGGTGGAGCGTCAGTTGCGATCGGGGCCTTGACGATCACTGGCACATTCAACGCCGCAACGCTCGACCTCGCCCCCCCTCTCTTGATACCTCCGATCCCGAGCGCGTTCATTGACACGGGCGCCGTAACGATCACCGGCAATGTCGGCAACGCAGGGCACCTGACCATCAACGGGGTGACGATGACCGTCGGGGGCACGTTCACCCAGCTGCCCGGCGGCACGACGACTCTGTTGGGCGGCGGCGTGCTCGATCCGCCGAACGTCGTCATCGAGGGCGGCGTCTTCGGCGGCAGCGGCAAGGTCGACGGCGAGGTCTCTGTAACGGGCGGCACGGTGCAGCCCGGCGCCGAGCCCGGCGGTTCGCTCACGGTCAAGGGCGACTATTCGCAAACCGGCGGCGAGATCGTGTTCGAGGTCGATCCGAACCCGCTTGAGCTTGGCGGCTTCCTGGAGACGACCCTCATCTTCGACCCAGGCTACTCGATCGGCATTTCCGACACCACGTTCGTGTTCGATTTCCTTGACGGCGCGAACGCGAACCTTTTCGTCGCCGACGGCCTCCTCAACCTCAACACCTTCCTCGGCCTGACTGACGGCGGCCAGTTTTGCACCGAGCTCAATTGCGGAACGGTCCTCCAGGACATCAGCTTCGCCGACAACGCGCCTGGCTTCACCATTACGGGGTTCGACCCGATAACTGGCGCCATGTCGACGCAAGCCGTCCCCGAGCCCGGCACATGGGCGCTCCTCATGACCGGGTTCCTCAGCCTCGGTGGGCTCGGGCTGCGCCGGCGAACGCGTGGCGGGCCGGACGTTCAAGGCCATAACCCGCAACTCAAGGCTGGAGGCAAGCATGTTTAAGTTGAAACTTCATGGGAGGCATCCGTGGTCAAAATACCGTTAATTATCGGGACAGTCGTGTGGGGAGTTGCGCTCGCGAATTTCACAGTTGCCTTGGCCGATCCGGTCACCGATGCGGATCTTAGAGGTAAGAAGATTTGCTGGAACGGTGGAATCGCGAGGGTTATGTGAGGTCGCCGGCGCGCAGGTTGGGGCGTGGCGGAAGGCGACCTCACATAAGCCGGATTGAACGAAGGCGCGGGCCGGTCAGGCGCTATGGGGAAAGCGCGGGGCGGTTTCGAGTTGGGCGGCCGGTTCGACGATGGGGAGGCGGCGACTGGCGCTATTTGAAGGTTACGCGCGGTCGGCTGCGGGCATTCGAGCGCCTTGAGCGGCGACGACGACGAGGCGCGTGAGATCGAAGCGATCCAAACCGGACCGGACGAGGCGCGGAGCCTCAGGGCCGGCGACGTAACGGCTCGGCGGCGTCGAAAGACGAAGGCGATCGCGATCGGGCCGGCCTTTGTGGTCCTGATGTGTCGCAGCGAAAGGCGTCGGGGTTATGCGGCGCGACGAGACCGATGCGGCGCATGAGACCGCCGCAATCTGGGCAGACAGCGAAGGCTTCTTGGGCATCTGCGTTCGGCTCTGGTTCGGACGTCGTCGATGGCTGGGCTTCGTCCGAGGGCTGATGGGTCCGTTGGACTTTGAGCAACTCGTGAATGCGGGCAAGATTCTCGCCTCGGTCGCCTTTGGCGAGGAAGCCGTAGTGCCGGATGCGGTGAAAGCCGTCGGGCAGGACGTGGAGGAGAAAGCGGCGGATGAACTCGTGCGGGGCAAGCCGCATGACGCCGCCGCGCCCGCCGCGGCGATAATCCTTGTAGGAGAATGCCACTTCATCTTCGTCGACGGCGACGAGCCTCGAATTGGCGATCGCGGTGCGATGCGTGTAGCGGGCGAGATAGGCAAGCACTCGCTCGGGGCCGCCGAAGGGCGGCTTGGCGTAGACGACGAAGGCGCTCTGCCGCAACGCTCGCACGCGCTCGGCGAACGCGGCAGCCTCGGCGAGCGGGGCCAGGTCGCCGAAGAAGCCGAACTCGCCGCGAGCGAAGGCCGCCGCCAGGCCGTCGAGGAACAGCCGTCGGAAGGTCTTCGACAGAGCCCGGACGGAGAGCAGGAAATTGGGTTTGCAAGCGACCCATCGCTGGCCGTCGAGGGCGACGCCGCCGCCGGGGACGAGGCAATGGACATGCGGGTGATGGGTCAGCGTCTGCCCCCAGGTGTGCAGGACGGCGATGAGTCCGACCCGAGCGCCGAGGCGCTCGGCGGCGAGCGTCGTGAGCGCCTGCGCGGCGGCGCGCATCAACAGGCCGTAGACCGTCTGCTTGTTCTGGAAAGCGATCTCGGCCACCGCCTGCGGCAGGGTGAAGACAACGTGGAAGTAGGGAACAGGCAGCAGCTCGGCCTGACGGGCGGCGAGCCACTCCGCGCGCGCCGCCCCCTGACATTTCCCGCAATGGCGGTTTCTGCACGAGTTGTAGGCGATGCGGGTAAGCCCGCAATCGTCACAGCGCTCGACGTGGCCGCCGAGCGCCGCCGTGCGGCAGGCCCTGATCGCTCCGATCACGCGCCGCTCCACGCGTCCGAGATGTCCGGCGTTCGCCCGTTCGTAACTTTCGCCGTGTCGGTTGAAAACGTCGGCCAGTTCGAACGCCGGCCGAACCTTCACCGCCTATCTCGGCGGCGTCACGATCAGCGAGAGTTTATCGAGCGGACTGGCCGTGCCGGCGATCACCTCGGTCGAGACGTGGGCATAGCGTGTCGTCGTTTCGAGCCGCGAATGTCCGAGCAGGACCTGAATGATCCGAATGTCGACCCCGCTCTCCAGAAGATGCGTTGCGAAGCTATGCCGCAGCACATGCACGCTCACATGCTTGTCGAGTTCCGCCGCAGCTGTCGCCGATCGGCAGGCGGCATGCAGCACGCTCGGCTCGATCGGCGTGTCGGCCGGCCGACCGGGAAACAGGAACGGCCTCGGCCGCGCCAGCCGCCAATACTCGCGCAGGATGCCGAGCAGCGTCTCGGAGAGCATGGCGTAGCGCTCCTTGCCGCCCTTGCCGCGTTCGATCCGCAGCACCATGCGGCGGCTGTCGATGTCGCTGATCTTGAGCGCGGCGACTTCGGACACCCGCAGACCCGCAGCATAGGCCGTCGTCAGCGCCACGCGCGCCTTCAGGCTGGAAACAGCTTCCAGAAACCTCACCACTTCCTCCGCACCCAGCACGGTGGGAAGCTTGCGCGGCTCGCGGGCGAAGGGAATCCGGTCGACGATCGTCGACTGGCCCTGGGTCACGCCGTAGAAAAACCGCAGCGCGCACACCGTCTGGTTCAGCGACGACCATGCGAAGCCTTTCGACGTCAGGTGCACGAGATAGGCACGCACGTCTTCGACGCCGAGCCGATCGGGCGAGTGACCAAAATGTCGGCTGAACTTCGAGACCGCATAGAGGTAGGATTGCTGCGTCGCCGGCGACAGATTGCGGATCGTCATGTCCTCGATCATCCGCCGACGCAGAGGGCTTATCTCGGCCATCTGAAACTCCTGTCTGAGAGGGGGCTTTGAACACCCCATCCTCTCAGGCAGGAGGACCTTCACTCCATCCCACGCTCACCCGCTCGCTTCCACCTCCGCCGCGGTAGCGGCTTCGTTCAATCAGCACTTACGGTAAAGACGGTTCTTACGATGGGCAAAGAATCGGCCACGGCGCCTGGAGCTTGGCGGGGGACATGCTTACAACAAGCGGGGCCAACGGCGGCGGCGCCAGCACGATTACCAAGGACAATGGGACTTTTCATCTGTTTTGGAGGAACAGACACGGCGACGCCGAAGCATGGGGCCACTACTGCAATTGAACACCAATTCGTTCTTGAAGATCCCACGAGAAAAGGTCCCAACTTCATCAGTGCTTCATTTTGCGGAGCCGTGGATAACATGACTTGAATTATCTATCGCCACAATACCTTCATATAATGGCACTTGCATGGCAGTAGTTGTCGCTATTAGCAGCCGTGGTTTGTCGTCAAAAGTCTCGTATCGGCGTTGTCGCTGTGTTTGCGATGATATGGAGCACAGGCGCGTTTTCGGAGGAAGGGAGACCTCTGACCGCAGCAGACCTCGCCGGCAGGAAAATCTGTTGGGACGGCGGCTACTGGGACAAATTCGCGGCCAACGGCCAGCATCTCTGGGGTTTCGGCGCAACGGACCAAACCACTCCAGGCCATCCTGACACGTGGTCAGTCCCTCAGCCCGGCGTGATCCACACTGGCCGCAAGTATCGCCAAACTGAGGTCCTGCCGGATGGCAAATATCAGGTGTCCAGGATCGGTGGTCATGGCCAACGACGCGATTATTGGGGCGCCGTTTGCGATTGAACGTCGCGTCTGCGCGACCCGCCCTGGCGGTGGCGCCGGCCTTTAGAGCAGGACTCGTTATGACGGAAACAAGGCGGTCATTTGCGAGCGGAGCGACGCAACACGTCGGGCTCCAGGGCGCATAGCCGAGTGCGACTCCGAGCGTCGACGACTGAGTCGAGGTTTTGCTTCCGCAAATCGGAATTGTGTGGTATTGTCGCCTCATGACCGGACCGAGGCGCCCTTCAATGACCGAGAGCTGCAAAAAGTTAAGGTTAACGGCGCGCTGGATATCAGGATCTGCCGTAACCTGTTGAAATGGCAAGATTCTCTAGTTTCATTTCCTTGCGCCTGATTTTCATTTCCTTGCGCGGGGCTTTCATTTCCTTGCGTTCGGCTTTCAATTCCTTGCGCCGGGCTTTCCCTTCCTTGTCTCCGGGGCCGAACAGCCGGCCGCGGCGAAAAAGTTACAGTTTTTGGCGCCTAACCCTTTGAGAACGCTTCGCCGCTTACAAAAGTGCGAGGGCGGCGCTCCTCGTTATGACAATTCCGTCAAAGCGCGACGTGCTCTCGGAGCCTGAGCGGCGTGAGCGCCGTCCCCGGCTATTGTTTCATGCCCGCGCAGCGGGACAGCGGCACATACGCCGATTGGCCTTATGCCATGGTGTGGCGTCGCAGCCGGAAAGGATTTAGGTTCCGCAGGGGTCAAGACGGATAGATCAGGACGCGCGAGATGAAGGCTGCTTGTCATGGATGGTGAAACGGCCTCGGCCGTTCAGACGCGGCCGCTCGCTGCGCCGCCGAGCTTTCACCTGCTCGCCAAGCCCAGCGGCTCGACCTGCAACATCGACTGCGCCTATTGCTTCTTCCTGTCGAAGGAAGCGCTCTATCCCAACGACAAGCATCGCATGTCGCAGGCGACGCTCGAGAGCTACATCCGGCAGCTGCTGGAATCTCACCGCGCCCCCGAGGTGACGGTCGCCTGGCAGGGGGGCGAGCCGACGCTGATGAAGGTCGAATTCTTCGAGCGCGCGGTCGAGCTGGTCGAAAAGTACCGCAAGCCCGGTCAGACGGTCCAGCAGACCTTTCAGACCAATGGGCTGCTCCTCGACGACGCCTGGTGCGCCTTCTTCAAGAAGCACAATTTTCTCATCGGGCTCAGCGTCGACGGGCCGCGCGAGATGCACGACGCCTACCGGCGCGACCGGAAGGGCCAAGGCACTTTCGACCTCGTCATGCGGGGCTGGAGCTTCCTGCGCAAGCACGGGGTCGAATTCAATATCCTCTGCACCGTCAACGCCGCCAACGAGAAGCACGGCCGGCGGGTCTACCGCTTCTTCCGCGACGAGCTCGGCGCGAAATGGATGCAGTTCATTCCGATCGTCGAGCGGGCCTCGGCCGACACGCTCGCCATCGCCAACCAAGGCTGGAGCGATCCGGGCGCGGGCAAGAAGCGCCTGCTCTATACGCAGACCGGCGATCTCGTCACCGACCGCTCTGTCGGGGGCGAGCAATACGGGCGCTTTCTGATCGACATTTTCGAGGAATGGGTGCGCCGCGATGTGGGACGCGTGTATGTCCAACTCTTCGACGTCACGCTCGAAGCCTATTTCGGCCGCCATCTCCTTTGCATCCATGCGCCGACCTGCGGCTATGGGCCGGCGCTCGAACATAACGGCGATCTCTACACCTGCGATCATTTCGTCGAGCCGGGGCAGAAGCTCGGCAACATCCATTCGACGCCGCTGATCGATCTCGTCGCCTCGCCGCAGATGCGCAAATTCGGCGACGACAAGCGCGACGCGCTGACCAAACAGTGCCGGGAGTGCGACGTGCGCTTCCTCTGCAACGGCGGCTGTCCGAAGGATCGCTTCGCGCTGTCGAAGGACGGCGAACCAGGCCAGAATTACCTCTGCGCCGGGCTCGAACTCTTCTTCACCCACACTCGCCCGCTGATGGGAATCATGGGACAGCTCCTCAAGCGCGGGCGCCCGCCCGCCGACGTGATGCAATGGCTCAAGGCCGAGGATGCGAAGCGCGATCCTTATTCGCTCTGTCCGTGCGGCGGGGGGCGCAAGTTCAAGTTCTGCCACGGCGACAAGGCGCGCGCGAAAGCGATGGCGTGACTCACCCCCTCGCCCCGCAAAGCCCGTCGAGACACGGGCGTCTTTCGACGCCCTATGCGCGGGCGTCACCGGCCGGATTTTGGCGCTGCCCTCATCCGGCGCTTCGCGCCACCTTCTCCCCGCAAGCGGGGCGAAGGGAGCGCGTCACCGCCCCCGCATGAGGTCCGCGTCCGGCCGGGGCGTGGCGGGCTCCTCGCCCACCGGAAACCTCGCCGCCTCCCTGATGTCGCGCTCGATGAAGAAATTGAGGAAGGTGCGAATGAAGGCGACCGCGGCGAGGCGCCCGATATCGTCCCAGCTTGGCGCGCGGGCCGAGATGATGATGTCGTTGGCGAGCTGGAAAGTAAGGCCGGCCATCAGCCAGCGGGCGTAGCGCAGGTATGCGTCGCGGAGATCCCGGCCCGTCGGCGATGGCGCGAATACCGAGCGGACGCAGGCGACGAACATCTCGATCGTGCCGGCGACAATGACCAGCACGGCCATCGCGTCGATCGCCACGACCGCGTAGTCGGTCAGGAACGAGATCCAATCCTTCACGATGCTCTCCGGCAGGCCCTCATCCGGCCCTTCGGGCCACCTTCTCCCGGGGGGAGAAGGGAAGAGCCCTCTCCCGCTTGCGGGAGAGGGGTCGGGGGTGAGGCAGGGGCGGCCTCAGTGGCCGGCGCTGCTGTGCGACTCTTCCAGCTGTCGCATGACGGCGTCGAGGTTGAAGGAGGCCGGCTTCTGGCGTGGCGGGAACTTCTGGAACTCGGCAATCTGGCTCGCGACGAGGCCCTGCATCGCATAGACGATGTAGACGTGCGCAAGCACCCAATCCCAGTAGGTGTTCGAGTTCTCATCGGCACGCTCGAACGGATCGCGGCGCAGGTTAAACACCTTGGGCGCCCTCAGCTTCACGAACGGTTCGAACCAGCAGGCCAGAGTCTTCGCCCGCTGCTCCATCAGCACGACCTTCCAGTCCTTCATCCGGATCGCGAGGATGTCGCCGTCGTCGCTCATGTAGAAGAAGAAATTCCTGGGGCTCTCTTTCACCTCGCCGCTCAGGTACGGCAGCATGTTCAACCCGTCGAGGTGGACTTTGTAAGTCTTCTTGCCGACCTTGTGGCCGGCGTGGAGCTTGGCCGCGATGTCCGTCTCTCCCGCGGCGGCGAGCAGCGTCGGCAGCCAGTCCTGATGGCTGACGATGCCGTTGATCACCGTGCCTGCCTTGAACTTGCCGGGCCAGCGCACGAAGGCCGGCACGCGCCAGCCGCCCTCCCAGTTGGTGTTCTTCTCCGACCGGAACGGGGTGATGCCGGCGTCCGGCCATGAGTTGTAATGCGGGCCGTTGTCGGTCGAGTACATGACGATCGTATCGTTCGCGATGCCGAGTTCGTCGAGCTTGTTGAGCATCTGGCCGATATGCTCGTCATGCGCGACCATCACGTCGTTGTAGTCGCCCTGGCCGTTGCTCTTGCCCTTGTGCTTCGCTGCCGGGTGCGTCCGGAAATGCATACCGGTCGTGTTGTACCAGAGGAAGAAGGGCTTCTCGGCCTTGTGCGACTCGTCAATGAACTTGAGCGCGCGCTCCGTCACTTCGTCGTCAATGGTCTCCATCCGCTTTTTCGTCAGCGGGCCGGTGTCCTCGATTGTCTGGCCGCCCTTGCCGTCGGCCTTGCAGTGCAGCACGCCGCGGGGGCCGAAATGCTTCTTGAACTCCGGGTCCTTCGGATAGTCCGGGTCCTCGGGCTCCTCTTCGGCGTTGAGATGGTAGAGGTTGCCGAAGAATTCGTCGAAGCCGTGCAGCGTCGGCAGGTACTGATCCTTGTCGCCGAGATGGTTCTTGCCGAACTGGCCGGTCTTGTAGCCGAGGGGCTTCAGGAGTTCGGCGATGGTCGGATCTTCCGCGCTGAGGCCCACGTCGGCGCCCGGCATGCCGACCTTGGTGAGCCCCGTGCGAATCGGGTTCTGGCCGGTGATGAACGCGGCGCGGCCCGCGGTGCAGCTCTGCTGTCCATAATAGTCGGTGAAGGCAACGCCCTTCGTTGGCGACGCGGTCGATGTTGGGAGTGCGATAGCCCATCTGCCCGCGGCTGTTGTAGCTGATGTTCCACCAGCCGATGTCGTCGCCCCAGAGGATGAGGATGTTCGGTTGTTTTGACTTGGCCACGCGGGCCTCCCTTCCTGATCTGCCGGAATGATTCGAACCGCAGCGCGCCGGCATGCCCCGCTTTAGCGATCAGAGAAATCGAAAAAACACCGAGAAAAAGGCGAAGAGCCCCACCAGTATGAGGACGAACGAAACGTAGAGAACCGGCGTCTGACTCGGGCCGCCTTCGATGCCTGCGATGACCGCGAATTCTCGGCTTCGAAGGTAACGAACTCCCCATTGGTACTGCCAGATCGATATGACAAGCGCCAGGATGCCGCACGAGATAAGCATCAGCCCGAGATAGCGCGGCGCATCGGGAAAGCGCGGCGGCGCCGCTCCATCAAGTGACCCCAGGCGGTCGAAGAACTGCACGATGCTGAAGCCGAATCCGATGAGGGCAACCGCCGTACGCACCCACGCCATCATCGTCCGCTCGATGCTGAGCCGAGTGCGCAGCCACGCGAAATGATCCGTCGCGGTAGGCCTGACGTCGAACCGGCCCGAGGTCCGATCACCGCCCGTATTCGTCATGCCCTCGGCCCCCCTATGCGACGCCTTTCACAGGCTTCTATTCGCAGAAGGCCTTCGGAGCCACAGGGTCGCGACCCGGTCGATCGGGCCGCGCAGCAGCACATAGGGGAGGAAGGCGAGCACGAGCGCCACGATCACCGCTTCGCCGGGATAGAAGGTCTTCAGCACGACAAACTGATAGACCGCGTCCATGACGAGCCCCAGCAGAATGACCCGCGCAGTTGCGATGAGCCCTTCAGCAAGGCGACCCCTGCGCTCCTCCGCATCAGTCAGGAGCGCCCAGGCATAAGGCTTGCGGCCAGTCCTGGCGTCCTTTACCCCGTCACGCAAAGCGGCTAGCGCCGCCATGCAGGGCTGGAGAATGAAACGGAAGGTCATTGGCCCGCCGGGACGTTCGGCCAGCTGGCGCCAGACGCGCTCGCGAACCTCCGCCGAAAAGCCGTACCAGACCGCGCCGAGAAGGATGAGCGCGATCATCAGCGCGACGGCCGCCTGAGCCAGCCGAATTTGGGTCCTCGTTGGTGTTTCCGTCATGGCCTGCTTGTGCTTTCCTCGGGCGCACCCGAGCATGATACGATCGGCCGGGTCAACGTTTTCGGCGCGTCTGGCTAGCGTCTGCCGCCGACCGTTCCCTGGCCTTGGCTCATGAAGGCGAGCACCTGTTCGAGCGGCGCAGGCGAGGCTCGAAAGATACCCGAATAGGGGGAACTCAGATCCAGGATCAAATAGACGCCGCTCGCAACTGCGATCGCGCCGAAGAGGAGCGCAATGAACGACATCGGGCTTGTCTTCGACATTAATCCGTAGGCGCAGAAAAGGATCACCGCCCAGCCGACCACCATGAACAGGAGCGGATAGGAAACGGGGCTCAGAAGTGCGAAGGACATCTGCAAGCGCGCCTGGCCGATCGCCTCGACCGTCTGGGTAGCTGAGGCCAGCGTCTGTCTTTGCTCATCGGTCGATGGCGTGAGCGTCTGGAGGTAGCCCTCCTTGTGCCGCAAATTATTGATCGCGGCTGAAAAGTTCTTCGCGGCGAACTCCGCGTCTTCCTGATCCGCGTTCCAGATCTGATCGAGGGTCTTAGCGAGGTCCTGGCGAAGCTGCGCCCGCCCCCCATCCGCTTCGGACCCGTAATCCGTCAGCGCGAGATCCAGTTGCAGGAGTTTTGCGGCCAGCGTCTGGACCGCGACGTTCTGGGTCGAATAGACCCCGTAGGCGGTCCAGATCAGGAGGCCGAGCACCAGCGCCAGCAGCAACGTGAGCAGTCCGGAGACCGCGCCGATCATGTCGCGGGGACCGCCGGTGGTGAAATGCTCCGGCAGGTTGCGCTGAAGAATGAGGCCGCCGGCGCCCCCGGCGAACACGACGAGCGCGACCAGGACAGCGAGCTTTTCGGCGCTCATCGATATATCCTCCCCAAACCCGGATATCCGAGACTGCGGATCGCCCCTCGGCGTATCAGGAAAGCCAGCCGCTTTCCCCCGCGAACGCACCAGCTCTTGCCCGTTGCGCGACCCTTACAGGCATCCACGCGGCTTCGCGAGTTGTCGAATCTACGCGCGCGGCCTTTGGCTAACCCGAGCCTGTTCGACGCGCAAAACCGCGACAAACTGGACAAGAACGGGAGCGGCTGGCATCGTCCGCCGCCTCAAACGCCCGTGCCGAAGGAACCGTCCGAATGACCACCGCCGCCAGTCCCAGTCCCGCCGTGCGCGCGGAGGTTCCGAACGATCTCGCCGCCTTCTGGATGCCGTTCACGCCGAACCGCGCCTTCAAGAAACGCCCGCGCCTCATCTCGCGCTCGAAGGACATGCATTACTTCACCCCGGAGGGCCGCGAGATTCTGGACGGTTCCGCGGCGCTCTGGTGCTGCAATGCGGGCCACAATCGCGCGCCGATTGTCGCTGCGATCCAGCGCCAGGCGGCAGAGCTCGATTTCACCCCGACCTTCCAGTTCGCCCATCCTTTGGCGTTCCAGCTCTCCTCGCGACTCGCCGATCTCGCGCCGGCCGACCTCGATCACGTCTTCTTCTGCAACTCCGGATCGGAAGCCGCCGACACCGCGCTCAAGATCGCCATCGCCTATCACAACGTGCGCGGTCACGGCTCAAGGCAGCGGCTGATCGGGCGCGAGCGCGGCTACCACGGCGTCGGCTTCGGCGGCATTTCGGTCGGCGGCATGGTCAACAACCGCAAGTTCTTCGGCTCCCTCATTGCCGGCGTCGATCATCTGCCGGCGACATACAATCGCGAGCACCAGGCCTTCACCAAGGGCGAGCCGGAGTGGGGCGGGCATCTCGCCGACGCGCTCGAGGGCATCGTCGGCCTGCACGACGCCTCCACCATTGCGGCCGTCATCGTCGAACCGATGGCCGGCTCGACCGGCGTCCTGCCCCCGCCCGCAGGCTATCTCAATCGCCTGCGTGAGATCTGCGACAAATACGGCATCCTGCTCATCTTCGACGAAGTGATCACCGGCTTCGGCCGCCTCGGCGCGCCCTTCGCCGCGGAGCGCTACGGCGTCGTCCCGGATATGATCACCTTCGCCAAGGGCGTGACCTCGGGCACGGTGCCGATGGGCGGCGTCATTGTGCGCAAGGGCATCCACGACGCCTTTATGCACGGGCCCGAGCACGCAATCGAACTCTTCCACGGCTACACCTATTCGGGCCATCCGCTTGCCTGCGCCGCGGCGCTGGCGAGCCTCGACGTCTACCGCGACGAGCGGCTCTTCGAACGCGCCAAGACGCTGGAGCCCAGATGGTGCGACGCGATCATGACGCTAAAGGGTCTGCCGAACGTCCTCGACATCCGCTGCGTCGGCCTGACCGGTGCGATCGACCTGGCGCCGATCGCCGGCAGCCCGGGCCTACGCGGCTACCATGTGCTCGAGCATTCCTTCCACGAGGCGGGGATCATGCTGCGCCTGTCCGGCGACACCATCGAATTGACCCCGCCGCTCATCATCAGCGAAAATCAGATCGGCGAGGTCATGGAGAAGACCGCGGCGTCGATCAAGGCGGCGGCGTAAGCCGACGGAGCGGCGGTAGCGGTCAAAGGCTGACCTCTACCGGTCTTCACGCCTTGCCGGGGGAACGTCCGGCAAATTCCGCAACAGGAGTTCGGTCAGCCGATCATAGCCCGCCTGGTTGAGGTGGACCGCGTCGAGACGAAATTTGTCGGGCAGCAATCGGTCGTCGCCGCCTGCGAGGGCGGCGGAGAGGTCGATGAGCTTGGCTTGCGCGGGCAGGGCGGAGCGCCTGAGCTCACTGTTCACCTTGGCCACATCGTCGCGCAAGGACTCGTTCCAGACCGGCAATCTCAGGAGTTCGGGACGCGCGGCCGGAATGATCGTCGTCAGCAAGACTTGAGCGCCGGATGCGGCGCCCTCAGCAGTCAACCGGAGGAGGGTCTCGGCCGTTTGACCGACGACGGCGCGGCCCGCGCCGTTATCCATGAAGGTCGCCGCGACGAGATCGTTGCCGCCGCTTTGAATGAATATCACGTCAGGCTTCAATGCGATGGCGTCGCGCTCATACCGATGCGCCATCTGCGCCAATGTCTCGCCGCCGATGCCCCGGTTAATGACTTCGACGCGATCGTCCAGCGCGGAGGTCGGCCATCTGGCGATCCTCGAATCTCCGATCAGAACGACCCGGAGCTTCTGGCCTCTCGGGGGGAGCCTGCGATTGGCGTCCGCATAGTCTGTCGACGGGGGCGACGAAAGCCCCGCTATCTTGGTCCTGATCCAGGATGTCCGAATGAAGGCGCCCGCCGACAGGGCTATTGCAGCCAACACCAGCACCCCGATTGCGATGCGCGCAAGCACCCTAGAATCCCGACTCGTTCGCCGCTAGGAAATCCGCGCCGCCATCAAGGCGCACAATCACGTCGAAATCAAACTGACATGAGGGCGCCTGGTTGCCGCGTCTCTTCACCGGATTGGAATTGCCTGAAGCTGTCGCGGCCAAAATAGCGCTCGCCCGCGGCGGGCTTTTCGGCGCGCGCTGGCTCGACCCGGCGGATTACCACATCACGCTGCGCTTCGTCGGCGACGTGGAACTGCAGACAGCGCGGGACATCGCCGAGGCGCTGAGCGAAATCCGCCGTCCGCCGGCGTCGGTCGGTTTCGTGGGCTTGAGCTCATTTGGCGGCGACAAGCCCCGCGCGATCGTGGCGAAGGTCAGGGCGGACGCTACGCTCATCGATCTGCAGGCGGAACAGGAGCGGCGCCTGAGACGCATCGGCGTCGTGCCGGAGACGCGCAAGTTCACGCCGCATGTGACGCTCGCCCGCCTGCGCGGCGTCCGGCCGCATGCTGTCGCCGGCTATCTCGCCTCGCGCGGCGCCCTTGAGGTCGAGGCGTTCGTTGCCGGACGGTTCGTCCTTTATTCGGCCCGCGCCGGGTCCGGCGGCGGCCCTTACGTCGTTGAGGCGGCCTATCCGCTCGGCTAAGGCTTCCGCTCATGACTTTGAACATCGACGCCGCGCGGCGCCGCGTCCGCCTGGACCCGCGCGACCCCGCTTTCTTTGGCGATCCCTATCCGGCTTATGCCGCGATCCGCGTCGCTGCGCCCGCGTTCTTCTGGGAGGATTACGGCCTCTGGTGCTTTGCATCTCATAGAGACGTCTCGGCGCTCTTGCGCGACAAACGCTTCGGCCGGCAGATTCTGCATGTAATGACGCGCGAGGCGCTCGGCTGGCCCGCGGCCAAGGCGCATCTCGCCGCCTTCGATGCGGTCGAACGCTATTCGATCCTGGAGCTTGAGCCGCCGGAGCACACAAGGCTGCGGGGTCTCGTCAACCGCGCCTTCGTCTCGCGCCGGATCGAGACCCTTGGGCCGCGGATCGCGGCCCTGGCGCATGAGCAGATCGACACTTTCGAGCGACAGGGCTCGGCCGATCTGATCGCCGGCTTCGCGGCGCCGATTCCGGTCGCGGTGATCGCGGACCTCATCGGCGTCCCACGAGAGATGGGTCCGCAGATGCTCGACTGGTCGCATCGCATGGTGGCGATGTACCAGTTCGGCGTCACGCGCGCCCTCGAGGAGAGCGCCGCGGAGGCCGCGCGCGCGTTCGCCGGCTTCATGCGCGCTCATGCTCGCGCGCGGCGTTCCGACCTTCGCGACGACCTGATCAGCGAACTCCTGCGCGCCGAAAGCGAAGGCGGCAGGCTCAGCGAGGACGAACTGGTCACGACCTGCATCCTCTTGCTGAACGCCGGCCATGAGGCGACGGTCCACGCCATCGGCAACGGCGTCAAGGCGATGCTCGAGCATCACGTGGACGCGGAGAGCGCTTTCGCCGCCGAGGCAAGCCGGGCCGCGACGGTGGAGGAAATGCTGAGGCTCGACGCGCCGCTGCATCTCTTCGCCCGCTATGCGCTGGAAGATGTCGAGTTTGCGGGCGTCCGTTTTAAGAAAGGCGAGAAGATTGGGCTCCTGCTCGGCGCCGCCAACCGCGATCCCGATCGCTTTCCCCGGCCCGACGCGTTCGACGCCCGGCGGGATCCCAATCCCCATCTCGCCTTTGGCGCGGGCATCCACTTCTGCGTCGGGGCGCCGCTGGCGCGCCTCGAGATGGCGATCGCGCTGCCGATCCTGTTCGCCCGTCTTCCCGGCCTTAGGCTGGCCGAGCCCCCCCGATATCGCGACGCCTATCATTTCCATGGGCTGGAGGCCTTGCGCGTGACATGGGGATAAGCCGAGAGCCAGTCTCACTTTCGCGATGCCGACGGATCCTTTGCCGTCGGCGCAGGGGACGGCTATAGGGGCGGTTCGAGCGCCGGGCGGCGCTCACGGGCGCGGTCTGCCAGAGCGCGGTTCACGGTTTTTCACTCGAGCAGGCGAGGCGAAAGCGATCCGGGTATGGTGTTTTCCTCGATCACGTTCCTGTTCTACTTCCTGCCGATTTTTATCGCGTGCTATTTCCTGACGCCGACAGTCGCGGGCAAGAACGTCGTCACGCTGATCTTCTCTCTCGTTTTCTACGCCTGGGGCGAGCCGCGTTTTCTTCTGATCTTGCTGTTCGCCATCGTCTTCAACTATGGCGCGGCGATTGTCATCGACCGGCGTGACGGCTCGTCGCGCAAGTCCGCGCTAGGCGCTCGCGGTTGCCGTCAATCTTCTGGTGCTCGGGGTCTTCAAATACGCCAATTTCGTCACCGGAAATTTTGCCGCCTTGCTCAAGCCGCTGGGCTGGGACTTCGGCCAGACCAACATCGAGCTTCCCCTCGGCATCTCGTTCTTCACCTTTCACTGCCTCTCCTACATCATCGACGTCTACCGCCGGCGGTTCCGGGCGAACCGCGATCCCGTCGACGTTGCGCTCTATATCTCGCTCTTTCCCCAGCTCGTCGCGGGCCCGATCGTCCGCTACAAGACCGTTGCGCGCCAGCTCGACGCGCGACGGTCGACGCTCGGGCGCGCGTCGGTGGGGGCGCGCATCTTCATCGTCGGACTCGCACAGAAGGTGCTTGTCGCCGACGTCGTCGCGCCGCTGGCGCGGGTCGCATTCGACCAGAGCCCCCATCGCGAGCTTGCAGAGGCGTGGATCGGCCTCATGGCCTACACCGTGCAGATCTATTTCGATTTCGCCGGCTATTCGAACATGGCGATCGGCCTCGGCGTCGTGCTCGGCTTCACCTTCCCCCGCAATTTCCGCATGCCCTACACGTCGCTGTCGATCACTGAGTTCTGGCGCCGCTGGCACATGTCGCTGTCGTCGTGGCTGCGCGACTATCTTTACATTCCGCTTGGCGGGAACCGCGGGACCAATCTTCAGACCTATCGCAACCTCGTCACTGTCTTCGTGCTCTGCGGCGCATGGCACGGCGCGAACTGGACGTTCGTCCTCTGGGGCGTGTGGCACGGCGCCTTCCTCGTCCTGGAACGGCTGGGGCTCGGTTCGCTTCTCGCTCGAATCCCCGTGTGGCTGCGCTGGGCCTATGCGCTGCTCGCGGTGATGGGCGGATGGGTCTTGTTTCGCGCCCCCGATCTCCCGACCGCGCTCGATTATTTCGCGAGCCTCGTCGGCCGGAACGGCGTAGGCGACATCAGCTTCGACATGCATGACGCGCTGAACGAGCGGGCGATGGCGACCCTGATCATCGGCTGCGCGCTCGCGGTCCTGCCGCGTTGGCTGCCGCGATTGTCCGCGCCGCTCGCGCTGCGCGCCGCGGGAGATTTCGCCTGGACTTTCGCGCTGCTCATTTTTTCCATGGTGACGGTCGCCGCGGGCGCCTATAGCCCGTTTCTCTATTTCAAGTTCTGACGAATAGATGTTGATTCGCGGCCGTCGATATTTTGCTGTCCTGGGTTTTCTGCTGCTCGCGACGCCGCTGGTCTGGGGGATGGTTTTGCCCGACAGCCCTGACCTGATTCACAAGGAGGGCCGCAAACTCGCGCCGCCGCCGGCTGCGCCGGCCGACTTTGCGGGATGGAGCAAACTTCCGGGCGAGGTCGATGCCTATCTGAAGGACCGTTTCGGCCTGAGGCATGCGATGATCAACCTGCACAAGGACTTGACGCATCCCGTGCTTCTCAAGGTCAACACCGCCGCGCTGATCGGCCGCGACGGGCGCATGTTTTACGAGGGCAACGAGATGGTGCGCCAGAGCGCCGGCCTCGTTCTCAGGGACCAGCGCGTGGCGGAGGCGGTCGACATGATCGCCTCGATGCGCGATGCCCTGGCGAGGCGCGGCATCCGGTTCCTCGTCGCGATTCCCCCCAATTCCTCGACCGTCTACCAGGACGATCTTCCGATCTGGGCGCAAGCCCGGGGGCGGAAAACGGAATACGATCTCTTTCTCCAGGACCTCGCGGCGCGCGGCGTCAAGACCGTCGATCTGCGGCCGGCGATGAATACGATCCGGGCCGAGGGGGACGAAGCCTATCTGCTCTACGACGCGCACTGGACTGCGCGCGGCGCGCTGGCCGGGTTCAACGCTGTTGTCGAGGCTGACGGTCATCCGGACTGGCGCATCGATCCGGCGACGGCGCTTGGACCGCCTGAGGAGCGCAAGGGCGGCGACGTCGCGCGCATCCTCGGCGTTCAGGACGATGTAACCGAAAAGGCAGAGACGCTGGCCTTGCCGCCGCCGGGAAAGGACGAGGCGTTCTCTCAGGACGTCATGCCGGACCATGTGATTACCACCGGAAAGCCGGGGCCGACGGTCATGGTGATCGGCGATTCTTTCACCGCGAGCTATTTTCCGCTGATGTTGTCGCAGCATGTCGGGCGCGCCATCTGGGTCCATCATCATCAGTGCGGCTTCGACTGGAAGCTGATCGACCGGTTCCGCCCGGACGAGGTCTGGTGGGCGCCGACCGAGCGTTTCCTGGTCTGCGATCCGGGCGTGCGCCCGCTCGATTTCGCGGGGTGACGGCGATGATTGCGTCGCCCGTCGCCGAGGGTTTTTGACCGCATGCTGAAGAGCTGGCGCCGATATTACGCCCTTGCAGCCTTGTTGCTTCTTGGCGCTCCGCTGGTTGTGGGCCTCGTCTGGCCAGACAGTCCGGCGGCGGTCCTGAAAGAAGGGCGGAGACTCGCGCCGCCGCCAGCAAAGCCGGGGTCCGGCGCGGACTGGCTCGCGCTTCCCACGGCCCTCGACGCCTACCTAAGGGACCACTTCGGGCTGCGGCAGGCGCTTATCCAAGCGCACAAGGAACTGACCAAGCCGATGCTCGGCATGGGCGACGATGCGGTCCTGGTCGGCCGCGACGGACGCATGTTCTATCTCCACGAGGACGCGGTGCGGCAAAGCGCCGGCCTTGTCCTGCGCGACCAGCGCGTCGCGGACACGGTCGCGCTGATCAAAGAAGTGAAGGACGAGCTGAGGTCGCGGGGCGTGGGCTTCATCGTCGCCCCGCCGCCAAACGCCGCGACTGTCTATCAGGACGATCTTCCAGGCTGGGCACAGAACGGCGGGAAGCGGACCGAATACGACATGCTTCTGGAGGGGCTCGCCGCCGATGGGATCAACGCCGTCGATCTGCGCCCGGTGATGAAGATGGCGAGCGCAGAAGGACCTGCCTATTACCGGCACGACAGCCACTGGACGGCCCGCGGCGCGCTCGCTGCTTACAACGCCATCGTCGAAGCGGACGGGCGCCCCAACTGGCGGATCGACCCGGGCGCGGCGCTGACCCCGCTCTCCGAGCGCAAAGGCGGTGATCTGGCCCGCCTCCTCGGCGTCCAGGACAGTGTGACGGAAGAGGTCGAGGAGTTGGCGCTACCGGCGGGATCGAGGGAGTTGATGACGACCGATCCCTATGGCGACTATGTCCAGACACGCGGGGAGCGAGGTCCGACCATCATGATTCTCGGCGACTCGTTCACCGCCGGGTATTTCCCGCAATTGCTGCTGCAGCACGCGGGGAGGATGATCTGGATCTTCGATCGCCACTGCGGCTTCGACTGGAAGGTGATCGATAAGTTGCGCCCCGACGAGGTTTGGTGGATGCCGAACGAGCGCGCCCTGATCTGCGGGCCGGGCACGCGCCCGCTCGACTTCGCCGGATAGGGGCCATGCCGATGGTGGAGCCGGACGTCGTCTCCGCGCGCAGCCTGCTCGTGCTCGGTGGCGCGCGGTCAGGAAAAAGCGCGTACGCCCAAAGGCTTGCGGAAAGCGCCGCGCCAGAGCGGCTCTACCTCGCCACAGCACACGCGGGCGATGCGGAGATGGCGGCGCGGATCGCGCGCCACCGGGCCGACCGCGGCGCCGGCTGGACCACGCTGGAGGAGCCCCTGAACCTTGCTGAGGCGCTCAGCGCCGAGACGCAGCCCGGCCGGGCCGTTCTCGTCGACTGCCTGACGCTGTGGATTTCGAACCTCATGTTCGCTGGCCGCGACGTCGAGGCCGAGATCGCCCGTCTCGGACAGGTGATTTTTGCGCTCGAAGGGCCGGCAATAATCGTCTCGAACGAGGTCGGGCTCGGTCTTGTGCCAGAGACCAGGCTGGGCCGGGATTTTCGCGACGCGCAAGGGTGGGCAAATCGCGAGGTCGCCCGCGCCTGCGATGCGGTTGTGCTTGTGGCAGCGGGCCTGCCCACATTGATCAAGCCCGCCGCCCCGCCGGCGCTCAGCCTGGGCTGAAAACCGCTGGCGACTCAGTGCGCGACTGGACTAGGATTTCGTCATGTCGCACGTGCGCGGGATTGTTATCCCAACCTGGCGGGTCGCGCCGGCCGCGCTTTCCCGCCATCGGCGTGACACGGCGGCGCGCGCCTCCGCTGGCTCCGATCTACGCGCGACAACGAGGCCGACGTGAGAGCGCCCCGCATGTTGCGCCTGTTCGAGCGCCCCCAGCCGGAGCCGGCGCATCTCGATATCGCGCATGACGGCGAAGTCTATCGCGTCGCGTTGAAACGCTCGCCGCGCTCGCAGCGCTTCACGCTGCGCGTCAGAACGGCGACGCGCGACGTGCTGCTCACCGCGCCGGCGCGCGCTTCGCTCAAGGCAGCGCGGGAATTCGCCGAACGCCATTCCGCGTGGATCGGCGTCAGGCTCGCACGCCTACCGCATCTTGTCCCCTTCCAGCCTTCGGCGGTCGCGCCGCTGCGCGGCGTCGACCATCGCATAGTGCACAGGCCAGGCGCGCGCGGCGTCGTGTGGCTGGAAAAAGGGGAGCAAGGGCCGCTCATTTGCGTCGCGGGCGAACGGCCGCACGTGCCGCGCCGCGTCGCGGACTTCCTCAAGCGCGAGGCCACCAAGGACATCGAGGCCGCTGTCACCCGCCACGCGAGGAACATCGGCGTCAAGCCGAAGCGGATTGCGGTGCGCGACACGGTAAGCCGCTGGGGCTCCTGCTCGGCGACCGGAGGGCTCAGCTTCTCCTGGCGCCTCATCCTCGCGCCGCCGTTTGTGCTCGACTATCTCGCGGCGCACGAGGTCGCGCATCTCGTCCACCTCAATCATTCACCGAAGTTCTGGAGCCTCCTGCGCCGCGCGTGCCCGGAAACGAACCGCGCCGAAGCCTGGCTCAAGACGCATGGCGCGAACCTGCACCGTTACGGGGAGGGGCGGTGAGACGGATCCCTCGTCGCGCGACAGGATCAACCCGCCTCGGCCATTCGCTCGACCGCGGCGAACAGGAGTTCAAGGTCCTGCGGACGAGACAGGCGATGATCGCCATCCTTGATCAGCGTCAGCGTCGCCGGATCGCCGCCGAGCCGCTGGACCAGCGCAAGCGCGTGCGCATAGGGCACGTCCTCGTCGCGCATGCCCTGCAGCACCACGGTCGGGCAGCCGGTGCGGATCATGCCGCCGAACAGGAGATGCTTGCGCCCATCCTCGATCAGCGCCCGCGTGAAGACGTCGGGCTCGTCCGAATAGGCCGAGCGACGGCGCCACGCGCCCTCCTCCATGATCGCGCGCCGCGCGTCCTCGGGCAGGCGCTCCCAGAGCAGCGCCTCAGTGAAATCGACGGCGGGCGCGATGAGGATAAGGCCCGCGACGCGGCCGCCTTCGCCCGCCTGTTGCAGCGCGCGCGCCGCGAGCAGCGCGAGCCAGCCGCCCATCGACGAGCCGAGAAGGATCTGCGGACCCTTGCTTTCGGCCCGGATGATCGCCAGCGCCTCTTCGAGCCAAAGCGAGATCGTTCCGTCTTCGAGCGTACCTTCGGAGCGGCCGTGGCCCGAATAGTCGAAACGCAGGAAGCCGAGCCCAAGCCGGGCGGCCTCGGCGTCGAGCGCGCTCGCTTTGGTCGAGTCCATGTCCGAGCGATAGCCGCAGAGCCAGACGAGGCCGGGCGCCTTGGCTCGCGCTGGCCTGCGGCGGCGAAAGGCGATACGCCGTCGATTTGGTGGGGTCCCGACCGTGAACGCACTCGGCTCTTCGTTCGACACGCCTGCTCCGTCCCGATGCTGCGCCTGAGCCCTCCGATTTGGCCCGGCCGCGAAGGCTTAAGTCGCGCGGACTTGGCGGAGCCCGGCTTGGCTGTCAACCGCACGGGCGCATGGGCCCGGATGCGACGACGCCCGTGACCGTCAATGCCTTCTCTCCTTTCGGACGCGGAGCGAATGCGCCCCTCGCGGGCCTGACAATTCTGCAGATCGTTCCGCCGCTTTCTGCCGGAGGCGACGAACGCTCGACGCTCGCGGTTGCGGCGGCGCTCATCGAAGCAGGCGCACGCGCCCTTGTGGCCTCTGACCCGGGCGAGCTCGCGAGCGAAGTGCAGGCGCTCGGCGGCCTTCACCTGCCGTTTCCGGCCTCCAACACAAATCCGCTGGCGATGACGCTCAACGTGAGGCGGCTGGCGCGAATCCTCGAGTCGGAGCGCGTCGATCTCGTTCATGCGCGCTCGCGCGGCGCGGCCTGGGTCGCGCTCGGCGCCTGCCGCAAGCCGAAGCGAGCGCTGGTGACGACCTTCCCGGGCGAGGGCTCCGGCTCATCGCCGCGGACGAGCTTCGAATCCGCCGTGGCCGACGGCGACCGCGCCATTGCGTCGTCGCATTACGCGGCCGATCGCGCCGCGGAGATTTTCCCCGCCGCCGCGACACGGCTGAGAATCGTGCGGCCCGGACTGGACCTTGCGAAGCTCGCGCCCGATGCGGTCAGCCGGCAGCGCGTGGCCAAGGTGCGCGAAGGCTGGGGCGCGGCGCCGCACGAACGGGTCGTGCTTGCGCCTGCTCGGCTTGCGCCTGCCCGCGGCCAGAAACTCGTCATCGAAGCCGCAGCGCTCATCAAGGCGCGCGGGCTCGAAGACGTCCGTTTCGTGCTGGCGGGCGACGCCGCCAAACCTGCGTTCGCGCGCGAACTCGACGCGCTCGCGGCCGAGCGGGGGGTCAAGCCGATCGTCGTCCGAGTCGGCGCCCCGACCGACCGGCCGGCGGCTTTCGTCGCCGCAGGCGCCGTCGTCTTTCCGGCGAGCGAGGCGGAAGGCGTGACGCGCACGACCCTCGAGGCGGCCGCGATGGGGGCGCTGGTCGTCGCCTCCGACGTCGGGACGGCAGGCGAGATCGTCGCCGCGCCCCCGCTTTTTCCGGTCGAGGAGCGCTCGGGCTGGCTCGTTCCGGCCGGCGACGCCGCCGCGCTCGCCGATGCGATCGAGGCGGCGCTTACGCTCGGCGCCTCGGCGCGGGAGGCGATCCGGCAGCGGTCGCGCGCCCGCATTGCCGAATTCTATTCGCTCGAGCGCATGATGCGCGACACGCTGAATGTGTATGCAGAGGCGCTCGAGATGCGGGGTTCTAGTTCGTGATGGGCGACAAAATGACTGCCCTAAGAGCGGGCCCGCCGGTCTGTCGCGGCGCCGTGCACTTTTGAACACGCGGCAATGTTTTCAGAGGATTAGGCGCCAAGAGCTGTCCTTTTGTACTTCCGTGATCGACCGCGCGTTGCTCGCGGGCCGCGCAGCTAAAAGACTGTTATCATCGGTTATAAAGCGCGGTTGGAATTTCAAAAATTACAATACTTACATACGTATATTGTTTAATGCTGCTGGTTGATCCGAACTTGACCGGAACGAGCGGGCCGCCCCGCCAGCCCGTCAGCGCCATTTGACGCTTCCAGACCGAAGGGCCATTTGTGTCTCATGACCGACGTCTCTCTCCCCGCCGCCTTCGGCGCCGGCCTTATCTCGTTCGTGAGCCCTTGCGTGCTGCCGCTGGCGGCGCCCTATCTCTGCTATCTCGCGGGGGCCAGCGTCGAGGCGCTGGTCGACGAGGGCGAAGCGAAGGCGCGGCGCGACATTCTCCTGACCGCGCTCCTCTTCGTCGCCGGCTTCACCACCGTCTTCGTCGCCTTCGGCGCCACCGCCTCGGAGTTCGGCGCCGTCTTTCGGCAATGGAGCCATGCGCTCTCGATCGCGGCCGGGATTGGGGTGATCCTGATGGGCCTCCACTTTTTAGGCGTCCTGAGGATCGCGGCGATGCTGCGCGAGGCGCGGCTCGAAATCGAGCGGCCGCCCGGCGCATGGAGCGCCTATCCGATGGGCATGGCCTTCGCGCTCGGCTGGACGCCCTGCATCGGGCCGATTCTCGCGACCATTCTCGCTGTCGCCGGTAGCCGCGAAACGGTCGCGAGCGGCGCGGGCCTGCTGGCCGTCTACAGTCTCGGGCTCGGCGTCCCCTTCATTCTCGCCGCCCTCGCGATGGGGCCGTTTATGCGCGCCTCGCACTTCGTCAAGGCGCAGTTCGCCCGGATCGAGAAGACGGTCGGCGTGCTGCTGGTCGCGACCGGCGTCGCGTTCCTCACCGGCGGCTTTCAGAGCGTGTCGCTCTGGTTGATCGAGACGTTCCCGCAGTTCGGGCAGGTTGGGTGACTCTATGGCCGTGGCCGGGGGCTGATCCGGGATCCGGAGGCAAGACGCCCAAAGATGTCAGAGCCGGCCGTGTGGACCTTCCGCCTCTCCGCCGAAATCTTATGCGTTGGGGTGGAACAGGGCCAAGTTTCGCAGTGAGGTGACGACTGCGTCAACCGCGAAACCGGCCTGCAGAACGGCGGAGATCCAGCCGACAACCTGAAAGGTCATGATGTCGACGGCTGCCACGATTCGCCTGGCCAGAAGCATTCCGATCAGGTTCAGCAGCATAACCAGAAGCAATATCGCAATCACCGTCGGCAACATCTTCGAATCACCGTCGACGAGATCGACAAAAAACAAAATCGCGGTCACTCCCCAGGGTGTCACAATGGTCGGAATGGCCAGGGCGCGACTGCCGGACGCTTCGGAGGGACAGCAAGCGGCAGCGCCGGACGGTTGAACTGCCCGATCATCTCACGCGAGGCGAGGAACAGGAGAATTCCCCCCGCGATCCGCAAGTCGTCGGTCGAGACGCGCCACGAAGCGGTCATGCTGCTCATCGCCAAGGCAATCGCGAGGCAGACGACGGTCGCCGCCATCGTCCCCTTTAGCGCAAGACCTCGAACGGCTTCCGGCGTTTGGCCCTCGGTCATCACGAAGAAAGCCGGGATGACCTTGATCGGTCCCAAGGTCAGCATGAAGACCGTGAATATGAATGCCGGCGTGATCATTGGTTTGTCTCTCTCTTCCATAAGGGCGATCGGAGAAGTCTCCCCGAATCGTACGCCAGGGATTTGGGACCGCCTCAGCGCCCAGCACGGACTTGAGAGACGATGCGACGCCAAGATGGTTGGCGTCGCATCGAACACGTGCGCCCGCGCATGAGCTTGCCGATGGTCGAGATCGTCAAATCGCCTGCGTTCATCGAGCGCGGGTTTAGCTTCGGTACGAAGGGTCGATGCGGTCTTATGGACGTGATTTGGATGTCCATTGACGGTAACTGATGATGAAGATATCCTGCTCTGTCGCAACCGAGGAGCGAGGAAACGATCACGCAAGAAGTATTTCAAGGCGAAATTGCCTTGAAGCTGCGCGAATGCGACAGATCCGGAACTGGCGAAGATGCATCCGAACCAAATTTATGCCTGGAAGAACAGCTCATAATATCGAGAGCCTGTTTGATGAGCCGCCGAGCGATGGTCGAACGGTCTGGCAAGGACCTGTCGGTGCGCCGCCAATGCGAGCTTGTGGGCGTGGCGCGCTCGGGGATCTACCGCCCCAAGCCCGTCGCCGAGGCGGACGATCTGGCGGTGATGCGCCACATCGACGAACTGCATCTCGAACTTCCGTTCTACGGCTCGCGGCGAATGACCTTCGAGCTCAACAAAGAAGGCCGTGGGGTCAACCGCAAGCGGGTGCAGCGGCTGATGCGGGTGATGGGGATCGAGGCGCTGGTTCCGCGCCCCGGCACGAGCAAAGCCGCGCCCGGGCACAAGATATACCCCTACCTGCTGCGCGGCCTGAAGATTGTCGAGACGAACCACGTGTGGGCGGCCGACGTGACCTACATCCCGATGGCGTGCGGCTTCCTCTATCTGGTGGCGATCATCGACTGGGCCAGCCGAGCGGTTCTGGCATGGCGGCTGTCGAACACCAACGATGCGAGATTCTGCGCGGCGGCGCTGGAGGAGGCGCTGCTTCGGCAGCAAGCGCTGGCTAGGCGAGCGTCGGCGGGCGCCTTGGTGACCGTAGGGATCCACCCCAGGGGCCAGCCGTCGTGAAGCAGCAAGCTGGCTCGCGTTCTCTATTCCGCGGCCTCGGCACGATAGAATGACCGGCGCGGCTGACAGAACACTCGCTGGAGCATCGGTTCAAACGCGTCTAGCGGCATCGATTTGAAGTTGGGATCGAAGGCGACCTGGTCGAACAGGCGGCAGAATTCCTCCGTCTTCTCGAAATGCGGATGCCCCCGGAATTTTTCGCGCATGTCCCGATCGAACCCCAGGAAGTGGAAGAAGTAATACCCCTGGAAGATGCGGTGATGCTTGACCATCCAATGGTTCTCCTCCGAAACGAAAGGCTGGACGATCGCGGCCGCGACATCCGGGTGGTTGCGAGGGCCCAGCCAATCGCCGATATCGTGCAACAGGGCGCAGACAACATATTCTTCGTCCCGCCCCGCCTGATGCGCGCGGGTTGCGGTCTGCAGGCAATGCTCCAGGCGATCGACCGGAAACCCGCCGCTGTCGCCACGAAGCAGCGCGAGCTGCGCGACAATGCGATCCGGCAGTTTGCGCGCGAAGCGCTCCATCTGGGTCCAAATCAGCTGCCATTCATCGTGGGTGCTTTCGGTGATCGCGTGAAACTTGGCGCGATCATTCGTGTTATTTTCCATGCCATTCTCCTTTCTGGCGATACAGCCGCTGACTAGATTGCAGCGACAACGTTTCTGGCGACGCCGCTTCAGTTGCGATACGAAGGGTCGATCCGGTCGAGCTTTCGCAGGAGCGCCGGCCAGGCGAGCTCCCCGCCTGCTCCGTGCGTCACGGTCGCGGCCTGCTGCAGGCCGGTCTCGACAATGCGTGGATCGATTGGAACGAGCTCGCCGCCGCCGGCCTGCGCGCGCACTTGGACCATGCAGGCGGCTTCAAACGTATAAAGAAGCAAGAAGGCGTCAGGCACGTTGTCGGCGACGGTAATCAATCCGTGGTTGCGAAGCATGAAGAAATGCTTCGTTCCAAGGTCTCGCACGAGTCGCGGCTTCTCGTCTTCGCGCAATGCCACGCCTTCGTAGTCGTGGTACGCCAGCGACGACAGCACGAATATGGACTGCTGAGAGAGCGGCAGCAGACCGTTCTTTTGAGCCGACACAGCTGCGCCGTTCAGGCTGTGAACGTGGAGCACACATTTTGCGTCTTCGCGCGCAGCGTGGATGGCGCTGTGAATCAGGAAGCCTGCCGGATTGATTTCGTATGGCGAGTCCATGACCTTCCTGCCGGCCAGATCCACCTTGACCAGATTGGAGGCGGTCACTTCGTCGAAGGTCATCCCGTAGGGGTTGATGAGGAAATGATGCTCGCGTCCGGGAACGCGGGCCGTTAGGTGAGTGAAAATGAGATCGTTTCACCGAAAATGCGCGACCAATCGATAGGCGGCCGCCAGCGCGGCGCGCGCCTCCCACTCCTCGGGCGCGACCCGGCCCCGAATGCTGGTCGGCGATTGCTGTTTGGTCAAAGTTAGCATGATCTTCATCCCCGTATTTGCGACAATCGAGATTGATCGTCTTCCGGCGGATTGACATTTCGATCCGCCGGGTGTAGACACCGCCTATATGATGATATAGGCAGTGTCAATATGTCTGGAGCCGTCTTGCCAAAAAAAGTTCGCCGCGCCACGCCTCAGCCCTATCATCACGGCGACCTCCGTCGCGCCCTGATCGACACCGCGCTCGAACTGGTCACCGAGGAGCAGGATTGGGCCTTCTCGCTCAGAGAAGTGGCCCGGCGCGCCGGGGTGAGCCACCAAGCGCCCTACAATCATTTTCCCGAGAAGCAGGATCTTCTTGCCGCCGTCGCCATTGTCGGCTTCGAAAGATTGCGCGACGGCATGTTGCGCGCCATGGCGGGAATCGACGCCCCGGAAGCGCTGATCGCCGTGATCGGTCGAACGTATGTGCGTCTCGGACTCGAAAACCCTGCGCTCTACCGGCTGATGTTCGGTCCGGCGATCGCCGACGTCGGTCCGGGGGACCGCCCAACGGTTGTCAGATTGGCTGGCGCCCAGGCCAGAGCGGTGTTGGAAGAGGTCATTGAGCGTGGAGCCAGGTCCGGAGTTTTTGCCGTCCCACCCGAAAGCCAGAAGGATCAGATCCTGGCCGCGCACGTGTTCTGGTCCGCGGTGCACGGCCTGACGACGCTGGCCATCGACCATCTGATGGGGCCTGGCGTTACGGTCGACGCCATGATCGAGCAGCTATTGCGCATACAGATCCGAGGCCTGCGAACGGCTTGAACGCGAGAGGGTCCAATATGGTTTCCATCGCCGCCCGACGACCGGCCGCGGGATGTGGCGCCGTGTCACGCCGCCTTTGCCGCCGAAACTCTTGCCTATAGTCCAGGGCCGCCCTATCCGGGCGGCGGATGGGCTGCTCATGAGTTTCCTGGATCAACTGGCGTTTGGACCCGGCCGAGATCGGAGGGCGTGGGCGAGGATCCTGTTGATGGGGATCGCCGTTCTGGCGGTCGCGGCGGCGATCCTCTACTTCACCGTTTCCGGCGACTATGCGTTCCTGCGGGCTTCCATCTATACCGGTTCCTCGACCGGACAATATCACGCGACCGGGGAGCGGCTTGCGACGCGCGCGCTCAAGCGCAACGGCCACCTGAGCGTCGTCGCCACAGCGGGGTCGGTCGAGAACATCGCTCGCCTCGCCGGCGAAAACGGGCGCTGCATTCCCGCCTTCGCCTTCGTGCAGGACGGAGTGCCGGTTCCCGGAGACGCCGGCCTGCAGACCCTGGGACGGCTCCCGCAACCAGAATCGCTCCTGCTACTCGCGCGACGAGGACGCGCGATCGATACGTTCGAGGACCTCAAAGGCGCGTCAGTCGGCATTGGCCCGGACGGTTCCGGCACGACCTATCTGATGCGGCAGCTGCTGGAGAATTCCGATCTCAGGGATCTCGATCTCAAGCCCTCCAATCACGATCTCGAAGCTCAGGCGCAAATGGTTCGCGATGGTCAACTCGATCTCGCCGCCTTCGTCATGACCGCCAACGCGGAGCTGATCCGGACGCTGGCGAAAACATACGACCTCGAGATCGTCGCTCCCGCCGACATCGAAGGCCTGGTGTCGCGGGACAAGTGGCTGCGCCTCGGCAAAATCCCCGCCGGCTTTTACGACGTCGCCAAACCGATCCCTGCGACCGACAAGCTCGTCGCGCAGGTCGACACGCTCATCATGACGAACGCGTGCGTGCACCGCGCGGAGCGAGTGGCCTTCCTGAGGCTGCTTACCGAGGAGTTCCCGACTTTCGTCCGAGACAACCCGCCGCCAGCGGCGAAGTCTCAGGATCAGGCGCCTTTGGCCGACGAGGCGCGCGAGTTTTTCACCAACGGTGGCCCCGCAATGGCGGACCGTTACTTTCCCTGGCTCGTGAACCTGATGTCGCCCGCCTACTGGATTTATCTCGCGATGGCGGTCACGATCCTCTTCAATGCATCGAACGCTTACAGCCGATTCAGGCTTTGGCGCATCGACGCCAACCGGGAGATGCTCGAGTCGAGGCTCAAGGCGCTCACCGGTCTGGGCTCCACGCCCGAGCACATCAAAACGCTTCCGCCTGAGGCGGCCATCAGGACGCCGCAGGATCGGATGGCGGCCGAAAACCTCCTCAAGGACCTCGAGGCGCTTCGCCTGCGCTGTGAGGAACAACTGCGCTCGATGGTCACGCCCATGGGCAGCGAGATGTTCTACCGGTATCAGGAGCAGCTGATCGAGGACGCCCAGGCCATGCTTGGGGACTTGCTTCGGCGGTCGGGCGGCAAAGCGCCTTGAGCGCCTTTCCACAGTTCGGGCAGTTCGGGCGAAAAGGTCGGGGCCGCGCGGACCGCGCCGCTCACGCGAGGCGGTTCTGACTCAGCGGTAATTGCTGTGGTTTTGCAGCAAGGATACTTATAAGCTCGGCAATCTCATCTCGCGCTTCTGCAGAATACTGCGCGATCACCAGGTCGACCTTCGTCGCGAAGCTGGTCGCCCGATCGAGGCGTCTGCGGACGCGAGCGGGGATTCGTGTCCGCCGACTTTCGTGCGAAAAGGCCGTATCTTCAGAGCCTGCCATTGCGAAACTTCCTTCATGGTCTCCCACCAGCGGTCGCAAAAGGACCGGGCCGAGACAGGCAGGAGAGCAGAATTCCGTGGCGGACGCCGTGATCGCCGTCACAGGGCGAGTGATTGGCAGGAGGTCCGGAATGACCCGAAGTCACGCCCAGATGCAAAGAAAAACCCGCCGTCGCCGGCGGGCTTCGTTCTCACTCGCCCCGCGTGCGGGGAGAGGATGACCTTCTCCCCGCTCGCGGGGAGAAGGATTGGATCACATCTGCTTGTAGGTGATCTTGCCGTCGTCGCCCTTCTGCCAGACGTACCAAACGTAGTCGACGCTGGTGCGGTCGCCCTTCTTGTCGTAGGCGATGTCGCCGATGACCGTATGGAAGGTCATGCCGGAATGCATCACTTCGGCGACCTTCTTCGGATCGAGCGACTTCGCCTTCTCCGCCGCCTGCTTCATGATCTGAACCGCGGCGTAGGAATAGAGCGTGTAGGCTTCCGGATCGAAGTTCTTCGCCTTGAACTCGGCGACGATGTCCTTCGCGGTCGGATTGTTGCGCGGGTCGGGACCGAACGACATCAGGGTGCCTTCGACGCCGGGGCCGCCGATCTGGGCGAACTCGTTGTCGGTGATGCCGTCGCCGGAGATCATGACGGTCTTCATGCCCTGGTCGCGCATCTGGCGAATGATGAGTCCGCCTTCGGTATGCAGGCCGCCCCACATGACGTAGTCGGCGCCGGATTCCTTGATCTTCGACACGATCGCCGAATAGTCCTTCTCGCCGGTGTTCACGCCTTCGTACAGCACTTCCTTGATGCCGAACTTGTGCATGTTGTCGAGCGCCGCGTCGGCCAGGCCCTTGCCGTAGGTGGTCTTGTCGTGAACGACCGCGATCTTCTTGCCCTTGAGCTTGTCGCGGGCGTACTCGGCCCACAGCATGCCCTGCTGGTCGTCGCGGCCGCAGGTGCGGAACGCGTCCCAGAGCATCCGGTCGGTGACCTTCGGGTTGGTCGCCGACGGGGTGATGAAGAGGACGCCGTTCTCCGAATAGACGTCGGAGGCCGGGATCGTGACGCCCGAGTTGAAGTGGCCGACGACGAACTTGACGCCGTCGCCGACGAACTTGTTGGCGACCGAGACGCCTTGCTTCGGATCCGACACGTCGTCGCCCTGCTCGAGGGTGATCTGCTGGCCGAGGATGCCGCCGGCCTTGTTGATGTCGTCAACCGCCTGCTGCGTCCCGTTGGTGAGCTGGGCGCCGAACGCGGCGTTCGGCCCGGTGATCGGTCCCGCGACGCCCATCTTGATTTGGGCGTTCGCGACGCCCGCCGCCGCCAGGGCGGCGGCGAACACGACGCCTGATAACCAATATTTCCTCATGCAGTTACTCCATCATGTTCGGGGCGCTCAGGCCCTCCCTAGCGCGCCTCGGTAGAACAAATTCCACCTTGAGCGCGGATACTTTCTCGTTTTCGAGAAAGAGTCACCTTAAAAAACGGAGAGGTCTCAATCACAAGCCCATCCCGGACGTTCGTGCTTAGGCCTTAGCGCGCCAGTTCAAACCGGCGCTTTCGTAAGCCCAGGAATATTGCGTCGCCATCTGCGCCGCGCGCTTGTAGCGATAGCCGAGGACCGCGACGATCAGCAGCCAGACAAAGGCGATGATGAAATGCTGCAGCGACAGCAACGGCTCGCCGTAAAGCGCATAGTGCAGGAAGCGGACCCCCGCGGTCAGGAGGACCATATAGGGCAGCAGCATCGGAATTGGGCGCCAGGTCTGGGCCATCGCCCGTCCGGTCGCCCAGGCGCCCAAGCCCCCGAGGATCAGCGTGAGGAGGATGAAGGTGAACAGGCCGTAAGGCGAATCCGACCACAGCACGCCGTCCATCAGTGGCCCCCCTCGAGATAGGCGGCGCGCACTTCCGGCCGCGCCAGGAGTTCGGCGCCGGCGCCCTGCATGGTGATGGCCCCGTTGACCATGACATAGCCGCGATGCGCGAGCTTGAGCGCATGGAAGGCGTTCTGCTCGACGAGAAACACCGTCAGTCCCTCGCTCTTGTTGAGGTCGGCGATCACCTCGAAGATCTGCTTGACGACGAGCGGCGCAAGCCCAAGCGAAGGCTCGTCGAGCAGCAGCAGGCGCGGCCGGCTCATCAGCGCCCGCGCGATCGCCAGCATCTGCTGTTCACCGCCCGAGAGCGTGCCGCCGCGCTGCGGCGCACGTTCCTTGAGACGGGGGAAGAGGGTGAACACGCGGGCGAGGTCCTGGTCAAAAAACGCGAAATTGTTGATCGAGGCGCCCATCTGCAGGTTCTCGAACACCGTCATGCGCGGGAAGATGCGTCGCCCTTCCGGCGACTGCGCGATCGACAGGCGCGCGATCTGATGGGTGGGCAGGCCGGTGATGTCCTTGCCGTCGAAGCTGATCCGGCCGCGGCGCGCGCGCGGCGCGCCGAAAATCGTCATCATCGTGGTCGACTTGCCGGCGCCGTTGGCGCCGATGAGGGTCACGATCTCCCCGCTCATGACGTCGATGTCGACGCCCCTCAGCGCCTGGATCTTGCCGTAGAAGGTCTCGACGCCGCGCAACTGGAGGAGCGGCCCGGCCACGGCCGCGGCCGCGCTCATTGCTCGAGCTCCTTCTCGATCGCTTCGACTTCCTCTTCGTCGGCGACGCCTAGATAGGCGGCGATCACCTTCGGGTCGGCGCGGACTTCATCAGGCGTTCCGTCGGCGATCTTCACGCCGTAGTCCAGCACGACCACGTGATCGGAAATCTGCATCACCACCGACATGTCGTGCTCGATCAGCAGCACCGACGTGTCGTGGTCGGCCCGGATCGAGCGCAGGAGCGCATTCAATTCCGCCGACTCGCGCGGGTTGAGGCCCGCGGCCGGCTCGTCGAGGCAAAGCAGCACCGGGTCGGTGCACATCGCCCGCGCGATCTCGAGCCGGCGCTGCGCGCCGTACGGCAGTTCGCCGGCCGGGTCATCGGCCCGGTCGGTGAGCCCGATCTTGTCCAGCCAGTATTTCGCCCGGTCGATCGCTTCGGCCTCCTTGCGGCGATAGCTCGGGGCGCCGATGAGGCCTAGAATGGTCATGCCGCTCGCCCGCATCAGCGGATTGTGGTGCGCGACCAGCAGATTCTCGAGCGCCGTCATGCCCTGGAAGAGGCGGATGTTCTGGAAGGTGCGCGCCACCCGCGCGGTGCGTGCGATCTCGTGGTCGGGCATGCGCTCGAGCAGGAAGAGGTCGCCGTTCGCGGTCTTCGCGTGGCGGCCGCTCGCCCGGGTCGCCGCTTCGATGTCCTCGGCGGTCGCGATCCCGTCGCGCGCGAACGCGAGCCGCCCTTCGGTCGGTTTGTAGAAGCCGGTGACGCAGTTGAAGACGGTGGTCTTGCCGGCGCCGTTCGGTCCGATGAGCGCGGTAATGTCGCCGCGCCCGACGCTAAAGCTGAAAGCGTTCACCGCAACCAGGCCGCCAAACCGCATCGTGAGCTTTTCGACCGCGAGCAGCGGGCTGGTCAGCCAGTTCATCAGCCGTGGCCCTCTTTGACGAGATCGCTCGACACGGCCTTTTGCTCCTTGAGAAAGACCGAGGGCAATCGAGTTCGAAACGAGGCCGCGCGGCTTCCAGATCATCATGATGACCATCGCGGCGCCGAACAGCAGCATCCGGTACTGGGTCGGATCGAAGTCCTGACCGAAAATCGCCTTGAGCCAGTCGAGCTCGCGCATCAGTTCGGGAACGCCGATCATCACCGCCGCCGCGATGGCGACGCCGAGCTGCGAGCCCATGCCGCCGAGCACGACAATCGCGAGAATGGTCGCCGATTCGATGAAGGTGAAGCTTTCCGGGCTGACGAAGCCCTGACGCACGGCGAAGAACGAGCCGGCAAAACCGCCGAACATCGCACCAAGCGCGAAGGCGGTGAGCTTGGTGGTGGTGGTGTTGATGCCGAGCGAGCGGCAGGCGATTTCGTCCTCGCGCAACGCTTCCCAGGCGCGGCCGATCGGCAGCCGCCTGAGACGCAGCGTGACGAAGTTGGTGAGGAGCGCGAGCCCGAGGATCAGATAGAAAAGAAAGATCGTGCGGTAGATCGGCGAATAGGGGATATGGAAGATCGCGGCGAAGCCGTTGTCCTCGTCGTTAAAGGGAATGCCGAAGAAGCTGACATGCGGGATGCTGCTGATGCCGGCGTAGCCGTTGGTCAGGTCGACCCAGTTGATGAGGACGAGGCGGATGATCTCGCCGAAGGCGAGCGTCACGATCGCCAGATAGTCGCCGCGAAGCCTCAACACGGGGAAGCCGAGAATGACGCCCCACATCGCCGCCAACAATCCGGCGAGCGGCAGGCAGATCCAGAACGAGAGGCCGAAGGTGGTCGAGAGCAGCGCGTAGGAATAGGCGCCGACGGCGTAGAATGCGACATAGCCGAGATCGAGGAGGCCCGCGAGGCCAACCACGATGTTCAGTCCCCAGCCCAGCATCACGTAGATCATGATCTGGACGCCGTAATTATTGATCCACTTCAGCGAGCCGGTCGGCCCGAGCAGGCCGAGCATGAGGAGGGGAAAGACGATGACGAGGCCCAGCATGAAGGGGCCGAAAAAGCGCCCGAACGCGACGCGGGCGGCAGATGGCGGCGCGGTGCCTTCGCCTTCGCGCGCAGCCTGAACCAGGGCGCCGCCCATCCCCCCCGCGGCGATCGAGCCGACGCGGTCGAACCAGATGCGCCAGTCGGAGGTGGACATCTGGCGCAGGAAGACAAACACGAAGACGAGCGCCGAAATGCCGAACGACAGCGGCCAGCGCGAGATGAGCACGAGCTCGTTTTCGATGTTGGACTCGGCGTGGTAGCTGATGATCGGAAACGCGAGGCCGAAGGCGACCAGCGCGGACACGAAGGCGGTCCGGAGCGCGGGAACGAATTGCGAGGCGGTCGTTTCGCCGGCGGTGGCGAGCGGAGTTGTCTGCGGAGCCGCGGTCATGTTCAAACCTTCTCCACCTCGGGCCGGCCAAGGATGCCGGACGGCATGAAGATCAAGGTTATGGCGAGGATCATGAACGCCGCCACGTCCTTGTAGTCGGTGGTGAAATAAGACGACCAGAACACTTCGATGAGGCCGATCAAAAGGCCGCCGAGAACTGCGCCCGGCAACGAGCCGATTCCCCCGAGCACCGCCGCGGTGAAGGCCTTGACGCCGGGCACAAAGCCATCGGCGAAATTGACCACCCCGTAATAGATGACGAACATCACGCCCGCGACCGCGGCGAGAGCGGCGCCGATGACGAAGGTGATCGAAATCGTCGCGTCGACGTCGATGCCGAGCAGCGCCGCCATCTTGCGGTCCTGCTCGCAGGCGCGCTGAGCGCGGCCGAGCGAAGTGTGCTGGACGAGATACCAGAAGGCGACGAGCAGCACGATCGTCATGACCATGATGAGGATCTGGCGGATCGAAAGCGTCACGTCGTAGGTCCCGCCGGTCAGATTGAAGACGTGATTGGGCAATTGCGGCGCAGGCTTGTTGCGCGGCCCCTGAACGACCTGGACGAAATTCGACAGGAAGATCGACATGCCGATCGCCGAGATCAGCGGCGCAAGGCGGAATGAGCCGCGCAGCGGCCGGTAGGCCAGCCGTTCGATCGCCCAGTTCCATAAGCCGGTCAGCGCCATCGCGCCGACCATCACAACCACGAACGCGAGCGGCAGCGAACCCAGGTGGAGGATCTGGGTCAAGATCATGAAGATGATCAGCGCGATGAAGGCCGACAGCATGAAAACGTCGCCGTGGGCGAAATTGACCATGCCGATGATGCCGAAAACCATCGTGTAGCCGATGGCGATGAGTCCGTAGATCGATCCGAGCGTGAGCCCGTTGATCAGCTGCTGCAGGAAACTATCCATGCGCCAATCGTCCCTCCGGTTTCCCCGGGCGGTGCAGGAAGCGTGCCAGATATTCCGGCCGTTCTGTCGTTTCCCCGCACGGGTTCGTCTTAGCGCTTAGCCGGTCGCATCCGGGCATTCAAGCCGCCTGTCATCTTTCTGCAACCTAGCGGTCGCGACCCGCAACAGCAACCGCATCGCGAGAGGGCGAACGGCGCCGCGGCGGATCATCCGGCAAGCACGGATCGCAAGTTCCGACATATTCAATTGAATATATCGGAGTCGCCGCTGCGTATTGGCCCTTCGCCTTTATGCTTCTTCACAGAAATAAGCGGCGCCCGAACGATATGGACTTTGGCGCTGACCGCGGTGTACGAGACTCATTGTCGATGCTGCAGGACGCAAGCGCACTGTCGGACGCGGGCCGGCTCAAGCGCGAGAGACGGTCGCCGCGACGGGCGGAAGCGGTTCGACGGGAGGAAGAGCGTATGGCGATGACGATGAGCGGGGACGCGACGCTTCCGGCCCCTCGGCCGAAAGTGTGGGCGCTGCTCAACGACCCCGCGGTCCTCAAAGCCTGCATCCCCGGCTGCGAGTCGCTCGAAAGGACGGGAGACAACGGTTTCGCCGCGGTCGCCAAGATCCGGATCGGCCCGGTCGCCGCCACCTTCAAAGGCAAGGTCGAGCTCACCGACATCGTGCCCAATGTCGGCTACACGATCACCGGCGAGGGAGAGGGCGGAGTCGCCGGTTTCGCCAAGGGCGGGGCCAAAGTCTCGCTGGCCGACGTCGAGGGCGGCACGCGCCTGCACTACGACGTCGAGGCCAATGTCGGCGGCAAGATCGCCCAGCTCGGCTCGCGCCTGATCGACGGCGTGGCCAAGAACATGGCCGACAAGTTTTTCGCCAGTTTCGCCGAAGCCGCCGGCGGCGGCGCAGCGGCGCCGGCGGCCGCCGCTGCGGCTCAGGCGGTCGCAGCGGCCGCAAGCGCGGCGGCGCCAGCAATCCCAGCGCACAAGTCTTGGTTCAGGAGGATATGGGAATGGTTCATGTCACGATGACGGTAAACGGCCGGCAAGCGTCGGCGGAGGTCGATCCGAGGACGCTGCTCGTGCAGTTCCTGCGCGATAATTTGCGCCTCACCGGCACGCATGTCGGCTGCGACACCTCGCAATGCGGGGCCTGCGTCGTCCATGTCGACGGCGAGGCGATCAAGTCCTGCACGACGTTGGCTGTGACCTGCAACGGCGCTCAAGTGACGACGATCGAGGGGCTCGCCCAGGGCGGCAAGCTTCATCCGATGCAGCAGGCCTTCCAGGACAATCATGGGCTTCAGTGCGGCTTCTGCACGCCGGGCATGATCATGGCGGCGGTCGATCTGGTCAATCGCGAGGGCTCGAACCTCGACGAAGCTGCGATCCGCCACGGACTCGACGGCAACATCTGCCGCTGCACCGGCTACCACAACATCGTCAAATCGGTGGCCCAGGGCGCGCGCGAGATGGCCGCGCTGCCCAAGGCCGCCGAATAAACCACCCGCTTCAACGATTCCCAGGGAGAGACATTCATGAGCGCGACAGGCATTGGCGCCTCCGTCAAACGCACGGAAGACATCCGCTTCATCACCGGCAAGGGCCACTACGTCGACGACTTCAATCGTCCGGGCCAAGCTTACGCTTATTTTCTGCGCTCGCCGCACGCGCACGCGACGATCGACAAGATCGATGCGTCTGCGGCGCTGAAAGTCGAAGGGGGTCGTCGCGGTCCTCACCGGCGCCGACGCGGTCGCCGACAAGATTGGCGCGCATATTGGCGGTGTGACTGTCCATTTCAAGGACGGTTCGCCAATGAAAGTCGGCGCGTTATCCGGCGCTCGCTCACGGCAAGGCGCTCTATGTCGGCGATCCCGTCGCCGTTGTCATCGCCGATACTTACGCTCAGGCCCGGGACGCGGCGGAAAAGCTCGTGGTCGACTACGGCGTTCTGCCCGCGGCTGTCGATACGGCGAGCGCAGCCAAACCGGGTCAGCCGCAAGTGCACGAGCTTGCCCCCAACAACACCGTGTTCAACTGGCACCTCGGCGACAAGGCCGCGACCGACGCGGCGTTTGCGGCGGCGAAGCACGTGACCAAGATCGACCTCGTCAACAATCGCACGATCCCCAACGCGATGGAGCCGCGCGCAGCGCTCGGCGACTATGACGAAGGCACGGATGTCATAACGCTCTACACGACCAGCCAGAACCCTCATCTCGCGCGGGTCGTCCTGTCGGCGTTTCAGGGCGTCGCGCCCGAGAACAAGCTGCGCGTCATCGCGCCCGACGTGGGCGGCGGCTTCGGCTCCAAGATTTTCATCTACAACGAAGAGACGGTCTGCGCCTGGGCGGCGAAGAAGATCAAGCGGCCGGTCAAATGGACGGCCGAACGCACCGAATCGTTCCTGACGGACGCACATGGCCGCGACCATGTCTCGCACGCCGAGTTGGCTCTCGATGCGAGCGGCAAAATGCTTGGGCCTGCGCGTGCACACGATCGCGAACCTCGGCGCCTATCCTTCGACCTTCTGGTCGATGGTCCCGACCTGGCTCTATGCGCCGCTGCTGTCCGGGCCAGTACAATCTTCCCGCGATCTACGTCGAGGTCGACGGGGTCTACACCAACACCGACGCCTGTCGACGCCGTTCGCGGCGCAGGCCGCCCGGAGGCGACCTTCCTGGTCGAGCGCATCGTCGAAAAAGCGGCGCGAGAGACCGGACACGATCCGGCGGAGTTTCGGCGAAAGAACTTCGTCGCCTCGTTCCCGCATCAGACCCCGGTCGTCTTTCGCCTACGACATCGGCGACTACGCGAAGGCGCTCGACAA
Organism: uncultured Alphaproteobacteria bacterium; assembly: GCA_963787135.1. Lineage (GTDB taxonomy): Bacteria > Pseudomonadota > Alphaproteobacteria > Rhizobiales > Beijerinckiaceae > Roseiarcus. The sequence goes on along the minus strand of CAWBBW010000045.1, from coordinate 19,006 downwards.
GGCGTTGGAGCTCGCGGACTACAAGGGCGTTCGCCGCGCGCAAGGCGGCGTCCGCCGCCAAGGGCAAGCTGCGTGGCGTGGGATTTTCCGCCTATATCGAGGCATGCGGCCTTGCGCCCTCCCAGACAGCGGCCGCGATCGGCGTCGGCGTCGGGCAATGGGAATCCGCCGAGGTGCGGGTGAATATGATCGGCACCGTGGAAGTTCTGACCGGGTCGCATAGCCACGGCCAGGGTCACGAGACGACGTTCGCGCAGCTTGGTCTCCTCGCGCCTCGGCATCCCGATGGAGAATGTCTCGATCGTTCACGGCGACACCGACAAGGTGCAGATGGGCATGGGCACCTATGGCTCACGCTCGGGCGCTGTCGGCATGTCGGCGATCTTCAAAGCGCTCGACAAGATCGAGGCCAAGGCGAAGAAGGTCGCCGGCCACCTGCTCGAAGCCTCGGAGCAGGACATCGAGTTCAACGATGGCAAATTCACGGTCAAGGGCACCGACAAGTCGATCGACTTCGCCTCGGTCGCCACCGAACGCCTACCTCGCGCATAAGTTCAATGGCCAGGAACTTGAACCCGGCTTGAAGGAGAGCGCCTTCTGGGATCCAAAGAACTTCACCTACCCTGCCGGCGTGCACATCTGCGAGGTCGAGATCGATCCGCAGACCGGCGTCGTGACGGTCGAACGGTGGACCGCGGTTGACGACTTCGGCAAGCTCATCAATCCAATGATCGTCGAGGGTCAGGTGCATGGCGGCGTCGCGCATGGCATCGGGCAAGCGCTGATGGAGGGCGCGCATTACGATGGCGACGGGCAACTTTTGACCGCGAGCTATATGGATTATTGCATGCCGCGCGCCGACAACTTGCCCTCATTCAAGGTGGATACGATCGAGACGCCCTGCCCGTCGAATCCGCTCGGCATCAAGGGCTGCGGCGAAGCGGGCGCGATTGCTTCTCCACCCGCGGTCATCAACGCGATCACCGACGCCGTCGGCCATGAAGACGTGACAATGCCGGCGACGCCTCAAGTCGTCTGGCGCGCCGCGCAGAAGGCGGTGACCAAGCGCGCTGCGGAGTGACCTTTCCCGGAGGCGGCCCCGCGCCGCCTCCCCCTCATTCGGAGACCTGTCCCATGTACGCCTTTGAATATCATCGCCCGAATACGCTTTCCGGCGCGACCGCCGGACTCGAGAAAGAGGAAGCCAAGGCGCTCGCCGGCGGCATGACCCTGCTGCCGACGATGAAGCAGCGCCTCGCGGCGCCGTCCGCTCTGATCGAGCTCAAAGACGTTCCGGAGCTGAAGGGAATCTCCCGCGACGGCGACAATCTCGTGATCGGCGCGATGACCCGCCATGTCGAGGTCACCGGCAGCCCCGTCGTCAAATCAGCCGTCCCGGCGCTGGCCAAGCTCGCTGCCGGCATCGGCGATGCGCATGTGCGCAACCGCGGCACGATCGGCGGCTCGCTCGCCAACAACGATCCGGCCGCCGACTATCCCGCTGCCGCGCTCGCGCTCGGGGCGACGATCGTCACCAGCAAGCGCCGGATCGGCGCTGAGGACTATTTCAAGGGCCTGTTCGAGACCGCGCTCGAGCCGGGCGAACTCATCACCCAGGTGAGCTTCCCGGTTCCGCAGAAGGCGGCCTACATGAAATTCGCCAACCCGGCCTCGCGCTACGCGCTGGTCGGCGTCTTCGTCGCCAAGACCGCGGGCGGCGTCCGCGTCGCGGTGACCGGTGCGGGCGAGAATGGCGTCTTCCGCTCTCAGCCGCTGGAAGCGGCGCTGAACGCGAATTTCTCGCCCGCCGCGGCCGACGGAGCCTCGGTTCCCGCAAGCGGGCTCAACTCGGACATTCATGCGGACGCGGACTATCGCGCCCATCTGATCAAGGTGATGGCGAAGCGCGCGGTCGAGGCTGCCGGCTAGGGCCGGCGGTCGAAGGCGTCGGAGCGATCCCGCGGGCGCCCTCGAACGGCGCCCGCGGATGGACGCCATGCTCCACCCGCATAGCGCAACGGCTGCGCGCGAGCCTTTGGCCGCGCGTCGGGGCTTCGATTTCGCCGCCTGTTATCGGCCTGTTAAACGCGATTTATCGGCCTGTTACGGTCCTGTTATCCTCCCGTTCTGGCGCCGGCGGGATTTCTCAGAATCGATTGGAATGAAAGGGATTTTCGACGCCATGTCGCCCATAAGCCCAGCCCTTCGCCCTGTTTCCTCCCTGCTAGCAGGCAATGAGAGGCTTTGGAGCTGGCGAGAGACTATGGCGCATCCCCGCGTGGGACGCATGGCTCGGCCCTATCCTCGCCTGCTCTCGCGCTGTGATAGGCTTTGAGCGCAACTGGAGTTCGTATGTCCGCCCCAACGCCGGGCTTGCCGGCCTCGATCGACGAGACGCTGGCTCTCCTCAAGAGCGCGTCCTATCTCGCGGACCGGTCGCTGGCGACGGTCCTCTTCTTGAGCTTGAGGCTCGGCCGTCCGCTGTTCCTCGAAGGGGAGGCGGGGGTCGGCAAGACGGAGATCGCCAAGGTCCTCGCCTCCTCGCTCGGACGGAAGCTGATCCGCCTCCAGTGCTACGAGGGCCTCGACGTCGCGACCGCGGTCTACGAATGGAACTATCCGGCGCAGATGATGGCGATCCGGCTCTCCGAGGCGGCCGGCGAGCACGACAAGGACCGGATCGAGCACGACGTCTTTTCCGAACGCTATCTGATCAAGCGCCCGCTGCTTCAGGCGATGGAGCCGAGCGTCGACGGACCGCCGGTGCTGCTGATCGACGAGATCGACCGCGCCGACGAGGCGTTCGAGGCCTATCTCCTCGAAATCCTGTCCGACTTCCAGGTGACGATCCCGGAAATCGGCGCCATCAAGGCGCCGGAGCCGCCGATCGTCGTCATCACCTCGAACCGCACGCGCGAGATCCACGACGCGCTGAAGCGGCGCTGCCTTTATCACTGGGTCGGCTACCCGGACGCGGACCGGGAAATGGCGATTGTGCGCGCCAAGGCGCCGCGCGCGCCGGAGCGGCTCACGGGCGAACTCGTCGCGTTTGTCCAGCGCCTCAGGAAGCAGGATCTCTTCAAGTCGCCGGGCGTGGCGGAGACCCTCGACTGGGCAGCCGCGCTGACCGAACTCGACGCGGTCGCGCTTGACCCGGCGCAAGTGTCCGATACGCTCGGCGTCCTGCTCAAATATCAGGACGATATCGCCAAGATCGAAGGCGCCAAAGCACAGACTTTGATCGAGGAGACCCGGGCCGAGCTTCGTCGGCTGGAGACCGGCTAGCGTGGACACGCCGTTGATCGAATCCGAGCCCTCCAGCGGCGGCGCGCTGGCGCAGAATATCGTCCACTTCGCCCGCGCGCTGCGTGAGGCGGGCGTCCCGCTCGGCCCGGGCGCGGTGCTCGACGCGCTCGCCGCGATCGAGGCGGCAGGGTTTGGCGATCGCAACGACTTCTATGCGACGCTGCACGCCGTCTTCATCAAAAAGCATGAGCACAGCCTCCTGTTCGATCAGGCGTTCGAGATCTTCTGGAAGCGCAGAGGCCTCCTCGAGAAACTGATCGCGATGTTTTCCCCGCGGGCGCCGAGCCAGCCGAAGCCCAAGCGCGCGGAAGCTGGCGCAAGCCGGGTCGAGGACGCGCTGTTCAAATCCGGGCCCCATGAGCCCAAGACCGTCCCGTCGCTCGATCTCGACGCGCGCTTCACGATGTCCGACAAGGAAATCTTACGCGCCAAAGACTTCGCCCAAATGAGCGCGGCCGAAATCGATGAAGCGCGCAAGCTGATAGATACCCTCGTGATGCCAGAGGACCGCCGGCGCACCCGGCGTTTCGCACCCTCCGCACGCCGGTTTCGCATCGACGCCCGGCGCAGCTTTCGGCGCTCGCTGCAGCCCGGCGGCGCGATCGATCTCGAATTCCGCGCCAGCGTTGTGCGGCCGCCTCCGATCGTGGCGCTCTGCGACATTTCCGGTTCGATGAGCGAATACACCCGGCTCTTCCTGCATTTCCTGCATGCGCTCGGCGAAACCCGGCGCGTTTCGACGTTCCTGTTCGGCACGAGGCTCACCAATGTCACCCGCGCGATGCGGGCGCGCGACCCCGACGACGCGCTCGCCCAATGCTCGGCGCTTGCTGTCGATTGGTCGGGCGGAACCCGCATCGGGGAAGCGCTCGCCCGCTTCAACCGCGAATGGGCGCGCCGCGTGCTCGGTCAGGGCGCGATCGTTGTCCTGTTCACCGACGGGCTCGAGCGCGACGGCGTCGAGCAGCTCGCCGCCGAGATGGAGCGCCTGCGAAAGTCGAGCCGGCGGGTGATTTGGGTCAATCCGCTGCTGCGGTTCGACGGTTTTTCCGCCAGGGCGATGGGCGTGCGGGCGATGCTGCCTCACGTCGATTTGTTCCGGCCCATTCACAATCTCGCCAGCATGGCCGACCTCTGCAAGGCCCTCTCCGGCGAGCGCAGCGGCGCCCGGGACCCCGCCGTGTGGCTCAAGGCGTCCGCCTGACCCGGGAGAACGGGCTTGCAGAGCGACCCGGGCGGAGCCATTTACGTTGGCGATCGGCGGCAGCTGGAAAGAGGAGCGCGATGAGCGACGCAGTCGAAGCCGTCACAGGCAAATGGGCGACGATCCGTTTCGACGGCCGCCTGTGCATCCACTCTCGCGGATGCGTGCTCGCCGAGCCCACGGTGTTCAAGGCCAATGTCCAGGGGCCGTGGATCGATCCCGACGGGGCGAGCGCCGAGGAGCTGATACGGACGGCGATCAATTGCCCTTCCGGCGCGATCCGCGTCACGCGCCACGACGGCCGAGCGCAGGAGGGCGCCCCTAAAGTCAACACGGTCACGGTCAGGGAGAACGGGCCGCTCGCCATTCACGCCGAGATCGACCTCGCGGGCGAACGGGTCGGAATGCGCGCGACGCTTTGCCGGTGCGGCCAGTCCAACAACAAGCCTTTTTGCGACGGCTCGCATGTCGGCGCCGGATTCGTCAGCACCGGCGAACCGCCGACGGCGACGAGCGAGCCGCTCGCCAAACGCGACGGCGTCGTGTCGATCACGCCATATAAGGACGGACCGCTCGGCGTCTCCGGCCCGGTCGAAATCGTATCGGGCACGGGGCGCACGATCGACCGCGTCGAGAAGACCGCGCTTTGCCGCTGCGGCCATTCGGGCCGAAAACCGTTTTGCGACGGCAGCCATGCGAGATTCGGGTTCACCGCCCCTTGAGGCGAGACGGGAAAGGGCTCTGAAATGTTGACGCGGGAGGAAGACGTCCTGGCCGCCGCTGAAGCGTGGCGCGAGGCCGGGCGCGGCGTCGCGATCGCCACGGTCGTCGAAACCTGGGGCTCGGCGCCGAGGCCGGTCGGATCGCATCTGGCGATCGACAGCGACGGCAATTTCCTCGGGTCGGTGTCTGGCGGTTGCGTCGAAGGCGCCGTGGTCGAGGAGGCCGGTGAAGTGATCGCGAGCGGCGAGCCGCGCATGCTCGAATTCGGCGTCGCCGACGAGACGGCCTGGCGTGTTGGCCTCTCATGCGGCGGCCGGATCAAGGTCTTCGTCGAGAAGCTCGACTGATGCGTCTCGATGTCCTCAAGGCGATGAACGCGGCAAGGCGCGAACGGCGCGCAGGGGCCGTCGTCACGCGGCTCGCCGACGGCAACCAGCGCTTCGTCGAGGCCGACGCGCTCGCCGCCGATCCGCTGGCCAGCGAAATCGAGTCGGCGCTGCGGATGGGCAGAAGCGGCGCGGTCACCGCCGCCGGCGAGGACTATTTCCTCACCGTTCAGGCGCCGGCGCCACGATTGACCCTCGTGGGCGCGGTCCATATCTCGCAGGCGCTCGCCCCGATGGCCCGCATCGCCGGTCTCGACGTCACGATCATCGATCCCCGAACCGCCTTCGCGACGCCCGAACGTTTTCCGGAGACTCCTGTCCTCGCCCAGTGGCCGGACGAGGCGCTGGCCGCTCAGCCGCTCGACCGGTTCACCGCGATTTGCCTTCTCACCCACGACCCCAAGATCGACGACCCCGCGCTCACGATCGCGCTGAAGGCCGATTGTTTCTACATCGGCGCGCTCGGCTCGCGCAAAACGCACGCCAGGAGGCTCGAGCGCATGCGCGGCCAGGGCTTCGATGAGCCAGCGCTCGCGCGCATCCATGCCCCGATCGGCCTCGACATCGGCGCTGTCAGCCCGGCCGAAATCGCAGTGTCGATCATGGGCGAGATCGTCGCTTCGCTGCGCAAGAAGCCGCTGCGCTCGGAAAGCGCGGCCGCATGAAGTTCGGCGCGGTGCCGCTGGAGGAGGCCGAAGGCGCGATCCTCGCCCATGCCGTCCGAGCGAAGGATGTCACGCTGAAGAAGGGCGATGTCGTCACGCCGGCCCGCCGGCTGATGCTGGCGGAGGCGGGCGTGACCAGCGTCGTCGCGGCGCGTCTCGAAGAGGGCGACGTGGGCGAGAACGAGGCGGCGCGGATGCTGGCGAAGCGTCTGGCGGGAGCCCATGTGCGTTGCGCCCCCGCGTTCACCGGACGCGTGAACCTCTTCGCCGAGGCCGCCGGGCTCGCGGTTTTCGATGCCGCCGCGATCGACAGAATCAACGCGATCGACGAATCCGTCACCGTCGCCACGCTGGCCAACTGCCGGCCGGTCGCCAATGGCGACATGATCGCCACCGTCAAGATCATCCCGTTTGCGACCCACGGCGCGACGCTCAAGGCCGCTTTCGCGGCGCTCGGCGGCTCGAGCGCTATCTCCGTCGCGCCCTTCCGGCCGCTGAGGATCGCAGTCGTCTCCACCCTGCTGCCGGGGCTCAAGATGAGCGTCGTCGCCAAGACGCTCAAGGCGCTCGAGGCCCGCCTCGCGCCGACCGGCGCGCGCGTGGTTGCGCACGAGACCGCGCCCCATGAGATCGGCGCGCTCGCCGACGCCCTTGCGCGACTGTCCCCTGGCGCAGACGCGCTCGTCATCTTCGGCGCTTCGGCCATCACCGACCGGCGCGACGTCATCCCCGCGGCGATCGAGGCGTTCGGAGGGCGGATCGAGCGGTTCGGCATGCCGGTCGATCCCGGCAACCTGTTGCTGCTTGCGGCTCGCGGGGAAACGCCGATCCTCGGCGCCCCCGGTTGCGCCCGCTCGCCCAAGGAGAACGGTTTCGACTGGATCCTGCAGCGCCTCATCGCCGGCGTGCCGACCTCTCGGTCGGACATCCGCGCCATGGGCGTCGGGGGGCTTCTGATGGAGATCTCCTCGCGCCCGCAGCCGCGAGAACCGCGTGATTAGGGTCGCCGCCGTCGTTCTGGCTGCAGGCCGGTCATCGCGCTTTCGCGAGGCGGGCGGCTCTGAGGAAACGAAGCTCGTGGCGAGCCTCGATGGCAAGCCGATCGTTCGCCACGTCGTGGAGGCGGCGCTGGCGTCTTGCACGCGCCCGGTTGTGGTCGTTGTCGGCCATGCCCGCGGCGCGGTCGAGGCGGCGATCGCCGGGCTCCCCGCAACGATTGCGTTCAATCCGGACTATGCAACCGGCCTGGCGTCCTCGGTTCGCGCGGGACTGGCCGCAACGCCGGCCGACGTCGATGGCGCGCTGATGCTGCTCGGCGATATGCCGAACGTCGAGGCGCGGCTGATCGACGCGCTGATCGACGCTTTCGAGGCGCAGCCGAATGCGCAAGCGGTCGCTCCCGCGCAGGGCGGACGGCGCGGAAATCCGGTTCTTCTGGGCCGAAAGCTATTCGATCGGGCGCGCCGGCTGGAGGGCGACGAGGGCGCGCGCCGGCTTCTCGCTTCCCTAAAGGAATGCGACATCGTCGAGATTGAAACGCCGCCGGGTTGGGACGTCCTTTTCGACGTCGACACCCCGAGCGATCTCGCGGCTGCGCGGGGGGGCTCAGTATAGGCCCGGCCCGGCCCCTGCGATTGACAATCGGCGCCGCATGCAATTTAGTGGATGTGCTTGTAATATGAGCGATTCTGTTTGGGCGGGGACCATGGCGAACTATCGCATCCTGGCGGTTGTCGCTTTCGCCGGCGCTATGGCTGCAATCTCGACGCCCGACGTCGCCTCCGCGCAGCAGGCGATTGGATCAGCCACCACGGCGCAGAACCAGGTCACGCGCGAGTTGGGGGGAGCCTCGGCGCCCTTGACGGCCGGGGATTCGGTCTTTCGCAACGAAGCGGTCAAGACGGGCTCGGATTCTCTCGCCAAGCTCGTCTTTCTCGATTCGACCAACCTCGCCGTCGGCCCGACCTCTCGGGTCGTGCTCGATCGCTTCGTCTACGAAGGCGACCTTGGCGCGCAGAGGATCTCCGTCAATCTCGCCAAAGGCATATTTCGCTTCACCACCGGCGGTCTCGACAAGAAGGCCTACACGATCGACACGCCGACGGCTGCGATCGGCGTCCGCGGCACAGTGCTCGACATCGACGTGCGCAGCGCGCAGACCCGCGTGACGCTGGTCGAAGGGCGGGCTTTCATCTGCCCGCGCAAGGCCGGGGTCACCCTCGAGCAGCAGGTGCGCGCCTGCGCCACGGGCGAAGGTCGATGTGATTGCGAGGTGATCGACCATCCGGGACAGACCGCCCTCGTCAAGAAGGTCGGCGGAACGAACCAGGCGGGACCAACGTCGAACCCGGTCAATTTCGCCTCGCTTTGCTCGGGCGCGGCCTCGCTCTGCTCCTCCGACAGCAGTTACGCCTCCAACGCGCTTGGCGGTGGCGGAGGGGCCCTATGCGGGCGGTAGGGGCGGCGCGCTGGTTCCTGTCATTTACTAGCATCGCAACGCTGGCGGCGATTTTCGCGCCGGAGCGCGCATATGCCGCCTGCGATATCTACGCGCACCAGGGCGTTATTGCGACCGGTGGCTCCGCCTGCGCCGCCCCCGCTGATGTTTACAGCGGCTTAGTAGTGCCGCCTTTGGGCGTCGGACTCTACGCCAACGGTGCCACCATCAACTCCGCTAGCGGGGTGGACGTCGAGACCACCGGCAGTTCGGCATACGATCTTTACGCGACCGATGGCGGCTCGATCACTTTTACCGACGGGAAAGTCAGGAGCGACGGCGCCTTCGCGCTCTACGTGACCGGCGTCAATTCGACAATAACTGTAAACCCCACCCTCACGTTGTTCATCGAGTTGTTCGGGGCGGGGACCGCCTTCAACGACGGCGCCGGCGCCAGCGACGCTCCGGGGCTGAACTTGACGGGTTCGACGCTCGTGGCGAGCGGGACGGCGGCGTTCGGCGTCTACACGACGAATGGGGGAATCACGGCGCTCAGCGGCGGATCGGTTTCGACCGCGGGCGACTCCGCGCCAGGCCTCTGGGCGAGCGGCGTGGGCGGGGAAAGCAGCACGCCTTCAACGATCATGGCGACGGGAGTCGCTGTAACCACCGGCGCCGACCCTGGTCCGGGAACGGGCGCCGTCGGTGTCCTGGCTTCGGCCGGAGGAACCGTGTCGCTGACCGGCGTGTCGGTCCTGACGTACGGCGCGAACGCGCCGGGTATCCAGGCCACCGGTAGCGACGGGATGACTGGCGGCCAGTCGAGCGTGACGACCGCCGTTCTCGCTGGCGAGACGCCAACCCCGACGACGGTCACGACGATGGGCGACAACAGCCCGGGCGTCCAGGCGGATACGGGCGGCCAAGTCTCGTTGAACGGCGGAACAGTGATGACGTCGGGGACCGGTTCGACGGGCCTTTACGCGATGGGCGCAGACCCGGAAACAGGCGCTCTGTCGACGATCACGGCGACGAACGTCGCCGTGACGACCGGGTCCAACCCGCCAAGCTTTGGACCGCCGCTTGGCACAAACGCCATCGGCGTCTTGGCCGAGGCTGGTGGCCAAGTGACGCTCACTGGCGGATCGGTGACGACGTACGGAAACAGCGCCTATGGCGTGGTCGCGAACAGCGCCGGGTTTGTCCAAATCAACGGGACCACGATCAGTACGATGGGTAATGGCTCCGGAGGTCTAGGAATCAACGGCGCGGGGTCCGAGATCGACGCGACAAACACGACAATCATGACTAGCGGCGGCTACGATTCCAGCACGGGTCAGCATTCCTACGGCGTCTTCAATGGCCCATACGGAAGCTATGCAGCGGGCGGCGTCGCAAAGCTTACGGATACCTCGATATCGACGCAGGGGGCGCAGATGTACGGGGTTATAACCTCGACTGGCGGCGCGACGACGATCCTCGGCGGGTCGATCACGACGGCGGGACCACAGGCTTTCGGGGTCGTCGCCGTGAACGGCGGGACCACGACCATTGCCAACAGCCTGGTCGGCCCCACAACGATCACCACCACCGGCACGAGCGCCAACGCGATTGACGCAGCTCAGGGCGGCAGCGTGCAGGTTTCGGGAGCCCAGATCACGACTAGCCTCGACGGATCCCAGGGCCTCGTCGTCACCGGATCATCGTCGACGCTGATGGCTTCGGGCGTCAGCGTCACGACGAAGGGCGGCATCGACACAACGACGGGCTACTATGCCAACGGCGCGTATAACGGACCGGGCGGCAGCGACTTGACCGGGGGGACGCTTTCTCTCACGAATTCGACCATCGCTGTCTCCGGCGCACAAGTATTCGGTCTCTTCACCGGAACCGGGGGGGCCACCACGATCTCGGGCGGCTCGGTTACGACCTCGGGTGCCGGGTCGATTGGCCTTGGGACGTATGGCGGCGGCGTGACCAACATCAGCGGCGGCTCGGTCGCCACCGCAGGTCAGGACGCGCACGCCCTCGTCGTCACGCGCTCAGGCTCGCAGGCCAATCTTAGCGGCGCCAACACATTCTCCACCCAGGGCGCCGGCGCGATCGGGCTCTACGCGGCTCTCGGCGGCGGCATAACGGCGACGGGTCCGGTGATGATCACGACCATGGGAGGCCTCTCGCCAGCGACCGGCCTCGGCGCCTATGGCGTCAACGCCGATGGGGCGGGCTCGCACATCGCGCTGACGACGGCGACCATTACGACCTCGGGCGCCGGCGCGTTCGCTCTTCTCGCCAGCGACGCCGCCTCGAGCGGGACCGCAGGCTCGATCACGGCCACCGGAACCCTCACCATCAAGACGACCAACGCGGCCGCGGCCGCTGTGGGGATGCAGGGCAACGGGGCGTCGATCCTGGCGACCGGCGGCGGGACGATCGTCTCGGCGGGCAACGCGATCTCGATGACTGGCGGGACCAATCAGACCGCGACCTTCGACCATTTCACGATCAACAACACGACCGGCAATCTGATCTTCGCCGATCCGTCGGTTTCGACCGTCAATTTCAACAACACGACCGCCAACGCGGGAAGCAACAATCTGCTCGACGCGACCGGCGGCAGCAGCGTCACTCTCAACGCGAACGCCTCTACATTGACGGGTGCGATTCAGACGGACCCCACCTCGAGCGTAAACGTCAATCTTACGAATGGATCGGCATGGACGGCGACCTTCAACGATATCAGCTTCTCCAGCGCGATCCAGACCGACCCGACCTCGTCCAGCACGATCAATCTCACGAACGGATCGGTCTGGACCATGACCAGTTCGTCGTCTGTGTCGAACCTCGCTGTCACGAATAGCGCGATCGTATTCGCCCCGCCGGGCTCGGGCGCAGCGTTCAAGACGCTGACTGTCGGCAGTTACAACGGGACGGGCGCGAACCTGACCATGAACACCTACCTCGGCGGCACCGGCTCCAAGACGGACGAGCTCGTGATCAATGGCGGGACGGCGCCGGGCACAACCTTGGTGACCATCAACAACGCGACCGTCAACGGCCTGAAGGGTCCCGGGGCGCAGACGACGGGGAACGGGATTGAGATCGTCACCGTCAACGGCGGAACAGCCTCCGGCGCCTTTGCGCTCGCCAACACGCCTGTCGCCGGCGGGTTCAAATACTCGCTCGAAGACACCAACAACGACTGGTATCTCGTCTCTTCGCCGACTGCGACGCAAAACGACATCGCCAATTCGGTCAACAATGTCGCCAAGTCCCAGCAACAGCTAATCACCACCAACAGGATCCTTGATTCGATTCTGATCGGCGCGACCGAGCAGGTCAATTGCTCCAATTGCAGTTCGGGCTTCGGCTCGGTCGGCTCCTATGCGCTGGGCGCCCATGGGCGGCACAGTCTGACAGACGAACTGACCGTAATCGGCGGCTTTTCCTATGGCGAATTTTCCGCGGACGGCGTCACCGTCAGCAACGCGGCCTCCATCGCCGGGTCACTCATCTACGACTTCGTCAACTGGGGCCGCAGTCGTCCATTTGTCGAGGTTGGCGGCGGCGCGACTCCCTTCGAGGACGTTAAATACTCGCGCAGCTATGCGAATGGCGCGACCACCGGGACAGGCTACGGCGAGGCAGTCAACAGAAACCTCGGCCTCTTCGGACGGGTCGGATGGGTCGATCGTCTGACGCCGATCGACGAAGCGGCGGTCTATGGCGACATCAGCCGGAGCTGGATGATCGCAGGCGGCTACTCCGAAGCCGCAGGGCCCGGCAATCCCTATCCCGCCACTGTCCAGACCGGGCTCGACACATTGAACGTCGCCCGCGCCGGCGGCCAATACACGCATCTCTTCAACGGCAATATCGAGGTGAATGTCAGCGCCGCGGTCGCCTACGGGTTCGGCGCCGGATCAGGCAACCAATTCAGTGTCGTCGACTTCGGGTCGATCGCGCCCTACCCGATCGCCAATTCGTATTGGCTCGAATACGGCGGACGCGTCGGCTACCGGCTTCCCAACAAGATGGTGCTGGACGCCTTTCTGCTCGGCACCGCCTTCGGCGAGATTGGAAAGACCCTCCACGGCGGCGTCGCTTTGCGACTTTTTTTCTGAGTTCCAACCGCGGAACGCCGCACGCCGGGGAGGACTCAAATGGCCCGCGAACTCACGCTGACCGAGCATCGCGCGGAAAGCCCCCGCCATACTTCGTTCTATCTCGCGTGCGGCGAAGAGGGCGCGACGCCGATCATCTTTGTGCACGGCTGGCCGGAGCTCTCGATCTCCTGGCGCGGACAGCTTCCCGTCTTCGCCGGACTCGGCTTTCGCGCGATCGCGCCCGACATGCGCGGCTACGGCCGCTCGAGCGTCCCGCCGCGACGGGAGGATTATGAGCTCGAATCGATCGTCGGCGATATGATCGAGCTTCTCGATTCGATCGGCGCGCGCAAGGCGATCTGGGTCGGACACGATTGGGGCGCGCCAGTCGTCTGGTCGATCGCGCAGCACCATCCCGAGCGTTGCCACGGCGTCGCCAATCTCTGCGTACCCTACGTCCCCGAGGGTTTTGCCGTTCGCACACTCCTGCCGCTCGCCGATCGCAATCTCTATCCCGAGGACAAGTTTCCATACGCGCAGTGGGACTATCAGGTCTTCTATGAGGAGAACTTCGAGCGCGCCAGCTCCGGCTTCGAGGCCGACGCGCGCGCGACTGTCCGCGCTCTCTTTCGCGCCGGCGACCCCGCCGGGCGCGGCAAGCCGGCTCGCCTTGCATTCGTGCGCGCGAACGGCGGCTGGTTCGGCCCCGACAACAAGGCGCCCGCCGTGCCGCGCGACGAGCGGGTGATCAGCGAGGAGGACGAGGATCGCTATGTCGCCGCGCTCGAGCGCAACGGGTTTGCCGGTCCCGACAGCTGGTACATGAACGCGCAGTCGAACATCGCTTATGCCGAACGGGCTCGCCAGAACTGGCGCCTGACGATGCCCGTGCTGTTTCTCCACGGCGCCTACGACTATACCTGCGAAACGATCGACTGGCGCCTCGCCGAGCCGATGCGCGCCCATTGCGCCGACCTGACCGAGGCGACCGTTCCCTCCGGACACTGGATGGCGCAGGAAAAGCCTGCTTGCGTCAACGCTGCGCTCGCCAAATGGCTCGCACAAAAGCTTCGGCAGTTGTGGGCCGCCGCCTGAGGGCGCGGAGAAGCCGTGGGCCGGCCAGGGCGGGTCCGGCTATTTCTCGTCGAGCGCGATCATCGGCGCCCAGGTCTCGGGAAGCTCGTGCTCGCCGAGCTCCTCGAAACGCTTCTGATAGTAGTGATAAAGCCCGCGAATGTTGGCCGGCGCGAGATGGACCGCGTCGCCGGCCATTTGTTTGGCGGCGGCGAACCGGCGCGCGCGGTACGCTTTCAGAATGTCCTCGTGCAATGCGCTGAGATGCTGGAACTCCTCGCTCCCCGCGTAGTCCTCTCCGCCCGCCAGCGTGTAAACGGCGACCGTCCGGGTCTTGTTCTTCAGGCGCACATGGTCAATTTCGAGCCAGGCGAATTGCGGCGCCTCGTTGCGCGTCGCGGCGCTCGCAACGATGTCGACGCCGAACTGTTTGGATGAGCCCTCGAGCCGGGAAGCGATGTTGACCTCGTCGCCGAGCGCCGAATAATCGAAGCGCTGAATTGACCCCATGTTGCCGACGCTGCATTCGCCGGTGTTGAGGCCGATGCCGAATTTCACCGCGTGAACCGGGCGCCCGGCCTTCTCCGCCTTCTCTTTCCATCCCGCGTTGAGCTCAGTCAGCATTTCGCGCATCGCGAGGGCGGAGCGCACGGCATGGACCCCATGCGCCGGATCGTCGAGTGGCGCGTTCCAGAACGACATGATCGCATCGCCCATATACTTGTCGACGGTGCCGAGCTCTTTCAGAATGATGTCGGTCATCGGCGACAGATATTCATTGAGGAACGTTGACAGCTCGACCGCAGTGAACCCTTCGGAAAGGGTCGTGAACGAACGGATGTCGCAGAACATCAGCGTCAGATCGCGCTGCTGGCCGCCGAGTTGAAGGTGTTCCGGGTGCTCCGCGAGCCGCGCCACGACGGCGGGCGATACGTACCGGCCGAATGCCGAGCGGATCTCGTTCACCTGCTGTCGCTTCTCGCCGTAGAGCTGGCCGACGCCCGCCAGGAACACGAAACCCGCCGAGAGGCTCGGGATCACCGGATCGAACAGGACGCCGTGCTGGACGAACGCATCCCAGCTGACATAACAGAGGACCGTTGCGGCAATGAGGCCGAGAACCGCCGTCCAGACAATCGGGACGAACGGCAGGAGCGCTGCAAGCACGAGCGAAAAGGCCGCGCCGGCGACGAGCTCGGCTCCTGGCGCCCAGTCAGGTCGCTCGAGCGTAACCCCCGAGAGGATCTGCTCGACCAGTTGCGCATGCGCCTGGACGCCGGGCGTCGATGGATCGAGGGGAGTGGCGACGATGTCTGAAAGCCCGGTGGCGCTCGGGCCAATGAACACGAGCTTACCCGCGAGATCGGAGAGATCCGCGCCGGGCTCGAGCACTTTCCAGGCGGGAATCGTTCGGCGCGGGTCGGTCTTGGCGAACCACACGCGCAGTTCGCCCCCTCCCTGCGTCGGAACCACGACGTCGCCGACCTTGATCGCTTCGACTGTCGTGCTCTTGCCGCTACTCGCCCCATAAGCGTCGGTCGACTTGACCACATAGCTTGAAGCGCCCTGGGCGACCCGTAAAGTCTCCATAGCCAGGCTCGGCTGGATCTGGCCGTTGATGTCGAGAAGGAGCGGCACCGTGCGGACGACCCGATCGTCGTCCGGCAGCCAGTTGAGAAAGCCGAGCCCGCTCGCAGCATCGGCCAGCACCGGGATCGGCGCGAGGGCGCCGTTCAGGTGGGTGAGGAGCGAGTTCGGGGTCTCGCCGACAAACGAAAAGCCTCCTTTCGGAACGAGCTTGGTCTTCGCGGCGCTGGGCGTCGCAGTGAAGAATGTGCCGAGAACGACGGGCAGGCCGGAGATGGCGTGCGCGAAGGCGACATCGCCGTCGGCCCGTTCCTGGCAGCGCTCCGCCTGATCCGCGCTGTGAACGGTCGCCTGAGCGCAAGCCTTCTGATCCTCGCTCGGCTGATCCTTCTCGGAAAAGAGCACGTCGAAGCCAACGGCCACGGCATTCGCCTTCGCCAGCGTATTGACGATCGACGCCATCGTCTCCCGCGGCCATGGCCAACGGCCGATGCGCTCGATCGAGGCGTCGTCGATGTCGACGATCCGGACAGGCTGCTCGAACTCGTAAGGTCGCGGCTTCCAGCGCTGATATTGATCGAAAACGAGGTTCTCGAGGTTGGTCCGGAACGGCGCAAGCAGCGTCCCGAACGCGAGCGTCAGGGCATAGGCAAGGGCGACGATCAGGACATAGGACCGCCACTTCCGCAACTTGCGCAGACGCGTCCCTATCGCTCGGAGAAGCATCAGATCGACAAACCATTCGTGACCGGCGGCCTTTAGCCGCCAGCGGCGGAAAAGATGCTAGCTAAACGACCGGCTGCGTCAACTTCTCCGTATGCGCAACGGGAAACTGGATTCAGATCAGCCGCAGCCCCTTGAGCGAGGCGTGGCCGTCCCGCCCGACGATGATATGGTCGTGCACGGCGACGTTCAGCGGTTTCGCGATTGCGATGATCTCCTGGGTCATCTTCACGTCCTGCGTCGAGGGCGAGGGGTCGCCGGACGGATGATTGTGGATGAGAACGATCGCCGTCGCCGACAGTTCGAGGGCGCGCCGGACGACTTCGCGCGGATAGACCGGCGTATGATCGACCGTGCCCGACCCTTGCACCTCGTCGGCGATCAGGCCGTTCTTCTTGTCGAGAAACAGGATGCGGAAGATTTCGCGGTTCTCGAACGCCATCGAGGTGCGGCAATAGTCGACGACTTCGGTCCAGGAGCCCATCGGCAGCCGCTTCTTCACCGCTCCTTTGGCAAACCGCTGGGCGGCGGCCTCGACGATCTTGAATTCCGCGATCGCGCTCGGGCCCATGCCTTTGACCTCGGCCAGACGGTGCGGCTCCGCCGAGATCGCCTCCGGGAAGGAACCGAATCGCGCGAGGAGGGCCTTGGCCAGCGGCTTCACGTCCCTCTGGGGAAGCGCGCGGAAGAGGACAAGTTCGAGCAGCTCATAATCCGCCAGCGCCGCGGGCCCCGCTTCCCGCAGCCGCGCGCGCAAGCGCTCGCGATGCCCGTGATAGTGCTTGGCCGCGTCATCGTCGGCCTCGGACGTCATCGGATCGGGGCGCGGTCCGCGCCGGTCGGCGACAGGGTGAAAATCTCGCATCCCGTTTCGGTGACGCCGACCGTGTGCTCGAACTGGGCCGAGAGCGACCGGTCGCGCGTCACCGCGGTCCAGCCGTCCGACAAGATCTTCACGCCGTAGCCGCCGAGATTGATCATCGGCTCGACGGTGAAGAACATGCCGGGCCTGAGCGGCGCCCCCTCCCCCTTTCGCCCGACGTGCAGGATGTTCGGCTCGTCGTGGAAGAGGCGCCCGAGGCCATGGCCGCAGAAGTCGCGCACCACCGAGCAGCGCTCGGCCTCGGCGTAGGTCTGGATCGCGTAACCGATGTCGCCTGTCGTCGCGCCGGGCCTGATCGCGTCGATGCCGCGCATCAGCGCCTCGTAGGTCACATCGATGAGGCGCTGCGCCCGCCGCGGGGCTTCGCCGGCGACGAACATGCGGCTCGCGTCGCCGTGCCAGCCGTCGACGATCAGCGTCACGTCGATATTGAGAATGTCGCCGTCGCGCAAAGGCTTCTCGTCCGGAATT
Organism: uncultured Alphaproteobacteria bacterium; assembly: GCA_963787135.1. Taxonomy (GTDB): domain Bacteria; phylum Pseudomonadota; class Alphaproteobacteria; order Rhizobiales; family Beijerinckiaceae; genus Roseiarcus. The sequence goes on along the minus strand of CAWBBW010000045.1, from coordinate 1,441 downwards.
CCGTGACAGACGACGTGGTTGATCGAGATGCAGACCGATTTGCGGTAGCCGCGGTAATTGAGCGGCGCCGGGTAGGCGTTGTGGTCGCGCGCGAACTCGAACACGAATTTATCGAGGCTGGCGGTCGTCACCCCCGGCTTGACCAAGGGCCCGATCAAATCGAGCGCTTCGGCCGTCAGCGCGCCGGCCTTGCGCATGCCCACGAAATCCTCGGGACCGTGCAGCCGGATTTGCCCGCTGCGACGCGAGACATGGTCCGTCGCCGGTACGAACGTCGTTGATGCCGTCACCGCCAATCCTTTGCTGCTCTCGGTGGTAGAGGCTACACATATGCTGTGGCCCGCCTGCAAGACAAGGCGTCCGTTGAGCTTTCAGCCGACGCGGGGCCGGAAGGACGCGCCCGCGGGCGCGAGAAGGAGATTGGACATGAGCGGGCCGGCGACCGTGACCGCCGCAGTCCTGGTGATCGGCGACGAGATCCTGTCCGGCCGCACCAAGGACCGCAACATCGGCTACATCGCCGAGTATCTCGCCCGGCTCGGCGTCGACGTGCGCGAGGCGCGCGTGGTCCCGGACGTCGAGGACGAGATCGTGGCGGCGCTCGATGCGCTCAAGGGGCGCTACGACTACGTCGTGACGACCGGCGGCATCGGGCCGACCCATGACGACATCACCGCCGACGCCGTCGCGCGCGCTTTCGGCGTGCCGATCGGCGAGGACCCGCGCGCGATGGCGATCATGATGGAGCGCTATCTCCCCGACGACCTCACCCCCGCCCGGCGCAGGATGGCCCGCATCCCCGAAGGCGCCGAGCTCGTCGACAATCCGATCTCCAAGGCGCCCGGATTTCGCATCGGCAATGTATTCGTGCTCGCGGGCGTGCCCTCGGTGATGCAGGCGATGCTCGATTCCGCGGTCAAGTCGATGAAAACCGGATCGGTGATGCTGGTCGAGACCATCGAAGCCGGAGGCGTGCCCGAGGGTCGCTATGGCGACCCGCTCGGCAAGATTGCGGCGCAGCACTCGGACGTCTCGATCGGTTCCTATCCCTCCTACAAGGACGGGCGCTTCAGCAACCAGATCGTCGTACGCGGCAAGGACAAGGCCGCGGTGGCCGCCGCCCGCGAGGCGGTCGAGGCGATGCTCGCCCCGTTCCAGAGCGACGCCAAGCCGCTCTGAACCTCATCCAAACCGACGCGAGCCATGCGGCGGGCGCAGATCCGCCGCAGGCCGCATGTCCTGTTAATCGGCGAAAACAGGGGGAGTTTTCGCCGCCAGCGGATTTTTTGTTCCATATAAGGCAATGTATTTCAATGGCTTAACAGAAATTGGAGTCCCGGGCGGAGGTGAAAATAACAGGAGTCGTAACAGGGCCATAACAGGACCTATTTTGCTCTGAACAGGGCGATATCAGGCGGCCGGAAGAGCGCCTCGCGGGCGC
>CAWBBW010000044.1:0-15481 GCA_963787135.1 uncultured Alphaproteobacteria bacterium | reverse complement strand
CTCAGCGACAGCCGGTAGGGCATTTTGACGGTGTCCCAGATGCAGAATTGCTCTTGCATCGTCATCGGCTCCAGCGCCAGCCGCGCCGTGTCGCCCGGGGCCCACGACGCGCCGACCAGGTCGGCCCCGCCAAGTTCGGCGCGGTCGTGCAGTCCCCGCAGATCCTCCCGAGCATCAGATGCTCATCGCGCGGGTCTTTGGCCCAAGGCGTTATCAAATACGATAGATCGACCGGCAGAAGCAGCCCGCTGACGCTTTCAGGGGCCGCCAAAGGCTCGTTTCGCCTCGCCGGATTGACCGCGACGCGATAAAGAAAAATTGTGCAGGTTGGCTGCGGGGTCGGCTTCGGTTCGTGAAAGATGTCGGGCGTAGCGACCCGCACATTGGCCGGCGCGACCATGCCGGATAACGCCATTTGCAAAACCGACGCCAGGGTTTCGCCCATGTCGCGAACAACACTTGGACTCGCCATCCCAAACGGCCCTCCTCGAGGGCTTCGCCTTTCGACGGGCGATCTTCGCGCCGGCCGAGCGCTCAGCGATAGACGAGCACCGGAATGCTCGAATGGGTAAGAACCTTGACCGTCTCGCTGCCGAGCAGCAGCGCAGCGACGCCACGCCGACCGTGCGAGGCCATGACGATCAGATCGCACCCTTTGGCGTGTGCCGCGTCGATGATCGCCCGGAAGGGCTGGTCATGAACTTCGCGTATCGTTTCGCAGGGCACGCCCGCGGCGTCGGCCGCCATCTTGACCTGCTCGAGCGCCTGTTCGGCAATTCGGCGCGACTCCTCCTCATATTCGTCTTCGCCGACCGAGACGAGCACCGCATCAAGGGAAGCAACATGATAGGGCTCCGCGAGGGTCAGCGCCGTCACTTTCGACTTGCACTCCTTCGCCAGTTGCACCCCGTAGAGAACCGCCTTGCGGGAGAGATCCGAACCGTCGGTAGGGATCAGGATATTCTTGAACATTGCGCCCTCCTCAATGATAGGATTCAAAGGTAGGCCAACGCGTCAAAGCGCGCCATGGCCAAAAACCCGTCCGAAAAGCGGGCGACTGACTGCCCAAATCGGCCGTAGAGTTGCGGCGCCGACCTGGGACAGTTAAAATTCCTCCCCCGACAGGAACGTCCTCTCGGCTTCTGCAGTTTCCCTTCCGTTGGCCAAGGAGCCGTCCCCATGACTTTCACCCTGCCCAATCTGCCCTATGCCTACGACGCGCTCGGACCCTATATGTCGCGCGAAACGCTCGAATATCATCACGACAAACATCATCTGGCTTACGTCAACAACGGCAATAATGCGCTCAAAGGCACCGAATGGGAGGGCAAATCCCTCGAAGAGATCGTCAAGGGCTCGTTCGGCAAAAACGCCGCGGTCTTCAACAATGCGGGTCAGCACTATAACCACATTCACTTCTGGAAATGGATGAAGCCAAATGGCGGCGGCAAGATCCCCGGCGAAGTGGAGAAAGCCCTCATCGACGGCTTCGGTTCGGTCGACAAAGCCAAGGAAGATCTTGCCCAGGCCGGCGTGACCCAGTTTGGCTCCGGCTGGGCCTGGCTGACCCTGAAGGACGGCAAGGTGCAGGCGACCAAGACGGCCAATGGCGAGAACCCGCTCGTGCATGGCGGCAAGCCGATCCTCGGCATCGACGTGTGGGAGCACTCCTACTACATCGACTATCGCAACCGGCGCCCGGACTATCTGAAGGCGTGGATCGATCACCTCGTCAATTGGGAATATGTCGCCGAACTGTTCGGCCAGAAGTAAGAGGAAGCGCTGCGCCCGAATCGTTTCCAGGGGGCGGCGCCAACGCGGCGTCAATCCTTCAGATTGAGCGTCCTGTTGGCGCAAACCTCGACGCCTTCGGCGTCGAGGGACTGCCCGTCTGCGAAGGCGCCGTGCAGATCGACCTTGCAGTCCTTGCCGCGCGGAACGCGCGCCGCCGCCTTCTGGCCGGCCTTCAGCGGGCCGGCGATTTTTTTCCACGTCGGGAAGCCGCTCTCCGTGGCCTCCAATTCGAGGAGTCCGGCCGCGCGGGAGTTAACGACCGTGACGTCGACGGTCGTTTGGGACTGATCTGGAGGCTTGGCTTTGGCCTTCTTCACAACTGGCGCGGCCTGAGCCGGAGGCCCCGCCGCAGGAGCACCGGTCTGCGCGAACGTTCCACTTATATCGATCAGAACGCAGAACGCCGCCGCCGCGAGAGCCGCCACCCAATCCCGCGTTTTCATCCCAGAGTCTCCTGCTAACCTCGACCGCGAGCAGCGCCGTACATTTCGATCAATTACCGCGCTATCGCAGCCTTCCGTTCGGCGGAGCGCAGCATCGGCACAATGTCCTCGATCTTTTCCGCCACCAGATAGCGCAGCTCGAAGCCGCGGCGAATGAAGCCTTCGCCGTTCATATGCGCGAAGAGGGCGAGCAGCGGACGCCAGAATCCATGGAGGTTGGCGACGAGGACCGGCTTCGTGTGGCGGTCGAGCTGCGCCCATGTCATTTGCTCGACAAGCTCCTCGAGCGTTCCGACGCCGCCCGGAAGCGCGACGAACGCGTCGGCGCGATCGAACATCGCCTGCTTGCGCTGATGCATGTCATCGACGACGAGCATCTCCTGGGCGGCGGTCAGCGCGTGTTCCTTGCGCACGAGAAAATTGGGGATAATTCCCGTGACATAGCCGCCGGACGCGAGCGTCGATCGCGCGAGGCGACCCATCAGGCCGTCCCCGCCCCCGCCGTAGACGAGGCCGATGCCCTCCTCCGCCAGAATGCGCCCCAACGCCTCCGCCGCCTCGCCAAAGCGCGCGTCGTTGCCGTCGCTCGACCCGCAATAAACGCAGACATTCCTGATGGAGCTCATTGATTGGCCTCGCCTCAAGCCTTCGATTTGCCGCTCCCGGCCGAAAGCCGTCAAGCCGCCGGGCGGAGCGCTTGGACGCAGGGGCTCAGGCAAGCCCGATCTCGCGCAGGATCTCGGCCTCGTGTTCGCCGAGAGTTGGCGATCGGCGCGCCAGCGCGAGCGGACTTTCGCTCATGACGATGGGGCTGCGAACGCCGGGGGTCCCTTGCGGATCGATCCGCATGCCGCGCGCGACGAACTGCGGGTCGGCGAAAAGATCCGCGACCGTGTTGATCGGCCCGGCGGGAACCACTGCCTTCTCAAGGGCTGCGAGAAGGCCATCTCGCGGCCAAAGGCGCGTCCTAGTCGAAAGCTTGTGTTCGAGTTCTGCCCGGTTGGCGACGCGCGCGGCGTTGGTCGCAAAGCGGTCGTCCGCGGCGAGCGCGTCGAGGCCGAGGGTCGCGCAAAGGCGACCGAACTGGCCGTCGTTGCCGACCGCCACGATCAGATAGCCGTCGGCGACGGGAAAGGTCTGATAGGGCGCAATATTGGGATGAGCGTTGCCCATGCGACGCGGCGCGACGCCGGAGGCCAGATAGTTCATCGCCTGATTGGCGAGCATCGCGCCCATCGTGTCGAGGAGAGCAAGGTCGATCTGCTGGCCGCGCCCGCTGCGCTCGCGCTCGATCAGCGCCGCTTCGATTGCGATTGCGCCGTAGAGCCCGGTGAAGAGGTCGCAGATCGCGACGCCGACCTTCTGCGGTTCGCCATCCGGTTCGCCGGTGATATCCATGTATCCTGACATGCCCTGGATGAGAAAATCGTAGCCGGCGCGCTCGGCGTATGGTCCGGTCTGGCCGAAGCCGGTGACCGAACAATAGACGAGGCGCAGATTGAGAGGCCTCAGGCTCTCGTAGTCGAGGCCAAATTTCGCAAGGCCGCCAACCTTGAAATTCTCGATCAGGACGTCCGAGCGGGCCGCGAGGCGGCGCACGATCTCGCGTCCGCGCTCAGTCGCGAAGTCAGCGACGATCGAGCGCTTGCCCCGGTTGCAGCCGTGAAAATAGGCGGCCGCCTGCTCGCCCTTAGTCTCAATGAACGGCGGACCCCAGCGGCGCGTGTCGTCGCCCTCCGGGCTCTCGACCTTGATGACGTCGGCGCCGAGATCGGCCAGCGTCTGCCCGATCCAGGGTCCTGCGAGAATGCGCGCGAGTTCGAGAACGCGGACGCCAGCGAGCGCGCTCATCCTCAGAAGAAGGCTTGCAAACCGGTCTGCGCCCGGCCCAGGATCAGCGCGTGAACGTCGTGCGTGCCTTCATAAGTGTTGACCGTTTCCAGATTGGCGAGATGGCGCATGACCTGATACTCGATCTGGATGCCGTTGCCGCCGTGCATGTCGCGCGCGGCTCTCGCGACCTCGAGCGCCTCGCCGCAATTGTTGCGCTTCATCATCGAGACCATTTCCGGCGCCGCCCGGCCCTCGTCCATCAGCCGCCCGAGCCGGAGCGAGCCCTGAAGCCCGAGCGCGATCTTCGTCTGCATGTCGGCGAGCTTCTTCTGGAAGAGCTGGGTCGCGGCCAGCGGCCGGCCGAATTGCTTGCGGTCGAGGCCGTACTGGCGCGCCCGCATCCAGCAGTCCTCCGCCGCGCCCATGGCGCCCCAGGAAATTCCGTAGCGGGCGCGGTTGAGACAGCCGAAGGGGCCCTTGAGGCCGGAGACGTTCGGCAGGAGCGCGTCCTCCGGAACCTCGACGTCATCGAGCACGATCTCGCCGGTGACCGAGGCGCGCAAAGAGAGCTTGCCCTCGATCTTCGGCGCGCTGAGCCCCTTCATGCCCTTTTCGAGGAGGAAGCCGCGGATCTCTCCGTCATGCGCCGCGGACTTCGCCCAGACGACGAACACATCGGCGATCGGCGCGTTGCTGATCCAGGTCTTGGCGCCGTGAAGGCGGTAGCCGCCCGCGCTCTTCTCGGCCCGGGTCTTCATGCCGCCGGGGTCAGAGCCCGCGTCCGGTTCGGTGAGGCCGAAGCAGCCGATGAGGTCGCCGCGCGCCAGGCCCGGAAGGTATTTCTTGCGTTGGGCCTCGTCGCCGTAGGCGTAGATCGGATACATCACGAGCGAACTCTGCACGCTCATCATTGAGCGGTAGCCGGAATCGACCCGCTCGACTTCGCGCGCCACGAGCCCGTAAGCCACATAACCGGCGTTGGCGCAGCCGAACTCCTCCGGCAGGGTCACGCCGAGCAGCCCCGCCTCCCCCATCAGGCGAAAGATCTTGGGCTCCGTCTTTTCCTCGAGATAGGCCTTCTCGATTCGGGGCCTCAGTTCCTTCGCCGCGAACTCGCGCGCCGAGTTGCGGATCATCCGCTCGTCTTCGCTGAGCTGGCTTTCGAGGAGCAGCGGATCGTCCCACTGGAAGGGTCCGAGGCTCGGGCCGTGATAACCGGTCATCGCGTCGATCTTTCTGTCTGGGTTCGGCGAAGGGCGTCCCGATCTATATTGAGCGTTTTCCGGGACGTCGACTCCAGCTGCTCCGGGAGCCTATGCGAATGACACCCTTGAGATCGGAGCCTATCATTGCCTGGCTGCGCCGTCGCGACGAGGATTTGACGCCCAATGCAGAACGACCCGCTTTCGCATGGCCTGTGGGAGACAACTGCGCCGCCGGCGCCGCCAACCTCGCCTTTGAACGGCCGGATCAGGGCGGACGTCGCAGTGGTCGGCTGCGGGTATACGGGGTTGTCGGCGGCGCTGAGGCTCGCTGAATTGGGCGCAAAGGTCGTAGCGCTCGAGGCGGTCGAGATCGGCTTCGGCGGCGCGGGTCGCAATGTCGGCCTGGTCAACGCCGGCATGTGGGTAATGCCGCGCGAGTTCCCGAAGGCGCTGGGCGCGGACTACGGCGAGCGCGCGCTTACGCTGCTTGGCGACGCTCCCGGCCTCGTCTGGGAGACCATAGCGAAACATGCAATCGACTGCGATCCGGTGCGCAACGGCACACTGCAATGCGCCGTCGGCGCCAGTGGCCTCGCCGAGATCGAGGAGCGGGCGCGCCAATGGGGCGAGCGCGGCGCGCCGGTTCGGGTGCTGACGGCTGCTGAGGCCGCCAAGCGAATCGGCTCCGTCGCTTACGCCGGCGCGCTCCTCGACCAGCGCGCCGGGACCATCCAGCCGCTCGCTTATGCGCGCGGGCTTGCTCGCGCCGCGATCGCGGCGGGCGTCGAGATCTGCACCCGGAGCGCGGTCCGCGCGGCCGAGCGGACCGGCGGCGCGTGGCTACTCACAACCGGCGGCGGCGCGGTCGAGGCCGACTGGGTGGCGGTCGCGACTGACGCTTATGGCGGGGCGCCCTGGCCTCGGGGGCGTCGCGAGCAGGTCCATCTGCCCTATTTCAACTTCGCCACGCCGCCGCTCAGCGCCGACCTGCAAGCCTCCATCCTGCCGGGGCGCGAGGGCTGCTGGGACACGAAGACGATCCTGAGCTCCTTTCGCTTCGATCGGGCGGGACGGCTCGTGTTTGGCAGCGTCGGGGCGCTGCGGGGAACGGGCCTCCTCATCCATCGCGCCTGGGCAAAGCGGGCGTTAAGGAAGATTTTCCCCAACATCGGCCGGATCGAATTCGAGCAGCAATGGTTTGGAATGATCGGCATGACCGACAACGCGCTGCCGCGCTTTCACCGCCTCGCCGACCGCGTTGTGACTGTGTGCGGCTACAACGGGCGGGGCATCGGACCCGGCACCGCGTTCGGCCGGGTGCTGGCCGATCATATGCTCGGCCTGGTCCCGGAGAAGGAGCTGCCGCTGCCCGTGACCGAGCCGGACGCGCCTCTGCTACCGACGCTCAAAGAAGCCTATTACGAGGCCGGCGCGCAGGTCGCGCATGGCCTTGGTGGATGGCTCTGACCCCGTCGCCACAACGACCGCGCGCGAACAGAAGCGCCCAAAGAGGGGTCATGAATTCACCATTTTCGCTGGCCAAGCTTCCTTCATCGATGTCGGCCGACGATCTGGCTTCGTATCTCTCGATGCGCGCCGAAGAAACCTTCCGCACCGATAGCGGAGCGCGGCGTGGCGCCTCCGTTCGACCAACCTTCGACTCACGGGACAAATCTATGGCTACGGGAACCGTCAAGTGGTTCAACACGACAAAGGGATTCGGCTTCATTCAACCTGACGACGGCGGCAAGGACGTGTTCGTCCATATCAGCGCCGTCGAGCGGGCGGGCCTGCGCGAGCTCAATGAGGGCCAGAAGCTCGCTTATGAGATCGTCGCCGACAAGCGCACCGGCCGCTCCTCGGCGGGCAACCTGAAGGTCGCCTGACCCCGCAAATCTCGCGCGCATGACGCTCTGACCTCAGCCCCGGCGACGAGCCGGGGCTTTTTGTTTATGGTGGCCCTCAAGGGAGGGCGCCTATGACGCGGCAAAACCAGCACACCTATCTCGGGCTCGATATCGGCACCTCCTCGGTCAAGGCGCTGCTGGTCGATGCCGAGCAGCGCGTGGTGAGCGAAGCCACCGCGCCCTTGAGCGTGTCGCGGCCTCACCCGTTATGGAGCGAACAGGACCCGGACGACTGGTTCAAAGGCGTCGAACTCGCCGTCGCAGCGATCCGCCGCGAAGCCTCAGCTGAATTCGAGGCGCTGGCGGGAATTGGCCTTTCCGGACAGATGCACGGCGCGACCCTGCTCGGCGCCGACGACAAGCCGCTGCGGCCCGCAATCCTCTGGAACGACGGCCGTTCCTTCGCCGAGTGTCTCGAGCTGAAGCGCCGCGTTCCCGACGTCGAAAAACGCACCGGCAATCTCGTCATGCCGGGCTTCACCGCGCCGAAGATGCTGTGGGTCGCCGCGCACGAGCCCGAGATCGCCAAAGCGACAAAGCGCGTGCTCCTGCCGAAGGACTATGTCCGCTTGCGCCTCTCGGGAGAGGCCGTGTCGGACATGTCGGACGCATCCGGGACGTCGTGGCTCGACGTTGCTGAGCGCCGCTGGGACGAGGTCCTGCTCACCGCGACCGGCCTCTCGCTCGCCGCGATGCCGAGACTTGTCGAGGGCTCTGAGATCTCGGCGCATCTCTCGCCGGGGGCCGCGAAAAGCTGGGGCCTCGAAGGGCGCAGGATTCCGATCGCGGGCGGGGGCGGCGACAATGCGGCTTCCGCTATCGGCGTCGGCGCGACCACGGCCGGCTCGGGCTTCGTCTCGCTCGGCACATCGGGCGTCGTCTTTTCGGTCACCGACCGATACGTCAGCCTGCCCGAGCGCACCCTGCACGCCTTTTGCCACGCCCTGCCGCATCGCTGGCACGGCATGTCGGTGATGCTGTCGGCCGCGTCGTCGCTGTCGTGGATCGCCGGGGTTCTCGGCCACGAGCGTGACATCGGCGCGCTCGTCGCCGAGGCCGAAACCTTCGCCCGGTCGAAGAGCGCCGTCGCCTCCGCGCCGATCTTCTTGCCCTATCTCAGCGGCGAGCGCACTCCGTACAACGACGCGGAGGCGACCGGGATGTTCGCCGGCCTGCGCGCTTCGCATGGCGCGGATGCGCTCGTCTTCGCGGTGATGGAGGGCGTCGCCTTCTCCTTCGCCGACGGAGTCGACGTACTCGACGCGGCCGGCGCGCGACCCGTGAGGCCGCTCCTGGTCGGCGGCGGCGCGCGCTCGGATTTCTGGGGGCAGATGATCGCCGACGTAACCGGCCTGATCATCGATCTTGCGCAGGGGGCGGAAGCGGGCGCCGCGCTCGGCGCGGCGAGGCTCGGCATGCTCGCGGCCGGCGCCGGAAGCATCGAGGCGATTTGCACCCGCCCGGCGACGCAGCACGCGTTCACGCCCGATCCGGCCCGCGCCGCGATGCATGCGCCGCGGCTGAAGCGCTATCGCGCGCTCTATCAGGCCGAGAAAGCAGCGCGGCTGGCCTGAGGCCGTAACCGGAACGTCCAGAATCGCGCGTCAAATCAGTTTCTAGTTTGTGTTTTTACGTGTTAGCCTAGCCGGGCCAAGGCCCTCCGGGTTTCGGCTCAAAAAGGGACTGGGAGAAGCGCATGACGACGGTGGTAATTTCCCACGCGGTGGGCAACATGGACACTTGGCTCAAAGGCGGCGAAGAGCGCAAAGCCTTGTTTTCGAAGTATTGTTCAAGCTATAAAATTTTGAGACAAGAGGGGACCAATCGCGTTTCCATCGTCTGCGAGAATGTCGACCTCGGCAAAATGGAGGCGGCGATGGGCGCCCCGGAAATCGCAAAGGCGAAAGCTGCGCACACCGTCATCGAGCCGCTTGAAGTCTACATCGAGGTCGCCGGCGGCAAATGAGCTGCTGACAGTCTCGCCGCTCGCAGGCTTCACACCCGGATCGCCGCGCCCTTGAGGGGCGGCGATCCTAAACGGCCCGCCACTTCACGATGAGATCGCCGATGGCGGACAGCAGGATCTGGACGCCGATGCACATCAGGAGAAACGCGGTAAGCCGTACGACCACCAGGCGAGCCGTCGCCCCGATGAAATCGGTGACCCGGTCGGCAAAACGATAGGCGATCCATATGATCGCTGCGTTGGCGACGGCGGCGAGGCTGACGCCGATAAAGAAAGCCAGCAGGCCGAGGCCGTCTGGCGGACGCTCGGCCCCGAGCGTGATCGCGACTGCGATCGTGCCCGGGCCGGTGGTGAAGGGCAGGGTGAGGGGAAAAAACGCCATCTGCAGCGGATCGCGTTCGGGGTCGTTCGCTGCGGCCTGCCTGTCCCGGTCCTTGCGGTCGGCATATTGATCGACGGACATCAGCAGCCGCCAGCCGCTTAGCGCGACCACCGTGCCGCCCGCGATACGCACCGCATCGATGGACACGCCGAAAAAGCTCAGTACATAAGCGCCGCCCCATAGCGCCCCGAACATGATCAGCAGAGAATAGAAGCCGACCCGCGCGGCGACCCGGACGCGATCGGCGTGACTGAAGCTGGCCGTGACGGCGTCGAAGATGAGCGCCCCGCCGATCGGATTGATGATCGAGAACAGCGACGGAAACGCGAGCAGGAATGCGACGTCCGCCGTAGGAGCGGCGCTCCGCCAGTCCGCGATCATGGGCTTCGTTCCGAGTTCACCAACATGCAATCCCACCATACACCACTGGCGGCGGACGGCGGAGCGATCGGCTCAATTGGCGAGTTTGGCATCGGGCGCGGAACCCCCTATCATTCGCCTTTGATTCCCATGCGATAAGGAGCCCATTCCGTGCCGGGCGAAAGGTCCGCGCGCCGGCGCGGCGTGCTGCTCGTTCTCATCGCGACGGTGCTCTGGAGCATGGCGGGCCTGTTCGCGAGGCTGCTCGGCCATCTGGACCTCTGGACGGTGATGGGATGGCGGGCGCTGATGGGCGCAGGCTCCATCTCGGTCGTGGGCCTCATCGAATGGCGCAGGGGGCGGATGGACGAATCCTTCGGCTTCGGGCCGCTCTCGCCTGTCCTCGCGCTGCTCGCGATGGTCGCCATCTCCGCCTACACCGCCTCGGTAATGACGACGACCATCGCCGACGTCTTGATCATCTATGCGACGCTCCCCTTTGCCGCCGCTGCGCTGGGCTGGCTGGTCAATCGCGAGCAGGTCTCGCCGCGCACCCTCGTCGCCTCCGGCGTTGCGCTCGCCGGCATCGCCCTCATGGTCGCGAGCGGCCTCGGCTCCGGCAGGCTGCTGGGCCAGGCGCTCTCGATGCTGATGACGCTGTGCTTCGCCGGCATGATCGTGCTGCAGCGAAGGCAGCCGGGGGCGTCGATCATCGCCGTCAACGCCATCGGCGCGTTGGGCTCCGGCCTCTTCGGCCTCTTCAATTCGCCGCATCCGCCGATCGGCCTTTTTGACATGGGCGTCCTCTTCGTCTTCGGCCTCACGACCATCGGGCTTGCCTTCGTCCTCTTCATGGAGGGCGCGAAGTTCATTCCGTCCGCGGAGGCGGGGCTCATCAGCCTGCTCGATGTTGTGTTGGGGCCGATCTGGGTGTTTCTTGCCTTCGGCGAGAATCCGGGCGCTGCGACCGTCCTCGGCGGCGGCGTCGTGCTCGGCGCGGCCGTCTGGCGAATGGCGCCGGATCTCGCCCGCGAACGGGTCATCTGACGGGAGGAACACATGGACGGCGAGCGGTTTGCGCTGGTCACGGGCGGCGGCGCCGGAATCGGCAAGGCGACGGCTATGGCGCTTGCGCGCGCCGGCTGGCACGTGGCGGTCACCGGCCGCCGGCGCGACAAGCTGGACCAGGCCGCGGGCGAGATCCTGCGCCTCGGGCGCCGGGCGATCGCCGCGCCAGGCGACGTCAGCGATCCGGAGGGGGTGAAGACCCTGTTTGCAACCATCGAACGGGACTTCGGCCGGCTCGACCTTCTTTTCAACAACGCCGGTCTTGGCGCGCCCGCGGTCCCGCTCGATGAACTGACATTCGCGCAGTGGAAGGCGGTGGTCGACGTCAATCTGAACGGCGCCTTTCTTTGCGCACAGGCCGCCTTCGGCCTGATGAAGCGCCAAAGCCCGCGCGGCGGCCGGATCATCAACAACGGCTCGATCTCGGCCCACGCGCCGCGGCCGTTTTCGGCGCCCTATACGGCGACGAAGCACGCCATCACCGGGCTTACCAAATCGATCGCCCTCGACGGACGCGCCCACGACATCGCCTGCGGCCAGATCGACATCGGCAATGCGCTGACCGAGATGGCCTTCAAGATGACGCAAGGGGTGCCGCAGGCAGACGGCCGGATCGCTGTCGAGCCGACGATGGACCCGGACGAGGTCGGCTCGGCAATCGTCCACATGGCGAGCCTGCCCCTCACCACCAACATCCTCACCATGACGATCATGGCGACCAAGATGCCGTTCGTAGGGCGGGGATAGATGCGCGACCATCTCCCGCGCACCGGAGAGACGGCGCCGCGGTTGGGCAGTAAAAAGACGCCCACCGCAATACACACGTACGGGCAGTTCAAGCGGCGTGACGGCGCTCACAGCGCGCTTGCCGGGACAGTGCGAAACATTTCCTGCCTGCTGGGTGTTGTAGCAGGGCATGGGGACGACGATGCGTAGCCTGCTTATTCTTCTTGTAGCGCTCACCATGGCTTGCGGAGCCGCCGCGAGCGTAACCATCGCGCACGCGCCAGCTTACGCCGACGAGGTCGCGCAGGGCTATTAGAGCGCGTCGGGCTTTGACGGAATCGTCATAGCTTGGAGCGAGCCCGTAGGGACGCCGTGTTCGACAGCGCCCTGCACTTCTGGAGGCGCGGCAACGTTTTCAAAGCGTTAGGCGCCAAAAAGTGTCGCTTTTTTCGACGCGGCCGGCTGTCTGGCGGGAGGCAAGGAATTGAAAGTCAAAGCGCAAGGAAACGAAAACGCAGCACAAGGAAATGAAAATCCGGCACAAGGAAATGAAAATATAGAATCTATATGTTTCAACAGGTTACGGCAGAATCTGGCGCTCTGCGCGCCATTAACCTTAACTTTTTGCGGCTCGCGGTGATCGAAGGGCGCCTCTGTCCGGTCGTGGGGCGACAATACCATAGACTTCTGATTTATGGAAGCAATTGTCGACAGTCGGTTTACCTCGGCTACGCGCCGTGGTCAGTCAGTGCAGCGACGTGACGCCGTGGGTCTCAAGCGCCTCGATGACGCCGTTGAAGATGAGGCCGACCCCAATCGCCGAAACGAAAAAGCCTACGATGCGGGTCGTCGCATCGATCCCCAGCGGTCCAAGGAACCGCGTGAGTTTGTCGGCATAGGCAAGACAGAGGTAGGTGACGAGCATCGTCGCGACGATCGCCCCGGCGACGGCCGCGAACGAGGCGACCTCTTCTGAGGATTGCTGCCGGATGGTCGACGTGATCCCAAGGACCGTGGCGATCGCGCCCGGCCCGAACATGAGCGGCATCGCGAGCGGCACGAAGGCGATGTTGTCCTTATCCCGATCGGCGCTTCCCCCAACCATCCCGCCTCCCTGCGCGGGGGGAGAGAACAGTTCGAAGCCGATCTTCATCAGGATGATTCCGCCGACGATACGGATCATGCTGAGCGGAACGCCGAACAGCCGCAGGAGCAGCGTGCCGAAGATCAGGAAGAAGAAGCAGAGAAGGAGCGCATAGAGGCTCGATTTCCACGCCACCGCCCGATGCATGGCGTCGTCTGCGCCGTCGAGCAGCTTGAGATAAACCGGCAGCACTTCGAGCGGGTTGATGATCGCCAGCAGCGTGGTGAAGGTCCCAACGAAGAGTGCAAACTCTTTGCTCATACGAATGAGTTCCCCGCCCGACAGAATGGTTGCCAATAGTCTGCGCCGCTGCCGCCGCCAAGCGGCGGATCGGCCTTCCGACTATTCCGGCGCCGCGGTCAGCGGCTCGAGCGGCTTCGGGATCGCGCCGCGCGCCACATCCGCCGAGAAGACTTTGAGGCCGAAGGGCTCGTTGCCGTTGGGATGGACGAGCACGATCGAGCCGGGTCCGGGCTTCTGCCCGATCGCAAGCCAGGCGTCGGCGCCGAGCGTCACAAGATGAAACTGGCGCACCGCCTCCATCAGCGGATCGCTCGAGACCAGGCCGGGGAAGCGGAAGAACAGCGACGGCGTCTCGCCGTTGGCGATGATGAGCTTTTCGGTCCTGAGAATTTCGTTCTCCGGGTTGACGCCTTTGGTCAGAAGGAAGTTCGACGCGTCGGCGAGCTTGCGCCGATACGGATGGGTGTAGGTGTGGTCCACCCAGACGATGTCGAGCGCGCCCGCGTCGCGCTGGGCGATCAGCCAGTGGAAGTCGTTCTCATGATGGGTGAGCCAGAGGCCCGAGACCGCGAGCGCGACCGGGGTATGCGGGCCCGATGCGGCGAGACGGGCGAAGAAGGCGCGATCGAGCGGCCGCTTGCTCGGGCACAGGTCGCCGGTGAGGAAGGCGCCTGACGTTGCGCCGCGCGTCAATCCGGCGTTTTGAAGGAAGCCGCGATGGGTAATGCCAGGCGCTTCCGCCGAAGCGGCGATCGCCCGACCCATGCGGGTCGAAACCAGCTCCTCATCGCCGGCGTCGCGGCAGGTCCAGCAGGCCAGGCGCTCGAGTCGGGTCGTCAGCGCCTCCGGGTCGGCAAGAAGCGTCACGCTCTCGCCGCCGATCGTCATCTCGCGGATCGACATCGCGCGGCGCCCGTCGGCGGCCTCGCAGGACTTCAGCACCGGACGATAGTCGCCGATCGCCGCCGGAGTCACAGCCGACCCCGCCCGGAAGGCGCAGTCCGCAGCAGCGGCGGAGAGGGTCAGGCTCACGAAGGCGGCAAGCGCGACAGCGGGGCGAAAGATGGGCAGCAAGGAGAGACTTCGAAAGAGACGAGAACGGGTGTTCGACGCGTCTTAGCGAAGTTCCGCGACAGGAGCCAGCGCAGTCAAAATCGAACGCTTCGTACTCGAATGGCAGGGGCGCGCTAAAGGACTAAACCGCTCGCGCGGTATGGGCGGCGAGCGAGCGGAGGGGGTGTACGGGTAAGGACAACGGGAAGACTCGGCCTGTCTCAAGATCGTGGGGTTCAACCCCATGCGAGACAGGAGCTTTCGATGTCCGACCATTCCATCAGCCTGTTGCGGCAGCGCATGATCGAGGACATGACGGCGCGGCGGTTCAAGGAGAAGGTTCAGAAGGACTACGTTCGGCACGTGAGGACGTTCACGAAGTTCCTCGGCCGTTCTCCGGATACGGCGACGAGCGAGGACCTTCGCCGCTTTCAACTGCACATGGCCCAGCAACAAATCGGCGCGGCGACGATCAATTCCGCCATCTCCGCGTTGCGGTTCTTCTTCACCGAGACGCTCGAACGGCCCGACCTCGTTCGCCCTCTGAGGATCGTGTCCACGCCGCGCAAGGCGCCCGTCGTGCTGAGTCCGGAGGAGGTGGCGCGTCTCCTCCAGGCCGCGCCGGGTCTCAAGTACAAGGCCGCGCTCAGCGTCGCCTACGGCGCGGGCCTCCGGGTGTCCGAGGTCGCCAACCTGAAGGTGTCCGACATCGACAGTGGGCGCATGATGCTCCGGGTCGAGCAGGGCAAGGGACAGCGGGATCGCGATGTGATGCTGTCGCCGCAACTGCTCGAACTCCTGCGCGAATGGTGGAAGCGCGGCGCGGCCGCAGGTCTGGCTGTTTCCCGGCCAGAACCCGATCAATCCGGTAACGCCGCGCCAGCTCAACCGCGCCGTCACCGCCGCCAAAGACCTGGCTGGAATCTCCAAGCGCGTTTCGCCCCATACCCTGCGGCACAGCTTTGCGACCCACCTGCTCGAGCAGGGCGTCGACATTCGCGTGATCCAGGTGTTGCTCGGGCACGCGAAGCTCGAGACGACGGCGCTCTACACCCGCGTCGCCGTCAGCACGGTCCGCGACATCAAGAGTCCGCTGGACCGGCTCAACGTCAAGCTGACGAAGAAAACGCCGCCCGCCTGACGGTCGCGTGCAGCGGCCCCCGGATCGCAGTCCGGGGGTCGCCGACGTCTTTCGCGCTCACGGGGCGGCGTGGCGAAAGGCCAACGCCGGTCACGTCAGCCCCGCCCAGTCTGAAGGTCATGTCGGCGATCGAAACCTGTCGCACCGCCGCGCTCGGCGGACACGTCGAGCGCTGCGAGGACTGTGCGCACGAGCGGATCGCATACAATTCCTGTC
>CAWBBW010000043.1:0-150210 GCA_963787135.1 uncultured Alphaproteobacteria bacterium | reverse complement strand
GAGGCAATGTCATAGACGTGCAATTGAACATCCTCGACGTAGCCCTGTTTGAGCAATTCAATTCGCCCGCCAAAGTAGGCGTGATGTGCGGCTTCTCGTTGGGGTGAGATATTCGACGCGGCGATATCAGGTCCATAATGCCTTTTCAGCTTCTCGCTTTCCATTAATGCTGACGCCGCAGCGCCTGCCCCGTGCCAATGGCGCAAATGCAAGGCTCTTCGATCGAAGCCTTTTCGCGTAAGTCGCCCATCATGCGCGCCAACAGCCGCAATTCGAGTGTGGTGTACGCCTTGATTTGTCGATTTGCTCGTTCGCAAATTGGTCGCGCGGTCCTTCATCGCCGCGATGAAAGCGGCTTCTTCGGGCGACGCCCGGCCGCTATCGACCATGCTTTCGACGACCGCGCTGAACGAGGACTGGAAGAACCCGAACACGTCATAAATCCGGATGTGCGCGGCGTATTTGATCGCCTCGTCGTTGCGAAGGGCTCTCCGGATCCAGCGAGTCGCCAAAGATCGATGGATTTTCCTTTGACGTAGCTGATTGCGTATTCTCTCCAAAATACTGGCGCGTGGCCGATGCTACCGCGCTTCCTCCGTTGTCGTCCGGGTAGGTTTTGCGTTTTACGATCTCCCATGCCTTGTCATAGGGAAGATGCTTGAGAATTTGCGTGACATCGTAGCCGAACGAAAACATGACAAAGACGGCTCCCGTCCGAAATGGCTCGGGAAGATCGAGCAGCCAATCCAGATTTTGACTGCGCCCAGAGGGCCGCTTGTCGAGGCCGCGGGTTTCGGCCGCCGTCAACCAAGAGGCGGCCGGCCATCGTCCGGCGCCGCGCCCCAAGATAGGTCGCATGCTGGGGATAGCGCACGCCGTCATAGACGATGTCGGCGCCCGGGTAATCCTGGCCCTCGCTGTCGATCGCGACGAAAGGCCGATGGTAGTTGGCGGAACGCGCCTTTTGTTTTTTGGGCGCGCGTCTTGTCGGGATTGTTGCGCCGCCATTCCTTGACGCGCTCGCGCTCCTTTCTCGGAAGGCATCGTCAGCGGAGCGGCGCGCGCGATAGCCGCCTTGCTCGCGACCGCTTTTCGTGCGTGCTCAGATCGGGCGCTGACTGCCTCGCCGACGGCCGGTTGCGTCTGGAGGATTTGGGGCGACTGATCGGCGGTCGGGGCCGTTCGCCGGGGGCGATTCGACATTCGGGGGAACGGCGGGCGCGCGCCGTCCCTCGGCTTGGCGGAGTCTTCATCTGGACAAGCTCCAAGTGGGCTAGACGACCAGCGAGAAGCCGAACGCGCCTGGCGAGCCGCGCAGCAGCTCGTAGCGGGGGTCCTTGAAGCGGCGAGCGTAGTCGATGAACCAGTGCCACTCGCCGTCCGGGATGTGCTCGCCAGCGAGCTTCCGCCGCCTTATGACGCGATAGCGGCGCTCAGCGTCCGCAGAGATCGGGTACCAACTTCCATGGCGTCTTTTGTCGGGCGAGTTGCTCGGAACGTGCTCGCCGGAAGCGCGAAGCTTCTTGATCTCCGCGATGACCTTCGTTTCTTCACGCGTGATCGCCGCCTTGGCGACGCGCTCGCGTTGGTCGGCGGACACGTAGCGAATTGCGCCCTGGCGGCGGGCTTGCGTCGCCTTGTTCGGGCGTAAGACCGAATAGCTCGCGCGCGCGTTTGGTCTCGAACTGCCGCGCGCTTATCGTCGGCGTCGCTTTCGTTACCCGCTTTGCGTCCTTCAAAACGTAATGGCGCGCCTTCGCGCGAAAGGCCCAGCTTGACGTTCTGTTCGGGCGTGAGCCGGTGAATCGGAGAAGGACGCGCTCGAGAAGCCGCGCCTTGCGCGTCGCCGTTCGCTCCGAGCGGCCAAGCGAAACCGCGGCGTCGCGGATTTTGCGAAATAGGGAGCTGGCGCTCATGGCCCGCCCTCAGCCCTAAGCGAGGTTTGGACAGGCGAAGGCGGCGAGCCAATCCGTTCTATGTGGTGGCGAACTAGAGGGGAAAGTGTTCTCGCAAGCATTTCCGAGTCCCGTGCTTGGCAGACGGGAGTATCGGAGCACTAAGAAGCGCCGCCGAGCTAGTGGAATTAAGTCCAAAAAAACATGACCGAGAGAAGATACGGACTTTTTGCCCTTTTTGCCCTTTATGCCCTAGCGGGCGGCCATCCCTCCAAAGCAAGAGCTTTTTCTATAGTGTGTCTCGACGGTCGACCTGCTTTGGGAGATAATTCTGGAAACTGTTCCTTTGCTCTCTTGCGGACAAGTGTTTCCACTTCCTTTTTGAGCAGATTGGTGAATCCGCCGCGAGCATTCAGTTCGCGGACTACTTCGCAAACCTTGGGCACCAAAAGTGGTCGTCCTGGTCGCGGTTTGCGTGACGACACTTGCTTGCTTGCAAACCTATCGTCTGTCGGTTCTCAGCCCCGTTTGGATTGACCGCTTGCCTGATAGCGCTGCCTCGTCTGGCAGCGTTTCGTGTGCGCTTCTCGCCCTCCTTGATCCATCATCTTGTCGGGTTGCCAAGAGTTCGTTAGCTCGCCCTCCGGGATCCCGTGTAAACGTTCTTGCTCCCGTTTAGCTGAGATCTCACGCGGATCGATGATGAGAGGGGGGCGGCCATGGCTCGCTCAGTGGCACTTCCTTTGGCGATTCTGGTTCACGTTCACATTGGACTTTAACCTGATGGAATTTTTTGCCGAGTGCTTCGACGGTCTCCCTGTCCCAATCGACCTGCGCGGTCTTCGAAAAGTAGTATCTTGGGATATGTATCGGGCCGGCGTCGCTTCCATCTTCGATGCCAAACGCTTGAAATTCGCCATCGGAGATGCGCCATATGAGTTCCTGTTCCATGTGGCTCTGTAGTCCGTGATGCTCGCCTTTGCGCTGTAGCTCAAAATACCTCTTCTTGTTTCTTGGGCAGGCAAATACCAACCACGCGTGGCCCAACGCATCGGCGGCTTCCCATGCTTCGAGCAGCTGCTTTTTTGGTTTCATTTGCTCGCCACCGCGGCGATTGAGAATCAGCGTTTTTAGGCGCTTCATTCGGATCATGGCGTTTCGGCCGGATCAAGCCATAGCCAGGGGTCATAATTCAGGATTGATAAAGGGCTTGCCGTACTCCAATCGCCGGCCTTGATCGTGGCCTCGGTCGCGAAAGCCGTAACGCCGTTAGGAACGACGACAAATCGATAGCTTAGGTGCTAACGATAAAACGTCGGACGAAAGCGTCCATCTGATGCTCGCCAGCAGCGATCGACCGACTTCGGACTGCGATAGCGTCGGCAGAACGAGACGATCGGCGACGTACACGGAAAACTGATCACCGCTGCGGCGTCCGCTCGCGTGGCTTCGAAGGCGGGTGTAGATCCCGAAGGTGTGTTCCGCGTCGCCGTGTCCTTCGTGATCGCGCGCCCCGACATGCCAACATATATGAATCGTTCGTCTTGGTGCCAGATCGTGTAGACACCGCGCCGTGCTTCGGCACGTCAGGGTTGGGCCAATCCCGGAAGGAGTAGAGAGCGCCGCGCTCTAAAACCGAAAAGTGTTCATCCAACCCATGCATGTTCCGGTCTTCGCTAGCGGATTGAGGGGCCTCAGTCGACGTAGCTGTCGTCGAGTTAGCCTAGTTCAGAATAAGCGCTCCCTTTTGGTTATCGATTGACCACGATCTGAAACGTCGCAAAAAGCTCTGGCCAAGAAGCAAGGTTCCTTCTACGGGCGCGACGCTACCGGTCACCTCGTTCAGCGTCCGATCGCCAACCTTCAGCGAGCGGATTACGAATTGCTGCGATGGAACAGTTGAGCCATCTGCCAATCGATATTTTTGACTGCCGAGAAAATCTGCGTCGGTGATCGTACCGGTCCGAAGAAGCGTCATAAAGACGTCGGCAGGAACGCTCACATCGGAAGCTCCACTGTCGATTATGAACTTGAGAGTGATCTGATCGTTGATTCTTACGGGGACAACAACGTCCCGCCCTCGGCTTCCATTGGCACAACGGATGCCCCCGAGCCTTGTGCGGGTGACTCCGCCGGCTGGGGCGTACTTTGCAGTGGCGCGCTTCCTGTCTGCGCAGCCGGCTCGCGAAGTCCTAGCTCTGCGAGAGCGTGGGCTACCTCCTGATCGCCCGGCTCCAACCGGTCATAGGCAGTCAGGTCTTCGACCGCCGGCTGGGATTGGCCCGTCATCTTGTAGGTCAAGCCGCGCTCTCGGTAGGCCGCAGTCCATTTCTTGTCGAGGTCGAGCGCGTGAGAGAAATCTGAGATTGCCTGGTCGAATTTCGATTGCGATCGGAAAATCTTGCCTCGGTCTATAAAGAGGCCGCGGTGATCAGGTGCTAAGCGGATCGCCTGATCGTAATCGAGCGCGGCAAGATCGAACTTGCCCATGTCGTTATAGACGTTCGCTCGGCCTCGAAAAACGAACGAGTAAGTAGGAGCCAATCGGATCGCCTCGTTGGCGTCCTTAAGAGCGTCGTCGAGTTGACCGCTTCGACGAAAGGCATTTTGGCGGTTGTCAAAGAATCCGGCAATCCGTGGTTCGTGCCTGATGACGAAGGTGAAGTCATCGACAGCCTCGTTGAACCGCCCAACGTCCATCAGGGCTAAGCCGCGGGTATTGTACGCGGTGACAAGACACAGACACATTGTTCGATTGGACGATGACATTCGAACAATGCGCGATCCTGTCGGATGCGTCGGCTTAATTCCGGCATAGGTGTAACTCGGTCGACGGATCGCCTTGATTGCCCGTTGCTTGCAGCGGAAACTGCGTTGCGGCGCGACAATAGGCGCGCCAGCGGCCTGATAGGCGTTGATGGCCTGCATTTGGACTTGTCGTATGCACCCAACGTCGTACTGGCAGGCCTGCCTCAACCGCCAAAACGGAATACCAACTTGATCTGCGTACGCCCTGCCGCGAGTTGTCTTGAGGTAGGCGTAGGCCGCCGCTATTACGTTATCAAACTCGGCCAGTTCCGGCGTTCGGCAGATCGCGATTTCGTCGGGAAGGCGCGCTTTGCTGCAATCGAAGCTTGGACCTTGTGCTCGGGCTGAAGCGATGCTGACACAGCTAAGCCCGAAGGTCCAAGCTACGCACAACAGAACACGAGCACGCATCCGCGACACCTCAATGATACCGTCCTCAGAATCAGTCCCAGTGCGAAACACCCCCGTGGTGCGAGCAAGTCCCGCGGTGGTGCTCCGAGTAGCTGATACTCCCGTCACGACACCCGGCCGTGGGCCTCAGATGCTCGTTGCCGCACGACGGCGAATGAACGAGATGCCCGGAGACGTTCACGTAGTGGCGGTTGTTGCAAGCATAGGCGAACGCCTCGCCGGCCTGCATGACAAGGCCGATGATGAGGGTCGCGCCTAATAGATGACGCATCTATTTCCCCTTGCCGAGGATGCGTTCAGGCCCCTCGATCGGGGTGACCTTCCTCTGAGGCTCGCGCGGCGGCGTTGCGGGCTCGCGGCGGTCGCTGAAGTCAGCATCCAGCGCCATGCGGGTGGCCGTGTCGAGGCGGCCGGGTTTACCGGGAATCCTGCCGAAGATCGCGTTCGCGAATAACCGCAGTGTGGACCGCATTTCCCCCCGTTGCCCCTTCGCGCCCTCGCTGCATAATCCGCCTTCATGTGCAATCTGTATAGCTTCACGAAGGGCCAATCGGGCCAGCCGCGACTCGTTCCGGTCAAACGATGATCGGCCAAAGAATTTGCCAGAGAAGGTACTCCCATGGCTGTTGAAAAGATTTCTATTGACGAATTATTGGCCGGAAAGCCGCCTGAGATTCTGTATCATTACACTAATCAAAGCGGCCTGACTGGAATATTAAAGACAAAGCAACTTTGGGCGACAAAGGTTCAATACCTCAATGACACAGCCGAATTTCATATGACAATTAAGATTGCGAAATCAAAGCTAATGGAACGGATAGATGGACGTAGAACTACAATTATAGTTGAAATGTTGGAGCATATTTATGACAAGCTCGACGATATTCTCAACGCAAATCTTTGTGTCACTTCGTTTTGCGAGAATTCTGATTTATTAAGTCAATGGCGAGGATATGCAGGCGGTGGAGGAGGAGTTGCGATCGGCTTTCGTTCCGATTCGTTAACAAGACTAGCAATGATAGAGGGCGGCCGTTTAGCACGATGCATCTATGATTTAGGTCTTCAGGCGGATATAATTGAAAATCTAATAGACGATTCTATCGCTAATCTTGAGGACAACCGCGCGCTCCTCGTAAGGCGGCCACGCCGTGGCCGCGGCGATTTTCGAAGGGAAGCAGAATATTTTCAACGTCGATTATTGGACTTCGGGGCCTTTTTCAAGGATGCCGGATTTAACGAAGAGCGTGAATGGCGACTGGTTACTGGAATTAAGCTATATCATGATCGAGGATTCGAATTTAGAGCCGGACACTCCATGCTCACTCCGTATTTTGAAATAGAGCTATGCCGTGATCGACAGGGACAACTACACCCAGAGTATTGGCAGGACGTAATGGCATCTATAACGATTGGACCTTGCCCGTATCCTGGCGCATCAATGCAGGCCATTGTAGGCCTATTGATAAAGCATGACCTTTATGACACGTCGTCGCCATCGAAAGGGTTCCACGTGGTGCATTCAAAGATTCCGTTTAGAACTTGGTAGCGACATCAAGATCAACTCCTGCGTGCCTGGCGGATTTGCGTCCCGTACGCCCCCCTCTCCCCCCCTTTCCTTTCTTTTGCTTTCCTTTCTCACGCCGAAACGAGACTTATCAGTGGGTTACGGCGCTTAAGCGCGAAAAAAATTTTTGCCTTCCCGGCTTCCGCCAAGCGCCGGCCCGCGCGCCGTCGCGAGGCTCTCGTAACAAAGCCAACGATTTGAAGCTGTTAGGCTCAGATAGCTGCAACCGCTTCCGGATTTCCACTCCTTACCCTCCTGTCGCGGACCCGTCTCCGGGGAGGAGGAACCACTGGGCCAGCCTTCTGGCAAGAGGTACAGTATCCCCCGGCAAAGCCGGGGGCTTTAGGATTGGGGCCGCTCGAAGCGGCGGAAGGGGTCGCTGACGCGGCCCCTCGAATTTGGAGCCGCCCAAGGCGGCTTGTCAGCGCCAGAGGTTCATCTGCTCGAGCCTCTTATCTTCCTTCTCTTGATTGCGAATGTAGGCGCGGATGGCTTCCTCATCGCGCCCGACCGTGTTGACGAAGAATCCCCGGGCCCAGAAGTGCTGCCCCACGAAATTGCGTTTGCGCTCTCCATAAACCCGGGCCATGTGGATCGCGCTCTTGCCCTTGATGAAACCCACCACCTGCGACACCGCGTATTTCGGCGGGATCGATAGCAGCATGTGCACGTGATCGGGCATCAGATGCCCTTCTTCGACCTTCGATTCCTTCTGAAGCGCAAGCCTGCGGAACACTTCGCCCAGATGCCGGCGCAACTCCTGATACAACGTCTTGCGGCGACATTTCGGGATGAAGACAACATGATATTTGCAGTCCCAAGTCGTGTGGCTTAGGCTCTCGTACTCGTTCATCGGCGGAGTTCCTTTCGTGTGAGTGGCTGCTCACGTTGGAACTCCGCTGATGGACTGCAGGAAACGTCAAACTGCTACTGCCACCCCGGCATAGCCGGGGGGTCTCCCGCTGACGCTAGCACTTTCCTTTCTCACGCCGAAACGAGACTTATCAGTGGGTTACGGCGCTTAAGCGCGAAAAAAATTTTTGCCTTCCCGGCTTCCGCCAAGCGCCGGCCCGCGCGCCGTCGCGAGGCTCTCGTAACAAAGCCAACGATTTGAAGCTGTTAGGCTCAGATAGCTGCAACCGCTTCCGGATTTCCACTCCTTACCCTCCTGTCGCGGACCCGTCTCCGGGGAGGAGGAACCACTGGGCCAGCCTTCTGGCAAGACTAGCACGGATTCTGATTTTACGGAAGCCCTTGTTCTCTCTCTGTTCGACGGCCGCGCGGCCTGTCGTTCCTTCGCCCTTAAGTGCAAGACGTTGCGGCGAACACCCGCGCGCAAGAAGGTTGGAGAAGGCCGGCGTCTGAGGCAGGAGCCGACCGAATGGGAGCGCCAAAAAAACCTTTAATTTGACAAACTGCTGCTTGACTCCCATCATGCCTTGGTGTTCACGGATAAATAGTTCACTACTATACGAATAGCATCTTCGTCCTGGTTGTGGGGACAACCAACCAACGCAGATCGTGCAGAGATTGCAGCCCGGGGGTTATCATATGCGCATTGACGCCGAGGACCGCCAGTCGACACTATTGCCGCCAGTCTCTTGGGGGGGCCCGACAGTCGGACATATTGACCCACAGGCAGTCCAAGGCGCAGCCGTCATGCTCAAGATCGGGGCTCGCCATTCGCGCGACGACCTCGATTCGGCCCTCGCCGCCGCCCGACGGGCGTTCCTCTACAGTCTTGAGGAAGCCGACGCCGACATCCAGGCGGGACAGGCCGTATTTGACGCGCTCGAGGCAGCCGTCGCAATCTCGCAATATCGCGCCTGACGGGAATACACCCGGGCGCGCGCTAGATGTGCGGTCTGATGGTCTCTGCGAGGAGGCCGTGGACGGTTACTGCGCACACGCCATTGCCTGGGCTATCTCCGGCGCGCCGACTTCGCGCGGCTGCTCCTCGGCGCTGACTGCAATGCGCTGAAGCAAACTGAAGACCGCGCCCGCCGCCCCATTGAGCTCCGGGTGTTTCGCCCGTTCGACCAAAATGCGGCCGAACATCAAGCTAAAGAGACCACGCTTCTGTAGCGCGAAATCAAAGTAGGCGAGGCCGACTTCGCCGAGCGGATCGCTCCCGGTCGCAACCGTGTCCATCGCGACGGCGAGCTCTCTGAACCCTTCCGCCGCGACCGACGCAAGAAGATCCTCCCTGCTTGCAAAATGGCGCTGGGCCGCCGCCACGGGCACTCCGGCGCGGCGCGCCGTCTGCCGCAAGCCGATGCCGTCCGGGCCCGCTTCATCCAAAATAGCGCGCGCCGCCTTGCGCAGGGCGTTCGGAAGATCGCTCCGGCGATGGGTACGCCGCGGCGCACCAGTGAGACCTTTCATTGCCATGCCCCTTGGCGGAAATCGCTGTTTCCCGAACTCGATCGGCAAGCCTATTTCCGGGCCAGGAACACGGCCCTTTCCCGTCAGGAAAACGGCCGTTCTGCGGCTCCCTATCCGGAGTAGCTGATAAAACCCATATGTGTCCTAGTGGACACAGTGTGGCCGGGCCGACGGGCGTCAAGTTCGCTCTGGCGTCTCGGCGCCGCTTTTACGCTCGCCCTTGGCGCGCAACGCCCGGGCGGGGCTCCCGGGCCGGTCGCGGCGCGAGGCAATCGCGAACGGCTGGCGAGCGAGCGCAGGGCTGATCGTTTCCGCCGTCTTGGATCGCGTCATCCAGGCCCGGGAAGGCCGCCGAACCTGAAGCCAGCAAATCCGCGCTGAGCGGGGTGTGAAGCAGTCCCCGGCGCGGCGGGTCGGTCAGTTCTCGAGCGGAGTGTAGCTCGGAATCGACGCGTGCCAAGCCCCGCCGCCGGCGACGGCGTTGACGAAGCTTCTCAGCTCGGGCCAAGCATGTTCCGGGATCGTGAAATGCGTGAGGCCGCTATACACGAGCAGTGTCGGCGAGGCCCATTGGCGGCCCGGGACCTCGTCGGGAAGGAGCTGGCCTTTCCTCCACGGCATCGAATAGGCGGCGCACTCCTTGGGCGACCCCCAGTAGACGCCCGGAGGGGTGATGGCGGAATAGAGGTAGTAGTTCGCGCTTCCCGGGAGCTGCGAAACGAGCTCGCAGGCCTGAGCCGGAGGGACAACCGCGTCGGCTTCTGCCTGGATCCGGAGAAACTTCACAGTGGCGAGCTTGGCGGGGTTGTTCGTCGCCCAGGCGGACGAGCGCGCGTCCTGATCCGCCACAGTCGGCGCAAGGACCGGATTGTTGCCAGCCCACGTGGTGAAGTCGGTCGGACCGTCGATTGAAACCGCGACTTGAACCTTGGCGCCGCGCTCAATCGCGCGCTCGGTGATGCACGAGCCATGCGAATGGCCCCACATAAAGACCTGGTTTGCGTTTGCATTTGGCAACGCGGTCACGGCGGAGAGCAGGTTGAGGACGTCGTCGACTTCGCCAAGGCAAAGCTCGAGCCCGCCGTCGGACGTTTCGTTGAAGGTCGTATAGGGGGCAGGGAAGCCGCTGTTCATCGGATCGCCGATCATCTCACCGCGGTAGGTCGTGATCGCGGTGAGCCAGCCGCTTCCGGCCATGTTGGTGCAACCCACCCAGCCGTTCCCTTCGATTGCTTTGTAATAGAAGAAAGGAAAGGGAGGAAGGATTTGCACGGGCTCGAGCCCGTGGTTGAGAATCGCCACCGGGTGGGGACCGGGAAGCGAGGTCGGGGTGCAGAGAAGCCCGTAGATGCGAAGGCCCTGCGACGACAGATAGTTTCCGACCTGCCATGTGACCGTCACATGATTGACCGTCACCGTGCCGGATGGGAGCGCGGCGCCCGAGCGAAGATCCGTCGTCGACCATGTGGCGGCATGGGCGAGCGTCGCGTTGGAGACAAGAAGCACGAGCGCGAGCAGAGAAAGGATGCGCCTCTTCATCGATGGTACCCCCCGCGTCGCCCGTTTCTAAACTTACTTGCGTTGCTAGCAGAGTTTCCAAAGCGGCGCTGTGAGCGGCCACACAGCACGATCGCTCGTGGCTTCGCCCGATCGCACTGAAGGTCGCCGCGGAATCTCGCCTGGTGAAGGCCGGCCGAATATATGCCTTGACAGGAATATGCCTTTGTGAGAATATCTGGCCATGACGACTTTCACCGCCATCGCCGATCCCGTTCGCCGCGAGATTCTCGCGCTCCTGCGCAACGGCGAGCAACCCGCCGGCGCGCTGGTCGAGAGGCTCGGCCTGCCCCAGCCCAACATCTCCAAACATCTCAAGACGCTTCGCGAGGCCGGGCTGGTGCGCATTCGGATCGACGGGCCGCGACGTCTCTACAGCCTCGACCCCGCGCCTTTGGCCGAACTCGATCGTTGGCTCGCGCCATACCGGGCGTTCTGGTCAGCGAAGCTCGACGCCCTCGGCGATCACCTCAACCGGAGTGATTGACATGCACGATGTGCAGGACACCCAGGCGCTGGGAACATTCGAGCAGCACGGCGAGGATCTCGATCTGCGGTTCGAGCGCCTCTACCCCCGTCCCGTCGAGACGGTGTGGAGCGCGCTCACGGAACCCGAGCGACTCAAGGACTGGATGGGCGCCGCGCGCGTCGAACCGCACGCTGGCGGCCGCATCGACCTCATGATCGGCGGCGTCCAACCCATGACGGGGCGGATCCTCATCTGGGATCCGCCGAGGACCCTCGAATTCAGCTGGAGCAACGCCGATACGCAGAATTCAGTCGTGCGCTACAAACTGATCCGCGAAGGCGCGAGCACGCGCATGATCTTCACCCACAAGGGCATACCTTATGCGCGCAGCGGACTCATTCTGCCCGGCTGGCATACGTTCTTCGCGCTTCTGGGGAGCCTTCTGGACGGGGCGCCTACGCCTCACGCCCCGCGCAGCTGGCGCGAAATGCAGCGCGTCTATGTCGACCATTACCAACTGCGCGGCGTCCTGCTCGATGTGCCGAAGTCGCACGGATAAGCAGTCCCGTGCGCGGTAAGACCAGAGCAAACATAAAGAGGAGCACGGATCATGAAAAGTCAGAATTTCTCCACGACCGTCAGGGTCGACCAGACGCCGGAAGCAGCCTTCGCCGCCATCAACAACGTTCGTGGATGGTGGTCGGGAGAGATTGAAGGGAGCACCGACAAGTTCGGCGACGAGTGGACGTATCGCTACAAGGATCTCCATTACAGCAAACAGCGGATCACGGAATTCGTCCCCGGCAAGAAAGTCACGTGGCTTGTGCTGGACAGCTCTCTCAGTTTTGTCGAGGACAAAAGCGAATGGAACGGGACCAACATCACTTTTGAAATTGCGAGAGCTGGCGACAAAACCGAGATCAAATTCACCCATGTGGGCCTGGTTCCGGAGGGCGAGTGCTACGGCGCCTGCTCGAACGCGTGGGGCTCGTATATCAACGGCAGCCTGCGCAGCCTTATCGCCACGGGCAAAGGGCAGCCCAACGCGAAGAAGGGATAGCCTCTTCTCTCCCGGAGGAACGGGAGACGGGGCGAGGGCTCGCCGCCTCGTCTCTGGCTGCCTGCGCCTCGCGCCCCAAAGAACTGGAATCTCAGATTTGTTGCTTCGTTTTCTCCGCGCGCCGTCGACCCTGCCCTCCGGGTCGCTACGACGCGATCGTCTCGCGTCTGCCTCCCGCGTCGCTGAGGTGTTGCTCTCCGCCCGGCTTCGCAGACGCCTCATGTTGACTGGCGCAGGGTCAGCAGCGTAGGTTTTCCGGGAGGCCTTCAACGCAGGGAGTTCGCTATGGTGAAGCTGCGAATTGCGGCCATCGTCGCTTCGATGGTTGCTCTTTCAAGCGTAGCGCGCGCTGAGGACATTACTTACATTTTTACTGGGGTCGCTACGGGTTCTGCTGGGGCCCTAGGGTTTAACGGCGTTGATTTCAATGTAACGCTCAAGGGCGTCACGGCGAACGTTGGTCCATTCGGGACCGAGATACAAAATGTGCCGTTGAACGCTACTTTCAACATAGGTGGGGTTGTCTCGGGGAGTTTCACTGGCCTTTCCAACACAGTGATCCTGAATCCCGCGGCTAATATTATCGTTTTCGGTCAAAACCAAGCTGGGCCTGCGTTCGCGGCGGAAGGTTTGGCGAATCCGGCGTTCGGCGCTTATGACCTTACCACCGCTTTCCCGCTGAACAGCGGAACCCCGTCTTTCAGTATACAAACGTTTCAAACCTCTCCCCTGGGGGGTCTGTCGGGCGACACCGTGACGTTCGACAGCATATCATCGATGAGCTTCGAGGCGCTGACGGCGGTCCCGGAACTTTCGACCTGGTCGCTGATGCTGATCGGCTTCGCGGGACTCGGCTGGGCGGGATATTCCAGCGCGAAGAGGCGCTCCGCGTCGGCCGGCTGACTGAAGTCAAGGATGGAATTTCGAGAGACCGCCCCTCCGGGCGGTCTCTCTTTTGCGACCCTCCCTACGCCCTCACGCCGCGTGCGCGTCGAGGAACCCGCCCGACTGGCGTCGCCAGAGCGTGGCGTAGATTTCGCCCCGCGCGAGCAGCTCCTGATGGGTGCCGGTCTCCGCGATCTCGCCGTCCTCGATCACGATCAGCCGATCCATCGCCGCGATGGTGGAAAGGCGATGGGCGATGGCGATCACGGTCTTGCCTTCCATCAGCGTCTGGAAATTCTCCTGGATTGCCGCCTCGACCTCGGAATCGAGCGCCGAGGTCGCTTCGTCGAGCACGAGGATCGGCGCGTCCTTGAGCAGCACGCGCGCGATCGCGATGCGCTGGCGCTGGCCTCCCGACAGCTTGACACCGCGCTCGCCGACCAGCGTATCGTAGCCTTTTCGCCCGTCGGGATCGGTCAGGCCCATCACGAAGTCGTGCGCATGCGCCTGCCGCGCCGCAGCGAT
Source organism: uncultured Alphaproteobacteria bacterium (assembly GCA_963787135.1). Lineage (GTDB taxonomy): Bacteria > Pseudomonadota > Alphaproteobacteria > Rhizobiales > Beijerinckiaceae > Roseiarcus. The sequence goes on along the minus strand of CAWBBW010000043.1, from coordinate 136,651 downwards.
CACCGCCTCGTCGGTCGCATCCGGCCGGCCGTAGCGAATGTTCTCGCCGATCGAGCGATGAAGCAGCGACGTATCCTGCGTGACCATGCCGATCTGCTGGCGCAGGCTCTCCTGCGTCACCCGGGCGATATCCTGCCCGTCGATCAGAATCCGTCCGCCCTCGACGTCGTAGAAGCGCAGGAGCAGATTGACCAGCGTCGACTTGCCGGCGCCCGAACGCCCGACAAGCCCGACCTTTTCGCCCGGCGCGATTGTGAACGAGAGATCGTCGATCACGCCGCCGGCCTTGCCGTAGTGGAATCGGACGTTCTCGAACCGGATGGCGCCCTTCGGGGCCGAGAGCGGGCGCGCGTCGCCGCGATCGATGAGCGCGCGCGGGCGGGCGATCGTGCGCATGCCCTCCTGCACCTGTCCGACATTGTCGAAGATGCCGATCGAGGTCCACATCACCCAGCCCGACATCAGGACGACGCGGAGCGCCAGCCCCGTTGTGATCGCGATGTCGCCGAGCGTCACGGTGCCTCGCGTCCAGAGCCAGACCGCAAGGGCGCCGACGGTGACCAGCAGCACGCTGTTGCTGATTGACACGGTCAGGTTCAGGAACGTGATCAGCCGCGTCTGGCGATGAAACGCCGCGGTGTGATCGACCAGCGCCTGCTTTGCGTGTTCGTCCTCGCGCTCGAGGTGAGCGAAGAGCTTCACCGTCTGGATGTTGGTGTAGCTGTCGACGATGCGGCCGGTCAGCGTCGCTCGCATATGCGCGAGCTCCTCGGACCGACGCCGGATCCTGGGAACGAAGACAGCGAGCGCCGCGAGATAGCCGGCGATCCACAGGGCCAACGGACAGGCGAGCCGCCAGTCGGTCCCGGCAAAAATCACCAGCGACGTGACCGCAAAGACGGTCACGAACCAGAGCGCGTCGATGATCTGCACCACCGAGTCCCTGAGCGAAGCAGCGGACTGGACGATGTTGGAGGCGATGCGGCCCGCGAAGTCATTGGCGAAATAGGCCAGCGACTGACGCAGGACGTAGCGGTGCGTCTGCCAGCGGATGAGATTGGTCATCCCCGGCGCGATCGCCTGCTGGACGACGAGGTCATGGGTGAAGCTCGCGAGCGGACGGCCGATCAGGATCAGGAGCGCCATGGCGAGAAACGTGCCGCCGTGAGCCTGAAGCACGTCGTCCGGGCGCGTCGCGCGCAGGATGTCGACCAGCGCGCCGATGAAGCGCAGGATCGTGACTTCGATCAGAGCAATGATCAGGCCGATCGCCAGGAGCGCGGCGAGGAAGGGCCAGACCTGCCGGCAATAGCGTCCGTAATAGCCGATGAGGCTCGCCGGCGGCATGCTGGCGTCGTGGTCACCAAACGGGTCGATGCTGGTTTCAAAGAAACGGAGCATGGGATTTAAGGTCCATTGTGAATCGCGGCCGGAGCCGGATTCGGAAGCGATGGCGGAACGGCGCCGATTGAGGCGGCCGACAAGCCAGAAGGGAGATGGGATGTGTTGGCGAAAGCGGTCTTCGCCGCTCAGACGTCCGGACGCCGCGTCAGGCGTCGCTCACCAGTAGAGCCGGGCGCCCGCGATAATGAGACGCATCGGCGCGGACAAGCGGACCGGGAGGCGGCGGAGCCCGGAAGTGCGTCGAATTGAATTCATTCCGGCCTCCTTGCGTTCGCGCCTGATCTCGCGGGACCTGTGATTCCAAGCGAGACGCCCGCCTCATACACGAGTTGACGGCCGAAATCAGCTGGAATTTTTGTCCCGCGAGCGCATCCCGAAACGGTGTTGCATGGCAGCGACAGTCCGGCGGCGGCGTCTGGAAGCCCGTTTCAGGTTGCGACGACGCTTCACTCAACCCGGAGGCTTCCTGATTTCCACCGATTGTGCTGTTGGCAGCGCCGTGGATGCGGTCGAAACTGAGCTCGCCGGCAATAAGTTAACGTCACTCCGCAATCTCCGGTCGAGCGATAAGCAATGTTTTCACCGTTATTCTCAAATCAAGGGTTGCGACCTAGGGTTGCATGAGTATAATGGCGGCGGGGCGGCCAGGAGACGTACGATGGACGCAGGAACTGCGCGCTCCCTCATCGCCAAATACATGACACTGCTCGCACGCCTCGACATTGTGGAACGTGTTGAACCAGTGTTGAGCGAAAATGACCTCGTAGACCCGGACCATGAGGTGGATGCTTGCATGGATCACCGAATCCCGGCCGGCGCCAGCGTCGACCTTCTGCGCCAGGCGCAAAGGCGCCTGCTCAGGTATATCGCCTGGCTCGGCGAGGAAGCGCTGCCGCGGCATCCTTCCTTTGCCAGAGACGAGATCAACCGCGCGGTGAGGCGCCTGGTGGAATTGGAGCTCGCAGCAAAGACTGCTCGTCCAACATTGCATTGAGAAAGCTGTCGCGGGTCACCACAGCATCGTCCAGGAGAGGGCGGACACGGCAGGGTCGGCCTCGACCGGCCCCACGGACTTCTGCCAGTCCCGGACCATCGCGCGAAGCCCGCGCCTGCCGGGGTCGGCGCTTTCCATCAGTTCGTTCATCTGGCGCAGCCGCCGCACCAGCGTCTTCATGAACCCGACCGCGCGTTCCGGGTTGTCCTCGATCGCAGCGATGAAATCCTCGTAAGCGGTCGCAAGACATTCGACGTCGGTCGCCGCGATGACCGTGGCCGATCGAGGCCCGGGTTCGATCAGGCACATTTCGCCAAAGACTTCGCCTTCCCCCAGAGCGCCGACTATCTTGGCCCTTGCTCCCTCGCCGATCCACACCTCGACCGATCCATCGACGATGAAGAACGCCGTATTGCCCTCGTCACCTTCGCAGATGATCGTCTCGCCGGCTTTGAACGCGACGGTCTTCATGATCGCCTCCTTAAGCTGTCGACGAAAGTGACACGTTCGGCGGCGACGCGAAAGCGGGACGCGCGTATCAGGCCTTCACGAATGGACAGCCGCCCTTGTCGAGCGGGCGAAACGCATCCTCGGGCTTGATGGTCGAGACGAGGGCGAAATAGTCCCAGTCGTATTTCGATTCGGCCGGGGTCTTGGCGCGATAGAGATACATCGGGTGGAGCTTGCGTCCGTCGACCCGAATACTCCCCTTGCCGAACAGCGCATCGTCGGTCGGGAGCGCTTTCATCTCGTCGACGAGCTTGACGCCGTCCGAGGCGCTCTTGGTCACGGCCAGCGCCTTTATCAGATGTTCCGTCGCCGCATACATGCCCGCATGCATGTCGTTCGGCATCATGTGCTTGGGATGGGCCGCCTGGAAGCGCTTGCCGAACGCCCGCGTGCCATCATTGGCGTCCCAATAGAAGCCGGTGCAAATCGTCGCCCCCTGAACGATTTCGAGGCCAAGCGAGGGGATGTTGGTCACATTCAGCGTCAGGCTCGCGAGCTTCTGCTTGTCCGCCAGACCGAATTCGTGGGCTTGCTTCAGGCAATTGCTGGTGTCGCCGCCGGCGTTCGCGAGGGCTACGACATCCGCGCCGGAATTCTGTGCCTGGAGGACGAAGGACGAGAAGTCGGACGTGTTGATCGGGTGCCGCACCGACCCAACAACCTCACCGCCGGCGGCCTGGACCGCGGCGGCGCAATTGGCTTCGATGTCTTTGCCGAAGGCATAGTCGGCGGTGATGAAGAACCATTTTTTGCCGCCCGCTTCGGTCAGCGCTTTGCCCAAGCCCGCGCCCCAGGCGTAAGTGTCGTAAGTCCAGTGGACGAAATTGCGCGAGCATTTCGGGCCCGTCAGCACCGAAGATCCGGCCCCCGAACCGATCACCGCCTTGTTCTTCTCTTCGCAGACCGCGAGGACCGCGAGCGCGACGGCCGAATTCGGCAGGTCCATGATCACATCGACATTCTCGGCGTCGATCCACCGGCGGGCGATCGCAGAACCGACGTCCGGCTTGTTTTGATGGTCGGCGGAAACGATTTCGATGGGCACGCCCATCTTGGCGGAAAAGTCGTCGACCGCGAGTTGCGCCGCGACGACCGAGCCGATCCCCTGGTAGTCGGAGTAGACACTCGACATGTCGTTCATGATGCCGATCTTGGTCGGACGGGCGTCTTCGGCCCACCCCGCCCGCGGCGCGAGTGCGAGCGCAAGTCCGGACAACAGGACCTGCCGCCGGTCCGGCGCGTTCAGCATCCTCATTCGTTCCTCCCTCAAGGCGTCAGGCGCCTCGACCGGGCGCATCGCGTGCGATGGATTGTGCAGCAAGCGCGCCGGAGACACAACTCATGCGATACTTGGCGCCTTCGTCTTTGCGGCAGAACCCGGAATTGACTCTGGACGCGCTGACCACCATTGAGGCGGAAGACATTCGCCTGCGTGTTTCAAAGAGAAGGAGAGCGGCGCGTGACGAATCCGGTCATCGTGGCGCCGTCGATTCTGTCGTCCGATTTTTCCAGGCTCGGCGAGGAAGTGCGCGCCGTCGCAGCCGCCGGCGCCGACTGGATCCATCTCGACGTGATGGACGGGCATTACGTGCCCAACATCACCTTCGGGCCAGCGGTCGTCGCGGCCTTGCGCCCGCATACCAGTAAGCCGTTCGACTGCCACCTGATGATCGAGCCCTGCGATCCCTATCTCGAGGCGTTCGCCAAGGCCGGGGCGGACCACATCACCATTCACGCTGAGGCGACAAAGCATCTCGACCGCTCGCTTCAGGAAATCCGCGCGCTCGGCAAGAAGGCGGGCGTTGCGCTGAACCCCGCCACGCCTGAGAGTGCGATCGAATATGTGCTCGACCGGCTCGACCTCATTCTGGTCATGACCGTCAATCCCGGCTTCGGCGGGCAGACTTTCATTCCGGCGATGCTCGACAAGGTCGCGCGGGTGAAGCGCCTGATCGGCGAACGCAAGATCGACATCGAGGTCGACGGCGGGGCAGCGCCCGACACGGCCCCGCTCCTGACCCGCGCCGGCGCCAATGTCCTCGTCGCGGGCTCGGCTGTGTTCAAAGGCGGCCCAAAGGCTTACGCGGCGAATATCGCGGCGCTTCGGGCGGCGGCCTGAGGTTTCACCAGAAATTGGGTGACAATGGCTCGCCCGTCTTTGGCGCGGTGGCGCAAAGAAAAACGGCGCTCTTTTGTGGAGCGCCGTTTTGGGAGGTTGGTTGCGGGGGCAGGATTTGAACCTGCGGCCTTCAGGTTATGAGCCTGACGAGCTACCGGGCTGCTCCACCCCGCGACGAGCCGCGCGAAAGCGCGGAAGTCAGAAGTCAGAAGTCAGAAATCGGAAGCGGAAGGAAGCCACTCTGGCTTCTGATTTCCGATTTCTGACTTCCGGCTCGCGTGAAGAGGAAGGGCTCCGTTCTTTGCAGGCCTGGCGGCGACCTACTCTCCCATGTCTTGAGACAGAGTACCATCGGCGCTAAGGCGTTTGACGGCCGAGTTCGGGATGGGATCGGGTCTTTGTCGCCTTGCAAGGGCCACCAGGCCGGCGAAGAACGGTGTCGGACGGCGGAGGACGGAAGTCGGACGACGGAGAAGCTTTTAAGCTCTTCCGTCGTCAGGCGTCCGTTCTCGGGCGTCCGATCGAAGCAAAACTGGTTTTTCGGGCGATAACGACAGAGCACGGACGAAAGGAAGGGGTTATCCGTCCTCTGTCATCGGTTGTCTGTCCTTCTGAGCGCGCTTCGCGCGCACGCGCCTTGGCGACGAGAGCAATCAAGTCGAACGAGCGATTAGTACCGGTCAGCTGCACGCGTTGCCGCGCTTTCACATCCGGCCTATCGACGTGGTGGTCTTCCACGGCTCTTCAGGGAGAACTTGTTTTGAGGCTGGTTTCCCGCTTAGATGCCTTCAGCGGTTATCCATTCCGTATATAGCTACCCTGCACTGCGGCTGGCGCCACAACAGGTCCACCAGAGATACGTTCACCCCGGTCCTCTCGTACTAGGGGCAAATCCTCTCAATTCTCCGACACCCACGGCAGATAGGGACCAAACTGTCTCACGACGTTTTGAACCCAGCTCACGTACCACTTTAATCGGCGAACAGCCGAACCCTTGGGACCTTCTCCAGCCCCAGGATGTGATGAGCCGACATCGAGGTGCCAAACACTCCCGTCGATATGGACTCTTGGGGAGTATCAGCCTGTTATCCCCGGCGTACCTTTTATCCGTTGAGCGATGGCCCACCCACGCGGGACCACCGGATCACTATGACCGACTTTCGTCTCTGCTCGACTTGTTGGTCTCGCAGTCAGGCTGGCTTATGCCATTGCACTCGACGACCGATTTCCGACCGGTCTGAGCCAACCATTGCGCGCCTCCGTTATGCTTTGGGAGGCGACCGCCCCAGTCAAACTACCCGCCATGCGTTGTCCCGGCCCCGGGTGACGGGGCGCGGTTAGACATCCATGAAGTCAAGGGTGGTATTTCAAGGGTGGCTCCACCAGAGCTGGCGCCCCGGCTTCCAAGCCTACCACCTATCCTACACATGACTTAACGAATGCCAACGCAAAGTTATAGTAAAGGTGCACGGGGTCTTTCCGTCTGACCGCAGGTACCCCGCATCTTCACGGGGACTTCAATTTCACTGAGCTGACGTTGGAGACAGCGGGGAAGTCATTACGCCATTCGTGCAGGTCGGAACTTACCCGACAAGGAATTTCGCTACCTTAGGACCGTTATAGTTACGGCCGCCGTTTACCGGGGCTTCAATTCAAGGCTCGCACCTCTCCTTTTAACCTTCCGGCACCGGGCAGGCGTCAGACCCTATACGTCATCTTACGATTTCGCAGAGCCCTGTGTTTTTGTTAAACAGTTGCCACCCCCTGGACTGTGCCCCCCCAGACCGCTTGCGCGACCCGAGGGCCTCCTTATTCCGAAGTTACGGAGGTAAATTGCCGAGTTCCTTCAACGTCATTCTCTCAAGCGCCTTGGTATGCTCTACCTGTCCACCTGTGTCGGTTTCGGGTACGGTCTGATGAGGAAGCTATTTCCTGGAACCTCGTCACCGCCCGGTCAATCCAGTAAGACCGAACGATATAAGAGATCCGTCACTTTCCTCTGGCTCACGACTATTAACGTGATTCCCATCGACTACGCCTTTCGGCCTCGCCTTAGGGACCGGCTAACCCTGCGAAGATTAACTTTACGCAGGAACCCTTGGACTTTCGGCGACACTGTCTTTCACAGTGTTTGTCGTTACTCATGTCAGCATTCGCACTTCCGAAGCCTCCAGGACGCCTCACGGCTATCCCTTCATCAGCATACGGAACGCTCCGCTACCGTGGTCGGAGGACAGAAGACGGACGACGGAATACGGATAACCTCACGAACGAGCCGCCAACACTTGTATTTACCTAGACAAGGCTTGCAGCTGTTTGGAGATGATCTGGTATTCGTCGCGCCAATTTCGCCAGGTCTCATCGTCGATGTACCCGAGATCGAACGCATAGCGCGCCCAAACCCGCATCTCATCCGACGATCCGATCGCCATCCAACAAAAGCGCCTAAATTCCGCTTTCGACTGTTTCTGGCGACCGTAGCCTTCAGCAATATTGGAGCAGATGGACTTGCTCGCCCGACGCATCTGATCGCCCAGCGCCTGCTGTTCGATCTTCGGCATCTTCAGGCTCGCGCGATGGATCTCAAGCGACAGCCGGTACGCCCCCGCTGAAAGACCTCCAGGTCCTCAAACGAAACGACCGCCTTGCGTCGCTCTTCCTCCATCTGTCCTCTGTCGTCTGTCTTCTGTCCTCCGCCACCCAGAGCTTCGGCTCACGGCTTGAGCCCCGTTACATCTTCGGCGCAGAAACCCTTGATTAGACCAGTGAGCTGTTACGCTTTCTTTAAAGGATGGCTGCTTCTAAGCCAACCTCCTGGTTGTTTTGGGATTTCCACATCCTTTCCCACTTAGCCGTGAATTGGGGGCCTTAGCTGTTGGTCTGGGTTGTTTCCCTCTCCACAATGGACGTTAGCACCCACTGTGTGGCTCCCGAGCATGACTTCCAGGTATTCGGAGTTTGGTTAGGTTTGGTAGGGTTTTAGCCCCCCTAGCCCATCCAGTGCTCTACCCCCTGGAGCCTTATCTCGAGGCTATACCTAAATATATTTCGCGGAGAACCAGCTATTTCCGAGTTTGGTTGGCCTTTCACCCCTAATCACAAGTCATCCGAGCCTTTTTCAACAGGCACCGGTTCGGTCCTCCAGCAGGTGTTACCCTGCCTTCAACCTGCTCATGACTAGATCACTCGGTTTCGGGTCTAAAGCATCGAACTGAACGCCCTGTTCAGACTCGCTTTCGCTGCGCCTACACCTGATCGGCTTAAGCTTGCTCGATACTTTAAGTCGCTGACCCATAATACAAAAGGTACGCGGTCACGGGCTCACCAAAGGTGAGCCCTCGGAAAACAGAGAACAGAAGTCAGAGAACAGAAGTCTTGCGCGCTTCGCGCAGGCTTTCTGTCGTCCGTCCTCTGTCGTCCGGGCGCTCGCCTTTGGCGAGCCCGCTCCCACTGTTTGTAGGTATCCGGTTTCAGGAACTGTTTCACTCCCCTCGTCGGGGTGCTTTTCACCTTTCCCTCACGGTACTTGTTCGCTATCGGTCGCTGAGGAGTACTTAGGCTTGGAGGGTGGTCCCCCCGCATTCAGGCAGGATTGCACGTGTCCCGCCCTACTCGAATTTTTCGCTCGAACCCTATCCATACGGGGCTGTCACCCGCTGCGGCCCGGCTTTCCAGCCGGTTCTGGTAAACTCAAGCAAAAGCATTGGCCTCGTCCGCGTTCGCTCGCCACTACTAACGGAGTCTCGTTGATGTCCTTTCCTCCGGGTACTGAGATGTTTCAGTTCCCCGGGTTCGCTTTTATTCTCCTATTTTATTTTAGAGAATAAATACCTTCTTGTGATCTCTGTTGGTCCAAAGACCGCAAACGGCCGTCTCTTATCGAAACGACCCTTGCCGGCCCATCGGAACCCAAACGTCGGCCCTGTGCGGCTTTCCTTTGCATTCCCATGCGCCTCTTCGGAGCAACAGAGATCGAAGGTGGGTTTCCCCATTCGGAGATTCACGGATCAAAGCCTGTTCGCGGCTCCCCATGACTTATCGCAGCGTACCACGTCCTTCATCGCCTCTCAGCGCCAAGGCATCCACCAGATACCCTTAAGACACTTGATTGCTCTCATCGCCAAAGCGCGGCTTGGAGAACGGAAGTCGGAAGTCGGAAGTCAGAAGATCGGAATGCGAACATTCCGAGTTCCGACTTCTGATTTCTGGTTTCCGATTTCCGCCGTCTTCGGCGTGAAAAGACCAGTTTTGCTTCAAACGCATCCGGGGATCTGAGCGGTCAGGCTCCAAACCCACGACTGGTTGCCCGAGAGACCAGATGACAACGCGACGTATTTGTCGCCTTCAGACCCTCACGGACCCTTCGGCTTGACGCCTCGCCTCATCCGGTCTTCGACCGAATGCGCTTCCTCTTCACAATGTCAGAGATCGAGGGCCGGACAGAACGGCGGAGGACTGGAATCCTGCTCGCCGGCCATTTGGCCTTCGTCACGTTAAGCGCTCTCGCGCTCAACGAAATTGATAAATTGCACCGGAAAGGATAGGAAAACTTCAATCTGCTCGACACGTCGTCAAGACCTTTAAGGTCCGGACTTGGTGGAGCCAGACGGGATCGAACCGACGACCTCATGCTTGCAAAGCACGCGCTCTCCCAACTGAGCTATGGCCCCGTTTCAAGACTTGCCGGCATCAACACTTGCCGGCGCCCCAAGTCGTGGTGGGCCTGGGAGGACTTGAACCTCCGACCTCACGCTTATCAAGCGCGCGCTCTAACCAACTGAGCTACAAGCCCGGTCGAAAGAAGAAGCCCACGGATCGCCCAAAACTTTCAAAGAAGCCTTTCAAAGCAAAGACTTTCAAAGCCGGCGAAGACGCAAGTCTTCCATATCCTTAAATCAGAAAGAGAGACGAAGGCGGCGCGATCCCGCAAATGCGGCTCGCATGACTTTGAGCCGCTTGATTCTGAGCCGGACGACAAAACATGCCGACATCGACACGAAAAGCGTGAGCCTTCCGTTCCTCATGTCCTCTGTTTGATGAAGTCCGAATCCAGAAAGGAGGTGATCCAGCCGCAGGTTCCCCTACGGCTACCTTGTTACGACTTCACCCCAGTCGCTGACCCTACCGTGGCCGGCTGCCTCCTTGCGGTTAGCACGCCGTCTTCGGGTAAAACCAACTCCCATGGTGTGACGGGCGGTGTGTACAAGGCCCGGGAACGTATTCACCGCGGCGTGCTGATCCGCGATTACTAGCGATTCCAACTTCATGCACTCGAGTTGCAGAGTGCAATCCGAACTGAGACGGCTTTTTGAGATTTGCCAGGGCTCGCGCCTTCGCATCCCTCTGTCACCGCCATTGTAGCACGTGTGTAGCCCAGCCTGTAAGGGCCATGAGGACTTGACGTCATCCCCACCTTCCTCCGGCTTATCACCGGCAGTCCCCCTGGAGTGCCCAACTGAATGATGGCAACTAAGGGCGAGGGTTGCGCTCGTTGCGGGACTTAACCCAACATCTCACGACACGAGCTGACGACAGCCATGCAGCACCTGTGTTCCCGGCTCCGAAGAGAAGATCGCATCTCTGCAATCCGTCCAGGACATGTCAAAAGCTGGTAAGGTTCTGCGCGTTGCTTCGAATTAAACCACATGCTCCACCGCTTGTGCGGGCCCCCGTCAATTCCTTTGAGTTTTAATCTTGCGACCGTACTCCCCAGGCGGGATGCTTAAAGCGTTAGCTGCGCCACTGAAGAGCAAGCTCCCCAACGGCTAGCATCCATCGTTTACAGCGTGGACTACCAGGGTATCTAATCCTGTTTGCTCCCCACGCTTTCGCGTCTCAGCGTCAGTTCCGGGCCAGTGAGCCGCCTTCGCCACTGGTGTTCTTGCGAATATCTACGAATTTCACCTCTACACTCGCAGTTCCACTCACCTCTCCCGGACTCAAGATCTCCAGTATCAAAGGCAGTTCCAAGGTTGAGCCTTGGCATTTCACCCCTGACTTAAAGACCCGCCTACACGCGCTTTACGCCCAGTAATTCCGAACAACGCTAGCCCCCTTCGTATTACCGCGGCTGCTGGCACGAAGTTAGCCGGGGCTTCTTATCTCGGTACCGTCATTATCGTCCCGAGCGAAAGAGCTTTACAACCCTAAGGCCGTCATCACTCACGCGGCATGGCTGGATCAGGCTTGCGCCCATTGTCCAATATTCCCCACTGCTGCCTCCCGTAGGAGTTTGGGCCGTGTCTCAGTCCCAATGTGGCTGATCATCCTCTCAGACCAGCTACCGATCGTCGCCTTGGTGAGCCGTTACCTCACCAACTAGCTAATCGGACGCGGGCCAATCCTCCGGCATATAAACCTTTCCCCCCGGATTAAATCCGGGGGCGTATCCGGTATTAGCCCAAGTTTCCCTGGGTTATTCCGAACCGGAGGGTATGTTCCCACGCGTTACTCACCCGTCTGCCACTCCCGTGATCGCTCACGAGCGTTCGACTTGCATGTGTTAAGCCTGCCGCCAGCGTTCGTTCTGAGCCAGGATCAAACTCTCAAGTTTCATTGAGATCTGATCGCTGACTGGTCACTTCAGCAAAACCTCCAAGCCTCCAAATCTTGCGACTTGAAACCAGGCCCTATCGACCTGAAATCAAGTCTTATCGACCCGAAACCCTCGGATTCCGCTGTATTCTTGACGAGTTCCAAACACATCCGCCTCAAGGCCAAACCACGCCAGCCCGCCTCACGGCGTTCCAGCGCAGCCAAACCAAAAAGCGCGATGAATTTATCGAAACGTGACCGTCAGTTGTCTCTTAACAGGCCTCGCCGCCAGCCAAGCCCGTCAGCTTATCGCCAACAAACCCAACCAACACCAAAGCCCCGCAAGGACCACGCCGCCCACGTCTCTCTTCCTTCCGATGCAATTGTCAAACAGCAGAGGGTCAAAGACGACCGGCCGAAGCCGGTCCCCTCATTCCCGAAAGCTCATTTCGACCTTCGAGGCGATCCGCCTGCAAAGCCCGATCTGAACTCCAATCTCCATGTCGGGCCGCGCTTCCGCACGGCAAAGACGACCGAAAATCCTCCGCCCCCGCCTCTCAGCAGGGAGGAGTACGCCCGAGAAGTCCCGAAACCCACAGCTCAAGCCGCCTGAAAGGCGCGCCAAGCCGTCGGAGAACGCGATATAGGCCCACCCCGCTTTTCTGTCAACGCACTTTCGCGAAGAAATTCTCCGCTGTGGATATCTGCGCCAATTCTCGCCGTCTTGCGTACATCCTCAAGCCGCCCTGCGGGCGCAAAGTTACCCTCTGCCGCGGCATAACCGGAGCTCCCTCGACCATGTCGAAGCGGAAAGCGATGAGGAGATTGGCGAGGATAATGATCGCTTCCTGGGTCGCGAAAGCCATGCCGATGCAGACCCGTGGTCCAGCGCCAAAAGGAATATAGGCGAAGCGGTCGATGCGCTCCCGGCGCCCATCGAGGAACCGAGAGGGGTCGTAGGCATCGGGATTCTCCCACAGGTCGCGGTGGCGATGCAGCACATAGGGCGAAATCAGGACGATCGTTCCTGCAGGCACGCGGGCCCCGAGAATCGCGTCGTCCGCGATCGCCTCGCGGCTGAGAAGCGCAACGGGCGGATAGAGCCGCATCGCTTCATCGAGGACGGCGCGGAGCACCGGGCATCCGTCGAGCGAACCGGGACGCTTGGGGTCGAAGGCTGCATCGGCTTCGACTTCCGCGCGCTTGCGCCATTCCGGCGCCTGCGAAAGAAGGTAGAGCGTCCAGGTCAGCGCGTTGGCCGTTGTCTCGTGGCCGGCGTTGATGAAGGTGATGATGTTGGCGCGGATGCTGGCTTCCGGCAGGCCGCGGCCTGTCTCCGGATCTCGCGCCGCCAACAACAACGTGAGCAGGTCGCGCGGCGGCTCATGACCCGCCTCGATCATCGCGCGGCGGCTCCTAATGATGGCGTCGACCGCTTCGTCAAAGAATTTCAGCGTCGCACGCCCGCGCCAGCGGGCGATTCGCGGAATAAAGGCCGGCGCGCCGAGAAGGTCGAGCGGATCGATGCGGCCGAAAGTGTCGAAATAGCGCGTGATGGCTTGCTGGAAGGCGCCCGGTTCCTGGCCGAGCCCCTGCGAAAATAAGGTCTGCTCCAGCACTTCCAGAGTTATGCGGGCCATGACTTCGCCGACTTCCGCCACCGCGCCATCGCGCCGGCGCCGAAGGCGCGCGACGGCTTCGGCGGCGACTTTCTGCATCGAGTTCGGCAAAACCGACAACTTCGCGCGGCGAGAACAACGGCGCCAGCGCTCGGCGCTGCGCTCGCCAGGACTCGCCTTCGGCCGTCAGCACGCCATCGCCTAGCCCGGGGCTCAAGATCCGGAGTTGCAGTTCGTCCTTGCGGTAGTTGGCGGCGTTGTCGAGGAGGACGTGGCGCACTGCGGCGGGATCATGCGCCATGGCGCGCATTCCAAACGACGAGCGACCCACCCAGAAAGGCTGTTCGAAGGCCGCCTTGCCCCAGATCTCCAACGGATTCCGGCGAAGAGTCAGGATGGTCGAGAGGGCGCCGCGCGGCTTCTCGGCGCGCGGCGGAAACGGGGGAACGAACAGGCGGGAAGCGTTCGCGGCCCGGGTCATTGGGAAACCGCCTCTCATAAAGCCGAGGGTCGGGATGGTTCTACGCCGAGACGGCGGGCGCCGATAGGGCGCCGGCGGGGCCTGTTTGTGGTGACCCGCTTAAAATGCGGTCCTCTGGCGCATCGCCGCCGCGAGCGTGCCGTCGTCGAGGTAGTCGAGTTCGCCCCCGACCGGCACGCCATGCGCCAGGCGCGTCGCCTTCACCGGATAGCTGGAGAGAAGGTCGATGATATAATGCGCCGTCGTCTGGCCGTCGACAGTTGCATTGACGGCGAGGATCACTTCGCTGATTCCGCCTTGGGCGATGCGGGCGGCCAGCGCACCGAGGTTGAGATCGGAAGGGCCGACGCCGTCAAGCGGCGACAGCACGCCGCCGAGCACGTGGTAGCGCGCCTGGATGGCGCCGGCGCGCTCCAGCGCCCAGAGATCGCCGACCGATTCGACGACGACGATGGTCGCCGGATCGCGTCGCTCGTCGCAGCAGATGGTGCAAGGATCGCGCGAATCGACATTGCCGCAGACCGAGCAGGTGACGATCCGCTCCTCCGCCACCCGCATCGCCTCCGCAAGCGGCTGAAGCAGCGTCTCCCGCTTGCGAATGAGATAGAGCGCGGCTCTCCGCGCCGAGCGCGGTCCCAGACCCGGCAGACGTGCGAGCAATTGCACCAGCCGTTCGATTTCCGGTCCGGCGACGGTCGAGGGCATCAGAACGGCAGTTTCATGCCCGGCGGCAGCGGCAGTCCGGCGGTCAGCGACTGCATCTTTTCCGCCGCCGCCCGGTCGGCCTTGCCCTTGGCGTCGGCGAAGGCGGCGATGATCAGGTCTTCGAGAATTTCCCTGTCGGCCGGGGTCATCAGCGACGGGTCGATGCGCACGGTCTTGAGTTCGCCTTTGGCGGTCATGACGACGCTCACCATCCCGCCGCCGGACGCGCCCTCGACCTCGAGGCGCCCGAGTTCGTCCTGCGCTTCCTGCAGCTTGGCCTGCATGGCCTGCGCTTTCTTCATCATGCCCATGAGATCCATGGCCGGCCTCTCCCTGAAATTAAAGATCGTCGTCGCCGAGCGGCTCGGAATCCGCGTAGGCGACGTCGTCGTCGGCTTGCGCCGGCGGGGGCGGCGCGGGGGCCGCGGTGTCGGGCGTGCGCACGTCGACCACGCGCGCGCCCTTGAAACGCTCGAGCACCTTGCGCACCAGCGGATGCGCCTCAGCGCCGCTCGCGCGCTCGGCCTCGCGCAGCGTCGGCGCGGTCGAGCCTGGCGCCAGCGCCACCATCCAGCGCTCGCCGGTCCATTCCTGCAAGCGTCGCGCCAATGTCTGGACGAGGCCAAGCGAAGCGCCCTCGACCAGCGAGAAGGCGATACTGCCCTGTTCGAAGCGCTCGACCCGCGCGTCCTGCTCCAGCGCCTGGACGAGCTGAATGTCGCGTTTCGAGCGAGCGAGAGCGACCACGTCCTCGAAGCGCGCGAGACGGATCGCCGCCTGAGGCTCCGCCGCCTTCGTCAAGACGGGTGGAGCGGGGCGGCTTTCTGCGACGGGATTGGCGGTGACGACGCTGAGCGCGGCGCGAGGCCCGCCTCCCGCCGGGGGCAGCGGCGCGTGGCGCGGGCTCCCCTCGGTCGACTCGGCGAGCTTGCGCAAGGCCTCCTCCGGAGTCGGCAGGTCCGACGCGTAGGCCAGGCGGATCAACGCCATTTCGGCGGACGCCAGCGGGCGCGGCGAATCCTTCACGTCCTCGACGCCCTTGAGCAGGATCTGCCACGCGCGGGTCAGCGCGCCGAGCGTCAGTTTAGCGGCGAATTCGCGCCCACGCCCGCGCTCGTTCTCGCCGATCGCTGGGTCGTCGGGGGCGTCCGGCGCGATCTTCGTGCGAGTGACGAAATGGCAGAATTCGGCGAGCTCGATCAGAATGTCGGCCGGGTCCGCCCCGGCGCGATAGAGCGCGCGCATGAGCTCGAGCGCCTCGGCGATTTCGCCCTTCATCGCGCGCTCGAAGAGCACGATCACCTCGCCACGATCGGACAAGCCCAGCATGTCGCGAACGGCGGCGACCGTCACGCCGCCGGACCCACCATAGGCGATGCCCTGGTCGAGCAGCGAGAGCGCGTCGCGCACCGACCCTTCGGCGACGCGGGCGATCAGCGTCAGGGCGTCGGGCTCGACCGCGACGCCCTCTGCAGCGCAGATTTTAGCGAGATGGGCGATCATCGCGCCCGAGTTCGATCCGCTTCAGATCGAAGCGTATGCAGCGCGAGCGCACCGTGATCGGCACCTTCTCGATCTCGGTCGTCGCAAACAGGAACCTGACGTGCTCGGGCGGCTCTTCCAGCGTCTTCAAGAGGCCATTGAAAGCCTGCTTCGACAGCATGTGCACTTCGTCGATGATGTAGACCTTGGTCCGCGCCGACACAGGACGATAGCGCGCGTTCTCGATGATCTCGCGCACGTCGTCGATGCCGGTATGCGAGGCCGCGTCCATCTCGATCACGTCGACATGGCGCGACTCCATGATCGCCTGGCAATGGACGCCAAGCTCCGCCATGTCGACGCTCGGCGCATCGATCTTGCCGGGAACATGATAGTTGAAGGCGCGGGCGAGAATGCGCGCGGTCGTGGTCTTGCCGACGCCACGCACGCCGGTCAGGATATAGGCCTGGTGGATGCGGTTGGCGGCGAAGGAATTGGCCAGCGTCCTCACCATCGGCTCCTGGCCGATGAGATCCTCGAACCGCTGCGGCCGGTACTTGCGCGCGAGCACGCGATAGGGCGCGGACGCGGCGGCGGGCTCGTCGGCCGGCGCTGTGGCTTCAACGGAAAACAGGGAATCGCTCACCGACTGCCTCGCTCGTCCCACTCTGTCTTTGCGATCGAAGCGAAGCAATCCAGCCGAACGTGGGGCGCTCTACGAACCGTGGATTGCTTCGTCGCCATAGCCCGTCGAAAGACGGGCGTCTCTTGTCGCCCTATGGCGTCTCGCAATGACGACTTCAATGGCGCTCGTCGGCGTTTGGTTCGGCGCGGGAAAGTGGGAGGTTGGACAAAGACCCGCCCTGTCTCGTTAGGGCTGCTTCCTTCCGGACCTGACCCGGTTGGCGAGCGGTACGTCCTTCGCCAACCTCCCGGGCCGTATGTGGACCATGAGGCGGCCGGGCGCAAGGGGCGGGGAGAACCGGTTTAACGACTGCCGCTCTGATTTCAGAAACTTGCGGCGGGAGCTGGCGTCACGCGGTTCTTTTACGCGCGGCCGAACGTGTAGTCCTGTAAGCGGCGCAATTTTTCAACGGCTTAGGCGCCAAAAACTGTCGCTTTGTAACTCCCAAGCCAGGGTGAGTCTCGAAAAGTCACTACTGGATAGAAAAGGTCTTTGCTGGGTCGATTTTTGGAGACGGCGGGCGACGAATCAAGAATCAAGGGTGGGATGGTTCTTCCTGCCGAAGTCGAGGAGTTGATCGCCTCGCTGAGACGCCAGATCGCGGCGCTTCAGGCTGAAGTGGCGGACCTTCGCCGGCAATTGGGACAGGACAGTTCCAACAGCTCCAAGCCGCCTTCGAGCGACGGCTTGAAGAAGAAGCCTCGCATTCCCGGCAGCCTGCGCGGTCGCTCGGGCAAGGCGAGCGGCGGGCAGAAGGGCCACAAAGGCGATACGTTGCGGCAAGTCGCCGATCCGGATTGCGTGATTGAGCACACGGCGTGCGCCTGTGGCCATTGTGGTTTGGCTCTCGATCCGCAGTCGGCGGTCAGGATCGAGAAGCGCCAGGTGTTCGATCTTGCCGAGCGCCCGCTCATGGTCACCGAACATCAGGCCTTGATTTACCGCTGCGAAAATTGCCGTGGCGTGACCAAGGCGGCCTTTCCCGATGGCGTGGTCAGGCCGACGCAATATGGCGAACGGCTGAGGGCGGCAGCGGTCTATCTCAACATCCAGCAGCTCCTCCCCGAGGATCGGACCGCGCAGGCGCTGAGCGATCTGTTCGGCGCGCCGCGGATTTGTCCGGCCAGCATCGTGGCCTGGGTCGGAAAGAAGGCGCAAGAGCTGCGGCGGGTCTACGCATTCATCGGCGAGCGCGTGGCCGAGGCGAAGGTTCGCCATCTCGACGAAACGGGGTTTCGCATCGCAGGCAAGCTGCAATGGCTGCATACGACCTCGAGCTTGGCCTTCACCTTCTATCGCGCCCACGAAAAGCGCGGCGCGATCCCCGTGGATTTGCAAGGGGGCGTCGTCGTGCATGACCACTTCCTGCCTTATCGCCGGCTCGATGCGGTCGATCACGCCTTCTGCAACGCCCATATCCTGCGCGAACTCAACAGCCTGATCGAGCTCGATCACGAACCCTGGGCCGAACACATGCGCGACATGCTGCTTGCGGCCAATCTCGCAGTCGACAAAGCCCGCAAGGCGGGCGCCTGCACGCTTCCGCCCGATGACCTCAAGGCCTTCGTCGAGCGCTATTGGGCGGCGATCCGGCTCGGCCTCGCCTTCCATCGCCAACTGCCCAAACTGGAGACCAAAGCCAACGCGCGCGGGCGAACCAAGCACCGGCCCGGCCACAATCTGCTGCAAAGACTGAAAACCTTCCAAACCGAAACCTTGCGCTTCCTCACCGATTTCGACGTGCCTTTCACCAATAACCTGGCCGAACAGGACCTGAGGATGATGAAGGTCAAAATGAAAATCTCGGGCTCGTTCCGAACCCTCGAAGGCGCTCAAATCTTCGCAACCGTCAGATCCATCGTCTCAACTGCGAGAAAGCACGGTTGCAATATCTTCCGAACTCTCGCCGCACACCCAGATCAGATCATCCTCGCCTGCGCCCCATAGCCGACGGCTTGGGAGTTACGTCCTTTCGTAACTCCCAAGCACCCCCCTTCGTTTTGGTAGCTGCGTCGGCTTGGATGAGGCCGCCGCGAGAACGAAAGTGAATTGCATATGTTCGGCGCCATTTGTCCCGCCCTCGGCGTCGGGGCCGCGCTTGCGCTGCCCTTCGCCGCCACCGAGGAATGCGCGATCGGGCGCACATCGCAGGCGCCAAACACGCCATCAACCTTAACTTCTTGCGGCTCGCGGTGATTGAAGGGCCCCTCCGTCCGGTCGTGACAGTCCGTCGAGCGGGTTGCGCAATTAAGCGGGAACGTACGTCAACCTCATCACGTCCTCGCCGATTAGATTGCTGGTCACAAGGCGGAGCGGCGGCCGGGGGCCGGAGAAGAATGGCTTGCCGCGGCCAAGTACGACGGGATGGAGGTAGAGTCGATACTCATCAATAAGACCAAGGTCGGTTAGGCTTCCTGCCAAGTCTGGTCCGGCAACTTCAATCTCCCCAACGAACTGAGCCTTCAGCCCGCCTATCAACGCCTCGAGGTCACCCTCGACAAGTGTGGCGTTGGGGCCGGCCGACTTCAACGAGCGCGACATGACCCACTTCGGTTGGCTCCGCCACGCCGCCGCGAACTCGTGTTCCTCCGCGCCCCACTCCGAACGGTCTTCGTCCCAATAACGCATGACCTCGTACATGCGGCGACCGTACACACTGCCCGTCAACTCGCGCACTTGCTCAATGAATGTGACGAAAGAGCGCAGTGCTTGGCCTCATTTCAAGATGGTCGACGTAGCCGTCCAGGGACTGGTTCATTCCAAAGACGAGCTTCGCCATGCCGCACAACCTCCACCCCATTTCCGCGCCCTAAGCCATGTTGTCGCTTACTTTTGCGCCATCGCATCGGCGCGATCGACCTCGACGAGGGCGATCACGAAGCCTGTGGACCGTGTGGACAACGCTGCGCGTCGTCCACACGATCAAAAGCAACAGACCCCGGTGATGGGAAACGTGTCCACCACATCCTCGAACCCATCCACCTTGTCTCCGGTCCAAGCGCGCAGCGCGGGGAGAGCTAGCGCTTGATGAACGAGCCGTCGCGCAGGTCCATCATCGCCTGACGGATTTGGTCTTGCGTGTTCATCACGATCGGCCCGTGCCAGGCGATCGGCTCGCGCAAAGGCCGCCCGGAGACCAAGAGGAAGCGCACCCCTTCCTCGCCCGCCTGGACGCTGATCTCGTCGCCGGCGCCGAAGACGACCAGCGAGCGGTTGCCGACGCGGTCGCGCACCAGCGTCTCTTCGCCGTTGACCTCGGCCTCGCGCAGCACGCCGAACGGCGCCGAGGCGTCGGAGAAATCTGCCGAGCCTTCGAAGATATAGGCGAAGGCCTGGCGGAAATCCTCGACCTTGAGACGCTTCCTCTTGCCCGCGGGCACGGTGACGTCGAGATAGCGCGGCTCGGCGGCGACACCGTCGACCGGCCCCGTCTTGCCCCAGAAGTCGCCGCAGATGACGCGGACTTTCGTGCCATCGTCGTCCGTGACCTCGGGGATCGCTGTCGCCGGCACGTCCTGGTAGCGCGGCTTCGTCATCTTGAGTTTTGCGGGCAGGTTCGCCCAGAGCTGGAAACCGTGCATGCGCCCCTTGGCGTCGCCGGTCGGCATTTCCTGATGCATGATGCCGCTGCCGGCGGTCATCCACTGGACGTCGCCCGCGCCGAGCTTGCCGCGATTGCCGAGGCTATCGCCGTGATCGACGGCTCCGGCAAGGACATAGGTGATCGTCTCGATGCCGCGATGGGGATGCCACGGGAAGCCGGCCTGATAATCCTCGGGCCGGTCGCCGCGGAAGTCGTCCATCATCAGGAATGGATCGAAATCGGACGTGTCGCCGAAGCCGAAGGCGCGGCGGAGGCGCACGCCCGCGCCTTCCATGGTGGGCCGCGACTGGTCGACGCGCTTGACCGGACGAATGGACATAGTGTCTCCAGTTCAAAAGAAAGCGGAATCGGTCCCCGGAATACTGCCGTCATTCCTGCTCAGAAACGACAAACGCGTACAAATTCTTTGGCCGGAAACCCTGTTGTCGTCAAAGATAGGAATAGGGAGCCGCGGACGCAAGTATATCAGCCGGGGTGACCGTTCGCATCGGCCGGGGTGAAGGATCGCCCTCAGGTTGTTCCTTGAGCTGGCCGTTTCGCTTTCTGCAAGCCCGCCAGGACCCGAAGGCCGCCGGGCTAGAAATTGATCAGCTTCGCCGCCGCGAGCGCCGCAAGGACGAGGCTGCCAACAAGCGCGAAGATCGAGGTAAGGAACCAGCGGAGCGTTGTGCGATACTCGCGTTCGTCGTCGTCCTCGATCTGCAGCGAACGCCAGAGCGCATAGAACTCGAGGAGGATCGCAATCAGCAACGCGAACCAGGCGACGACCGCAGCGCGCGTCACCTCACCGGACGCCTCGAAGCTCCAATAGCGCAGCAACAAGAGGGAGAATCCGAGAATGACGGAGATCGCAGAGATCACGCCCTGGCGATAGCCGGCAGGGAGCGGAGCGCGGGGCTTCGAGTTGTCGGCCATGGCTCCGAGCATAGGGTTCCCGGACGACCTCGGAAAGTCTGAAGGATGCCCCGGTCACCCCGGGCGAACGATCTCCACCTTGGGCCTTCCCCCGACGCGCGTCGCGGCTTCCGCACCGGCCGCGACTGCGCGCTCGAGCGCCGCGTCAACCTCCACTCCTCTTAGCCAAGCGACGAGAAAGGCGGCAACAAAAGCGTCGCCCGCGCCGGTGGTGTCGATCGCTTCGATGGCCGGCGCTGCGATCCGCCAGCGCACCGCGCCCGCCGCCGCGACGCCGCCGCTGGCGCCGCGCTTAAGGACGACGAGCGGGTAATGCGCCGCGAGGCGCGCGCATTGCGTCTCGGGATCGGCGGCGCCCGTGAGGACGGCCGCCTCGTCCTCGTTGGGAAAGAGGATCGCCGCGCCCTTCGTCCATGCGAGAAAGGCCTCCGGTCCGACTTCGCGCAAGAACTCGGCCGAAGCCGGATCGACGCTGACCCGCGTCGCCCCGGCCCGCTGCATGACGTCGAGCACGGCTTCGCGAGGGGAGGGAGCGAAGAAAGAGTAGCCGGAGAGATGGATGTGCGAAGCGCCGGCGATCAGCGCCTCAGGCACGTCGGCGGCAACAAGCGCGTCGTTGGCGCCGCGGTCGGTGAAGAAACTGCGCTCGCCGTTCGGATCGATCAGCGCGACGAGCCGTCCGGTCTGGCGCTCCGAATCGCCGGCGAGATGGGGCGTCACGCCAGCGCTGGAAAGCCTCGCGGCTTCGGGCTCGACGTCGGCGGCGCCGACGCGGGCGACGAAATCGACCTTAACCCCGAGCGCTGCGAGCCACGCGGCCTGATTGGCCGCCGACCCGCCCGGTTCGACGGCTATCGACGCGCGCCGATCCGAGCCTCGCGCGAGCGGGCCGACAGGGCGGACGATCACGTCTGTCATCACGTCGCCGATGAGGAGGATGCGGGCCTCGGCGCCGCTCTTCGCGATGCTCTTGAATGACGACATCACAAAGCTATGGATATCTGAGGTATCGCTGGCCGGCGGCGTGGAACCGATTGTCGTGGACGCCTCTGTCGCACTGCACGACCGTCAATGCAAACTTGCATCGATACACACCTGCCTTCCACACCCATCCGCCGCCGTAGCCCGTCGAAAGACCGGCGTCTTTCGACGCCCTATGGCGGTCCCTTCCCCGCAAGCGACCGTAAACGGGGGAAGGACGCGCGCCACTCAATGCGCTTCGGCTGCGCTTCCGTCCGCCGCCAGATGCCCCGCTGCGCGCTCTCTCGCGATCGCCGCCGCGTGGTCGCGGGCGAGGAACGTGTAGACCGCGGGCGTGACGAAGAGGGTGAAGAGCGTGCCGATCGCCATGCCGGCGAAAATGGTGAGGCCGATGTCGAAGCGCGAGCGGGCGCCGGCGCCGGAGGCGAGGATCAGCGGCACCATGCCGACCACCATCGCCGCCGTCGTCATCAGGATCGGCCTGAGCCGGACCGCGGCCGCTTCCTCGATCGCGCCGCGGCGTGAGAAGCCGCGCGTCTCCTGCAGCCGGTTGGCGAAGTCGACCATCAGAATCCCGTGCTTGGAGATGAGGCCGATCAGGGTCACGAGGCCGATCTGCGAATAGATGTTGATGCTGGCGAAGCCGAGAAAGCCGCCGATATTGAGCGGCAGCAGTGCGCCGAAGAGCGCGGTCGGCAGGGCTATCAGGATGATCAGCGGATCGCGGAAGCTCTCGTACTGGGCGGCGAGCACGAGATAGATCACGATCAGCGCGAATACGAATACATAGACGAGGGCGTTGCCCTCCTGCTCGTATTGCCGCGAGTCGCCCTGGAAGTCGTAGGAGTAGCCTTCCGGGAAAATCTCCTTCGATTTCTCCTTGAGGAAATCGAGCGCTTCGCCGAGCGTCCGCCCCGGGAACGGCACGCCCGACAGGGTCGCGGAATTGAGCTGCTGGAAGCTTGTCAAGGCATTCGGCTGCACGTCCGAGGCGACAGTCGCCACAGCCGACATTGGGACGAGCTCGCCGTTGCTGGTGCGCAGCTGATATCGGGTCAGCCAGTCGGGCTCGAGACGGAACTCGCGCGGCGCCTGCGGAATGACCTGGTAGCTGCGCCCATAGAGATTGAATAGATTGACGTAGTTGCCGCCGAGCATGGTCGCAAGCCCGGTCCCGATGTCGGACATATTGACGCCGATGCGGTTCGCCTTGTCGGCGTCGATTTTGAACTCGTATTGCGGCGTATCGAACTTGAGGTCGACGTCGGTGAAGAGGAAGAGGCCGCTTTCGCGCGCGGCCTGCTGCATCTTCAGCGCGACATCGGCGAGCGTCGTATAGTCGCCGGTTGTGCGGATGACGAACTGCATCGGCGCGCCGCCGGTCGAGCCGGGCAAAGCGGGCGGCGAAAACGCCTGGATCTGCGCCGTCGGCACAGACTGAAACTTCGGCCCGAGGTCGGCCAACACCTGCTTCTGGCTGCGCGCGCGCTGGTCCCAGGGCTTCAGCAGCACGCCGGCGAAGCCGCCGCGAATGCTTG
Organism: uncultured Alphaproteobacteria bacterium; assembly: GCA_963787135.1. Taxonomy (GTDB): domain Bacteria; phylum Pseudomonadota; class Alphaproteobacteria; order Rhizobiales; family Beijerinckiaceae; genus Roseiarcus. The sequence goes on along the minus strand of CAWBBW010000043.1, from coordinate 113,080 downwards.
GAAATCCGTTGATGACGAAGAGATGGTCGAATTCGGGCACGTCCTTGACCTGGGCGTAAAGCGCCTGCGTCGCCCTCTCGGTGTAATCGAGATTGGCGACCTGCGGAATCTTGATCAGAGACAACAGGATGCCCTGGTCCTCCTCGGGCGCAAGCTCGCGCGGGGTGGAGGCGTACATGACGCCGGTGAGCGCAAGCACGCCGACGAGGATCAGGAGAGTCAGGGCGCGAAAATTGAGGGTGCTGTGGAGCCGGCGCTGATAGGCGCCGCGGAGGCGATTGAACGATCGATCGACGAAACGGCCGAACCAGCCCTGCTCCGCGTCGTGGCGCAGGAGCTTGGAGCACATCATCGGCGAGAGCGTAAGCGCGATGAAGCCGGAAACGATCACCGCGCCCGCCAGGGTGAAAGCGAATTCGCGGAAGAGCGCGCCCGTCACGCCCGAAACGAACCCGATCGGCGCATAGACGGCGGCGAGCGTGATCGTCATCGCGACGATCGGCAATGCGATCTCGTGCGCGCCGCGGATCGCAGCGTCGAACGGCGTCATGCCGTCCTCGATGTGGCGATGGATGTTCTCGACCACGACAATGGCGTCGTCGACGACGAGGCCGATGCCAAGCACCAGCGCCAGAAGGGTCAGAAGGTTGATGGAATAGCCGAGCGCGAGCAGCGCGATCATCACGCCGATCAGCGAGAGCGGGATGGTGACGATCGGGATGAAGGTCGAGCGCAGATTGCCGAGAAACAGGAAGATGACGACAATCACGATCCCCGCCGCCTCGATCAGGGTCTTGGCGACTTCGTAGATCGAGGAGCGGATGAACTTGGTCGAGTCGTAGGCGATCGTCGCATTGAGGCCGGTCGGCAATTGGCTCTCGATACTCGGCATGATCTGGCGAACGCCATCGATGACCGTCAGCGGATTCGCCTCCGGCGTGCCATAAATGCCAATGAACACAGCTTTCAGACCGTCAAAGACGGACGAGGAATCCGAGCTCTGCGGCCCGAGTTCGATCTTCGAGACGTCGCCTAGTCGCACTAGGGCGTCGCCATGCGTGGCGATGGTGAGCTGGCCGAAAGCCTTGGCGCTGTCGAGAGAGGTCAGAGCGTTGACGCTGATCTGGGTGTAGTCGCTTTTGATCTCGCCTGCGGCCGAGGTGAAGTTGTTGGCGGCGAGCGCGGCGCGCACGTCGTTCGGGGTGACGCCGAGCGAGGCCATCCGCGTCGGGTCAAGCCAGATCCGCATCGCGAACGTCTGTCCGCCGAGGATCTGCGCGTTGGCGACGCCGTCCACCGTCTGCAGCCGCGGCTGAACGACGCGTGTGAGGTAGTCGGTGATCTGCGAGGCGGTCATCACGTTCGAATTGAACGACAGGTACATGAGGGCGAAGCCCTGACCGGTCTGCTTGACGATGACCGGATCGTTGGCGTCGCGAGGCAAGAGGCCGCGCACCTGGTTCACCTTCGAGAGGGTGTCGGCCATCGCCCGGTCGGGATTGGCATCTAGCCTGAGGTTGAGGGTGATCGTCGACACGTTCTGCTGCGAACTCGAGACCAGCGTGTCTATGCCTTCAGAGCTCGCGACCGCCTGCTCGATCGGCGTGGTTATGAAGCCCTTGATCACATCGGCCGCGGCGCCGGGATAGGTGGTGGTGATGGTGATGGTCGTGTTCGACGTCTGGGGAAACTGTCGGACCTGCAGCTTGAGCGCCGCGACGCCGCCGATCAGCAGGATCAGCAGGCTGACCACGGTCGCCAGCACCGGCCGGCGGATGAAGAGGTCGGTGAACGCATTCATCGCGGCGCCATCATGGTTTCGGCGTCACGGACGTAGCCGGCAGGGAAGGCGTCTTGTCGATCACGACCTGCAAATGGTCCTGGAGCTTGATCTGGCCAGCAGTCACGACCTGCTCGCCCGCCTTGACCCCGTCTTCGACGGCGATCCGCTCTCCGCGCGCCGCGCCCACGTGCACGAACCGGCGCTCCACCACGAGGCCGCCCGCCGCGGGCGCCGCAGGGGCGGCGTTGGCGCCCTGCCCCGCCTGCGCCGTCGGGCTGGCCGGGGACGGGGCCGGGGCGGGCTTCACCACGAACACGGTGTCGCCGTAGAGGCTGTAGACGATCGCGGTGCGCGGCAGCGTCAGCACGTCGGCGCTCGCCCCCGTCGTGACCGTCAGATCGGCGAACATGCCGGGCAACAGCTTGCGGTCGGGGTTGGCGAACTCTGCCCGCACAGTGACATTGCGTGAATTGGCGCTGACCCGCGCGTCGATCGCCTTGATTTTTCCCTCGAAGGTCCGGCCGGGAATGGCGTCGACCGTCATCGTGGCGCCCTGGCCGGCGGCGAGCGTCGCCAGCGCGCCCTCGGGCACAGGAAAGTCGACGTAGATCGGATCGAGCTGCTGCAAGGTGGCGAGGCTCGCGCCGACGGCGACATATTGTCCGAGATCGGCGTTGCGCAGGCCGAGCCGGCCCGCGAAGGGCGCGCGAATCGCCTTCTGGGCGATCACCGCGCGCGTGCGATCGACAGTCGCCGCCGCGGAATCCCTGGCCGCGACCGCGGATTCGAGCGTCGATTGGGGCGTGTTGCCGCCTGCAACCAGCAACCTTTGCCGCGCCGCCGTCGTTTCCGCGTTGCGGAGCTGGGCAAGGGCGTTGGCGAGGTCAGCCCGCTCGACCGAATTGTCGATGTTGATCAGCAGCTGGCCGGCTTCGACATCGTCGCCCGAATCGAAATTGATGGAGGAGATGACGCCGGCCACTTGCGGGGCGATGTTGATTCCCTGGTAGGCCCGCATCGTCCCGATGGCCGTCAATTGCGGCGGCCATTGCTCGATCCGGGCCTCCTCCACCGACACCGTAGTCGGCTTCGGCGCGAAGGCGGCGCTGATGAAGCCCTTGACGATATTGGGCTTGATGACGAACTGGAAATAGGCGAGCCCCGCGGTCAGGGCGCCGAGACAGGCAAGCGTGACGAGAAACACGACCGGGCGCCGAACCTTCAGCGGCAGCGAGCGGATCAAAAGCAGCGCAGCGAAGACGGCGGCCGCAACACCGAAGGCGGTCGGTTGAACCGGAGAATGCAGAAAGCCAAGCCGCTCCGCCGCGCCCGCGGCGAGCGCCGCCAGCGCCAGAAGAACCAACAACCAATTTATCACGCGTCTCATCGCCGCTCGCGGGTCCGGTCGGATCGCGTCGCAGCGTTCCGGAAGAAGACGATCTTACCTCAAGCGCGCCGTCTGGCGCCAGAAGCGAGCGCGGACCGGAACTTCCGGGGCTTCCTGCACGTCTATAAGAGCTGTCGGGATACCCACCTTGGCGTCCGCGACGGGCCGGGAGCAACAAATGTCGTTTGAAAGTGCGCTTGGGCGCCTGTTGCGCCCGGTCCGGGCCGGCGAAAGCCATCTTGCCTGGAAGGACTCGCGCCTCGCCGCGCGGCGCGCATTCGCGCTTGCCAGCCCCGCTTTCGAGGATGGCGGCATGATGCCTAAGCGATCGGCGGGGAGCGGAATCGGCGACAATCTGTCGCCGCCGCTCGACTGGACCGGGGTTCCGGGCGACGCGGCGGAGCTCGCGCTCATTGTCCAGGATCCCGACGCGCCGCTGCCGCGGCCTGTCACGCATCTCATCGCCTACGGAATTGATCCGGTCGCCGGCGGCGTCGAGGAGGGCGCGCTCGCGGCCGGAGGAACGGGCGCCATCCAACTCGGCCGGGGATCGTTCCGGCGCGTCGGCTATCAGGGACCGAGGCCGGTCGCGGGGCACGGTGCCCACCGCTACATCTTCCAGATGTTCGCTCTGCCGAGGCTGCTCCATTTCGATTCGCCGCCCGATCTCGCGACGGTCGTCGCCGCAATGGCCCGCGCAGTGCTCGCCCGCGGCCAGCTCACCGGACGCTACGAACGCCCCTAAGCCCCGCCTCTCGTCAGCGCGGCGGCGCGTGCTATGGTCCCGGGCGGCCGCAACGAACGGCCTGATTCGGGAGAACGATCCATGACCAAGACGCTCGCGCTCGCAGCGCTCGCCCTCTGCATCGCCGGGGCGCCGACCCTCGCCTTCGCCGACGACGCCTGCATGACCCAGTCGATGGACAAGAAACTCGCCGGCGCCGCCAAAACAAGCTTCATGACCAAATGCGAGAGGACATCCTGCCAGGCCCAGGCCGCCGACAAGAAACTGCACGGCGCGGCGGAAACGTCGTTCGTCAAGAAATGCATCAAAGACGCCATGACCATGTGAGCCGCAAAACGCCTCGCGCCGAACGCCGTTCGGCGCGACGCAAGATTGGACCGGCGCCTTCCCCTGCAGTTCAGCGACGCTGTCGCAGGCGATCGTCGCGAGGAGGGTTTCCATGCTTTGGCGCGCGATCGCCTTCTGCCTTTTCGTCGCCCTCGTCGCGGCCCCATCTGCGTACGCCGACGAGAGTTTCGTCATCGGCGTGATGAACGATGAGTTCGGGTCCTTACGCCGATCTGGCGGGACCCGGATCGGTCGAGATGGCGCGCATGGCGATCGAGGATTTCGGCGGCAAGGTCCTTGGCAAGCCGATCGAGCTTCTCGTCGCCGATCATCAGAACAAGGTCGACCTTGGCCTTCAGATCGCCCGCCAGTGGTACGACGAGCGCGGCGCCAAGGCGATCTTCGACATCACCAATTCGGGCGTTGCGCTCGCGATCCAGGACCTGGCGAAGGCGCGCAACCGGCTCGTCATTTTTGACTCGGCCTCGTCCTCGGACCTTACCGGCAAAGCCTGCTCGCCGAACGGCGTCCAGTGGAACGCGGACAACTGGTCGAACGGCGTCGCTCTGATGCGCCTCCTGATCCAGCAGAAGCTCGACAGCTTCTTCTTCATCACCGCCGACTACGCCTTTGGCGCTTCGCTCGAGGCCGACGCGCGCGACGCGATCACGAAGGCTGGCGGAACCGTTGTCGGCGGAGTTCGCTCGCCGCTCAACACCGCCGACTTCAGCTCCTATCTGATCGCCGCCCAGGATTCGAAGGCCAAGGTCATCGTCTTCGCCATCACCGGCGCCGACGTCTCCAACGCCATCAAACAGGCCAACGAGTTCAAGCTGGCCCCAGCGCAATATCTGGCGACGCCCATCACCTACCTCAGCGACGTCAACGCCCTCGGCCTCGACGTCGCGCATGATCTCACCTTCATGCAATCCTGGTACTGGGACCTGAACGACCAGACCCGCGCCTTCGCCAAACGCTTCTATGACCGCCGCCAGCGGATGCCCAACGACAATCAGGTCGCGCTCTATTCGTCCGTGCGGCATTACCTCGAGGCGGTCGCCAAAGCGGGAACCGACGAGGCCGGCGCCGTGACGGCTGCGATGCAGCAAGCGCCGATCCACGATATTTTCACCGACTCCGGGACGGTACGCGCGGACGGGCGGGTGCTCTACGATCGCTACCTCATGCGGGTGAAACCGCCGGCCGACTCGAAATACCCGTGGGACTATCTTGCGGTCGTCGCGAAGATACCCGCCGCGGAGGCCTTCCGGCCGCCGGGCGCGGGCGGCTGCACGCTCGGGACGCCGTAGGGTCGGCGGCCTGTTCGAGCGCCCTGCACGTTTGGCGCCGCAGAAAGCTATTCAAAGGGTTAGGCGCCAAAAACTGTCGCTGTTGTCGCCCGGCCGGCTGTCCGGCCCGGAAGGCAAGGAACTGAAAGCCGAGCGCAAGGAAAAGAAAGCCCGGCACAAGGAAATGAAAATCAGGCGCAAGGAAATGAAAATATAGAATCTAGATATCTCAATAGGTTACGGCAGATCTTGACGCCCAACGCGCCATTAACCTTAACTTTTTTGGGGGCCCCGCGATGATTGAAGGGCGCCTCCGTCCGGTCGTCAGGCCACAATACCACAGAATTCCGATTTACGGAAGCAATTATCGACTCCAATTTGTCGACGGTCGAGTTACCCGCGCCTGCGCGCCCACTTGGGCAGAACCAATCGGTATGCTTTCGCCGCTGGCCGCTTCGCGCAATAAGCGGGCCTTGCCGGACCGCTTCGCGAACAGGCCATATCCGCCGCTTTGCGACCGTTCGCGGGCGTCCCCGCTACATAGAGCCTGCGCTAGAACCGGCGTTTGCCTGCGTTCGCCCGCCACGCATCAAGATCTCACCAATTCCGCCAGCGCCGTTTCTTCGCCAGCAAGGCGTAGGTCCAAATTCCGAAGCGATCCGCTTCGCTTCGGTAAAATACTGAAGGGCGAGCGCTCGCTTCTTCTTGGCTTTGTAAAGCAGACCTAGGTTATTTCCAATCGCCGAAGTGATGGCCATTCGGATCGATCTGCGGATTCCGCCTGCTTTCAAGGACATCAGTGACACGATTTTCTGCACTCAGAATTAATTTTGCCAATAACACTACGGCAGAATGCTTACTGTCGTCGTTTCTCACCGAGAGTACTTCGATATAGATTTTCGCCGAGGAATGCTTTATACTAGGCCGCCGCGCCTCGATAGCCTTCCTCTTCGCGTCTCACACTCGCCTCCTCGATCCTCTTAATACCCCGTCCGATCTCGCCACGGCTGACCCTCGCGACGCCGATGACATTGACGTCGCGTTTCAATACGTCGATGCCTCGTATGAACTGGTGAACTGGACCCCATTTGTGGGACCACGGGACGTTGGATTTAAGGTGTGATCTCGCCTGCCCTTGTCCTTCAAGAATCAAGCCGCTTCTTGCTGCTTCTGCTGTGGGTATGTGGGCAACGCGTTTGCGTTGTCCAAGCGAAGCGGCATATCCACAGCCCTAGCCGCCTCGATTTTGTCCATGCCGGCGCGCCACACCGCCATCGGCATCTGGTTGTTCATCGCCTGGTGCGGGCGTCGAAAATTGTAAAAGGTCATCCAGGAACCGATGCCGGCCCGCGCCTCGCTGGCGTCGGCATAAGCTTTCAGATGCACTTCTTCATACTTGATCGAGCGCCACAGCCGTTCGATGAAAATGTTGTCCATGAAGCGGCCGCGTCCGTCCATCGAAATCGCGACGCCGGTCGCCGCGAGCTTGCCGACGAAAGCTTCGGCGGTGAATGTGGAGCCCTGATCGGTATTGAAAATCCGCGGCTTTCCGAAACGAAGCAGCGCCTCCTCCAGCGCCGCCGCGCACAATCTCGCATCGTTGGTGTTCGACAGCCGCCATGCCAGAACCGCTCGGCTGGCCCAGTCGATGATCGCCACCAGATAGAGGAAGCCGCACGCCATCGGGATGTAGGTCACGTCGGCCGCCCACACGTGGTTCGTCTCGACAATCTTCAGGCCGCGCAGCAGGTAGGGGTATATCTTGTGCCCGGGCGCGGCTTTGCTCGTGCCGGGGCGCGGAACCAGCGCCTCGATCCCCATCACCCGCATCAGCCGCTGCACCCGCTTGCGGTTGACCCCACGGCCTTCTTTGTTGAGCTCGAAGGTCATTCGCCGCGAGCCGTAGAACGGAAGTTCGAGATGCAGTTCGTCGATGTGGCGCATCACCGCCAGATCGTCCGCCTCGGCGACGGGCTTGGGGCGGTAGATCCCCGAGCGCGCCACGCCCACAAGCTCGCATTGGCGGCGCACCGACAGGTCCTTGCCAGACCGTTCGACCATCGCTCTTCGATCGGGCGCGCTCATCGACCTGGCCTCCTGGCCAAGAAATCCCGTTCGACCGTCAGTTGGCCGATCTTGGCGTAAAGCTTGGCCGTCTCGCGTTCGCGCTCCTCCTCGCCATCGCCCGAACCGCTCGCCCCTCGCGCGAACAGGCTCGCGACGTTGTCGAGAACCTGCTTCTTCCAGGCATAAATCTGGTTCGGATGCACCCCGTGCCGCTTCGCCAGTTCCGGAACCGTCGCATCCTCGCGCAGCGCCTCAAGCGCAATCTTCGCCTTGAACGCCGCATCAAACTTCTTGCGTGACTTCGTCATTCCTCGCTCCGTCGGTTGCGACAGAGCAGGACATTTCACACCTTAGCCAATGGTCCTAAATCCGGGGTCCAGCTCAGTAGTTGAGTCATCTCCTCCTTGTAGCAGAGGCGCCGTGTCCCCTTGCTCCACGAAGCATTGCGCTGGGCTATCGCAACCACTTGAACGCCGCGCTCGCGTGACTGTCAGTTCAGCGCCTTGCACCAGGCGCGAAGGCACGGAACGAGGTGATCGAGGTAGGGCCGAAGCATGCCGTTGATTGTCTCTGAGAGCTCAGTCATGTTCTCCGTAAATTCGCTCATCATCATCAGGTAATCGGCCGGGGCCACGGCATCGGCAGCACGGCCGAACAGGTCGATCGCTTCTAGATTGACCATGTGGGCGATGTGTTCCTGCCAAATGTTGCGCTGCATGTCGCCGGCCTTGCGGTGACCGATCATCGGCCCCCCGACCGTCAACGTCTCACCCGCGCGGTCAACCAGCATCTTGAGAATGAATCCGCCCCAAATGTCGCCGTAGCGGTCAATCATCCAGTGCGGGAGCACCGGCACGTGCATCGGCAGTTGGTACACCGCAGGCGTCACCTTTCGCCTGAATTGCATGTTCATCGAGCACACCGAAACCAACGCGCCGGGCGCGATTGCCGCATTGGAGATCGCCAGATCAACTTCGGGCCAGCGCCACTGCGGCCCGTTGATCTTGTCGATGCCGTTGACGTCAAACGCGTCAGTCCACAGCCCGAGGTTGAACACCGGTGCATCCGAATGCACCTTACCGTTGGCTGAGGCTCTGCGGTAAGCGCCGCGGTACTCGTAGGGAAAACCACGCGGAAACAGATTGTCCGGTGTGCCCTCATAGAGGTCGAGGATGTTGAGATGGCGCAGGCCTTCGCCGAGCACCGGCCGCGCAGCGGAATCAAGCGCAGCGGTCACTTCCGCCGCGAATTCGTGAGAGGTCACTTCGCAATCGTCGTCGAGCGCGATGATAATCTCGTCGTGGTCCGCCTCGTGCCAGGCGACGTAGAACCCGAAATCGCGGCAGGCACCGTTGCGGCGCGGAAACCACTCGTCGAGCTCGCCGAGCATCCGCTTTCGATCTTCCCAATTGTAAACCCGGAACGCCGGATGATCGATAGCAATCGTGCCGGGGGAATCGTCGACGATGATGAACCGCGAACCCGCGTCAATCAGCGGAGCCAAGTAGCCAAGGTTTACCGACCGGTTCGACGGACGACGATGATCACGCCAGATGGCTCCCGGGTCCGCCGAGCGGGATCGACTGACTCTCTGCGGGCACGGGGTTGCCGAACCAGTGTTCAATCAACCGTTTGAGATGTAACTTGAGTGGATCGGTATCGCTCGTCGCGACAATGGAAGTGCGCCGCCGGGCGCGCTCGATCGCAGGACCAAGCTCTTCGATCGAGCGCGCAACCTCGATCAGGCCGCGCTCCGTAAATGCCGTGCAGATTTCGTCCTGATGATGGTCAAAGTGTTCGCCGCGTGCCGGATCGCGCGGCATCGCGACGATTTGGCAGCCGACCTGGAGAGCCGGGATCAGCGAACCGCTGCCGGCGTGGCACACCACGATCGCTGCCTCGCTGAGCAGCGTCAGCATCTCGTCAAAAGGGATCTCGTCCCGACACTCGACGCCCTCTGGCCGCGCGCCTCGCATGCTCGTCTGCACGATCACCCGCTCGGGGATCGCCCCCGCGCGTTTGAGCGCAGCGACGCCGCCGATCAGGCGATCGAACGGTAGCGTGCCGCCGACGGTGGCGAGCAGAAGTGCGGATTTTACGGGCGGCGCTCGCTCAAGCATTTTGATCGGATCGAATACTGGTGCCTCGGGCCAAAGATGGCGCAATGCCTCGTTCTGGAGAACGCGGGCGTGAGCGAAAAGGCCGACGGCGCGCGCCGACTTCGAAAGACGCTGTGAACGAGAAAGGCTCTCGATCACAATTACGCGCGCGCCGGCCAGGCGCGCGAACAGAGCGGCGAAGAACACCGATCCCGCACCGGTGGTGATCAGAACGTCCGGACGCACCCGTCGCACGATGGCGAGCGATTCGAATAGGTTGCGCAGGGCATCCACGGCGAATTGGTGCAAACCCATGCTACGGGCCTGACCAAGAATCACCGGCGTAACGAAGTGGCATGCGGTTTTGCCTCGCATTGAGCGAGCAAGGATCGAATTCTCCGAAATCACAGTAACTTCGCCCAGGCCCCAGGCGGGCGCAATGTCGAGCGCCTGACGCAAGTGCCCGCCGCCTGATGCAACCAAGCAGATTTTGGGCTTGTCACGCATCGATCCAGCTCCCGCGGTCAGCAAAAATCTATATGAGAAATGCTTGACTCGGAAGGTCCATTTTCGTCCTAATTGTACTGTTTACTTGACTGCGGGTTCACTGGCCAAAGCCGCCGCAAGGCGCTGAACGTGACCGCGAGCGAAGTCGCAAGCTTACAACTCACAATGATTTACGTTGGCAACATGATCGAAGTGTCTCGGCAGAGCAGTTTTCCCGAGCGGCATCGTCATTGCGGCCCTCCGACGGGCTCAGGACAGAATGTCGGCGATAGGCGCAAGCATCTTCAAGGCTATTTACTGTGCGACCATCCGACACCTCGCCCCCGTAGAGATGAAGTCACCGGCGCATTTCAAGTGCTCACAGCGGGCGCAGCGGTAAGGCCGCGGCGGTGCTTCTGGTACCGTCGTAACCCACGATGTGCCTGACGGCGCAATTGTCAGCGGAAACCCTGGGCGGCTCGTCGAACCCGGCGGCGCCCGTGCGATCGTGCTCCCGGGACGCACCGTCGGACACCTCGCGTAGAGGCAACCGTTCAAGATCGCTATCCGCAACGGCAGCAACATGTACGCTTTGCCCGTTGGATGACGCGGGACGAAATGCTCCTCCGGGCGGAGACCGCGCTTGGAGGCAAGGCCCGCTTTTCTACATATTCGAGCCGTTCGCGGTCGTGATCTGCAACATCCGCTCTACGTCAATTCCGGCCGTCCGGCGCACGCAAACAGCGGCCGTTCGCAGAGGCGAGGCGAACAGGTCAGATCGGCCGAAACCCGACTTTGCGCCCGGCGCGAAATCAAGAAATTCGCGCCGAGTGAACGGCCCCGCGCGCAGAGGGTCTCTCAGAACAGGTCGTAGTTCGGCCAGTCCACGCGGCGGATCAGATCGATGATCCGCGCCATCGGCTCGTCGGCGCAAACCGGCTCGTTCTTCCCGCCGCACGAGGCCGGCGGCGGATTGGGGGCGCCTGCGGGCGCGCTCGGCGTGCACTTCGCGGAAGCCGCGGCCTCCTGATTGGCGATGAGGACGAAGCTGAAATCCGCCCTCCTCGAGGAAGTACATGTCGGAAAAGCCGCCCTGGATCCCGCCGTTGTGCCCCTGCACGATGTTCCATCCCACATTGCAGGCGCCCCAGCTGCCAATCTGCCAGCCGCGCGCATATCCGGCGACGAGCGCCTGGTCCGAGGGATCGTCCTCGGCCGGGCTATGCAGCATGTCCTTGCGCTCGTTGGCATTGAGAATGTCCGGCGGAGAGGTCAGGCCATCTTCGGCCAAGAGATAGCGCAAGAGATCCTTGGCCGACATGTCCCAGCCGCCGGCGCCGACATTGGGTGGGAGATTGTCGCAGGTATCATATTCGGCGTAGCTCCCATCTTTGGCATATTGCTTCGCCTCGCCGATCGAGGGGTCATAGGGGCCGGTGTGGAAGAGCGCCGGCTGGGTCAAGCCCGCCGGAGCGAAGACCTGCTGCATCACGGCCCCCGCATAGGGCCCGTTTTTGATGCGCTCGATGACGGCCTGAGCGATGGCGAAGTCGATGTTGGAATAGTCGAACGCGACTCCGGGCGCGCGCGGAATGGGGCCGCCGTTCGCCGGGCCGCCGGGAGGCGGCGCGGGGATCGCCTTGACCTGCGCGATCGCGTAATTGATGCGCTGGACGAGGTCTCCCGCGGAGCAGTTCGTCGGATCGGCGACCTCCTCGTTGGAAAGGTTGCCCGGCAGGCCGGCGGTGTGCTCGAGAAAATGATGCAATTGCGCGCTGGCGAGTTGCGGAAGCAGCGGCGGCGCCTGAAGGTCCGGCAATATCCCGTCAGGACCCATGATCGGACTGTTCAGGGTCAGTTTCTTGCCGCCGCCAAAGGTCGCGCCTGACTGGATGAGGCGGAAGATCGCGACGGAGGTGATGGTCTTGCTGACGCTCCCGACCCTGAGTCGATGATTGACGTTCATCGCTATGCCGGCCTCCTTGTCGGCCATGCCGAGGCCGGACGCGTAGAGCAGATGGCCGTTGCGGGCGATGGCGATCGAGAGGCCAGCGACGTGGACGCTCTGCGTCGCCTTCAAGAGCTTGCTCTGCAAGGTGTCGAGGTCGGCGCCGCTGAACGGGCTTTCCCAGATCGTGTCGAACCGCGCCGAGCCGCCCGACGTGAAGGCCTGCACGTAAAGCGGCTGCCATCCCTGAAAACGATCGATGTCGAACGATGTCTGATATTCGGAGAGCGGAACGCCGTTGTGCGCGATCCACGGCGCGCCGTCGCCGCCCTTCTCCCAGATCGCCGCATAGTGATCGACGCCGCCGGGGCTGTAACCGCTCACTTCCTTGAGGCGGAAACCCTGCTTGGCGAGGTCGTCGAAGGCCTGCTGGTATTCCGCGCCGGTGAGGCCGTGGCGCGCCACGGCCTCAGGCCCACCGGCCTTGTTCCAGATGGCCGCGTAGACGGCGGCGCCGGAATGCGTGTAGCCGGCGACATGCTGGAGCGTGAATCCCTCCGTCTTCATGGCGTCGAACTCCGCCTGGTACTGGGCGCCGTCCATAGCGAGCTTCACCACCGGAAACCCCGCGGCGCTCTTGCGCCATATTCCCGCGAAAAGCGGCGTCCCGCCGACTTCGTAGCCGTCGACATAGGCGAGACTCAACCCATCCTTCGCGAGATCGTCGATCGCCTTTTGGAAATCCGCGGCCGACAGACCGTGGCGCGCCTCCCAGGGCTCCGCGCTCGCGGGCTTGCGCCAAAGCGCCGCGTAGCGAAGCTCGCCGTTCACGAGATAGCCGCTCACCGATGCTAGCTCGAAGCCGTCCTTGCCGAAATCGTCGAACGCCTTTTGATAGTCCGCCGCGGAGAGACCGTCGCGCGCGACCCAAGGGAGCGGGGTTTGTCCTGCCCAGACTGGCAGCGCGGAGGCCGCGAGCAAGACGAGGCATGGCAGAAGCAGTCGCGTCACGAGTTTCAGCATTGAAACCTCCTTATGAATATTCATAATTCGCCGCCCCGCGAGACGCGGATTGCTGCACCAAAATTTCATCCGCCAGATTGCGCCCGCCGTGCGACCGGTCAGCCTGCCTATCGGGGGCGACGATTTTGCGATACTGCAGTTCGGACCGCGAACCTGACGTTTGTCTCGCATGATCGTGCCCCCAAGCCACAGCCGCCCCAATGGGCGTTCCGATCTGGCGCCCCGAACGACCAGTACGGCTCAAGTCACGGGGACACCGTGACGGCAATCACACAACCACAGAGTTGCCGTACCAATTTGCAAATTACCGGTTTCCCCCCAAGTGAGGCGTCGAAGGCCGCAGTTTGCGGCGTCCGCGATCCCGTCCCCGCCGGCCAAGCTGATTGGGATTTGACCACAACCGCCGAAACAAACCCCGGCTGCACCGTTCGCGAGACCAGTGAAGCATTCACTGGGGTGACGCCTCGCGCGACGACGCCTCGATCTCTTCCAGCCAACGGCCCCTCTTCTCAGGCGCGCCGACGATCACCCAGACGAGGCCGATGACGCAGAACGTCGCGAACAGCCGGAAGGCGCAGGCCTAGCCGATCGCCTCGACGACCGACAGGAAGAATCCGCTGACCAGGAACGCCGCGCCCCAGTTGACGCCGCTGCCTATGCCGGCAGCATGACCACCTTCGTCTTGACGGGCGTTCGCGAATAGAGGTCAAGCATGTCCTGAGTGAGGAGGCCGGTACAGCCGCTTGTAACGCCGGTTCCGATCGAGTTGGGATCGCTGGTGCTGTAAATCGTGTAGAGCGTGTACTTGCCGTCTTGATAGAGGTAGAGCGTGCGAGCGCCGAGCGGATTGTCGAGACCTCCTGGCATGCCGCTTGGCATATTTGGCCGCCTCGGGCTGGCGTTGGATCATCTCCTTGGGCGGCGTCCAGATGGGCCATTCGGCCTTGCGCCCGACATAAGCGTCGCCGCTCCACAGGAACTCGTCGCGGCTGACATTGGCGCCGTAACGGGTGGCGTTTCCGTCGCCTTCGATGCGGTAAAGGTAATGATTGCTGGGATCGACGATAATCGTGCCGGGCGCTTCATTGCTGTCGTAGCGCACGAGCTTGCGGAAATATTTGGGATCCATCTTGCTGACATCGACCGCCGGGATCGGGAATTTCTCGTCGGGCGCCGGCCCGTAAACCTTCGCCGCCTCGGCGCGGAGCAAGTCATCGGATGAGGCGCAACCCGCCAGCCCCAGCGCGCCGAGACCAACGGCGGAGCCGAACAGAAATGACCGGCGGTTGAGAAGCCGAAACCCGGGCCGAGCTCCCTCGTCGTCTATCGCAGCCCCATCGGCAATTGCACGGTCCATGATCATGATATCGGAGTTTCCCATGCCCTTTGGCCGACCGGAAAATAGTCCGGCACAAACCTTCTGAACGTCTACTGCCGTCACACGGCTCGATTGGCAAGCTCGGGCCTTCGCAGCCATCCTCAGGATCAGTCCCGAGCTGCCCGACTTATCGACGTCAGCGACCGAATCTACCTCATGCGAGGGTGGCGATTGCTGAGCTGGAGGCTGGGCCGGAACTGACCCAGAAGCGTAATTCATACATCATTTATATGTTATATATGCCGCTTGCGCAGTTGCAGAAAAAGGCGCCTATGCGCTTGAAAACACAGAGTTGTGCGCGAAAGCGCCCATGGGAGAGCGACCATCCCAGGCGCGAGGCCCGGCAGGGCAGGAGACCATGGCGGCGGCGATTGAGGGAAGGGCGGGCTCGCAGCCCCAACGCGCCGGGACGGGCAGGATCGTGCTCGCGAGCCTCGTCGGCACCACGATCGAGTTCTACGACTTCTATATTTTCGGGACAGCCGCGGCGCTTGTGTTCGGCCCCATGTTCTTTCCGAAATCGGCGCCGGAAACGCAGACCCTTAACGCCTATCTCACCTTCGGCATCGCCTTTCTCGCCCGTCCCGTGGGATCGTTTCTGTTCGGGCATTTCGGCGACCGGATCGGGCGCAAGTCGACACTGGTCGCCACGATGCTGACGATGGGCGTCGCCACGACGCTGATCGGCGCGTTGCCAAGCTACGCCACGGCGGGCGCGATCGCGCCGTGGCTCCTCGCAGCGCTGCGCTTCCTGCAGGGCGTTGGCCTTGGCGGCGAATGGGGCGGGGCTGCCCTGATTGCGGTCGAAAATGCGCCCGAGGGACGGCGCGCCTGGTTCGGCATGTTTCCACAGCTCGGACCGCCGATCGGCTTTTTCATCGCAACCAGCCTCTTCCTCGCCCTGCTCATCGGATTCGGCGAGCCGGCGTTCATCGCCTGGGCCTGGCGCGTGCCGTTCCTCGTCAGCGCGATCCTGGTGGCGATCGGCCTCTATGTGCGAGTGTCGCTCGAAGAGACGCCCGCCTTCCGGGCCGCGGCGGCACGCGACGAGCGCGTCGCCGTTCCGTTGGGCGAAGTGCTGAGGGGCCACTGGCTGCCCCTGATCCAGGGGTCGCTGTCGATCGTCGTCTGCTATGCGCTGTTCTACATCGCAACTGTCTACACGCTCGGCTACGGCGTGAAGGCTCTGGCGATCCCGCGGATCAGCTTTCTCGAGATGCTGTGCGTGGCCATCGTCTTCATGGCCGCGGCAACGCCGATTTCGGCGGCTCTCGCCGACCGGTTCGGCCGTCGGCCGGTGCTGCTGATATCCGCTGTCCTCGCCGGCGCCGTAGGTCTCGCGATGCCGGCGCTTCTCGCCCACGGCTCGACCGGGGTCCTTGTCTTCCTATGCGCGGCGCTCGGCGTCATGGGATTGACCTTCGCGCCGCTCGGCGCGCTGCTTCCGGAACTGTTCCCGACCCATGTGCGCTACACCGGCGCCGCGAGCACCTATAACCTCGGCGGCATCCTGGGCGCCTCCTTCGCGCCCTCGCTCGCTCAAGTTCTTGAGGCGAACGGCGGGATCGCCGCGGTCGGCGCCTATATCGCCGTCGCCGCGCTCGTCAGCTTTCTCGCTATCCTCGGCATGCGCGAAACCCGGCACGACGCGGCGATCTGAAACGCCCTCGCGACACTCTGCGCGCGAACGCCATCCCGCCCTTGTCAGCCCAAAGGTGATTTGATAGACGACGCGACTTCGCTTCGGGCCGTACGACCGGAAGCGCGTGTGCGGTCATGGCGGAATTGGTAGACGCGCTAGCTTGAGGTGCTAGTTCTTTAACCGGAGTGGAGGTTCGAGTCCTCTTGACCGCACCACTCTAAACTTTAATCGATTGATTCCTGGCGGTTTCCGAGGGTAAATCGCGGCCTCGGCCTCGGTTGCCCTGAAGAACCTTGGCGGAGGCGGGACCTACCGCCGCACTGCGCCCATTACCAAGCCGACCGCTGAAACCCGCTTGCCGACCGTCGTTGGGCGAGCCCCTCCGACCATGGCGAAGCACGTGGCGCTGTGGAGCGGCCAGCGTGGCTATGCCGGAACATAATCCCGCCGCCCGCGTTCTGTAATTGAAGTGCGAGACCACTTAGATGTTCCGTTTTCCTGAAAAACTTCGCAGACGCCGCCCGCTGTCAGATTTGGGTCCAGCGCGGCGCCGTTTTGACCTCGCCGCGAAGCGACCCATCCGGGCATGACATCGCTGGCCGCCACCCCGGACATGGAGCGCGACTCCAGCCTAGGCGCAGGCGAAGCGCTGCCGATGGTCGACCGCCAAATTGCGGCTGTTTTCCTCGACGTTGACGGTACGCTTCTCGACCTCGCCTCAAGCCCCGATACCGTCTTCGTGCCCGACGGGCTTGTCGGCGTCCTGTCGCGGGCCACGCGCAGGCTAAGCGGCGCGCTGGCGCTCGTCAGCGGACGCACGATCGATGACATGGACCTTTTGTTTGCGCCGCTGAGGTTGCGGGCGAGCGGAGTTCACGGGGCCCAGATTCGCATTCATCCGACCCAGCCGATCCAAATTGCGCCTGCCGCCAGCGAGTTGCCTTTATCCTTCAGAACCGCGCTCAACGTTGCGCTCAGTCGTTTCCAGGGGATCCTCATCGAAAACAAGGGATTCAGTGTCGCCATCCACTATCGTCTGAACCCCGAAATCGCGGCGAACTTGCGCGGCGCCCTGCGAGATTTGATTGCAGCAGAGCCTTGGCGGGGCCTTGAGATTGAGGACGCTCACTTTGCGTTCGAACTGAAGCCGCCCAGCTTCGACAAGGGCAAGGCGATCGCTCACTTTCTGGCTTGCGCGCCTTTTCGCGGTCGAACGCCGATCTTCATTGGCGACGATACGACCGACGAGTTCGGTTTTGCGGCCGTCGCTGCGCGCGGTGGCCGCGCCTATTCCGTGGGTCGCCTGCGAACCGGAGCTCTCGGCTTCTTCGAGACGCCGCAAACCGTGCGCGACTGGCTCGCGGCATTCGCGGACGCGGGAGAGGACGAATGACCCAGGGTAGACTGCCGCCAGCCTGTTCCATGGCCGGCCTCCTCGACACCGCAACGCGACTTTCGTCGAGTTGGGAGGAAGCATGGGCGCGCGCATCATAGTCGTCTCCAACCGCGTCGCCGTTCCCGAATCGCCCCGCGCGCCAGTGGCTGGCGGCCTGGCGGTCGCAGTCAAGGCGGTGTTGAAGAATCGTAACGGGCTATGGTTCGGCTGGAGCGGTAAAACCGACGATCAGCCCGACCCGGAACTGCGAATTGTCGAGATGAATAAGATCACCTATGGGCTGTTCGATCTCTCCACCCAGGATTTTCAAGAGTATTATAACGGATTGGCCAACCGCGTGCTGTGGCCAATTCTGCATTATCGCGTCGATTTACAGGAATATTCGCGGGCCGACGCGTCGGGGTATATGCGCGTCAACCGGCGGTTTGCCGACAAGCTGAGCACGTTCATCCGCGAGGACGACATCGTTTGGGTTCATGATTATCACCTTATGCCGCTCGGTCGCGAATTGCGCGCCAGGGGCAGCAAGAACAGAATCGGATTCTTCCTCCATATACCCTTCGCTCCACCCGATATCTTGCAGACCCTGCCGTCGCATCAGGACATTCTCGGAAGCCTCGCCCATTACGATCTCGTCGGCTTCCAGACCGAGAACGATCGCGACAATTTCGGCCACTATCTGGTCACGCAAGGCGCGAGGCAGATTCGTGGCGGCGCCTACGAAATCGATGGGTTCCGGGTCCGTGTAGGCGCGTTCCCGGTGAGCATCGAGACGGCGATCTATAGCAGGCTGGCGCGCAACGCCGGGCGTTCTCCGCTCGCCAAGCAGGTCAAGAACAGCCTCGGCGGGTCCCGACTCGTCTTGGGCGTCGATCGGCTCGACTATTCCAAGGGAATCCCGCAGCGGATCAAGGCCTTTGAGCGCTTTCTTGAAGACAACCCGCAGTGGCATTCGAAAGTTACGCTGTTGCAAATCACGCCCAAGAGTCGCTCCGAGATCAAGGAATATTCGGACATCGAGGCCGAGGTGACGACGCTGATCGGAAAGATCAACGGACGGTTCGGCGACGCCGCCTGGACTCCGATCCGCTATGTCAACAAGTCCTATTCGCGCACCGCGCTCGCGGGGATCTACCGCGCAGCCGATGTCGCAATGGTGACGCCGCTACGCGACGGAATGAACCTGGTTGCGAAGGAATATGTCGCCGCTCAAGACCCTGGCGATCCCGGCGTCCTGATTTTGTCTGAATTCGCCGGGGCGGCCAAGGAGCTCGACCGCGCGTTGCTGATCAACCCGCACGAAATCGATGGGGTAGCGACGGCATTGAAGCGCGCGCTCGAAATGACGGCCGAGGAGCGCCGGGTGCGGCATTCTCCAATGCTGGACTATCTGATGGAGAACGATATCAAGAACTGGGCGGACGGCTACCTGTCGACCCTCAACGAGAATTCCCAGAGCCTCGGGCTCCTCAGTGGAATTCGGGCATTCTTCGCCGGGACGCCGGAACAACGACCGTCTCTTGCGCGCGAAGCGGCCGGCTTCCGAAACTGATTGAGCGTCGATTGGCTGTAATCGGCGGGAACCAACTCGCGGGTCGCGCGTTTCATGGGCTTAGCGCGAACTCGCGAAATGGGAGAACGAGCCATGTTCGGCTGGGCGGTCACTTTCCTCGTCGTCGCATTGGTCGCGGCAGTTCTTGGCTTTGGCGGGCTGGCTGGCTCCGCAATGCCGGCGGCCAAGCTCGTGTTCGTGGCTGCCATGGTTGCGTTTGCGATTTCCGCGCTCTTTGGGATGGCCAGGCGTCCCCAGTGACGCCTGCGAGGCTGGTTGAACTCGACGCCTTCGGGAGACCTCGTTACAACGATGCCGGTAGATATATTCGCCCACATACGAAATCTTGGACCGGCTGATGGCTAGCAAGGAACTTCACGACCCGAACGGCGGCGAAGGCAAAAAGGGGGCGGCAATGGAGTCGACAGCGACGGGAAAGTCTCGCGCCAGCCCCGCGCGCGGCCTTGATTCCAGATCGCAGGAAGCGATCGGAAGGGCTCTCAAGGCGCACTACGACGATCTCGTTCAAGCGCCTGTTCCCGACAAGTTCATGGAATTGCTGGACCGCCTGGAAGCTACAGAGCGATCAGCGAAGTCGCAAAGCGGGGACGATGAGTCAGACTAGCTTTAAGGACGATCTCGTCGCTCAAATTCCAGGTCTGCGAGCGTTTGCGGTTTCGCTTTGCGGATCCGTCTCGATGGCTGATGACCTCGTCCAGGACGCCTTGCTGCGAGCATGGAGCAACTCGGACAAATTTCAGCGCGGGACAAGTCTGCGCGCGTGGCTCTTCACTATTCTCCGCAACGTTTACTATTCTCAGTATCGCAAGCGCGCCCGGGAGGTTCAGGACAGTGACGGCATCTACGCCCGCAGCCTCGCTGTCGCCGGAGATCAGGAGAGCCATCTCGACCTCGCGGATTTTCGCATAGCGCTCGCCAAGCTTCCGGCAGAGCAGCGCGAGGTTCTCACGATGGTGGGGGCCAGCGGCCTGTCTTACGAGGAAGCCGCGGTCATTTGCGGCGTCGAAATCGGCACGATCAAGAGTCGCGTCAGTCGCGCTCGAACCAAGCTCAGCGAGCTCATGGGCCTCGACGACCGGCGGGCGGGCGCGTCGGGCCGCTCCGGCTCTCCCGCCGCGCCCCGGCCGGCCGCGACGGTCGACCCGCGAGAACCTGTGAAATAAGAGAATTTTTCTGCCGTCTTCGCCGGCCACGATCTCACGGAACATTTCGCGCGCGCACGCGTTTCTACCGGGGTTATGTTTGGCATCGCGGCGCTGGCCGCGGAGGGGGAGGCAGTGTTGCGCGAAGGTCGACCGCCGCGACCCGTCGCCCGGATCGAGGATATTCCCAGCCTTCGCCTGTCAGATCGGCTGGGAAAGGTCTCTGCGTGGTCGCTTGCCACGCTGGCGGCGCTAGCCGCCGTGTGCGCGCTCTATCTCGCCCGGGAGTTGATGCTGCCAATCGTGGCGGCTTTCGTCGTCGGCGTCATGTTGTCGCCCTTGGCGCGAAGGCTCGAGGCCCTTCGTGTGCCGCGCGCGATTGTCGCGCTGCTGATCGTACTTGGCGTAGCCTTGCTTATCGGGCTTGTAATCGCGCTGATCGTTCCCCGTGTTTCGGAACTGACGACCGGTCTGCCTGCCCTTGTCGCCTCTTTGAAAGAAAAATTGCAGGTGTTCGACGGCCTCATTCGCTTCTGGCATCGCCTCTCTTCAACTGTAGAAACTGCAGGAATTGCTCCGACGAGCGACGCCGTCTCCCTGCCAATGCCCGGGCTCGATTGGGTCCCGACGACACTCGGCGTTCTGTTGCCGCCTATCACCGGATTTCTTTTCTTTCTCGTGGTGCTGCTTTTGTTCATCGCAAAATGGCCGGACCTGCGCCGCGGACTTGTCATGACGTTTGCGAGCCGCGATTCGCGATTGACGGTCTTGAAGATCCTCAATGAAATCGAGTCCGGGCTGGCGAGGTACTTGCTGACTGTGACCGTGATCAATTTGTTCGTCGGCGCAATCACCGGCGTCATCTGCTCGTTGACAAGAACGCCAAACGCGATCGGTTTCGGCGCGTTGGCGGCGACACTGAACTTCATTCCAGTCGTGGGGCCGATGGCGACTTTCGTCGTACTCGTTTTGGTCGGGGTCGTGACCGCACCGACCTTAGCCCAGGGGCTGCTCCCGGCAGCGGGTTTCGCGATGCTCATCGTCGTCGAGGGACAGTTCGTCACCCCGACGATCATCGGGCGCCAGCTCGAGCTCAATGCGCTGGCGGTGCTCCTTTCCCTGGCGTTTTGGACGTGGCTTTGGGGACCGATTGGGGCGGTCCTCTCTTCGCCCATTTTGATGGTCGCACTGATCCTGAAGCAACGTGTTCACGTGGAAGTGGAAGAGGAACATTGAATTCGCGCGAGCGGAACGTCCGATGTGAACTTGAGTCATCCAGAAATCTGGCGTTTGGAGGAATAGATGACGACCGATTTTCCCCGCGACTCGGCTTCGGGCGAACCGACACCAAACGTTGAAAACGAAGATCCCTTTACTCGCCTGGAAAAGGAGATGACAGCCATGAGGAACGCCATCGGAGATCTTTCGGAACAGGTTGCAGATGCGGCGAGCGACATCGGCGCCGTCGCGCAAAGCCAGGCCCGGCGTGGGCTGAAAAATGCACGCTCGCATGTCAACGCCATGATGTCCGACGCGTCGGACCGCGCGGGTGTTGTCGCCAACGCCGCGCAGGTGCAAGCGTCGTCGATCGGCGACACGTTGCAGGACGTCATCGAGGAACGCCCGCTATCGACCGTCGCTCTTGCGCTGGGGCTCGGCTTTCTTATCGGCGTGACCTGGCGGCGGTAATGTTCGAGCGGATCGTCGGCGATGTGCAGCGAACCGCCACAACGCAACTGCGCCTGATCGCCATTGGCGCCGCGGCCGCTTTGGCGGCCACGGCGACAATGAGCCTGCTCTGCGCCGCCGCGTTCGTTCTGGTGATGGATCGCTACAACGTTCTCTATGCCTGCCTGACTATCGCCGGCTTCTGGCTCATCGTTACTCTCGCGCTCTTTTCCATATACGTTCTGAACCGCCGCCGCGCGGCGCAGGTCGCAATGGCCGCGCGGGCGGCACGCCCGTCGATGCTCGCCGATCCCTTAGTGATTGCGACCGGCGTGCAAATCGTTCAGGCAATCGGGATCAAGCGTGTCGCAGCGCTGGCGGCGGTCGCGGGCGCCGCGATGGCGCTGGCGTCGAAACCTGCATCGCGCCATCGACGCGAAGCGCAGGACAAACCGTAGCCCTCGACCAGCGGCTTGCTGGGAGGCTGCGGATATCACTTTGCTCTGCGGTTGCAGCCGGATGGTCGATGGCGGGCTGACGCACCCGTCTTTCGCTGTCGACGGCGCGCCTAGAGGCTTGCGGTCAACGGCCTAAATGACGCCGACCAGAGCAAGGATGAGAAGGATGATCAGGATCGTTCCAAGTCCCCCGACTGGGTAGTAGCCCCAACCGGCGCTGTAAGGCCAGGTCGGCAAGGCGCCGATCACGAGGAGGATAAGGATGATAAGGATGATGAGACGCACGTTCGGACCCCAGCTGGCTGCGCCGCTCGCGCGGCGCCCATCAACGCCACGATAGCGAATTGGTTCCCGTCGCCCCGGCCTCGTCAACGTCTTGGAGCTTGACTTAGTCCCACGGCCTTCATCCGCGAACAGAAACGCCCAATCGCCGCGCGTCGTTCAGGCGCGGGGATTGGGCGCAAATCCAGAGTGATGGCTCAATTGCGCCGGCGTTCCCTTAGGACCAGTTTTGGCGGCTCGCCCAGTCGTCGATCTGGCTGCGCGCTTGATCTCTGGCAATGCCGTAGCGCTCCTGAATCTTGCCTTCCAATTGGTCGCGCTTGCCGGCGATGGCGGTCAGATCGTCATCGGTCAGATTGCCCCACTGCTCCTTGACCTTGCCCTTGACCTGCTTCCAGTTTCCCTCGACTCGATTCCAGTCCATTGCTCGAACTCCTGGTTCGGTTTGGCGCGTCAATCTCCAAACACTCACTTTGAAACCCGGAACAGCGGCGATTGTTCCCCTGACGGCCAACCGCGGGCCGCCAGACCGTCGGAAAAGTCGATCGAGGAAGAAGCGTGAGGCCGGTCGAATGAGGCGCTTAGAATATCAGCACCGATCGCGCGCCGCGTGCTCGGCTTTCAAGGCGAAAGGATCCGCCAATTTGAAGGGTGAAGGAATTCACGAACACGAGGCCGGCAGTTCGCGCCTCGGTCGAGTCGAATTCCGCGGGCGGTCCGACGCCGTCGTCCTCCACTGTCAAGCGATGTTTGCCCTGCCCCTCGCGGGACGCCTCGAGCCGAATGGTTATTGTGCCGGTTTCATCGCCCGGAAACCCGTGTTCGAGCGCGTTACTGAGGCACTCGTTGAGGATCAGCGCCACCAGCAGCAAACTGCGCTTGGGCATGTCGAGCGGGTCGATTGACGTCTCATAACGGACGCGATCCTCGGCGCCGAGGGCAGTGACGCAATGAGCCGCAAGCTCCGCGACGAAGGCGTTATCGATCCGCGCATCATTCGAGGTCAGCCGATTAAACATCCGATTGACTTCGCCGACGACCCGTATACGCCCGGCAGCTCCCTCGATTGCGTGGCGGGCGACGCCGTCGCCGAGCCTGCGTCCCTGTAGGCTCAGCATCGACGAAATCGCCGCCAGATTATTGCCAATGCGGTGCTGGCTCTCGGCGAGCATCATCTCCCGCTCTGCGCTCAACTCCAACGCGTCGTCTCTCTCCGCTTTGACCCGCCGAAAGCCCGCCGAGAAACGGTCGACCAACAGCACTTGCAGGGCGCCGATCGCAATCAAATAGACGAGTGCCGTCAGTGCGGCCAGGCGCCAGCCCAGGCTGGCGTCGCAGGCAACGAACACGCACCATGCGCCTGCCGCCGCGACAAGGGCAAAGAGGCTTCCCGCGATCACACGCAGCGAAGCGGAAACCGCGGGGGATGCCGAATTTGCCTGCGCGAAGTATTCGAGAGCACTGTCGGCAAAACCCGCCTTGCCCAATGTCATCCGATGAGTCCTGCGCGGCGACCACCGTTGTCGCCCATTCGCCAATCTCTCGGCGACTGCAATGCGGGTTTGTACTGATCCGGTGAAACCTTCTGCTCACAAGTGAACATAACGCCGGCAAGCGCGTTGATATACCGACCTGAAACAAGGGGGCGGAGTTGCGCGACATCGAATCTTGCCGACATGAAATCCGTGCGATGGCCGAGGACAACAATCTTTTGTGCGCGTTGAAGCCCGATGATTTCGAGCTCCTGGCGCCGAATCTTGGTCGGGCGCGGCACGCAGCCGGGGACGTCCTCTACGAGCCTGGCGATACCGTGAACTACGCCTATTTTCCCTGCGGCCAAGCGCTCGCTTCGTATCGGGTGATCCTCCCCGATGGTCGAGGCGTCGAAACCGCGCTCATCGGCCGCGAAGGGGCGATCGGCGGCATCGTCAGCCACGGCAGGCTGCCTGCTTATGCGCGCGCGATTGTCCAGTTCGAAGGGCATTTCCTGAAGATCAGCTCTTCGCAGCTTGAGAGTTTGAAGAAGGCCTCCTCAACCCTGAACAACCTGTTCGCCCGCTACGCAGACTGTCTCCTGGCGCAAGTCTTCCAGTCCACCGCCTGCAACGCCACGCACTCCATCGAGCAGCGCGCCGCAAAATGGATGCTGGCGGCGCTGGATCGCATTGGCAGCGCCGAGGTTTCGCTTACCCAAGAACAGTTGGGCGGACTGCTCGGCGTCGGCCGGAGTTACGTCAGCCGCGTGATGCGCAAACTGCGGGAGGACGGCGTCCTGAAAACACGGCGCGGCCGCGTTCTCGTAGTTCGTCGCGCGGATTTGGAAGCACGCTCCTGTGATTGCAACACCTTGGTGCGCGAGCATTTCGAGGAGGTGCTGCGCGGAGTTTACCCGACCAATGGCGAGGAGATTGGATCAGAAAAAGCGCCCGCGTCTCATGTCAGCCCGGCGCGATCGCCTTGAACTAGACGCGCGCATATAGCGCAGTCTCCTCACTCACACTTAGGGCAGCGGCCCCGCCTGGAACCGCCAACGAATGATCGTCCCCACATCCGGGCTCTCGCAGGTCGCATCGAGCTGCAAAGCCAGACCCGTCATCAGCTTTGGGTTCGGCCTGTCGGGGGCCAGGACGCCGTCGGTCGACACGCGCAGTTCAACTCGCAGGTCGTCCAGGTCGCCGATCCGCACGGACACGAGATGCGCGCCTTCGGCCTCTAGCCCCGCCAGGACGCTCTCGACCAAGGCGAGCCCGAGCGGAATTGCTCGATCGATCATCAAGGCGGCATGGACATCCGGCTTGAGTTCGACTTCGAGACCAGGTCGCGAAAACGTTTGTGAAAGGTTGTCGACGATCTCCGCCGCAAATTGGCGAATCCGCACATCGCGCATACGCCCTTCGGAGAAGGCTTTGCGATACGCAATGGAAAGAACCCGAATCCGCGCCTCCATCGCCTCGACCTGGCTTTGATCGGCCGTCGCGCGTTCTAGTCGTCGCGTCAACGAGAGATAGCTCTGGATGATTTGCAGGCTGGTCTTTACCCGGTGATTGAGTTCTCGCAGCAAGAATTCGTTCTCCGCGAGCGATGACGTCAGCGTTCGCTCGCGGATCGCGGACTCTCGCGCCATTTCGTTGAACGCCGCCGCGAGCTCTCGCAATTCGGTCGGCATTTCGTCGTCCTCGGGCGCGTACCGCGCGCGGTTGCCGGACTTGCGGGTCACCATTGCCGCTTTGATGCCGTCGA
Source organism: uncultured Alphaproteobacteria bacterium (assembly GCA_963787135.1). Classification (GTDB taxonomy): domain Bacteria; phylum Pseudomonadota; class Alphaproteobacteria; order Rhizobiales; family Beijerinckiaceae; genus Roseiarcus. The sequence goes on along the minus strand of CAWBBW010000043.1, from coordinate 87,147 downwards.
GCCAGCGCAAAAGCTCGGATTGAATTGCGCGGGAATAGGCGACATAGAGCGTCGCCAGCATGATGAGCGGCGCGAGCGCGAGTATGAGAGAGCGCAGCCGGGCGTCCCGCCGCGCGGAATTATCGAAGCGGCTGAGGATATAGAAGTCCGATCCCAGCACCGGCTGCGTCGCGTAGCTGAATGTTGCGCCCGTTCGGGAAACTGTCGGGGCGACGTGGTAGTCGGGACCGACCGGCTGCTCAGCCGCCGGAAGCCAGTTCGTGTCGGAGGGATTTGCCCCGGTTTGTGCGACGACCTTTTGGCCGCGCTCCATGAGTGCGACGATGTCGCCCCTGTCCGGACTGAGCTCGAAAACTCGTGCGATCACTGCCGAATCAAACAGCGCGGTCGCCGACCATCGCTCCTTCGCCGTCGGTGGCGCGTCGATTTGAATCGCAAGAACGTTTTGGCCGCGAACTTGAAACGCTCCGGCCGCGAAGGATATGCCCGGCGCGATCTCGACTCGCGGAGCCGAGCGTAAATTCTCGCTGACTTGGCTGGCGGAACTCGAGCTGATCAGAATCCCTTGCGCCGACACAAAAGCGTTCCCCACCAAAGTTGACGCGGATCGCCTCATAGCCCTCGTTGACCGCGACGATGTCGCGAAGCATCGCCCCGCAACGGCTCTCCTCGTCCCGCACGTTGGCCGCGCTCGTCGCAGCTGCGAACAATGTTTGCACTGCGCCTTTCGCCCAGATTCGGGTTCTGACCGCGTACTCGCGAGTTGACTGGCGCCATTGCTGATCGATGCTGGTAGAGGAGGATCGGTCAATCGCCGCCGCCAGCAACATGGTGATGAGAGCGACAGGGACGATTATAATTGCGACGAGCGCCAGCAGGCGGGTTTTGACATTTTGAAACGCGGAAAGAACTCTCATAAAGGAAAGACCGGGTTGCAAACGCCCTCTACCGCGACGCGCGACGGCCGAGGGTAAAGGGGCGCGAAGACAAGCTGGCGGCGGGCAATCCGCGCGCAATCGACCCTGCCCAGGATCCAGTGTACGCCGCCTTGATCACTTTCTCGCATTTGATAGAACCAGCCCGACCGAGGGAAAGCCGCAGCAATTTCGTTAAATTTTGGTTACTTCCGACCGGCATCCCTCCGTCGCGGCGTCTTCAATTGCCTGGCCGCGCCGGTCATAACTGTCTTGCCTGACGGTCGCGTTCGATGTTTATGTCGCGCATCCTCGTCTGACGGCAATAGCGCTCGCCGCGCTCGCCCGGCCGCATGCCCCCCGGGTTTCCGCGCCCCCGAATGCGACCAACGAGGGTGAACGTGAATTGTTCCCCTTGGCGCGAAAAATAAAGTGCTTGCAAAACGACCCGCCCAAATGTTGCTTGGCTTGCCCACATTCGGGAGGAGCTGAATGTCGATTGCCCGACAAGTCTCGCCGGAATTGCCTGCGCTGCGCAGATTCGCGCGTCTCGTTGCCGGCTCGCAGAAAAGTGGCGACGCCCATGTCGTCGCAACGCTGGAGGCGCTCACCGCCGATCCAGGCGCGTTTCCATCAGGTTTGCCGCCACGGCAGGGGCTGTACAAGGTGTTCCTCAAGCTGTGGAGTTCGGCCGCCCCCCGACCGTTGCACGGCGGTTTTGACACCGACCCGAAGAACGCGGCCGAGCGCAACCTCGAGGCGATCACCCCGCTGCCTCGCCAGACGTTTCTTTTGCGTACCGTCGAGGGCTTCTCGGTCGATGAAATCGCGGCCATCCTCGACAGGTCGCCCGAGGCGGTAGCCAACCTCATTACCCAAGCGGGGCGAGAGATCGCCCAGCAGGTGGCGACCGACATTCTGATCATCGAAGATGAGCCGATCATCGCCCTCGACATCGAAACGATGGTGCAGGAGCTAGGCCATAGAGTGACGGGGATCGCTCGAACCCACAAAGAGGCCATCGCCAGCGCACGCGTTCAAAAGCCGGGACTGGTGCTGGCCGACATTCACCTCGCTGACGGCAGTTCCGGTCTGGACGCGGTCAACGAAATCCTGACCTCGCTCAACGTGCCTGTCATTTTCATAACCGCCTATCCGGAGCGCTTGCTGACAGGAGAAAAGCCAGAGCCCGCGTTTCTGATCACCAAGCCGTTCCAGGCGGACACCGTGCGGGCGACGATCAGCCAGGCGCTCTTCTTTGACCGTCGGGCCGGCCGTCCCGCCGTAACCGCCGACGCTGGAGCCCGCTGACATTATTCAGCGGGAAGGTTGGGGCCTGGACCTACCGAAATTGGCGCGCGCTCACCGCCGGGCGATTGCGGGTCACTTCGAGGCGGTTCGCACGTCGAAGCGCGCCATTTGCACCCCTTGCGAGAAGGCCGGAGCGACCACGCGTGGAGACGGTGGCTGGTCAATAGCCCCGCAAGTCCGTTTCAGGTCGCCGGCCAGACTTTTGCCGCTCTGATGGGCGTAAACTTTGGCGTCGGTGAGGGACGCTTGAGAGAGCACACCAAGAAATATCCCCACCGCGGCGACAACGAGCCCACGCTGATGCATTTCTCGCGAGACATTGGCCATGACTCGTCTCCGTTCCTAGCTTACTAGGAACGCGGCGATGCGGCTTCCTGTTCCAAACCAGATACCTCTTGCCCTACTCCCGCCCCATACAACATAAGCGCAAGCGGACCCTCCCATGGCGCAGTCTCGTGACGCATCCGTCCGAACCACGATCGCCCTTGTGCTCGCCTCACTCGGAGTGCTCATCATCATCGCTGGCGCTTCGATTTGGCTGACGCTGCGCGCTGAATCCGGCTTTGACCAATTGCTGAAAGAGCGCGCGATCCGCACTGACACCGCCGACCTCATGTCCCTGATGCAGGACGCGGAAACAGGCCAACGCGGCTACCTGCTGACACACAACGAAGCCTATCTGGCTCCCTACACGCAAGCGATTGCACATTTTGACGAGCAGTTCTCCGCATTTAAGGCTGCCCTCGCGGCCTCGCCGGATCTGCGACCCACGACGGAACAACTCTACTCTCTCCTTCAACAGAAGCTCGCCGAGTTGAAGATGACTGTCGATCTTGCGCGGAATGGACAAACCGCATCCGCCCTGTCGATCGTGACCGGCAACACCGGCCAGAACGTGATGAACCAGGCGCGCGTCATTTTACGCGCCTTGCTTGAGCGATCCGACAACGACTTGAAGGCAAGCGTCGCCGCGCAAAGAGAGGCGATCCGGTGGCTTCGCCTCGTCGCAGTTGGAGGCGCGATCGTAATCGTGGTCATGGCCGGCGCGGCGGCCTGGACAATCACTAAATATACGCGCGACCTGCTCGACGCCCGCAGCGAACTCGAGACGCTCAACGCAGGCCTCGAGGAGCGCGTGCGCTTGCGCACCGACGGACTCGCCCGCGCTAACGCCGAGATCCAGCGTTTCGCCTATATCGTGACGCACGATCTTAGATCGCCCCTCGTCAATATTATGGGATTCACGGGCGAGCTCGAGGCCGGGGTCAAAACGTTGAGCGCCTGGCTTGGGCGGGAGGCGTTCGGCGCGGACGCGGTCACGACCGAGGCCAAACAGGCATTGACGGCGGATATGCCGGAGGCCATCGGGTTCATCCGCTCATCGACCGCCAAGATGGACCGGTTGGTCAACGCCATTCTGAAGATTTCGCGCGAAGGCGCGCGCACGCTGCGGCCGGAGCGGGTAGACCTCGGCGCCCTTCTGAACGCGGCAGCCGCGACCGTGCATCACCAGACGACCCCAGGGGGAGGGACGATCACAATCGATTCACAAGCGGGCGAGATTTTAACGGACCGATTGTCGCTCGAGCAGATCGTATACAATCTCATCGACAACGCGATAAAGTATCGGGCGCCGGATAGGAAGATCCAGATCAACGCGCGTACCCGACGATTGCCTTCAGGTCAGGTGATCATCGCCATCGAGGACAATGGCCGGGGCATTGCGGACAGCGACCGCGAACGTGTGTTCGAGCTCTTCCGTCGTTCGGGCGAGCAGGACGTTCCAGGCGAGGGCATCGGCCTGGCGTATGTGCGAACGCTCGTGCGCAATCTTGGCGGCGAGATCAGCCTGAAATCGCAGCCAGGCAGCGGCAGCACGTTCACCGTTCTGCTTCCGCCAATACTCGAAACGTCGTAAGGGACCGCCCATGACGCCGAATGGACATCCAGTCTCGATCGTCATGATCGAGGATGACGAAGGGCACGCACGGCTGATCGAAAGAAACATCCGCCGTGCGGGGGTGAACAACGAGATCTTGCCCTTTCGGACTGGCGCAGAGGCCCTGAATTATCTGTTCGGTCCCGACGGGTCCGGCCAGGGAAATTCCGGCCGCTGCCTCCTGGTCCTCCTTGATCTCAATCTTCCGGATATGGGCGGGATCGAGATCCTGAGACGATTGAAAGCGAACGTTCACACCAGGGGTTGCCCGGTTGTCGTCTTGACGACGACCGACGATAGTCACGAAATCCAGCGCTGCTATGATCTGGGCGCGAATGTCTATATCACCAAGCCCGTTGACTATGATGGCTTTGCCAACGCGGTTCGCCAGCTCGGCCTGTTCTTCGCGGTCATGCAGGTGCCCGCGTCGCCTTGAGGTTCCCGAATGAGCCGCCTCGCCGACGTCGATCGGAATGACGTCATCCTCTGCATTGACGACGATGTCGTTCTTGTCCGGCTCATGCAGAGGCTGTTTTCGCGCCGCGGTTACGTGGTCGAGCATGCTGAAGGCGCCGTTACCGGCCTGGCGAGGGTGGAGCGCGGCGGAGTCGCCGCGGTCATCCTCGATCATGATCTCGGCGCATCGTCTGGGATCGAATTTCTGCGAACGCTCCGAGACATGCGAGAACCGCCGCCGGTCGTCTATGTCACGGCATCGTCCGAGCTTTCCGTTGCCGTCGAGGCTTTGAAATTGGGCGCCGTCGACTTTGTGGTTAAGACAGTCGGTCCGGATTTCCAGGTCCAGCTGATGGCCGCGCTCGAGCAGTCCCTGCAAAGGGCAAAGCTGCTGCGCGAGAAGGAACAAGCGGCGAGCGAAGTTCGCGAGGAGCGCGACCGCGCGGTAGCGCTGCTAGATGAGGTCAATCACCGCGTCGCCAACAGTCTCGCGCTGGTTGGGTCGTTGGTGCGGATGCAAGCCGCCGCGGTTCCCGAGGCGAGCGCAAAGTCGGTGCTTGCCGAAACCCAGGCTCGCATAGCCGCAATCGCCAACCTTCATCGTTCGCTGTACACTGCCGAAGACGTGCGCACCGTCGACGTGGCCGCCTATCTGACGGGGTTAGTCGATGAGCTTCGCCAATCCATCGCCGCCAACCAGACAGCCGTTCTCTCGGTCGATGCGGTGAAGGCGCGGACAACGACCGACAGGGCTGTGTCAATCGGGATGATTGTCACCGAATTGATCACCAACGCCGTCAAGTACGCCTATCCGAACGGCGGAGGCGAGGTGCGCTTGCGACTTGAGCCAAATCCGGCCGGGGGCGCCCTCCTCGCGGTCGAAGACGACGGCGTCGGTATTGTCGACAGCGAGGCAAGGGTAGCAGGCCTCGGCGGGAAAATCGTCGGGGCAATGGCGCGATCGCTGGGCACCGAGCTGGAGTACGGGTCGCGCCAGAAGGGCACCCGAGCATTCTTGCGACTGAATTCCGATCTTTTCATTGATTTTCCGCCCGGTTGAGAGAAACCGCGGGCTCATCTCACATCATCGGCGAATGACCTCCTGCGCTCTCCTGAGTCGCTGACCGCACAGACCGGGCAAGACCCGCTCTGCGGAACAAAAGCGCAGTACGCCTCGTTCATATCGGCCCCGGCGCCGAAGCTGGATCGACGGCCGACGGAAACAAACCGATAGGAGGACGTCATGAAAAACGCATTGTTCGCGGCGGTCTTGTCGGCCGCGGCGCTAGCCTGCCTCCCTGCGCGCGCGCAGGAGGACAGCCTCGAGTCCGGCGTCTTTGCGCCGTGGCTCGCGTCGGATTCGCCCAAATGCGTCCCAGTCTCCGATATTGGCTCGGTTTCCCAAGTGACCAAGCTATCGTCTGACCAATTCCAGTTCGTGCGCGCGCTCTATGTGGCGCTTCCGCCCTTTTCGCGCAGCCTTCCCCCCGGCGACCACGCAATCATGGCCAGCGCCGGTGACAAGGCGATGATCGCGATCGTCTCGGGCGAACAGGCCTGCGCCCGCTTCCTGGCGCCTGACTTCGTACAGGCTATGTTGAAGCAGGTAGGCCGGGGTGAATTTGGGGTTGTCGGATTGCCGATTTGACCGTCCGAAATGTGCCGGCCCGAGGTCAGGCGGACGTCTCGTCATCCCCGCTCGGTTCCACGCGAGCACTTTTGGAATCGACGACGCAGTCGGCGTCGGCGTTGAGCCGCCAAGCTCGCGCGCGTAAACCCGTACACGCGCCATTGGCGAGCGCCGTGATCCGCGCGCATCGCCGCGGTTTTGATCCTGTTTCGCCCGACAAGCGCCGCGAGAGGCCGACATTAATCCGGTAAAGCCCGCGCCGGCCCTGCTTGCGTCCGAGCGCAGCCGTGCTTCCATGAAATTTGGGCAGGAGATCGACATTCCGCAGCCGCAGCATACAGACACACCTGTCGCTCCATCGGGTTTGGAAGGAAGCAGCTCGGCGGAACAGCACGAGCCTTTCGCGATTTCCGCCCAGGCTTCGCTCCAGGACCTTGGGTCTCTGACGCTCAAGCACGGTGATTCCTTTTGCGTATTCGACAAGAGCGGCGACGCAATTTCCGGCCCGGGTAGCGCACAGGGTCTTTACTATCGCGATACCCGCCATCTCTCGCATTTCTCGGTCGTGATCGATGGCGCGCGTCCGCTGTTGCTCAGCTCGACGTTGCGGGACGATAACGCCACGCTCACGTGCGATCTCACAAATCCGGATCTGTTTGATGCGGCGAACGGACTCAGGATCGAGCACGATCTCATCCATTTGAGACGTACAAGATTTCTATGGAACGCCCGCTGCTTCGAACGACTGAGCCTTCAGAATTTCGGCGATCGGCCCCGTCTCATAGAGCTCGGGATCATCTATGCAGCCGACTTCGCCGACTTGTTTGAAGTTCGGGGAAGCCACAGAGAGCGACGAGGAGAGACCCACTCGCCCGAAATCGGCAAGAGTGAGACGATCCTAAGTTACACGGGTCTCGACCAGCGACGCCGGTCCACGACGCTCCGGTTCGATCCGGCGCCAGCGAAGCTTTCGGCCAATCAAGCGACCTACGTCCTCAATCTCAAGCCACGGCAGGGTCGCTCGCTTTTCGTTGAAATCGACTGCCGCGACGAGGAATGCGCGGTTCAGCCATACCGGGCGTTCTTCACGGCGCTGCGCGATGCTCGCCGTGCGCTGCGCGCCGCCCCCTTGCGGGCTGCTTCAGTAGAGACCTCCAATGAAATCTTCAATGAGACGGTCCGGCGCAGCATCGCCGATCTTAACATGCTGATCACCGATTTGCCGGAGGGGCCCTATCCCTACGCCGGCATCCCCTGGTTTAGCACCGTGTTCGGGCGCGACGGCATAATCACAGCACTGGAAACGTTGTGGCTCGATCCAGCCATTGCGCGCGGGGTCCTGGCGCACCTTGCGGTTACCCAGGCCACCGCCATCGATGCCAGCGCCGACGCCGAGCCAGGCAAAATCCTTCATGAAGCGCGTTACGGCGAGATGGCCGAGCTCGGCGAGGTGCCTTTCCGGCGTTACTACGGCAGCGTCGACGCGACGCCGCTATTCGTCATGCTCGCGGGCGCCTATCTCGAACGGACCAACGATCTCGAGACGGTTCGCCGAACTCTGGCCGCACATCGAGGCAGCGCTCGAATGGATTGACCGGTATGGCGACCGTGACGGCGATGGCTTCGTCGAATACGGACGGCGGACGGGCGAAGGTCTGGTCAACCAAGGTTGGAAGGACAGTCGAGACGCCATTTTCCATGCCGACGGATCGCTGGCGCAAGGTCCGATCGCCGTGGTCGAGGTCCAGGGCTATGTGTACGCGGCGTGGCAAGCCGCGGCGGAGATCTTGCGGCGACTCGACGATCCCGTTCGAGCGATGATGTTTGGCAAGAAGGCGGAGGGCATGCGACTCCGGTTCGACGAGCGCTATTTTGATGAGGCGCTCGGCTCCTATGTCCTGGCGCTTGACGGCGACAAGCGCCCTTGTCGCGTTCGGGCTTCTAATGCCGGCCATGCTCTTTTCGCCGGCGTGGCCCGACCGGAGCGGGCGGCAGCCGTCGTCCGCACGCTTATGGGGGACTCATCCTTCTGCGGGTGGGGGATCCGGACGGTCGCTTCGACAGAAGCGCGCTACAATCCCATGAGCTATCACAACGGCTCCGTCTGGCCGCATGACAATGCGCTCATTGCCGCGGGCTTCGCGCGTTTCGGTTTTCGGCGCGAAGCGGCGCGAATTCTCGAGAGTGTGTTTTGGGCGTCCAACTATGTCGCCCTGAGGCGGCTACCCGAACTCTTTTGCGGGTTCCCGCGCCAGCAGACGAGAGGACCGACGTTTTACCCGGTCGCCTGCACGCCTCAGGCGTGGGCGGCCGCCGCCCCCCTTTATCTCGTCCAGTCCTGCCTTGGCCTGACCTTTGACACGGGCGCCGGGCAGATCATCTTTCGAGAGCCCGTGCTTCCGCGGTTTCTCGATGAAATCGTGCTTCGAGGTCTGTCTGTGAGCGGCGGATCGGCCGACGTCGCTCTTCGGCGCTCCAACCGGCATGTGGTGGTCGACGTTCTGGACAGGCGGGGATCCGTCGGAGTGCTCACGATCAACTGAGCTTACGGAGCGCATTGCGCTCCCGCTCAATTCTTACGTAGGCCGGCTGCCTCTCGCAACGAAACCTGGTCCCTGATTGCGGCTTGCGAAGGGGCCGGTGTCCGCAAATGATTGGGCGCAGGCGCCGTTCGGCCGCCAAGTCTTCGCACAAACGGTTCCTCGAACCGGTTGGCCGGCGGAACCAGGCTAATTTCGCGCCCGCGCTGACCAAGCCGTAGAGGGGTTCGCGCTTGGGCGAGATTGCGGTAGATTTGCATATAGTCGGAAGCCACCCGCTCGATAGAAAAGCGTCTTTCGAAAGTTTCCCTTGCCTTGACACGGTCAAGCGCCCCCACGCGCTGCACGGCTGAGACCGCTTCGGCAATATCGTTGACGAGAAAGCCTGAGACGCCGTCGTCAATGATCTCCGGCGTTGAACCGCTAGGAAAGGCGATCACCGGAGTTCCGCAGGCCATCGCTTCAATCATGACGAGGCCAAACGGTTCGGGCCAGTCGATGGGAAAGAGCAATGCATCTGCGTTTCCGAGGAAATCCACTTTTTCGCGCTCGCCGATCTCGCCGACGAATTCGACGTTTGGAAACGCCTCAACCATCGGCTTTATGACGTCGTCCCAATAGGCTTGATCCGCCCTGTCGATCTTGGCGGCCATCTTCAGCCTGGCGCCCGCGCGTGCTGCGATCTCGATCGCGCGATCAGGCCGCTTCTCGGGCGAGATACGTCCCAGGAACGCCACATAGCCGCCTGTTGGAGAAGGGTTGAACGGCAGAAGATCATGCGGAAGGCCGTGATAGACTGTTCCTGCCCAGTCGACCGGAGGCATAGGCTTTCGCTGATCGTTCGAAATCGAAACGAGCGGGGCGCCGGGAAAGGCCGTGTAGACCTGCCACAGCTCCGGCAAATCCAGGCGCCCATGCAACGTGGTGACGGTTCGATCGAGAAAGTCGCGAATGACCGGGTAGTGCAGAACGTCGATATGAAAGTGCAGAACGTCGAACTCGTCGGCTAGGGCCCGGACTTTGTCGAGCATCACCACGTGATACGGAATGGCGTCCTTGATGCGCGGATCGAGCCGCAGCGCGGTTTCGCTGCAAGGCTCCAAATGGGCCGAGGTACAGGAGTTGCCGCTCGCAAACAGCGTTACGTCATGTCCCTGCCGGACCAACTCTTCGGTCAAGTACGACACGATCCGTTCTGTGCCGCCGTAATATTTGGGCGGGCAGCTTTCGAACAACGGAGCAATTTGGGCGATCCTCATCGACGAGTTCTCCTGGATGCGGACCCGCCGACGCAGCGGCAGAGGCATTCGACTGAACCCGAAGGTCAGCAATTCGTTCCATTGCCGCGATATGTTTCGCGTGCGGCGGAACGCATCTTGTCGAACGCGCGTTTTGTCGGCGTCGTCAAATAGAGGAGAAGAGTTATGCCCAAGGACGCCCACAGCAAAGCCGCCGAGCATCACGAGAACGCCGCGAAAAGCCATCGCATGGCTGCGGAGCATCATGGAAAGGGAGACCACGAGAAGGGACGCGAGCATGCGTCTCAAGCTCGTGCTCATTCCAAGACGGCGCACGAACACTCGGAGACTGCACACGGCAAGAGTTCATCGCATAAGTAAGCGCGATGGTACGGGGCCGCTGACTGCGGCCCCACGTCCCCTCGTCGCGAAAATTGGCGCTTGTGCGCGGGACTCGAAGCGCGCACGATGCTGGAAACTGCGAGGTGGGAAGCGAAGGGTTTCTGGCCGGCTTATTGTCGACTTATAGCGAGGAACCAGAGAAGAACAATCGCCACGGAAATCAGCGACGCCGCGATCATCCGAATGACTTCGAATTGCAATTCCAACGATCCAGCCATCTCTAACTCGGGGGCAAGATTGGTCTGCTCTTCGGATAACTTCGATCGCACAATCTAGGTTCCAGCGTTTGAGCCTGCGTCGGCCCAGCGGGCCGGGGTTCACTCCATCGGCCGCCCAGCTGCGCCCAAAGGAGGCAGGATCGGCGGACGCTGGCAGCCTTTACGGCCTAAAGAAGGGGTGACGCCCAAGCAGTAGGGCCGCTAACCGCGATCTGTTATGCTGTGGTAGACCCGAGCCGGCCACGCAAGCGCATAAGGCAAATCCTGCCCGACGCTTGCGGCAAGGTCCGATGCCGGCGCGCTATTCCAGTTAGCCCTGATCGTCGGCGAGAGTGCGACGCCCACGCCGACAAGATAGATAATGATGATCAAGGCAACCAGCGCACGCATCGTCGTCTCCACAATCCGGCCTGGCGGCGAAACGCACGACAAGCGCTCAAAGTTCCAGCGCGCTTGGCGGGTTGACTTTGACATATATTACATTATTGCAGCGCTTATTCCTTTCGCGCGGCGGCCGAGGACATCCAAAAAAATTCTAAAGATCGACGGAACCAAGTCAGTCTCGTTTGCGTTCTCTCGCGGGCCGCGTCGGGGACCGTTTTGTGGGCATACTCCTAAGCCCTCTATTGAGGGCTATGCCGGGCGATAAGCACGCGAAGCGCGGAACGCCGCCTCGCGGCGCCTGCGGATCGCGTTCCCATGTCGAGACGATTGAACCAAGCCGAACCCGATCGGTTGCGGTTCAGGATTGGCGCGTCTGTCGCATGCGCCACTTTTCCGACACTCCACAAATGGGCGCTCTCCGGCGCCACGGTAGGCTGCGCCCAATCGCGGACGGCGACTGTCGTCGATCGCGCCGCAGGCGTCCCCGTCGGGTCCCAATTTCTTACATAGGGTGAACGATGAGCGATACTTCCGTCCGTACCGTCCCTCTGAGCTCGCGGTCAGCCGTCGGCGACGGAAAGCTCCGCCACAAGCGAAACAGGATCCTCAACTCGTCACCCGGGACTGCGGAGGGCCGCTCGCAGATGCTGCTGGCGGCATTGATTGCATTTCGCGATGGCGATTTCTCGTGGCGGCTGCCGTCGGATTGGGCGGGAACGGAAGGGCGAATTGCCGAGGCCTTCAATCAGGCCGTCGCGCACGAGGACCGATTGACGCGTGAGGTCGAGCGGTTGAGCGTGACGGTTGGTCGAGACGGGCGCCTGAGACAACGCATGTCGCTGCCAGGGGCGATCGGCCAATGGGCGACGAAAGTCGAGTCCATAAATACCCTCATCGACGATCTCGTTCGACCCACCGCCGAGATCGCGCGCACCATTGGCGCGGTAGCCAAGGGCGACCTTGGACAGTCCATGGAATTGGAGGTGGACGGGCGCGGCCTCAAGGGTGAGTTCCTGCGCTCAGCGAAGCTGGTCAACACCATGATCGAACAGCTTTCCGTCTTCACTTCAGAAGTGACCCGCGTCGCGCGTGAAGTCGGCACCGAGGGCAAGCTGGGCGGCCAGGCGCAGGTGAAGGGCGTCTCGGGCGTATGGAAGGACTTGACGGACTCGGTCAATCAGATGGCCGGCAACCTGACCGCTCAGGTGCGCAACATCGCCGAGGTGACAATCGCAGTCGCAAACGGCGATCTATCCAAGAAGATCACCGTCGACGTGCGCGGCGAAATTCTGCAGCTGAAGGAGGCCACCAATACGATGGTCGATCAGCTCCGTTCATTCGCCTCGGAGGTCACGCGCGTGGCGCGCGAGGTTGGCACCGACGGCCGCCTCGGCGGTCAGGCCGTGGTCCCGGGCGTGGCCGGCACATGGAAAGACCTCACCGACTCGGTCAACGCGATGGCGACCAACCTCACGGCGCAGGTCCGCAATATCGCGACAGTGACCACTGCGGTGGCGCGCGGCGATCTCTCGCGCAAGATCACCGTCGACGTGAAGGGCGAGATTCTGGAGCTGAAGGAGACCATCAACACGATGGTCGACCAGCTCAACGGCTTCTCGTCGGAGGTGACGCGCGTCGCCCGGGAGGTGGGCACAGAGGGCAAGCTCGGCGGTCAGGCAGCGGTGCCGGGTGTCGCGGGCACCTGGAAGGATCTGACGGACAACGTCAACTTCATGGCCTCGAACCTTACCGCCCAGGTTCGCAACATTGCCGATGTCGCGACCGCAATCGCCAAAGGCGATCTGTCCTCGAAAATCACGGTCGAAGTGAAGGGCGAAATCCTCGCGCTGAAGAACACGATCAACACCATGGTCGATCAGCTCAACGGCTTCGCCGGCGAGGTGAGCCGCGTCGCCCGCGAAGTCGGCACGGAAGGCAAGCTTGGCGGACAGGCCGCGGTCCCGGGCGTCGCCGGGACGTGGAAGGACTTGACTGACAACGTCAACTCCATGGCCAACAACCTCACCAGCCAGGTCCGCAACATCGCCGACGTGACGACAGCCGTAGCGAACGGCGACCTCTCCAAGAAAATCACCGTCGACGTCAAAGGCGAGATTCTCGAGCTGAAGGAAACCATCAACACGATGGTTGATCAGCTTCGGTCTTTCGCGTCGGAAGTGACGCGCGTCGCGCGCGAAGTCGGCACCGAGGGCCGGCTCGGCGGGCAGGCCAAAGTTCCAGGAGTGGCCGGCACCTGGAAGGACCTTACAGACAACGTCAATTCGATGGCCTCGAACCTGACCGGCCAGGTCCGAAATATCGCCGATGTGGCGACCGCGGTCGCGAACGGCGACCTTTCCAAGAAAATTACTGTCGACGTCAAGGGAGAGATTCTGGAGCTGAAGAATACGCTCAATACGATGGTCGATCAGCTCAACGCATTCGCATCCGAGGTGAGCCGGGTCGCGCGCGAAGTCGGCACCGAAGGCAAGCTTGGCGGACAGGCCGACGTGCGCGGCGTCGGCGGCACCTGGAAAGATCTGACCGACAACGTCAACTCGATGGCCAACAACCTCACGTCACAGGTCCGAAACATCGCCGACGTCACCACGGCGGTCGCCCGCGGCGACCTTTCCAAAAAGATCACCGTCGACGTCCGCGGCGAGATTCTGGAGCTCAAGAACACCATCAACACGATGGTCGATCAGCTCAACGGTTTTGCCTCCGAAGTCACCCGCGTCGCTCGCGAGGTCGGCACCGAAGGCAAGCTTGGCGGCCAGGCCGAGGTGCGCGGAGTGGGCGGCACCTGGAAAGACCTCACCGACAACGTCAACTTCATGGCGAACAACCTCACCGGGCAGGTCCGCAATATTGCCGAGGTCGCGACCGCCATCGCAAAAGGCGACCTATCGTCCAAGATCACGGTCGAGGTGAAGGGCGAAATCCTCGCCTTGAAGAATACGATCAACACCATGGTCGATCAGCTCAACGGCTTCGCCGGCGAGGTCAGCCGCGTCGCGCGCGAAGTCGGCACAGAGGGCAAGCTTGGCGGTCAGGCTGCGGTCCCGGGCGTGGCGGGAACGTGGAAAGATTTGACCGACAACGTCAATTCCATGGCCAACAACCTCACCAGCCAGGTCCGCAATATCGCTGAAGTGACGATCGCGGTGGCCAACGGCGACCTCTCCAGAAAAATCACGGTGGACGTTCGCGGCGAGATTTTGCAGCTCAAGGAAACCATCAACACAATGGTCGAGCAGCTCCGCTCCTTCGCGTCGGAGGTAACCCGCGTCGCGCGTGAGGTCGGCACCGAGGGTCGGCTCGGCGGTCAGGCGCAGGTGCCCGGCGTTGCCGGCACCTGGAAGGACCTTACGGACTCTGTGAACACGATGGGCGCCAACCTCACCGCCCAGGTCCGAAATATCGCTGATGTCACCACGGCGGTCGCGCGCGGCGACTTGAGCCGCAAGATCACCGTCGATGTGAAAGGCGAAATCCTCGAGCTGAAGAACACCATCAACACGATGGTCGACCAGCTCAACGGCTTCGCCTCCGAGGTGACCCGCGTCGCGCGCGAAGTCGGCACAGAAGGCAAGCTTGGCGGACAAGCCCAGGTCTCGGGCGTTGGCGGCACCTGGAAGGATCTTACCGACAACGTCAATTTCATGGCGTCCAACCTCACCGAGCAGGTCCGAGGCATCGTGAAGGTCGTGACCGCGGTGGCGAACGGCAGTTTGAGCCAGCGTCTGACCGTGCAGGCGAAGGGCGAAGTCGCTGCGCTTGCCGACACCATCAACAATATGACCGACACGCTTGCCACTTTCGCCGACCAGGTCACGAACGTCGCGCGCGAGGTCGGAGTCGAAGGTAGGCTTGGCGGCCAGGCCAATGTTCCCGGCGCCGCCGGCACCTGGAAGGACCTTACCGGCAACGTCAACCTGCTCGCCGCCAATCTCACCAACCAGGTCCGCGCGATCGCTGAGGTCGCAACGGCCGTGACCAAGGGCGATCTTACCCGGTCGATTCAGGTCGAAACGCGCGGCGAAGTCGCCGAGCTAAAAGACAACATCAACACCATGATATCCAATCTGCGCGAGACCACGGAAAGAAATCGCGAGCAGGACTGGCTCAAAACCAACATCGCCAAATTCAGCGGCATGCTTCAGGGCCAGCGCGAGTTGCGGACCGTTGGGCAAATGCTGCTGACCGAGGTGGCGCCGCTGGTGAACGCGCACCAGGGCACAATCTACCTTCTCACCAACAGCGACGGTCAGACCGCACTGACGCTATTGGCGAGCTATGCTCACGGCGCCGGCTCGCGCGTCCCCGAGAACATACTTCCCGGCGAAGGGCTGCTCGGCCAATGCGCGCTGGACAAGAAGCGGATCCTTCTCACCAACGTGGCCCCGGATTTCGTCGATATCTCGTCGAGCCTCGGGCGAGCGCAGCGGGTCAACATCATCGTGCTGCCCGTCCTCTTCGAGGGGCAGACGAAGGCTGTCATCGAGCTGGCTTCGCTACACCCGCTAACCGTGGTCAACATCACTTTCCTGGAGCAACTGACGCTCAACATCGGCGCTGTCTTCAACACGATCGAGGCGACGATGCGGACGGAGGGCCTTCTCAAGCAATCGCAGCAGCTCACCGTCGAGCTGCAGGCGCGGCAGAGCGAGCTTCAGAACACAAACGAACAACTCGGCACCAAGGCCCAATTGCTCGCCGAGCAAAATGCAGAGGTCGAGCGCAAGAACGCCGAGGTCGAGCAGGCGCGTTACGCGCTCGAAGAGAAGGCGGCGGAGCTGGCGCTCACCTCGAAATACAAGTCCGAGTTCCTGGCGAACATGTCGCACGAACTGCGTACGCCGCTGAACTCGATCCTCATCCTCAGCCAGCAGCTCGCTCAAAACGCAGCCGGCAATCTCTCCGAGAAGCAGGTCGAGTTCTCCCGCAACATCAATTCTTCCGGGTCCGATCTTCTCAATCTGATCAATGACATTCTCGATCTCTCGAAGATCGAGTCCGGCACCGTCACTGTCGACATCGAGGAAATCCCCTTTGTCGGCCTTCGCGAAACCATCGATCGCAACTTCCGGCATGTGGCCGAGTCGAAGAACCTTCCCTTCAACGTCTGGTTCGCTGATGACCTGCCCGGCAGCATGACCAGCGATCCGAAGCGCCTTCAGCAAATCCTGAAGAACCTTCTGTCCAACGCGGTCAAATTCACAAGCCAGGGCCACGTTGACGTCCGCGTCTATCGCGCGGCGCAGGGCTGGACACCCGATCACCCGGTGCTGAACGCCGCCGAACAGGTTCTGGCCTTCGCAATCGAGGACACCGGCATCGGGGTCGCTCCGGAGAAACAGCGGCTGATATTCGAGGCCTTCCAGCAGGCGGACGCAGGAACGTCCCGAAAGTACGGCGGCACTGGTCTCGGTCTCGCCATCAGCCGCGAATTGGCGATGCTGCTGGGAGGCGAGATCAAGCTTAGCAGCGTCCATGGACAGGGCAGCACTTTCACGCTCTATCTGCCGCTGCACTACTCGAGCCCCATCGAGACGCATGGCAAAGAGGCGGCGGCCACGACAGCGCGTTCGCTCGCGGTCCTGCCTGTGGCGCGCGAAGCGCAGATCGAAGACGACCGCGACGCCATCGAGGACGGAGACCCCGTCGTGCTGATCATCGAGGACGACCCGCACTACGCCCGCATTCTGCTTGGCTTGGCGCGCGACAAGGGATTCAAGGGCGTCGTCACCGCCAAGGGCGCCACGGGCATTACCCTCGCGCGGCAATATCGCCCGACCGCTATATCGCTCGACATCTTCTTGCCGGACCTGCTCGGATGGACGGTGCTCAACCAGTTGAAGCTCGATCCGGCCACGCGTCACATTCCGGTGCAAATCATCTCTCTGGAGGAGGAGCGCCAGCATGGTCTCGCGCATGGCGCGTTCGCCTATCTCGTCAAGGCGCCGACGACCCTCGGCCTTGAGGCGGCTTTCGACCGAATCAAGGAATTCACCGCGCCGCGGGCCAAGCGATTGCTGGTGATCGAGGACAACGAGATCGAGCGACGATCCATCGTCGAGCTTCTCGGGCACAGCGACATCGAGATTGAAACTGCGGCCACGGGGGATGCTGGCCTCCGGGCGCTGTTTGAACGATCTTTTGACTGCGTGGTGCTCGACCTCCGCCTGCCGGATATGACGGGCTTCGATTTGCTCGACAAAATGCATCGGGAGCCCAAGCTGCTCGACGTGCCGGTCGTTGTCTTCACCGGTCGGGATCTCACCGTACCCGAGCAGGCGCGGCTCAAGAGCATGGCGAAGAGCATCGTCCTCAAGGACGTGCGTTCGCCCGAGCGGCTCTTGGACGAGACTTCCCTCTTCCTGCATCGCGTTGTCACCGATCTGCCGCGCGAGAAACAAGCCATGCTCCAGCGGTTGCACGGCTCGGCGGAAATCCTGCGCGGACGCAAAGTCCTCGTGGTCGACGATGACGCGCGCAATATTTTCGCCTTGACCTCGGTGCTTGAAAATCAGGACATGGAGGTGATCAGCGCCACCAACGGGGCGAGCGCAATCGAGATCGTTCAGAGCAATCCCGATCTGAGCGCGGTCCTGATGGACATCATGATGCCCGACATGGACGGCTACGAGACGATGCGCGAAATCCGACGACAGCCGGAGTTCCGCACCCTGCCCATCATCGCCCTCACCGCCAAAGCGATGAAGGGCGACCGCGAGAAGTGCCTCGACGCGGGGGCCAGCGATTATATCGCCAAACCCGTCAACACCGACCAGCTCCTCTCGCTCCTGCGAGTCTGGCTTTTCCGATGAGCGGCAGGAGTCATAGTCTCAGCGCGTCGACCAGCGACCCGCCGGCCGACGCCGAATTCGATGAATCGTCGATGTCGGAGGCGCCGTCGCGCGACGCTCCGGACGAGCCGATCAATATCCTGATTGTCGACGACGAGCCGAAGAATCTCACCGTGCTGCAAGCCATACTCGACGGGCCAGAATATCGTTTGGTCCGCGCCGAATCTGCCGATGAGGCTTTGCTTGCCCTGATCGGAGATCAATACGCGCTGATCATCCTCGACGTGCGCTTGCCCGGCATGACAGGGTTCGAGCTGGCCCAAATGATCAAGGACCGCAAAAAGACGGCGCGCGTCCCCATCATCTTTCTGACGGCCTATTACAGCGAAGACCAACACATTCTCGAGGGTTATGGCGCCGGCGCTGTCGACTACCTGCACAAACCGGTGAACGCGGCCATCCTGCGCTCGAAAGTGGCTGTCTTCGCGGAATTGTACCGCAAGAACCGCGAGGCGGTCGTCAACGGCAAGGCGCTGCTCGCGGAAGTTACGGAGCGTCGCCGGGCAGACGAACGCCTGCGCGAACTGAATGAGACTCTCGAAAATCGGGTAGCCTCGCGCACCTCGGAATTGGCCGAAAGCCGGGCGCGACTGAAGCATGCGGCCGATTTGGCGAAGCTGACCTACTTCGATCTGGACTATGTGCGCAATCGAATTCAAGTCGCGGAAAACTTCGCGAGCATCATGGGATTCAGCTTACCCACCGGGGACGATGGCGACGACCGGATCGCAGCCGCGATGAGCTCGCTGCGTGACCATGTCGTTCCCGCCGACAGGGATCGGATCCTGGCGGAGATAGAGCGTTCGGAAGCCGGTCAGGTCCGCAAGATCGAGTATCGCGTTCTTGGCGAGGATGGGAAAGAACGCTGGATCGAAAGCGAGTGGCACGTGGAAAGCGGTCCTGACGGGCGCTCGCTGCACGCTTTCGCCGCCAACCTCGACATCACCGAGCGAAAGCAGTCCGAGGAGCAAAAAAAGCTCCTGATGGCGGAGATCAATCATCGCAGCAAGAACTTGCTTGCCGTTGTGCAATCCATTGTCAATCAGAGCGCGCGCGGCGCGAATCCCGCGATCTTCGCTCACAACCTTGCCGATCGATTGCAAGGATTGTCCGCGAGCCAGGATCTGCTGATCAAGAGCGATTGGCGCGGAATTGAGATCGCAGAGCTTGTCCATGCCCAACTTCAGCATTTCAAGAACCTGATCAGCGAACGCATCCTTATCGATGGATCGGCGGCGCGACTGACGGCGGCGGCGGCTCAGGCGCTGGGGATGGCGCTCCACGAACTGGCCACAAACGCCGCCAAGTACGGCTCCTTGTCCGCGAACGAGGGCCGGGTGCGAATCTCGTGGAACATCTCGAAGCAAAAAGAGCCGCTGTTCACCATGCAATGGATCGAAGAATGCGGCCCGCCGGTGTCGGTTCCAGCCCAAAAGGGTTTCGGTTCTCTTGTTATGGGGCCGATCGTCGAGTCGGCGCTGGGGGGAAAAGTTGAGATCGATTTCCTCGAAAGCGGCCTTAGCTGGAAATTGAGCGCACTGGTTGCGAGCGCCCTGGAGACAAGATGAGGCCGGCCGCCGGCAAAGCGGCGGCCGATGCTCCGGGGGAGCTCGCGGGCTCGAAGCATTGAGACGAGCCGTTGATTGCTGAGGACTTCGGCGGCGACGACAAATCGTTCGAGCCGCGGAACTTGCATGTTCGCATGCTTGTTATGGTTGCTCCACAGGTGCAAAGGAGCGCAATCATGGCCGAGAAAAAACTGGGCGATTTGTTCTACGACACGCTCAAAGATATCTATTTTGCCGAACGGCAGATTTTGAAGACGTTACCCAAACTGGCGAAGGCCGCGCAGTCGGAAGAGCTGAAAGCCGCTTTCCTGACCCACCGCGACGAAACCGAGATGCACGTCGAGCGGCTGACACAGGTTTTTGACATCATCGGCAAGCGCGCCCAGGCGAAGACCTGCGAGGCGATCAAAGGAATCCTCGAGGAGGGCGACGAGGTCATGGAGGAATATACCGGAAGCGAGGCTCTCGACGCCGGGCTCGTCGCTGGCGGCCAGGCGGTCGAGCACTATGAGATGTCGCGCTATGGCGCTCTGAAGACCTGGGCGACGCAGCTCGGCTTTAAAGACGCGGCGGCGCTCCTGGACCAGACGCTTCAGGAAGAGAAAAAGACCGACGCCCTGCTGACCAGGCTCGCTGAGCAGACTATCAATCGCAAGGCCGCTTAAGCGGCGACCGTGACGGCCAGGCTCTGCGGACGGCGCGTCATTCCGCGCCAGCCAGACAGTTCGGCATAAATCCCGGCGGGCCCCGGTCCTTTTGGGCTCCAGGCCCGCCGGGAAGTGAATTGATTGCTTCCGTGAATTGGAATTCTATGGTATTGTGGGCCGTCCATGGGACGGAGGCGCCATTCAATCAACGGCAAGCCGCAAAAAGTTAAGGTTAACGGCGCACTAGGCGCCAGATTATGGCATAACCTATTGAAAATACTGGATTATATAGTTTCATTTCCTTGCGTCTGATTTTCATTTCCTTGTGCAGGACTTTCATTCCCTTGCGCTTTGGCTTTCAATTCCTTGCGCTTGGTTTTCAATTCCTTACCTCCCGGCCGGACGGCCGGCCGCGGCGACAAAAGTTGCACTTTTTGGCGCCTAACTCTTTGAAAACCCTATCGCGTCTTCAAATGTGCAGACGGAACGGGGCAGGCCCCGTTCCGTCTGACCTACGTCAGCTTCGGCTGGCGGTCCACTGTCCGCCATACTTGAATTCGGGCGCCGACTTCAGCTGATCCTTGGTTGCGTTCATGGCCGCGCGCCAGACCTTGTTGCTGGCGTCGTACTTGATCGACACCGCTCCGGGGTCGACCGCGACGTAGTGCGTTCCCATACCGAGGAACCCGCCGACGGACAGAATGTAGCCCGTGATCTTCATCGAGCTGTCGAAGGCAACGTCCTGGATCTTGCCGATGTCGTTGTTCTGCTCGTTATAGATGTCGAGCCCGACGACGTTCGAGCTCAGCATGTCGCTGTTCTGCAGATTGATGAAATCCGGGCCTTTCGCGGGGACGTCAGCCGCTGTGGTCTTCGCGGTGTCCGCCGTTGTCGCCGGTGGGTTCATCGTAGGATTCGCTTTGGTGGTATCGCTCGCGTTCTGGGCCATGGCTGTGGCGCTGGCGAGAGCGACGGTCGCGGCCGCCGCAAGAAACAATGTGCGCATGGGGTCCACTCCTTTAGGACTGAGATAACCCCTGAAACTCGAACACGTTGGGAAAGTTCCGTTCGCCGGACGGGCTCTCGACGCCTTGCCCCCATTTGCCTGCTTCCGCAGGATCCCGGTGCGGCGGAGGCGAAGGGCATTTCGTCCATTCGTCCCGCCGCACCGTTGACGCACAACCGCGCCGGGTTCGCCCGGCGCTGTTCGTGCACTACTCGATCACACGCGCAATCCGTTGCGAGCCCCGATCAACGAACACGGTGGTCGTGACCGCGGCCTATCCGCGTGACTCGAATCGTTAAGGTCGTAGTCAACACGGTCATGCCGAAAAAGTTCCGTTTGGGCTCCTGGCGGGGCGGCTGCCGGGAAGCCGCCAGGAAACCGAACTCCCGCCACAGCTGCTTTCACTTCCAACGCTGCCCCACTGGAACAGGGGAACCTCTCCATGCGTTCACTGAAAGCGGTTTAGGACGAGAGGAGGCTTGAATGGGAAATGTTCTCGACCTTTTGGGAACCTCGATGGCGGCGTTTCTCCTCGAGCGACCCGCAACGATAGCGGCCATGGCGGTCGCCGTCATCGGGCTCACCGATCACCTGCTGCGACCGCACAACGCGGCAATGGCGCCTTCCAAGGCCCTCTCCCGCGTGTCCCGCAACAGGAGACCGTAAAAGCACACGGCACACAAAGGACCCTGAGACATGAGCACGATACTCATCATCATTCTGATTCTGATTATCTTCGGAGGCGGCGGCGGTTATTATGCTCACGGCCGATATGGAGGGGCCGGGTTAGGCGGCGTGCTCGGCCTCGTGCTTTTGGTCCTGCTGGTGCTTTGGCTAGTCGGGGCGCTCGGGGTGGGGCCGGTCACGCACGTGTAAGCCATTCCGGCGTTCGCGGGTTCTGACCAAATAGCGAACCGGCCGCAGGGCCATCCGCTTCGTCTCGCGGTCGCATTCGTGTTGCCGCCACCCGCGCAGAGCGGGAAGGTTTTGCTTTCGACGCGAGCCGAGCATGACTACTCCGCATCCAGGTGAGCCGCTCCCCATCCCCGAGCCAGATGTGATCCGGCCGCCGACGCCGGTCGAGTCGCCCGAGCTCGACGTTCCGGTAGGGCTACCGGCGCCAGGTCCGGACGTTGTCCCGCTGCAACCTCCGCCCGAAATTCCGCCGGACCGTCCTCAGGAGACTCCGCCGAGCGGGGATGCCAATCGCGGAGATGCCAATCGCAATGTATGACCCATGATGGCCTCTCGCCTGAAGTTGTCCAGTGGCAAGGATTGCCTGCTCGCCAATCGGGCGACCGCGGATCTATTCGCCCGCATCGGTAGGCGCGTTTGAGGTGGGACGTGACGGAATGCGACGTTTTGATTGTGGGCGCCGGTCCGACCGGGTTGGTTCTCGCGCTCTGGCTCACGAAGCTCGGCGCCAAAGTTCGGATCGTCGACAAGACGGATGCGCCGGGCACGACGTCGCGAGCGCTCGCCATTCAGGCGCGGACGCTCGAGCTTTACCGGCAGCTCGACCTTGCCGACGCCGTGGTCGAGAGGGCCCACAAGGTTCCCGCGGTCAACCTTTGGGCGCGCGGTGACAGAAAGGCCCGCATCTCATTCGAGGAGATCGGCGCTGGTCTGACGCCGTACCCGAATATGCGCATCTTCCCCCAGGACGAACACGAGCAGTTGCTCGTCGCCCGGCTGGCTGCGATGGGCGTCGAGGTAGCGCGGCGGACCGAACTCCTTGGCTACGCGGATCGCGGCGACCGGGTCGAGGCGCAGCTGCGACATGCCGGCGGCGCGGACGAAACATGCGACGCCGCCTATATCGCCGGCTGCGATGGCGCGCGCTCGCGGGTGCGCGAAACGATGGGCGTCGAATTTCCTGGCGGGACCTACCAGCAGGTCTTCTATGTCGCAGACGTCGAAGCCTCCGGACCCGCTCTGGACGGCGAGTTGCATGTCGATCTGGATGAGGCGGATTTTCTCGCGGTCTTTCCGCTAACGGGCAAAGGCCGCGCGCGCTTGATCGGGAGCGTGCGCGGCGAACGCGCTGAGCGCGCCGAGACGCTCCGATTCGAAGATGTCAGCGACCGCGCTATCAAAAGTCTGAGAGTGAAAGTGGAACACACGCACTGGTTCTCGACCTACCGCGTGCACCACCGGGTGGCGGAACACTTTCGTCAAGCGCGCGCCTTCCTGCTCGGCGACGCGGCGCACATCCATAGTCCTGCCGGCGGACAGGGCATGAATACCGGCATTGGAGATGCAATCAATCTTGCCTGGAAGCTGAAAGCCGCGCTCGATGGCCGCGCTGCGGACTCGCTCCTCGACAGCTATGAAATCGAGCGCATCGCCTTCGCGCGCCGGTTGGTCAGGACGACGGATCAGGCCTTTACCATTGCGACCGCGCCGGGCGAGCTCGCCAGCCTGGTGCGCGTTTGGCTTGCGCCGGTGGTCATTCCGGCGGCGCTCAACTTCGAGGCGTCGCGGGAATGGGCGTTCGAAACCGTCTCCCAGATCGGCGTGAATTATCGTCACAGTCCCCTCAGCGATGGAAAGGCAGGGCGCGTCCATGGCGGGGACCGGATGCCATGGGTTGTCGCGGGCGGGATCGACAATCACCAGCCTCTGGCGAAAGCGATCTGGCAAGCGCAGGTCTACGGAGTCGCGGGCCCGGAACTGACGACGGCGTGCGCGGAATCTCGATTGCCGCTGCACGTGATCCCATGGGCGCCCCAACACGGACACGCGGGGCTGTCGCAAAACGCGCTCTATGTCTTGCGTCCTGACGCCTATGTCGGCCTCGCCAGTGAGTCAGCCGCGGCAGAAGTCATACGACGTTACTTCGCGACCCGAGGCATCTTGCTATGACACGGCCGGCAGTCTCCCCAATCTGCTGTCCGCGGCCCCTACACGGCCACGAGGTTGCGACAGGCGAGCGTGAGCTCGGACATTGCGACGGGCTTGCTGAGGAAGACGCTCTCCGCGACGCGGCGACGGTGGTTGGGGGGATTGCCGGACGTGTAGATCACCGGAAGCTTGGGGTCCGAGACTCTGAACGCCTCGGCGATGTCCCAGCCTGTGACGGCATCGGCCAGCTGGATATCGGTGATCAGAAGATGGATCGTATTGGCTTCCTTTAGCGTGAGTGCGCCGGCGCCGGTCGCCGCCTCCAGCACTATCCATCCTATGTTCTGAAGGCCCTCGACGATCTCCTGCCGCAATAGCCAATCGTCTTCGGCGACGAGTACAGTGTGGCCTTTGGATGAATGGCTCATGGGATCTCAACTCCGCTAATGACCCGCTCGCAAAGGCCCATTTGAGGAAACGCGCCGCATTGCCCACTGTTCCGGGCAAAATGTACAAAATCGTACAATCTAGTTGGACAAGTTCGCAATCTGAGGTAGTTTGCCCCATCGCCTGCCACTTCTAAGGGCACAGGCGGCTGAGAGACCGCGCGTGCTCTTGCCCTCGGCAAGGACAGCGCGATGCCGGACGTTCTCCGCCACGATCAGACTTCGAACCGAATTCTCTCCCGACTGTCCCCAGCGGACTTCGGATTGCTGGAGCGGTCGCTAACCGGGGTCGACTTGCCTCTCAGAATGGAGCTTGAGGCTCCGAACAAGCCGATCGAATACGCATACTTCATTGAGCGCGGCTTCGCCTCCGTGGTGGCGAACGGGAGCGGCGATCGCGTCCTTGAAGTGGGGCTCATTGGGCGAGAAGGCATGACCGGCGTGGCGCTGGTCATGGGGACTGATCGGTCACCGAATTCGACCTTCATTCAGTATGCGGGAAGCGGACAGCGGATTGCGAGCGCCGATCTGAACAATACCTTGGAAGAGAGCGCGACGTTGCGCCGCTCACTGCTGAATTTCGGACACACCTTCCTCGTCCAGACGGCGTATACCGCAGTCGCCAACGGCCGCAATAAAGTGGAAACGCGTTTGGCGCGCTGGCTTCTCATGGCTCATGACCGCACCGACGGGGATGAACTGACCCTGACCCACGAATTTCTTGCCATCATGCTTGGCGTTCGCCGCCCTGGCGTGACTGTGGCGCTGAATTTCCTGGAAAAGCAGGGCTTGGTCCGCGCGCAGCGCGGGGCAATTTCCATCATTGACCGCAAGGGTCTGGAAGAGGCGGCTAACGACGCATACGGCGCGCCGGAAGCGGAGCTTCGCCGCCTCTTCGATTAGTCGGCCGCCTCCGGATTGTCAGCTCCCGGCGTGGGCGCGGGTTGTCGACGACCCCCGCATCCCAATGAAATCGCCGGTCGTTCATCCGCCAGAAATTATTTGAAATGCGGCGGAACGCTCCTTTGCTCGCCTTGTTTTATGAGCGCGAGCGGCTAGTCGCCTCGCCGGCAGGAAATCGGGAGGTTCCGATGAGGTGGGCGCTGATCTTGAGCGGGATGGGCGCCGCGGCCATGTTGGCCTTGGGGTTCAACATGGTCCTTCCCCTGAGCGGCCTCGCGGATACGCTGTGCGATTTGGCCGGCGTCGCCTCCGCGGTCGTGTTTCTGGGCTTAGCGGAAGGCGCATAGCGCTTCGCTATTCCAAGCCCGCGCCGAAAGTCGCCCGGCTTTGACCTCGCTTCCGTGATGAACGTCCTGAGCCGCGGAACCTTGGCGCGGCCAGTTTGTTGACGCCGACGTCGGTTCTGCGGGGACCCGACTTGGGCTTTCTCACTTATCGCACAAGGGTCACGACATGCTCATTCGCTACGGGTACGACATAGAGGTCGAGCTTTTCCAGACGACCACAATCGTTACAGCGATGGACGTACATTCCAGCCGGCGCAACAGCATAGTCCGTGAAGGCGAACTCCAGGTGTCTCAGCTTATTCCCGTCGAGACATTCGTCGATCCCGATGGCAACGTGCTCAGACGAATGACCGGGGACCCCGGCGTTCTGCGGCTGCGGATTGAAGGTCTCTTCGAGGACGGCGGAGCGCCCGACGAGACCAACCTGTCGGCGGAAGTTTGGCCCGTCGCGGAATTGCCGTCCGAGGCGCTTCCCTTCCTTCGGGGCAGTCGCTATTGCGAAACCGACTTTTTATCGAAATTCGCCTGGGACACCTTCGCTTCCACGCCAAATGGGTGGGCGCGCGTTCAAGCGATTTGCGACTACGTCCACCGCCATCTGACGTTCAGCTATCCGGCCGCACAATCGACACGCACGGCCGGCGACGCGCTGAAAGAGCAAATAGGCGTTTGCCGCGACTTCACCCACCTCGCGGTCGCCCTTTGTCGTTGCCTCAACATCCCTGCCCGCTATTGCAACGGCTATTTGGGCGACATTGGCGTCCCCGCCGATCCCGCGCCCATGGACTTCAATGCCTGGTTCGAGGCTTTTCTCGGCGGCCGGTGGTACACATTCGACGCGCGGCACAACCGCCCCCGCATTGGCCGCATCCTGATTGCGCGTGGGCGCGACGCTGCCGATGTGCCCATGATCACGTCTTTCGGGCCTCACAGCCTCGGCAATTTCACCGTGATCACCGAAGAGGTTCGGAACGACAAAATGCTCGCCGCTTAAGACGGAGGGCAATGCTCGCGCCATTCCAGGACGAGCAGCGCCGAACCCCGTGGGTCTTAGATTGAAGCGGTCAGGAAAGCCGCACTTTTGCGTTGTCGTGCATATGCGGTTCGCCACCGGTCACGCTCGAGATCACGATCTTGACGTAGCTAACCACATCTCCCCCGCTCTCCCAAAACTCCGCTGCATTCAGCGCAACGCGGAGGATTCGGATCGCGGGATCGTTTTCGTCGCGCCAGAACGCCTTGTCCGCTGTCGAAAAAAACTGCTTGATCCTGCTCCTGTCGTTCGACAGTTCGGCTCGGCCCGTCACGGAAACGTATTTTCGCCCCTTCTGATCGGCGAAGGCGAGGCACACGTTGTGGTCCTCGCTGACCTCCTCGACCTTGCCCGCGTCGACATCAGTCAGGAAATAGATCGCGTTTTCTTCACGCGCCGGATGGGCTGCCATCGGCCGCGCGCGCAGGTGATTGCCGTGACCATCGTGGGTCACGACCATTGGGACCTTGATCTCGTCGATGAGCGCCCAGACGCGGTCCGCGCCCTCTTCCGATTTTGCCATGTCGTGTCGCCTCGCCTGAGAGCCGGATGCCGCGCGCCGTTGCTCCTGCAAAGGCGCTTGATCTCTAACACCCTATCGCGTGAGAGGGTTCCTCTCCTGGCGCGGACAACAACGACCCCTCCGCCAAGAACGGAAGCGAGAGGTCCCTGCCTATTGGACTACCGAAATCCTCTTACGCGCCCGATTTGAGCGCCGTGGAGGAAGGCGCCGGCGGGCCGTGCCGGGGCGGTTCATTCCTCGCGCCTCTCCCCAGCCAAATCGTCTGCATTTCCTCGTCGCCCGGCGCCGTCAGGCGAATCCGGCCGAAGCCGGACCACAACCATCCGAGGCTGACCGCGTATTCCAGAGCCGCGTCGAAATCGGATGCCCGTCCCATGTTCTGCTCCAGAAACGTGGTTCTGGCCTCGTCCAGCCCCAGACTTTGCATGGGGAGCAAGTTTCGCGCGCCCAAAATCGACAAGAGGGCGCGGGCATAATCCTCGTCTGCTGGCAGAGTGGGCATCGTTTCAACCTCCCTGAGCGCGCCGGCGAAACCAGCGTCTTCAATCTCCGGAGGACGGCAGGGCTCCGAAGACCGCCTTAAGCCGCACGCTGGATCTTGCGACCGACATCGAGATCGCCGCCGAAACCCAGATCCAATTCCAGACCATCCGGCAGCATAATGACGGATTGAGGGCGACGTTGACATTCGTACATCGCAAAGCGGATCGCCTCGGTCCGGTTTTCGAACAATCCGCCGCAGATCGAGCGAGCGTCCTGGACAACCCATCGCCGCTGCCGGTTCTGCCCGATGAACAGACATGACGAGCCGACGGCGTTCGCCGCTTTGATATCCTGTTGAATCACGGTTTTTCCTCGAATTTTCGCCGGACCGCCCATTTGCGGGCGCTTGACGATCGGCGCCTTCCGACGCCGCCATGTTCAGATGAGCCCTCGCCCTCGAACTCCGCGTCAATGCGGAAGGTTCCCCACAAGAAACTGCGCCGAAAGCCCGAAGGCGAGCGCGACGACCAGCATCACTCCCAGCCGGGCGAACACCTCCGACGGCGCTGGAGGGGCATTAGCGCTTGAAGCGGAAAGCTCAGCGTAACTCTCGGCGTTGGGGGCGCCGGCTATTGGGATCGCGTCCCTGGGCACATTTCGCATGGATGAACTCCACTTTGCCGGTGGGGCGAATATGGAGCCGGCCAGATAAGGGATCGAGAGGAAATGAGCGTGCGGATCGTAAGGCGCCCATAAGGGCCCGCGTCGCGCCCCCTAACCGGAGGCGCTCGACTTCGTCCGCTTGCCATGCGTAAATCTCCATCAGGGGGGACGGGACGGACGGCGGCGCAATTTCGACAGACGCGAAGCCGACCTTCGCGAAGTCGGGGTAACGTCCGTCGAAAGGAAAGGGGCCCGCCATGCTCGATTCCCTCGGACAGGTTCTTCCTCACGCGGCGCGCGCGTTCGGCGACCGGACCGCGCTGGCTATCGAAGGACGGACGTTCAGTTTTCGAGAGCTCGACGAATTGTCGAGTTCGCTTGCCACGAGCCTCGTCAGGCTCGGCGTCAAGCCGGGCGACCGCGTAACGCTCTATGCGCCGAACTCGTGGGAGTGGATCGTCAGCTACTATGGCGCGCTGAAGACCGGCGCCGTGATCAATCCGGTCAACGTGATGCTGACGCCGGCCGAGGTCGCCTACGTGACCAGGGACTGCGGCGCGAAGGCGCTGATCGGCAGCGCGGACAAAGTCGCGCGCGCGCTCGCGGCGGGAGTCAGCGGCCTCACCGCCATCGTCTTCGGCGACAGCTCCGTCGCCGGAGCGACGCCCTTCAGCGAACTCATTGCCAAGCGCAGTTCCTTCGAGCCGGCCGCCGTCAGGCCCGACGCCCTTTCGACCATCGGCTACACGTCCGGCACCACCGGCCACCCGAAAGGCGCGATGCAATCGCATCGTGCGGTGATCCTCAATGGCGCCATGACGGCGCAGCTCCATTTGAAGACGCCGCACGACACGGTCGTCTCCGCGCTGCCCTGCCCGCATGTCTACGGCAATGTCGTCTTCAACGGCGCGATGATGTACGGCCTCAAGCTCGTCATGCACCCCCGCTTCGACCCGGCCGAGATCCTGACCAGCATCCAGTCGCATAAGGCGACCATGTTCGAGGGGGTGCCGACGATGTACATGTACATGCTCGTCCATCCCGACTTCGATCGGTTCGACCTTTCCTCGCTCAGTCGCTGCACGGTTGGCGGTCAGACGATGCCGGTCGCCAAGATGGAGGAGGTCGAAAAGCGCTTCGGCTGCCCGCTGATCGAATTGTGGGGCATGACGGAACTGGCCGGGCTCGGCACGACCTTCCCCTCCAACGGCCCGCACAAGCTCGGCTCGATCGGCATTGCGATCCCGCATGCCGAGGCCCGCATAGCCGCCGTCGCCGACCCGGCAACGACCATGCCGCGCGGAGAAGTCGGCGAACTGATGATCCGCGGTCCCATCGTGATGCAAGGCTACTGGGGAAACGAGAAGGCGACGCGCGAGGCGGTCGAGCCTGACGGCTGGCTTCATACCGGCGATCTCGCCACCATGGACGAGGACGGCGCCGTCTTCATCGTCGATCGCAAGAAGGACATGATCAACACCGGGGGCTTCAAGGTCTTCCCGGCCGAGATCGAGCGGGTGATCGCGGCTCATGCCTCGGTCGCCATGGTCGCGGTCGGCGGGCAGCCGGATGAGCTGAAGGGCGAGATCGCCAAGGCCTATGTCGTGCTGAAACCCGGCGCGCCCGCCGACGCCGAGGGCATTCTCGCGCTCTGCCGCGCCGAGCTCGCCGCCTACAAGGCGCCCCGCGCCATCCAGTTCGTCGCCGACCTGCCGAAGACCTCGACCGGCAAGATCATGCGGCGCGAGCTGCGCAAGCTGGATGGGTGAAACGAAATTCAGCGCGTCAATTTGCCGCGTCTTCTGTCCGGCGACCGTCGTTGACCGGCGGTAGTAGCCACTCCTAGTTTGGTGCCGATCCTCGGGGGACGTCCGACTTGGTTGGCGCCACAGGAGGCCCTCATGAAGCGCTTGATATTCGCTCGAATCGCATCGGCATTAGCAGCGCTAGCCGTGCTCGCCACAGCTGCAGGTGCTCACTCCGCCGAACTCATCCAGAACGGCGGTTTTGAAAGTCCTTATCTCGGCCCTTCCAATTTTACGGGTCCCGGTATTCCTTATAACCAAGGATACTACGGTTACGTCGTGTATCCCTACCCCACGCTCGATGGATGGACTTATGACGGTGGGGGCGTGATCAATGGCCAAGGAGAGAACCCTTCGCTTGGCGAGCCTACGCCGGCGGGATTCGGCGGATATCAATTCGCGAGCGTGCAGGGCGATGGAAGCCTGCGGCAGTACTTCACCAGCCCTGGCGGCGAACTGACGCTGAGCTGGCTGAACGGCGGACGGCCGGCCGGTTGCTGCTTCGGCGGGAATGAGAGGTACGCGGTTGAAGTGGATGGGGCCACAGTCGGAACCTTTTTGACGGTCAGCGGTCAGTCCTTCACGCCAGAGGTGCTGGAGCTGATGGACGTTTCGGCAGGTTTCCACGAACTCGTCTTCCAGGGTGAGGCCGCACCTTTTGACGACGAGAGCGTCTATCTCGATAACGTCTCCATTGTGACTGGCGTGACAAGCCCAGTTATCACCATCCCGGAGCCCGCAACCTGGATGCTGATGATGGCTGGCTTCGGCGCTCTCGGCATGGCGACGCGTTTGCGCCGGAAGCGGCCCAGCTGCGCCGTCCCAGCCCAACTTGCGGCAGCGAAGAAGGGCTCCTTTTGACCGCCTCGGGTTGAGGAAGGTTGAAACTTTCGTGGCCCCGCGAAGCTCCCGCGGCCGACGAAACTTATCGCGATGCGGAGCGCGCTACTCCGTCGGCGCGGGCTTCACCGGGATTGGCCCGCTGACAACCTTGGCGGCGGACTTGTCGAACCGCGGCCTCAGCGCGCCGATAACCCGCTCAGTCTCTGAAACCCAGCCTGGCGGCGCCGCGACGGTCGGCCCGTTGCCGGGGCCGGCGACCATGTGGACGACCTTGTAACCTTTGGCTTTCAGCTCCTTGAGCAGCATCGGGATCATCGCGGCGGTCCAGGGGTGATTGTCGTGCATGAGGAGCATCCCCTTGTGCCCGTTCTTATCCAGACGGCCCATCACCAGCTTGAGCTCCTCCTCCGGCGTCATCTTGATCCAGTCGGAGGCCCAAAGATCGACCCCGAAAATGCCGACGTTGTTGGCGGAGAACCAGTCGCGCAAGTCCTGCGTGTCGGCGAATCCCGGAAAGCGGAACCACGGGGCCTCGAGCTTCAGATCCTTCGGTTCCTTCGGCTCCACGCCCTCGAAATCGCGTCCGTAGGCCGCCTTCTCGACTGCGATCATGCCCTTGAGAATGTCAGCGCGCGCGGCGGCGTCGCCGCCAGGCAAGTAGCGCAAGGTCGGCTGCGGATGCGACCAGGTGTGGTGGGCGACCGTATGGCCGTCCAAGACCTCACGCCGGGCGAGCTGGGGCAGGCCTTCGGCGTTGCGGCCAATTTCGAAGAAAGTGGCGCGGACGCACTCCGCGGCAAGCGCGTCCAGAACCTTCGGCGTATTGGTCGCGTCGGGCCCGTCGTCAAAGGTAAGGATCACCTCATGGTCGGCGAGAGGAATGGTCTTCGGGTAGGTCTTGAGGCCGACCTCAAGGCCGCCTTGCGTCCCAACCTCCACAATTCGCGACGTGCCAAGCTTGTCCGGCCCACATTCGGCCGCAGCGGCCGCACCCAATCCGGCCAACAGCGCCATCAGCGCCCCGGCGATCCGCATTGACAATTCCTGCAAGGTGGGTGAATCCCGCGAGGCGAGTGAAACGGCGCCTTCCTAGCTATTCGCCGCGCGCGAGGTCAAGGGACCCCAACGTCACCGGCGTTAACGAAGCGTTTCCGGGATCGTTCTAGTTTCCCCGCAAAGCCGTGATGGCTCGATCGTCCCACGACGAGAGCCGGCGAAGGGTTGGCATTGGGTTGGTGATGAAGGTCAAGCGGCTAAATCCCCGCGCTTTGATGAGCGCTGCGTTCGCGCTCGCAGTATTGTTGTCCGGTTGCGGAGGCGGCGGCGGCGAGAGCGATCCCCTGGGATTTATCGACACCAGTATGCCCCATCCCAGGGACTACCCGATCCACGGCATCGACGTCTCAAAGTTCCAGGGCGACATCGACTGGAGCGCGGTCGCGGGTAGCGGCGTCAAGTTCGCCTGGATCAAGGCGACTGAGGGCGGCGATCGCGCCGACGAGCGCTTCCAGGCGAACTGGACCGGGGCGAAGGCGGCGGGCATTGCGCATGGCGCCTATCATTTCGTCTACTGGTGCCGCCCGCCGCTAGAGGAGATCAGCTGGTTCGAGCAGAATGCGCCGGTCGAGGACGACGCCCTGCCTCCGGTGCTCGACGTCGAGGCAACCCCGACATCGAAGACCTGCCACCGCCATCTCAGCCAGGACGCCGCCATCGCCGACATGCAAGTGATGCTTACGGAAATGGAGCGTCACTACGGCAAGCGCCCGATCATCTATACGACGGTCGACTTCTACGAGGCGATCCTGGCCGACGGCGCCTTCATGGACTATCCGATCTGGGTCCGCTCGACCAAGCATCACCCTTCGGTCAAATATGGTTCGCGGCCCTGGCATTTCTGGCAATACCAATCCGACGGTTCGATTGCGGGCATTTCGGGCCATGTCGATCGCGACGCCTTTTTTGGCTCGAAGTCGGAGTGGGAAGCCTTTCTCCGCGAGCCGAACGGACGGACCCCGGGCGTGCAACAGGCCCTCACGCAACAGCTCGCCGCCTCGCAGGCGCAAGCGCCACAACCCGCCGCGGCGGCGCCGGCTACGCTAGAACCGATTGAGCAGCAGTCCGCGGCCCAGCAGGCTGCGGCGCCTGAACCCGCTGACCAGCAATCCGGCGCGCAACAGGCAAGCGACGAACAGGCAAGCGCGCAGCCGGCGGACAAACAGCAATAGGCGCTGCGGCGTTCCATCCGACGCGCTATGCTCCCTGAAATTGCCGGACGCGGCGCAGCCGCCGGCGTCAATCGGGAGAAGAGCGCAATGGCCATCGAGAGCGCCGCTGATCTCAAGGCGGACGCCTTGCACTTTCACAGCACGCCGCGGCCCGGAAAGCTCGAGGTCGTCTCGACGAAGCCGCTCGCCAATCAGCGCGATCTGGCGCTGGCCTATTCGCCCGGCGTGGCGTTTCCGTGCCTCGCGATCGCGGCCGATCCGGCTGATGCGGCGATCTACACCGCCCGTCAGAATCTGGTCGCCGTCCTCACCAACGGCACCGCCGTGCTCGGCCTCGGCGCCATCGGCCCGCTGGCGGGCAAGCCCGTGATGGAAGGCAAGGCGGTCCTCTTCAAGAAATTCGCCGGCATCGACGTCTTCGACATCGAGGTCGCCGAGACGAATGTCGACAAGCTGGTCGACATCATTGTCGCGCTCGAGCCGACCTTCGGCGGGATCAATCTCGAGGACATCAAGGGTCCCGAATGTTTCGAGGTAGAGGAAAAGGCGAAGGCCCGCATGGGCATTCCCGTCTTCCACGACGATCAGCACGGCACCGCCATCATCGTCTCGGCCGCGGTCACCAACGCGCTGGAGCTGACCGGCAAGTCGATCGACAAGGTGAGGATCGTCTGTTCGGGCGCGGGCGCAGCGGCGCTCGCGTCGCTTAACCTTCTCGTCTCGCTCGGCGCGAAGCGTGAAAATATCACAGTGTGCGACATCGAAGGCGTCGTCTTTAAGGGCCGCGAAACCCTGATGGACCGCTGGAAGCAGGCTTACGCGCGGGACACCCCCGCGCGCACCCTCGCCGACGTGATCGCCGGCGCCGACATCTTCCTCGGCCTCTCGGCGGGCGGCGTGCTGAAGCCCGAGATGTTGAAGCTGATGGCGCCCGATCCGCTGGTGATGGCGCTCGCCAATCCGACGCCCGAGATCATGCCGGAGCTGGCGCTCGAGGCGCGGCCGGACGCCATGATCTGCACCGGGCGCTCCGACTACCCGAACCAGGTCAACAACGTCCTTTGCTTCCCCTACATTTTCCGCGGCGCGCTCGACGCAGGGGCGAGCGAAATCAACGAGGCGATGAAGAAGGCGGCCGTCGCCGCGATTGCGGCGCTCGCGCGCGAGACGCCATCCGAAGTCGCCGCGCAGGCCTATGGCGGGCAGTCGCCGCTGTTCGGCAAGACCTCGCTTATTCCGAGCCCGTTCGATCCGCGGCTGATGTTGCGCATTGCGCCGGCGGTCGCGCGCGCCGCCATGGAGAGCGGCGTCGCGCGGCGGCCGATCGCCGACTTCGACGCCTATGCCGATCAGCTCAACCGCTTCGTCTTCCGCTCCGGATTCATGATGAAGCCGCTGTTCGCCAAGGCGCGAGCGGCAATGAAGAGCGTCATCTATTCCGAAGGCGAGGACGAGCGTGTCTTGCGCGCGGCGCAGGTCGTGCTCGAGGAGCGCATCGCGCGTCCCGTCCTGATCGGCCGCCCCGAGGTGATGAAGGACCGCATCAAGCGCTTCGGTCTCACCATCAATCCCGGCGTCGATTTCGAAGTGATCGATCCGCGCAGCGATCCGCGCTACCGCGACTATGTCGCCACATACCTCAAGGTCGCGGAACGCAAAGGCGTGACTCCGGACGTGGCGCGCACCGTCGTGCGCACCTCGCCCAGCGTGATCGGCGCGCTCGCGCTCCATCGCGGCGAAGTCGACGCGCTCATCTGCGGCCTCGAGGGACGCTTCTCCTCTCGCCTCGACCACATTCGCGACATCATCGGCCTCGCGCCCGGCTGCAAGGATTTCTCGGCGCTGTCGCTCGTCATCGCCGCGACCGGCGCCTATTTCCTCGCCGACACGCATGTGCAGTACGACCCGAGCGCGGAGGAAATCGCCGACATGGCGATCGCCTGCGCCCATCACGTGCGCCGCTTCGGCATCGAGCCGAAGATCGCGCTCATTTCGCATTCCGATTTCGGCTCCGCCGATACCCCCTCGGCGCTCAAGATGCGCGAAGCGCTGCGCCTCCTCGGGGAGCGCGCGCCCGATCTCGAAGTCGACGGCGAAATGCAGGCCGACAGCGCGCTCTCGCTGGTCGCGAGGGAGCGGGTGATCTCGAACTCGCGCCTGAAGGGCGAAGCCAATGTGCTGATCTTTCCCAATCTCGACGCCGGCAACACGGCGTTCCAGTTGACCCGCGTCATTGCTGACGCTTTGCCGGTCGGCCCGATCCTGATCGGACCCGCCAAGCCCGCGCATGTGCTGACGCCGTCGGTCACGGCGCGCGGCATCGTCAATATGACGGCGATCGCGGCCGTCGAAGCGGCGGGCGGATAGGCGCCGCATTTCGCCGCAGGCGACGCCGTGTGGATAAGGCGGAATTCATTTGACACGCGCCATGTTCGGACGAAAATGTCATGCAGTCGTCATGAAACGCGTCAGCGGATCGGGACGACGAAAAGCCGGCCTTTGAGGCCGTGGCAGAACTGCGAGGTGGGAATGACGCCACCGGACATATGTGATTGACCCCAGCTTTGTTGGGGTCAAAGCGCAGTCGCCGCTCAAATGCCGGAGCGGAAGGGCGCTTGAAAGAAAATCAAATCAACGCTAGCGGCGGTGGCGCGCGAAGGCCAAGTGCGATTGTCGCCGTACTTATCATCTGCAACATCACAGAACGTTTCGCATGACGCGAAACAGGGCCCCGCTCCGCCACAGCGCGTCGGGGCCCATTCTGTTGCTGAGACCTATGCCGCCCTCACCCTCACCGGCAGGCGCACCCAGCCCCGCAGCGTGTTGTTGAACAGCGGATCCGGCTCGCCGTCAGGCTCGATCGTCGAGAACGCCCGCGCAAAGGCCGAGAGCAGCGCCTCGCCTTCGAGCCTCGCCAGCAACTGGCCGACGCACATATGCACGCCACCGCCGAAGCCGACATGGCCGGCGGTCGAGCGGTCGATGTCGTAACGGTCGGCATGCGGCCATTTGCGCGGATCGCGGTTCGCCGCCCCGAGCAACATCAGCACTTTTGCGCCCTCGGGGATCGGCGTTCCGCCAAGTTCGACGTCCCGCGTCGTCGTGCGAAAAAACGTTTGCACCGGCGATTCGAGCCTGACCGCCTCCTCGAAGGCGGCGCGAGCTTTCGTTGGGTCGGCCTTGAGCGCGGCGAACTGGTGCGGATTGCGGGCTAGGCAATGCATCGCCGCGCCGACGCCGTGCACCGTCGTATCGAAGCCGGCGCTGAGCAGCGACCGCACCAGGAGCTCCGCCTCCTGCCGCGTCACCTCGCCCTCATCCGCCGCAGCGTGGATCATCGCCCCGATGCCGTCGCTCGCGAGCGTCTCGCGCTTGCATTGCAAAGCGACCCATTCGACATGCGGAGCCATTTGCGCAAGCGCGGCGCGGCGCAGCTCGTTGTCGGGTCCGAACATGTTGAACACGGTCGCCGCATAGGGCAGCAGATGTTCGCGGCCCTCTTTCGACAGGCCCACAGCGTCCGGCAGCACCATCATCGGGTAGACTTCGGCGCAGTCGGCGATCGCGTCGAAACGGCCCCTCAGCGCAAGTTCCGCGGCCAGCGCCTCCGCGGCTTCGGCGAAGCGGGCGCGCAGCGAACGCATCACCGTCGCCGACAGCGCGCGATTGAGCACCGCGCGGGCGCGATCATGCTCGGGCGGGTCGCGCTCGAGCACGAGGCTCGGCGGCCGCCACGGCGCTTCGCGCTGAAAATCGCTGAGGCCCACGCCGCGCCGCGAGCAGAACGTAGCGGGATCGCCAAGGATTTCCCTCACCTCGGCATGGCGGGCGGCGGCGTAGCTCTCGTAAGCCTCGAGCCACACAACCGGCCCCGCCTCGCGCAGGGCTTCATGGACGGGATGGGGATCGCGAAAGAAATCGATTGAAAACGGATCGATCGACGAAACCGGAACTCCGGCGGCCGGCCGGCGCGCCTCGTCGGCTTGCAACATGACAGCGTTTCCTCGGGAGCGCTTGTTTAGCGGAGCTTATGCCGCAGGAAGCCGGCGGCGCAACCGTCGCAGGCTGCAAATTCATGCCACCAGCTGCGCCAGCCGCTTCGGCGCGATCAGCCGGTAGCTGCGATGGACGAAGGCCTCGACTTCCCGCCAGTCGGCGGCCTCGTCGAGCCCAACGCCGATCCACCCCTTGGCGCCGAAGTAGGGCGGGATGAAGAAGCGTCCCGGAGAGGCGCCAAGGATGAGCTCGCGCGTGCCGTCCGGCACTTTGCACCAGAGCCCGACCCACTCGGTCCATGGACGCTCGAGCGCGAAGATCTTGTCGCCGATCCGGTAGGACGGCCCGCGTCTCATCTCTTCCTCTTGCACTTCGGGAAGGGCAAGACAGATGGCGCGCAGACGCGCGCCGATTGCAATGCATGTCATCGCATCGCCTCGATCACCCCAACGAAAACTTGCGCCGCGAATGGGGCGACATGGCGACGCGATTCGTTCTAGCCTGCCTCGAATGGCGCTCGAACTTTCGAACCTCGACCGGGATCTCGCAGGCGGCGCGCATGGGCCCGCGGCGGCCTTCGCCATGCGGCTCCTGATCCGCTTCGCTGAAGCGGTCGAAGCGCGCTCCTTCATCGCCATCGAGCAGGCCCACGTCGACGGATGCCTCTATCTCGGCCAGGCGAGCCTCGATTTTGTCGAGCGCATGACCGCCCTCGGCGGCAAGGTGCGCGTGCCGACAAGCCTCAACGTCGGCTCGCTCGATCTCATCCACCCCGAGCTCTTTCGCGGTTCGGACGAGGTGCGAGCGAACGGGAAGCGGCTCATGCAGGCGCATGTGGATCTTGGCTGCGCGCCCACCTTCACCTGCGCGCCGTATCAGACCCTGTTTCGGCCGCGCTTCGGCGCGCAGATCGCCTGGGGCGAGTTCGAACGCGATCGTCTTCGCCAATTCGGTCATCGGCGCCAGGACCAACCGCTACGGCGACTTCATCGATCTCTGCTGCGCGATGACCGGCCGCGCGCCCGAATACGGCTTGCATCTTACGAAGAACCGGCTCGCCAGGGCGATCGTCCACGTTGACGCGGCGCCGCATGGCTGGGACGCCGAGCGCGTCTACGTCTCGGTCGGCCACATCGATTGGCCAGCGCTGCGGCAGCCTGGTCCCAGCAATCGTCGGCCTGCCCGCCGACGCCAATGAGGACAATCTCAAGGCGCTCGGCGCCGCGGCCGCTTCGTCCGGGGCGGTGGCGTTGTTTCATGCCGTCGGCCTCACTCCGGAAGCGCCGGACATCGAGACCGCGACCGGCGGGCTCGCGCCCGAACTCGTCTTGCGTTTGAGCGCCGGCGATCTTGGCGAGGCCGCACGCTCGCTCTCCAGCGTCGCGGACGGAGCGCCGCTTGGCGCGGTCACGCTCGGCACGCCGCATTTTTCATTGTCCGAATTCGCCCGGCTGATGCCGCTTCTCGATGGACCGCGTCCGGCGGTCGACGTCTGGGTCAATTGCAGCCGAGCGACGCTCGCAGACCTTCGCGCGCGCGGCTGGGAAGAGCAGCTGACGGCCGCCGGCGTGACGCTCGTCGTCGACACCTGCACCTATGTCACCGCGCTGATGCAGGCCGGCGCCGGCGCGGTGATGACCAATTCGGGCAAGTGCGCCTATTACGCGCCCGGCAATCTCGGCGTCGAAGTCGCCTATGGCTCGCTTGCCGAATGTGTCGCCTCCGCGCGCGCCGGGAAGGTGGTGCGGCTCTGAGCGCTTCCGTTTTCAGTGCGGCGACGCTCTCGCCCGGCGTGGCGTCCGGCGCGCCCCTGCGGCTCGACGAGCCGCTGAGCTTCTGGGGCGGCCTCGATCCGGCGACGGGCCGCATCATCGACCGGCGCCACCCGCAATGGAACGCCAATGTCGCCGGCCGCGTGCTGATGATGTCGGCCGGCCGCGGATCGAGTTCGGGCAGCGCCGCGCTCGCCGACGCGATCCGGATCGGCGTCGCGCCGGCGGCGATCCTCATGCTCGAGCGCGATCCGATCGTGGTCGTGGGCGCGATGGCCGCAGCCGAACTCTACGGCCGCGAATGCCCGGTTCTGCTGGCGGCGCCGCAGGACTGGGATCGCCTCGCCGCTGCGTCCCGGCTCACAGTGAAGGCAGGACCGGGCGGCGCGACGATCGCCATCGTCCCTTCTCCCCTTGCGGGAGAAGGTGTCGCCGAAGGCGACGGATGAGGGGTCGGCGCCGCTAGGCGCCGGCGTGAGGCAGCCTCAGCGCTCGACGCGCCGCGTCGGGCGGAAGCGCTGACGCTGGCCCGCATTGGGTCTCGCAGCGGGCTTGCCGAAGCTGCGCGCGTCGCGATGCGGCGAATGGTGGGGGCGCTGGGCCGGCTGCGCCGGGGCGCTGACCGCCGCCTTGCGCACAACCGGCGCCGGCTTCGGGCCGGCGGCGCCGCGGCGGTCGACCTTCGGCAGATTGAGGCGTGTCAGCCGCTCGATCGCGCGCAGGAGATCGCGCTCCTCGTGGTCGCAGAACGAGATCGCCCGGCCGCCATTGCCGGCGCGGGCGGTGCGGCCGATGCGGTGGACATAGGCCTCGGCGACCTCCGGCAGTTCGAAATTGACGACATGGGTCACGCTGTCGATGTCGATGCCGCGCGCGGCGATGTCGGTGGCGACCAGAACGCGCGTCCTGCCGTCCTTGAAGGCGCCAAGCGCCCGCTCGCGCTGGCCCTGGCTCTTGTTGCCGTGAATGGCGGCGGCGTCCACGCCCGCCTCGTCCAGCGCCTTGGCGACGCGGTCGGCCCCGCGCTTGGTGCGGGTGAAGACGAGCACGCGCGACATCGTCGCGTCGTCGAAGAGCTCAACCAGCATGTCGCGCTTCTTCGCCGTGTCGACGAAGACGACGCTGTGCTCCACCCGATCGGCGGTCTTGGCGGCGGGCGTCACCGCGACCTCGACCGGATCGTTCAGGAGCTCGCCCGCAAGCGCGCGAATGTCGGTCGGCATCGTCGCCGAGAAGAACAGGTTCTGCCGCTTCCTCGGCAGCTCGCGCACGATCCGGCGGATCGGCTTGATGAAGCCGAGATCGAGCATCTGATCGACCTCGTCGAGCACAAGGAACTCGACTGCGCTTAAGTTGGCCACGCGCGCATCGAGATGGTCGAGCAGGCGGCCGGGAGTGGCCACCAGCACGTCGAGGCCGCCGGCCAGAGCCCGGATCTGGGCGCCATGGGGCACGCCGCCGAACACGACCGCGATCTTGAACGAGAGCGGGCCCGAGAGGTCGCGAAAACTCTGCGCGATCTGGCTCGCAAGTTCCCGCGTCGGGGCCAGGACCAGCACGCGCGCGCCGCCCTTCGGCGCCGG
The DNA here is from genome assembly GCA_963787135.1 of uncultured Alphaproteobacteria bacterium. Lineage (GTDB taxonomy): Bacteria > Pseudomonadota > Alphaproteobacteria > Rhizobiales > Beijerinckiaceae > Roseiarcus. Next base: position 46,553 of record CAWBBW010000043.1, on the reverse strand, counting down.
GCGCCGGTCGGCCGCGAGCTTGTGGAGGATGGGCAGCGCGAAGGCGGCGGTCTTGCCGGTGCCAGTCTGGGCGATGCCGACGAGGTCGCGGCCCTTCATCAGCGCCGGGATCGCCTGCGCCTGAATGGGAGTGGGACGCACATAGCCGAGTTCGGCCAGCGCGGCGTTGAGCGGCGCGGCAAGGCCGAACCCATGAAAATTATCCAAGGAGATTGTCTTTCATAATGCCGCGACCGCGCTCATGCGCGAGATGCAGCTCGATATTTTGGGGAACGCCCCGCGTGTCCGGGCGTCGAGAGCGAATATCATTCGCGTGCGCGGCAGGAGGGCAAGGAGCCCGTCACGCGGCCGGCGCGCTTTTGGCCGCATCGAAGCGACATCCGGCATATGGACGGCGCGCGACGGAAAGTCAATGAGCGTCCCGTAGGCTCGATCTGTCACGCAGCGACAAGCGCTAGCCTACTTCCCGCATTTCTTTTCGAGCTTGCGGGCCGCGGCGTCGCCCTTGACGCCGACGTTGGTTATTTCCGACGAGCCGACCTTGATCGTGCCAATCAGCACCCAGGTTCCGTCGCTGGCCTTCTGCCACGCGGAGCAAGGGATGTTGTCGATGTCGCCCGGCCAATTGTCCACGGGATAGATCTCCTCAGCGAGGGCCGTCGCCATGGAGCAAATGAATACGGCGGCGGCGGCGAACGTCAGCTTCGACATCCTGGTTCCTTTCATGTTTGTTGCATGCCCGCTTTCGCTGGCATGACAAACCTACTCCGCAATCGTCGCCCGCTTGGCCTTGGCTTCATCCTCCGCCGAGCGCGCTTCGTCGCTGGCGGCGTCGGCGCCCGGCGTCAAGTCGACGACCACGCGGTCGATCGCGCCAGTGAAGGCGAACGGGTTCTCGTAGTCCGGACTGACCGGCGTGCCGTTGCTCTTGCCGACGTCGGCGGTCTCGTCGAGCGCGATCAGGCAGCACTGGGTCTTGTCGATCCGCCCTTCCGCGACCTTCTCGCCGTTGACGAAAATGCGCCCCGTTCCGCCCTTGCCAAGGCCGCCGCCGTCGTAAATAAACTCGTACTGGAGCGTCGCCTTGCCGGGCGGCAGCGGCTTGTCGGCGGCGACCGTGTACCGCGCGAGGCCGAGGAAGTTGTACTGATAGATCGGCTTGCCATCCTTGAGGTAGAAGCTCCAGCCGCCGAACTTGCCGCCTTGCGCCAGGATGACGCCGCTCCCGCCGCCCGCGGGGATTTCGAGGTCCGCGGTAATCGTGTGCGAGGCGTTCTTGAGGTTGATGAAGGAGTTCTCGTTGACGCTCATGCCCGGATAGAGGGTCAGCGACGTCCGGCCCGCCAACAGATCAGGCCGTCCCGCGAGCTTGGCGTCGAAGCGTTCGATGCTGCGATCGTCGATCGGCAGCACGTGATTGGCGATCGCCTCGTGCATGAAGAGATCCTGCATCGCCCTGAGCTTGTCGGGATTCAGCGCCGCGACGTCATGCGCGAGGCTGAAGTCGGAGCGCGCGTCGTAGAGCTCCCAGACGTCGTCGGCGAGCTTCGCGCGCGGCTTGGCTTCCCAGGGCGCCTTGTGAATGACGCCGGCGAGCCAACCATGGTCGTAGATGGCGCGGTTTCCTCCCATCTCGAAATATTGGGTGACATGACGGTCTGCAGCCGACGCGTCGTCGAAGGAATAGACCATGCTGACCCCCTGGATCGGGATCTGCGGCGTGCCGTCGACGTTCTTCGGCTCGGGCAAGCCCGCGGCGTCGAGCACGGTCGGCGCGACGTCGATCACGTGATGCCACTGCGAGCGGACCTCGTTTTTCGCCTCGATCCCCTTCGGCCAGTGAACGACCAGACCGTTGCGCGTGCCGCCGTAGTTCGACGCGATCTGCTTGGTCCAGGTGAAAGGCGTATCGCCCGCAACCGCCCAGCCGGCCGCGTAGTGGTTGTAGGTGTCGGGGCCGCCAAGTTCATCGATATGCTTCAGGATATCGGCGACGTTCTCGGTGACGCCATTGAAATAAGTGCTCTCGTTGAAGAGGCCGTTCATGCCGCCTTCCGCGCTCGCGCCGTTGTCGCCGATGATGTAGAAGACGAGGGTATTGTCGAGCTGGCCGAGTTCGTCGATCGTCGAGATGAGCCTGCCGATTTCGGTGTCGGCGTATTCGCCGAAACCTGCGAACACCTCCATCTGACGCGCAAACAGTCTTTTCTCGTCGTCGCTGAGCGACGCCCAGTCCTTGATCGCCTCCGGCTTCGGCGCGAGCGCCGTGTCCGGGGGCACGACGCCAAGCGCCTTCTGCCGAGCGAGCGTTTCCTCGCGCAGCTTGTCCCAGCCCTGATCGAATTTGCCCTTGTACTTCTCGATCCATTCCTTCGGCACGTGATGCGGCGCATGCGTGGCGCCGGGCGCGAAGTAAATGAAGAAGGGCTTATCGGGGGTCAGCGACTTCTCTGCGCGAACCCAGTCGATCGCGTGGTTCGTCATGTCCGTCATCAGGTGATAGTGCGGATCGTGCGGCGGCTCGATCGGCGTCATGTCCTCGTAGAGCGAAGGATGCCACTGGTTGGTCTCGCCGCCCAGGAACCCGTAGAACTTGTCGAAGCCGGAGCGGGTCGGCCAACGGTCCGTCGGGCCCGAGACGCTGGTCTCCCAGGCCGCCGTCTCGTGGCTCTTGCCGAAGGCGGCGGTCGAATAGCCGTTGAGGCGCAGCATTTCTGCGAGCGGGGCAATCGCGTTCGGCCGCTGTCCAGTATAGCCGGGAAAGGCGGTGGCGACCTCGGTAATGGCGCCCATGTTGTTCATATGGTGGTTGCGCCCGGTCAAGAGCGCGATGCGGGTCGGCGAGCAGAGCGCGGTGGTGTGGAACTCGTTGTAGCGCAGGCCGTCGTTGGCGAGCGCCTCGACGGTGGGCATATGGATCGGACCGCCGAAGGCGCTCGACTGGCCGAAGCCCATGTCGTCGATGAGAACGATGAGCACGTTCGGCGCGCCTTCCGGCGCCTTCACCTCGAAGCGCGGCGGCGGCTTCGCGTCGCGCGCATCGAGCACTGTGCTGAACGGGACCGGCGGCTCGGGGATCGGCAGCACGCTGCGGTCGAGCGTGTCACTCTGCGCGAATGACGCGCCGGACGCTCCCGCGAAGAGCGCGCCACACGCGAGGGCAAGCGTCAGAAGCCTCGAATTCATCGCCTTCCTCCCTGATGTTCTATCGTCGAGCCATCAACGCGCTTGCGGCGTCACGTCCTCGATGTCCTGCGCCTTCACCTTGTCGAGCGGCAGGTGGACGATCTCGCTCAGCACGCCGAAATCGATCTTGTTGAGATCGACCTCGCGCACCCTGCGGTTATGCTGGGTGTGGTAGTAGAAGACCTTGTCGTTGGTGTCGGAGGCGCTGGTCCATATCGTCGAACTGCGCATCCCCTGCGTCCTGTCGTCGCCCGTGCCTTCGGACGCGCCCAGCGGCACGTTGAAATTATCGAGAATGCGAAAGATCTCGTAGATCGTCTCGGCGCCGGTCGGGGTCGGGCGCGCCGTCTTTGAGAACGCGACCGCGCGAACGAATCGGGACGGCGGGGTGAAATCGCCGGGCAGGCCGATCATCCCGCTGCCGCCGCCAAGCGGCTTGAAGTTGAGGTCCTCGAGCTTCTTGCCCGGCAGCGCGACCGGCGAAAGATTGATATAGTTGCGCAGATTGGTCTCATGCCAGTCGTAGCTCGGCGCATTGGTGATGACGCCCAGAGGCGCGTCGAACACCTTCATCTCCCCGTTCAGAAACTCGATGACGATCGCCTTTCCGCTTGGCTCCGTCACGATGTAATGGACCGGCGGGGCAAAGCCGAGGGCCGGCTCGACGACAGCGACGACGCGGATCTTGGGCATCGCTTCGCGCACCTCACCGACGGTCGCGAAGTTGGTCAAGAGGTATTGCCCGACATCGGTCGGACTCATCGATTGAGCGGCTTCAGCCGGGTCATAGGTTTCATAGTCCGCGAAGCCAGGGTGATAGAAGAGGCCGACTGCGAGGCCCTTCTCGTTCATGCCCTCGACGATCATATCTTTTCCGACCGCATCGATTCCGACGAGGCCATATTTGCCCTGCCATGACAGTCCCGGCTTCCCGTCGGGCATATGAGTCGAATAGGCATGGCCGCGCGGAACCACTTCCAGCCGCGACATGAGATCGAACGAGCCCCATTCGAGCGTGCGGCCAAACACGATCGAACCATCGCCAGCCTTGAGCGTGACGCCCGTGCAAGCCAGCGCTGACTGCGCTGCGCTGCTGAGAACAAGCGCGCAAGCCGCGATCGCAGCTAGGCTCTTTTGCAAAATCCGGCGTCCTGTCACTCGACCCTCCCTTTGACCCTTCAGTGTGGCGGCTTTGTATTCGGTTGGTGTGCCCGGCAAGTCGGTCGGACGGAGCCCCCTCGGGATCACGACGCGTCGGCATAAAGGGGGGTTTCGGTTGCGCGGTCAGGCCCCACGTCGCCTTGCCCGGCTTCGACGCCCCCGCTATAAGCCGCGGCCCCGACTTCCGCAACAACCCGCCGAAAGACAAAGACGCCATGGCCGTCCAACGCACCTTCTCGATCCTCAAGCCCGACGTCACCCGCCGCAATCTCACCGGCGCCATCAACCAGCGAATCGAGGCGGCTGGCCTTCGCATCGTTGCGCAGAAGCGCGTGCACATGACGAAGGCCCAGGCCGAGGCCTTTTACGGCGTGCATCGCGAACGCCCGTTCTTCGGCGAGCTCGTCGAGATGATGACCGCGGCGCCGGTCGTGGTGCAGGTGCTCGAGGGCGAGAATGCGATCCAGCGCTATCGCGACGTGATGGGCGCAACCAACCCCGCAAAGGCCGATGCCGGCACCATCCGCAAGGATTTTGCCTTGTCGATGGGCGAGAACTCCGTCCACGGCTCCGACGCGCCCGAGACCGCCGCCCAGGAGATCGCGCAGTGGTTTTCCGACGACGAGATCGTGGGGTGATCCCTCGAGCTCCTTAAAGCTCTCACGTGCGGGGTAGGGACGGTTTCGCGGGGCCGCTGCCGCGGGCCTCGCTTCAACTATCGCTCAAGGGGCGCGCCTTCGCCGGACGAGCCGGCGCCGCGCGCCGCGCCTTTTTCTTCGAGAGCCTCGGCGTCGGGCGCAGCAACGGGCCCAGCGCTCGCACCAGCCCGTTGTATTCGAGCCGCCAGCGGTCGTACTCAAGCTGGAGCATCCCGGCAGAACGGATAGCGTCCGCGAGCGGCAAACCCTCGGACGTCAGCGTTTCGACCACCTGAAGCCTGGCGATGATCTCTTGGGCGCTTTGTTTCCTGCTGCCCATCTTACGTCCTCTCGCCGCCGCACCGCCGATCTCCGCCTGGAAACACGTTCGCGGTAGCGACATGCGGATTGGATCCCTCCAACCCGCCCACCCCGGTGACGCGGCGAAGGACGATGCATTTGCCTGAGCCTCGCCTTTCGCCGCGCCGACCCTTAAGCTCAAGCGTTCGGGAACGGGATCGCCACGAAGCGGTCGCCGTCCGCGGTTTGGACCCGCATCAGAACCGCTTTCTTCCCCTCCCGCCTGGAGGCGGCGATGTCCGATTTCACCTGATCGGGATCGGAGACGCGCTTGCCGGCGACCTCGAGGATCACGTTCCCTGCGGCGAGACCTTTGTCGGCGGCCGCGCCGTTCGGATCGACGTTGACGATGACCACGCCGGACCCTTGCTTGGCCGGCGCAAGTTCGACGCCAAGCAGCCCGCCCGAGTTGTTCTGATCCGCCGCCGCCGCCGCGACCGAATTGTTTTTCAACGCGGCAAGCGTAACGTCGGCGGTCTTGTCGGCGCCGTCGCGCAGGAATGTCAGCACGACCTTGTCGCCGGGCTTGAACGATCCGATGCGGACTGTCAGATCGGCCGCGTCCTTAATCGGTTGGCCGCCGACTTTCGTGATCACATCGCCAGGCTGCAGCCCAGCCTCCGCAGCCGGGGTTCCCGGCGTCACCTGGTCGACGATAGCCCCGGCGGCGGCCTTAAGTCCGATGCTGTCGGCGATATCCTGGCTCACGGGCTGAATCGCGACGCCCAGATAGCCGCGCTTGACGACGCCGCCGTGTTCAAGCGCCTCGACGACGCTGTCCACCGTGTTGGGCCGGGATCGCGAAGCCGACCCCGACGCTGCCCCCCGACGGCGAGTAGATCGCCGTGTTCACGCCGACGACTTCGCCTTTCAGGTTGAAGGCCGGGCCACCCGAATTGCCTCTGTTGATCGGCGCGTCGATCTGCAGGAAACGGTCATAGGGGCCGTCGCCGATGTCGCGCCCTTCGGCCGAAATGATGCCGGCAGTCGCAGTGCCGCCGAGCCCGAAGGGATTGCCGATGGCCACGACCCAATCGCCCACCCTGGGCGCCTCTTTGGCGAAGGACACGAACGGATAGTCGCCGGCCTCATTGACCTTCACGACCGCCAGGTCCGTCTTCGGATCCGTCCCGACCACCTTGGCTTCCAAGGTCTTGCCGGCGTCCGTTGTGACCGTAACGGTCTTCGCGTTCTGCACCACGTGATTGTTGGTGACGATATAGCCGTCGGCCGAAACGAAAAAGCCGGATCCCTCTCCCACCATCGGCGCCGAAGGATGATTCGGAAAGGCGCCATTCTGGCCGCCAAAGCGTTTCAGGAATTGCTGGATCTCCGGCGGCAGATTGCCCATCTGACCGGACATATCGTTCGCGTCCGCGGAAGCGTTGGAGATCTTGACTTTGATCGACACCACAGCCGGCTTCACCCGCTCGATCAGCGGCGCGAAAGACGGCATCGACTGCGCCGGCGAATCGGACGTCGCGGCGGCGGCCGGGTGAGGAGGCGCTGACTGCGACCAGGCCATTTCGCCCGTCGCGCCCGACGCGACCAGCGCAAGCACCGCAGCAGAAGCGAGGATCTTTCCGCGACTGAAGCGAGCATCGTTCGAACTGAAGTATGACATGAGTGTCTCCACTTGCGAGCGACCGCACTCGGCGATCCAAGCCGACACCATGCGCTTTGACGACTATCCGGGATTTGTCCGGCGCATTATCGTTTCTCAACAATGGACGACGAATTCGAGAGTGCGCGATCCGGTCGCCGCGTTAGCGCGCGCCTCCGCGGGCCTCTATGAATCAAGCGACAAGCGCACTGCGGAGGGTTCGCGAGCGGACCCGTTTCGTCGGCTGATGTCGCAGATCATGAACAAGAGTTAATGCTTTGGTCAACGCAGCGTCAGCCAAACTGTGTTCAACTTTTCCCAGGCGTAGCGACGCCATCGGCTCAATTGTGGCGTGACTGCGCTGTGACGGAAACATGGAGGTGCGCTATGCGAATGTTTACGTGCGCGGCTTTGACGACCGCTCTCATGGGCGCGGCGACAGTTGCTTATGCGGCGGACGCCAGCGGCACAATCAAGAACCTGAATGCGACCGCAGACACGATCACGTTGGACAACGGCTCGACATACATGGCCCCCAAGAGCGTGAATCTCACCAACTTCAAAGTCGGCGAGAAAGTCACCGTGAGTTACACCAAGTCCGGCGACAAGATGGACATCACGTCGATCAAGCCTACGACCTGACCTTCCCCATTGGGTTCGAGCGGGCCGCCGGGCAACACCGGCGGCCCTTCGGCTCTGCGGGCATCAGCCGCATGAATTTACTCGCCATGGGTTATTTTCTTATTGCATAAATCCAAAACTATGATAGAGTGGTTGTGTTTATCGCAAAATAAACGAGCTTGAGTTGTTTATGGTGTGAATTACTTTTGTCTCTAGTTATTTCGTATTGAAAGTTGCGACACACTTTTTGGCGCCTATCCCTTTGAAATAATGGCGCCGCCTACAAAAGTGCGCGCTGCCTTTCCCCCGCGTCATACCCGCGGCTTCGCCTTCATCGTGCGCGACCAGAGCGCCTCTTCCATTCGCTCGGCGATCTCGCGCAAGTAGGGGTTGCGCGCCTCGCGGCCGGCGCGGCCGGCGTCGAGATCGCTCTGGAAGCCGTCGCGTTGCGGCCAGTGCTCGCTCAAGAGTTCGAAGCCCGCCTCCTCGATCGTCTCGACCGCGCGGCCGAACTGCGTCTCCGAGCGGCCGACCTTCGACAGGACGACAACGAGCCGCCCCTCGGCGCCGCGCCGCGCGAGCTTCCGCGCCAGCGACAGTGTCGGCCTCAGGTCGTCCTGCGACACGCCGGTCGGCAGAAACACGACGTCGCTGTCCTCGGCGATTTCGGTTGAGAGGTCGTCGGCGAGGCCGCGCGTATCGGCGACGATAAAGTCGACGACGCCTTCGTCCTTGCGCAGCCTCTTGAGGCTCTTGAACGCGCGCGCGTCGACTTCCGGCTCGAGGCTTGCCCGCATGCGCAAGGCGCCCCATTCGACGCAGGTCAGTTGATCCAGGTCGAAATCGGCGAGCAATGTCCTGCGCCCGCGATGGATCGCGCCAATGGCAAGCAGGCGCGCCAGCGCGCTCTTGCCCACCCCGCCCTTCTGGCTGACGAAAGACGCCGTCATGGGTATCTTCGGTTTGGCCATCACGGGCTCCGGCCGCGCGTCGCGACTTGCGCCATGCTATAGCGCCGGGCACCCGTGACAAGAGCGATGCGTTCGGGAAATGATGGCTGTCACAAACCTCGTGTCCAGCGCCGCGCTCGCGCTTCTCTGCGCACAGAGTTTGCTCTCGACCCTGCTGGTCGCGGCCTACCGGCGGGGACTGCCGCGTGCGGAAATTCCGGGATCGGAGCCGAATGTCGCGGTGATCCTGCCGGTGCGGGGCGGCCGGAATCTCGATCGCTTCCTGCCGCTGCTGAGAGCCCAGCAATACGGCCGCTATCGCATCATCGCCAGCGTCGAGAGCACGGACGACTCGGCGTTCGCGCTGCTTCGCGCGGCCGAAGCGGAACCCGGCGCGCCGCTGGAAACAACAGTCGCGGGGCTCGCTGCGAACGCCGGCCAGAAGGTCTGGAACCAGCTCGCGGCGCTCGAGCGCTTACGGCCGGACGACGACATCGTCGCTTTCATCGACGCCGACACGCTTCCGACGCCGCTCTGGCTGCCTCGGCTCGTCGCCGTCATCGTCAACGCGGGCCGGCCGGTGGCGACCGGATACCGCTGGATGACGCCGGCCGACGATCGCTGGAGTTCGTGCTGCCTCGCGGCCGCGAATGCGTCGATTGCGGCGCTGCCGCGCGGCGTCCTGCCGATGACGATCGTCTGGGGCGGCAGCGTCGCGATGAAGCAGAAGACCCTTGAAGCGATCGCCATCGAGGCTGTCTGGCGGGGCGCAATCAGCGACGATGTGCAGATGGCCGAGGCGCTCCGGCGCCACGGCCTCACCGCCCACGCTCCGAGACAGGGTCTCCTCTTGTCGCCGGTCTCCTGCTCCTGGCGCGAGATGGTGGCGTTCGGCGTCCGCCAATACCGGATCATCTACCTCCACCAGCCGGGAAGCTGGGCGATCGCACTCGTCTTCCTCTGGGCCCCGCCGATCTATCTCGCGCTCGCCGCGCCGAGCTTCGTCTCGGGATTGCCGGCAGCATGGCTCTCGCTCGCCCTTATCCTTGCGCTGGCCGAAGTTCGGACCCGACTGCGGCGCGGCATCCAGCGCGCGCTCTGGCCCGAACTCTGCGGCCCGCGCGACGCGCGGCGGTGGCGGGCCGAGCGTTGGCTCCGCCCGGTCTGGCTCCTGATCCATGCGCTCTGCGCCGCCGGCGCGCCGCTCTCGCGAACGATCGACTGGGCAGGCGTTCGCTATCGGGTCGCGGGGCCGCAGAACGTGGTCGTAGAGCGTCGGAGCGATCCTTGCTGACGGCGCATGGTGGCCTCAGCGGTCGATCGTCGCCATGATCCATTCGGGGTAGCGCGGCCCGGCTATCTTGCCCGGCGCCATAGCCTCGTCGAGCGCGCTTATTTCATTCGCATCGAGGTCAATGGCCTCGGCCGCGACATTCTCTTCGAGATAGGTCCGCCGCTTGGTGCCTGGGATCGGGACGATGTCGCCGCCCTTGTGCAGGAGCCAGGCGAGCGCGATCTGGCCGGGCTTCGCGCCCTTGGCCGCCGCAACCTCGCGAACGATCCGCGCGGCCGCGACGTTGGCGTCGAAATTCTCTCCCTGATAGCGCGGATCCATCCGGCGATAGTCCCCCTCCGGATAATCCTCCGCGCGCTTCGCCTCGCCGGTCAGGAAGCCGCGGCCGAGCGGCGAGAACGGCACGAGGCCGATTCCGAGCTCGCGCAGCGCCGGCAATATTTCGTCCTCGAGATTGCGTTCCCAGAGCGAATATTCGCTTTGCAACGCCGAAACCGGGTGCTCGGCATGGGCGCGGCGGATATTGGCGATGCCGGCCTCGGAGAGACCGAAGAAGCGCGCCTTGCCCTCCCTGATGAGGTCGCCGACGGTCCCGGCCACGTCAGCAATGGGGACGGCCGGGTCGACCCGGTGCTGGTAGAGGAGATCGATCCTGTCGGTCTTGAGCCGGGTGAGCGATCCATCGACGGCTTTCCGGATCGTTTGCGGCCGGCTGTCGCATACGGCGGCGACCTGCTTGCCGCCCTCGAAGCGAAAGCCGAATTTGGTCGCGATCGTGACCTCGTCGCGACGCCCTTTGAGCGCGCGCCCGATCAGCTCCTCGTTGGCGAACGGGCCATAGCCCTCGGCGGTGTCGAGAAACGTGCATCCGAGTTCGATCGCGCGATGGAGCGTCGCGATCGATTCCGTCTCGTCGGCCGGACCATAGGACTGGCTCATCCCCATGCAGCCGAGACCGATCGCCGAAACCTCGAGGCCCTGACGCCCCAGCTTGCGCTTGCTCATGGCCATGGATACGTTCCTCTCAATGCAGCGAGGATTGTATCTGCGCTCGGCGAGCGCGGCCAGACGCGGTCGATAGCCCGTCGAAAGACGAGCGTCCTTCCGGGCGCCCTATCGACCGCGTTTGCAGTCCGGCAATCAGGCGAAGTCCTCCATCTCGTAGAGCTGGCGGATTTCGATGGTCGACGGCCCGGGCATCGGATTGGGGCAGCGCTTGACCCAATCGATCGCCTCGTCGAGGTCCTTGACCTTCCAGATCCAGTATCCGGAAACGAGCTCCCCGACATTACCGAAGGGACCCTCCGTCACCGTCCGGTCCTTCCCGGAAAAGGCGACGCGCGCGCCTTTGCTCGTGGGCTTTACGCCCGCGCCGTCGAGCATGATCCCGGCCTCGATCAGCTTCTGGTTGAAGGCGCCCATGTCCGCCATGAGTTGAGCGCTCGGCAACGCGCCAGCCTCCGAATCATTAGTCGCTTTGACGATCACCATGACGCGCATTGCGTGCTCTCCAGTCAGTGGGTTCGGTTGGCGTTCAGACGTAGTCGAGCTTCGGATACCAGTCCGCGGCCCGTCCTTCCGGCGTCAAATCCAGCACCATCCATAGCGGCGCCGGGTCGGGCGCGCCGCGCGGGTCCTGCCCCGGATCGGCGGTCGAGCTCGTCATCTCACCCGACCAGAAATGCCGGATTGTCCCGTCGCGGCGGGTGAACACATTAAGCGCCGGGACCTCCGAGCCGTTAGGCAGGAGCCCGAAATAGTCACGCGAGTACGCGCCGTTGAGGTCGCTGAAAAGGCGGAGGCTCCGCCAGCCGCGTTCGCGTTTCCAGGCGCTCAGGCGCTCGATCGGCGAGCGGGCGACGACGGCGAGCGAAACCCGCTGGCCGATGTCGGCCGCGTTGCCTTCCCAAGCGCCGAGAGTGTTGGTGCACATCGGACACGGGCGCTCTCTCTCGGGCCCAAACATGTAGCTATAGACCACCAGGGTCTGCTTGTCGCCGAAGAGGCCGGCAAAGTTCGTCGGACCGTTCTCGCCCTCGAAGCGATAGTCGCCAATGATCGGGCCGCCGGGCGGCAGTGCCCGACGCTGTTCAGCGACGCGCGCGATGTGACGCCGCAGTTCGATCTCCTCTGCGAGCAGCGCCGTGCGGGCGGCGCGATATTCGGCACTTTCGTTGGGGATCGTCACCCGATCGGCGCGCGCGAGTTCGAGCGCCGGCGTGAGAGATTGAGTATTGGCGACGGTCATGGTTGGTCTCCCATGGTGCTGGAACGATGGCGACCGGGCGCAACGGATGGGTTGGTCATGGTGTTCCTCCTTCAGTTGGCCGCGAAGGCCTGTTGCAATTGACTGATGATTGACCGATGGCCGGACCCCGCAGCGACAGACGCAACCGCCGATGTCGACTGACCGAAGATCCTATGCGAGCGGGGGCGTTGAGTTGTGTCCGCTCGCCGCCTGATACCGGTAGGCCAGTCGAAGAACGGAACGATCGTCCCAGGGCCTGCCGACAATTTGCAGTCCGAGCGGGAGCCCGCGCCCGTCGAAACCGCAGGGAACGCTAATGGCCGGCAGACCAAAATAATTGGCGAACATCGTGTTTTCGGCCGACAGCGCCATGGGATTGCGCTTCGCCTCGTCAACTCGCGGCGTGACGGTTCGCGTCGTTGGCAGCAGCAGCAGGTCGATGTCGCCAAAGTAGCGGTCAGCGACGGTCCGTCGACCTTCTTCAATGCCCGTTATGCCTTTGCTGAGATCGGTAAGCGGGGCCGCGACTGCGTCGACGCGGCGCCCAAGGCTTTGGATCGTCTCGACGGCCCGCTCGAACGCCTCGCTGACTTCCCCATCCACTCTCACATTGTTTGCGACGCCGATCCGGAGATCCGCTGCCTGATTCAGACTGTCGACAAATGAACCCAATCCCTCATCGCCGCGTCGCTCGACGAGCGCGTCAAGGACCACCGCCGTGTCCTCGACATTGCGCGTCATGACGGCGGCATGAGACGACCATCGGATGTCTTCGCTTGGCGGCTGTTCGCCTGCCAGGATGCCCGTAATGTCAACGAGACCGTAGGTTCCCTTGAAGCCGACCACGCCGCAGCACGCGGCCGGCAATCGGCAAGAGCCGATGGCGTCAGTGTCCAGCGTTGCAAAGCACATGCCGCTCGCAACCGCCGCCGCCGATCCGCTCGACGAACCACCGGCAATGAAATCGGGATTCCAGGGATTCTTCGCGGGTCCAAAACAGCTCTCCAACCCGGTCGTTCCCATGCCGAGCCTGTGCATGTTCGTTTTTCCGATGATGATTGCGCCGGCGTCTCTCAACTTCTGGACCGGCGCTGCGTCTTTCGCGGGGATGCGATCCCTGAAATGCTCGAATGCGGCCGTCGTTCGAATCCCGGCCGTGTCATAAAAGTCTTTTATGCCGACGGGAATCCCGTGCAGGAAACCCTTCCTCTTCCCTCGTGCTATGTCGCGTTCAGCAGCCTTCGCCTCTTCCGCTGCACTCTCAGCGGTGACGGTAATGAATGCACCGAGCCGCGGCTCCAGGCGCTCTATTCGTTCCAGGCATGAAGCCACGACGTCCACGGGTGACACGAGTTGTTGTCGCAAAGATTCAGCCAAGCTCGGGATACTGGCGCAACTCTCCAATCCGAACGACGACCGTGCTCGCGGAATTGACTGCTCAATGCGGGCGTTCCTCATGGACCTCCCCGTTACTTGGCGTCAAAAGCGAGTTGTAGCTTTGCCATGTCGAGCTTTTTCATCGGCATCACGGCGCGCATGACGCGCTCGATCGCCGCGGCGTCGCCGCTCTGCATGATCTGCGGCACAAGGTTCGGCACGATCTGCCAGCTGACGCCGAACTTGTCGGTGAGCCACCCGCATTGGCCCGGCTCGCCGCCCTCCCCGAGCCGGTCCCAGAGCTTGTCGACCTCGGCCTGGGTCGAGCAATCGACGATGAGCGAGATCGCCGGGGTGAACTTGAAATGAGGGCCGCCGTTGAGAGCCAGGAATTGCTGGCCCTCGATCTCGAACAGGATGGTCATCACCGCCCCGACCGGGCCTGGACCGGCTCCTCCATAGCGTGCGGTCGTCACGATCCTTCCCGACTCGAAGATCGAGAGGTAGTGCGCCACCGCCTCCTCCGCTTTCATGTCGAACCAGAGGCACGGCGTGATTTTCTGATCGGTCATTGGACACGCTCCGGTTCGGGGTGAGGCGCACGGTAGCCCTTGAAGAGGATTACGTGCACGGCGGCGCCGAGGCTCGGCTGGCGTCTGCAGCCGCCTTCGCGTTGCTGGGCTTAGCGATGGCCTGTTTCGAGGTCATGAGGGTCAGTACCAACCAGTTGGTATGCAGTCAAGAGGCCGAGTTGAAATTGACGAGGAGGGCTACCGGGAGACATTCTCGAGGGGGCTGAGACTCGGACGACGCGGCTCCGCTAACGCCGCCGCCCAGTATCCCTCACCGCTTGGCTGAAAGGAGGGCAAACATCGCGCCTTGGGGATCGGTCGCCTGCACGATCCATTGGCCGCCGGGCACTTCGTGCGGGCCGTTGATGATCTGGCCGCCTTTCGCCTTGATGCGCTCAGCGGCGGCGTCGACCGAATTGACGTTGACATAATAGAGCCAGAACGACATCGGCGTCTGGGGCATCCGCGTCATCATCCCGCCCTGCTCGCCGTGGCCTGTCTCGAACATGCGATAGACTCCCATCGGCCCCATGTCGAAATCGCTGGTCTTTTTCCAGCCGAAGAAGTTGCAATAGAAATCGAGCGCCTTGGCGCCGTCGTCAGCATGCAGTTCGTGCCAGCCCACGAGGCCCGGCGTGCCCGCCGGCGGAGGCGGAGGCGGATTGCCGCCCGCATCGCGAAACAGCATGAAGGCCCCGCCATAGGGGTCGGCGACGACGGCGAAACGGCCGACGCCCGGAATATCGGACGGCGGCTTATAGCCCTTGCCGCCCGCGGCGGTGAGCTTCGGCAGCGCTGCGTCGACATCCTCGACCCAGATGTAGCCCATCCAGCTCGGCCTCGCGCCCATCGCTCTGGCCTCTGCGGGGATATCCATCATCCCGGCGACCATATGGTCGCCGGCCGAGAGGATCTCATAGGGGAAGTCGGCCATCCCTCCGTCCCTTGCGGTCCAGCCGACGACGTGCGTATAAAAATCCGCGGCCGCCTTCAGGTCGTTCCCCATATATTCGTACCAGACGAATTTCCCGGTCGGCGTGGCCATGGCGCGCTCCTCCTCGAAATTGGCGCACGGAATGTTATGTGCAGGAAGCGAAGAGATTAAGACGGCCCCCAGCCGAAAGCGGTCCGACCTTGCGGCATTGATTGGGCGAGCTGCCGAAAGGGGCGCCTTTCACGGCGACTGGCCCTGCCGCGCCCGGACGTAAGCGCGCTCGCCGGTTCGGGCGCAGTACCAGACTTCGAGCAATTCGCCCGAGTTCGGATCGACGAAGCGTTCCTCGGTGAGGGCCCAGTCCCTGCCCGGCGGCGCGTCCAGGGGCTCCCGCTTGTAGCCGCCCTTACGGAACACGAGCCAGATCAGAAATAGCGCAGCGGGGATCGCGATCCACACGATAACAACGAGCACGCCGGTCACGGCGTCCGTTCGATGACGGCCGCGGTGCCGTAGGCGACGATCTCGCTCATCGTGTTGCCGATCTCGGCGCTGTCGTAGCGCATCATCAGGACAGCGTTCGCTCCCATGGCGGTCGCGTTCTGGACGAGCCGGTCGAGGGCGTGGCGACGCGCCTCCTCCAGGAGCTGAGTGTATTCGTGAATCTCTCCGCCCACGATCGAGCGGAGGCCCGCCATCACGTTGCCGCCCAGGCCCCGGCTGCGAACGACGACCCCGAAACATTGCCCGAGCGTTTGCACCGTCCGGTGGCCGGCGACGTTTTCTGTCGTGGCGACGATCATTGGCGACTCCTATGGTGACCGCGCGGCCTTGTCGGCGACGCTCTCGCAACCTTACTGCCAACCCCCTCCCAAAGCGTAAAACACATCGCCGCCCGGATTTGTCAAAGCCCGCAAGGACGATTCAGGCGCGGCCTACGCCCTACGTCGCATCGTTCCCCTTCGGCTTCGTAGCTCCCGCCATCGAGCGCCCCGGCGCCGGCCCACAAATCGTGATCACCGCATCGTCGACGATCGGGACGAGCGCCGCGCGCGGCGTGCGGGCGCGGGCGCGGATGGAGAGCGTATGGACCGTCGCCGAGGCCATGCGCGCAAGGCGCCGCGCATCCGCTTCAGGGGGGAGTTCGCCTGCCGCACGGGCCTCGGCGAACAGCCGCCCGAAACCGCGATCGGTGGATTCGATCGCCTCGGCGACGATGGCCCGTATCTCCGGATCGGAGATCGCGTCGGAGGACGCCGTCAGCACGGTGAAGCAGCCGCGCGGCCCGTCCTCGCCGCTGAGATAAAGTTCGAGCGCCGCGAGAAGCATGCGCCTGAGCTTCGTCCTCAGTGGCGCTGGCCCGGCGAACAGCGGCGTGAAGGTTTCGCGCACATGTTCGCGATAGCGCCGATAGGCCTGGACATAGAGCGCCCGCTTGTCGCCGAACGCGCCGTAGAGGCTCGGCCGGTTGAGGCCGGTCGCAGCGCTCAAGTCATCGAGTGAGGTCGCCGCGAAGCCTTTCTTCCAGAACACGTCCATCGCCTGGGTCAGCGCCGCGTCGGGATCGAAAGCGCGCGGGCGGCCGCGGCGACGCTGCGGTCGTTCAGCGGAGCTCCGTGATTTTTGTACCATATTGCATAGAACTCTTGACAGGCGCTATTCTATGCGAAAGAGTACAGAAATTGCCAGGGAGGTTTGTGATGGAGCTTTTCTTTTCGCCGCTCGCCTGCTCAATGGCGGCGCGTATCGCGTTCGCCGAGGCGAGCGCAGAGGTCAAACTCATCGAAGTCGATCCGCGCACCAAGCGCGTGCTCGCGACCGGCGAGACCTATCTCGCCATTCACCCGCTTGGCCTGGTGCCGGCGCTGAGAACCGATGACGGAGCGGTGCTAACCGAGAACGCCTCGATCCTGCAATTCATCGCCGACGAATTTCCCGCCGCGCGCCTCGCGCCGTCCGAGTCCGATCGCATCGGCCGCGCCAAACTTCGCCAGTGGCTGAGCTTCGTCGGCACGGAGTTGCACAAGGGCCTGATGATTCCACTGCTCGGCCGCGACACGCCGCCCGAGGTCAAGGCTTGGGTCTTGAGCAAATATGCGTCGCGCGTCGCCTATCTCGACGAGAGCCTTGCGGGCCGGGAATTCCTGCTCGATCGCTTCAGCGTCGCCGACGCCTATCTCTTCACTGTCCTGAACTGGACTCAGGCCACGCCGGAGATCGACCTGGCCGTCTATCCCAACGTGAAGGCCTATCTCGAGCGCATGCGCCAGCGCCCCGGCGTCGCCGACTCACTCGCCCTAGAGGTTCCCCTGTTCCGGGCGGAAATCGCGCGGCGGAAGGCGGCGTGACTGACGGCGTCATCGCCAATCTTCGCAGCGCAATCCTTCGACGCGGTCGAATTCGCCGCGATTGCCGGTGACGACAATCAGACCGCGACTGCGGGCATGGCCAGCGATCAGCAGGTCGTATCCGCCGATGGATCGGCCCCGTCTTTCAAGTACGGCGCGAATGTCGGCGGTGTGATAGGCCGCGCCCGCATCGTATGGCAGGACTTCGAGCCTTGAGGCGAAGTTCTCGACTTCGCGCCGATTGGGCTCGGGACGGGCCGATTTGGCAGCCCCATGAAGCAGCTCCGTCAGGACGATGGTCGAGATCGCCAGTCCGTCGGCCTCGCGATTGAAACGCTCGCGCAGAGACTGCGACCGCTCCCTCAACACCCGGATGCAAAGATTCGTGTCGAGCAGGAAGCGCAGCATCAGAACGCATCGCGTTCCTCAGCGGGAGGTTGGTCTCGCGGCGGCAGGTCGACGCCCGGCGCATCGAAGAAATCGTCCCAAACCGCGTTGGCCGGGACGATCACGCGGCGGGCCCCTTCGCGCAGGATAGTCACGTCTTTCACGCCTGCGGGAAAGGCGACTTCCTTCGGCAGCCGCACAGCCTGTGACCGGTTAGAACGAAACAGCTTTGTGCGGGCCATGGGTGTGTCTCCAGCTGTCTCTATGATCGGCCAGGAGATGGGATATGTCAACGGGATATTCCACACTTGACGACTATCACCGGGGAACGGATTCCCGGCTGAACTCGGCCTGTCGGCTCAGCGATCCTCGAGAAACGCAAGCGCCTCGCGGTTGAAAACCTCCGGGTTGTCGACGTTCGATCCGTGCGAAGCGCTGGGGATGACCACGCGCCGGACATCCCTCAATGCGCTCTCGAGCCCATCGAGGATGCGGTGGAAACTCTCCGGCGAGCGCTCGCCCGCCACCAGCAGCGTCGGCGCCCGGATCGCTTCCGCATCCGAGCGCGCGAAGGGAGCGCGCTGCTCCCTGATCTGTCCGAGCAGTGTGCGCGCGTTGTCCCGCCTCCGCTGCCGGCTCTCTTCCGGCAATTTTGCCCAGCCGTCGGGGCCGTGGGTGACATCGATCGTCGGCGCCAGACCCTCGTCGATCTCGCCGAGCCGGATGCGTTCGGCAGCCGCGGCGTAGAGCGGCCCAAGCGCGATCGGCGGTCTTTTCGGCGCGTGCGGCGGCTCGAGAGTCGCATCCAGCGCGCCGCCCGGCTCCACGAGCACGAGTTTGCGGACGAGATCGGGAAAGGTCTGCGCCACTCGGAAGGCGATATGCCCTCCCCGGGAGTGACCCATAAGGTGGACGGGTCCCGCATCGAGCGCCGCAATGAATGCCGCAATATCTTTGGTATGCTGCTGGACGGTGAAGTCGTCGCCCTCTCCGTCCCACCGCTCCGGCCAGCAATGCCGCAGGCTGACGGCGATCGTTCGGTAATGCGCGCCGAACGGCTCCATCTGCAGACCCCAGGACCGAAAGTCGCCGAGCGTGCCGTGCACGAGTAGCAGCGGGACGCCCGTCCCGCGCTCGACGAACCTCATGTCGGTCCCGTTCACGTGCAGGGACGGCATGGGCGCGCCGTCACGCCGCCGATGCGGGAGCCAGCGCAACGGCGGCTTCGGTCGTGAGCAGGAGGAAGGTGAATGTCTCCTGCAGGTACAAGCGGACAATCGCGTCGGTATGGCTCAGATACCCTATCGATATGTCCTGGCCGATGTGAAAGCCGAAGTCGCCGCCGCGCGTGGTGAGCACGAATGCGCCGGCAATCGCCGGCGCCCAGATGATCTCGCCGTCGACTAGGCGCTTGATATGTTCCAGCACCGGGTATCCATGGTCGCTTGTTTCGCTGAGCCCGGTATAGGCGTCAGCGCTCAGCAACACGGAGTAGGGTCCGTTGACGCCGACGAGACGCAGCTGGCTCACGGCCTGCGCGATGGAGTCGGGGTAGTCGCTGATCGCAGCGGGAAGCGTCATCACCGGGTTGCTGGTCCCCTGGCGGATGCCTTCGATCCCAGCGGCGGCATAGCCGTCGAAGATGGCGCGATCTTCAGCAAAGGCCAGCCGTCGCGCCGCGTCCTTCAGGGGCTGCCAGTCCGCGTCGTTCGCGCCGCGCTCCACGTCGTCAACCTGCTGGCGATCGAGATCGAACGGAACGCGCAGTTCGACGAGCGGCTTCACCTCACGCTGCCGTGCAATGATATCGTCTCCCGGCGCCTCGAGGTTGCGCAGGTGGCCGGTTCCGATCGCCGAGAGGGCGGCGCCGGAAGGTCCCTGCACATCGACGACGCGCCGCGCGGCGAGGTAGCGCCTCAGGGTGCGCGACGCCTCCTCCTCGATTTGGGACCAGGCCTCTTCAGAGATCGGGGCAAGCTCCCGGTGAAGATTATTCATGAGACGGCTCTCGTTTGAGTGAACCTATGCCGAGCGAACTATCGCGATTCGTCAGCGAGGGCGAAACCATGACGCCGGCAATCGCCGCTGCGCTTTCAGGCTCGTCGTCGCCGACGTTCTCGAGGAAGGTTGCGGACGGGACGAAGAAAAGATTGCCGGTGACCGCGCGACTAAAATCCAACAGTCGGTCATAGTTGCCGGCGGGTAGACCGACGAACATGTTGATGAGCATCTGTTCGATCGTTCGGGGCGAGCGCGCGTAACCGATGAAGTAGGTGCCGAACTCGCCTTGGGAGGCGTGGCCAAAGGGCATGTTGTCACGCAGGATCTTCTTCTCCGTTCCGTCCTCCACGATCGTGGTCAGCGCATTGTGGGCGGACGTCGGCTTGACCGCGTCGTCGAGCTCAATGTCGGAAAGCTTGGTGCGCCCGATGATGCGTTCCTGCGCTTCGGTGGAGAGCGCGTCCCATGCGGCAAGGTCGTGCAGGTACTTTTGCACCACCACATAACTGCCGCCCGCGAAGGCCGCATCCTCCATGTCCACCAGCACGGCGTCGAGCGCCGCCTGACCCGTCGGATTCTCCGTTCCGTCGACGAAGCCAATGAGATCGCGGTCGTCGAAATATCGGAAGCCGTGCACTTCGTCGACCGGCGAAACCGCGTCCTTGAGGCGCATCATGATTTGCGTCGCCAGCTCGAAGCAGAGATCCATGCGCCTTGCACGGATGTGGAAAATGAGATCGCCGGGCGTGGTGACCGCATGGCGAGATCCGGCCCGGATCTCGCGGAACGGATGCAGCTCGGCTGGCCGCGGCAGGCCAAAAAGCCTGTCCCACGCGTCCGATCCGAAACCCATCACGCAGGAAAGGTTTCCTTCAATATCGCGGAAACCCACCGCGCGCAGGAGAGCCGGCAGGTCCCCGCAGAATGATCGGACCGCTGCACGGCACTCCGCGCCGGAGTTCACCGTCACGACCAGAAAAATCGCGGCGCGGGTCAGGGATTGAGCCACCGCTTGCGGGACGGCAGGCGAAGCATCCTGTGCTCCGGATGGGTTCAACGGATCGGACTCCATCGGTTGCGCGGCCGCCATGCGTGCGGAGGTTCGTCCTCTGAAACCCCTCGGCGATTACGATGCGATAGAACGGTGCGGCGCGCAATATCGGGGTAGCCTCCGCTTGGCTCGGGTTCGCGATGTAGCGACGCCCCGCTTTCCGAGGCATATATCGCGGCGATTCGGGTCGCGGAGGACCCAAAACCCCTACTCCGCCGCGCTGCGCTTCGCCCCCTTCCGCGCCAGCACCGGCTTCAGATAAGCGCCGGTGTAGCTCTTCGGATTGCGGGCGATCTGCTCGGGCGTCCCCTGCGCCACCACTTCGCCGCCGGCGTCGCCCCCTTCCGGCCCCATGTCGACGATCCAGTCGGCGGTCTTCACTACTTCCAGATTGTGCTCGATGACGATCATCGTGTTGCCCTGGTCGACCAGCTCGTGCAGCACGTCGAGAAGCTGCGCCACGTCGTGAAAGTGGAGGCCGGTGGTCGGCTCGTCGAGGATGTAGAGCGTGCGCCCGGTGGAGCGGCGCGACAGCTCCTTGGCGAGCTTGACCCGCTGCGCCTCGCCGCCGGAGAGCGTGGTCGCCTGCTGACCGACCTTCACATAGCCGAGCCCGACGCGCTTCAAGGTCTCCATCTTGTCGCGGATCGACGGCACCGCCTTGAAGAGGTCGGCCGCCTCCTCGACCGTCATGTCGAGCACGTCGGCGATCGACTTATCCTTGTAGCGCACCTCCAGCGTCTCGCGGTCGTAGCGCTTGCCCTTGCAGACGTCGCAGGTGACGTAGACGTCGGGCAGAAAGTGCATCTCGATCTTGATCACGCCGTCGCCCTGGCAGGCTTCGCAGCGCCCACCCTTGACGTTGAAGGAGAAGCGGCCCGGCAGATAGCCGCGCGCCTTCGC
This sequence comes from uncultured Alphaproteobacteria bacterium, assembly GCA_963787135.1. GTDB lineage: Bacteria > Pseudomonadota > Alphaproteobacteria > Rhizobiales > Beijerinckiaceae > Roseiarcus. The sequence continues at coordinate 24,919 of CAWBBW010000043.1, read as the reverse complement.
CTCCGGCAAACCGGCGAACCAGTCGCGGATGGGCGTGAAGGCGCCGGTATAGGTCGCCGGATTCGAGCGCGGGGTGCGGCCGATCGGCGACTGGTCGATGTCGATCACCTTGTCGAGCTCGTCGAGGCCCTCGATCCGCTCGCAAGGCGCCGGCGGATCGTGTGCGCCGTTGAGATGTCGCGCCGCAGCCTTGTAGAGCGTGTCGATGACGAGGGTCGATTTTCCGCCGCCCGAGACGCCGGTGACACAGGTGAAGAGCCCGAGCGGAATCGATGCGGTGACGCTCTTCAGATTGTTGCCGCGCGCGCCGACAATTTTGAGCTCCCGCCCCGGCGCCGGCGCCCGGCGCCGCGCGGGAATTGCCACCGTCCGCTCGCCCGAGAGATAATGGCCGGTCAGCGAATTCGGGTTGGCGGCGATCTCGGCCGGCGTCCCCCTGGCGACGATCTCGCCGCCGTGCACGCCGGCGCCGGGGCCGACGTCGACCACATAGTCCGCCGCCCAGATCGCGTCCTCGTCGTGCTCGACCACGATCACCGTGTTGCCGAGCCCGCGCAGGCGCCTCAGCGTATCCAGAAGCCGCGCGTTGTCGCGCTGGTGCAGGCCGATCGACGGCTCATCCAGCACATAGAGCACGCCGGTCAGGCCCGAGCCGATCTGCGAGGCCAGGCGAATGCGCTGGCTCTCGCCGCCCGACAGCGTTCCGCTTGAGCGCGACAGTGTCAGATAGTCGAGCCCGACGTCGCGCAGGAACACCAGCCGATCGACGATCTCCTTCAGGATGCGCTGGGCGATCTCGTTGCGCTTGGCGTCGAGTTTCGCCGGCAGGCCCTGCGCCCAGTCGATCGCGGCCTTGACCGAAAGCAGGCTCACTTCGCCGATGTGCTGGCCGTCGATCTTGACCGCCAGCGCCTCGGGCTTGAGCCGGAAGCCGTGACAGGCTTCGCACGGCGTCGCGCTCATGTAGCGCTGGATCTCCTCGCGCGACCACTCGCTCTCCGTCTCCTTGTAGCGGCGCTCGAGATTGGAGATCACGCCTTCGAACGGCTTCTTCACTTCATAGGAGCGCAGTCCGTCGTCATAGGCGAAGCGGATCTCCTCGTCGCCCGAGCCGTAAAGGATGGCCTGGCGCGCGGCCTCCGGCAGTTCGCTCCAGGGGCGGTCGAGCCGGAACTTGTAGTGCTTCCCCAGCGCCTCCAGCGTTTGCAGGTAATAGGGCGAGCTCGACTTCGCCCAGGGCGCGATCGCGCCGCGTTTCAAGGTGAGCTTCTGGTCGGGCACGACCAGCGACGGATCGACGGTCAGATGCGAGCCCAGGCCCCCGCAGACCGGACAGGCGCCGTGCGGATTGTTGAACGAGAACAACCTCGGCTCGATCTCGGCGATGGTGAAGCCTGATACGGGACAGGCGAATTTCGACGAGAAGAGGATTCTTTCCGGTCCCCTCTCCCCGCCTGCGGGGAGAGGGCTAGGGTGAGGGGCGGGGCCGCCGTGCGCTTCACGAAGCCCCTCACCCTCGCTTCGCTCGACCTCTCCCCGCGAACGGGGAGAGGTGGGCGCAGGCGGAGAAGGCGGCGGATCGGCCAACTCCACCACCGCCAGCCCCTCGCCAAGCTCGAGCGCCGTCTCGAAACTCTCCGAGAGCCTCGCCGCCATGTCGGGCCTCACGACAATTCGATCGACCACGACCTCGATGTCGTGCTTGAGCTTCTTGTCGAGCGCCGGCGCGTCGGCGATCTCATAGAACTGCCCGTCGATCTTGAGCCGCTGGAAGCCGCGCTTCATGAGATCCGCGATCTCCTTTCGGTACTCCCCTTTCCGCCCGCGCACGATCGGCGCGAGCAGGTAGAGCCGCGTGCGCTCGGGCAGCGCCAGCACCCGGTCGACCATCTGGCTCACCGTCTGGCTCTCGATCGGCAGGCCCGTCGCCGGCGAATAGGGAATACCGATCCGCGCCCACAGGAGGCGCATGTAGTCGTGGATCTCGGTCACCGTGCCGACGGTCGAACGCGGGTTCTTCGACGTCGTCTTCTGCTCGATGGCGATGGCGGGCGAGAGGCCGTCGATCTGGTCGACGTCCGGCTTCTGCATCATTTCGAGGAACTGGCGCGCATAGGCCGAGAGCGACTCGACATAGCGCCGCTGCCCTTCGGCGTAGATCGTGTCGAACGCGAGCGACGACTTGCCCGAGCCCGAGAGCCCGGTGAACACGACCAGCTTGTCCCGCGGGATGGTCAGATCGACATTCTTCAGATTGTGCTCGCGCGCGCCGCGCACCACGATCGCGCGCCCGCCGAACAGGGCCTCGACGCCGGAGCCTTCCTTGGGCTCGCGCATCGGCGGCGGCGAAGATGACTTGGCGGCCATGCGGCTCCTCGAACGAAAATTGGCTTCAGGCGCACGAATCACGCTTGCGCCCGGTTTGCGCCGATGCTAGAACAAACATAGAACAAGGGGAAGCGCCCAGGCTGACGCGCGATCCCAGGGTTTATGGTTAATGTAAGCGCGACGGCGCTGCTTCCCAAGCGCCTGCCGCAGGGATTGTGGACAAGTTTCGCCGGGCGGCGATTGGGGGCCTCACCTCCGCCGCTTTCGGCTATGCGTAGTGGCAAGGAAGCGCCAGGAGAGGCGCGAGAGGAGCGTATCATGGCGGGCAGCGTCAACAAAGTCATTCTCATCGGCAATCTGGGCAAGGACCCGGAAGTCCGGCGGCTCAATTCCGGCGATCAGGTGGTGAGCTTTTCGCTCGCCACGTCCGAGACCTGGCGCGACAAGACCAGCGGCGAGCGGAAAGAACGCACCGAGTGGCACAATGTCGTGATTTTCAATGAAAATCTCGGCAAGATCGCCGAGCAGTACTGCAAGAAGGGCTCGAAGGTTTACATCGAGGGCCAGCTGCAGACGCGCAAATGGCAGGACCAGAGCGGCGCCGACAAATACACGACTGAAGTCGTGCTGCAGCGCTTCCGCGGCGAACTGACGCTGCTCGACTCGCGCGGCGGCTCGGGGGCGCGCGACAGCTTCCCCGACGAAGGCGCAAGCCCCGCCTTCAACCGCGCGTCAGGCGGCGACCGCCGCCCGGCGGCGCTCTCAACCGGCGGCGCGGGCGCAGGCCCGATCGACGACGATATTCCGTTCTAAACCCCTCTCTGCACGCATAGCAGGGCGAGGGCCGGGGTGCGGCCCTGGCCGCCGGGACGGCGGCCGCTCGCCGCCCCCGTGAGAGGGGGAGAAGGAATTGGGGCGCCGCCGAGCCAGCGCCGAGCGCGCTCGCGCCCCCTTGTGGGGGCGGGCCGGGTCAGCGAACGATGCAGGCGGACGACCGACGGCTGAGACAAGGATGTCGCTGCTTCATCGTTCGCCGGTCAGGCTGCCTGATCCCTCGCGTTTGGGTTCTTGATCGTCTGGATCGCCTCGAAGCCCTCGAATTCCGGATGGCCGAGATAGAGCGGCTTGTTGGCGCCGGCGTCGCGATGGGCGGCTCGAAAATGTTCGGACTGCGTCCACGCGGTAAAGTCTGCCTTGCTCGCCCAGACCGTGTCCGACGCATAAAGCACGTGATCGTCGCGGTCGGGCCCGCGCAAGAGATGGAACTCCAGGAACCCGGGAACGCGGTCGAGACGTGTGTCGCGCGACAGCCACACGTGTTCGAACGCGCTCTCGGCGCCCTTCATGACCTTGAAGCGATTCATGGCGATGTACATGGCGATTTCCTGTTGAACTGGGGGGCGCCGTCCACGTCTTCATTGTGCCGACGCCGGCGCGGGGGAACGGGCAAATCAACCCCAAACGGTAGTTGGGAACCTCGAGCCGTCTCGCGATGTTTGCCCGACGGCTATCTCCGGGTTCACGAAGTTTCAGGCGGCTGCGACATTAGCGCAGCGCGGCAAGCCGCGGCAAGATCATTCGGCTGCCCTTCCCTCGCGCCTTCTCAGCCGGGCAGGTCGAAGCGCATCAGCGCGCGTTCCTGCAGGCCGGCGCACCACATGCGGCGGCCGGCGCGGCAGACGCCGGTCACCATCGCGTAGCGGCCGTCCGTCCATTTGAAGTCGTGCACGCACGCGCCGCGCTCGTCGTAGGCCGCGATCCAGGCGACGCGCGACGGCTTCGGCAGCACGCTCTCCGGCAGGCGGGCCGCCAAGCGACGAAGAAAGAGCGGCAGTTTGTGCAGGCTTTCGAGCGCGGGGTTCGGTTCCGAGGCGAGCGCGACCCAGACCATGCCGTCGTCGTCGGCGCCGAGATTATCGGGAAAGCCGGGAAGCTCCGCGATCACCTCGCTTGTCCCCGCGCGATCGCCGGCGAGCCACAGACGAAGCAGGCGACGTCCGGCGGTCTCGGCGACGATGAGGCTTCTTCCGTCGCGCGTCCGCACGAGGCCGTTGGCGAAGCGCAAGCCGTCCATGACCCTTGTCAACGCGCCGTCCGCCGCGCGGCGATAAACCCGCCCGGTCGGCACGTTCTCGACGATGTCCTTCTTCCATTCACGCACGTCGTAGCGCATCGACGACACGGTGAAGAAAAGATCGCCGCCGGACGCGGCCACGACGTTGCTGCAAAAGATGAGTCGCTCCCCACCTTCGTGTGTGACAAGCGGCGTGAGCGCGCCGGTCTTGAGATTGAGTTCCAGCAGGCCTTTCGGACTGTCGCAGATGAGAAGCCGCCCGTCCGCCGTCGCTTCGAGACCCAAAGGGCGCCCGCCGGTGTTGGCCACCTCCCGCACCGCCCCGTCCTCGGGCGCGACCGCGACGACGCGCCCATCAAGCAGCCCGGTGTAGATCACGCCTTCCGGCCCGGCCACGACGTCCTCCGGCCCCTCGCCGGGCAAGGGTATGAGGGCATAGGCAGGCAGCGAAGCGGTCACGGCGTATCCCCCTGTGGCGCTCGAAATCCCGGTATCGCGGCGCTGCGCTACTGTAGAACGCTCCGCAACCGCGTGGAATGTGAGGAGCGGGATTTCGTGTCGGGCGAGCCACACACGCCCGCACCTCCAAGGATCCTCCTCAAACCATCGCCGGCTAGGAATCTCGGAGCCGATTTTCGTCGTCGATCCGGACGAGTTTGGTTGGCGCGCCGCTCGTCCAGCGCCAGAGGATGAGATTGAGCGCATTGTGCGGGGCGCCTCTAGCGAAGGACGGGACCAGAAGCGCCGCGTAGCCTTCGGCGATCAGGCGTCTGGCAAATTTCTGGGTCTTCGATTCGCCGTCTTCGATCATTTCGTTGCGCCAGGCCGACGCGGCGAGGTCAACGCGGGTTAGGCCAAAAGCCGAGAGCGCGTCGGCCTCGCGGACGTCGAACACCGGGGCGATGTCGGCGTCATAGGCGACAAGGGTTGTCGGCTGGAGCGTCCCCACCTGGTTGGCCTCGCGGAGCGCTGTGACCGGAGAAAGCGACGCGTAGAGCGCAGGCGTTCCCTTGGGATTGAAGCGGCCCCCATAGAGTTCGGCGCCGCGGCCTGACAGGGGATCGCGGGCATAGACCGGATTGAGGGCGCGATAGAGGAAGCCGACATAATGCTTCAAGCAAAGACGCCAGCGTCGACCGCGTCAATGTATTCGAGGACGTCGGCGGCCCGGCCGGCGCGGACGAGTTGCATCGCGGTCTGCCCGGAGAAGCCCGGCAGCGGCTCGGAGCGGTACCAGGCGTAGGCGATCAGATCGGATCCGAAACGGGGCTCGACCTTGTTGAGGATCTCGACCATTTCGCGAAGGCGTTTTTGCGTCTTCTGCGATGCGATGCGATCCTTGCGCTGGACTGCGTCGCGACCGAGGCCGACGGTCTCACCGATCTCGTCGCGGGTCGTGCGGAGCGCCCCTGCAATCCTCGCCGGGCTGAAGACGCCATTCTCGGCGTATCGAGATAGGGCCATGCGGGTCATATCCTTGGCTGGCGCTGAATTCTGACGCAATATGGCGTCAGAATGCGTGGCTTGCAAGACAGGGCTTTCGCCCCGGTCGATCATTGCGGTCCGTGGCTCAAGAAACCCATAGAGTTCGGAATGTCGGCGTCGGGGCCGCGTCGCACGCTCCGCGCGGCGCCGACCGCTGATCCGCTCGCCATGGTCCCGCGCAGCCGCTACAACCGGCCGGCGCCCCTCTCGAGCCCCCACATGCCCCTCCCCTCCGACATTCCCCTCAAAACCATCGACGGCAAGACGAAGACGCTTCGAGCCTTCGACGGCAAGGCGCTGCTGATCGTCAATGTTGCGAGCAAATGCGGCTTCACCCCGCAATATGCCGGGCTCGAGGAGCTGCATAAGCGCTTCCACAAGCGGGGCTTTGAGGTGCTGGCCTTCCCCTGCGACCAGTTTGGCCATCAGGAGCCGGGCGACGAGAAGGAGATCGCGAATTTCTGCAAGCTCACCTACGACGTCAGCTTTCCGATGTTCGCCAAGACCGAGGTCAACGGGGACAACGCCCATCCGCTCTATAAGGCGCTGAAGAAAGAGGCGCCCGGGTTGCTCGGCGCCGCGATCAAGTGGAACTTCACCAAGTTCCTGGTCGACAGGGATCACAACGTCGTGCGTCGCTACGCGCCGACCGACAAGCCGCAGTCGCTCGCCCTCGACATCGAGGCGTTGCTGTAGGTCCGTCGCGCCGGGGGCGGCCCGTCGGGCTGGCGCGTAGCCCGCTCGCCGCCGACAATTCCTGGTAATACCAAAGGCCACCGGCGCGGTTTTGCTGATTTATTGGGCGGCGCGGAGGATTCGCGCCATGCCTGCAGCGGCGAAATTGCGAGACGACTATTCGGCCGCAGCCGATCTTCCCGCCTTCCCGGGCGCCGGAGCTGAACCCGGTCGAGAACGTCTGGCAGTTCATGCGAGGCAACCGGCTATCGAACCTTGTCTTCGAAACCTGCGGCGACATCATCGACGCCGCCTGCGACGCCTGGCGAAAACTCATCGCCCAGCCAGAAACCATAACCTCCATCGGAATGCGCGATTGGGCCCCCATCGGTCAGACCCCATGACTCTTGGTATAAGTCTCCCGCGGATTGCGCGCTCGCCCCAATCGTCCGACAATGCGGGGCCGAGGAAGGAGCCTTGTGACCGACGCAATCCCCGTTTTCGACGTCGCCATCGCCGGCGGGGGCGCGGCCGGTCTGTCGCTCGCCGCCTCGCTGAAACAGGCGCTGGGCGCGGGCGCTTCGGTCGCGGTCCTCGATCCGGCCCCTGCCCCCGCCTACGGGAGTGCGGAGACCCCGCTGCGCACGGTCGCGATCGCCGGCGGGCCGCGGCGGCTTCTCGAGCGCATCGGCGCCTGGGAGGAGATCGAGCCGAAGGCGCAGCCGATCCTCAAGATGGATATCATGGACGGGGACGTGCGCGACGCCGTGCGCCTGCCCCATCTCCATTTCGAGCCGCGGCACAATGGCGAGCCGCTTGCCCATATGGCTTTCACCGACGACATCGTTCGGGCCCTGACGACGCTCTGCGAGCGCCTCGGCGTCGCGCGCCTCGCAGCCTCGGTCGCCGGCTTTCGCTCGGGCAAGCATGTCGGAGAGCTTGCGCTCGCCGACGGCGGCGGGGCCATCCGCGCCCGTCTTGCGGTCGCGGCGGACGGCGCCCGCTCGAGGCTGCGGACGCTCGCCGAAATCCAGACGATCGGCTGGGACTACGACCAGTCGGGTCTCGTCGCGACGATCGCGCACGAGCGCGACCACGAGGGCCGCGCCGAGCAGCATTTCCTGCCTGCCGGCCCCTTCGCCATCCTGCCGCTGCCTGGACGCCAGTCGAGCATTGTCTGGAACGAGCGGCGCGCCGATGCCCGAGCGCTGCTCACGCTCGACCCCAACGACCTCGTGCGCGAGCTCGAGTTGCGCTTCACCCCGAAGCTCGGCGAAATCCGCCTCGCCTCCCGTGTCGAGGCCTTTCCGTTTCGCTTCCAGCTTGCGCGCCGATTCATTGGCCAGCGGCTCGCGCTCGTCGGCGACGCCGCCCATCTCGTGCACCCGCTCGCCGGCCAGGGCTTGAACCTCGGCCTGCGCGACGTCGCGGCGCTTGCCGAGGCCATCGTCGGCGAAATGCGGCTCGGCCTCGATCCCGGCGCGCCCGCGCCGCTCGGGTCTTACGAGCGTTCCCGCCGCTTCGACATCGCCGCGAGCGGCATGGGGATGGATGCGATGAACCGGCTCTTCTCCAACGACGTCGCGCCGCTGCGCCTATTGCGCGACCTCGGCCTTCGCCTGGTCGATCGCGCGCCGCAGCTGAAAGACTTCTTGATCCGGGAGGCGGGCGGCGCCGGGCGCGGCGCGCCGAAACTGCTGCGCGGCCTCGCCCTATGAGCGATGACTTCAGCCCGCGCACGCTCGCCGCCCAGGCGCTGGGCAGGATCGATGAGGATACGCGTGGCCTCGTGCCCCCGGTCCATTTGTCGACGACCTTCATCCGCGATCCGGACAACCAGTACCGCGCCGGCGACGTCTATGGCCGGCCCGACAATGCGACCGTGCGTGAGGCGGAGGCGGTGATCGGCGCGCTCGAAGGCGCCGCCGCGACGCTTGTCTTCGGTTCGGGCATGTCCGCGGCGGTCGCGCTCTTCCTCAGCCTCGGCCCGGGCGTCCATATCGTCGCGCCGCGGGTGATGTACTGGGCGCTGCGTGGATGGCTCGCAAACGACGCGCCAGCCCTCAGGCTTCATGTCGATTTCGTCGAGACCGAGGACTTGGCGGAACTCAAGCGCGCGGTGAGGCCGGGCGCGACAAAGCTGATCTGGCTCGAAACGCCGAGCAATCCGCTCTGGGGCGTCAGCGATATCGCGGGCGCGGCGCGGATCGCTCACGCGGCGGGCGCGTGGCTCGCGGTCGACTCCACCTGCGCCACGCCCATCTTCACCCGTCCGCTCGCGCTCGGCGCCGACGTCGTGATGCATTCGGCGACCAAATATTTGAACGGCCATTCCGATGTCGTCGCGGGGGCGCTCGCCTTCGCCCGCGACGACGCGCTTTGCGAACGCGTGCGCGCCGTTCGCAAGGCGCACGGCCTCATCCTGCATCCGTTCGAGGCCTTCCTGCTGACGCGGGGCATGAGGACTCTCGACCTTCGCGTGCGCGCGTCCGCCGCCAATGCGATGGAGCTCGCGATCCGCCTCTCCAATCATGCCGCCGTCGCCGAGGTGCTTTATCCGGGATTGCCGCATCATCCCGGCCACGAACTCGCCCGCCGGCAGATGCAGGGCGGCTTCGGCGGCATGCTGTCGATCCGGGCGCGGGGCGGCGCGGATGCGGCGATCGGGACGGCGGCGCGCGTCACTTTATGGAAGCGCGCGACCTCGCTCGGCGGCGTCGAATCGCTGATCGAGCACCGCGCCTCGATTGAAGGCCCCGGTTCTCCCTGCCCGCCCGACCTCCTGCGCCTCTCCGCCGGAATCGAGGACGTCGAGGATCTCTGGCGCGACATCGACCGCGCGCTCGCAGGATAGGCCGACGGGGCGAGGCGCAATTCGCCCCGCCCGAGCCACACTGTCGTCGAAAACAACCGGCAGTCACGCGGGCGCGTTCAAGATGCGTTCAGTGTTGGCGTGCTTGATTCGCGTTGGCTGAGGGAGGACCGATGGCGCGAAGCGCGACCCCGGCGCGTCCTTCCAAGCATTGTGCGCGACGAATACAGGCCGCCGTCCGGCGGTTCTTTGTCAATATTCCCCACGGTCGCCTTCTGGCGGCCGATCGGAAAGGATGCCCCATGCGTTTCTTTCGACCCGCGATGGCCGCTTTGGTAATCGGCGTCGCGGCGCCGCTCCTGCTCGTCGCGCCCGGCTTCGCCCAGACTTGCGAATGTCCGCCGGCCGACCTGAGCTCCGGGCCGGTCATCGAGTCCGACGAACCGCCCCCGCCCCTGCCCGACTACGATCAACCGCCGATGCCGGCGCCGGGCTATTACTGGACGCCAGGCTACTGGGCCTGGAATAACGACGATTATTACTGGGTGCCCGGCGTCTGGGTCGAGCCGCCCCAGCCTGAACTTCTGTGGACGCCGGGCTACTGGGCCTTCATCAACGGCGTCTACCGCTTCCACCGGGGCTACTGGGGTCCGCGCGTCGGTTTCTACGGCGGGATCAACTACGGATACGGATACGGGGGTGCGGGATACGACGGCGGGCGCTGGGACAATGGCCGCTTTTTCTACAATCGCTCGGTCAACAATTTCGGCGCTTTGCGCGTCGCCAATGTCTACGATCGGCCAATTCCCCCTCCGGTCGTCGTGACCGCGGCGAGCTTCAACGGCGGCGGCGGAACCGTCGCAAAGCCTACGCCCGAGGAACTGCACGCGGCGGCCGAGCGGCATGTTCCGCCGACGGCGCTTCAGCGCAGTCAGGTCCGTGCGGCGAGCCTTCGGCCGGACCAGTTCCTCACCACCAATCAGGGCAAGCCCGCCATCGCCGCGACGCCCCGCCCCGGCGACTTCAAGGGCAAGGGCGTCGTCCCGGCGAAGGCCGCCGGTTCGGCTCAGACTGCGCCGGCGACAGGGCCGAACGGCCAGCCGCTGACGCCGACGGGCGAGCCGAAACTGCCGGTGGGCGAAAAGCCGATCAAGGCAGAGCCGCTTAACGCGCCGAAGGCTCTCGAGAAGCTGCCAGGGGCGCCGGCGCAGCCGGTTGTGCCCGGCCAGCCGCCGAACGGCGCAACGAAGCTCCAGGAGAAGCTGCCGGCAGGCGAGAAGCCGATCAAGGCAGAGCCGCTCAATGTGCCGAAGGCGGAGGAGAAGCCTCAGGGCGGGCCAACGCCGCCGGCAATCGCTAAACCGCCCGCCCCCCTTAAGCCTGAGCTGACTCCGAATCACGCGCCTGCGGATTTGCTGCGCCAGCAGGAGCTGCAGCGCGAACAGGAGTTGCAGCGGCAACAGGGGCTGCAACGCCAGCAGGAGCAGCAGCTCCAGCTGCAACAGCAGCAGAAGGTGCAGCAGCAACAGCAGCTGCTACGGCAACAGGAGCAGCAGCGGGCGATCCAAAGGCCCGCCGCGCCCCAGCCGGGCGGCAAGCCCCCGGTATGCGGAAAGCCCGGCCTGCCGGAGTGCCCGAAGTAAGAAGTAAAGAGCTGGGGGAGGGCTACGGCCCTCCCCGCTCCGGCGCTGAATGGACTTGAACCTTTTTTGCTGTCCCTCGCCGAATCCGGCTAAACGGGACGCGCATGTCGCGCATGGTTCGCAACATTTTTTCCGTCGGCGGCTGGACCATCGTCTCGCGTCTGACGGGGTTTTTTCGCGACATGGCGCTGGCGGCGCTGCTGGGCGGCGGCGCGCTCAACGACGCCTATGTCGCGGCGATCAAGCTGCCCAACCAGTTCCGCCAGATTTTCGGCGAGGGCTCGTTCAACGCGGCCTACCTGCCGACTTACACCAGCGTGCTCGAGAAGAAGGGGCGCGAGGACGCGGGACATTTCGCGAGCCAGGTATTCACGCTGCTCATCCTGTCGCAGATCGCGCTACTGGCGCTGGTCTATCTCGACATGCCGCTGCTCGTGCGGCTGACCTCGCCGGGGTTCGTGAGCGAGCCGGAAAAGTTCGCCCATGCGGTCGAAATGTCGCGGATCATGTTCCCCTACATCGCCTTCATTGCGGTGTTCGCACTGCATCAGGGCACGCTCAACGCCAACAATTCCTGGGCCGTCCCGGCCGCCGCGCCTGCCGCCGCCAATGTCTGCATGATCGCTTTCCTCGCCTTCGCCGCCTGGTTCCCGGCGATCTCGCCGGGCGTCGCCAGCATGGCGAGCTGGGGCTTCTTGGCCTCGGGCGCAACACAGCTTCTGATCGCGATGGCGGATGCGCGCCGGCGGGGGCTGCTCGAGCGGCTGACCTGGCCGCGCTGGACGCCGGAAGTGAGGCAATTCTTCTGGATGCTCGGACCCGCGATCGGCATTTCGGCGAGCTACCAGATCGGCGCGCTCGCCGACCAGATCGTGGGCTCGCTCCTGCCGACTGGCGGCCTCTCTGCGATCAGCTACGCCGACCGGCTCTATCAATTGCCTGGCGGCGTCATCGTCATCGCCACCAGCTCGGTGCTGCTGAGGGAAATGTCGATGCTCGTCGCCCGCGGCGAGCCGGAGGCGGCGCTCCACGCCCAGAACCGCGCGGCTTCGCTGACGCTGGCGCTGGGCGCTCCCTTCGTCGTCGTCTTCCTCATGATCCCCGATCTCATCATCGCCGCCGCCTTCGAGCATGGCGCTTTCAAGGAGAGCGCCACTCATCAGGCCGCGGCCGTGCTCGCCGCCTATTCGCTGGGCATGCCCGCGCTCTTCGTCGACCGGATCGTGGCGTCGAGTTTTCTCGCGCGCGGCGACACGGCGACGCCGCTGAAGGTCACGCTCGTCGGCGTCGCGCTCAACGTCGCCTTGAAGATCGCGCTCTATAGGCCCCTCGGCGCGCCCGGCCTCGCGCTCGCGACCGCAGCCGGCCTCTGGGTCAAGGTTCTCGGCGTCTATGCGCTCGCGCGCCGGCGCGGCTGGACGGCGCCCGACTCTCGCCTGGTCGCGACCGCAGCCGCGACCCTCTTCGCCAGCGGCGCGCTCGCGCTCGCGCTGACGCTGGCGGATGCGCCTCTGATGTCGGCGCTCGCCGTTCTGCCGCGCTTCGCCCGCGAGGCGCGGCTCGCGATCCTCGCCGTGATCGGCGTCGCGGTCTATTTCCCGGCGCTCGCCGCTGGGCTCGCGCTGACCGGGGCAACGCCCAACGGCCTGCTCGGCCGGGCCGCGCGCACGCTCCGGTTGGCGCGCTGATCCCTGCGCCGCTATTCGGTTTCGACGTCCTCCAGCCTGACCCCGCGTCCTCCCCGCAGGCTGCTCCGCGCCAGTTCGATTCGACGCAAGAATCGCGGGTCGTGTTCGAGACGGTATTCGAACCAATCCTCTTCCAATTCGAAGCCGATCAGCACACCCGCCGGTTTGCCGTGGCGCGTGATGACAATCTCCTGGGTCTCCGCCTGTCGAAGAAATCGAGAAAGATCATCTTTGACCTCGGAAAGCGGAACTTCCCTCATTCCGGACTTGCGAACTGTGCGAGCCATGACTCTGCCTCCGATTTGGCTACGATCGCCAAGACCTCGACGCTCCTGCCGGAAACGTCATAGAATACTCGAATGTCGCCAACGCGCAGCCGATATTGCGGACGCCGCAGTCCTCGCAAGCGTTTGATGCGAGCGCGGCTTGTTTTCTCCGGTTCGTATCGCAGATGCGTTTCGAGCATGGTCCGCACAGTCGCGCGAACATTCGCCTTCAGCCCCCTCAGGTCGTCGACCGCTTCGGGGGCGAGTATGATGGCGAAGCCCATTCTGTCTAAAGTATAGCCAGATTTTGGTGCGCGTCAAATGTCGGCGCTTGACGTGCGCGCCGGCAGAGCTTCCTCTTGCCCCTGAGTGGGAGGTTTGGCAAATGAACGTTCAGGCGCGCGACGCGGCGCAGGAGTTCGGCCATCGCTTTGGCCGCCGCCCGACCGTCAGCCGCGCGCCCGGCCGGGTCAATCTGATCGGCGAGCACACGGACTATAACGACGGCTTCGTCATGCCGGCGGCGCTCGAATTCGCGACCCTCGTCGCCGCCTCGCCCCGACCCGACCGGCGTCTCAACGTCTATTCGATGATCATGGACGAGTTGCGGAGCTTCGACCTCGACGCGCCCGCGGCGACCGGCCGTCACGACTGGTCCGACTATGTCTTCGGCGTCGCAGTGATGCTCGAGCGAGCCGGCCGGCGCCTGCAGGGCGCCGACCTCGTCGTCTCGACCGACGTGCCGCTGGGTTCGGGCCTCAGCTCCTCGGCGGCGCTCGAGGTGAGCTCGGCGCATGCGCTGCTCACCGCCTCGGGCTTGCCCTTCCAGCCGATCGCCGTCGCCAAGATCTGCCAGCGCGCCGAGAACGACTACGTCGGCATGCGCTGCGGCATCATGGATCAATATGTGTCGGCCTGCGGGGTCGCTGGCGCCGCGCTCTTGATCGACTGCCGGACGCTCGAATCGCGCAACGTCCCCATCGCCCCGAACCTGAAGCTTCTGGTCGCCAATTCGGCGGTGCGCCACCAGCACGCCGGCGGCGAATACAACGCAAGGCGCGAAGCCTGCGAAGAGGGCGTGCGTCTGCTCAAGCCCGCGCTCGGGGCCATCCGGGCGCTGCGCGACGTGACACCGGAAGCCCTCGAGGCAAACCGCAAGCTTCTGCCGGACCTCATCTATCGCCGCTGCCGCCACATCGTCACCGAGAACGCCCGGGTGCTCGAGGCCGAGCGCGCGCTGATCGCCGGCGACTTCGCCGCCTGCGGGGCCGCGATGAACGCTTCGCACGCCTCGATGCGCGACGATTTCGAGATCACCTGCCCGGAGGTCGACTTTCTCGCGGAGCTCGCGCAGGCGACGCTTGGCGTCTACGGCTCCCGCATGACCGGGGGCGGCTTTGGCGGCTGCACGGTGAGCCTCGTCGAAGCCGGCGCGGTCAAGCGGGTTTCGCAGATCCTCGTCGACGGTTACCGGGTCGGCTGCGGCCGCGACGCCGAGATCTTCGACTGCTCGCCGTCGGACGGCGCGGGACTCATTCCGCTCTGAGAGGCGCTGCGCATGACAAAGCCGGAGTTATCGAAGCTCGATCTCCGCGAGGCGTCGCACCGCCGCCTCAATCCTCTCACCGGCGAATGGACGCTGGTCTCGCCCCACCGCATGCAGCGGCCATGGCAGGGCAAGCGCGAGGCGCTCGCGGCGCGGGCCGGGCTCGCCTACGACCCGACCTGCTATCTCTGCGCCGGAAATGCGCGCGCGAACGGCATGCGTAATCCCGATTATCCGCACACCTTCGTGTTCGACAACGACTTTCCTTCGCTTCGCCCAGACGCGCCGCCGGAACGCATCGAGGACGGCCTCCTGGTCGCGGAGGGGGAATCGGGCGTCTGCCGCGTGCTCTGCTTCTCGCCCCGCCACGATCTGACGCTGGCCGGCATGGCCGTCCCGGATATCGAGCGGGTCGTTGACGCCTGGGTCGAGGAGACGGTCAACCTCGGCGGCATGCCCGACATCAGTTCCGTGCAGATTTTCGAGAACCGCGGCGAGATCATGGGCTGCTCGAACCCGCATCCGCACGGACAGATCTGGGCGACCCGTCATCTGCCGAATGAACTCGAGAAGGAGACGCATCGGCAGGCGGAGTATCTATTGAAACATGGGCGGCCGCTGCTCGTCGACTATCTTGCGCTCGAGATCGAACGGGGCGAGCGCATCGTGTTCATGAACGCGCATTTTGTCGTGCTCGCGCCGTTCTGGGCGGTCTGGCCGTTCGAGACGATGATCCTGCCGAGACGGCGCATCGGCGGCTTTGACGAGATGCGCGCCGAAGAGAGGACGGCGCTAGCCGAGGCGCTCTCGGAACTCACGCAGCGCTACGACCGGCTGTTCGCCGTGTCGTTTCCCTATTCCATGGGGTTCCACCAAAAGCCGGCCGATGGCGCGATCCATGCCGAATGGCAGATGCACGCCCATTTCTACCCGCCGCTCCTGCGCTCGGCGACGGTGAAGAAATTCATGGTCGGCTTCGAGATGCTGGGTTCGCCCCAGCGCGACCTCACGCCCGAGGCGGCGGCGAAGCGGCTGCGGGAAGCCTGATCTCCCGTTCACGGGAGAAGGTGGCGCGCCGAAGGGCGTCGAAAGACGCCCGTCTTTCGACAGGCTTTAGCGGCCGGATGAGGGCTTCGCGCCTTCCCGCCAACCTCACGCCGAGCGCAAGCCGAGCGCCAGCGCGATCCAGGCCCAGCCGTAGAAAATCAGGTCGATCCCGATGAAGAGACCGATCACCCAAAGGCCCGAGGCTGGCCATTGCGCGAGAACCAGCGCGCCGAGGATGATGGTGATGATGCCGTCCAACCCCTGCCAGCCCGCGCCCGGGAGAGCGACGACGAACGAGGCGACCAGTTGAAAGATCCCGGTGATCAGGAAGAATATGGCCATGACGAGGGTGACCGCTTCGGCGCTGATCAATGGTCTCGTCACCAGCATGAGCCCAATGACGCCGAACAGGATCGCGGCCACCAAATGGTGGAAGAAGCCGGCCCAGTGCCCAACCAGGACCGCCTGGGCGATTTCGATTCCGGACGCGGCCACCAGGAGCCATCCGAAGAACAGCATCGAGACGATCGTGGCTGTGAAAGACCGCGCCACTGCGACGACGCCGAGCGCGAGCAGTGCGATGCCGAACGCAAGGAACCATCCCCAGTATTGGACCAGCTCCTGAGGCATCGACACCGAATACGTTTGCATCTCGCCCATCGTCGTCTCCCTTTCCGCCGCGCCCGCCGCTTCGAGGCCGAGCGCGGGAGTGTTCGCGTTGCGCGTGCGCGGCGGATCATCCTATCAGCCCGGCGCGTGCGAGTCCGCGCGCGAGCCCTTCCTTCCGGTCGTGGCCGGCATATCGATGCGACCGTGCAGCCCCGTGCGCTGCTTTGCGCCGGTCGGGCTCGCCAGAGGTCCAGACCAGTCAATCGGCGCCAAACAGCTTCTCGATTTCCTGCTGATGCATCGTGTCGAAATCGTCGGGCACGGCAAACTCGCCGCGCATGAAACCGAGGCGCCTCGGCGGTTTCGTCGCGTCGACCGGCACGACCTTGCCTGCCTTGGCGATGATGAGCGGTTCGCCCTTGGCAGCGGCATCCACCAGTTTCGAAAGCTGCGTCTTGGCCTCGTGGATATCGACTGTGCGCATCGGACTCACCTGAAGGCGCCGCTCTGAGGGGCGTCGCGGAAGCGCTAGACCTCGATCAACTCCGTGTGCCCAAAGCCCTTGCGATAATCCAGCACCGAGACAACCACCGGCTTGACCGAGAAGAGCGCGATGCTGTCGGCTTCCTCCGGGCCGAAATCCGCGCCTTGCGGGAACTTTTTCAGGATCAGGCGGCCGACCTTGGCGATTTCCGCCCGGTCGGCGAGGCGCGCCGCCCGGGCGCCCATCGACAGCGCTTGAATCGCCTCCCAACGGTCATAGGGCAAATTCACGGTCAGCGAGACCTTGTCGCAGAGGGCGATGTTGCGGGCCTTCTGCGAGTTCGCCGATGTGCCGAAGTAAAGGGTGAGGCCGTCGTTGACATAGCCCACCGTCGTCGCCTGCGGATAACCGTCCGGGCGCACAGTGGCGATCGTCATATCCGTCGCGCGCGCTAGGATGGCGGCGATCTTCTCCTGCACGGCGCTGTCCATCGCTTCCTCTCCCTCGGGCCGATCGCGCAGATCCGGTGCGCAGAAATATTGGAGCCGCTTCGCGCCGATTGACTGACGTCAACGGCGCGAGGCCGATTCCGGCACGGTTATATGGCCATGGTCCGCTCGAAGTAAGACCGGGATGAAGAACCAAATCGCCGGTGTTGTCTAATCTTCCCGCGCGGACGCACGCGGAAAGGCGGCCACGGTCCTGCGTGAGTTGTCCCGGCGTTCGGCCGCGCCAGGCGGCGGCTGGAGGGCGAGCCAGGCCGCCAAGCGAGGCGCCGAGGGAGACGGCTCGCCGCGCGCTCGATGGCCGGGACAAGGCCCAAGCAACAATGGTCTGCGGTTGAGTTCGGTTGCGCCTTAATCTTGCCCTTTCGTTATTCCATCGTCGCCGTATTCGCGAATGGTCGGATGTTACTGCCCTAAAGGGTGGTTTTACTGTTCATCCGGGGAATATCACAGGTGAGGCCGAGCTTTCCCTTGCGGATCTTCCATTTTCTCAAGCTGTCTGAGGCTGCAACCGCATAAGGATCGTTCGCCGCTAACGAGGGAGGTGAGATCATGCGCATCGCCATATCGAAGCACGGCCGCTCGGCCATCATCGCCATGGGGCTCGCGATCGCCGGGGGGCTGACGGGATCCGCCGCGGCTTCCGTCATTACAACGTCGCCGTCCCTGCCGCTTATCGGCGTTGCCTACATCTCGCCTACCGGCGCTGGTTGCTTCACGCTCGCCGGCGTCTGCGTGACGCCGGGCCCATTCGTCCAGACCTCGGTGGTCTCATCGGATTTCGTTCCCGCTCAGGGCGCCCTTCCCGCCGTCCAGGACATTGAAGCGACGGCGACGTACGGTGCGGCATTGACGCTCCCCCTATCGTCGGACACGCCCATTGGGTCAGTCGCGTTGACTGGAACGGTCGACGAGAAGGTGTTCGGACGAACATCCGATACCCAAACCGGGCCCTTCACCGTCCAAATCACTGGACCTCCAGCTGACCGGCAATCTGATATTGCCGTCAGCCAATCCATTTGATGGGGCGCCGGTCTTGGTGACTCTGGACAGTTCGAAGACGTCAGAGGGAAGGACGACCATCATGCCCGAGGGTGATTTGTTCAGGATCTACAGTTTCTTTGACGTGTTTTTCGACATATCGATTCCAGACACGATCTACAGCAGGTCCGGCATCGGCCCGATCCCCCTGGTCGCCGGCGTGCCGGAGCCCTCGACCTGGGCGATGCTTCTGATCGGCTTGGCTGGCCTCGGCTTCGCCGGCTGGCGCCGCCCGGCTGGGTTGGCGGGCTGAAGAGCTCCTTCGCCCGTGGAAGTGAGGGCGAAGGTTCCACGCTTGCCGAACTCGGACGCGGTCACGGGCCCAAGAGCCGCTCTGCCGCCGCGCGTATGAGCCTGCGGCCAATCCCCGTGCGGCGGAGCCGTCTCGTGCCCTCGCAGGTCCGGTTTCATTGTCAGCGCTTGCACTCAAAGCAATTTCTGCGCCCAAGTCATTCATAAGCTTGAGCAATCTCAAACGTCTCGAAAAACTCCGTCAACAATCTCTTGCGTAAATCGGGATTCTGTTCTATGTTTGTTCTTAAAGCCCGTGCGGAGCGCATCGAGTGTCCGGTCCCGGCAAATCGGCTCTGCCTCGCAGTTTCGGCCACCCTGGAGGCGATTCGCGCGCTTCTTCCGCCGCTTGCCCGGAACGCCGGAAATGGCGCCGCAAACCATTGAAAAATCCCGATGCGCAGAACGAAATGGCGCCCCTCCTCACATGTGGTGTGTCCAGTCAAGCTCGATCATTTCTGCATTGTGCATGCTCCTCGTTTGGATCCGAAGCGTGAGCCCGTCTCTTCCATGCAGCCCTGACGACCGCATCACCTCACATCCGGTCGAGCTTGTGGGCTCGGACCAAAATCCCTCATGCTCGAGGGTATCGGGCTCGGGTTGGCGGGACCATCCTTTTTCACGGCGTGTTTCAGCCCAGGGGGGTTGATCCGCGGTCGCCGCCCGCCCGGATCCGGCGAAGCTGTCGCGTTCAGCTTCGCTGGAATGGGGTCAAGTTATTAAGCCATCGCTGGCGTGGAGTGGGGTTAAGTCATCGATCGGGTGATGCGGCCTTGAACACGGCGCCCTCGGGAACGACGCCTTGGGTGACGTAGCGCCACAAGGCGACGAGCAGTTTGCGGGCCAGCGCGACGATGGCGATCCGGCGGATTCGTCCCTTCGCAGCGCCGACGCGCGCGTGAAACCAGCGGCTCAAGGCCGAGTCCGGCTGATGACGCAACCAGAACCAGGCAAGCTCAATCATCGTCTTGCGCAGGCGGCGATTGCCCGACTTCGAGATGCCCTGGTCCCGTTCGACGCCGCCGCTCTGCCAGGGACTGGGCGCCAATCCGCCGTAAGCCGCCACCTGGCGTCGGTTGCCGAAGCTTCGAAACAACAATTCCAGCCAGAGGAGCGAGGCGAACTCAGGGCCCAAGCCTTTGAGCTTGAGAAGCAGAGCGGCGGGGTTGTTGCGTTCCTCGGCATCCATACGGATGAGCGCGTCGCGGGCGCGTTCAACAACAGCCAGTTGCGTCGTCACCAGCGCGATCCGATCGAGCTCCCGGCGGATTTCCTCCTTCAACATCGGCGGCAGATCACGGCCGTCGCCGGTTCGCAGCGCCTCGAGTTCGTTCGAAACGATCACGCCGAAGCGGATCGTAGTCCTGGACGCCTTGGCCGCTGAGCAGGCCCCTGACTCGATTGGTATGCTGAATGCGTTCCTTGAGCAGCGTTCCGCGCTCGCGCGTCAGGCGCCGGCGATCCTCGTCTTCCCGGCTCGGCGCGCGAACTATGGAACAGACCCGCCGCTCGCCGCGAGCCCAGGCCATCAGCGTCCGCAACAGCGTCTCGCCGTCGATCGCATCGGTCTTGGCCCGCCGATGCCTCCGGTTGACCGCGATCGAAGCCGCGTCGACGACGTGGCTCTCAATCCCGTTGGCGAGCAGCAATCGATGAATCCAGAACCCGTCCAATCCCGCTTCCTGAATGACGATCGCTTTGACCTGCACGCCGTAGCGCTGCTCGGCCTTCGCCATCGACCGCGAAAGAAGCTCGAGCAGGCCAGCGCCGTCTCCACCCTCAACCACATGCTTGGAAAACTTCTCGCTGCCCGGATTGTTGATCGTCACAACCCATTTCGATTTACTCAATTCGAGCGAGGCGTACAGCGTGATATCATTCGCGCGGGCGGTGGTCGCGACAGCGGTCGCAGAGGTGACAGACTGCATCGGTTGCCTCCATGCTGGTGTGGAAGCTCAGCCTACCAAGTCAGGCCGCCGTCCACCCGCATAGGATCTTCTTCTAGATCGTGAAGCTCAAAATGCTGAAAATCAGAAACAAGAAGATAGCGGGGAAGCTCCCCGTCTTTCAGGCCGGGAAAATAATCAAGCGCCTGCGTCTTGGCCCGCGTGAGCGAGCCTCCCGCGCTCTTTTGCTCAACTAGCAAAACTCCTTTCCAGAAAAGATCGAGGAAACCTCGCTTGTTACCGAGCAATTTTACGGGCTCTTCGAAACTTGCAACTTTGCGGCGCTTGACCCCAAAAACATCAAAAAAGTCGTTATAGAAGCTCTGCGTCTCACCCTTTTCGTACTTGGCATCTGCCCATTCTTCGGCAAATCGAGCAGCGCGGGCGCGGATTTCATTCCAGGATAGACGCATCGCTTCGGTTCACATTTGAGTGCGTGGTCAGAATGAATAGCGCCGATCTCGACCCGGTACGGTGGGTTTGATGACCGGTGTCCGCCGTGCGGCTGTCAGGAAAACCGTTCAGCAACATAAGCGTGCATCTCGCTTAATGGCATCTCCCTTGAAGAATTACCGTTTCGCACGTAAAGCTTTTCGACCGGTTGGCCATTTTTATCTGCAAGACTGATTATGAGGGGCTTCGTTGACGGCTGAATGTCCACCCGACAAATCTCAACCCCTTCCACTTCCGGAAATCCTATCTTGACTTTCGTGACAACAAAAGCGTCACCAAAGGCATTGTTGAACAGAGTTCGTAGATGAAGCTCACATTTGTCTCGATCCACATTCCCCAACATTGCATAATCGCGCTCGAGCCCTAACACGTCGCCCTGATCACTGACCCCGATAAGTAGTGTTCCGCCCTGACTGTTCGCAAACGCTGCAACTGATTTAATTATAACCTCTTCCAGTTTCTTGTTCGCGGCCTGAAGTTGCAAATCCCAGCGAAGCGAAGATTTGAACTCCAATTCGTCTGTCTCCCCCTCTAAAATCAAATCGTCAATCGAGACCGCGGTTGCGCTTTGTACATCCGTTGATATCTCTCGAAGGAATGAATTAAGTTCATTGGCCAACAATTTCCTACGCGCTGCCAAGAATTCGTTATATCGATCGATCTCCCAAAGACTTCCGTCTTCTGGAATGCATTGTAAGTAGAGCGCTTTTGGAAATCTGTCTTGGACAGACCGCAGATACTCGCCAGCGTCCCCGTCTGACTTAGCTCGGTTAGCGATCTGGGTCAGGATCGCTCGGTTCGTCATTTCTTGCGCTAGGGCATATTTTGTGCGGTTATCCATCCCATAGCCGGCTTTTTTGAGCGCGGCGTAGGGAAATATATGATCATTCTCCAATTTATACTTCTTTCCCATCGCCTGACGAAGTCCAACGCCAGTTGATAGACATACAGCGTTCCGGCTTTTAAAGTACCAGCGCCTCAATCCGAAGAGCGGATGCAGAATTGTGCGCCCTTCAAATTCACCGGGGACTATCTCCAAGGACCTCTCTTCCTCGATAACGTTCAGAAGAGCGTCAAATGGGCCCCCGTCACCCAAGACCAAGCGGAGGTCACGATCAAGTTTCTGCGGCAATTGACTGACATATCTCGTTCGAATTTGCGAATAGTAAAACCACTTCACGAGTTTTCGAATTTCAGTGTCGGTTAAATGCTTACCATTGTTATCGAAGCAATACACGATAATCGGAATAAGCGCATACACCGAATTTATTTCATCTGTGTGATCAACGTAGGCGCTAGAGCGCAAAATATTCACAACATAATCTAGTACCTGCGTGTCTAGTCGTCTCCATACTTCGCGTATTTTTGTGTCGTTCTCGTCGCCATGAAGCTTCCGCATGTCAGACCCGGCGTGATGCAGGCAACCTAGGAGTGCATAAACGATAAAATCCAGCTTGAAAACAAACCCGACATTGGCCAGTTGCGTAAGTTTAGTTTTGAATATGTCCCTGGCTTGTGGCCAGTAATCCGAAATTTGAGCTAAAGCTAGTGGATCGAATCTAACGCCTGATGCCCTCGTCTGACGGCGGCGACGATTTTGTCGGGGTCGGCGACCCATTGGAACGGCTTCGAGTGGGTATTGTGATCTTCGAGGAAGCGGTTGATGGCGGCCTGTAGGTCTGTGACGGATCGGAACACGCCGCGCTTGAGACTCCGCTTGGTCAGGATGGCGAAGAAGCCCTCGACGGCGTTGAGCCAGGAGGACGAGGTCGGCGTGAAGTGGAAGGTCCAGCGCGGATGGCGCGCGAGCCATTGGCGCACGGCGGGATGCTTGTGGGCGGCGTAGTTGTCGAGGATCGCATGGACGGTCTTGCCGACGGGAACTTCGCGCTCGACGGCGTTGAGGAAGCGGATGAACTCCTGATGCCGGTGGCGCTGCATGTTGCGGCCGATGACGGTTCCGTCGAGCACGTTCATCGCCGCAAACAGGGTCGTCGTCCCGTTCCGCTTGTAGTCGTGGGTCATGGTTCCGGCGCGGCCTTTCTTGAGCGGCAGGCCGGGCTGGGTTCGGTCGAGCGCCTGGATCTGGCTCTTTTCGTCGACGCTGAGCACGACGGCGTGCGCCGGGGGATCCACATAGAGCCCAACGACGTCGCGCAGCTTCTCGACGAAGGCTGGGTCATTGGACAGCTTGAACTGCCGGACGGGACTATCAGGAATTTCGTGTGCGAGCGGGCATAATGGGAAGAATGGAGATCCCCAATGTCCCGACGCAGAGAGCCTGTTATCCCTGATGCGATCCTCGACCAATTGCTGGTCGGGGCCGACGCCAAGACGGCCTTCGATCCGAACGGCCTGATCGACCAGTTGAAGAAGGCGCTGGCCGATCGTGCGCTGAAGGCGGAGCTGGATCATCACCTGAAGGGTGATGAGAGCGGCAATTCGCGCAACGGCTACGGCAAGAAGACGGTTTTGACCGACGCCGGAGCGCTCGAGCTTTCCATTCCGCGCGACCGGCAGGGCAGCTTCGATCCGCAACTGATCGGCAAATACCAGCGCCGCTTTCCCGGCTTCGACGAGAAGATCATCTCGATGTACGCCCGCGGCATGAGTACGCGCGAGATCGCCGGACATCTGCGCGAACTCTACGCTATCGACGTCTCGGCCGAACTGATCTCGACGGTGACGGATGCGGTGATTGAGGAAGTGACGGCCTGGCAGAACCGGCCGCTGGAGGCGACCTATCCCCTGGTTTTCCTTGACGCGATCCGCGTGAAGATCCGGGACGAGAGCCTGGTGCGCAACAAGGCTATCCATGTGGCGATCGGCGTGCGGGCCGACGGCCTCAAGGAGGTGCTCGGGCTGTGGATCGAGCAAAATGAAGGCGCCAAGTTCTGGCTGCGCGTGCTGAACGAGCTGAAGAACCGGGGCGTGGAGGATATCCTCATCGCCGTTGTCGACGGCCTGAAGGGCTTTCCCGAGGCCATCGGCGTGGCCTATCCCGACACGGTCGTGCAGACCTGCATTGTCCATCTGTTGCGCCATTGCATGGAATTCGCCTCCTGGAAGGACCGCAAGCCCATCGCGACGGCGCTGAAGACGATCTACGACGCCATCGACGACAAGGCGGCCGAAGCGGCCCTGACGGCCTTCGAGGAGGGGCCGCGGGGCCGCAAATACGAGGCGATCGGCAAGGCCTGGCGAAGAGCCTGGCAAGAAGTCATCCCCTTCTTCGCCTTCCCGCGTGAGGTGC
Source organism: uncultured Alphaproteobacteria bacterium (assembly GCA_963787135.1). GTDB lineage: Bacteria > Pseudomonadota > Alphaproteobacteria > Rhizobiales > Beijerinckiaceae > Roseiarcus. Next base: position 772 of record CAWBBW010000043.1, on the reverse strand, counting down.
GGCGCATCCTCTACACGACGAATGCCATCGAGGCGCTGAATTCCAAGCTGCGCCGGGCCGTTCGCGCCAGGGGCCATTTTCCCAATGACGAGGCGGCGCTGAAATTGCTGTTCCTGGTCTTGAACCGCTCGGAAAAGGAGTGGAAGATGCCCCCGCGCGAATGGGCGGCGGCCAAGGCCCAGATGGCCGTCATGTTCGCCGAGCGCTTCTCAAAGGCGATGGTCGCCTGAGAAGATGTCCGCCCCGCTCGCACACGAAATTCCTGATAGGCCCCGCCGGACCCGATGCGGCTGGAGCCCGTGCGCGCGCCAGATGCGCTGCACGGAGCTGACGCTGACGCCAGCCGCCCCCGCCATTGCCGAACCGGTCCAGTGCGTCGCTTCGTGCGGCGGCGCCTCCATGGTCAGCGCGACGACACGCTCGGCGACCGAGGGATCGAGCTTCGGGATGCGCGAAGGCCGCGTTTTGTCGCGCAAAAGTCCGTCCACGCCTTCGGCGGCGAAACGCTCTTGCCAGCGCCAGACGCAGGTCTTGGACTTGCCCGTCTCGCACATGATCGCGTTCGTCCCGGCGCCCCTGGCGCTCAGCAATACGATCTGCGCCCGCCAGACATGCTTCTGCGGTGCGTTGCGGTCTTTGACCAGAGCGACGAGCCGATCAAGGTCGGCGGGCGTGACGGATATGGAAATGCCAGGGCGCATGCCGCAAACTCGCACGCCGCGAGTCCGACAGGAATCCCCCTCGGGATTCAAATGTCAGACGCGATCCACTA
>CAWBBW010000042.1:0-536575 GCA_963787135.1 uncultured Alphaproteobacteria bacterium | reverse complement strand
CAATGCGCTGGTCATCGGAATAGTCAACGCTTGCGACCCAAAGCCGCAGGATATCGGCGCCCGACGCCGCGATGACATCCTGGGGGAAGGTTTGGTTCCCGAGGGACTTCGACATTTTCCGGCCCTTCTCGTCGAGGGTGAAGCCGTGCGTCAGCACGATGTCGAAGGGCGCGCGTCCGCGCGTGCCGCAGCTTTCGAGCAGCGATGACTGAAACCAGCCGCGATGCTGGTCCGAGCCTTCGAGATACATGACCTGGTCGGGGCCGCCGTCGAGGATGCGATGGATACCGGCGAGTTCAGGGAAATGGACCGCGTCCCCCAGCACGAAGGCATGCGTGGAGCCGGAATTCCTCGAACTAGACCTCGACCAGATTGTCGATCTTGTCGTAGTCGTCCGACTTGTGCGCGGCGCCAAGAAACCGCTCCTTTGCGCCCTCAGCGAACCATGCGTCGGCGCCTTCCCTCTCGAACGCCGCCGCGATCCGGGCGTTCACGTCCTGATCGAACAGCACCTCATGTCCGCCCTTGCGAACGAAAATCGGCAGCGGAACGCCCCAGGCGCGTTGCCGCGACAGCACCCAGTCGGGCCTGCTCGCGACCATGCCGCGAATGCGGTTCTCCCCGGTTGCTGGAACCCATTGCGTCTTTTCGATCGCCTCGAGCGCGACCGCCCGCAGCGTCTGCCCGCCGGGGGCGGTCGCGAATGGGCGGTCCATCGCCAGGAACCATTGCGGCGTATTGCGAAAGATCACCGGCTTCTTGGAGCGCCAGCTATGCGGATACTGATGCTTCAGCCGTCCGCGCGCGATCAGCGCTCCGCTTTGATCAGCGCCTTGATGACTGCGTCATTCGCATCGCCCTTCTCGCCCTTGTCGGTGAGGACGCGCTTGCCTTCAAAACCGGGCGCTTCCTCGGTGAACGCTCCGTTCTCGTCGACCGTATAGGGGATCCGCGTCTCGATACCGAGCTCCAGGAGCTGACGGGTGTTGGCCGTCCAGAGCTCGAAGTCCTCGCGGCCGTGGCTCGGCGCAGTATGGACGAAGCCTGTCCCCGCATCTTCAGTCACATGGTCGCCGGGCAGCAGCGGCACTACGAATCCGTAGCCATGGACGCGGAGGGGATGGGCGCAGACCATCGCGGCCAGGGAGTCGCCATCCACGTCTCCCAGGAACTCGTAAGCGGCGACCCTCGCGGCGCTGAACACGCTGGGAGCGAGCGCCTGGGCGAGAATGTAGGTCGCGCCGACCTTCGCCCAGTTGCCCGCCGAAGCCTCGGTCACGCGATAGCGGCCGTAGGCGATCCGGCGCGAAAAAGCGATCGCGCGGTTGCCGGGGATCGTCCATGGCGTCGTGGTCCAGATCACCACCGATGCGTCGTCACCCTCGACCGGGAAGGCCGCGTAGATCGTGTCGCTCGTATAGTCCTCGTATTCGATTTCCGCCTCTGCCAAAGCCGTCTTCTCGACGACACTCCACATTACCGGCTTCGAGCCGCGATAGAGGAGGCCATTGGCGATGAACTTGAAAATCTCCCTCGCGATCTGCGCTTCCGCCGGGAAGCTCATCGTCGTGTAGGGGTGCTCCCAGTCGCCGACCACGCCCAATCGCTTGAACTCTTCGCGCTGGACGGACATCCAGTGTTCCGCGAAGGCGCGGCACTCGCGGCGAAACGCGATCAGGGCGTCCGGATCCGAGAAATCGGGCTTCACCTTGCCGTTCGAGCGATAAAATTCCTCCTCCACTTTCCACTCGATCGGCAGGCCATGGCAGTCCCAGCCGGGGACGTAGTTGGACTCCTTGCCGGCCATCTGATGCGAGCGGACAACCATGTCCTTGAGGATTTTGTTGAGCGCGGTGCCGATGTGAACATTGCCGTTGGCATAGGGCGGGCCGTCGTGCAGCACGAATTTGGGCCGGCCTTTGCCGGCCTCGCGCAATTGGCGGTAGAGGTTTTCGCGCGCCCAGCGCGCCAGGATCTCCGGCTCCCTTTGCGGCAGGCCAGCCCGCATCGGAAAGTCGGTTTTCGGCAGAAAAAGCGTCTGCGAATAGTCGAGGCCTTTATCGGACGCGTCGGTCATGAAACTGGGGGCCACATGGGTTTTGCTGGCAAAGCCGCGAGGGAATTAGAGGATTTACCGTGAATCGCCAAATCGGCGTGAGGATCCTGCGCTCAGGGCGCCGTGGCGAGGATCGCGCGGGCGCGTTCCTTGTCGCGCTCCATCTCCTCGGTGAGCAGTGCGAGCGAATCGAACTTGCGCTCTTCCCGGATGCGCTCGACGAATTCGACCTCCATCTCGCGCCCATAAAGATCGCCGTGGAAGTCCAGAAGATGAACCTCCAGCAGCGGCGGACCATTGTCGACGGTGGGCCGAACGCCGAAACTGGCGACACCGGGAATCAGTTTCCCGTCGACGCGGGCCCTCACCGCATAAATCCCATGCGCAAGCCGGGTCGTTGGGTCGAGCGCTATGTTCGCGGTCGGAACGCCGAGCGTGCGGCCAAGCCGCTGGCCGGAGACGACATGGCCCGATACAGAATAGCGGCGCCCGAGGCCTCGCGCCGCGGCTTCGACGTCGCCTCGTTCGAGCGCGCGCCGGATCGCCGTCGACGAAACCACGTGGGCCTGCTCTCCGGCGCCGTCTTCGACCTTGGCGACGATATCGACGGCGAAGCCGTGCCGGGCGCCCGCGTCGGCGAGAAAGGCCGACGTTCCGGAGCGGGCCTTGCCGAAATGGAAATCCCATCCGACCACAACTGCGCCGGCGGCGAGCCTCCCGACGAGGAACCCGGCGACAAACTCTTCCGCGGTCAACGACGCGAGCGCCGCATCGAAGGAGAGGATGACGACCCCCGAAACCCCGAGGCTCTCGCAAAGTCTCGCCTTCATCTTCGCCGGCGTCAGGCGAAAAGCGACCGGGCGATCGGCAAAATAGTCGGCCGGGTGCGGCTCGAACGTGAGGAGCGCGTTCGGCGTGCCGCGCTCCCGCGCCAGCGCCAGCGACCGCGCGATGACCGCCTGATGCCCGAGATGCAAGCCGTCGAAATTTCCGATCGCATAGACGGCTCGCTCGAGTCCGACCGGCGGCGGTGTCGGATCTGTCGCGACCACGAAGCCGTTGGTCATTGCATCCTGCCGATCCTCGAGCCCGCCGCGCTCGAGCGGCGTCGCTCGCAAAACGTGCCGCGCGCTCCGAACACGGTCAAGCGTTCGCATGTCTTAGTTTTGGCGCCGGGGGCACGCTCAGAATGCCCTCTCCTTCGAGCACGACCTTGTCGCCGACCCTGCACTCGCATTGCAGGCGCACCCTTCGGCCTTTTTCCGTCAGTTCCACAACCTCGACGCTGATATCAATGATGTCGCCGATCTTGACCGGACCGAGAAAGTTGAGCGACTGCGAAATGTACACGGACCCTGGACCCGGAAGCCGCATGCCGATCACCGCGGATATAAGACTGGCCGTGTAGAGTCCATGGACGATACGCCCGCCAAATCGCGTCTTGCGGGCGAAGTGTTCGGAGAGATGGATCGGGTTGTGGTCGCCGGAGAGCTCCGCGAATCCGATCACGTCCTCGTTTCGCACGGTCTTGCTGATCGTCTCGCGCATGCCGACGGAGAGGTCTTCGAAATAGAGGATCTGAATGGTGGCTTTGTTCATTTCGCTTCCGGCTTCCGTCAGCGGCGCTCAAATTGACGTTACCTGAAAAAACAGATCGCCGCTGGCCGACGACCCCAACGAAGCCCGCGAATCGTGCGTGGGACGATCCTGGCGCGACATCAGGCTCGCAGTTCGCCGATCGCGGCGACCGGCCACAGCGAGTGCTCGGCGTAGAGACGCCTCAGTTCGGAGGCGCTCGCGGGACTCGCGAGGTTCTCGCCGTGCAGCGCCGCCCGATGGATGCCGTGGGTGACGAGAAGCGCATCGAGTCCGGCCACGGCGGCCCCTGCGATGTCCGTTATCATGCCGTCGCCGATCGCCAGCACGCGCCGCCTGTCCAGCGGCGCGCCGAACGCCTCTTCAGCCAGAGCCAGGGCGCGGCGATAGATCGGCGGATAGGGCTTGCCGGCGTAGACGACCGGACCGCCGAGGTCTTCATATCGACGAGCCAACGCTCCGGCGCAGTAGATGAGGACGTCGCCGCGATGGATCACGATGTCCGGATTGGCGCAAATCATGGTCATGGCGCGAGCCGCCATGTCGCCGAGCTCGGCTTCGTAGTCGCGGGGCGTCTCGGTCACATCGTGCCGCAGCCCGGTGCAAAGCGCATAGCTTGCGTCTTCCAGGGACACGAGCTTCGGCCGGCGGCCCGCCGCCTCAGCGGCAGCGTTGAAAAGGCTGAGGTCGCGCTCGGGCCCGATGTGGAGGACGGGATCGCCGATCCTTTCGGCAATCAGATCGATCGTGACGTCGCCCGAGGTCGCAATGGCGTCAAATGCATGAGGCGAGACGCCGAGCCTCTCGAGCTGGCTGCGGATCGGCGCGGACGGCCGTGGCGCGTTGCTGATCAGAACCACCGCGCCGCCGCGCCGGCGAAAGGCGGTCAGAGCGTCTGACGCTGGGCTGAACGACGCCACGCCGTTGTGCAGGACGCCCCAAATATCGCAAAGAATGGCGTCGTAGCGATCGGAGATCTCGCCGAGACCTTCGACCTGGCGAATTTCCCGGGTGTCGTCATGGGTGGTCATCCGGGGCTCGGCTAGGGTAAGTCACGCACGGCTGTCAAGACCGCAGCGCGGACGGCCGCCGGGGAATGCGTGGATTAAGAGGAACGAGATGAACGAGACCGCCGGGCCGGCGCCGCGAGTAGCTTTCGACGACTTTCTCAAGGTCGACATCCGCGTGGGGACGATTGTCTCCGCCGAGGAATTTCCGCAGGCGCGGAAGCCCGCATTCAAGCTCGTGATCGACTTCGGCCCGGAACTCGGAACAAGGAAATCCTCGGCTCAGATCACCCGGCACTATCGGCCCGACGTGCTTGTCGGACGACAGGTGGCCGCGGTGGTCAACTTCGCGCCCCGGCAAATCGGGCCTTTCCTCTCCGAAGTCCTGACGCTGGGATTTCCCGACGCAGAGGGGGAGGTGGTCGTGATCGGGCCGTCGCGCCCGGTCCCGAACGGCGGCAGGCTGTTTTGACACCGGCGCCCCGGCTTGACGCCGTCCGTCGCGCTTCCTAACTAACACCCCTGCGGCCGCGAGCCGCTTCAATGCAGAGGCCCCCCATGTCCGTCACGGCCAAAGTCACCGACGCCAGCTTCGAAGCCGATGTCATCAATTCCAGCGAGCCGGTGGTCGTCGACTTTTGGGCGGAGTGGTGCGGCCCTTGCCGGATGATCGCTCCGGCGCTTGAGGAGATCGCCACCGAAATGAAGGGCAAGGTGAAGATCGCCAAGCTCAATGTCGACGAGAACCCCGGCGTCGCCGGCAAATTCGGCATCCGCTCTATTCCGACCCTGATGGTCTTCAAGGGCGGGAAGCAGGTCGCGACCAAGACGGGCGCCGGGCCGAAGAGCGAACTCACGCGCTGGATCAGCGCCGCGGTCTGACCGCGGGCGCGCTCCCCTATCAGACGGGAATGCGAACCGAGGCCCTAAGGCCGCCGATTGGGCTGTCCGAGAGGTTGATGTCGCCGCCGTGCGAGCGGGCGATGTCTCTGGCGATGGCAAGGCCCAAGCCCGCCCCGCTCTGGTCCTGGTTACGCGCCTCGTCGAGCCGGTAAAAGGGCCGGAAAACATCCTCGCGATAGGCCGGGGGAATGCCAGCGCCGTCGTCGTCGACGACGATCGAGACGAATTGCGGGTCCCGCCTTCCGGATATCTCCACATGATCGGCGTGGCGCTGGGCGTTGGCGACAAGATTGGCGATGCATCGCTTCATCGCCGTCGGCCGCACGCGAATGTTGAGATTTCCCCGGGTTTGAAGCCGAATTTCGGCGCCGTGGCGCTCGGCGTCGGCGCGCACATCCTCCAGCATCGAGCCGATGTCGGTAAGCGTGGTCGGCTCGCTGGCGTCGCCGCGGGCAAAGGCGAGGTAGCCTTCGAGCATCTGGCCCATCTCGTCGACATCCCTTTGCAGGAGTTCGCTGTCCGCCGAATTGTCGAGGAGCGCCAATGACAGCTTGAAGCGCGTCAGGATCGTGCGGAGGTCGTGGCTGACGCCGTTGAGCATGGCGGTGCGCTGCTCGGTCGCCCGCTCGATCCGGCGCTTCATCTCGATGAAGGCACTGCCGGCCTGTCGGACCTCACGCGCGCCATGCGGGCTGAAATCGAGATTGCGGCCTTTGCCGAAATCCTCCGCCGCGCGCGCGAGCCGCAGGATGGGCCGGATCTGGTTTCTGAGGAAGATGATCGCGACCGTAAGTAGAAGAATCATCGCCGCGAGCATCCAGAGCACGAAGATGTGGGCGTTCGCCTCGTAGGCGAGCGCCCGGCGCGTCACCAGCCTGAGCACCCGGTCCCCGAGATCGACGCGGATTTCCATCAGGCCCGACCGCCCGATCGTATCGAGCCAGAACGGCTCGCGGAGCTGGGTCTTGATTTCGCTCGGCAGCGTGCGCGACAACGGGTCGAGCGCCGCAAAGAACGAGCTCGGCACCGCCGGGGGCAGGGGACCGGCGGGCAGCACGGTCGCATCCATCCGAAACCGTTCGGACGCGAGATTCGCCAGAAAGGCGTCGTCTTCGCCGGGCGGCAGCCTTTTATAGAGGTCCGTCAGCGCGCCGACGTCGCGCGCCACCGCCTCGGAGAGGCGGCGCGTGACCAGCTCCCAGTGATGCTGCATGAACGCGAAGGTGACCGCGGTCTGCAACAAAACCATCGGCAGGATCACGATCAGGAGCGAGCGCTTGTAGAGGCCTTTCGGAAGCATGTCCGCAAGGCTGCGCGAGCCGCGCCGCCACAGCTCGCGCACCCGCGCCAGCTGACGAAGAGTTCGGAAGGACGGCCGCGCGATCATCCGTCGGCGATCAGACGGTAGCCGGTCCCCCGCGCCGTCTGCAAATAGGCGGGATTGGCGGGATCCTGCTCAATCTTCCGCCTGAGGCGATTGATCAGCACGTCGACCGTCCGTTCCTGCGCCGCCCCGCCCGACCCTGACAGCACTTCGCGGGAGACGCTGTCGCCCGGACTGGCGCAAAGAAGCCGCAGCATCTCGCGCTCGCGTTCGGTGATGCGGACGACCTCTTCGCCGGCGCGCAGTTCGCCGCGTTCGAGAGAAAACGCGAACGGGCCGAAGCGCACGATAGCGGCCTCAGGCTTGCCGAAGGGCGAGGCCCGCGTGCGGCGGAGGACGGAGCCGATCCGCAACAGAAGCTCGCGCGGTTCGAACGGTTTCGACAGATAATCGTCGACGCCGATCTCGAGTCCCAGCACCCGGTCTTGCGGCTCGCCCCGCGCGGTCAGCATCAGGATCGGCACCTGGGACCGCTTTCGCAAATCCGCAGCGAATTCGAAGCCGCTCTCTCCAGGCATCATCACGTCGAGCACGATGATGTCGAAAGCCAGGCCATCGAGAAAAGTCCGCGCTTCGGCGGCGGTCGCCGCGACCGTAACGCGATGGCCGTTCTTCATCAGATAGCTCGACAGCAAGGCGCGAAGCCGCCGGTCGTCGTCGACCACAAGCACATGCGCGGCGTCGTCTTCGAGCGTGGCCGAAGTCAAGGTCGCCGCGCTCCAACCGTGCGCCGGGCGGCCTCGACGCGCGGCGTCGGCGCCGAGGCGCGAGTATCCGGGTCGATCATCGCATTAAGGAAGGCGGCCGCTGATTGCCGCCCGTCGTCTCCCAGCGCTTCCAGGGCGCCGGCGAACCGGCGGGTCTGGACCTGCGCCAGGCGCAGCGCCAGACGCTCGCCCTCGACCGTCGCATAGAGTTGCCGCCGCCGCCGGTCGAGCGCGCCGGCGCGCGTTTCGATGAAATTCTTGGCCACAAGCTCGCGCAGCACGCGATTGAGGCTTTGTTTGGTGATGCGCAGAATCTCGAGCAGCTCCGCGATCGTCAGCCCCGGCCTGCGGGTGACGAAATATAGAACGCGGTGGTGCGCCCGGCCAAATCCATAAGCCTCGAGCAGCCGGTCGGCGTCGCCTACGAAATCGCGATAGGCGAAGAAGAACAGCTCGATCAATTCGTACATCGGCCCGTCGTCCGAGCTGGCGCGCAGCGCGGGATCGGCGGCTTTGGGCGACATCGAGACGCTCATTAGGTCAGCAATGTTGACATAATCGGACAATCTTGCTATCAGGTCGGTGACGGTTCGGCGTCCTGCATGTAGACCCAAAAGACCAAAAACCAAACCAACTTGTGACCGGAACGGAGGAAAGCGCGATGGCCACGGCGAATTTTGACGATCGTGACGGATGGATCTGGCTCGACGGCCGGATGGTCGAATGGCGCGACGCCAAGGTTCACATGCTGACCCATGCGCTGCACTATGCCAGCGCGGTTTTCGAGGGCGAGCGCGCTTATGGCGGCCGCATTTTCAAGTCGGCCGAGCACTCGCGCCGGCTGAAAGACTCAGCCCGCATTCTCGATTTTGAGATTCCCTGGACGGTCGACCAGATCGACGCGGCCAAAGCCGAGACGCTGAGGCGCAACAATTTCGCCGACGCCTATGTGCGCCCGATCGCCTGGCGCGGCTCCGAGATGATGGGCGTCTCGGCGCAGCATAACACCATCCACCTCGGCATCGCCGTCTGGGACTGGCCGAGCTATTTCGACCCGGCGCAGCGGATGAAGGGCATCCGACTCGATATCGCCGACTATCGGCGCCCCGATCCCGCGACCGCGCCGGCGCTCGCCAAGGCCGCCGGCCTCTACATGATCTGCACCATCTCCAAGCATCGCGCCGAGCGGCGCGGCTACGCCGACGCCCTGATGATGGACTGGCAGGGCCGGGTCGCCGAATGCACCGGCGCCAACGTCTTTTTCGTCAAGGATGGAACGATCCATACGCCGATCGCCGACTGCTTCCTCGCAGGAATCACCCGCGCGACCGTCATCGATCTTGCGCGCCGCCGCGGCGTCGAAGTCGTCGAGCGCCGGATCATGCCGGACGAACTGAAGACCTTCAGCGAGTGTTTCATCACCGGAACGGCGGCCGAAGTGACGCCGGTCGGCGAGATCGGCCCACACGTCTTTACTCCCGGCGCCATCACCGCCGGGCTGATCGACGCCTACACCGCCGAAGTGAACCCGAAGACCAAGGCCGCCTGAGGCGCGGATCAGCCCTCCGCCGTCACGAAGCTGCCCATCACGAGCTTGCGGCCGGCGCGGTCGAAATCGACGGTCAATTTCGGGCCGTCGGCGGAGACGACGCTCCCGGGTCCGAACTTGAGGTGGAACACCCGGGCGCCTGCTTCGAAAGCCGCGTCCGGAGACGCCCGCCTTTGCGCCTGACCCTCGAGAACACGCCCGGGGCCTCCACCGAACCGGGCGCCCTGCTCCGCGGTGTGACGCGACCGTTCCTCCGCCCGGCGCCAGCCCGGCGTATCGTAGCGCGAGGCAAATCCGGCGGGCGCGTCGTCAAAGCGGCTCACGCCATAGCCGCCGAAGGCCGAGGCCCCCTCGGTCTCCTCGAATTCGGTGTGATCCGGCGGAAGTTCGCCTATGAATCGCGACGGCAGGGAGGTCTGCCACAAGCCCCGCACCCGCCGGTTGGCGGCGTGATAGATCTTGGCTTCATTCCGGGCGCGGGTCAGGCCCACGTAGGCGAGGCGGCGCTCCTCCTCGAGCCCGGCCCGGCCGTTGTCGTCCAGCGACCGCTGGTTCGGAAACAGGCCCTCTTCCCATCCCGGCAGGAAGACGACGTCGAATTCGAGGCCCTTCGCCCCATGCAGCGTCATGATCGAGACGCGCGGTCCCTCCGACGGGCCTTCGACGTCCATCACCAGCGACACATGTTCGAGGAATGAGCCGAGATCGGGGAATTCGCCCATCGAGCGGACAAGTTCCTTGAGGTTGTCGAGACGGCCGGCGGCGTCAGGCGTGCGTTCGGCCTTCCACATGTCGATGTAGCCGCTCTCCTCGAGCACGAGCTGCGCCAGCTCATCGTGCGTGATCTGCTCGGCCCGCTTCCGCCAACGGTCGAATCCGGCCAGAAGATCGCGCAGAATCTGGCGGGGACGGGCTTTCAGCTCCTGCGTTTCGATCAGCATGCGCGCGGCCCGGGTCAGCGAAACCCCGGCCCGGCGGCCGTACTCGTGCAGAGTGGCCAGCGTCGCCTCGCCGAGACCGCGCTTGGGCTGATTGTAGATGCGCTCGAACGCGAGGTCGTCGTCCGGCTCAGCGACGGAGCGCAGATAGGCGAGCGCGTCGCGAATCTCGGCCCGCTCGTAGAAGCGCGGACCGCCAATGACGCGGTAGGGGAGGCCAAGCGCGATGAAGCGCTCCTCGAATTCGCGCATCTGGAAGGAGGCGCGCACCAGAATGGCGATGTCGTCCAGCGAGACGCCGGCGCGCTGGGCCTGTTCGATCGCGTCGCCGACGACCCGGGCTTCCTCCTGGCTGTCCCAAACCCCGGTCACGGTCGGACGCGCGCCCATCGGCGCGTCGGTGAACAGGGTCTTGCCGAGGCGGCCCTGATTATGGGCGATCAGCCCCGAGGCGACCGCGAGAATGTGGCCGCCCGAGCGGTAGTTGCGCTCGAGCCGGATGACCTTCGCACCCGGAAAATCCCGCTCGAAGCGCAGAATATTGTCGACGTCCGCGCCCCGCCAGCCGTAGATCGACTGGTCGTCGTCGCCCACGCAGCACAGATTGCCGTCGGCCCGGGCGAGCAGGCGCAGCCACAGATACTGGACAACGTTCGTATCCTGATATTCGTCGACCAGGATGTAGCGGAAGCGGCGCTGGAAACTCGCGAGGATGTCGCTGTGTTCGCGAAGGAGCCGCAGCGATTCGAGCAGGAGATCGCCGAAGTCGACGGCGTTCAGCGCCTTGAGACGGGTCTGGTACATTTCATAGAGCGCCGCGCCGCGGCCGCCCGCAAACCCGGCCGATTCGTTCGCCGGCACGTGACGCGGATCGAGCCCGCGGTTTTTCCAGCTGTCGATCAGGCTCGCCAGCGCCCGCGCCGGCCAGCGCTTGTCGTCGAGATTCTCGGCCTGCAGGATCTGCTTCATGAGCCGCAGCTGGTCGTCGGTGTCGAGAATGGTGAAATTCGGCCGCAATCCGACGAGTTCGGAATGCATGCGCAGCATCTTGACGCCGATCGAATGGAACGTGCCGAGCCAGGGCATGCCTTGCGTCGAGCCGGTGAACATGGCGACGCGCTCCCGCATCTCGCGCGCGGCCTTGTTGGTGAAGGTCACCGCAAGAATCTCATGAGGGCGCGCCCGCCCGGTCGCGATCAGATGGGCGATCCGCGTCGTCAGTACGCGGGTCTTGCCGACCCCGGCGCCGGCCAGAACCAGGACGGGGCCGTCGAGGGCCTCGACGGCGAGCCGCTGCTCGTCGTTGAGCCCGGCGAGATAGGGCGGCGCCCCGTGCGGGCCCGAGGGGCGGTGCGCGCGCGCCGGCGGGGACGGCGCGGCGCCCCCCTCGTCGGATCTCTCGGATCGCTGCGACACGGAACGAATCATGCGCCCTCAACCTGGGAGGCGCAATCGGCTTTGTCGACCCTTTTCGGCGTCGCCGCGCGCCCCATCGCCCGTGAACCCCGCAATTTGGCACAGAGTTCGCATGCGCTGATCTCATGATCTCGACCGTTCTTTTCGATATGAACGACGTACTCTACAGCTATGATCGGAGCGTGCGCGTGGCCCAGATCGCACGAATCTGTCGCGAACCGGCGGCGGCCGTCGCGGAGGCGATCTGGGAATCGGGATTCGAAGACTCCGGAGACAGCGGCGTCATGGACGCCGACGCCTACCTCTCGGGTTTTGGCCAACGCCTGGGCTGCCCGCTGAGCGAGGATGAGTGGACGGAGGCTCTGCGGGCGGCGGTCAGGCCGATCGCGGAAACGCTTGCGCTCGCAGCTTCGGTTCGTCGACAGGCGCGGGTCGCCGTCCTCACCAACAACAATTTGCTGGTCAAGCGCGCGGCCGACACGGTCTTCCCGGAGCTGCGTCCGATTTTCGGCCGGGACTTTTATGTTTCAGCCGAATTTCACGCGCGCAAGCCCGAACCGGAGGCCTACCTTCGTTGCCTGGCGCGCGTTGGCGCTGCGGCGGAGGCCACGCTTTTCGTCGACGATAGCGCCAAGAACGTGGCCGGGGCGGAGCGCGCTGGGTTGCGCACACATCACTATCGTAGCCCCGACGGCCTGGCGCGAGCGCTGAGCGCCGAAGGGCTTCTCTAGCAGCCTGTCGGACTTAACGCCGAGCCTGCGGCCACGCTAAAATCAATCGTTGATTGGCGCAGGGCGGCGGGTTTTTTTGATGGCCAATTTTCGGACGATCGATCGGCAGACGGGGTATCTGCTGCCGCCTTCTGTGGACGAGTGGCTTCCGGAGAAGCATTTGGCGCGGTTCATTGTCGAAGTTATCGACGGTCTCGACCTGGGCCGGCTGAGCGGGGCTTACCGAGGTTCGGGGTCGGCTTCGTATCATCCCCGGATGTTGCTGGGCCTGTTGGTTTACGGGTACGCGACGGGGACATTCTCCAGCCGGAAGCTCGAGCGGGCGACCTACGACTTGGTAGCGTTTCGGTTCATCGCGGCGAACGATCATCCCGACCACGACACGATCGCCGCGTTTCGGCGGCGGTTCTTAAAGGAGATCGAGGAGCTGTTCGTCGAGGTTCTTCAGTTGGCGCGCGAGATGGGCGTCTTGAAGATGGGCATAATCGGGCTGGACGGGACGAAGATCCACGCCAACGCCAGCCGGCACAGCGCGCTTTCCTATGAGCATGTGGGCAGGATCGAGGCGCAACTGAAGGCCGAGGTCGCCGATTTGCTGGCCCGAGCCGAGGCTGCGGATGCGGCCGACGTTCCCGACGGGATGTCGATTTCCGACGAACTGGCGCGGCGCGAGGAGCGCCTTCGTAAGCTGGCCGAGGCGAAGGCGAAGATCGAGGCTCGGGCCAAGGAACGGCATGCGCGCGAGATGGCCGAGCACCAAGCCAAAATGGCGTCGCGCGAGGCGAAGACCGCGGCGACGGGCAAGAAGCCCGGGGGAAAGCCGCCGGCGCCGCCGACCGAAGGGCCGCTGCCGACCGATCAGGTCAACCTGACCGACGCGGAGTCGCGCATCATGCCGGTGGCGGGCGGCGGCTTCGACCAGTGCTACAATGCGCAAGCCGCGGTCGCTGCGGGAAGTCTTCTGGTCGTGGCCGTCGATGTGGTTCAGGCGCCCAATGACAAGCAGCAGGTCGAACCGATGCTGGAGAAGATCGGCGCGTTGCCCGAAGGCCTGGGCAAGGTTGACCATCTGCTGGCCGACACCGGCTATTTCAGCGCGGGCGCCGTGGCCGCGTGCGAAAAGGCGGGCGTCGAACCGGTGATCGCGATGGGCCGCCAGCCCCACCACCCGCCGCTGAGCGAGCGCTTCGCGGCGGCGCCCGAGGCGCCGAGGGACCCGACGCCGGTCGAGGCGATGGCGCATCGGCTGAAGTCGCCTGAGGGCCGAGCGCTCTACGCCTTGCGCAAGCAGACCCCGGAGCCGGTGTTCGGCATCATCAAAGCCGCGCTCGGATTCCGTCAATTTTCCCTGCGCGGGCTCGAAAACGTGCGCGGCGAGTGGAGCCTCGTGATCATGGCCTGGAATTTGAAACGGATGTTCGTCCTCAACCCCGCCTGCTAAAGGGAGCGAAACCCGACGCGCGGACTATCCAGCCTACCGCCTCCAACAGGCTCAATCGGAACCCCACAAAGCCCGATCTGCCGGCGCAAATCGAAAAACCCGTTCGACCCCCAATCTCAAAACTCAGTCCGACAGGCTGCTAGAGGAACCGGACACTCTTCGGGTGGGGCCGCGTACATGGCGCAAATCGCCTGGCCCGGCGCAGGCGCGACCGGCGACCGTTCATACCCCTCCACGACCCGTCGGGAACTTTGTCGCCGACCGGCCGTTTCCGGAGTTTTCACCAGGCCGGAGGTACGCTTGCCGTCGCCGGGGTATCGAACGGAGCCGAGTATGAGCGATCGAATTTGCGTCCTTGCCTGGCAGGAGCCGGGGCTGACGGGCGTGAGCCGCGGCGAGAAGCTGCATGTTTGCGAAGATGCGCGCCTGATGGCGGATGAACTCAACCGCGAATACCCGGACATCCACCATTGGGCAGCTCCGGCTACCGATGTGGAGCTCGCGCTCCACGCTGCCCAAGCTGCGCGGCTAATGGCACTTGAAACGCACTAACGCGCGGACATCGGGGTTTCAGTCGTCAAACAGATCCGGTCGACGCAGAGGCAACGAAGCGAGGGTTAAGACGGCGCCGCGCCCACCGATTCAAAAAGCCGCGCCCGCGTGGATGCCCACGGTCTGGAGCGTGGCGATGATGAAAACCGCGATTAGCGACGCGATCAGCGTGTACTCGATCGCGGTCACTTCGGACCATGGGCGACGGGGCGACTTCATTCCATTGGCCCTTCCGCTCCACTCGTTCAGCGCGCACGAACGAACCGCGGAGCAGCCTATCCGCGCCCGCTTTCCAACCGGTTAACTGAAGATTGATAACTCCCAAGCGCATCGTCGTGACTTCGTTCGACGACCCCGACGACGCGCGTCGCGTCAGCTCAGAGCTTCCGCTCCCGTCTCGGCGTGGGCGAGCGAGTAGAGGCCGACGTCGATGACGCCCGCGCGAAATCCGCCCTCGCAGTAGCTGAGGTAAAACTCCCAAAGGCGCCTGAAGGGCTCCTGAAAGCCCATCTTCTCGATTTCGGGCCACGCGGCCAGAAATCGCCGCCGCCATTCGCGCACCGTCAGCGCGTAGCTGTCGCCAAAATTGTCCGACGCAAGCAGTTTCAGCCCATGCGCTTCGAGAACCTCCCGCATGTAGGTCTTCGACGGCAGGAATCCGCCGGGAAAGATGTAGCGCTGGATGAAGTCGGGACGGCTGCAATACGAGGCGAAGCGGTCTTCGGCGATCGTGATCGCCTGAAGGACGCAAAGTCCGCCGGGGCGCATCCGATTGCGGATGGTCTCGAAATACTTGGGCAGGTACTCCTTGCCGACGGCCTCGATCATTTCGATCGACACGATTCGGTCGAAGACGCCGCCGACGTCGCGGTAATCCATCAGCTTGAACTGGATCTTTTCGGCGATCGATTCGTTCCGCGCGCGGGCTTCGGCGTCGCTGAGCTGGGCGGGAGAGACGGTGAGGCTCGTCACCCGGGCGTCGCGCGCCTTGGCGATCGCGGCGGCGAGCGCTCCCCAGCCGCCGCCGATTTCGAGGACGCTTTCCCCGCCATTGAGTTTGAGGCGGTCAATGATGCGGGTGAATTTCGTCTCCTGGGCCTGTTCGAGGGTCGCGTCCGGCGCCGGAAAGATCGCCGAGGAATAGGTCATCGTCCGATCGAGCCAGAGACGGTAAAACTCGTTCCCCAGATCGTAGTGCGCGACGACGTTGCGGCGGCTGCCTGAGCGGGTATTGGCGCGAAGCCGGTGAACCACTCGATTGAGAAGCAGGGTAGGCGCCATGCCCTTGATCGAGTCCATGAACTGATCGCCATTGCGCGCGCCCCATTCGATCAGGGCGGGCAAGTCGGAACTCATCCATTCGCCGTCGCAGTAGCTCGCGGCGAGCCCCACGTCTCCGCCGACGGCGACGCGCATGATCGTCCGCCATTTGAGAAAGTGGATGTCCGCGACCGGCCCCGGCTCGCGCCCGGAGCAACGGACGCGCTCGCCCGACGGCAGTTGGATCGTGAGCTCGCCGACTTCCACCCGCCGTGTCAGCCGGGCCACCACGGCCCGCACGAGCAGGCTTCTGAGATCCGCCAATCGCCGACGAGAGCCTATCCGGTTCATGGCGCGTCCTTGTCCCGTCGACTGGTCATGTTCGAGTCTAGACATGGATGCATTACGTTGCGGCGCGGCGGTCGGATTGGCGAAGTCTGACCAGGGACCCGCTTTCAATCAAGGGGCGATGGGGGCGAATTTCGCGCTGGCGCGATTGTCCGTCCCTCCCCATAATGAACGGATGGCCGCCTCGAAATCAAAGGTTCGATTCGATATCGTCGAAACGAAAGACGGCCAGTGGCATGTGCGTGTCATACTCCCGGGGGGTGGGCAATCGCAGATTGACGACTTCAGGACAGAATCCGAAGCTCGAAGGTGGATCAAGGCGCAATCTGCTGCCTGGCTCAAAATGTACGAGGGCGGCAGGTATGCGTGAGGCGCCTAAGCGCACCCGGACTTTCGAGCGGGTCAATGGGCGAGATCGAGCCACACGCGGCCATCACGATCTTCGACCTCGATAATCCAGAGATCGGGATCAAACGAGACTTCGCGCTCGAGCCGCTTGTCGGCCTCGCCGGTCGTGATCCATTCCGGCTCGTGCGCCCTGACGAAGGTTCGTTCGACGCCCCGCTCCGGTTCGACCGCCATGGACTGAGGAGCCGGCTCGTACAGGGCGGAACGCCCGTCGAGACCGTCGACCTTGACGAAAATCGCGCCAGCCTCGGCCGCGCCCCGGCGGCGGAGCACCGCGCCCTGGCCTTCTGCGCCGCATCGACGCAAATAGGCGGCGACCCATACGTCCGACCTCAAGCGCACCGGTTCAGCGCGCGGAGCTTCGCGCGGCCGCGTCGAGTTGCTTCACCAGCCGTGGGGTGATCTCGGTCGTGGGGGGCAGTCCATGCGCACGCTCGAAATCGCGCAGCGCCTGATGGGTCGCTGCGCCTTCGTTTCCGTCCGCTTTGACCGGGTAGCCAAGTTTGACGAGCGCAGTCTGCGCGGCGAGGACGAGATGCGCGTCGTCCGCTTGCCCTTCGCCGCGCAGCCAATTGCCGATCTGATCGGTCGAACGGGACGCCGTCGCGGCGGCAGGCGACTGCCGCCCCGGCGGCGGCGGCGCGGCGGGGACGGGCGCGGCGGCCTCGCGGCCTGCGTCCGGCGACGGCGCCGCCGGAGCCGGAATCGCGTTCAGGGGCGCGGGCGAGATCTTGGCCGGCGAAGGCGCGAAAATCGGCGCGGGATGGCGTTTGGTCTGCAGGACCACCGCATTGACCCCGATGCCGACAAGGAGCGCCAACACGGCCGCAACGACATAAACTCGGGCGGGCAGCGCCCGCAATCGTTGAGCCAGAGTTCGCGCCATGCCCCGGCCCGCCCTGGACGCTGCGGCCGGGCGGGACAAAACAGAATCGCTGCGAATGCGCGCGAGGACTTCAGACAATCGTCATCTCCTTCCGCAAGGATCGCATCGATCGCTTAAGCCAATCTTAAGGCGTTTCGAAAGTCCGCGAGGAGTCAACGCCCTCATGGTTACCAATTCGTTGAAAACCCATGCGATTGGCTGGAGCTGCCGGCCAAAAAGGGAATTCGTTGGGCCGCAACCGTGTCAGCCGAAGCCACGGTTAAGCCCCTTTTTGGGTTAATTGCGGCAATTTTGGTGTTTACAAGCGAGCGCAACCTGTTTACAACTTGGCAATGGTCCGGCGATTGGGTGCGGACAAAAGGGGGAAGAGCGATGCGGAAACTATTGGCAGGAGTGGCGTTTGCCGCGACCATGGCGCTGGCCGGGCAGGTGAGCGCGGCAAATCTGCTGGTCAACGGCAGCTTCGAGACGGGCGATTTCACAGGTTGGACGGAAGGCGGCAATTTTTCTTACACCACCGTCGAGCCGAACTCTTTTGGGTACGGTGCGGAGCAGGGCAACTACTATGTTTATGAGGGGCCGATTGGCTCGGACGGCACGCTCAGCCAGACGTTTTCCGATATGCCCGGCGCGACGCTTCTGATCAGCGGCTGGATCGCCGGCAATGGTACTATTCCGAGCGACGTCAACTACATTTTTGACGGCGTGACTGTCTTCACTCTCAATCCGGTGCCCAGTCAGGGTTATGTGAATTATACCGCGACCGTGAGAGCGACCGGGCTCGATACGTTCACGGTCGGCTTCCGCAACGATCCATCGTTTGACGCGCTAGACAATTTCTCGGTCACCGCGGTCCCGGAAGCCTCCACCTGGGCAATGATGGTTCTCGGCTTCGCCGGCCTTGGCTTCGCCGGGTTCCGCGCCCGTCGCACGGCGGTCGCCGCCCTCTAAGGTAAGCTGCTTCAAGTCTCTGGAAGCCGCCCGTTCGCGGGCGGCTTCTTTTGTTGGCCACGCCGGCTCTTGACGAACGTGGTCTTCTCGGCGGCGGCGCCGGGAAAGCGCCCGCCTTGCCCTTGCTGGCGACGGTCCGAAAATGCGACAATAGGCGCTTGCCGCGCGCCGGCCGCGCTCCCGACACTCCACAAGGCGCCCTCCAATGCCTCCCTATCGTTCCCGCACCACCACGCATGGCCGCAACATGGCCGGCGCCCGCGGCCTCTGGCGCGCGACCGGCATGAAGGACGGTGACTTCGGTAAGCCGATCATCGCCATCGCCAATTCCTTCACCCAGTTCGTGCCCGGCCACGTCCATCTCAAGGACCTCGGCCAGCTCGTCGCGCGCGAGATCGAGGCGGCGGGCGGCGTCGCCAAGGAGTTCAACACCATCGCGGTCGACGACGGCATCGCGATGGGCCATGACGGCATGCTCTATTCGCTGCCCTCGCGCGAGGTAATCGCCGACAGCGTCGAATACATGGCCAACGCCCATTGCGCCGACGCGCTCGTCTGCATCTCGAACTGCGACAAGATCACGCCGGGCATGCTGATGGCGTCGCTGCGCCTCAATATCCCCTCCGTCTTCGTCTCCGGCGGGCCGATGGAGGCGGGCAAGGTCAAGGTTGGCGCGGGCGTCAGGAAAGTCGACCTCATCGACGCGATGGTCGCCGCCGCCGACGACAAGGTCAGCGACGCCGACGTTGCGGTGATGGAGCGCTCGGCCTGTCCGACCTGCGGCTCGTGCTCGGGCATGTTCACCGCCAATTCGATGAACTGCTTGACCGAAGCGCTCGGCCTCTCGCTGCCGGGCAACGGCACGACGCTCGCGACCCATTCCGACCGCAGGCGGCTCTTCGTCGAAGCCGGGCATCTCGTCGTCGATCTCGCGCGCCGCTACTACGAAGAGAACGACGCCGGCGTGCTGCCGCGCTCGATCGCGAGTTTCGAGGCGTTCGAGAACGCGATGACGCTCGACATTTCGATGGGCGGCTCGACCAATACGGTTCTGCATCTGCTCGCGGCTGCGCACGAGGCCGAGATCGATTTCACCATGGACGACATCGACCGGCTGTCGCGCCGCGTGCCCGTCCTCTGCAAGGTCGCGCCCTCGGTCGCCGACGTGCACATCGAAGACGTCCACCGCGCCGGCGGCATCATGGGAATCCTCGGCGAGCTCGACCGCGCCGGCCTCCTCAACCGCGATGTGAGGATGGTCCACGCCGAGTCGCTCGAGCATGCGCTCTCGCGTCACGACATCATGCGCACGTCGAGCAACGCGACCCGCGAATTCTTCTCCGCCGCGCCCGGCGGCGTGCCGACCCAGGTCGCCTTCAGCCAGTCGGCGCGTTTCGAGTCGCTCGACGACGACCGCGCCAAAGGCGTGATCCGCGACGCCGGAGCACGCCTTCTCCAAGGACGGCGGCCTCGCGGTGCTCTCAGGCAATATCGCCCTCGACGGCTCGATCGTGAAGACGGCGGGCGTCGACGCGGGCGTGCTCAAGTTCACCGGTCCGGCCCGCGTCTTCGAGAGCCAGGACGACGCGGTCCAGGGCATCCTGACCGGCAAGGTCGTCCCCGGCGACGTGGTCGTAATCCGCTACGAAGGCCCGCGCGGCGGCCCAGGCATGCAGGAGATGCTCTATCCTACCAGCT
This sequence comes from uncultured Alphaproteobacteria bacterium, assembly GCA_963787135.1. GTDB lineage: Bacteria > Pseudomonadota > Alphaproteobacteria > Rhizobiales > Beijerinckiaceae > Roseiarcus. The sequence continues at coordinate 516,744 of CAWBBW010000042.1, read as the reverse complement.
ATCTGAAGTCTCGCGGCCTCGGCAAAGCCTGCGCCCTCGTCACCGACGGGCGCTTCTCCGGGGGCACCTCGGGACTCTCCATCGGCCATGTCTCGCCGGAGGCGGAAGAAGGCGGCGCGATCGCTCTCATCGAGGAAGGCGACCGGATCGAGATCGACATTCCGGCCCGCACGATAAACGCGCTCGTCGACGACGCCATTCTGGCGAAGCGTCGCGCGGCGATGGAGGCGAAAGGCAAGGACGCCTGGAAGCCCGCCCGACCCCGCCCGCGCAAAGTGTCGAAAGCCTTGCGCGCCTACGCCGCCTTCGCCACGAGCGCCTCGAGGGGCGCGGTGCGCGAGGTTCCCTGAAGGCGCAGCATGCTCAAGGCGCTCAGCGCCCGCTCCATCGCCTCGCGTCTCTTCCTGTCGGCGGCGTTCTGGAGCACGCTAATTCTGGCGCTCGCGGGGCTCGGCTTGAGCGCGCTCAATGCGCGCTGGACCGAAGCCCATTTCGACGACGAGCTCGGCGTCTATCTGAAGGCGCTGGTCGCCAATGTTGCGATCCCGAGCGACGAGACGAAGGGGGCCGCTCCTGCCGCGGTCGCGCCGCAGTTCGAGCTCGCCTTCTCCGGCTGGTACTGGCAGATCACCCGCCTCGACGCCACTCCGCCGGAAATCCGGGCGTCGAAGTCGCTGTTCGCCACCCAGCTTCCCCGTCTGGTCGCGGTGAACCCGGATCACGGCGAGATCTTGAGCGGCTACGTCATCGGGCCTGGGGGGCACGAACTGCGGATGATCGAACGCGAGATCGACGCCGGCGACGAGGGACGCTATCTCGTCCAGGTCGCCGCCAACGCCGACGTGATCGAGGGGCAGGAGCGAAGCTTCCAGTGGGCGCTCGCCGCGACCTTTCTTACGTTGGCCTTGGCGCTGATCGGCTCGACCGGGCTCGCGGTCCGTTTTGGCCTGAGGCCTTTGCGCGTGCTGCAGGAGGGCGTCGCCTCGATCCGCCGCGGAGAGACGGAACGGATCGCCGGCGAGTTTCCCGAGGACGTCGCCCCGCTCGCGACCGAAGTGAACCAGCTGCTTGACGCCAACCGCGAGATTGTCGAGCGGGCGCGCACCCAGGTCGGCAACCTCGCTCACGCGCTGAAGACGCCGCTCAGCGTGCTCGTGAACGAGGCGGACTCGCGAAGCCCGGGCCTGCCGGAGAAAGTGCGCGAGCAGACTGCGATCATGCGCCGCCAGGTCACGTTCTATCTCGACCGCGCCCGCGTGGCAGCGCGCGCCAGGACGATCGGCGTCGTCACCGAGGTCAAGCCGGTCGTCGAGGGACTGGTGCGCACCTTCGAGAAGGTCCACGCCGAGCGCGGGCTGACCTTCGCCGTCGATATGCCCGACGGCTTGAAGTTCCGCGGCGAAGCCCAGGATCTGAACGATCTGATCGGCAACCTTCTCGACAATGCGGGCAAATGGGCGCGCGAGGGCGTCTCCGTTCGCGCCTCGCGCGAGCCTGGCCCCAGGGACGCGGCGCCCTTTCTCCTCGCCGAAATCGACGACGATGGTCCGGGCCTCGACGAGAGCGCCCGCGCGCAGGCCCTCGAGCGCGGCAAGCGGCTCGACGAATCGCGCCCCGGCTCCGGTCTCGGCCTCTCCATTGTCGTTGAGCTCGCGGCAATTTATGGAGGGTCGCTCAGACTGGACGAGAGTCCACTCGGCGGCCTGCGGGCAATTCTGCGGCTGCCGTGCGTGTGAGGCCTCGCGTCGTCTTGGTTTGGAGTTGATCAATGAGACGTGGGTTCATGCCAATGCTGGCGATCGTCGGGCCATGCCTCGCCAGTTGTTCCGGGCTCGGAATGAGCGGCGGACCGCCGGTCTCGGCGCCGGTCGTCGCCACGCCGGCGCCTCCGGCGCCGCCTGCGATTCCGACCGGCCCAGCGCTGGGCGGCGTGCTTGGCGGCGCGGTTGGCGCTTCGCTCAGCGAGGCCGACCGCGAGGCGGCCTGGACGGCGCAACTGACTGCGCTCGATTCGGGCCAACGCCGCTCCTGGCGCGGCGGGCACGGGGTATTTGGCTTTGTCGAACCCGGTGCCGAGACCGGCGCGGGCTGCCGCGCCTATTCCCAGACCATTTATGTCGCCGGGCGGCCGAACCGCGGCCAAGGCGTCGGCTGCAAGCAGGCGGACGGCAGCTGGAAGATGACGAACTAGACTTTTGCCAACACCTTGGCCCTGTTTTGCGCTAACGCAACGACTAAGATTGCCGCGGTCCGGCGCAGGCCGCCTTCGAGGGTTTTGATGCTTTGGTTCACCATGGCGGGAATGGCCGCATTCGCGGCGCTCGCCGCGATCTGGCCGGTTCTGCGCCCGTCGCGCCCGCCTGCGGACGCCGATCCCGCGGCGAGCGAGGCGGCCTTCTACAAGGCGCAACTCGACGAGATTCAGCGCGACGTCGAGCGCGGCCTATTGCCGCAGAGCGAGGCGACGAGCGCTCGCGCGGAGGCGGCGCGCCGCCTGATCTCGACTGGCGCGGAATCGCCGAAACCGGCTTCGCCCTCACGCAACCGGCTCAGGCTGGCCGTCGCGGCGCTGGTCGCCGTCGGCGTGCCGGTGATCGCGCTTCCGCTCTATGTCTATCTCGGCCGCCCGCAGCTGCCGGACGAACCGCTGGCGAGCCGCGCTCCGGCGAGCCTCGCGTCGAGCGACATCGAGGCCGCGGTCGCGGGAGTTGAAGCGCATCTCATCGCCAAGCCCGAAGACGGCAAGGGCTGGGCGGTGATCGCGCCGGTTTACATGCGGCTCGAGCGTTACGAGGACGCGGCGCGGGCCTATTCAGAGGCGCTGAGGCTCCTCGGCGAAGATGGCGCGCGACGCGCTGCCTACGGCGAGGCTCTGGTCGCCGCGGCGGGGGGCGTCGTCATCGACACCGCGCGCGAGGCTTTTGCGAAAGCGCTGGACGAGGAGCCGGGGCAGCCACAAGCCCGATTCTATCTTGCGCTCGCGGCGGAGCAGGACGGCAGAAAAGCCGACGCGATCCGCGACTATGAGGCCCTCGTCGCCGACGCGCCGCCGGATGCGCAATGGGTCGAAGCGGTGAAGGCCAGGCTCGCTTCTCTGAAAGGCGAGTCTCCGCCTCAAGCGGCGCCGGCCGCCTCCGCGGCTGTCCCAGAGGCGCAAAAGGCAATGATCGAGAGCATGGTCAGCCGGCTTGCGAACCGACTCGCCAGCAGCGGCGGCAGCGTCGACGAATGGGCGCGCCTTATTCGCGCCTACACGGTCCTGCATGAGGCGGACAAGGCCAAGGCCGCGCTCGCCGACGCGCGCAAGGCGCTGGCGCCGGACCCGAACGCGGTGGCGAGCCTCGACGCGCTCGCGCACGATCTTGGCCTCGGAGACGCCAATTGACCCGCAGGAGCCGCCGCCTCGCCCTCATCGCCGTCGCACTCGCCGTGATCGGGTTCGCGGCGGGAATCGCGCTCTATGCACTGCGCGACAATATCGTTTTCTTCTACAGCCCGAGCGAAGTCGCCGAAAAGGCCGTGCAGCCAGGCGCGCGCCTGCGCATCGGCGGCCTTGTTAAAGCCGACACGCTGGTCAAGTCGTCGGGCCAGAACGTCGCCTTCGTGGTGACCGATGGCGCGCATGAGCTTAAGGTCGCCTATCAGGGCCTGCTGCCCGATCTCTTCCGCGAAGGCCAGGGCGTGGTGGCCGAGGGCGTTCTGGCGGCGCCCGGCGAGCTTCGCGCCGAAACCATTCTCGCCAAACACGACGAGCGCTATATGCCGCGCGAAGTCGTGGACGCGCTGAAAAAGCAGGGCCGCTGGCAGGAAGGGGAGGCGAGCGCCAAGTGATCTTCCGGAGGCCCAAGTGATTGTCGAGATCGGTCATTTCGCCCTCGTGCTGGCGCTCTGCGCCGCGATCGCGCAGACCGTCGTCCCGTCCTGGGGCGCGCGCCTCCGCGATCCGGCGCTCATGGCCGTCGGGCAGAGCGCCGCGCTGACCCAGCTTGCGCTGGTGGCGGTCGCCTTCGCCGCGCTCGTCGACGCCCATCTGACCTCGGACTTTTCCGTCCTCAACGTGGCCGAGAATTCGCACAGCGCAGTGCCGACGATCTACAAGATCTCCGGCGTATGGGGAAATCACGAAGGCTCGATGCTGCTGTGGGTCCTGATTCTCGCGATTTTCGGGGGGCTGGTGTCGTTGTTCGGACGATCCCTGCCGCGCGCCCTCCGCGCGAACGCTCTCGCCGTGCAGGGCCTCATCGGCGTCGCCTTCCTGCTCTTCATCCTCTTGACGTCGAACCCGTTCGAGCGCCTCGTTCCGGCGCCGTTCGAGGGACGCGACCTCAATCCGATCCTCCAGGACCCCGGCCTCGCGGTCCACCCGCCGATGCTCTATCTCGGCTATGTCGGCTTCTCGATCGTCTACTCGTTCGCCGCCGCGGCCCTGATCGAAGGGCGGATCGACGCCGCCTGGGCGCGCTTCGTACGGCCATTTGCGCTGGTCGCCTGGAGCCTGCTGACCCTCGGCATCGCCGCGGGCTCTTTCTGGGCTTACTACACGCTGGGCTGGGGCGGGTTCTGGTTCTGGGACCCGGTCGAGAATGCCTCCCTCATGCCCTGGCTCGCCGGAACCGCGTTCGTCCATTCAGTCGCGGTGATGGAGAAGCGCGACGCGTTGAAAGTGTGGACGATCTTTCTCGCGATCCTTGTTTTCTCATTTTCGCTGCTCGGCACGTTCCTGGTGCGCTCGGGCGTCCTGACCTCGGTGCACGCCTTCGCCAGCGATCCGCGCCGCGGCGTCTTCATACTCGCCATCCTCGCCTTCTTCATCATCGGCTCGTTCGCGCTCTTTGCCTGGCGCGCGCCGATGCTGAAGCAGGGTGGCATCTTCGCGCCGGTATCGCGTGAGGGCGCGCTTGTGCTCAACAACCTGTTGCTCACCACGGCATGCGCGACCGTGTTCTTCGGCACGCTCTATCCGCTCGCGCTGGAGCAGCTGACGGGCGAGAAAATCACCGTCGGCGCGCCTTTCTTCAACATGACGTGCGGGCTGCTGCTGCTTGCGGCAGCATCGGTCATGCCGATCGGCTTCTCGCTCGCCTGGAAGCGCGGCGATCTCCTCGGAGTTGTCCAGCGACTCGCGATCGCGATCGCTGCCGGCGCCATTGTTGCGATCGTCGGCGCGGCCTGGCTTCGCGGCGGATCGATTCTCGCCTCGATCATGGCGGGCCTGGCAATCTTCGTCATCATCGGCTCGCTGATCGAGATCGTGATGCGCGTCTGGCGTCCGGGCCTCGCGCCGGACGTCGCGTTGAGACGCGCGTTCGGTCTGCCGCTCTCGTTCTGGGGCGCGGCGCTGGCGCATATGGGCGTCGGCATGACGCTTCTCGGGCTGGCCGGCGTGGGTTTCGGCGCAGAGGCGATAACGACCCTGCACAAAGGCATGGCCGTCGAGCTCGGACCCTACGCCATCACGCTCAACTCGGTCGATGAACGCGTCGGCCCCAACTACAAGGAGGCCGTCGCCGCGATGACCGTCCGCTCCGGCGCCACGGTTGTCGCGACGATCGAGCCGACACGGCGTCTGTTCGCCGCCCGGCAGATGTCGACGACGGAAGCGGGGCTTGCGACGCTCCATTTCGGCCAGGTGTATGTGTCGATCGCCGATCCGACGCCAGACGGCGACGTGCCCGCGCGTCTCTACTGGAAGCCGCTGGTTACGCTGATCTGGCTCGGCGGCGGCGCGATGGCGCTGGGCGGCGCGCTCTCGCTCGCCGATCGCCGGCTGCGCTTCGGCGTTGCGGTGCGCGCGAGAACAGGGGCCGTCGTCGCGGCGGCGGAATAGCCATGCGCGGGCTTCGCCTCGTTCTCCTCTTTGTCTTTGCCGCGCTGGCGGCGCCGTCTTTCGCCGTGCAGCCGGACGAACTGATGAAGGACCCCGCGCTCGAGGCGCGCGCCCGCGCGTTGTCAGCGGAGCTTAGATGCATGGTGTGTCAGAACCAGTCGATCGACGATTCCGACGCGCCGCTCGCGCGCGATATCCGCATCCTCATCCGCCAGCGCATCGCCGAGGGCGAGAGCAATGACGCGGTGCGGTCTTATCTGGTTTCGCGCTACGGCGACTTCATCCTTCTGAAGCCGCCGTTCAAGCCGGAGACCCTGCTGCTCTGGCTCAGCGCGCCGCTGACGCTTTGCGCCGGCCTCGCCGCCGTTCTTCTGGCGCGGCGGCGCGCGCCCGCCGCGACGCAGTCTCTCAGCGCCGAGGAGGAAGCGCAACTCGCGGCGCTTACGGGCGACGATAGCCGTTAGTGCACGCCGCGCCTTGACGGAATCGTCATAGCGCGGAGCGCTCGGCACTTTTGTAAGCGCGCAAGCGATTTCAAAGAGTTAGGCGCCAAAAACTGGTCCCTTTTCTCGTGGCGGCCGGCTGTCCGGCCCGGGAGCCAAGGAATTGAAAGCAAAAGCGCAAGGAAATAAAACCACGCGCAAGAAAATTAAAGTCAGTTGCAAGAAAATTAAAATATAGAATCCAGATGTTTCAATGGATTATGACAAATTCTGGCGCGCGGCACACCATTAACCTTAGCTTTTCGGCTCAAGGCGATTGAAGAGGAGCCTCCGCCCGCTCGTGAGGCCACAATACCATAGAATCTCGATTTACGGAAGCAATTGTCGCTTCGACTGCCGACGGTCGAGTTGCTCTCGCTGGCGCCGGGCGGCTCACCCGCCGTCGAACAGTCCGGTGGGCAGGCCGTCGATGCTGAGCGCGTTCTTCTCGCGGCGATAGGCTTCGAGCCCCTCCTCGCCTTTGGCGCTGGCCCAGTTGCCGAGCGAAGGGCGCTCGCCGCGATAGTCGAAGAGCGGCGTCCCGTAGCCGCAGGACGTCTGCACCCGGTCGACATGGAGCCGGACGATCTGCCGCACACCCGCCGGCTCCTTGCCGTCGAACGCTTGGGCGAGAATGTCGCGATAGGCCTCGCTTCCGCGCCGCACGACTTCGCCGCGCCCATAGAAGCGAAGGATGTTGGGCGGGCCGTCGAAGGCGCAGAACATCAGCGTCAGCCGCCCGTCAGCCTTGAGATGCGCCGCAGTCTCGTTGCCGCTTCCGGTGCGGTCGAGATAGGCCACGGTCCTGTCGTCGAGAACCGCGAAAGCGTCGGTTCCGCGCGGCGACAGATTGACGCGGGCGCCGGGCGCCGCGGAGGCGGCGAAGAAGATGCGCTGGCGATCGATGAAATCGCGGCAGCTCGCGTCGATGCAGGGGAGCTGTTTGGCCATAGCAGCGGCCTTTTATCGCGAATCGCTGAGCGCGTCCCATCCCCATTTGAGGAGCGGCAGCGCATCGCCGGCAAACGCGCAGAAACCGTCGATGAGCGCTGGCGTGCGGATTTCGGCCGCCGCGACCGGGCGCAGGCAGATGAACGTCTTGAGCCGCGTCGCCGCCGCGATCTCCGGATCGTCGATGTTCTCGAAGCCACGCGGCGCCCGTTTCAGGGCGTCCTCCGCGGATAGCTTCAACCCCGCGACCGCGAGCTTCGCCGTCATCTGCTTGAACGCCTTCGGCGTTCGCGCGGCGGCTGTCCTCAGTTTCGCGAGCTCCAGAGGATCGGGCAAATGAAAACCGGCCGCGAAAAAGCATTCTTCCGGCGAGAGGTGAAAATAGAGCACGCCGGGGTCGTTCTTGGAACCTGAACGGGTGAGGGCGACGCCGGCGTTTGTCTTGTAAGGGTCCTTGTTCTTGGAGAATCGCACGTCCCTATGGATGCGGAAGAGGGACGACTTGCGGTCGCCCTTGATCGGAATTTTGGCCTTGGCCAGACGCGCCGACGTCTCCTCGACCAGATCGCACATCGGCGCCTTGACGGCGGTCTCATAAGTTCCGCGGTTCTCCTCGAACCATTCCCTGGTCTGGTGGAACGCCAGCGCCTTGAAGAACGGCAGCGCCTGCGGCCCAAATCCCTCAAACGACATGCGCTTTTCCTTCGAGACGACGTCCCGCGCACCGACATCCGGCCGCCGCCGAACGCCCCTCGCCCTTGCGACGCTTCGCAGAGTAGGCGGGATGAAATCCCTTCCCAGACTTTTGCCGGAAGAACGCGCGGGCGACCTGAGACTGAATTATCCTCTTTCTGCTTGGCCTCGCCAAGCGGCGCAATAGCCCGCTGGCCGACGGAGCGCGCGGAGAGCTGGAGTGTTCGCTCGGTTGGGGCGGAAAGCGTCCCCAAAAGACGAGGATAGAATCGCGAAATCGGGTCGGAACATGGCCCAATCCGCGAGTGCCGAGCGCGCGCCCAACCGCCACCCGAATCTGTCAGCGGCGGTTCAGGCCTTGGGAAGCGCGAAGGCCACGAAACGTGCGCCGTCGGCGGTCTGAACCCGCATGAGGATCGCCTTGGCGCCCGCTTGCCGGGCCGTCGCGATGTCGGATTTCACTTCGTTGGGCGTCGACACGGGTTTGCCGCCGACATCGAGGATGAAATCGCCGGGCGCCAGGCCTTTCTCGGCCGCCTCGCCGTTCGGATCGACGCCGACAATCGCGACGCCCTTGGCGGTTTCAGCGCCCTCACGGCCCGGAGCAAGCTCGAGTCCGAGCGCGGGCCGGGGCTCACTGTCCTTCTTGTCGGAGCGTGCGACGCTCGCGGACTTTTGCCCCGCCAGCGTCGCTTCGGCGGACTGTTGAACTCCATTGTGCAGGAACGACAGCGTGATCTTGTCGCCTGGCTTCAACGAGCCGATGCGCAGCGTCAGATCGGCGGCGTCCCGCAGGGGCTGGCCGTTCACCGCGGTGATCACATCGCCTGATTTCAGGCCCGCCGCGGCGGCTGGAGATCCCGGCAGGGTCTCATCGACGATTGCTCCTGCGGCGGCCTTGAGGCCCAGGCCCTCCGCGAGATCCGGGCCGACCGATTGCACTTGCACGCCGAGATACCCTCGGGCGATTGAACCGCCGTGCTCAAGCGCCGTGACGATCCTGTCGACGGTGGTCGCGGGAATGGCGAAGCCGATGCCGATGCTGCCGCCGGACGGCGAGTAGATCGCCGTGTTCACCCCCACAACCTGACCTGCGAGATTAAACGCAGGTCCGCCGGAGTTGCCCTTGTTGATGGGCGCGTCGATCTGCAGGAAGCGGTCATACGGGCCATCGCCGATGTCGCGGCCCTTGGCCGAAACAATGCCGGCCGTAACGGTGCCGCCGAGCCCATAGGGGTTGCCGATCGCGACGACCCAATCGCCGATTTTCGGCGGTTCCTTGGCGAAGGAGACATAGGGATAGTCGCCCGGCTGGGTCACCTTGATAAGCGCGAGGTCCGTCTTCGGATCCGTCCCGACCACCTTTGCGTCCAGGACTTTGCCGTCGTCCATGGTCACAGTCACCGACTTGGCGTCATCCACAACGTGATTGTTGGTAGCGATGTAGCCGTCAGAGGAAATGAAGAATCCGGAGCCTTCGCCGATCATCACTGGCTGTTCATGTCCGAAGTCCTGCATGACGCCCGGCCCCTGAGCGCTGCTGGCGTCGCGCACGATCTTGACCCTGATCGACACGACCGCCGGCTTCACGCGTTCGATCAGTGGCGCGAACGACGGCGTCGACAGCCCTTGCAGGCCGGACGTCACAATCGGCGCCGCGAGCGCCGGATGGGGCGCAGTCAAGATGGTTTGTCCAACCGCCCCAGCCGCGATCAGCGACAACGCGGCCGCCGAGGCGAGGACGGAATTGCGGTTGCTGCGGGGATCGATGAACCGAAGGTTGGGCATGATGATTTCCAGTTCTGCCGGGTCTCAAGTCAGCAGCCACGGTGGTCGCTTGCCGGTAACAATGCGCGCCCTCGCCCCATGGCTCATGGACGCCTCATTAATTTTTCTCAACAATCGACGCCCGATCGTTCGCCGCGCTGTCAGGGCATGGCCGCTATTTGCTCAGCGCAGTCGTCGGCCGCATGATCGGAAAGCCCTCGTCAGTCGGTCGACGAGATCAGCCCCGCCGGCGCGGGTCCGCCGCTCGCCCAGTCGAGGAGTTCGACTGTATGCACGACCGGGGTCGAGGTCGCGGAGGCGATCTGCGCGATGCAGCCGATGTTGCCGGCGGCGATCACGTCCGGCTTGACGCGCGCGATATTGGCGACCTTGCGGTCGCGCAGCGCATTGGCGATCTCGGGCTGCAGAATGTTGTAAGTCCCCGCCGAGCCGCAGCAGAGATGCGCTTCGGGGATCGAGCGCGCGTCGAAGCCGGCGCGGCGCAGCAGGCTCTTCGGCGCATCGACGATTTTTTGCCCATGCTGCAGCGAGCACGCGGCATGATAGGCGACGATGAGTGGGCGCGGCGGGGAATAGTCCAGCTTCAGCCCTGGAAGGATCTCGCTCACGTCCCTGGCGAGGGACGCGACGCGCCTGGCCTTCTCCGCATAGAGGGGATCGTCGCGCAGCATATAGCCGTAGTCCTTGATCGTCGCGCCGCAGCCCGACGCGGTGACGACGATCGCATCGAGGCCTTCGCCCTCGATCTCGCGCGTCCAGGCGTCGATGTCGGCGCGCGCCTGAGCGAGCGCCCGCTTCTCGGCGCCCATGTGGTGCGCGAGCGACCCGCAGCATCCCTCGCCCTTTGCGATCACGACCTCGACGCCGGCGCGATTGAGGAGGCGAATGGCGGCGGCGTTGATTTGAGGCGCAAGCACGCTCTGCGCGCATCCGGTAAGCAGCGCCATGCGGCGGGGCGCTCCCGTTTGCGCGCCCGGCGAGAACACGCCGGGCGTCTGGCCGATCGCCATCGCCGGAAGGGACCGGGGCGCGAGGGCCAGCATCGCGTCCAGCCGCGGCCCCAGACCAGGCAGGCGCCGGACGACCGGGCGAAACACGCGTCCGATCGAGGCCAGGCGCAGGGCGGCCCGGAACGCGCCGGGCGAGGGCAAGAGGCGCACCAGAAGCGAGCGCAGCGCCGCGTCGAAGAACGGGCGCCGGTAGGAGTCGTGAATTTGGACACGGGCAGCGTCGACGAGACGGCGGTAGTCGACGCCGGACGGGCAGGTCGTCATGCAGGAAAGGCACGACAGGCAATGATCGATCGGAGCGACGTCCTCAGGCCCGATCTTGCGGCCGGTCTCGAGCAGATCCTTGATCAGATAGATCCGCCCGCGCGGGCTGTCGCGCTCGTCGCCAAGCGTCACATAGGTCGGGCAGGTCGCGGTGCAGAGGCCGCAATGCACGCAGGAGCGAAGGATGCCTTCGAGTTCGCGCGTATGTGGATCGGCCAGCGCCTCGGCTGAGAATTGGGTTTGCAAAGAAACCTCACACGCCCGCGTACATGCGGCCGAAATTCAGCACGCCGCCGGGATCGAAGCTCGCCTTGACGCCGCGGGCCAGTCTCAGCTCAAGGTCGGACGGCGGCTCGAACACCGGCGCCTGCGCGCGCAACGCCTCGCTCGCGCGCATCAATGTGGCGTGTCCGCGGGCCGGCGACAACGCCCGGCGGAGATTTGCGGCGGCGGCTTCGGTCGCGTCGGTCGCGACCCAGACGAGGCCGCCGCCCCAGTCGTAACAGCGGGCGAACGCCGTCGCGCCGAGGCGGGCGACGAAGGCGGCGGCTTGCGAGGGCGCGACGCTGACCCGCCAGACGGCGCGCTCGCGCGGCTCGGCGATGAATTCGGCGTCCCGAACGGAGCGCCATAGCCCCGCGGACTCTTCGCTTTCGAGCTTGCCGGTCGGGCCGAACTCCGCGAGCAGCGCCGCGAGGCGGCGAGCGCGGTCATTGACCAACTCCGGGAAGCCTTCGATCCTGACCAACGTACGGGCGACGTCGCCGCCCATACCCGACTGAAGCCAGGCCGCTCCGCTGACGCCGAACGGGGAGCCGAGCGCCCTGGTCATCGCCTCGATCGCTCGCGTGTCGTCGAGACCCGGCATGACAAGCGTCGTCTCGGCCTCGGGCCTGGGCGCGAGCTTGATCGTCGCCTCGGTCACGACGCCGAGCGTGCCGTGCGCGCCGCAATTGAGTTTGGTGAGGTCGAGACCGGTCACGTTCTTCATCACCCGCCCGCCACATTTGAGAGCCTGACCGAGGCCGTTGACCAGCCTCAGGCCCAAGCACATTGTCGCGAGCGGCGCCGGCGGTGATCCGGCGAGGCCCGGAGAGATTGGTCGCGACCATTCCGCCCAGGGTCGGCTCAGCCCGGCCCGCCCCAGAGCGCGCGCGGGCTCATCGGCTCGAACGGCAGGATCTGGCCCTGCTCCGAAACGGCCGCCTCGACCTCCTCGATCGTCGTGCCGGCCTTCGCGCAAAGCGTCATTTCCGCCGGCGCGTAAAAGACGATCCCCTTGAGCCCGGCGATCGAGAGCGTGCGCTCTCCTGCGCGCGGACGCCCCAGTCCGGCGTGGGCCCCGCCGCCGACGATATCGAGCTTTGCGCCTTCCGCGCAGGCCGAACGGACGATCTGCTCGACCTCCGACTCGCGCTCCGGCGCCAGGACGTCGTTCACGCGGCGCGCCCGCCTAGCGGGAACACCTTGGCCGGATTGAGCCGCCCTTCGGGATCGAACACGGCCCGCACGCGCTTCTGCTGGTCGAGCTCGATCTCGGAAAATTGGCGCGTCATCAGCTCGCGCTTCTCGATGCCGACGCCGTGCTCGCCGGTCAGGCAGCCGCCGAGCTCGACGCACATCTCGAGAACGGCCGCGCCGGCGGCTTCCGCGAGTTCGCCTTCCTTGGGGTCGTTCACGTTGTAGAGTATGAGCGGATGCATGTTGCCGTCGCCGGCATGAAAGACATTGGCGACCCTGAGCCCGAACGAAGCGCAAATCTCGCCGGTCCGGCGCAGAGCTTCCGGCAGCCGACCGGTCGGCACCGTCCCATCCATGCAAATGTAGTCAGCGACCCGTCCCGTTGCGCCGAAGGCCGATTTGCGGCCCTTCCAGATCTGGGCGCTTTCCATCGCCGACATCGATTCGCGCACCGTGCGCACATTATGCGCCTTGGCGATGGCCCCGATTCGGGCGAGCAGCGCCTGCATCTCGGCTTCGCTACCCTCGACCTCGATGATCAGCATCGCCTCGACGTCGAGCGGGTAGCCGGCGTGAGCGAAGTTCTCGCAGATATGGATCGCGGGCCTGTCCATGTATTCCATCGCCACCGGAACGATCCCAGCGCCGATGATCGAGGCGACGCACTGGCTGGCGTCTTCGGCGGAATCGAATCCGAACAGGACCGGCCGCGCGCCCTCCGGCGACCGGATGAGGCGCACCGTCGCTTCGGTCGCGATTCCGAGCTGGCCTTCGGAGCCGCAGATGAGGCCAAGAAAATCGTAGCCGGCGGCATCCATCGCCGGGCCGCCGAGATCGAGGATCTCGCCGTCGACGGTGACAAAGCGGACCCCAAGAAGGTTGTTGGTGGTGACGCCGTATTTGAGGCAATGCGCGCCGCCCGAATTCATCGCGATGTTGCCCCCAATCGTGCACGCGAGCTGCGAGGAGGGATCAGGCGCGTAGAAGAATCCCTCCGGGCCGACGGCGTCGGAGACCGCGAGATTGGTCACGCCGGCTTCGACCCGGGCGAAGCGGTCGGCGAGGTTGATCTCGAGGATCCGGCTCATCTTGGTCATCGCGATGACGACGGCGTCCTCCTGCGGAATCGCGCCGCCCGATAATGACGTGCCCGCGCCGCGCGGCACGACATTGACCTTCTGGTCGCGGCAAAAGCGCATCACGCGTTGGACCTCCTGGGTCGAACGCGGCAGCGCCACCGCAAGCGGCACGCGGCGATACGCGGTCAGGGCGTCCGTCTCGAAGGCGCGGCGGCCGGATTCGTCCGTGATCAGACATTCGCGCGGCAGAATCGCCGCGAGCCCGTCGAGAATCGAGTCGCGTCGCGCAAGAATGGCGTGGTCGAGCCGCGGAAAAGCGATTTGAGACATGATGCCCTCGCAGAGCAAGGACGACCCTTCGGCCGTCGAACGACGGCAGAGCCGGTATCATCCAGGGGATATGGAGTGTCGCGCGGCGACGACGTTCCTCCCGGTTTTCATTTTCCTTAAGCCTCCTGGAAGCCCTTCGTCAAACCTCGACGGGCTGTTTCGACATGCCTTTGGCGCCGAAGAGGCGACGGTAGCGCTCGACTTCGTCCGGGGGCCCCAGCGCCTTGTTGGGATTATCGGAGAGCTTCACCGCCGGCCTGCCGTCCGCTTCCACCACCTTGCACACCAGCGAAATCGCTTTCAGTTCGCCGTCCGCGCCCGACGGAACGCAGCCGACAAAGTCGTTGGTCAGATTGGTGCCCCAACCGAACGAGAGATTGACCTGGCCGCGCAGGGCGCGCGCGGACTCCTCGATCGAATCGATAGTCATCGCATCGGACAACACGACGAGCTTGTCCCGCGGGTCGCGCCCTCTTTCTTTCCACCACGCGATCAGTTCGCGCGCGCCCTCGACGGGAAGCTTGGAATCGGGCCGGGCGCCCTTCCAGTCCGCGACCCAGTCCGGCGCGTCGCGAAGAAACGATGTCGTCCCGAAACAGTCGGGAAGGACGACCAGCAGATTGCCGCCGTACATCTGGGCCCAGTCCTTCAGCACCCTGTAAGGCGCCGCCCGCCGCTCGCCGTCATCGCGGGCGATCGCTGCGTAGACCATGGGCAGTTCGTGAGCGTTGGTGCCAATCGCCTCGAGGCCAGTGTCCATCGCGTGCTTGACGTTGGATGTGCCAATGAAGCTGTCCCGGAGTCCTTCCTGCATCGCTTCGACGCACCAGAGCTGCCAGAGAAAGCCATGGCGCCGGCGGGTGCCGAAATCGGAAACCCTCAACGGCCCCTCGCGCTCGAGAATGCGCAGGCGCTCGACCTTCGACCACAGCTTCGCCTTGGCTCGCGCGTAAAGGACGTCCAAGTCGAAACGGCTCATGCCGCGCATCGCGGCGCGCGCCCTGAGCTCATTGATGATGGCGAGGGCGGGAATCTCCCACATGGTCGTTTCCGCCCAAAGGCCGGCGAACCGCAGCTCATATTGTCCGTCGCGGCGGGTCAGTTCGTATTCGGGGAGCCGGAAACCGGCGAGCCATTCCATGAATTCGGGTTCGAAGATATGCTGCGTGCCGTAGAACGTATTGCCGGCCAGCCAGATCAGCTCGTTCTTGGCGAGCCTGGAACTCCGCGCGTGATCGAGCTGGTCTATCAGCTCCCGTTCGTCGACGATCTCGGCGAGCCTGACCGCGGCCGTCCGGTTGATGAGCTGGAAAGTCACCCGCCGCTCCGGATGCATCTTCCAGATCATCTGGAGCATCAGCAGCTTGTAGAAGTCCGTGTCCAGCAACGTCCGGATCGCGGGGTCGATCCGAAACGCGTGATTATAGACGCGGGTTGCGATATCCGTAGCCATCATGCGAACTTACGAAGCCGATCCGGGGGCGACAAGGGCGCGGCCCGTCAGAAGGAGGGAATCCTGCAGGACATGAACGCCACGGCGGCCCGCGACGGCCGGGCGCCGGTCTCTCGGCCCCGCGTGGGACTGTTCGTCACCTGCCTCGTTGACATTATCCGCCCGACGGTTGGGTTCGCCGCCGTCAAGCTCCTGGAGGAGGCCGGCTGCAAGGTCGTCGTGCCGAGCCAGACGTGCTGCGGCCAGCCGGCCTACAACGCCGGCGACCGGGCGACCGCCAAAGATCTGGCGAAGCAGGCGATCGATGCGTTCGAGGACTGCGACTACGTCGTCGTGCCGAGCGGTTCCTGCGGGGGCATGCTCGCCACGCACTATCCCGAGCTTTTCGCGGGCGAACCGGATATGGCGCTGAAGGCTGAGCGTTTCGCCCACAAAACCCACGAACTCGTCAGTTTCCTCGTCGACGTGCTCGGCGTCGAAAAGGTGGCGGCGCGCTACGACGGAACGGTCGCCTATCACGATTCCTGCGCGGGCCTGCGCGAGCTCCGCGTCAAGACGCAGCCGCGGCGTCTGCTCGCCAGCGTCGAGGGCCTCCGTCTCGTCGAGCTCGAGGAGGCCGAGACCTGCTGCGGCTTCGGTGGGCTCTTTGCCGTCAAATACGGCGAACTCTCCAACGCCATCGTTTCGCGCAAGAGCGAGGACATCCGAAAATCCGCGGCCGACACCGTTCTCGCGGGCGACCTCGGCTGCCTGATGAACATGGCGGGCAAGCTCCAGCGCGAAGGATCGGCGGTCAAGGCCCGCCATGTCGCAGAGGTCCTCGCCGGCATGGCGGATGGGCCGGCGATCGGAGAGAGCCAGAAGGAAAGGGCGCGATGAGCGCGGTCGCGACGACGCCGAAGTTCAAGGAGAACGCCCATGAGGCGCTGACCGACTCCCGTCTTCAGGGCGCGCTTGTCCATGCGCGAAACTTCACCGTTCGGCGCGCCGCCGCCGCCGCGCGGCTCCCCGAATTCGAGGCGCTACGCGACAGTTCCCGGGCGATCAAGGACCATACGCTCGCCCATCTCGATCTTTACCTCGAAGCCTATGAGCGAAAGGTGATCGAGAGCGGCGGCCACGTGCATTACGCCGAGGACGCGGAGGAAGCGCGCCGGATCATCATCGAGCTTTGCCAGTCGTTAGGCGCGAAAAGCGTCACCAAGGGCAAATCGATGATCTCGGAGGAGATCGGCCTCAATCACGCGCTGGAGGCGGCGGGGATCGAGGCGGTCGAGACCGACCTCGGCGAATATATCATCCAGCTGCGCGGCGAGACGCCCTCGCACATCATCGCGCCGGCCATCCACGTGACGAAGCACGACGTGGAGCAGGACTTCCGCAAGGCGCACCGCGACCTGCCGCCGAACCGCGATCTGTCGGAGCCGGAACAGCTGCTGGCCGAAGCGCGCGGCGTGCTTCGCGCCAAGTTTCTCTCAGCCGACGTCGGCGTGACAGGCGCGAACTTTCTGATTGCCGAGACCGGGACGTCGATCATCGTCACCAACGAGGGCAACGGCGACCTGACGCAAATCCTGCCCAACACCCATATCGTCATTGCCTCGCTCGAGAAGATCGTGCCGACGCTGGAGGACGCCGCGCAGCTCTTGCGCGTGCTGGCGCGCTCGGCGACCGGGCAGGACGCTTCGGTCTATACGACGCTTTCGACCGGCCCGCGCCGTCCCGGCGATCCCGATGGACCCGGCGCCTATCACGTCGTTCTCCTAGACAACGGCCGATCGTCAATGCTCGGCGGCGAATTCGAGGACATGCTGCGCTGCATCCGGTGCGGCGCCTGCATGAACCACTGCCCTGTCTATCAGGCGATCGGCGGACACGCCTATGGCTGGGTCTATCCCGGACCCATGGGCGCGGTGCTGACGCCCTCGCTCATCGGCGTCGCCGAGGGGGGCCAGCTTCCCAACGCCTCGACCTTCTGCGGACGGTGCGAAGAGGTCTGTCCGGTCCGCATTCCGCTGCCGAATATGATGCGCCATTGGCGCGAGCGCGAATTTGAGCGCCATCTCTCGCCGGCGCCAATTCGTTACGGCCTAGGCTTCTGGGCGTTCTTCGCCCGGCGGCCGGGGCTCTACCGTTTCGCCACCGACCTCGCCGCGCGAGCGATGCATTTCGCCGGGCGCAGCAAGGGACGATTCGCCTGGGCGCCCCTGGCCGGCGGATGGACCCAGTACCGGGACCTCGCCGCGCCGGAGCAGACGACGTTTCAGAGCCAGTGGCGGGCGAAAAGCGGGGCGGTGAAGTGAGCGCGCGCGAGGCGATCTTCGCCAATGTGAGGCGCTCTCTGGGGGTTACGGGCTCAGAAGAACCGCGCCGGTTCGAGGTCGAGGCGCGGCTCGCCAAAGCGCCGGCTGGCGTCGTGCCGAAGCGGGGTCAGGGCGACGACGAAGCCCGAATCGCGACGTTCAAGGCGGAAGCCGAGCGTGCGGCGGCCACTCTTGCTGAAGTCGCGACCCTCGCCGAGGTTCCCGGGGAAGCTGCCCGGTTCCTGCGCGAGAACAATGCGCCGGCGAGTCTGCGCATGGGAGCCGACAAACGTCTCGCGGCGATGCCGTGGGACGAGACGTCGCTGGAGGTCCTGCATGGTCCGTCGGACGGGCACGATCTCAACGCCCTTTCGGTCGCCTTCGCGGCCGTCGCGGAGACGGGGACGATCGCGCTCGTTTCCGGCGCGGACAATCCGACGACGCTCAACTTCCTGCCCGACAATCAGATCGTGGTCGTCAGGCGCGAGGACGTCCTCGCCGATTACGAAAGCGTTTTCCTGAGATTGCGGGAGGCCTACGGCAAGGGGCGCGCGCCGCGTACGGTCAATTTCGTCACCGGTCCATCCCGCTCGGCCGACATCGAACAGACCCTGCTCCTCGGCGCGCACGGGCCGCGGCGCCTCCATATCGTGATCGCCGGGTGAGATGACCCAACGGCGCCGGGCGACCTGACCGGTTCGGCGCGTTCCGGGCCCGCCGCAAGAAAGCCGTTGTGCAAATCTAGAAACCGTTGCAATGGCTAGTCAGGCGATGAGTTGCCCCACGAGATCGGGCGATTGAGCGCGGTCGGGTTCGGTTGGATGAAGATCGGAATTCTGCTCGCCGGCGCGCTTCTCAGCGCGCCGTTTTTTGCCGCCGGCGCGACGGCGCAGACGGCTGGGGCGCCCGCAAGCGCGCCTGCCCCGAGCGTTTCGCCCGCCGCCAGTCCCCCGCCCGCCGCGCCTCCGCCGCCATTCATGCCGACCACGACCGGAGGAACGGCTCCAGCCGCCGGCGACAGCGCGCCTGCCAACGGCCAGGCGCCCGCCGCGAACCCGATACCTGTAGTCGCGCCGGCGCCGCCGAAGCCGAAGAAGCTCCCCCCGCCCCCGCCGCCGCTCGAGACCGTTCTGTCCAGCGATCCGGAGCCCACTGTCCAGCCCAATACGTTCTTCGCCACCGCCAAGGCGTCCGAGCGCTATGGGGCGATCGTCGACGCCGGCGGCTGGCCGACCGACATCGTCGCGCTGCACCCTGGCGATAAGGGACCCGCGGTGGCGACCTTGCGCAAGCGCCTGGCGATCGAGGGCGATCTCGACGCCGCCCACGGGAGCGGACAAGCCTGGGACGCCGAACTGACCGCGGCGGTCAGGCGCTTCCAGGCGCGCGTCGGACTGCGGCAGACGGGCGTGGTCGCGGGCGCGACGCTGAAGGCGATCAATGTGCCCGCGAAGGTGCGGTTCAACGAGCTCGCGTCCAGCGCGAACCGTCTCGCCGGAGCCGACTTCCCGTTCGGCGACCGCTATGTCGTGGTGAACCTGCCCTCGACCTCGGTCGAGGCGATCGAAAACGGCCGCGTCGCCCACCGTTACGTCGCCATCGTCGGCGACCCCGAACACCCCTCGCCCGAGATCGTCGCACATATCCAGGTCATCAACCTCAATCCGACCTGGACCGTGCCGACATCGATCATCAAGAAGGAAATCATCCCGCGCATGCAGCGCGATCCGGGCTATCTCACTCGCGCCAAGATCCGCATCCTCGACGGCTCCGGTAAGGAGATTGATCCGAAATCCGTCAATTGGAGCACAGAGCGGGCCGCCAACTACATTTTGCGCCAGGACTCTGGCGCGAACAATTCCCTCGGCTCGATCCGCATCGGCATGCCCAACAACCTCGCCGTCTACATGCACGACACGCCCTCGAAGCGGCTATTCGGGGCCGACTACCGGTTCCTCAGCCATGGTTGCGTCCGCGTTCAGGGCGTTTACGATCTGGCGGAGTGGCTCCTTCAGGGGACCGGCGGCGGACCGGGCGGCGCCTGGGACAAGGCGGCGATGGAAGAGAAAGTGAAGGAACGTGCGCCGTTCGACATTCACCTCACGAAGTCGACCCCGGTCATCTGGGTCTATCTCACCGGCTGGTCCAACAGTGCCGGCGGTCCGGCCAACTTCCGCGACGACGTCTATGGGCTCGACACGGTTGGCGATGCCCAGGCGAGCGCTCAGCCAACTGCCGTGCAGTGAGCCCTGACGCGACCGGTCAGCCCGGATTCCGGCCGCTGCAAAATCGGGTCGACCCTTTCGGCGAGTTTCATGCGGTCGTCGCGCGCGGCGCGATGATGGGTAATCGCGGCGGGCGGATCCATCGCGACGATCGGACGTTGCATCCGCGGCGCTGGACGTCCAAACGCTGGATCGTCTGCGTCTGCGAGTTCAAGGGGAGATGGCGTGAGGTGTGGGGGCGCGGCTACACCGAGCTCTTCTTTCTTGATGAGCCGACCGCGCTCGCCGCGGGCCATCGTCCTTGCTTTGAATGCCGGCGCGAAGCGGCGAAGGCGTTCCTCGCCGCGTTTCCGGACAGCGCAGGATTTGGCGCGGACGCGATCGACGACGTTCTGCATCGCGAACGTCTGAATAATGGACAGAAGCGCCTCTGGCGGTCACAGCTCGGCGCTCTGCCGGACGGGGCGATGATCGTTTGGGAAGGCCAGGCGCATGCGGTGCGCGGCGGGCGCCTGGCGCGCTGGGGCTTCGAGGGCTATGGGGCTCCGCTTGCGCTTTCGAGCGGAATCGATGTCGACGTCCTCACTCCGCCCTCGACGGTCGCGGCGCTGGCCACGGGCTACCAGCCGCAATGGTCACCGCCGGGCGAAGCGACGCCTTGACGTTGAGCGCCGGCTTCGCCGACATTCGCTCTCAAGATCACGGGAGGAAACCATGTTGCGCGCGTTGGCAGGCGCCGCCATTCTGGCGGCAGTTGGGTCGTCGGCTCTGGCGGCCGATGTGAAAGGCGAATGGGCGCGCGACGACGGCAAGGCGAAGGTGCGTCTCGCGAGCTGCGGTGGCGACGCCATCTGCGGCTCCATCTCCTGGCTGCGCGACAAGGATGACCCCGGCAAAGTCGGGCAGCAGGTTTTCTTCGACATGAAGCCGAGCGGGGACAACGCCTGGGCGGGGCGGGCTTTCAATCCGGAGGACGGCAAGACCTATTCCGGCAAGATGACGTTGTCCGGCGACCATCTGGTTACTGCCGGCTGCGTGCTCGGCGGCCTCATCTGCAGGTCGTTGAACTGGACGCGGGCCCGCTGACGGACGGCGCTTTTGTTGACGGCGGGCCGCCTGTTATCGCCGTGATAACCGCGAATTGTCGCCCTGTTACCGTCCTGTTCCACGCGCGCCAAACTTTGGCGTAAGCTATTGCAATCAAAGGTATTTTATGGACAAAGCGCCGCGATTCTGCCTGTTATCGCCCTGCTGGCAGGAGTTTCGCTCGAACGCCACGAGCGGCTCGCCCTTCGCTATCCGCCATCCGGCCTAGTCATCTTGGCCGGATCGACGAGTTGGTCGAATTCCTCCTCCGTCACGTAGCCGAGTTCGAGCGCCGCCTGTTTGAGCGTCGTGTCCCGCTCCATGGCCCGATGCGCGATCTCGGCGGCCTTGTCGTAGCCGATTGCCGGCGACAACGCGGTGACCAGCATCAGCGAGCGGTTCACCAGTTCCGCGATCCGCTTTTCGTTCGGTCGCGCGCCGTCGACCAGGAATTTCCGGAAATTGACCGAGCCGTCGGAAAGGAGGTCGATCGACTGCATGACATTGACGATGATGAGCGGCTTGTAGGCATTCATTTCGAAATGGCCGCCTGCGCCGCCGAGGCCGACGGCGACGTCGTTGGCCATCACCTGGATGCAGAGCATCGTCATCGCTTCAGTCTGGGTCGGATTGACCTTGCCCGGCATGATCGAGGAGCCGGGCTCGTTTTCGGGCAGCGCGAGTTCGCCGAGGCCCGCGCGCGGGCCGCAGGCGGCGAGCCGGATGTCGTTGGCGATTTTCGTGAGCGACACCGCGAGCGTACGCAACGCGCCCGACAGATGAACAAGCGCATCGTGGCCGCCCTGCGCGGCGAATTTATTGGCCGCGGGGACGAAGGGCAGCGATGTCATGCGCGCGATCTCCCGGATCGCTGCTTCGGCGAAGCCCGGGGGCGCGTTGACGCCGGTGCCGACAGCCGTCCCGCCGAGCGCGAGCGGATAGAGGCCCTCAAGCGCCGTCCTGATCCGCTCGACGCCGTCGGTCAGCATGGCGGCGTAACCCGACCATTCCTGGCCAAGCGTCAGCGGCGTCGCGTCCTGGAGATGGGTGCGGCCGATCTTGACGATCGGCGCCCATGCCTCGGCCTTGGCTGCGATCGCGTCGCGGAGGGCCGAGACTGCGGGGATGAGACGCGTCGCGACCCCCGTCGCAGCCGCGATGTGCATCGCGGTCGGAAACGTGTCGTTGGTCGATTGCGACATGTTGACGTGATCGTTGGGATGCGCGGGGCGCTTCCCGCCGAGCGGCAGGCCCTCGAGCTCGGCGACGCGGTTGGCGATCACCTCGTTGACGTTCATGTTGAACTGCGTGCCGCTGCCGCTCATCCAGACATGCAAGGGGAACATGTCCCGGTGCCGGCCCGCCAGTATCTCGTCACAGACTTGCGTGATCAGCCGATGCTCCTTGTCCCCAAGACGGCCCTGGTCGTGATTGGCCTCCGCGGCCGCCCGTTTCACGATCGCGTAGGACGTGATCATCTCGTCCGGCATGAGATCGCGGCCGATGTTGAAGTGCTCGATTGCGCGCTGCGTCTGGGCGCCCCAAAGCTTGCCCTCGGGAATTTCGACCGGACCGAGGCTGTCGGTTTCGATGCGGCTGTTTGACAGAGGGTCTCTCCGGCGGTTCTGGAGAAGCGCGCAATAGAGGCGCGCCATCGCGGCTTCTCCCTTTTTGCGACTTAAGCCGCGCGCCCGGTCGGGAATGCGATCTCGATCAGCGTTCCCTGATCGCGACGGCTCTTGATCGAAAATTCGGCTCCGTTCGCTTCGATCAGCGCCTTCGTCAGCGGCAGCCCAAGGCCAGCGCCGCCTTTGCCAGCGGCGCGGCCGATCCGGCTGAACGGTTCGAGCGCGAGGCCGACTTCGTTTTCGCTCATTCCAACGCCAGTGTCGCGCACGCGGATGACCGCTTGACCGGCGGCGTCCACCGCGGTCGATACGATAACCTGGCCGCCTGGCTCGTTGAACTTCACCGCATTCGACATCAGGTTCAGCATGATCTGCTTCAGCGAGCGCTCGTCCACCATCACCTGCGGCAGACGGTCGAAAAGAGACACGCGCATGATGATGCGCTCGCGCGCAGCCTGAGGCTGCATCATCGAAACGCAATCCCGAATCAGATTGTTGGCGTCAACCGGCGCGAAGGCCAGCTCGAGCTTGCCGGCTTCGATCTTGCTGAGATCGAGGAGATCGTCGGCGAGGCTCATCACATGCGCGCCCGAAGCATGGATGTCTTTCAGATAATCCTTGTAGCGTTCGTTGCCGATCGGACCGAAGCGCTCCTCCATCATGACCTCTGCGAAGCCCAGAATCGCATGCAGCGGCGTGCGGATCTCGTGGCTGACCTGAGCCAGAAAATCCGTCTTCGCCGCGCTGGCTGCCTGTGCGGCCTTGAGTCTCCGGCCTGCCTCCTGTTCGCGGCTCATGTCCCGCACGAGGGCGCAATAGTGGGGCGCTTCCGGTGCGCCGACCCGCGCCAATGTCAAGGCAAGGCTGAGCGCGCCACCGGTGCGATCGCGGCCCACGACCTGAACGGGTCCGCCGGCCGCGGAGGAATCGCGGTCGCGGCTGAGGCTCTCGAGTCGGGCGGTCGTTTCGGGATGGCTCTGCGGCGCGAGCAGCATGAGAACGGACTCGCCGACGACGTCCTTCTCATCATAGCCGAACAGCCTTTCCGCAGGCTGGTTCAGAGAGAGGATGCGTCCGGCCGAGTCGAGGGTCACCGCGCCGTCGGCGGCGCGATCAAGCATGTCCTGCAAATCGTTTGCGGCGCCGTTGCGGCTGCGCGTCCCGTCCTCGACGTGGTGGCTGTCATCGCCGAGGTCCGCCTCTCGCAGTCGGCGAAACGCGATCAGCGTGGCTGGAGCGCCGTCCCAGTTCACCCCCTGCGCGCGGCCTTCGACTGCGAGAGGCTGGCCGTCCGCCCTGTTGATGCGAAGAGCGCCGCCCTGCTGCATCGACATGGCCTGCGGACCGTGTCCCTGGAACATGTCCGTAAGCCCGTTGGATGCTTCGAAATGCGCGACATCGCGATAGCCCATAAGGTCGAGCAGCGTGTGATTTAAGTAGAGCGCCTGTGCGTCCCGGACGACCAGCACGCCGATCGGCAGTCGGTCGAGGAGCGCCCAGGCATTGCGCTGGACCGGCGCCTCGGCGGTCGGGTCGCGCTGCCCGGTGGGCGGGGAGGGCGATGCAGCGAAAGCCGGGTCGCGGTGGCCCGGCGGGTCGCCGATCGGCGTCTCGTCTTCGGCTCCGGAATCCCGCGCCGCATGGGGCGTCCGGCCGATCAGCGCTCGCGCAATTTCGCGGAAGGCGTCGCGCTCGCTCTTGCTAAGCTCGACGCTGTCGCCGCCCGAACTCGGATCGAGCGCCGACGGTTCGACGGCGCCGAGACGGATCGGAACGATTTTCGATGTCGCGGCGTGGGTCTGGCGAAGCACATAGATTTCGGCGGTGCGTTCCGGCGGCGCATTTACCGGTTCGCGTGGCGCATCGTCGGAGCGATTATCGCGAGGCGTCTCGAAACCGGGCCCTGCATCCGCCTCCTGGATCGGCTCGGACGCGACGCGGTCCCGATCTTTGTCCGAGCTTTCAGGCAAGGCGGGAGCGAGCTCACTTCCTTCCGCCGGGCCGTCCGCCAGACCAGGGTCCGCCTGGGCGTCGGCCGCCGGGACCATCGCCGCCGCCTTTGCCGTTTCTTCCGCGGCGGGGGCGTTTCGACTCTCGGCCGCCTTACTGTCGAGGGCTTCGCCCCCGGCGTTCATTTCGCGGCTGGCAATGGCGACGAACGCCGCTGTGTCGACACGTTCGGGCGCGTCGGAATTGTGCGTTGCTTCGTCAAGGCGCCCGAATCCGCGAAACCCGCCGAAGTCGCGTCCACGTTCGAACACCGGCGCCGCCGAAAGCCTCATTCGAAGTCTGATATTTTCGTTGGCCGACGGCCAGACGACGGGGACGTCGGCGAATGTCTCTTGCTTGTCGAAGGCCCGGATCAAGTCGTCGCCGTGCGCCAAACCCGACCGCAGCCGCAACGCGTCGAGCGTTTCGCCAGCGACAGGCGCGTTCGCGCCGAGCACCTCGATGAGGACAGGGTCCGGGGGCCCGAAGCGCCCCTCTTTGTCGAGCGACCACAGAAATCGCGACTTCGTCGAAGGCTTGATCGAAGGAGCGGGGGCATCGAAGCCAATCGCTTCCGCGGAGCCCGCATCCGCGCCCTCCCCAACGCCCGGGCGAATCTGGCCGCGCCCGGCGCCCGCGCCCGGCGCCCAAAGCACGAGATATGCGGCGCCGTCGGGAGCGCCGACGCGGGCGCAGCGCAGATTGAAGCTCGCCGCTCGCCCTTGCGGAAAAAAGCGCACCCGCTCGAGACGGGGTCTCTCTCCGATCGGCAGCGACGCTGTCAGATGACGCAAGCGGCGGGCCGTCGGTCCCTCGCCCGAGAGGAGCCGGGCCTGAAGGTCCGAACGGTCTTTTGCGCCAAAAAGCTCGAGAGCATCCGGCGTCGCGTAGACGATCTGCGCCTGGGTATCGATGATCAGAAGCCGCGCTTCGACTTCGACCGCGACGCCGAAAACAGCGTCGGCCGCATCGGACGTCATGGCCGCGCGGGATTTTGAAGATGTCGGCGGCGAAAAGGGCACGAGCGGCTCGGGATGGAAACGTGTCGCAGTCAGCGCACTGACATCGCGTCGGCGCAGCAGACAATTAGCGGATGTTTAACCCTGTTGTCCTGATTCCACCACGCCTCTGCGGATCGGATTTGTCGAAGGGTTAAAATAGTGGTGCGGCGCAAAAATCATGTTGCACTGCAACAAGAGGCGCCTTATATTGCGCCACACGATGGATGAGCCGGTTTCCGGCTGGACCATGTGCAAAGGGATGAAAATGTCCAATTCTCCGTTCGAGGTTCCTAACGAGTTGCGCGATTTCGCAGAGCGTAGCGTCGAGCAGGCGCGCAAGGCGTTCGAGGGTTTTCTCGCGGTTGCACAGCGCACGGCGGGAGTTGCAGGCGAGGCGGTCCATTCCGGGGAGGGCGGCGCAAAATCAGTCAGCGCTCACGTCCTCACCTATACCGAGCAGAATGTGAACGCGGCGTTCGAACTCGCGCATAAGCTCGTTCGGGCGAAAGATCCGCAAGAGGCGTTCGCGCTTCAGAGCGAATATCTGAAGACCCAGCTCGCCGCCCTCCAGACGCAGGCCAAGGAGCTTGGCGCCCTTTTCCAGAAGGGCCTGACCCCAGGTTCGCGCTGACATCCGACTCCTGTCCCACTCATCTTAGAAAGAAAGGAAAGACCATGGCCGTTTCGAAGAAAAGCATCGCCCCGCACACCGCTCCCAGAGCCGCGGCGGCGCCCTTGTCCGATGCCGTGCCGGCCGTCGCCGAAACGGCGGCTGAAGTTGTTGAGGCCTCCGTCGAGCCGGTCGCCGGAATGCAGGAAAGCGTCCGCGCCGCGCTCGAAAAAGGCGTGGCCGAATCGCGAGCCACCTTCGTCAAGGCGAAGGTTTCGGCCGACGAGGCCGCCAGTGCCTTCGAGCAGAGTTTCACCGCCGCCAAGGACGGCGTGATCGCAATCAACGCCAAGGCCCTGGAGGCCTTGCGCTCCAACACGGAAGCGAATTTTGAGTTCGTGAAAGCGTCGTTCGCCGTCAAATCGATCGCCGACCTTGTCGCCCTGCAGAGCGAGTTCACCCGCAAGCAAGTCGACGCGATGAGCGGACAGGCCAAGGACATCGGCGCCCTCACGCAGAAGACGGTGGCGGACGCCTTCGAGCCTCTCAAGGACCAGATGGCCAAGTCCTTCAAGATCGCCGTCTGACGCCGCATCGAGCGGCGCGGTCCTCCCACGCGCCGCTCCTTAGCGCCGCCCGCTTTTTTGGCGGGCGGCGCGCCCATTTGCGGGATTCCCCGGCCAGCCGCGGCCAGCCGCGAGGCCTTGCCACGTCGAGCCTTTGACACTAGTTTCCCGGCCCACCTCGTCAGGCCGCCATAGCTCAGTTGGTTAGAGCGCTAGATTGTGGATCTAGAGGTCCCCCGTTCGAGCCGGGGTGGCGGTACCACCGAAATCCCTGTTACGCGGCGGAGGCGTTGTCGCGAGGCGAAGCGGCGACGGTCTTCGGCTCATAGGGGCAGACGTCGACCAAAACGCAGGCGCCGCACAGAGGCTTCCGTGCTTTGCAAACATAGCGCCCGTGCAGAATGAGCCAGTGGTGCGCGTGGGGCAGGAACCGTTCGGGGACGACGCGCATCAGTTCGTCCTCGACTTCGCGAGGCGTCTTGCCGGGCGCAATCCCGAGCCGGTTGGCGACACGGAACACATGGGTGTCGACCGCGATCGTGGGCTCGCCGAATGCGGTGTTGAGGACGACGTTGGCGGTCTTTCGACCGACCCCGGGCAGTGCCTCGAGCGCGGCGCGGTCGCGCGGCGTCTCGCCTCCGTGCTGGTCGACGATTGCGCGCGAAAGCGCGATGACGTGCCTCGCCTTCGAGCGATAAAGACCGATCGTCTTGATCCGCCCGGCGAGCGCCTCCTCCCCAAGAGCCGCCATTTTCTGGGGCGTATTGGCGACCGCAAACAGGGAGCGGGTCGCCTTGTTGACCCCGGCGTCGGTCGCCTGCGCCGACAGCACCACTGCCACCAGCAGCGTGAAGGGATTGACGTAGTCGAGTTCTCCCTTCGGGGCCGGCTCGACCGCCGACAATCGTTCGAAGACGATCTCGGCCAGGGCCGCTCGCTTTTGCCGGGAAGCCTTTCTCATGGTGGGCGTTATAGGGATAGTTCGTTTCACAAGCCAAGCGTCGTCGGCGCGTCTTGCCTTGCGGCGACGCGGCAAGCAATATGACGCCATGGACCGCGATCTTGCTAGGCGGGGCAGTGACGCGGCGCGAACCGGGAGGAGATAGTCATGAAGACGCCCAGAAGTTTGTTGCTGTCTGCGATCGCGCTCTGCGCGTTTCTGACGGCCGAGGGGGCATACGCTGCTTCGAATAAAGCGGTGATCGGCCTTATCGACGACATGTCGGGCCCTTACGCCGACATCATCGGCGCCGGCGGCGTCGAGGCGATCAAAATGGCGATCGCCGATTTTGGCGGCACGGTCCTCGGCCAGCCGATCGAGCTTTTGACCGCCGATCACCAGAACAAGCCGGACATCGGCCAGCAGAAATTTCGCGAATGGGCCGACACCGGCGGCCTGACGATGTTGCTCGGCGGCTCCAACACCGGCGTCAGCCTCGCGATGAACGCGGCCGTCAAAGAAAAGAAGGTCCCGTTCTTCGCCATAGGGGCGGCGGGCGCATCGCTGACCGGCAAGGACTGCACGCCCTATACGATCCACTACGGCTACGACACGACCGCCCTCGCTAACGGGACCGGAAGAACCATCCTCGCTGAGGGCGGCAAGAGTTGGTTCTTCCTGACCGCCGATTACGCGTTCGGAACGCAGCTGGAGAACGGCGCGGCGAGCGTCGTGAAGGCGGGCGGAGGGACCGTGGTCGGCGACGTGCGGGTGCCGTTGGGAACCTCCGACTTCGCCTCCTATCTGCTGCAGGCGCAGGGGTCGGGCGCCCAGGTGCTCGCGCTCGCCAACGCCGGGACGGACACCTCCAATTCCCTGAAGGCCGCGGCGGAGTTCGGCCTTACCAAAACCATGAAGCCCGCTGCGCTTCTAGTATTCTTGACCGACATCCACGCGGTCGGCCTCGACATCGCCCAGGGTCTGGTGCTGACCACCGCCTGGTACTGGGACCTCGACGATCGCACCCGCGCCTTCGGTAAGCGCTTCAGCGAGAAGGTGAAGCGACAGCCGACCTTTCCGCAAGCCGCCATCTATTCCGCCACCCTGACTTATCTGAATGCGGTCAAGGCTGCGGGCACGACGGACTCCGACAAGGTGATGGACGAGCTCCGCAAGACGAAAGTCAACGACGCGTTCGTTCAGGACGGCGTCATTCGCGCCGACGGGCTGCTCGAGCACGACATGTATATCATGGAAGTGAAAAAGCCGTCGGAATCGAAGGGCGAGTGGGACTATTACAAGCTCCTCAGTACGATGAAGGGCGAAGAGGCCTTCGGCAAGCTCGCCGACTCGGCCTGCCCGCTGGTCAAGAAGTAAGCGGAGGCGGATCCGTGACGGCGCGAGCGGCCGTCACGGATCCGGCTTTCGCAATAACATAGACAATTTGTTTTTATGAACTTGCGCGAGCTTTCGTTTTGGCTTTCGCGAGCTTTCGTTCGCTTGCTTTTATTTGTAATCTGCTATTCTGAATCGGGACTTTCCAATGGGTTATGAGCGTCGAGCTGGAAAAAATATTTCTGGGCGCCTCGGACCAAATTGATCGATCAGGATACGTCAAATCGTTCTCCGCCAGTCGGGACAAAGAAATGAGAGAGCCGAATCCCTTGAACCGTTATGGCGATATCGTAGACGAAATTCTGCTTTTCAGCAAGAAAATGTTGCCGTCAAAAATCGCTGGGGTCGACAAGTGGATGGCGAACTTTTAGCGCTCGCGCCTGGAGGCGGGCGGAGACGTTCGGGGGAGAATGCTCAATTCAGCGCCACGCGATAGCTCGCCTCGGTCTTGGCGGCGATCTCGTCGAGGCTGACGCCGGGAGCCAGTTCGATGAGCGCCGTGCCGCGATAGCCGTGCTTGTCGATGCTGAAGACGCCGAGATCGGTGATGACGAGGTCGACGACCTTCGCGCCGGTCAGCGGCAGCGTGCAATGATGGAGGAGCTTCGGTCCGTCCTTCGCCGCGTGCTCCATCACCACGACAATGCGCTTGACGCCGGCGACGAGGTCCATCGCGCCGCCCATGCCTTTGACCATCTTGCCGGGGATCATCCAGTTCGCCAGATCGCCGGTCTCCGAGACCTGCATCGCGCCGAGGATCGCAAGGTCGATATGGCCGCCGCGGATCATGGCGAAGGAATCAGCGCTGGAGAAATAGCTGGTTGTCGGCAATTCGGTGACGGTCTGCTTGCCTGCATTGATGAGATCGGGGTCCTCTTCGCCCTCGAACGGGAACGGACCCATGCCGAGCATGCCGTTTTCGCTCTGCAGCTGGACGTTCACGCCTTCGGGAATGAAGTTCGAGACGAGCGTCGGAATGCCGATGCCGAGATTGACGTAGAAGCCGTCCTTCAGCTCCTTGGCGGCGCGCGCCGCCATTTCGTCGCGGGTCCAGGCCATGGGTTATCTCCTCGATCAGGCCGCGACGCGCTTGCGCGTCGTGCGGCTCTCGATGCGCTTCTCGGCGTTCGGCACATGAACGATGCGCTGGACGAAAATGCCTGGGGTGATGATGTGATCCGGATCGATTTCGCCCGGCTGCACGAGATACTCGACCTCGGCGATGGTGAGCCTGCCCGCGGTCGCCATCATCGGATTGAAGTTGCGCGCGGTCTTCCGGTAGACGAGGTTGCCCTCCGTATCGCCCTTCCAGGCGTGGACGAGTGAAATGTCGGCGACGAGGCCGGTCTCCATGACGAAGGCCTCGTTGTTGAAATCGCGGATTTCCTTGCCCTCCGCGACAATCGTGCCGACGCCGGTGCGGGTGAAAAAGGCTGGAATGCCCGCGCCGCCGGCCCGGATGCGTTCCGCCATCGTCCCCTGCGGATTGAACTCGAGCTCAAGCTTGCCCGAGAGATAGAGGCTGGCGAAAATCTTGTTCTCGCCGACATAGCTCGAGATCATCTTCTTGATCTGGCCCGTTTCGAGCAGGACGCCGAGCCCGATCCCGTCGACGCCGGCGTTGTTGGAGACGACGGTCAAACCTTTCACGCCCGTTTTGCGCAGGGCTTCGATCAAGGTTTCGGGGATGCCGCAGAGGCCGAAGCCTCCGGCCATAATCATCATGCCGTCCTTGGCGACGCCGGCGAGCGCTTCATCGGCGTTGGCGTAGACTTTTCTCATCGACAGGGGTCCCACGAAAACGTGGTGTTCCTATCGCTCCCGGGGGATGGCCGCAAGCCTTGAGACGAGCAGAGGACCCCACGCCTAGCAGCCTGTCGGACTTAACGCCGAGCCTGCGGCCACGCTAGAATCAATCGTTGATTGGCGCAGGGCGGCGGGTTTTTTTGATGGCCAATTTTCGGACGATCGATCGGCAGACGGGGTATCTGCTGCCGCCTTCTGTGGACGAGTGGCTTCCGGAGAAGCATTTGGCGCGGTTCATTGTCGAAGTTATCGACGGTCTCGACCTGGGCCGGCTGAGCGGGGCTTACCGAGGTTCGGGGTCGGCTTCGTATCATCCCCGGATGTTGCTGGGCCTGTTGGTTTACGGGTACGCGACGGGGACATTCTCCAGCCGGAAGCTCGAGCGGGCGACCTACGACTCGGTAGCGTTTCGGTTCATCGCGGCGAACGATCATCCCGACCACGACACGATCGCCGCGTTTCGGCGGCGGTTCTTAAAGGAGATCGAGGAGCTGTTCGTCGAGGTTCTTCAGTTGGCGCGCGAGATGGGCGTCTTGAAGATGGGCATAATCGGGCTGGACGGGACGAAGATCCACGCCAACGCCAGCCGGCACAGCGCGCTTTCCTATGAGCATGTGGGCAGGATCGAGGCGCAACTGAAGGCCGAGGTCGCCGATTTGCTGGCCCGAGCCGAGGCTGCGGATGCGGCCGACGTTCCCGACGGGATGTCGATTCCCGACGAACTGGCGCGGCGCGAGGAGCGCCTTCGTAAGCTGGCCGAGGCGAAGGCGAAGATCGAGGCTCGGGCCAAGGAACGGCATGCGCGCGAGATGGCCGAGCACCAAGCCAAAATGGCGTCGCGCGAGGCGAAGACCGCGGCGACGGGCAAGAAGCCCGGGGGAAAGCCGCCGGCGCCGCCGACCGAAGGGCCGCTGCCGACCGATCAGGTCAACCTGACCGACGCGGAGTCGCGCATCATGCCGGTGGCGGGCGGCGGCTTCGACCAGTGCTACAATGCGCAAGCCGCGGTCGCTGCGGGAAGTCTTCTGGTCGTGGCCGTCGATGTGGTTCAGGCGCCCAATGACAAGCAGCAGGTCGAACCGATGCTGGAGAAGATCGGCGCGTTGCCCGAAGGCCTGGGCAAGGTTGACCATCTGCTGGCCGACACCGGCTATTTCAGCGCGGGCGCCGTGGCCGCGTGCGAAAAGGCGGGCGTCGAACCGGTGATCGCGATGGGCCGCCAGCCCCACCACCCGCCGCTGAGCGAGCGCTTCGCGGCGGCGCCCGAGGCGCCGAGGGACCCGACGCCGGTCGAGGCGATGGCGCATCGGCTGAAGTCGCCTGAGGGCCGAGCGCTCTACGCCTTGCGCAAGCAGACCCCGGAGCCGGTGTTCGGCATCATCAAAGCCGCGCTCGGATTCCGTCAATTTTCCCTGCGCGGGCTCGAAAACGTGCGCGGCGAGTGGAGCCTCGTGATCATGGCCTGGAATTTGAAACGGATGTTCGTCCTCAACCCCGCCTGCTAAAGGGAGCGAAACCCGACGCGCGGACTATCCAGCCTACCGCCTCCAACAGGCTCAATCGGAACCCCACAAAGCCCGATCTGCCGGCGCAAATCGAAAAACCCGTTCGACCCCCAATCTCAAAACTCAGTCCGACAGGCTGCTAGGCGAAGCGCTCGCCGAGGCTCGTCGAGCATAACAGCAGATTCTGTCGCTAGGAGGCGACGACGTTTCGAGTATGATGCGGTGTCCTAAATGTCATGGCCGCGTCCGCGCTCACAAGGCCTACAGCGACGGCGCACGCGCTCATTTTGAGCACTATCAGGCTCATCCCGGTTGCCCGCTCAACTTGGCCAACATGGTCCTTTAGAGCATCAGCTATATCGATCGCCTCCCATGCGCCGTGGACTTTAACCTGGCAAAAATCTTCGTGGGACATCTTCATACTCCGATGAAAGGACCGCATTTAAGCTGGAGTCAATCAACCGTCGCCGGCGATGGCCATTGTCGCGGCGACGCCGATCGCGGCGGCGGCCGCCGACAGGACCGTGCCCCACGCCATGTCCGCGACGGTCAGCGTCGTCGTCCAGTTTCTCAGCGTCGCCTGGCTGGTCAGGTCATAGGTTGCATAGGCGAAAAAGCCGAAGAGGGCGCCGTTGAGCGCCGCCGTTCGCCAGGATTCGGCGGCAAGGCCCGGGCGCACCGCGAAATAGACGAGGCCTGCCGCATAGAGGAGATAAAAGACGATCGCCGGCGCTGGACGAAAGCCGTCGACGAGGATGTCTTTGAGAATCGGCCGGTAGAGCCTTTCGCTCGAAAACGACAGCCAAATGAAATCGATGCCGAGAAATGCGGCGAGGGTGGTCAGATAGCCGGCGAGATTGACCTTCATGCTGCGGGCGCCTCCCGGTCCCCGATCATTTTGTCGCGGCGCTCAGCCTGCGAAAATCCATCGTCTTGCAAATGAGGCCGCCGAGGACGCAGCCGCGGGTCGTCATCGTCGCAGAGCCGACTTCCATGCGCATGCGGAAGGTCATGTTTCGTTGCGGATCGAAGGCCTCGCCAGTGAAGACCGAGGCGCCGGACGGGGACACGTTCAACACAAGCCTGTCGCCGACCTTTTCGTCGGCCGTTCCGGGCTTGATCCAGGTGTTCACGGCGCAGACCGCGCTCCCGCAGGGTTCGAACCGCACGAGCGCCTTGCCGTCTCCGCGGGCCCAATCCCCAAGCAGGGACGGCTCCGCCGCGTTTGCTGAACCGCCCAGAAAAAGAAGCGCCGCTCCGCCCGCCCTAAGCCCGATCATCGAGATCCTCGACACCGGCGCAGGAGACCAGCCCGAGCGCCACTTGAGATGGATACGATGATGCGCCCGGCCCGGTTTACCGGGCGGCCGAGAATTCCCCAAAGCGAGGGTCAACGCTTTTGCGTCGCGGATGTCTATGTGACTACGAACCCATTCGGCTCCAGCTAAGTGTTTGCACACGAGGCCGCGGAGAACGCAGCCGCTGGCGGATTTACGGGCGACCGTGAAAACCACGGCCGCGCGGATTGCGTAAGAGACTGGTGAGAGGGACCACTGACTTGCCCGTTTTGCCACGACGCGAGCCGCCCTCGACGACACCCGGCTTCGACTATCCGGGACGGGACTGAGATGGCTGAGCCGCCCGACGGCCGTACCGCGGCTTGCGTTTCGACGGCCTGGATCATTCTTCTCAACAAGCCGACCTATCCGCTCACCGTCTGGGCGCTGATCGGCGCCCATGCCGCAGCGCTCTCCTTGGCCACAATGGCCTCCGCCCCGCTCTACGCGCTCATTCCCGCGCTCGCCAGCCGTTCCGCGTGGAGCGCGCGGCTCGCGCTGCCGCTGGTCGGGCTCGCGGATACGCTCTACTCGACGAAGCTGATGGGACCGGCCGCGGGAACGGAACTCTTCCTGTTTCCGTGCGCGCTGCTGGCGATCGTTGGCTTTTCGGCCGGCGAGGCGATCGCGTCGCGGACGCTGGTCATCCTTATTTATTGCGCCTCTCTGGCGCTGCACGGCCGCTACGGCCCGCCGCTTGAGGACTGGGGCGCCGAGGATCCGGCGCGGCTCTTTGCGCTCAACGCCTTCTCGGCCGCGTCCCTCTCCGCGTTCATCGGGCTCCGCTTCGCCAGGGCGAAGTGAGCGATCCTAGTCTGGGCGCCGCATTCAGTTTCCGCCCCGCCTCAAGCGGCCGCCTTCGGCGAGCCAGGCCGCAACGACGGCGCCGAGAAGAAACGCCAGACCGAAGAACCCGGACGCGAGCGAAGTGGAGCGTGCGCCGATCAGTTCGCTCGAGCCGGTCCGCTTGATCCCGATATAGTCGCTGCCGCCGTAGCTCGGCCCCGGATTGAGACTCACGACGCGAGGGATGGCGACGACGCCGCCGGCGGCGGCCAACCGATGCACCGTGCCGCCGGTCGTCTCGGCGATCGGGCGCAGCTTTTCCGGAGTCGAGACGACGTCCTGCATTTCGAGAGGATTGTCTGGGCCGACGCTGACCAGCGCGACATGCTGGCCGTCCTCGGCGCGATAGAGGCCGTAGCGGTCGACTGCGACATGCGCGCGGCTGAGGCCGGGCGCTTCGGCCGTCATGGTCAGCTTCGTTCTTGTGCCGTCCGGCGCCACGAGATCGGTTTCGCGTTCCGCGCCGCTCGCGCTTTGACGCTCGACCGTGACATCGTGTCCTTTGGCGCTGGCGCGGAGCGCCTCTTCCTCGAGCTCGGGCTCCTTCATCAGCCAGTGGGCGAGACGGCGCAGAAGATCGAGATAGGGGCCGCCGCCGTCATAACCGCGCGCCCAGAGCCACATCTGGTCGCTGAGCAGCAGACCGACACGTCCCTTGTCGACGCGGGAGAGCATGAGGAGCGGCTTGTCGTCCGGGCCGTTCATCACGGTTTCGCCGCCGGTCGCCCGTGCGCCGATCAGCCGGAACCAGCGGCCCCATTCGCCGTCGCCGCTTTTGGCGTCGAGACCTGCAAGGCCGCGCGTGACCGGGTGGCGAAGGCCTTCTTCCGAAACTTTGGCCTGGAACGGCGCCTCGACATCCTCGCCCGTCGGTTCGGCCGGCGCGATCGCGCCGAGCGGGGAGTAGTAGAGGCCGTCGGGCGTGGAGAACTCCGGACCCTCGGCCATCAGCAGCGCGCCGCCGTCGCGGACGTAATTGGCGATATTGTCGAGATAGGCGTAGGGCAGGATCGACTGCTGAGCGTAGCGGTCGAAAATGATCAGGTCGAAGTCCTTGATCTTACGACCGAAGAGATCGGCGACTGGAAAGGCGATCAGCGACAGTTCATTGATCGGCGTGCCGTCGCCGCCCTTTTCCGGCGGCCGCAGAATGGTGAAATGGACGAGATCGACGTTCGGGTCCGATTTGAGCAGATTGCGCCACATCCGCTCGCCCGGATGGGGCTTGCCTGAGACGAGCAGCACATGCAGCTTGTCGCGCACGCCTTCGATATTGACGACCGCCCGGTTGCTGTCGGTCGCAAGCTCGCCCTCGACCGGAGCAACCTCGAGCTCGATCACGTTGGGGCCGGCATGGTCGATCGGCGCCTCGACATTGATGCGCTCGCCAACTTTGGCGTCGGTCTCGTCGATCGTCGCGCCGTCGCGGCGCACCGTCAGCCTGACCGGCTCGCCATGGTCCGCGCTGTCGAGGACGCGTAGCGCGATCACCTGATCCTTGCCGACGATGCCGTACCGCGGCGCCTCGATGAGTTCGATCCGGCGCTGCCGCTCGCCCTCGTGGCCGGTGATCAGCGCATGCAGCGGGGCGTAGAAGCCGAGCGCGGCGGCGGTTCCCGGGATGTCGTGCACGTCGCCGTCGGTAATCATGATCGCGCCGCCGACCCGCTCCGGCGGCGCGTCCGAGAGCGCCCCCCGCAGCGCGGAGAAGAGCTTGGTGCCCTCGGTGTCCGATTCCTGCCGCGAGGTTTCGACGACGCGCAGATCGACGTCGCCGAGCGCGTTGAGACGCGCCTTCACCTCGTCGCGCGCCTTGTCAGTCTGCCCCGGTCTCTCGCCGATGTCCTGGCTGGCGGAGCGGTCGACGACGAGGGCGACGATGTCCTTCAGCGGGCGCCGGTTCTCCTGCACGAGATTGGGATCGCAGAGGCCCAGGATGAGGAGCGCGAAGGCGAGCGCCCGGAGCCAGGCGCCGCGCACGCGACGCCAGACGAGAACGACCGTGATGGCGAGCGCAACAGCCGCCAGCGCAACGATTGCCCACGGCGGGAGGAAAGGAGAGAGGGCGATCGACCAGACGCTCAACGGGTGAGCCTTTCGATGATGTCCTTGGCGTGGACCTGATCGGCCTTGTAATTGCCGGTGAGGGTGTACATCACGAGATTGATCCCGCTGCGGAAGGCGAGCTCGCGCTGGCGGGGCCCGCCGGGAATGAGCGGATAGAGCGGTCCGCCCTCGGCGTCGCTCGCCCAGGCTGCGGCCAGATCGTCGGAGGCGATGATGATCGGCGAGACGCCGTCGCCGGCGCGGGCGGGCCTCCCCTTGTCGTTCGAATCGGCCGGCGGCAGCGCCTCGATCCACGTCTGCCCGACCGCCGTCCGGCCGACGAGGCGGTCAAGCAGGTAAAAAGTCTTGGTCAGCACATGGTCGCGGGGCACCGGCTCGAGCTCCGGCACGTCCACTCCCGCGAGCAGCGCGCGCAGCCAGAGCGCCTCCTCGGTCGGAGCGCCGCCCGGATGCGAAACGAGAGCGTCGCGGGTGTCGAAGACGACGGTGCCGCCGTTCTTCATGTAGGCGGCGATACGCGTGCGCGCTTCGGGCTGCGGTTGGGACTGGCCGGCGACGATCGGCCAGTAGATCAGCGGATAGAAGGCGAGTTCGTCGCGCGCCGGATTGACGGCGATCGGCTCGGCAAGTTCGGCGGAGGTGCGGGAGGCGAGCACGCGCGTCAAGCCGGCGAGCCCCTCCTTCGAAGTCTCGTCAACCGCCGCATCGCCGGTCATGACATAGGCGAGGCGAGTCGAAAGAGCTGCATCCATGTCGTGAGGTCCGGCAGCGCCGGCCGCGCGGCCCGAATGGGGCATGGAAAAGGCGCCGATCGCCAAGGCGCATGCAACGGCTGCGACCGCGCTTCGACGGCGAAATCCCGCGCCGCCCGCAAGCAGGGCGGAAATCAGCGCGTCGATCATAAGGCCGATCAGCGCGGCCGGCAGCAGCCAGCGGCGCAGGTCGATCGGCGGAGCGATCGCGAGCGCGCCTTCGCGCACGGTCAGCGGGCCATAGTCGGCGCGCGCCAGCACCTGGCCCTGCGCAAGCGCGTTGACCGCGCTCAGCGACTCCTGCGCGCCGTAGAAGCCCGGCGGATGCAGCGGATCGCCGACGCCGGAAAAATCGTCGCCGATCGGCTGGGCCTGGGCGGGCGGCGGCCCGAGAACGCCGAACCCGCTGAGCGTCCGCCAGGGCGCCAAGCTTGCGGCGCGCTCTCCGGGCTTCGCCTTTGCCGCCGCGGCCGGCGCGCCAGCCTTGGCCACGATCCGGCGCAGCATGTCGACGAACAGTCCCGACAGCGGCAGGTTGGACCAGGTCGTGTCGGCGGTCACGTGGAAGAGAACGATCAGGCCCTTGCCGCGCGGCCCGGCGGTCACGAGTGGCGTGCCGTCGCCAAGCCGAGCCCAGACTTTGTCGGCGAGGGCCGCGTCCGGCTCGGCCAGCACCTGCCGCGAGACCGTGACCTCCTCCGGCGCAGCGAGGCCGAAGAACGGGCTACCCGCCTCGAACGGCGCGATATGCTTCGGGGTCTCCCAGGACAGCGCGCCTCCGAGCAGACGTCCGCCTCGCCTCAGTTCGCTCGGCGTCAGGTCGTCGTCGCCCGCGGCCAGGCGCGTGCCCGCAAATCGCAACAGGACGCCTCCCTGATCGAGAAACTGGAGAATGGCGTCGCGCTCCGGTCCGGGGGCGACGCTCATGTCGGCGAGCGCGAGCACCGAGGGCTTTTCCGCCAGCAGCGAGACGATGGGATCGCTCGACGAATCATGCCATTCGCTGACATCGGCGAAAGGTTCTAGCGCGCGCTTCAGATAATAGTTCGGGGCGAGCAGCGGCTGGGCGACGTCGGCGCTGGCGCCCGAGGCGATCGCCACGCGCCGGCGGCGCGAACGCTCGTCGACGAGCCAGGTCGCGCCGGCGGAACGGTCGCCGTCGATCACGATGCGCGAGATGTCGTTGCGCACCTCGACCGGCAGGTCGAAGCGCGCGTCGGTCAGGAGATTGTCGCCGAAGTCGAACGGCGCGCGGCCGACTTCGCGTCCCTGCGAGTCGAGCGCGCGCACTTGCCCCTTGGCCAGAGCGAGGCGATCGGAGCGCGTCAGCCGGACCGCGAGAGCGCCAGCCTCGTTGTCGACGCCGGCCACGGCGCGCGCGCCTGTTCCATCGGTCACGACCTCGACCGAGCGCGTGAGCGCCGCGAGCCTGGCCGCAAATCCGCTCGCGCCGCCGAGCTCGACCCCGTCGGCGATCCAGAGAATTTCAGTCTTCGGCTCCCTAGCGAGAAATTGCTCGATCGCCGGCAGCGCGGTTTCCCGCGCCGGCGCATAGGGGACCGGCGCCAGCGATCGCAGATGTCCCTCGATCTCGGCCATGTCGAGGGGCGCAACGGCTTCCGCGGCCTGCGACAGTGGCTTGATCGCGACCACGCGACCAGCGCGGGCGGCCGCTTGCAGGCGTTGCCGGGCATAGTCGATCCGCTTTTCGAAGGCGGGGGCGGCCGCCCACCCGTCGTCGATCACGACGAGCAGCGGGCCCGAGCCGGCGAGGCCCGCGAGGCTGTTCCACAGCGGCTCGGCCATGGCGAGGATAATCAGCGCGCCGATCGCGAGGCGCAGCGCGAGGATCGGCCACGGCGTTCGCGCCGGCTCGGTATCCTTCGGGTCGAGCCCGATGAGGAGACGGAGCGGCGGAAACAGGGCTTGCCTTGGCCGCGGCGGGGTCACGCGCAGCAGGAAATAGAGCGCCGCGAGGCCGACGAGAGCGGCCAGAACGGCGGGCGCGGCAAAGGCGAGCGGGAGGCCCAACATTCGATCAGGCGCTCCTGGTTTCGCCGCCGGACTCGGGCGTCGACAGACGCACGCGCAACGCCAGAAGCACCTCCGCCGCGGACGCGTCGGTGCGATGGAGGTTCATGCCCCAGCCGAGGCGCCCGCAGATCCGCCGCAGCGCATCGCGGTGCGCCGCAAGCCGGCCGAGATAGGCCTCGCGCAAATTCTGCGCCCGGGGGCTCACCAACCGGCTCCCGCCGGCCGGATGGAGAAACTCGACGTTGCCCGAGAACGGATAGACCTCCTCGATCGGGTCCACGATCAGAACAAGCTCGCCGATGGCGCCTTCGGCGCTGATCGCCCGCATCGCCTGCTCTGTCTTT
This sequence comes from uncultured Alphaproteobacteria bacterium, assembly GCA_963787135.1. Taxonomy (GTDB): domain Bacteria; phylum Pseudomonadota; class Alphaproteobacteria; order Rhizobiales; family Beijerinckiaceae; genus Roseiarcus. The sequence continues at coordinate 476,972 of CAWBBW010000042.1, read as the reverse complement.
TCCGGTTCTTCCAGAAAATCGCCGACGAGCAGCGCCATCGAACGGGCCCGCGCGGGCGCCAGCGGAGGCAATCCGGCTTCTGACGCGCCATGCAGACGCTCGTCGGTTGCGATCGCCTCGGCGAAACGCTCGATGACCCCCTGAGACGCAAGCGGGCGCGTGAGCCCCAGAAGACCGGCGCGTTCGCCGCCGCGCACGCATAAGTCCGCGAAAGCGAGCGCGAGCACGGCCGCGCGGTCGATTTTCGTTGTCTGCGAGAGGCTCGATCCGAAGCGCATCGACGCCGAGCGGTCGAACCAGATCCAGACCGTGTGAGCGGCCTCCCACTCCCGCTCGCGCACGAAAGCGCGCTCCTCGCGCGCCGAGCGCCGCCAGTCGACCCGGGAGGACGGTTCTCCCGATACGAACGGCCTGAACTGCCAGAAGGTTTCGCCCGATCCGGCGCGGCGGCGCCCGTGAACGCCGTGGCGCACGGTCTGTGCGACCTTGCGCGCCGCGATCACGAGGCTCGGCAGGCGCGCCGACAGCGTCGCGGCGTCCTGACGGATAGAGGGCGAGATCGTCATCGCAGCGAACGCGGCCCTTGGGTCATTGAATGAACTTCGCGACCAGGCGCGCGATCACGGCCGTGGTCGTTTCGCCCTCGGCGCGGGCGGCGAATGTGAGCGCCATGCGGTGCTTGAGCGCTGGCTCGGCCAGCGCGGCGATGTCCTCGAGCGAGGGCGAGAGCCGTCCGTCGACCAGCGCCCGGGCGCGGGCGGCCAGCATCAGCGCCTGCGCGGCGCGCGGGCCCGGCCCCCACCCGATCCCCTTGGTCAGCTCCGGGTCGCCTTCGCCAGGTCGCGCCGCACGCACGAGGTCGAGGATCGCCTCGACGATGCGTTCGCCGATCGGCGCGCGGCGCACAATGCGCTGAGCCGCCAGCAGGTCGTCGGAGGTCATGACCGGTCTCGGCTTCGCGTCGCGGTCGCCGGTCGTCTCGATGAGGATGCGGCGTTCCGCCGCGCGGTCCGGATAGCTGACGTCGACTTGCAGGAGAAAGCGGTCGAGCTGCGCCTCCGGAAGCGGATAGGCCCCTTCCTGCTCGAGCGGGTTCTGCGTCGCCAGCACATGAAACGGGCTCGGCAGGTCATGCCGCGCGCCGGCGACGGTGACGTGGTGCTCCTGCATCGCCTGCAGGAGGGCGGACTGGGTGCGGGGGCTCGCGCGGTTGATCTCGTCGGCCATCAGGAGCTGGGCGAAGATGGGGCCCCGAATGAAGCGGAAGACGCGCTTGCCGTCGAGCCCTTCCTCCATCACCTCGGAGCCCAGGATGTCGGACGGCATCAAATCGGGCGTGAACTGGACCCGCAGCGCGTCGAGGCCTACGACAATCCCCAGCGTTTCCACGAGCTTCGTCTTGGCGAGGCCGGGAACGCCGATCAGGAGCCCGTGCCCGCCCGCCAGGAGAATGGCGAGCGTCAGATCGACCACCCGCTCTTGGCCGAAGATGACGGCGCCGATCTCGGCGCGCGCCATGGCGATCCGCTCGAGCGTCGAATCGACGTCGCGCGTCAGGAGGCTGGGGCTCACGGTATCGGTCACACTCATTCGGCTATCCTTTGCGCCGCAGCGCCTGGCGTCCGGTTTCGCTTTGACGCCGGGCGCACTAGATTGGACGGGCGTCCCTCCGGCGAAGCACGTATCATGCCGATGTCAGAACCGCCCGTAAACCCGCGCCAGACCATGGCGGACCGCGCCAAGCCTCCCGAGCAGGCTCTGAGGGGGCTCGCGGAGGCTACCGGCCGCGGCAAGCGCGGCCCGGCTCCGGTGCACCTGTGGGATCCGCCGGACTGCGGCGATATCGATATGCGCATCGCTGCCGACGGAACATGGTTTTATTGCGGCTCGCCCATCGGCCGGCTCCCGCTGGTCCAGCTTTTTGCATCAATTCTGCGTAAGGACGGCGACCGCTATGTCCTGGTGACGCCGGTGGAGAAGGTCGGCCTCAAGGTTGACGACGCTCCCTTTCTGGCGGTCGAACTCAAGGTCGAGGGCGAGGGCGCCGATATCGGCCTGACGTTTCGCACCAATGTGGATGACACGGCGACTGCCGACGATCAGCACCCGCTCCGCTTCGAGCATGGCGCGGCGGAGGGCCTCAAGCCCTATGTCCGCGTTCGCGACAATCTCTGGGCGCTGGTGAAGCGGGCGCTCTACTACGATCTGGTGGCGCTGGGGACGACCGAGACCTGGCGGGACGAGGCCTGGTTTGGCGTGCGGTCGCGCGGCGTCTTCTTCCCGATGTGCCGGATTAGCGAGATCGAGGGCCTTTGACCCCTCATCGCCCGTCCGATCTCGATGCCGACGCTCTGCGCGCGCTGGCGCGAGGAAAGCTCGCGCCCGAACTCGCCCTCGACGCGCTTCAAGCGGGCGCGCCGAGGGTTGGCGACTTCGCCTTGACCGGGCCGCCTCCGGGCGCGGACGTGCTGGCGCTTGCGCGCCCGGCCGCTGTGCTCGCGCCGATCGTCGCCCGCCCCGGCGGCCTGACCGTGCTGCTCACCCAGCGGGCTTCGCACTTGCGGGCCCATTCCGGCCAGATTGCCTTTCCCGGGGGAAAAATCGATCCGGGCGAGACGCCGCGCGAGGCGGCGCTGCGCGAAGCCCATGAGGAAATCGGGCTCGAGGAACGGTTCGTCGAACCTCTCGGCTGGCTCGACCCCTATCTCACCGGCACCGGATTTCGGATCGCGCCCCTCGTGGCGCTCATCGACCCTTCGTTTGCGTCTACGATCAATCCGCTCGAGGTCGACGAAATGTTCGAAACGCCGTTCGCATTTCTGATGGATCCCGCCAATCACCGGCTCGACCAGCGCGAATGGCAGGGGAGGATGCGAAAGTTCTACGTCATGCCGCATGAGGACCGCTATATCTGGGGCGCCACCGCCGGCATTTTGCGGAACCTGTACGAGAGGCTGTTTTCCTGATGGCACGGGAGGTGCTCGAGCCGCTCGCGTTGTTCCTGGTCCCCTTCGCGGCCTACGCGCTCTACCTCTTGCTGAGGGCCCGCTACCCGCTCGAAGTCGAACACTGGACTGGCTTTCGCGTCTCGGTCATGACGCTGATCGGGCTCGCCGCTGCGGTCCTAGGACTCGTCGTCCTCAATCTTGCCGCGCCGCGCGGCCACGGCGCCTATGTGCCGGCGCACGAGGAGAACGGGGTCCTCGTCCCGGGACGGATCGAATGACGGATTTGCCCGGCCTGAAGGACGGGAGGCTCGAGGATCTTGCCCCGCTGAGGCAGGGCCCGCTGGCGAAGGCGCTTAGGGCGCTCAACGGCGAGGGCGAGGAGACGCGGCTGATCGGCGGAGCGGTGCGCGATCTCGCGCTCGGCGAAAGCGCTTTCGACTTCGATCTCGCCACCACCGCGACGCCTGAGGAAGTGATCCGACGCGGGCGGAGGGCGGGATTCAAGGTCGCGCTGACCGGCGTCGCTCACGGCACGGTGACCCTGGTCGTGAACGGCCGGCCGATCGAGGTCACCACCTTGCGCGAGGATGTCGAGACTGACGGACGCCATGCCAAGGTCGCGTTCGGCCGCGATTTTTCGGCCGACGCGCGCCGTCGCGATTTCACCATCAACGCGCTCTCGCTTGACCCGGACGGGCGCGTTCATGATTCGCTCGGCGGACTCGACGACCTCGCCCTGGGCCGCGTCCGCTTCATCGGCGACGCCGAGGCGCGCATCCGCGAGGACTATCTTCGGATTCTGCGGTTCTTCCGCTTTTCTGCGAGATTCGGAGGCGGCGCGATTGATCGCGAGGGACTGGACGCAGCGATTCGCTTGCGCGGCGGCATGGCCCGGCTGTCGCGCGAGCGCGTGCGCGCCGAAGTTCTCAAACTCATCGTCGCCCCGCATGCGGCCGACGTCGTGCGCACGATGGGGGAGTGCGGATTTCTCGAGCCGCTGCTCGGCGGAATGGGCTATCCCGGAAGGCTCGCGCGTCTGCTCGCCGTCGAAGAGGCTCGTGGTACGGAACCCGACGCGCTGCTGCGTCTGGCGGCGCTCGCCGTCGCGCTTCCCGAGGACGCCGACCGTCTTCACGATCGGCTGCGGCTCGCCAACGCCGAATGGCGGCGGCTTGCGGCTGCGGCCTCGGCGCTGACGCCGCTGCACGGCATCGAGACGCCGCCTGGCGTTCGCGACCTCAAGAAGCTGTTGTTCGCGGCCAAGCGCCGCGCCGCGCGCGACGCCCTCATGCTCGCCGAGGCCGAATCGAGCGCCAACGCCGATGACGCCGCCTTCGCCGAGGCCGATCGTTTCCTCGCCGAGACGCCGGAGCCTAAGCTTCCCGTTGGCGGGGCGGATCTTGCCGCGCGAGGCATTCCGGGCGGCCCCCGGGTTGGCGAGATCCTCAGCGCTTTTCGCGATCTCTGGGTCGAGGCCGGATTTCCGTCGGAGCCGGAGGCGGTCGACCTGCTGCTGAAGAAGGCGGCTGCAAGCGGTGACGGCTTCTGAGCCGCGTTTCAATAAAACCCGACCGGAAAATATTTCAGATAAATCTCGCCATAGGTCCCGCGAGAAAACATTTGCGCCAGCGCCCAGTTGAGCGCTTTGCGCAGTTCCGCGTCATCGGTTCGGACCGCGATGCCTACGCCTTCGCCGAAGAATCGACTTTCAGAATATGGGCCGCCCAGGAAGGCGCAGCAGCCTTGCGAGGATTCGCCGTTCAGCCAGACGGCGAAGGTCAGCCCGTCGCCGAACGCCGCATCGATCTCGGAGGCGCGCAACGCCGTCTCGAGGGCCGAGGCGTTCGGATAGGGTTTCGGTTTCGCGGCCGGAAAGAACGCCTTGAGGTAGGCTTCGTGCGACGATCCGGCGACAACGCCGATCGTTTTTCCAGCGAGAGCGCCCGCCCCGTCCGGCGACGCCGAGTCCTTGCGCGCGACGAAGCGCGCCGGGGTCTGGTAGTAGGGCTGCGAGAAGTCGGCTTGAGCGCGGGTCGCGGGCGTCGCCGCGATCGAAGCGATGACGGCGTCGCCTTTCCCGGTCGTCAGCGAGTTGATCAGCGTGTCGAACGGACGCGCCTGGATGGTGCAGCCGATCTCGAGCGTCTGGCAGATGGCGCGGGCGATCTCGACGTTGAAGCCGGCGAGCGTCCCGTCGTCGAGGGCGAAGTTGAGCGGCGGGTAGTCGTCGGCGGTGAGGAACCGGATCGCGCGCATACCCGAAAGGTCCGGCCGTTCGGGACGCAGCGCCGGATCCGAGAAGCTCGGCACGAACGGCTGGGAAGCGGCGATCGCGACCTCGGAGCACGGCCACGCGCCGAGAGCCGTGAGGGCGGCGGCGAAAATTTTTGCCCGAAAAGCGAACGCTCGCATGACAATCCCGAAAATCTGTGTCCTATTTGGCGTTAACAACGATAATCACGGCTTGGGGCGATGGCGGGGATCTCACGAGGTCGGAAGACTGGGTCGGCGCCGGCGCGCGAGTCAATGTCCGGCGGGGCTCTCGATCGGCGCGCGCTTCGCGGCGAGGGACCAGCGGCGGCGTTAGGCGCTCTCCCCCCGGAGCTCGGCTTCATCGCCGGGCAGGGTCTTTCGCCGCAAAGCCTGCTCAGCGCAATGAACGGGGCCCCGATGGGCGTGCGTCCGCTGGACGCGCTGCTCAATGAAGGGATCCTGCACGAAGACGCCTACTATGGCGCGCTCGCCCGCCATTTGGGTTGCGACTATTATCGCGGCGATCCGCCGTTCGCGTCCGGGTTCGACGCCGTGAGGGGCTTAAGATGCGGCGTCGCCCCGCTCGACGGACGCGGCCATCGCGCCCGGGCGGTCATCGCGCCGGACGCGCGCTCGGTATCGCGCCTCATCGAAATGACGTCGTCCGGCCGCTTGCATCCGGCGAGTTTCGCCGTGACCTCGCCGCAGCGGTTCGCGTCATTGGTCAGAATGCAGCGCGGGGAGGCGATCCTCGAGGACGCGCTCGGCCGCTTGCCTGCGGGCCTCTCCGCGCGAACGGGCATGAGCCTCGGCCAGACCGCGGCCGCGGGACTGCTCGCGGCCGCGGCTCTCGCGCTCGGGATCGCCAACCTTCAGCTGCTCGATGCGGCCCTGGCCGCGAGTTGCTGGCTCACTTTCCTCGCCTCGATCGTGCTGCGGTCGATGGCGGCGGTCGCCAATGGCGCGACGATCCGGCCGCCGCTGCTCTCCGACGACGAGCTTCCGGTCTATACGGTGGTCGCGGCGCTCTACAACGAATCCGAAGTCGTCGAGAACCTCATCAAGGCCTTCGACGCCTTCGACTATCCGAAGAGCAAGCTCGACATTAAGCTCGTCGTCGAGCGGAGGGACCGCGAGACCCTGTCGCGCATCCTCGCGCTGAGACTGCCGGCGCGCTACGAGGTGATCGTCGCGCCTCCGGGAGAGCCGTCGACCAAGCCGCGCGCGCTCAATCTCGCGCTTGCGTCGGCCAGAGGCGATTGCCTCGCCGTCTATGACGCCGAGGACGAGCCGGCGCCGGGCCAGCTCCGGCTCGCGGCCTCGCGCTTTGCATACGAGCCAGACGTCGACTGCCTTCAGGCGCGGCTCGCCGTCCGCAACACCAGCGACTCCTGGCTCTCGGCGATGTTTGCGATCGAATATGCGGTCCTGTTCGATCTGATCAATCCGGGCTTGAGCGCGCTCGACCTGCCGATTGCGCTTGGCGGCACGTCCAACCATTTTCGCCTCGATTCGCTGATCGGCGCCGGCGGGTGGGACGAATGGAACGTGGCCGAGGACGCCGATCTCGGCGTACGCCTCGCGCGCTACGGCTACAAGGTCGGGAGCCTCCAGTCCGACACCAGCGAGGAAGCGCCGCACGAGCTCGCCAACTGGTTCGGGCAGCGCGTGCGCTGGCAGAAGGGCTGGATCCAGACGTTCGTCGTCCATTCGAGGAAACCCCTCATGTTCGTAAGCGATCTCGGGACACGCCGCGCCGCGGCGGCGGCAGTCCTGATCTTCGGCTCGGTAATGAGCGCCCTCTTCTGGCCGGCATTCGCCATCGACACGCTGTGGCGCGCTTTTTCCGCGGGCTCGGGCGAGCTCTCGGCCGCGAGGGAGGCGACCGACGTCTTCGTCTATATTCTCGCTCTTGCCGGGGTATGGGCGATCGTCATTCCTGCCATGGTCGCGGCGCGACAGCGGCGTTTCGGGTTCTCCGCCAAGGCGCTCGCGCTTTTGCCGGTCTATTACGTCCTCGTCTCGGCGGCGGCCTGGTGGGCGATCGTCGATCTCGTCTTCAGGCCTCACTATTGGGCGAAGACCGCGCACGGCCGCTCGCCACGCGCGGTCGTGGCGCCGGGGCGTGCAGGGGTGGCGGCGCCGGTTGGCCCCGCCTAATGAATTGCTGCTATCGCACGTCGTTCCCGACAATCGTGAGACGCGGATATTTTCCTGCCTCCGTGACCAGATCGGGAGCCGCCACTCTGTCCCATTCCATCCCCACAATGGCGCCTTGCCGGGCGCGGACGATGCGATTGTCGCGGATCGTCGCGGCCCCCGCGCCGGGCGCGACCGAGGCGGCGATCCCATAGCCGCACTCGCTCAAAATATTGCCGGTCGCGATCACGTCGCTGAGGCCGACCCCATAGCCGAGCATGAGCCCGGCGAAGGCTGCATTGTCGACCGCGTTGCCGCTGACCTCGGTATCGGCCTCGACATGAATGCCGACGCCGGCGTTCACGCCGCCCTGCGGCAGCGGCCGCGTGAGATTGCGCACGACGTTGCCGGTCACCGTGGCCAGCCTGCCGCCCTGATCGAAGTTGGTGACCGAGATCCCGGTCGAGGCGCCGTCGACCATGTTCGACGACACGACGGCCCCCTGAAAGGCGAATTCGACATGATGGCCGTCTCGCCGGCGTCGAAGCAGGCGTTGTTCGCGATCAGGGCGTCGGAACTCGAATTGAAGCGGATCGCCGAGAAGGCCGCGCCGCGGATTACGTTGCCATGGGCCGAGACGCCGCCGGCGCGAAAGACGCTGATCGCGTTGCCGTAGGGTCCGTCGCCGCCGGGGTCGGCGCGGATGCGCCCGATGCGATTGTCCCTGACGACTGCGCCGTCATAAGCAGGCGCCGAGCGCCAGATCTGCAGCCCGTTGGCGCCGCAGCCGTCGACGTCATTATCCGCGATCGTCAGCCCCGTCGCATCGAGACTGTGCAGCGCCGATTGCGACAGGTCGCGGAACGAAGAACGCTCGACGCGCCCGCCGCAACGCTCGAGCCTGAGCCCACAGCCTTGCGCGTGCTCGAACGCGCAATCGATCAACCTTAAATTCGCAACATCCCTCGCTTCCACCAGGCCGGCTTCGCCGCCCGGCGAATTGCCCGCGCCGTCGAAGGCGACATTCTCGATCGCGACGTTTTCCGCGCGTCCGATCGCCAGCATCGGCCCTGGACCCAACGCGATCAGCCGACTCGATCGGCCCGCGCCGATGAGCCGCACATCGCCCGAAATCGCGAGATGAGAGACAGGAGTTGCACCGGGCGGGATCATGACCGACGCGCCCGCTGCGCTGAGCCTCATCGATGGCGCGCTGGAGCATTGGCGCGGCGTCGACCGCCGCATACGCGCTGCGCATGCGCGCGGCCGGAAGCGCCAGCATGGCGGCGATGAACATTCGGCGGTTGACCATGCAAAGGGCTCGAGACGCTTCGAGACATGAGGCCGCGCTGAATCCTAACAAAGCGCAAACCGCCCAGGCTCGCGGCCGGATTCCTTTGCCGCCCAGGCAATGCCGATTGACTCGCCGCCCCGCATTTCCGAGTAATGCCCGCTTTGCCGCCGCCCGCTCCCCACAGCCGGGCGTCCCAACAGGATCAAGTCTTGCCCCCGTTGCGCGAGGCCGCCGAGGTCTCCAAAGCCTGGCCGTTCGAGGAAGCGCGAAAGCTGATCGCGCGGCTCGAGCACGCCCCCAAAGCCGAAGTGATTTTCGAGACCGGCTACGGCCCCTCGGGGCTGCCGCATATCGGCACCTTCGGCGAAGTCGCGCGGACGACCATGGTGCGGCATGCGTTCCGCGTGCTGACGGGCGACGCGGTCAGGACCAGGCTCATCGCCTTCTCCGACGACATGGATGGCCTGAGGAAGACTCCGGACAATATCCCCAACCGCGAGCTCGTCGCCGCCCATCTCGGCAAGCCCCTGACCAGGGTCCCCGATCCGTTCGGCCAATACGAGAGTTTCGCCGCGCACAACAACGCCATGCTGAGGCGCTTTCTCGACCGGTTCGGCTTCGACTACGAATTCATGTCCTCGACCGAGGCCTATCAAAGCGGCCGGTTCGACGCGGCGCTCATCGCCATGCTCGCGCGCTTCGACGAGGTGCAGGCGATCATGCTGCCGTCGCTGCGCGAAGAGCGCGCGGCGACCTATTCGCCCTTCCTGCCGATCCACCCGCGGACCGGCGTCGTCGATGCAGGCGCCGGTGCTGGCGCACGACGCGAGCGCCGGCACGATCCGCTGGCGCGACCCCGACACAAACGAAGAGTTCGAAACGCCCGTCACCGGCGGCCAATGCAAGCTGCAATGGAAGCCCGACTGGGCGATGCGCTGGCACGCGCTCGGGGTCGACTACGAAATGGCCGGCAAGGACCTGATCGATTCGGTCAAGCTCTCGTCGCGGATCGTGCGGGTTCTTGGCTCCGAGCCTCCGGCCGGGTTCAACTACGAGCTCTTCCTCGACGAGAACGGGCAGAAGATCTCGAAGTCGAAGGGCAACGGCCTGACGATTGAGGAATGGCTGACCTACGCCAGCCCCGAAAGCCTGTCGCTCTTCATGTTCCAGAAGCCGATGGCGGCGAAGCGGCTCTATTTCGATGTCATTCCGCGCACCGTGGACGACTATTTGGGGTTTCTCGAGACCTATCCGCGGCAGGAATGGAAGGAGCGGCTCGGCAACCCCGTCTGGCATGTCCATTCCGGCGAGCCGCCCGCGCCGGAGGCGCTGACGCATGGCGAGGGCGGGCAGACCTCGGTCTCGTTCGCGATGCTTCTAAACCTCGCGGCGGTCGCCAACAGCGACAATCCGGCGGTGCTCTGGGGTTTCCTCCGCCGCTACGCGCCCTCGGCTTCGCCGGAAAACCATCCGCGGCTCGACAGCCTCGTCCGCTACGCGGTCGCCTATTTCCGCGACTTCGTCGCGCCGAAGAAGCGCTATCGCCTCGCCGACCAAGTCGAGCGCGAGGCGCTCGGCAAAGTCTCCGAGACGCTTGCGCGATTGCCGGCCGGCGCCAGCGCGGAAGAGATCCAGCACGCGCTTTACGACATCGCCCGGCCCATTCCCCGCTACCAGGACATGTCCGCAAAAGGCGCGACGCCCGAGCGGCCAGGCGTCTCCAACGACTTCTTCAACATGGTCTATGCGGTGCTGCTCGGCGAGGACCGCGGCCCGCGCCTCGGCTCGTTCATCGCGCTCCACGGCCTCGAGGAGACGCGCGCGCTGATCGCCAAGGCGCTCGCCGGCGAGTTCGTGCGGGACCAGGCGCCGGCGCTGTAGGGTTGAAACCTGATCGGTCTGCTTCGCAGGTGGCCGCTTCGCGCAAGACAAGAGCGCCAGCAACGGACGTACGCGTTATTCCAACTTCTTGACGCGCTGTGAATTGCCCGAGCTCTAAACGCCGCCGCCCGGAATGGGGCGGCAGTCGAGATCCTGCGGACCGTCGGTCCGCGCTGTTGAAGACGGCGTCGGCGCCAAAAGGAAGCGTTGAGCGCGCAGGTCCCGTTCACACTTCCAGCCACTCCTTGCGGATGTCCGCGGCCGCCGCGAGCTCCGCCGACGTGCCCTCGTAGACGATTTTCCCGTGGCCCATGACATAGAGCCGATGCGCGATCTTGAGCGCAATCGTCAGCTTCTGCTCGATCAGCAGGATCGCGACGCCGCGCCTGGCGATCTCCTCGAGCAGGCGCCCGACATGCTCGACCATCATCGGCGAGAGGCCTTCCGTCGGCTCGTCGATCATGACGAGGTCCGGGTCGCCCATCAGCGTCCGGCAGATCGTCAGCATCTGCTGCTCGCCGCCGGAAAGGACGCCCGCCCGCATGTCGGCGCGCTCCTCGAGCTGCGGGAACATGCGAAACATGTCGCCCATCGCCCAGCGGCCGCCGGTCTTGCCCGCCTTCTCGCCGAGCTGCAGGTTCTGCCGCACCGTCAAGCCCGGGAAAATGTCGCGGGTTTCGGGGACATAGCCGAGCCCCTTGAGCGCCGTCTGATGCGGCTTCAAGCCCGCGATCTCTTCGCCGCGGAAGCGGATCGAGCCCAGCGGCTGAACGTCGCCCATGATCGCCTTGACCGTCGTCGAGCGGCCGACGCCGTTGCGTCCAAGAAGGCCAACGATCTCGCCTTCCCCGACATGGAACGTGACGCCGTGCAGGATATGGCTCTTGCCGTAATAGGCCTCGAGGCCTGCGACTTCCAGGAGCGGCGCGCCCATCAGGCGCCCGCCTCGCCGAGATAGGCTTCGCGCACGGCCGGGTTCTCGCGGATGCGCTCGGGCGTGTCGCTGGCGATGATCTGACCGTAGACGAGTACGGAGATGCGGTCGGCCAGGCTGAAGACGACGCCCATGTCATGCTCGACCATGACGAGCGTCTTGCCTTCGGTCACTTTGCGGATGAGGGCGACCGCCTGTTCGGTTTCGCTGTTGTTCATTCCCGCCGTCGGCTCGTCGAGCAGCACGACGTCGGCGCTGCCGCCGATCGTCACGCCGATCTCCAGCGCCCGCTGCTCGGCGTAGCTGAGCACGCCCGCCGGCACATGGCGGCGCGCGGTCAGGCCCACACGCTCCATCAGCCACTCGGCGCGTTCGCACACGTCGCTGAGCCGTTCGATCGAGGTCCAGAACGCGTATTTGTAGCCGAGCGACCAGAGCGCGGCGCAGCGCAGATTCTCCTCGACCGACATTTTTGGAAAGATGTTGGTGATCTGGAAGCTGCGCGACAAGCCGCGGCGATTGATCTCGAACGGCGGGAGCCCGGTAATCGGCCGCCCGTGCAGGCGCACTTCGCCCGAGCTCGGCCGGATGCGGCCGCTGACGAGGTTGAACAGCGTCGACTTGCCGGCGCCGTTCGGCCCGATGATCGCATGCCGCTCGCCCTCGGCGATGTCGAGCGAGACGCCACGGATGATCTGCACGGGCCCGAAACTCTTGCGAAGATGGAGGAGAGAAAGCGCCGCGCTCATCCCTCGCCCCGAAAGTGTAGCCGCGCGTTGACGGCGCCCCAAGCGTCGCCGACCCTCGGCCAAAGCCTCAAGACGAGGAGGGTTCCCGCAGCGAACAGCGCGACCGCGACGATCCAGGGCGGCAACGTCGAGGCGTCGACGTCGAAGCCGAAGAGCCGCATCGCCGACCCTTCGCTGCGCGCCTCCGCAAGCTGACGATTGGCGAGTTCGATGATCATGATCGCGCCGGCGCCGCTCGCGACTAGCGCCGGCCCGACCGCAGCGTAAGCAGGCGCAAGCCGCCACGCGCCGCCGCTGCGCAGCGCCCGAAGATGCAACATCGTCCATCCGACGACGCCCCCGGGCGCGAACATCACGACGGCGATGAACATCAGGCCGAAATAGAGCTGCCAGGCGCTGGTGACGTCCGAAAGCATGATCTGCAGGAAGGTGATGATCACGGCGCCGACGATCGGCCCGGCGAACGACCCGACGCCGCCGATATAGGCCATCAGGAGAACGAGGTTCGACTGCTGAGCGCCGAGCTGCTGGGCGTTCATGATCTCGAAACTGATCGCCGCGAGCCCGCCCGCGATCCCGGCGAAGAACGCCGCGAAACAGAAGGCGATCAGGCGCACCATCCGCGGCGAGTAGCCAACGAATTCGACCCGTTCGGGATTCTCGCGCACCGCGTTGCACATGCGCCCGAACGGCGTGAGCGTGAGCGCGTACATCGCGAGCACGCAAACGAAGCACCAGATCGCGATCAGGTAATAAACCTCGAGCTGCGGACCGAACTTGTGCCCGAAGAACGGCGCGAGCTTCGCCCGGTTGGTCGTGATCCCTTCTTCGCCGCCGAAGAAGGTGCGCAGGATGTACGAGCTCGACGAGACGAGCTCGCCGATGCCGAGCGAGATCATCGAGAAGACGAGCCCCGCCCGACGGGTGGAGATGAGTCCGAACAGGACGCCGAATACGAGCCCGGCCAATCCGCCGACGAGGGGAATGACGGGTATGGACACTTCGAGCCTATTGTGGATGACGGCGTTCATCGCGTGGATGGCGACGAAACCGCCGAGCCCGTAATAGACCGCGTGTCCGAACGAAAGCAGGCCCGTCTGACCCAGCAACATATTATAAGACAAGGCGAAAATGATCATGACGCCCATGAGGCTCATCATTGTCAGCGCGGTCGCCGACGGAAAAACGCGAGGGGCGGCGATGAGGATCACGGCGAAGGCCAGCCACGGCGCGAGCCCGCTGAGCTTCGCCGTCATGATTCGCGCCTGCCCATGAGGCCGGTCGGGCGGAAGATGAGAACGAGGACGAGCAGAAGATAAGGCACGACAGGCGCAAGCTCGGCGATCGTCACTTTCCAGAGGTCGCCGAGGAAGGGCGGCGCGACCGGCCCCAAGACTTCGGCGAGGGAAAAGTTCATCGCCACCGCGAACGTCTGCACGAGACCGATCAAGAGCGAGGCGACGAAGGCGCCGGTCAGCGAGCCCAGGCCGCCGACGACGATGACGACGAAGAGGATCGGGCCGAGCAGCGACGCCATGTCGGGCTGCGTGACCAACGCAGGACCGGCGATCACGCCCGCGAGGCCCGCAAGCGCCGCGCCGGCGCCGAACACCAGCATGAAGATCCTCGGCACGTTATGGCCAAGCATCGCCACCATGTCCGGATGGGTCAGCGCGGCCTGAATGATCAAGCCGACGCGCGTGCGAGTCAGGACGGCCAGCAGCGCTGCGAACATCGCGATCGCTATGAGCAGCATGAACACGCGATAGGCCGGATAGGTGGTGTCGAACAGGCGAAACGCCACGAAGTCGAGCTGTGGCGGCACGCGGTAGTCGACCGGCAATTTGCCCCAGACCATCTGCACCAGCTCTTCGATGACGAAGGCGAGCCCGAAGGTGAACAAAAGCTCGGAGACGTGGCCGCGCCGGTGCAAGCGCCTGAGGCCGTAGCGCTCGACGAGCGCGCCGATGACGCCGACCATCAGCGGCGCCAGAATGAGCCCGGGCCAAAACCCGATCCGCCGGCTGATCTCGAAGCCGAAATAGGCGCCGAGCATATAGAAGCTCGCGTGGGCGAAATTGAGCACGCCCATCATGCTGAAGATCAGCGTGAGGCCGCTCGCCATCATAAAGAGCAGCATGCCGTAGAGCACACCGTTCAGCGTCGAGAAGGCAATGAGCTGCAGCATCTGCGCCTATGCGTGGACGGGGGCGCGGGCGCCCCCGCCGGCCCGCGAGACTTCGATCAGGGCCGCTCCATCTTGCAGGTCGTCGGCAGGATGGTGTCGTTCGCCTTGACCACGCCGACCGTCTTCCAGCCCCAGCCGGTGCCCTCCTCGTCGAACTTGGCGCCCGGGTCGAGAGGGCCGAAGCTCGCGATATACATGTTCTGGAACAGCTGATGGTCGTCCTTGCGCATGAAGACCTCGCCGCCATCGAAGCCCTCGGTCTTCATGCCCTCGAGTTGGGCCGCGATGGCCTTGGGATCGTCGCTCTTGGCCTCATTCACTGCCTTTGCGAACATGCGCATTTCGTTGACCCCGCGCGGATAGAATAGGCTGACGCCCTCCTTGGCGCGGAATGCTGCCTCCCATTTTTGCGACGCTTCAGGATTGGAGTTCGGGATCGCTTCCACGATCTCGAAGACGCGATGCGAGAGTCCCGTTTGCTTGATCGCCGTAGGACCGCCGGCGCCGCCGGCGTAGTAGGTGTACCAGTCGGTTTGCAGGCCGGCGTCGGCCGCCGCCTTCAAAAGAAGCGCGATATCCTGGCCCCAATTGCCGGTGATCACGCTATCGGCGCCCGACGCCTTGATTTTCGCGATATAGGGGGAGAAATCGGTGATCTTGAGCAGCGGATGCAGTTCGTCGCCCACGATCTCGATGTCCGGACGCTTTTCCTTCAACATGGCGCGGGCCTGTTTCTGCACCGACTGTCCGAATGAGTAATCCTGATTGATGAGGTAGACCTTCTTGATGTTCGGCCGGTCCTTCATAAAACTCGTCAGCGCCGCCATCTTGATGTCGGAATTGGCGTCCCAGCGGAAATGCCAGTAGGAGCATTTGTCGTTGGTCAGCACGGGATCGACCGCCGCATAGTTGAAATAGATGATCTCCTTGCCGGGGTTGCGGTCATTGTATTTGCTGACCCAGTCGGACAAGGCCGCGGCCACCGAAGAGCCGTTCCCCTGGGTGATGATGCGGATGCCCTGGTCGGCGGCCTTTTGCGCCTGAATCAGGCTTTGCTGCGGATTGACCTGGTTGTCCAGCCCGACGATTTCGACCTTCTTGCCGAGGAGGCCGCCGGAGGCGTTGATCTCGTCGGCGAGATACTGGAACGTCTTGAGGCCGACTTCCCCGATCGACGCGCCGCCCCCGGAGAGGGGATCGATATAACCGATCTTGATCGTGTCGTCCGCGAGCGCCGGAGCGGCGACAAGCGCAAATGCCAGCACGAAGCCGGCCACATTGAATCTCATCGTGTCCTCCCTGGTCGGCGAGTTCCAGTCCCGCCATTTTCGTCGGCCTAACGATATGCCGTCCGCCGCGGTTGTCTAGCCAATAGCGTAGTATGGGTCACCGCGCCGACATTCGCCTTCTCCGTCCGCTCTCTCGGTCGCAGAGGCCAATGCCATTGCCGACCAGACCGACCGGCGTTTACCACGCACGTTCGTCCGTCCCGGCTTTCCGATGAGGCGCGCCGCGATGAGCGCGCAGGCGCTTTCGAGGCCCGCGTCGTCGGCGTCGATCAGGACGATCATCGTTTGAAAACGGAGCCGCGTCGACCCTGGCCCGCAGGTCGGTCGACATCTTCGCCGGCGTCCTGGGCGCGATCGGCGTCGTCGCCAACGCCGGGGGCTCCGCGGTCAAATCGCGCATGCTCCGGTGCGCACGGCAAGCCTTTCCTGAAGAGCAAGGCAGGGCACGAACTTCCGCTTCAGGCGGAGACCGGGCCTACGGGAAAGGTCCGCATACCTGCCGACTTGCGCCGTTCGTGGTCGAGGTCTGCTATGCCCGCAATACGTCGAAACCGGTCAGGCTGATTGGGTCCTGACTCTAGCGCGCGCAGCCGAGGGTACTCGGCTGTCGACAATCGAGTCGACAATTTCTTCCGTAAACCAGAATTCTGTGGTATTGTGTCCTCATGACCGGATGGAGCGCCCTCCAATGACCGCGAGCCGCAAAATGTTAAGGTTAATGGTGCGCCAGGTGCCAAACTCTGCCCTAAGCTATTGAAATATCTAGCGTCGATACTTTCATTTCCCTGCGCCGGACTTTCATTTCCTTGTGTGGGGGTTTCATTTCCTTGTGCCGGGGTTTCGTTTCCTTGGGCTTGGCTTTCAATTCCTTGCCCGGGGCCGGACAGCCGGCCCCAGGCGGTCTGCGGCCCTCGTCCCGAGCCTGTCGAAGGACGCTCCAGCCTGAATGACCGGTGAGCGTACGCTGGAGCATGCTTCGACAAGCTCAGCATGAGGGCGGCGGTACGATGCCCGGCTAGGGAGTTACAAAGCGACAGTTTTTGGCGCCTAACCCTCTGAAAAAGCTTCGCCGCTGGCAAACGTGCAGCGGCGCGGGGCGGCACGGCGGATCTCGCGGGATTGCGACTACTCCGCCGCCTTTGCGCGTTCATCCGCCCATTCGGGCTCGCGCGCCGGCCTCGGCTCGGGATGGTCGATGAAAGGCAGCTCGTGCTGCGCCGCCGTCTCCGCTCTCGGCGCCGGAGGCTTGACCTTGCCGGAACCGCCGGAAAGCCAGTGCGACAACCGGTCCAGATAGAGATAGATGACCGGGGTCGTGAACAGCGTCAGCGCCTGGCTGACGATAAGGCCGCCGACCATGGTGTAGCCGAGCGGCTGGCGAAGCTCCGAGCCCGTGCCGTGGCTCAACATCAAGGGTACGCCGCCGAGCAGCGCCGCCATCGTCGTCATCATGATCGGCCGGAAACGAAGAAGCGCCGCCTTGCGGATGGCCTCGGTTGGCGACAAGCCTTCCTGGCGTGTGGCGGAGATGGCGAAGTCGACCATCATGATGCCGTTCTTCTTCACGATGCCGATCAGGAGGATGGTGCCGATGAGCGCGACCAGGCTGAACTCGTAGCCGAACAACATCAAGGTCGCCAGCGCGCCCAAGCCCGCCGACGGAAGCGTCGAGAGAATCGTCAGCGGATGGACGAAGCTCTCGTAGAGCACGCCAAGGATGAGATAGACGCAGACTAACGCGGCGAGGATCAGCAGCGGCACGGTCGTCAGCGAATCCTGGAACGCCTGCGCGTTGCCCTGGAAGGTGGTCGTCAGCGCGCGCGGCAATTGCAAGTCCTGCATCGCCTTCTGAATCGCTGTCGTCGCCGTGCCGAGCGCCACCCCTTGCGCGAGGTTGAAGCTGATCGTGACCGCAGGAAACTGGCCTTGGTGGCTGATGGAGAGCGGGGCAACCGGAGCGGTCGTCCATTTGGCGAAGGCGCTCATCGGGACCATCTGGCTGCTGAGCGGCGAGCGGACGTACAGCTTGTCGAGCGTCGCGGGATCGCCCAAAAGGTTCGGCAGCACCTCCTCGATCACATAATAAGTGTTCACCTGAGTGAAGAACTGGGTGACCTGACGCTGTCCGAAAGCGTCGTAGAGCGTGTCGTCGATAAGCTGCGGCTGAATACCGTAACGCGAGGCCATGTCGCGGTCGATTTTCAACGTCAGCGTCGTGCCGCCGTTCTGTTGATCGGTGGCGACGTCGCGTAGTTCGGGTAGCGATTTCAGTTTGTCGAGGATCTTCGGCGCCCAGGCGTTGAGTTCGTCGAGGTTGGCGTCCTGCAGGGTGTACTGGAACTGCGTCCTGCTGAAACGTGCGCCGACCGTCACGTCCTGGGCGGCCTGCAGGTAGGCCCTCAAGCCCGGGATTTGCGCAAGCTTCGGCCGCAAGCGTGCGATCACCTGGAATGCATCGAGATCGCGATCCTCCCGCGGTTTGAGCGTGATGAACATCCGCCCATTATTTTGCGCCGAATTGCCGGTGCCCGTGCCGAGCCCCATCGCCATCGTGGCGACCGCCGGATCGGCCATCACGATCGCGCCGGCCCGTTGCTGCAACTTGTACATTTCGGCAAACGAGACGTCCTGGCCGGCCTCGGTCGTTCCGAACAGAATGCCGGTGTCCTGCTGCGGGAAAAATCCCTTGGGGATGATGACGAACAGATAGCCGGTCGCAATCACCGTGGCGAGGAAGGTCATGAGCGTCGCGAAGCGGTGGCGCAGCACGAAGTCGACCCCGCGCGCGTAACTGTTCGCCAAGGCCTGAAAACCTCGTTCGCTCAAATTGTAGAGCCGCCCATGATGCTCCTCATCACGGCTCTTGAGAAAGCGTGAGGCCATCATCGGCGTCAGCGTCAGGGAAACGAAGGCCGAGACCGCAATGGTCATCGCAATCGTGATCGAGAACTCGCGGAAGAGACGTCCGATGATGCCGCCCATCATCAGAAGCGGAATAAGGACCGCGACGAGCGAGACGGAAATCGAAATGATGGTGAAACCGATCTCGGCCGAGCCCTTCAACGCCGCCTCAAACGGCTTCTCGCCGTCCTCGATGTGGCGCGTGATGTTCTCCAGCATCACGATCGCGTCGTCGACGACGAAGCCGACAGCGATGGTGAACGCCATCAGCGACAGATTGTCGAGGCTGTAGCTCGCCGCCCACATCAATGCGCACGCGCCCAAAAGCGCGAGCGGCACCGTGACGCTCGGAATGATGGTCGCCCAGAAGCTGCGCAGGAAAACGAAAATCACCATTACGACCAAAGCGACGGTGATCATCAAAGTGAATTCGACGTCGTGGACAGAGGCGCGAATGGTCGTTGTGCGGTCGGAAAGGACCTTGACGTGGACGGTCGGCGGGATCGCCGCCTCCAGGCTGCCAAGCGTCGCCTTTATCGCTTCCACTGTGGTGATGACGTTCACGCCGGGGATCTTGAACACGACGAGAAAGACGCTGCGCTTGCCGTTGGACCACCCGGCCTGTGTCGTGTCGGTCGGCCCCATGACGGCCTGGCCGATGTCTCGGATCCGGACGGGCGCGCCGTTTCGGTAGGCGATGATGACGTCGTTCCAGGGCTTGGCGGTCGTAAGCTGATCGTTGTTGTAGATCGTGAAGGTCTGTTTGTTTCCTAGGATCGCGCCTTTGGGATTGTCCACGGTCGCGATGCCGATCTGCGCCCGCACGTCTTCGAGCTGGAGGCCCTTCTCGACAAGCTTGGCGGGATCGATCTGGATGCGCACCGCCGGCGTCACTTGGCCGCCGATGCGCACTAACGACACGCCGGAAATCTGGCTGATGCGCTGGGCGAGAATATTCTCTGCGGCGTCGTCGACATCGATAATCGGCGCTACATCGGACTCGACGGAGAGGATGAGGATGGGCGTGTCGGAGGGATTGACCTTTCGATAGGTCGGCGGACTCGGCAGGTCCTTAGGCAACTGTCCAGCCGCGGCGTTGATCGCGGCCTGGATATCGTTGGCGGCAGCGTCGATGTTGCGGTTGAGGTCGAACTGGACGGTGATCGCGGTTGCACCAAGCGAACTCGTCGACGTCATCTGGGAGACGCCGGGAATCTGGGCGATCTGGCGTTCAAGCGGCTGCGCGACCGAGGTGGCCATGGTATCCGGCGACGCTCCGGGCAACGAAGCCGAAACCGTGATCGTCGGAAAATCGACCTGCGGCAAAGGCGCGACTGGCAGCGATGGAAACGCGACTAGGCCGACCAATAGAACGGCGACCATGATCAGCGTCGTCGCGATCGGACGATGGATAAAAGGAGCGGAGATGCCACCGTACATTCGGCTAGCTCCGCTGTCCCGTGTCGATCGTGACCAGCGTTCCGGGTTGCAGCAGGAACTGGCCTGTCGTCACGACGCGCTCACCTTCTGTTAGGCCGTCCGAAATGACGGCCGTGTTAGTGTTTTGGCGCGCAACTTTCACTGTCCGAACCGCAGCGCGGTTCTGATCGTCGATTACATAGACGTAAAGTCCGCTCTGACCGTGTTGCACCGCGTCGGCGGGAACCGTCAAAACATTTTTATCGACGCCAAGCTTCAGGCCTGTCGTCACGGCCAATCCTGGCCACAGCGAATTATCCTTGTTCTCGAATTCCGCCTTCAGCCTGATGGTGCCCGTGGCAAGATCGATTTGGTTATCGCTGATCGTGAGGTGCCCCGCTGCAAGTTCGGCGCCGTCGGCGTTCATGACCGTGACCTCGGGCGCGCCTGCCGCGAGCTCCTGATTGATGCGGACGACATTTTCCTGCGGCTCGGTGAAAATCACCGATATCGGCTGAAGCTGGTCGATGCCGACGATCCCGGTTTGTTGGCCGGCGTTCACGAGATTGCCCTCGTCGATCAGCCGAAACCCGACGCGGCCGGAGATCGGCGCACGGATGGTGGTGTAGTCCAACTGGACCTTGGCGGCGTCAATCGACGCGGCATCGGCCGCAATGCTGGCGGTGAGCTGCAAGACCAAGGAGTTCTGCGTGTCGAGTTGCTGCTTGGTGGCGAAGTCCTGCTTCGCGAGGGTCGCGTAACGAGTGAGATCGAGCTTGGCGTTGGCGAGATTGGCTTCGTCCTGAGCCTTCTTGGCCACTGCCTGATCGAGCGCAGCCTGAAACGGCCGCGGATCGATCTGGGCGAGCAGGTCGCCTTGCTTCACCATCTGGCCTTCGGTGAAGGCGATCTTGTTGATCTGTCCGTCGACGCGCGCCCGCACCAGCACCGTATTGTAGGCTTGCACCTGGCCAAGGCTTTCGAGGATGACCGGGAAGTCCGCCCGTTTCACCGGCGTTACAGCGACGGCGACCGGCGCCACGCCGGATTGCCCCTGGCCCGCCGCTGTCGGCTGCCCCTGCCCGGACGGAGGAGCCTCATGCGCCCAGATCTCGCCATGCGCTCGATGAGCAAGCGCGCCAAGCGCCGGGCCCAATCGATCGGCCGTTTCAGGAGCGTAGATTCCATAAGCGGCAGCGGCCACGATCGCAACAACCGCCACCCAAGCTATTCGCCTGAAGCTCATCAACTGAATTCCTTCCGGCACGCCGACCTCACGGCCCTAGACGATTTGAAGCGTGCCGCGTCCACCGGTAATACCATCGTTTACGTCGGCTTGGACGAGGATCAAGCAAATTTGACCGAGCGTGGCGCTGGGCTCGACTGTGGGCGTTGGGTGAACTCGAGCTGCTCGCGACTGTCGACGTCGACGGCATTCACCTAAAATGACACCGCCGTTGGCATGAACAGCCTGATGTCGCGGACAGGAACGAAGTATTTCGCAATGTCCCGGGTTTGCGGCGGCGCCCCAGCGCCATTCGGCGGCTAGCAACGGTAATTTTGCGGCTGATGATTCCGAGCAAGCATTGCTTCCACGCGTCGAACACGCCCGAGCCGGAATTTCCGGTCGTGGCGACGTCGCCGATAACCGTATCGAATCTGCCCCGCAAATCCGCTGGAATCGCCGACGGGCGGCAGAATGCGGGATCGTGCCGTCCCTTCCGGGATAGCGACGACAACTGTTTCGCCGGGGAACGGCGCCCTCTCGCAAAGCGGCATGCGGCTCATTCGCAAGCGAATGGGAAGGTTAGTCGCATCGATGGACATCAGCGTAAGGTCTATCGTTCCCAGCGACCCTTCCTTGATCAACGATGCGGGAAGATCCTGCCCGGCAATGAGAACATGGGGTTTGGTCTCGGCGAAATTTCCCGGAACGTGGGCTGCGGTGAGGACAAAGCCGTTGCCCAGATAGAACTCCATAGCCCGGCCACGACTGAGGCGGCGTCCGATTGATGTGGACGGCGAACGTCTTGAGGGCGCCGTCGTCGGAAAGGGCTTGCGCCGAAGCGACGGACCCGACGCAAGCGATCAGCGCTGCGAGCCAGAAGGGCATGAATGCTAACGCCAATCGAGGCTCCTTCGTTCGGACCGCGCCGGGCCTTTCGTCGGCCAAAATACGATTGCGACAAGCGCTAAAGTTGGGCGGAATGGAGGATACTTTGGATGGGGGCGGACAACGTTTCCCAGCCGTGGCCCAGGAGCGAGGCGAAGAGCCGAAACAGGCAGAGGATTTCGATAAGGGCTGCAAATACGACGTTGAGGTACAGGTGCCTGCCAGCGGGGTGTTGGAGTCCGACTTCATCACGCAGAACCTGATCGTAAGGCACATGTCGAACATAAGAACTTGTCCGCCCGAAGAACGAAAATATCGTCAGTCCAAAATATTGCAATCGGCGAGAGGTCATGAATATAAACGAATATAATAAGCCAATAGTTGCGACTATTATTTCCGTATTGCGGTCATTAATTGTATCAAGCACAAACCAGACTACAGACAGTACAATCAGTCCGCCGATCAAACGAACCAAGAACATCCCTAAGCTGATCATCATTTGCCCCGCTGGTTGCCGCGTCGCTCGCTCTTCTTTTTGCCCCGGCGCCAATGACAGTCCCGTCATGCGATACCGGGCGCCTTTACGGCAGGCGCCCGAGCCCAACTTTTCTCCCGGCCAGAGACAAAGAATTGCGCAATCGGACAAGTTTGACAATGTGGCAAGGCTTGCCACTCGATTGAGGACTTGGGGTCCCAAGGAGATCTTGGATCGGTGCGGCTTTTTTTTGAGGCGAGTTTCGCATACAGTGGCAGGGAAGTCCGCTTTTGAGCGGATGCGATGAACACAGTCAAAAGTTTCCTTCTGGGAAGAAGTCAAATCGAACTTGGCAATGCCGAGTGCATCCCGACTGGACGCGAGCGTTACGGATGAGGACCGACAGTCAAGCCGCCGCGCCTGAAACTGCGCCCGCGACCGCAGGGGCCGGTCGGTCGCGCGGCGGGTCGATGACATGGCGTCTCCCGATCGCCTATCGGGCGATCGCCGCGACATCCGTGGCGATCGACGTGGTCTTGATTTTCGCGAGCGCGGTCGGGGCAGAGATTCTTTATCACTCGCTTCCCAGCGATCTTGAGGGCGAATTTGCCCATACCATGGCTGCGGCGACGTTTGTAGCGGTCCTGTTTGTCGCAGCTATGCGCGTGCAAAAGCTTTACAGCCCCAATCGCCTAATCCTCATCGACGATCAGGCCCGCAGCGTCCTGAGCGCCTGGTGCGGGGCGTTCCTGATCCTGGCCTCGGGAGTGTTTACGTGGGGCGTCAGCCACGACCTGTCCCGAGGGGACATCCTGCTGTTCTGGGGTCTGGGCGCGGCGTCATTGCTCGCGCACCGGGTGTTCTGGTGGGCTGCGCTGCCGCGCGCCCTCGAAAGCGGCGCGTTGCGTGGACGCACAGTCGTCAGCTTGACCTGCGAAGAGGCAATCCCTCAGCGTTTCGTTGAAAACTTGACGCGGCATGGATATCATATCGCCGCCCATTTTCATATTCCGCCGAACGAATCGCTCATCGACGAAGTCATCGACAACGCCATTTCAATATGCCGGACCTCTGAAATCGAGGAGGTTGTTCTTTTCGTCGACCCCGAGCGGATGTCGCACCTCCGGTCGATCGCAAAACGTCTGCGCGTGCTGCCGTTGCCGGTCACGTTTGTTCCGTTGGGAACGCTCTCACAACTGTTTCAAAGGGCCCACAACGACATCGGGGAGACGGTTGCAATTGAATTGCAACGCGCCGCCCTCTCGCCAACAGAACAGGTGGTGAAGAGGATCGTCGATATTGTGGTCTCTCTTGCGGGGCTGGTCTTCCTTTCGCCACTAATGCTCGCGGTGGCAATCGCGATCAGACTGGATTCCGACGGGCCGATTTTTTTCAAGCAAACCCGTCATGGGTTCAATGGGCGGCCGTTCGGCATCTATAAATTTCGATCGATGACCGTTCTGGAAAACGGCGACGTCGTCCGCCAGGCTGAAAAGCGGGACGCACGGGTGACCCGGGTCGGCTTTTGGATCCGGAGGTTCAGCATCGACGAGCTCCCTCAGTTGCTGAACGTTCTTTACGGCGACATGTCGATTGTCGGACCCCGCCCGCACGCATCAACGCATGACCGATATTTCACCTCCGCGATCGAGAAATACGCCTTTCGACATCACGTCAAATCGGGAATGACCGGTTGGGCGCAAGTCAATGGATCGCGGGGGGAGACAGAAACCCTCGAGAAGATGCAAAAGCGGGTCGAGCTCGATTTGTGGTATATCAACAATTGGAGCATTTGGCTCGACTTTTCCATCATGGCAAGGACGCTATTCGTGATTTTTGCTGGAAAGAACGCATATTGATCGGGCAAGTCGAAGACGCTAGCAGACCTTTGCAATTTCCCAGTTTTCTAGGTAGGCAGGACGCGGGATGTCAGTCAATTCCTTGAAGTCGAACCCTATGGCAGGCGCGGCTTTGTCGGCGCGCTCCGAGGGTCGCCGCATGAGCCTCTTCTATCTCGGCGCGATGGCGTCGTCGTTTGTCATCGCGTACCTCCCGACCTACGTGACCCTTGCAAAGGGCCCGTGGCAAAGCGAACAGGAAGGTCACGGCCCCCTCATTATGCTCGCGGCAGCGTGGCTCGCCTGGCAGCAGCGCGGGAAGTTCTCTTCTGTGTCGTTGAAGCCGGCGCCCGTCGCTGGTTGGATCATTCTCCTCGGCTCCCTGCTGCTGATGGCGGTCGCCCGGTCGCAGAACATTCTGATGATCGAGGTCGCAACCCAGATCCCGGTGCTGCTCGGCTGTCTCCTGTTGATTGGTGGCTGGCCGCTGGCGCGAATCTTTGCCTTTCCGCTGGCGTTCCTTGTTTTCTCCATCCCTCCTCCCGGATGGCTGATGGACACGTTTACGGTTCCGCTGAAAGCATGGATATCCGATCTCGTTACCAACGTTCTCTACGCTCTCGGTTATCCGATCGCGCAGAACGGGGTCATGATCATGATCGGACCCTACGAATTGATGGTGAAGGACGCCTGCTCGGGAATGAATTCGATTTTCGCCCTCTCCGCGATCGGCATCTTCTATGTCCATGAATTCGTCGACAGGAGCTGGATTCGAAGAGTGCTTCTGATCGCCTCGATCATTCCGATTACGATCCTGGCCAATTTCTTCCGCGTTCTCGCTCTGGTGCTAGCCTCGTATTATATGGGCGTCGACAGGGTCGAGGGCCTCTTTCACGATCTAACCGGGATTGCACTATTCGTGTTCGCGCTGGCGCTGTTCTTCCTGTTGGACGGCGTGATCATTGCGATCGGATATCTCGCCGGAAAAGCGCTGCGCTCAGGAGGGGCGATGAAGCCGGCGTGATCGCCCGGCTTTTGTCGACGACCGGCGACACGGTGTCGCGCCCGGCGGGCTCCTTGGGCGGCGAGGCGTCAGAGGAACATTGCTTATCGGCGGGGCGGGATGACGACTGTATATGACATTGTGACGGTGACGTGTTTCGCGTGCATCGTCCTTACCTACTTCATGTTTACCGAGGGCGGCACGAAGATATTGGCCCATTTCATGCTGCCGGCGGCCGCCTTCGCCATCGCCAATCAGCTGGGCAACGCCGGAATGAATGTGCTGGCGGTCATTTTGATCGCCGCGGGCATTGGCTACACCTTTATCATCGTGCGCCACTGAACCCCGGCGTGTGCTCTGGCAGGCGGCAGGGAGTCCGGCTATCGGCCCGCCGCTTTGCCCTGGGGCTGGCCGCGGTCCCCTCCCAGCCGCCGAATGGGCCAGGCAAAAAGATGCGTCGCCGCCCAGCCCCAGATCGCAGCCAAGCCGGCCGCGGTCAGGGCTTCCAGGGATAGGGGCGCGGCTGGCTCGTAGCCGTCGAGCGTGCGCTGCGCGATCTCGGGATCGAAGTCTTTCGCCATCACGAAGAGGCGGTTCATCGGACCTGACGACTGCATTGCGTCGAGCTGTTCCTGGAGCCGATCGGCGCGCGCGATGGCTTGCGCCATGTCCCGACCGCGTTCGCTGGCCAGGGGGTCGCTGTTCCGTTCGAGCCTCACGATGGCCTGTGGCGGCGCGAGGCCTTCGCGCGCCGCTTCGTCGTCAAAGTCCGCCACGATGCGTTTGAGTTCGTCGAGCGCGCCTCCGATCCGCTGCCGATATTGCTGCGCGAATTCCGGCCCTTGCGAACCCACGAGACCGGCGATCAACGCGATCGCCAACGCAAGCCTGCGCACAAACACTGGATGTCCCGCTCCCCGCTGAACTCCGAGATATAGGCCTCTCGCATGTCGCCCGCGACTGTCGATGCCGCCAGCGCCGGCTGATCCATTTCGACGCGAACTGAAACGCGCTATCAGAAGAGGCTGCCGTGGCGAACGCGGCGGCGTCTTGCCCTGAAACCTTGAGAGCGCCTTGTCGGATATACCCATCGGCGTCGTGACCATTTCCGACCGGGCCTCGCGTGGCCTCTATGAGGACAAGGGCGGCCCGGGCATCGAAGCCGCGCTCACGGAACTCTTGACCTCGCCGTGGCGACCGGTGCGCCGGCTCGTGCCCGACGAGCGGCCGACGATCGAGGCGGCGCTGATCGCGCTGGCGGATCAAGAGGCCTGCCCGCTTATCCTCACCACCGGCGGCACCGGGCCGAGCCCGCGCGATGTGACGCCCGAGGCGACCGAGGCCGTCTGCGATCGGCTGCTGCCAGGCTTCGGCGAACTCATGCGAGCGAAAAGCCTGCTCGAAGTCCCGACGGCGATCCTGTCGCGCCAGGTCGCGGGCACGCGCGGCGCGAGCCTCATCATCAACCTGCCGGGCAAGCCCGCCGCGATCCGCACCTGCCTCGATGCGGTTTTCGCCGCGGTCCCCTATTGTATCGACCTGATCGGCGGCGCCCGTCTGGAGACGAACCCGCAATTCTGCAAGGCCTTCCGGCCGAAGGCGTGAGGAGGCTGCGCGGCCGCCGTAGTCGAAAAGAATGGCCTTCGCTTGGGCCGCCGGGTATTCTGGGGCGGCTTTTGGGAAAAGGTCCATGTCCGCCGCCGTTCAGATCCGCGAGCCCGAAACGGACGTCCGCGCCGCAATGCGCGCGATCGGCGCCGAGGCGCGCGCGGCGGCGCGCGCTCTGGCCAATGCGTCGGGCGAACAGAAGAACCACGCGCTGGCGGCCGCGGCGCGGGCTTTGCGCGAACGATCGGCTGAGATTCTTGTCGCCAACGCGCTCGATCTCGCCGACGCCGGGGCGAAGGGCCTTAGCCCCGCTTTCCTCGACCGGCTCGCGCTCGATCCAACCCGCATCGAAGCGATCGCCAAGGGCGTCGAGGACGTCGCGCGGCTGCCCGATCCGGTCGGACGGGTGCTGGCGACTTTCGTGCGCCCCAATGGCCTTCGGATCGAGCGGGTGGCGACGCCGCTCGGAGTCGTCGGGGTCATATACGAGAGCCGCCCCAATGTGACGGCGGATGCGGGCGCGCTTTGCCTGAAGAGCGGCAACGCCGTCGTGCTGCGCGGCGGATCCGACAGCTTCCATTCTTCGGCCGCGATCCACGCCTGTCTCGTGGCTGGCGTGAAGGAGGCGGGCCTGCCCGAGGCGGCGATTTCGCGCGCGCCCTTCGCCTCGCGCGCCGCGGTCGGCGAGATGCTGGAGGGGCTCGGCGGTACGCTCGACGTCATCGTGCCGCGAGGCGGCAAGAGCCTGGTCGAGCGGGTGCAGCGCGAGGCGCGGGTTCCCGTCTTCGCCCATCTCGAGGGGGTCGTGCATGTCTACGTCGACCGCGCGGCCGATCTCGACAAAGCGCTGAAGATCGTGGTCAACGCCAAGATGCGCCGCACCGGCGTCTGCGGCGCCGCCGAGACGCTGCTCGTCCATCGCTCGGCCGCGCCAAGCATGCTGCGGCCACTGATCGTCGCGCTGATCGAGGCCGGCTGCGCGGTGCGCGGCGATGCGGCCGCAAGGCGCGCCGATCCCCGCGTGACGGCGGCGACCGAAGAGGACTGGCGGACCGAATATCTCGACGCGATCATCGCGGTCCGGGTCGTCGACAGTCTCGAAGCTGCGATCGATCATATCGAGACCTATGGCTCGCACCACACCGACTGCATCGTCACCGAGGATCCGGCAGCGGCCGGCGCCTTTCTCAAGCAAGTGGACTCGGCGATCGTGCTGCACAACGCCTCGACCCAGTTCGCCGACGGCGGCGAATTCGGCTTCGGCGCCGAGATCGGCATCGCCACCGGCCGGATGCACGCCCGCGGGCCGGTCGGGGTGGAGCAGCTCTGCACCTTCAAATATCGCGTGCACGGCGACGGCCAGACGCGGGCCTGAGGCCGGCCGGCCGGGGCGCCCTTTTCGGGCGCGAATTCCATGATTTCAGCGGGTTGCGGCGCCATCTCCGCGCCTGCTCGCCCGCGCTGAAAAAAATTCGAGGGCGCCCCCTTGTGCGTTTCGCTTCGTAAGATATATCTTTGTTCGAGACATAACTTGATATGTCTTGAAGGGAACCAAAGGAGTAACACGATGTTCCATCGTCATTTTGACGATCATGTACGACACGGCCATGGCAGCTTCGGCCGCGGGCCGTTCCATCGATGGCGCGAACGAGGAGGCGGCATGGGCCGGCGCGAAGGGCGCATGTTCGATTCGGGCGAGCTTCGGCTCGTCATTCTCGCGCTGGTGGCCGAGAAGCCCCGCTACGGCTACGAGATCATCAAGGAGCTCGGCGAGCGGGTCGGGGGCGAATATTCGCCGAGCCCCGGCGTCGTCTATCCGACGCTGACCATGCTCGAGGAGATGGGCTACGCCAGCGCCAGCCAGGACCAGGCGGGGCGCAAGCTCTATACGCTCACCCCCGAAGGCGAAAAGACCCTGGCCGAGAACAGACCGCAGGTCGACGCCATCTTCGAGCGTTTCGGCGACCGCGACGGGGCCGGCGGCGCCCGCGGCATGGGCTCGGTCGTCCGCGCCATGATGAACCTGCGCGCAGCTACGCGCTTGCGCCTGCGCGGCCGGGGCGCAACCCCGGAGCAAATCCAGGCGATCGTCGATGCGCTCGACGCAGCGGCGAAAGCGATCGAGCGGGTCTAATCCGGCGAGCCGCGGCTTTGGCGCCGCGGCGCCTCTTGGCCAGGGGCGGTCAGGGATACCGGGCGATGCACTCGACTTCGAGCCGTCCTCCGAGCGCGAGGCCGCTGCAGCCGAAGGCCGAGCGGGCGGGCAGGCGGTCGGGGGCGAAATAGGTCACGTAGACCTTGTTGAACTCGGCCCATTCCGACATGTCGGCGAGCATGATCGTGCATTTGACCACGTCGGCGAAATCGAGCCCACAGAACTGAACTGGACCCCATTTGTGGGACCACGGGACGTTGGATTTAAGGTGTGATCTCGCCTGCCCTTGTCCTTCAAGAATCAAGCCGCTTCTTGCTGCTTCTGCTGTGGGTATGTGGGCAACGCGTTTGCGTTGTCCAAGCGAAGCGGCATATCCACAGCCCTAGCCGCCTCGATTTTGTCCATGCCGGCGCGCCACACCGCCATCGGCATCTGGTTGTTCATCGCCTGGTGCGGGCGTCGAAAATTGTAAAAGGTCATCCAGGAACCGATGCCGGCCCGCGCCTCGCTGGCGTCGGCATAAGCTTTCAGATGCACTTCTTCATACTTGATCGAGCGCCACAGCCGTTCGATGAAAATGTTGTCCATGAAGCGGCCGCGTCCGTCCATCGAAATCGCGACGCCGGTCGCCGCGAGCTTGCCGACGAAAGCTTCGGCGGTGAATGTGGAGCCCTGATCGGTATTGAAAATCCGCGGCTTTCCGAAACGAAGCAGCGCCTCCTCCAGCGCCGCCGCGCACAATCTCGCATCGTTGGTGTTCGACAGCCGCCATGCCAGAACCGCTCGGCTGGCCCAGTCGATGATCGCCACCAGATAGAGGAAGCCGCACGCCATCGGGATGTAGGTCACGTCGGCCGCCCACACGTGGTTCGTCTCGACAATCTTCAGGCCGCGCAGCAGGTAGGGGTATATCTTGTGCCCGGGCGCGGCTTTGCTCGTGCCGGGGCGCGGAACCAGCGCCTCGATCCCCATCACCCGCATCAGCCGCTGCACCCGCTTGCGGTTGACCCCACGGCCTTCTTTGTTGAGCTCGAAGGTCATTCGCCGCGAGCCGTAGAACGGAAGTTCGAGATGCAGTTCGTCGATGTGGCGCATCACCGCCAGATCGTCCGCCTCGGCGACGGGCTTGGGGCGGTAGATCCCCGAGCGCGCCACGCCCACAAGCTCGCATTGGCGGCGCACCGACAGGTCCTTGCCAGACCGTTCGACCATCGCTCTTCGATCGGGCGCGCTCATCGACCTGGCCTCCTGGCCAAGAAATCCCGTTCGACCGTCAGTTGGCCGATCTTGGCGTAAAGCTTGGCCGTCTCGCGTTCGCGCTCCTCCTCGCCATCGCCCGAACCGCTCGCCCCTCGCGCGAACAGGCTCGCGACGTTGTCGAGAACCTGCTTCTTCCAGGCATAAATCTGGTTCGGATGCACCCCGTGCCGCTTCGCCAGTTCCGGAACCGTCGCATCCTCGCGCAGCGCCTCAAGCGCAATCTTCGCCTTGAACGCCGCATCAAACTTCTTGCGTGACTTCGTCATTCCTCGCTCCGTCGGTTGCGACAGAGCAGGACATTTCACACCTTAGCCAATGGTCCTAAATCCGGGGTCCAGCTCAAACCTCAGCACCGCGCCGATATTCTGCATCGTCTGCCGCGCCTCTCCGGCTAGGCCTCCTTCCGCGAGTCTCGGCGTGCCCGGAAGGATGCCGAGCGCGCCCGAGAGATAGAGCATGTCGCCGACCCTGACCGCAGAGCTGAAGGGAAGGCCGGCCTCTTTCATGTCGGGGGTGTGGAAGTATTGCATGATGTCCTCCTCCCTCTACCGGCCATTAGGATCATCGCCGCCGCGCGGCGGTTGTTCTAACACCCCAATTGTTCATCGCCGAAGCGGCGGAAGGCGGTCGAGCGATCCTCTAAGGGGAGGTCGGCGGTGCCTTGGGTGCATTCTGGTCTTGAACTGGGTTGATCGCGTCGAGAAGGTCCCAGTCGCGCTGGGAAAGGTGAGCGGCGCCGGGGCATTTCTCGGGTTCCTTTCGCGCCGCCTTCATGCGATTGCGTACGGCGTCGAACTGGTCTCCAAGCGCGAAATAGCGAGCGACAAGTATGCCGCGGGCCACGTCGGGCGCGCCATCGGCCTCGCAGGCGAGATCGCCGAAGATTGCCGCGAGCCGGCGGCGGTGTTGAGCGCCGTCGGGATCGTCCTGGACCGACTGTTTCTCAAGTTCGCTCCACTTCGCGTGATCCTCAGAAGTCTTGTTGAGCAGTTTGGAAATCAGGTTTCAGCCGAGCAAAACGCCCGGCAATGATGGACTTGTCTTTTTGGCCAGCGAATTCCATCGCAACAGCGTTCCAGCCCTCAACGTCGGCCGGCGTCAACGGCTCGATTCTCGTACTATTATCGCCTTTCTTGAGCAAAAACCTATCCGCTTCTACTGAGCGTATGGCCGATGTCGACATATTCGCGTGGTTCACGCCTGTCCTGAAAACAAAGGTCGCATCGAATTCACTGTCCGACATTTCGCTCTCCCCGAGATCGGCTCCCTGTAGGCCCGCGCCTCTGAGGTCGGCGCCCTGCAGTCGCGCTTGCCGAAGGTCAGCGCCCTGCAACAAAGCGAAAGGTAGTTGCGCGCCCTGCATCTGTGCACCATTGAGGTCAGCGCCTTGCAACTGAGCACGATCGAGGTCGGCACCCTGCAGCTGCGCGCCATTTAGGTCAGCGCCTTGCAGCTGAGCACGACTGAGGTCAGCGCCCTGTAGTCGCGCTTGCCTAAGATCAGCGCCCTGCAATTGCGGGTCTCCAAGGTGAGCGCCCTGCAACCGCGCGTTATTGAGATCCGCACCCTGCAATTGCGCGGCATCAAGGTAAGCGCCCTGCAACCGCGCGTTCTTTAAGTCGGCACCCTGCAACTGCGCGCGATCAAGGGAAGCGCCTTCTAGTCGCGCATATTCGAGGTCGGCACCTCGCATATCCGCGCCGAGCAACGACACGGCGCGCAGATCAGCCCCAGGCAACACCGCCGCCTGCAGGTCACGGTGATCGAAGTTGCGGGTTGGAACGAAACCCGACCCGCCGCGCGATGTGATTTCCCTCTCGACCTCGTCGAGACGGCTCTCTCCGACGATGATTTCGTTTGAAAGGAACAATCGATCTACAGGCCCGCCGAAGAAGCCGCGGCTAGTCGCGGAAATATCGGCCCGCCCGATATATTTTTCGCCGGCCCAGCGCCCCTCCCAGAACGACAACAAGAGGACCATGCCGATCACAGTGAAGTCGGCCACCGCCCACCCGTCTCGCCAGCGTTCCCGTGGCGGAAATAGCGATAAGAGCGGGTTCTCGACGCGGCCAAAGGTGATAAGGCTACGCCCCATCGCAATTATCAACGCCAAATCGGCGAGAACGAGCACACGATGCCACCAGGTGATCGTGAGGTCATGATAAGGTAGGAACATCCACTGCATTAGGATCAGCGTCCAGATCGGCCCCAGCACGATCGTGATCACGGCAATGGATGTGAGCAGGACGCCGTTGAACCCCGCCCGTTTCGTGTTCGGACCGACGAGCAATTGCAGGAACAACGCGTTCCCGATGCGGGCCCGGTATCGCTCCCGATCAGCCTCAATCGGGAGGGTAGCTCGTAACTCGCTCTCGAATGGCGCAGCGGTGCGCGCAAGCAGCATCAGCATCAGCAGGACGTACAAATGGAAGACAAGGTAGAGGGGCGGCGCAATGAAATAAAATGCGAGCAAATCTATCTTGATGTTGAGGATGGGGAGCGTCTGCGGCTCGCGAAGCAACAGCATGCGATGGGTTGTCCCCGCTGCGGTGATCGCGAGGTAAAGGGTGAGGCCGAGAAACGAGAACCACAGCGTCTGTAACCGATCCGCTGATCCGTTGAGCGAATTGAGCAGCGCGTCCAAGTCTTTGGTGTCTGTTTCTCTGGTATCTGGCCCGCCCATATTTGCCCAGCGCACAGCGATTTCACACGCGCCTTATCCTGCGTCCGGCCATACAGGGTGTCTAGCGCATTTGCGCGGAAGCAAGCCCGTCATCGCGAGCGAAGCGAAGCGATCCAGATGAAGGGCATAGCCGGACGCCCTATCGGCGGCGGCCTGGATCGACGCGTCGCTTCGCTCCTCGCGATGACGGGGTTCCCAAGACAACGGGGCTCCGCTGACAAACTTGTCCCTCCACGCATCCCGGCTAATGTTCGCCCGCGAAACACTCGGAGCTTCGCCGCATGCCCCAGGTCCGCGCCAACGGCCTCGGGCTATTACGCTGCGCGGAGCGACCAGCTTCGCCTCGGGTGATCGCCGACGCAAGGCGGGGAAATCCACTCGTCCTACCGCTTGTCCTCCGGCAAATCATCGTCACTGATCGCCCGCCAGGCAGCGCCGTCGAGGTCGTCGAACTGGCCGTGCTTGAGCGCCCACAAGAAAGCCGCGAGGCCCAAGCCGCCGAGCGCCAGCGCAGCCGGCACGAGATAAACGAGCACGTTCATGGGCGTGTGCCTCCGCGCGTCCCGCGCCCTCAGCGCGTTCAGTGTCACCAGGATCGAGGAACCCGACATGGCGAGCGCCGCGATCAGCGGCGTCACGTAGCCGAAGATCGCCAGCGGCACGGCGATCAAATTGTAGACGACGGACAGCCAGAGGTTCTCGAGCATCAGCCGGCGCGCTTTGGCCGAGAGGCGCAGCGCATCGGCAACCGGCGCGAGGCGTTCGCCGAGAAAGATCGCATCCGCCTGCGCCTGGGCGATATGGGCGGCGGAGATCGGCGAGATCGACACATGCGCGGCGGCAAGCGCCGGCGCATCGTTGAGGCCGTCGCCGACCATCAGCGTGCGCCTGCCGGCGCTGGCCAGCGCCTTCAGCCGGGCGATCTTGTCCGCGGGCTTGAGCCCCGCTTCGAACCGCGTGACGCCGAGTTCGCGCGCAACCAGCGCCACCGCGGGTTCACGGTCCCCTGAGAGGATCTCGACCTCGTGGCGCAGCGCCAAGTCGGCGACGACTGCGATCGCGTCGGAACGCAAGCCCTGCCTCACCGCGAAGACGACGACCCGCCCCGGCGTCCTCAGAGCAATCAGCGAAGCGTCGGGCCATGCCGCCGCGACCGGCGCCGCCTCGGTTTCGGCCTGGCACCACGCCACGGACCCGAGCCTCACGGGTTCGCCGCGATGCATGGCGCTAACTCCCTGCCCCGGGAATTCCTGAGCGGCCATCGGCTCTTTCGCCCCCGCCGCTTCTGCGACCGCCTTGGCCAGCGGGTGCCGACTGGCAAGCGCGAGCGAGCCCGCAAGCGCGAGGTCGTCGGCCCTGATGTCGGCTGAATTGGCGAGCATCGGGCGGGGCTGGGTCAACGTGCCCGTCTTGTCGAACACGACCGTGTCGGCTTCGGCAAGTCGCTCGAGCGCCTCGCCGGAATTGAGGATGAGCCCGCGCCGGAACAGGGCGCCGGCGGCGACAACCTGCACCGCCGGCACCGCCAGGCCGAGCGCGCAGGGACAGGTGATGATGAGGACGGTGATCGCGATGACGAGCGCGTGCTGCCATCCCGCGCCCAGCAGAAGCCAGCCGATAAAGGTCGAGAGCGCGGTCAGATGCACGACCGGCACGTAGAGCCTCGCCGCGCGGTCGGCGAGTTGCACATAGGAGGAGCGCTGCTCGACCGCCTTGTCGAGAAGCCCACGCACCTCGTCGAGCAAGGTCCCGCTCGCGGCGCTCTGGACGCGCACCCGCAGCGCGCCGCTCAGATTGACCGTTCCTGCGTAGACCTGCGCGCCGGGAAGGACCGCGACCGACGCCGTCTCGCCGGTCACCAGGCTCTGATCAATGTCCGAACGCCCGTCTTCGACCGTTCCGTCGACCGCGACACGCTCTCCGGCGCGGACGAGCACCAGGTCGCCGGGACGGATCGCCGCGAGCGGCGTTTCGCGCGCTTCGCCGCCCTCGAACAGCTTGACCGCGCGATCGGCCCGGATCGCCGACAGGTTGACGGCGAAGTCGCGCGTGCGCCGTCGCATGCGCTGGTCGAGAAAGCGTCCGGCGAGCAGGAACATCAGGAGCATCATCGCGCTGTCGAAATAGGCGAGCTGCTGGTGGGCGAGCGTCTGGAAGACCGAGAGGCCGAGCGCAAGCGTGACGCCAAGCGAGATCGGCACGTCCATGTTGGTCGAGCGGGCGCGCAGCGCCTTCGCCGCGCTTTCGTAGAACGGCTGCGCGGCGTAAGCAGCGCAGGGCAGCGCGACCAGCGCCGACAGCCAATGGAAGAGATCGCGGGTCGCCGAGTTTGGGTCGCTGTCCGCGCCGGCCCAGAGCGAGACCGAGAGAAGCATCACGTTCATCGCGCCGAAGGCCGCAACGCCAAGGCAGCGCAGCAGGCGCTTCTCGGAGTCCTTTGCGACATCATCGACCGCAGACGTCTCGAACGGATAAGCGGGGTAGCCCAACGCCTCGAGCTGCTCGAGGATGACAGGCGGATCGAGTGCGCCGTCGTTCCACTCGACTGTCACGCGCTTGCTCGCCAGATTGACACGGGCGCCGCGCACGCCTGCCTGTCTGCGCAGACCTTTTTCGATCGTCACGATGCAGGCGCCGCAGTTGACGCCGTCGACGACGAGGTCCATCGCCGCGACGCCGTCGGAAGACGCCGCACGAAGAGCGAGAGATCGCGGAGGTCCGTCATTTACGGAAGCCCAGGGCGCATTTCACGCCGTTGGAAACCCGCGCGACCTGTCATACCCGCGGTAAGCGGGTATCCAGAACTGCGCGCGAACATGGCGGCGCCCCCGGATTCCCGCAGGAAGACACTTTGTTTATTCGCGGGCGCGCTACTCATCCAATTTGATTCCAACAGGCCCTCTAGTTCGGCGCCGTATCCGCCACCGCCAGCTTGTTCTCGCTGCGGAAAAGGCGCTCCAAACCGCGGTTCGCCTCGATCACCAGCGTCCAGCGGCCGGTCGCGATCGGGCTGGCGACCCCCTCATAATCGAGACCGTCGGACGAGAGAGAGGTCTGACGGTCCTTGGCGGCGTCGAACGGGTGCTCGAAGCGCGCCGTCACCTGAAGGTCGGAGATCGGCGCTCCGGTCCGATCGCGGAACTCGACCATGACCCGCTCCCCCTGCCCTTCGGCCCGGGTCATCACATTGGCCGTCCATCCCCGTTCGTCCTGCGCGCGAGCCTCGAGGATGCGGCGGTTGTAGGCCTGGCTCGCGTCATAGGGGTTTTCGAGCTCGGACCCGTGCAGGGTGTGCAGGGCGAAATAGATCAGCGCGACATTTGCGGCGAACATCACGAAAAAGAAGGCGCCCAACATCCCGAGGACGTGTCGCCCGGTCAGTCGCCCGGTTGCCTCCCGTCGTTCTCCAAGCCAGCTCAAACTTCTCCTCCGTCTCCCGTTTCCGGCCGAAATCATGGGCCGAAGAAGTTATCGACGACGACGCTGCGCTCTCCGGTCTTCGCGTCCGTCGCGGTGAATGTGATTGGCGTCGACTTGCCCGGCGCCGCATCCGCCGGCGCGGTGACATAGACCGGAACCTCGAGGGTTGAATCCGGATCGAGGTGGACCGTGAGTCCGCCGCCGCCAAGCGGCTTAGCCATGGCGCTGGTCGTCGCCGCGCCCTTGACGCCGCCGACGTCGAGCGTGAAATCGCCGGGTTCACTCAGCTTGTTCGAAAACCGCAGCGTATAGCCGTTCCGGACGCCGCCCTCCGCGGTCTGGGTGAACAGCGGCGCGCGCACATGCAGCACGCTCAAATGTGAGCTGGTTCGGGTGAGCAGCGCGTAGAGCATAATGCATCCGGTCAGCGCGATAACGGCCGCGTAGAGAATCGTGCGCGGGCGGATGAGGCGATAGACATTCGCTTCGCCGCGTTCGCGCCGCTTTCGGTTCTCGTCAGTGTCGTATGCGATGAGGCGCGTCGGCCGGTGGACTTTGGTCATCACCGCGTCACAGGCGTCGATGCAGAGGCCGCACTGGATGCAGCCGAGCTGTGAACCCTTGCGGATGTCGACCCCGGTCGGGCAAACCGCGACGCATTGCAGGCAGTCGATGCAGTCACCGGCAGCCTGGCCGTTCGCGTGGGCCTGGGCTGCGTGCTTCACCGACATGCGCGGCTCGCCGCGATCGAAGCGGTAGGTGACGTTGAGCGCATCGTCGTCTGTCAGCGCCGCCTGAATGCGCGGCCAGGGGCACATGTAGAGACAGACCTGCTCGCGCATGTGTCCGGCGAGCGCATAGGTGGTGAAAGTGAGAATACCGGCCCAGAGATAGGCGATGGATGGGCCCTTGAGCGTCACCATGTCCTTGAGCAGGGTCGGCGCATCGACAAAGTAAAGCATCGCCGCGCCGCCGGTCAGCATCGCAATCACCAGCCAGGCGGCATGCTTGGCGGCGCGCCTGATAATCTTGTCCCCAGTCCAGGGCGCGGCGTCGAGCCTGATGCGCTCGCGCCTGTCGCCCTCGATGAGGCGTTCGACCCAGAGGAACAGGTCGGTCCATACGGTCTGCGGACAGGCATAGCCGCACCATACCCGCCCGAACAGTGCGTTGGACAAGAACAGGATCAGCGCGGCGAGGATCAGGAGCCCAGTGAAATAATACACTTCCTGAGGCCACAATTCGATGAAGAAGGCGTAGAACCGGGAATGGGCGATATCGACCAGAACCGCCTGGTTCGGCGCGTTAGGGCCCCGATCCCAGCGGATGAACGGCAGGATGTAGTAGACGCCGATGGCGATCCACAACACGATCCACTTGATGCGGCGATAGGTTCCCCGGACCCTTTGGGGGTAGACCTTTTTCGCCGCCTCGTACAGTGGACCGTCGTCGGTGATCGCCTCCGTGCTGATCGTCACTACGGCACCCGGGTTCTCATGTGCCGCCGCCCAGGCTGTGAACATACACCGCAAGCGACTTGATCGTTACCGGATCGAGACGCTTGCCCCAAGCGGGCATCACGCTGTTGCGGGCGTTGGAGATCGTATAGATCAGATCGTTGATGTCGGATCCGTACTGCCAGACTTTGGTCGTCAGGTTGGGCGCGCCCATTTCGATGTTGCCCTTCGCGTCATCGCCGTGGCAGGCCGCGCAATTGTCCGCGAAGACCTTTTTGCCGGCGGCGACGTCGACACCCTGTTCCGGCTCCAGGCCGTCTAAAGTCCGCACGTAATTGGCCGCCTCGCGGATTTCCTCGGGCTTCAAAATGCCGTCCTTGCCGAAGGCGGGCATGGCGCTGGTGTGCGTGTCGGAATCGTCGGCGCGAATGCCGTGCGTGATCGTCGTCTGAATCTGGTCGAACGTTCCGCCCCACAGCCAGCGCCCGGCCGTCAAATTGGGATAGCCCTTCTGACCCTGCCCTCCCGAACCATGGCAAGGCGCACAATTGTCGCCGAAAGCGGCCTTTCCCTCGGCGAGCGCGATCTCAGTCAGCTTCGGATTGGCGGCGATCTCTGCTAGACTCGCCTTTTCGAGACCCGCCGCAAATTGCATTCGCGCAGCCTGTCCGGCCGCGACATCCTCCGCGACCCGGCCGCGGTTGGTATAGCCGAGAACCCCGGATGTGTAGCCGCTAACCAGAGGCCACGCGGGATAGACGATCCAGTAGACGAATGCGAACGCGATCGTGAGGTAGAACAGCCATAGCCACCAGCGCGGCAGCGGAGTGTTGAGCTCGCGAATCCCGTCCCACTCGTGCCCTGTCGTCGTCTGGCCGGAAACGCTGTCGACCTGAGCCTTGTCGCTGCTCATCGTTCAATCCTCCCGCAGCGGCATGCGGGCCGCGTCCTTGAACTGCGCAGCGTTTTTCGGCCAGAGCGCATAGACGAGCGTCGCCACAAAAAACAGGAAGAAATAGAGGGTGCCGGCCGATTGTGCGAACTGAGCCAGCCATTCGTAGGTTG
Organism: uncultured Alphaproteobacteria bacterium; assembly: GCA_963787135.1. GTDB lineage: Bacteria > Pseudomonadota > Alphaproteobacteria > Rhizobiales > Beijerinckiaceae > Roseiarcus. Next base: position 437,900 of record CAWBBW010000042.1, on the reverse strand, counting down.
CGGACATTTGGTCCCCCAAATCCAGGTTCAGCGCAGATTGGCTTTGTCGTCGTAGAGCTTGAAGTCGACGAGCGTTCCCAACATCTGCAGATAGGCGATGACGGCGTCTCCCTCGGTAATCTCGGGACTCTGCGGGGTTAAACTTACGCACGACCGCCTTCGGATACCGTTTGAGCAGGGCGGCGGCCTCGGGCGAATCCGGAGCGATCTGAGCTTTGAGGTCCGTCATCGCGTTCGTCACCATCTCGTCCGTATAGGGGACGCCGACTTCGCGATTGGTTTCGATATTGGCGACGAGCGCACGGGTCTCGAGCGGAGTTGTCATCAGGAATCCGTAGTTCGGCATGATCGACTGCGGCACGACCGACCGGGGATCGATCAGATGCGCGACATGCCAGGCGTCGGTGTATTTGCCGCCGACGCGCGCGAGATCGGGACCGTTGCGCTTCGAGCCCCACTGGAACGGGTGGTCGTACATGCTCTCGGCGGCCAGCGAATAGTGGCCGTAGCGCTCGACCTCATCGCGGAGCGATCGGATCATCTGGCTGTGGCAAAGGTAGCAACCTTCCCGCACATAAATGTTGCGGCCAGCGAGTTCGAGGGGCGTGTAGGGCCGCATTCCCTGCACGGTCTCGATCGTGCTCCTCAGGTAGAAGAGCGGGACGATCTCGACCAGGCCGCCGATCGCAACCATGACAAGGATGCCGAGAACGAGGAGGAGTGGAACTCCTCTCAAGGATCTGATGCCTGGAGAAAAGCGAGCCGCCGTGATGCGGAGTGTCAGAGGAACTGCTCATGACGCTTGATTCCTCATTCCGCCGGCTGGAGGGAAGGCTGAGCCGCGGGGGCCGCCTGTTCGGTCGCCGTTATCGTCATGTAGACGTTGTAGAGCATGAGGCAGTAGGCGAGCAGGAACAGAGTGCCGCCGAGCGCGCGGATCACATAGAACGGATGCATCGCGGCGACCGTCTCGATGAAGGAATATTCGAGATAGCCCTGCGGCGTGTAGCTCCGCCACATCAGCCCCTGCAGGATGCCCGACACCCACATCGAGGTGATGTAGAGAACGATGCCGAGCGTCGCTATCCAGAAGTGCCATGAGACAAGGCGAAGGGAATAGAGCTCGCGCTTGTTCCAGAGCCAGGGCACGAGGCAGTAGATCGCGCCGAACGAGACGAAGGCGACCCATCCCAGCGCGCCTGAATGCACGTGGCCGACGGTCCAGTCGGTGTAGTGCGACAGCGAATTGACCGACTTGATCGACATCGCCGGGCCTTCGAAAGTGGACATGCCGTAAAAGGCGACCGACACGACGAGCATGCGCAGGACCGGGTCGGTGCGCAGCTTGTCCCAAGCCCCCGACAAGGTCAGAAGGCCGTTGATCATGCCGCCCCAGGAAGGCATCCACAGCATGATCGAGAAGGTCATGCCGAGCGTCTGCGCCCAGTCCGGCAGGGCCGTATAGTGCAGGTGGTGCGGACCGGCCCAGATGTAGAGGAAGATCAGCGACCAGAAGTGGATGATCGACAGCCGGTAGGAATAGATCGGCCGTTCCGCCCGCTTGGGCACGAAATAATACATGATTGCGAGGAAGCCGGCGGTCAGGAAGAATCCGACGGCGTTGTGGCCGTACCACCACTGGAACATCGCGTCCTGCACGCCGCTCCAGACGATGTAGGATTTGGACGAAAACAGAGACACCGGCACCGCGGCGTTGTTGCCGATATGCAGCATCGCGATCGTCAGGATGAAGGCAAGGTAGAACCAGTTCGCCACAAATATGTGGGGCTCCTTGCGGCGGTAGAGCGTCATAAGGAAGACCAGCAGGTAGACGACCCAGACGATGGTCAGCCAGAGGTCGGCGTACCACTCGGGCTCAGCGTATTCCTTGCCGTCCGTGATGCCGAGCAGGTAGCCTGTACCGGCGATCAGGATGAAGAAGTTGTAGCCGAGCACCACGAACCAGGGCGCCAGGTCGCCCGCCAGGCGCGCCCGGCAGGTGCGCTGGACCACATAGAACGACGTCGCCAGCAGCACGTTGCCGCCGAAAGCGAAGATCACGGCGGAGGTGTGCAGCGGCCGCAGGCGCCCGAAGTTGAACCACGGCGCAATATTGAGGTCGGGGAACGACAGTTCGAAGGCGATATAGACGCCGACGGCCATGCCGGCCAGACCCCAGAATAGGGCCATCAGTGTCGAGAACTTGACAGGACCGAAATTGTAGTTCGGCAGCCCGTTGATTTCGAGCGGTGGAGGCTCGGCAGGCCGCGCGTTGTAACGTTGGAAGATCGCGAAGATGGAAATGGCGGCGGCGAGCGCTCCAAGCCCCATGTGGAATGCGAAGGCCGGTTCGATCGTCCTGGCTGCAACAAAAACGCAAAGCAGGCCGAGGAACGCGAGGACCGCAATAAGCCCCCACTCGCCGCCCCAGAGCGACTTCGGCTGCGCGACCGTGTTCATTTCACTTCCCCAGAGCCGAGGCGCATCTCACTTCGATCAGTGCCATGCGCCGCCTCAGACGAGCCGGAGAGCCCAGTCACAGGCTATCGGCGCACAGCGATCGCAGCGGCTGGATCCTGTGTGGTTTTCGTGTAAAGCGCGACGCGTCGAGCGTCCACAGGCCGAAACGTCGCAGTCCGCCACCACAGGCTCGACGATGGGCGGCCAGAACATCCAGCAGTATTGCATTTGCGGGATCGATTCACGCCGGGCCGGCTCCCGTGCCGCGACAATCTGTCGCACGTCGCCTTTGCGCGAAATACGTCGATACCGGCTCGCCCACACGAACGCCTTACGCTGCATCGAGGAGAACGATTGAGTTCCGGGAGTGGTCGTCCATGCGAGCGCCCTGGGCCCGCTTCGACTCTCAGGTCAGGCTGTCGAAGAATGAGGCGATGAAAATGATGAGTCCGGCCAGAAAGGCAAGCAGCACGAAGCCCGCGACGACGACGCGCTCTTCGCTCCAGCCCTGGGCTTCGATCGCCGCCGGAGAGTCTGTGGCGAAGGCGGGCGCCGGATCGTCCTGGAGCAGGGGCGGCGCGGCCGCAGGCGGCGCGCGTCCGGCGGCGGAGACAGGGGTTGGCGCCGGCGGCGGAGAGGGCGGGGGAGCGGCGCGCGCCGGCGCCGGCCACGCGAGGCGCGCCCGCGCGCCTGCTGGAAGCGCCCTTGGCTCGGGGCCTCTGCCCGCTGCCAGCACGAAGAGCGCGACTAGCGCTGGCGCGAACGTCCCGAGCCCGGGGGCGTTGGCGTCGACCCAGCCGGCGATGAGCGGGTCGCTCACCGCCATGGCGCCCGCGATCCAGCCCAGAAACGCCGCGCCGATCGTCAGGATCTCGGGCGCGCGGCCGATGATCCCGGTGAGAATGAATGCGCCGTAGGCGATGATCGGAATGCTCATGAGGACGCCGATCGCCAGCAGCCAATAATTGCCCTGGGCGATGGCCGCGAGCGCGACGACATTGTCGAGGCTCATAGCGGCGTCGGCGACCATGATGACGGCCGCGGCGGACAGAAAATCGCTGGCCGAGCCGGACGATTCGGCGATGACGACGGCGTCCTGCCTCTGGGCCCTGACGTTGAGCGCAATGACGACGAGCGTCCAGGCGCCGACGAGCTTGACCAGCGGCACGCCGAGAAGAGCATTGGCGAAAAGAACCATGACGAGCCGGAGCGCGATCGCGCCCGCCGCGCCTAGCGCGACCGCGCGGCGCGCGTCACGAGCGGGAAGCCGGCGGCAGGCGAGGGCGATGACGATCGCGTTGTCCGCGCCGAGCAGCAGGTCGACGAAGAAGACCTGAAGGAGGAGGAAGAGCCAGGAGGAATTGATCACGTCGCAACCTCCGGCCCCGGGCCGGCCATCCCGACGGGCGGCGCGCCGGACGCAGCGTTGGCGGACGCGGAGGTCAAGGCTTCGGGCTCTCCGCCCCTTGCATTGGCGGCGGCCCCGATTTCAGGAGCCGCATGAAATCGGCGTCGGGGCTGACGACCATCGTGGGCGCAGAATTGGCGAGCGCACCCTTGTAGGTCTGCAGGGAGCGATAGAGCGAATAGAATTCCGGGTTCTGCGAGAAGGCGTCGGCGAGCGTCCGGTTGGCCTCCGCGTCGCCTTCGCCCCGGGCGGTCGTCGCAGCGCGCTGCGCCTCGGAGAGGATGACGGTTCGGTCGTGGTCGGCGCGCGCCTGGATCTGCTGCGCCCATTCGAATCCTTGCGCGCGCAATTCCTTGGCTTCGCGCTGACGCTCCGATTTCATCCGGTCGTAGATCGCCTGGCTGGTCTCGAACGGCAGGTCGGCGCGATGGAAGCGGACCTCGTCGACCGCGACGCCAAGCGGCTCCGCCTTCGCCGCGACCTCCGCCTTGATCAGGTCGAGGATATGGCCGCGCTCGTCCGTCAGGAGCGCGCGCAGCGGCGCCTGGCCGAGCGCGCGCCGCGCCGACGAGCTGACGAACTGGGCGAGCTGGGCGTTCGCCGCCTCGGGCGTGCGCAGCGCCTGGTAGAAGCGTAGCGGATCCACGATGCGATAGCGCGCATAGGGCTGCACCTCGAGGCGCTTCTGGTCGCCCATGATCGCCTGCTCGACGGGCGGCTCGAGCAGGAGCGAGCGGGTCGAGGTGACATAGACCTGATCGATGAACGGCGCCTTGAGCTTGAGGCCGGGCCGGTCGACGACGTCGACAGGGGCTCCGAGACGCACGACTAGCGCCTGCTCGCCCTCGTTGATGACATAGATCGACGAGAAGACGAGGTAGAGGGCGAGCGCGGCGAGGACGAGCGCCGCGACAAGGGTGCGGGTCCTCATTTCGAGGCCCCCTGCGCTGGTGCGGCGGGCGTTGGCGCGGCGGCGGGCTGCGGCGGGGCGGGGGGCACGGCCAGGGCTTTGAGCTCGGTCACCGGCATATAGGGCATGACGCTCGATACGCCCTTGCCGGAGGTGTCGACGATGACCTTCGACGCCTTCTTGAGCACCTCGTCGACGCTCTCGAGATAGAGACGCCGGGCGGTTACGTCCTTCGCCGCCTCGTAGCTCTTGAGAAGCGGCAGGAAGGCGTTCGCTTCGCCCTGGGCAAGATTGACGACCTGCACCTTATAGGCCTCGGCCTCCTGACGGATATGCTCGCCGTCGCCGCGGGCGCGCGGCAGGATGTCGTTGGCGTAGGCCTCGGCTTCGTTCCGGGCGCGCTCCTGATCGGCGCGGGCGCGCTGCACGTCGTTGAAGGCGTCGATCACTGCGAGCGGCGGCTCCACCCGCTGCAGCTGGACCTGGGTAATCTCGACCCCGGCATGCTCGTCGTCGAGCAGCTTCTGCAACAGCGCATGGGTCTCGTCGGCGATCTGCTGGCGCCTGTCCGACATCGCCGCCTGGATCGGGGTGCGGCTGATGACGTCGCGCAGCGCGCCCTCCGCGGTGATCCTGACCGCGAGCTCCGGATTGTCGACCTTGAACAGGAACTGCCCGGGATCGCGGACCTTCCAGAACACGGTGCAGTCCGCTTCGACTATGTTCTCGTCGCCCGTCAGCATCTGCCCGCCACGGCTGGACACATTGTCGCCGGGAGACGACGGCGGTCCGAGGCCGAGTTGGATCTGGTTCACCTGTGTGACTTTGGGCAGCAGGACCCTATCAATCGGGTAGGGGAGATGCATATGCAGGCCGGGATCCGTCGTCTCGACCCATTTGCCGAAGCGCAACACGACTCCCTTTTCGTCCGGTTGAACGCGGTAGAGCGACGTCGACAGCCAGGCGAGGAAGACGAGTCCGAACAGAGCCGCGAATGCACGACCGTCGAGCCGGGGGGCGCGAAAGATGCCACCCAAGCTGGCTTGGGCGACGCCCCAGACGTCGAGCGGCGTCGGCGCGTTGTTTTCGATCGCGTCGGGACCTGGGTTCACGTCAGTCTTGTCCAACGATCAAGCTCTCCTCGAGCATCATTCGCTCCCGCGCTGTCGTCAGATTGCGCGCCAAATTCCCGCGCGCCGCGATGGTGGATCGAGCGCCACAGACGGGATAGGCGCGTGCAGCGTTCGCCGCCGGCACGCCAAAATCTACTGTAGCGGGGGCGAATTCGGCACGCGTCGCGCCCGCGAGCCGCACGGGAGCATCGTGCCTTGAGGCAGGTGCGGCGGTCATAAATGCCTAGTAGCATACGGCCTAATGGGCGGCCAACGCCCCGTTGTCGCACCCGATTCTGCCAGCTTTGCTGCGAGACATTCCGCCAGCACCAATTATCTGTGCCCGACGAAATCGGGATGTCTGCTGCCATTCTAAAGGACGGCGATCGGGTTTCCGGGCGAGCCCGTCGCGCCGACAATCGGCACCGGCGCGAAGATGTAGGCAAATTCCCAAACCTCGCGCTCCACGAGCCCTTCGAATGTCATGCCCTCGTGCAGATGAATGCCGTTCTCCATAATGAGGTGCTGGTGACAGGGGTGAAATACCTCCGGGTCAACTGGCGGAACGACCTCAACGGCAAAATTGTCTGCCCCCACGACGCAAACGTCGAGACTCGAAAACCAACGCGCGCATTCCAGACCGATACCCGGCGCGCCGACGTAGAAGGTCTTCGTTTCCGAATACCATCTTGATCCGTGGCCGGTGCGGACGAACACTGCGTCGCCTGGCCGAATTGCTTTCTCGTCGATAGCCTGGCGCTCGAGGCATGCCTTCAGGTCCGAGAGCTTGATTTCCTCGCCGACGTCAAGGACCCGTCCCTTCAGACCCTGCACGTCGAAGAGGACGCCCCGGGTGAAGAAGGGCGGCGCGTTTTCGATTCCAAGCTTCTTCAGCCCGTACGGAGACCACATGTCCGACAGTCGGTTGCCATTGTAAAAAAGCATGTTGGTCTTGTCACCGCGGGCGCCGCACATGCAGCCGAGATGCCCGAGAGCGTCCATCTGCGTGCCGATCTGTCCGATTTCGGTGGCGATGAATTCGTCGTTCCAGATCGTCCTGCTCCTGGACCCGAAGGGTCCGCCGGTCGGACCGCCGGGCATGCGCAAGGCGTAGGCGCGTCCGGGAGCGATTGGCATTCGCGAATTGTAGGGCATTCCGAGGCTGACGATCTCGCCTGTCTTGATCAGGCTGATCGCTTCGAGCACCTTTTGCGCGGTCATCAGATTGCCGTTCCCGCGCTGATCTTCGGGTCCCCAGCGCGAGTTGAACCACTCAGCGGCCAGCACCGGGCTGATGGCCTTGGGCTCGGTGGTCTCGTCGGTCATTGCCTCTCCCCTTGAACTATTCCACGACCGGCGCCGCGGCTCCTGGGACCGCCCCGATGTCGGCCTGCGTCCCCCGGCGCTGACGGCGTTGCGCCGCCTGCACCGCAAGACCGACCGCGAGGATCAGCATTGAACCATTGAAGAGGGGCTCGACGAAAAACGGCGCGCCGAGCTGGTTGAGGCCGGCGACGGTGACTGCAAGCACCGCGACCGCCAGCACCGTCCCCCAGACGTTCACACGGCCGGGACGGATCGAGGTCGCGCCGAGGAGCGCGGCGGTAAACGCCGGCAAGAGGTATTCCTGGCCGACCGAGCTTTGGCCAACCTGAAGCTGCGATTGAAGCACGACGCCTGCGAAAGACGCGAGCGTTCCGGCGGCCACAAACGCAAGGGTTATGTATCGCTTCGCGGAAATGCCGTTGAGCTCCGCCGCGCGCGGACTGGCGCCGAGCACATAGAGATATCGGCCGAGAGGCAGGTATTCGAACACAACCCAAAGGATCAGGCTCACGACGAGAGCGTAGATAGCCGGCGCCGGCACGATCCAGACTCGGCCGGAAATCGCAAGGAACTCGGGCGGCAGCGGGGCGAGCACCTGTTGGCCGCCCGTATACCAGGCGTTCAGCCCGTAGAGGATTGTGCCGGTTCCGAGCGTGGCGATGAAGGAGTTGATTTTCACGCGAGTGACCAAGAGCCCGTTCGCCAGCCCCACCGCCGCGCCCATGAGCAAGACCGCGCAAACAGCTGCCCACCAGGGCCAGCCCTGACCCTGGAGCCCGATCGCAAGCACCTGCGAAATGCCGACGTTGAAGCCGGCCGAGAGGTCGAATTGATTGGCGACCATCGGGATAAACACCGAGAGCGCCACCAACAACTGGACCGACTTGTTGCTGAGAATCGAGCGAATGTTGAAATAGGTAAGAAACGTATCCGGCTTCAGCAGGGAAAAGACGACGACGAGAAGAATGAACAGGACGAGCAGGCCCCACACGGAAATCGCCCGGGTGAGGATGGCGCTTAAGGAACGGGCGGCGTTGGAGTTCACTGCGTCGCTCCGTGGAGGGCGGTCGACATCCCGCCCGATGCGGTCGCAGTCAATGCGGCGACGGTCAAGGCTTCACGGGGAATCTCTGCGGCCAACTGCCCGCGACTGAAGACCAGCGCGCGATGGCAGATACGCTCGACCTCCTCGAAATCAGACGAAATCAGCAGAACCGCCAGCCCCTTGCTCAGCGACAGCTGAAGCAGGTGATAGATGTCCGCCTTCGCCCCGACGTCGACACCGATGGTAGGTTCCTCAAGGATAAGCAGCCTGACATGCGCCTCCATCCAGCGCGCGACCACCACCTTTTGCTGATTTCCCCCGGAAAGCGTCGCCGCCGGCTGCTCTACACTAGCCGCCTTAATGGAAAAGCGCGTCGCCGCTGCATTGGCCGCGCTCAGCTCGCTTGCGCGAGGGATGAATTCGAGGACGCGTTTGCCGCTCGCCGCCGGGTTCATGTAGATGTTCTCGCGCACGGCCATATTGGAGGCTATGCTTTCTTCCGCGCGGCGGCTCGACACAAAGCCGATTCCCCTGGCCATGGCTTCCGCCGGACTTCTCGGAGCGATCGGCTCGCCGTCAAGCAGCAGGCGGCCCGAAGCGATCCGCGTCTCACCGAAAATCGCCCGCCCGATTGTGTGATGGCCGGCGCCGCGCAGGCCGACCAGACCGAGGGTTTCGCCTGCAGCGACGGAAAACGAAACCGGCGCCACATGCTCAGCCGCAAGATCCTGAACCGAGAGCACGCACCGGTCGGCAGCCGGCGCGGGCTTTACGAATGCATCACTCATCGAGCGCCCGACGATCATCTGCACGAGACCCGCGGCGTTCGTTTCCCGCGTCGGGACAGTCGCCAGCCGTCGGCCGTCGCGAAGGACGGTGACCCGGTCAGCGATGCGGAATACTTCATCCAGGCGGTGGGTGACAAAGACGACACCGATGTCGTTGGCGCGAAGGCGTCTGAGCGTTTCGAGCAATCGCTCGACGTCCGCCTCAGGGAGCGCGGCGGTTGGTTCGTCGAGAACAACAATGTCCGACTTGATCGCCAAAGCGCGGCCGATGGCGACAAGAGAGCGCTCGGCGGCGGGAAGAGAGGAAATCGGCGCGTCAGGGTCGAGATCGCTGCCCATGATCGCAAGCGCCTCGGCCGCGGCCTCCCGGACGCGCCGCCAAGATATGAGACCAACCCTCGTACGCGGATATCCGGTCTGAATGGCGACGTTTTCGGCGACCGTCATCCATTCGACGAGGCCGAGATCCTGGTGAATGAACGCGACGGGCAGCGAATTTGTCAACGGACGCGCCGGCTTTCCAGCGAATTCTATGGCGCCGGCATCGGCCTCGTAGACACCCGCCAGGATCTTGATCAGCGTGGATTTGCCGGCCCCATTCTGGCCGAGCAGCGCGTGAACCTCGCCGCGACGGACATCAAAGTCGACATGATCGAGAGCAAGCGTCGCGGTGAAGCGCTTGACGAGGCCGCTCATAACGAGGAGCGGCGCGGACCCCCCGTCCGAACGGGGTCGTTCGACGCGCTTCATGATCGATCATCCGTACGCGGTTCGATCAAACGGATAGCGGATTGCAAATCGGAAGTCCCCGGCGGGTTGGGCCGCCGGGGCTATGGAGGCTACTCTACGGCCCAAATTTTGAGATAGTGCTGCTTGTAATTGTTGCTGGGGATGAAGGTGTTCTGATCGCCGCCTTCGGAGTGAATGTTCTCCTTGGTGACGAGGAACGGCGGCTGCACGAATCCGCTCGGCGCTTCGTTGTGGAACGCACGGTTCAGTTCGTCGACGGCTTGCCACGCCTGGAGTTCGATCGGCTCCGACACCGTGACCGTTTGATACTGATCGCCTTTGCGGATGCGGTCATAGGCGGACCGATTTCCGTCGGCGCCGATCAGCTTGGCTTGAGCTGGATCGACGCCGCCCGAGCGCAGGACGGGGACTGCGAAATCCCAGTCGTTGTCGCCGACCGAAGTCGCATAAAGGGGAAGCCCGAATCGCTGGACCCAGCTCGTGGTGAGCTGCGGCTGGCGCTGCGCAGCCTCCGAAGCGGGAGAGTTGACGTAGTCGAGCACTTTGCAGCCGGGGCATTTCTCGATCTCGTCCTTGGTCGCGGTCGATTTGACCTTGGCGATCGCATATTCGTTGTGACTGAGGACGACGACATGCGCCTTGCCGTCGGAGTCGGCGATCGCCCAGTCCGCCTCCGCCTTGCCGATTTCGCGCGGATCCTCCTGAATGTTGACAAACAGATTGAGGTCCGGTTGCGGCCCGGGAAGCCCCGCGGCGTGAAGGCCGACGAATTTGATCCCCTGGGCAACTCCGGCCTTGATCGGGTCTTGCAGGCTGGCGGCGTCGGCGAAGAGCGCGATGCCGTCTGGCTTAAGCGCGATCGCCTGGTTCATGCCCGCGAGCCAGGAAGTGGGGCTTCCCTTTCCCGTCGATGACGGTGACGTTCCAGCCGAGTTTCTCGCCGGCTTCCTTGATGTAGACGCCGTAGAGATGCGAAATGTCATTCTGCTCGTCGCCGGATAGAAAGACGATCTTCTTGCCGGCTTCCGGCTTTGGGCCCTTGGTGGGTCCTTCCCACGTGGTCTGCGGGCCGGCATATTTAGCGACCGCGGTCTTGGCGTCGGATACTGCGTCGGCGAAAGCCGGCGGAGTCGCCAAAATTCCGACGAGGGCGCAGGCGAAGCCCGCAATTACGGTTTGCTGGCTGGCGTATGCTTTCATGATGCTTTCCTCCCTTTCATGTGCTGGAACTCCGAGTCTAACTACGCTCATTGAAGCGCTGGTCCCGCCCCGCAGCTGGAACGAACGATAAGCGTTGGGGGCAAGATGATGCTCTCGGGCGAACCGTCCGGAGACTTGATGCGGCGGAGCAGAAGACCGGCGGCCTCCTCTCCGAGATGCCGAGCTCCGATAGCGACCGTCGTCAGAGCGGGCCGATGCAAGGCGCCCTCCGAGATGTTGTCAAACCCGATGACCGCGACCTCGCGGCCGGGCATCAGGCCGCGGTCGGCGAGGCCCAGCATGACGCCCAACGCGCACAGGTCGTTATGGCAGAGCACGGCAGTGGGCGCGTCTGATTTTTCCTGGAATAGCTGGCCGACTGCGGCAGCGCCGTCTTCCCGCGTCGGCAGGCAATTGATGATCGGACCGACCGCCAATCCGAACCGCGGGAGGATCTCGCGAAAGGCTTCCGTACGGTCCCTTGCGGGCGACACGCGACGTGCGCCTCCAACGAAGGCGATACGGCGGTGCCCCAGGCGGATGAGGTGCTCGGCAGCCAGAAGTCATGCCGAGTTTGAAGTCGGCGCTGACGTAGTCCGCAGTTTCTCCCCCGACGCGACGAAGCATTTGGACGACCGGAACGCCTTGCTGCCTCAGCCCGTCGACGACTTCGGGAGAGGTGCCCTCCGCGGGCGTGAGCAAAATGCCGTCGACCCTATGTTCGCGCATGCGAGCGATGAACCGGCTCTGGCGAGCCGGCAACTCCGCAGTGTTAGCGACGAAGGCCACCCAGCCGGCCCGATCGAGGGCGTCGTCAATCCCGGCCGCCAATTCAGCGTAAAAGGGATTTGTGATCTCGCAGATGACCAATCCGACAGTGTGCGTGAGCCGCGTCCGCAAATTCGCCGCGGCACGGTGATAGACATATCCGAGAGAGCTGATCGACGATCGAACGCCCACCCTCGTGGCCTCGGCGACCAGCGGACTGTCCCGCAGCACCAACGATACCGTTGCTGGCGACACGCCGGCGTGCCGAGCGATGTCTTTGACGGTCGGGCGCAACCGCCCTCCTCCCATTTTTAGATCGTTCTAAGCGCGCTTATCACGCATTTGTGGAAAAGCGTCAAACCGAGAATGCTTGTGGCAGGTTTGCAGGCCCTATCGGGAACTCAGCCCCGCAAAAACGATCAAGCGACCACGGCCTCCGCTTCGATTTCAACCAGATAGCCGCCAATCAGCCTGCCGATCTCGACCATCGTATTGGCTGGTCGGACTGATCCAAAGCGCCGGCCGTGCGCGCGCGAGACCGGTTCCCAATGGCTTGCGTCGGAAAGATAGACGCGCGTGCGCACAACGTCGTCGAGACCGGCCCCTAGCGCCGCGAGGCTGGCGGCGATCTTGTCGAGGATGAAGGTCGTCTGTCCGGCGGCATCGCCGGGACAGACGATTTCGTCGGCGCCGTTGGTCGCGGTCGTGCCGCTGACGAGCACCCGGTCGCCGATCCTGACTGCGCGGCTGTAGCCGGCGATCGGTTCGAAGGCGCTGCCGGACGAGACCCGCAACCGTCCCGGCCGCCCTTCGACTGGCGAAGCCAGATAGGCCTTCGGCATCGAATCAAGGTGGTCGCTCAAATCGCCGGAGGCGGTGAGAAACGGCGGCCGGCGGTATTCGTCGCCGCAGTCGCCGGCGATCGGAGTCGTGGAAGAAAGCGCCGCACCGATCCGAGCGCGATCGTCCTCGTCCAGCGCGAACGAGAACAGCCGCAGATTGTCATCAGCATGGTCGCTCTGGCCGAGTCGCGCACCGACGATCGCGGCCGCGACCGCAGGATGATCGAGCGTCCAGCGCGTCCCTACATTGGCGATCGAAACGCCGTGCTTTTTCGCAATCGCGTCGAGCGCGCGGAGAATGGCCTGCAACGCGCCCCAGCCGCCAGCGGCGTCGACGAAGCGCTTGTATTTCATCTTGCTCCAGTCGGCGATCTCATCTCTTGCCGGCTCAGGCCGGCCGAGCCAGCGCTCCGACATGAGGCCGCCGGCCAGCGTGCCGTATGCGAGCAAACGGACGCCGTTTTCCAGGCAGAAGGCGCTCATCTCGCCGGCGGCGCGGCGGTCGAGCAGCGAAAAGCTCACTTGATTGCTGACGACGGGAATGCCGTGCTTCACCAGCACGCGCAGGTGCGCCGTATCGAAATTGGTGACGCCGAGATGGCGGATGAGGCCCTCGCGCCGCAGCGCCCCGAGCCCTTTCACTGCGTCGAGATAGGCCGGGTGCTCGAAGGCCCACCAATGGAATTGGAGGAGATCGATCGTCTCGACCCCGAGCCGCTTGCGGCTGCGCTCGACGCCGTCGCGCACGATATCGGCGGTCATCGGCCCCGGCGTCGGACACCATTTGGTGAGAGCGGCCGGGCGCGTCTGCCCCGCGGCCTCGCCGCCGGCGACGCGGGAGAGAAAGCGCCCGGCGATCAGTTCGGCCGTGCCGTAATGGTCGGCCATGTCGAAGCTGTCGAAGCCGGCCCGCGCATAATCCAGCATCGCCGAGGAGGCGGCCTCAGGATCGAGCGATCGCCCGCCGCGCTCCATGTCGGCAATCTGCCAAAGGCCGACCACGACGCGGCTGATCTCGAGATCCGGCGCGAGCGCAATGCGCGGCGGCGCTTTCGGCATGCCGTCCTCCGAAGGGGCGATCGTAGACGTGATCCGCACGGCTCACTTGGCGAGCTTGGCCTTGATCGCGTTGACGTCGTCGGTGCTCATTTCGCCGACCGTCGTTACCTTGCCGTCGACGATCTTCCACAGCCGGAATGGCCCCGTGATATCGCCATATTGATCGAACGACACCGGACCGATGACGCCTTCGTAGCGGATCGGCTTGCCCGCCTTCAAGAGATCGAGCGCCTTGGCGAAATCGGCCTTGCCGGCGTGGATGACCTCGCCGTCCTTGGACGTGACCTTGTAGATCGAGTCGCGGATCGCCAACGGATCCTGCGTCGGCGCGGCCGCGATGGCGAGACCGACGATTGCGCCGGCGTCATAGGCGCGATCCGCAGCCGGATTGCTCGGATCGATGCCGCCGGAGAACGCCTTGTAGTTGGCGTTGAAATATTCGGTCGAGGCAGTCGGGCTGGTGCCCGACGAGGTTCCGTAGGCCTCATTGAGATATTTGGCGCCGACGCTCGAAATGAAGTCCGGGCTGTTCATGCCGTCGTTGAGCAGAAACTTGGCTGGGCCGCCCTGCGAAATCCAGGCGCGGACGATCGTCGCCCCGTCGACGGGCGTTGCGATGAGATAGAGGCCGTCGGGTTTGGAGGCGATGGCCTTGGTCGCCTCCGCATCGTAGCTCGACTGCTTCTCGTTGTAGGGCGTCACCGAGACGATATCTCCGCCGAGCGCCTTATAGGCCTTGGTGAATTCGTTCAGCATGTTGACGCCGAAATCGTTGTTGACGTGAATGACTGCTATCGTCTTGAAACCCTGGTCGAGCGCATATTTCGCGGCCGCCGTTCCCTGGAGAGCGTCCGAGGTGATGGTGCGGAAGAACATGCCGTTGGTCTTTCCCTCGCGCCCTAGCGTCGTTAGCGTCGGCGAGGACGAGGCGGGCGACACCTGCACGATCTTGCCGGGGCCGGTGACCGAGGTCAGGATCGGGATCGACACGGAGGAGATGATTCCGCCGATGATGACCGGCACTTTCTTCAGCTGCACGAGCTGATTTGCGGCGTCGACCGCGAGTGCGCCTTGGCTTTGAGAATCGCGCGTGTCGGCGACGAGCTTGCAGCCATGCGGGCCGCCGGCGTCGTTAAGATCGCGGAACGCCATCTCCACCGACTTTGCGCCCGCCTGCCCGTATTCGCCCGCCGGTCCGGTCAGCTCCATGACGACGCCGACCGTGATCTGGCAATCGTCCGCCCGGGCGGCGCTGGCAAGCCCAAATGCGAGCGCCATCGCCGCCGCAGATTTCAGAACGCGCTCTTTCATCGTCTAGCTCCTGCGTCCGAGTTGGGCTGGCCACAAGCGGCGCCCCTTATGAACCATCCCCTCACGCCGGTTCCGCGCTGAGATTATATTTCATGATCGAGCCGTGCCGCCCCGCGCGGTCGCGCTCGAGTTCGTAGACGTCGCCTTTCGGCCCTCGGCGTTTTATGGCGACCGCTTCGATCTCCGCCCGGTCGCCTTCGGTCAGTTTGAGCGCGCCGGCGGCGATGTTGGCGGCGAGATGCGCGCGCGAAGTGGCGCCGACAATGACCGCGGCGACGCCAGGAAGATCGAGCGCAAAGCGGCTCGCCACGCTCGCGATGTCGCAACCCCGCCGGTCCGCGACGCGGCGGAGCGCGCGCAGAAGTTCCTGAAATGGGGTCCAGCCGCCGAAATCGTCGATGATGAGCTTGTATTTGACGAGCGATCGGTTCGCCTGGGGCTGAGCTGGCTCCGGCCGATCGAGCCAGCGATCGGAGAGAAAACCGCCCGCAACCGAGCCGTAGCAGAGCAGGCCAACGCCATGAGCCCGGCACAGCGCAGAAAGGCCGTTCTCGGGCCGGCGGTCGAGAACCGAGTATTGCACCTGCGTCGAGGCGAGCGGAACGCCGGCTTCGAGGATGGCGCGCACGTGCGCAGTGTCAAAATTGGTGCAGCCGACAAGCCGCACCTTGCCCTTCGCCCGCAGATCGTCAAGCCAGCACAGCGCGTCGAGCCAGCGTGGTTCGGAATAGTCCCACCAATGGAACTGCACCAGATCGAGCCGCTCCATCTTCAAGCGGCGGAGCGAGCGGTCGACGATCGCTTCGACATCGCGTCGTTCGATCGTTCGCAGGATCGAAAGGTCGGGCACAAGCTTCGTGTGCACGCGCAATCGCTTCGCCGAACTCGGCGCCGCGCGTCGCCAGAAGCCTGGATCGCATGGCGCCGTAGAGCTCCTCGACTCCGGTGTAGATGTCCGCGCAGTCGAACGTGAAGACGCCGGCGTCGAAAGCGGCGATCAGATCGTCGACAGCGCGCTCGCGATCGATCGCCCCGTGGCCGCCAGCAAGTTGCCAGCCGCCGCGAACGACACGCGAAATCGAGTATCCGGAGGCAAGCTGGCAAGTTTCGACCGCGGCGGTCATTCGGCCCTCCGCGCCGGCAGGGGCACGGCCGTGGTCTCGCTGCGGCGGAATCGGGTGCGTCCGGTTCTCACAATGCGCAGCCTGCTCTGGCAGTTCGGGTCGGGACAGGCGATCTCCGCGTCCGTCGTCATCCAGTCGTTCGGGTGGGTCGCACGCTGCTTGGCGGCCAACAGCGGCAGGACCGCCGCAAGCGAGTAGATCGAGACGCCCTGTCCGGGCGGCAGGGTCAACATCTCGCCCTTGAGTTCGAAATAGTCGCCCGCCCGCGCGCCGCAATAGACCTTCACGCCCGGGGGCACGATCGCCTCGACCCGCAGGTCCCAAAGTTCGAAGCTTTCGTCGGTCTCGGGTTCGTTCACCATTTTCCCCCGCCGGAGCCATTTGGGTCGCCCCCGCAGGAGATCGAAGGCCCGGCCAACTTCGACTGTCCCGAAATGCCCTAGCCCTCCGAGCAGGGATTGCAGACTATCGGGGGCTGGTCAAAGATCAACAATCAAGTTGGAGTCATGTCCGTCGATGGGGCCGAGCCCAAAAAAGCCAGCGAGGGGAGACGCCCCATTGTTGCTGGCGAAGTCCCTGGTCAGGCGTTTCGGGGGCGTCGCCGCAGTCGATGACGTTACGATCGATGTCGGCCGCGGCGAAATCGTCGGGCTGATTGGCCCCAACGGCGCCGGGAAGACGACGCTTTTCGATCTGATCGCCGGCGAGCTGAGGCCGACGTCCGGCCGCATCTGGCTGGACGGCGCCGCAGTCGAATCCGCCCCGCCGGATTCGCGGCTGACGCATGGCCTCGGACGCACCTTCCAGATCCCGCGTCCATTCCCAGGCATGACCTTAATCGAGAACGTGATGCTCGGGGCCCAGGGACAGAGCGGCGAGCGCATCTGGCCGAACTGGATGGCGCCGCGACTGGTGGCGCGCGAGGAGCGCGCTTGCCGCGACAGGGCGATGGACCTTCTCGCCTTCGTCAAGCTCGATCGGCTCGCCCGCGAGCAGGCGCGGGTCCTTTCCGGAGGCGAACGCAAACTGCTCGAACTGGCCCGAGCCCTTATGGCCGAGCCGACGCTGCTATTGCTCGACGAGCCGGCGGCGGGGGTCAATCCGAACCTCCTCGAGGTGATCATCGAACGCATCGTTGACATCAACCGGCGCGGTGTCGCGGTTCTCGTCATTGAGCACAACATGGACGTGATCATTCGGCTGTGCGCCCGAGTCTTTGTGATGGCAGCCGGCAAGGTTCTCTGCGAGGGGCGGCCGGAGGCCGTAGTCCGCGACCCCCGCGTCGCCGAAGCCTATCTCGGCGGCGCTGCGGCGTGAGCGGGCAGGCGCCGCTCCTCGTCGTGGACAAGCTCGTCGCGGGATACGAGCCGGGCCTGCCCATCGTTAATGGCGCCTCGATCGAGGTGGCCGCAGGCGAAATCGTCGCCGTGCTGGGGCCGAACGGCGCCGGAAAATCGACGCTCATCAAGGCGATCGCCGGTCTGACCCCAATCACCGGCGGCAGCGTGACGTTCGACGGTCGCGAGATCACCCGCACGCCTGCCCATCGTTTGGTTGGCGAAGGCCTCGCTTTCACGCCGCAGACCGAGAACGTCTTTGCTTCGCTCAGCGTCGCCGACAATCTGAAGCTCGCCGCGGGCGTCTTGCCGCGAGCGCTTCGCACTGAGCGAATCGAAGCGGCGTATGAAACGTTCCCCGATCTCGCTCGCCAGCGCGCCTTGACAGCCGGACGCCTCTCCGGCGGCCAGCGTCAGATGCTCGCGATCGCGCGCGCGCTGCTGGTAGCCCCAAAGGCCCTGATGCTCGACGAACCATCCGCTGGATTGTCGCCGAAACTGGTCGAGATGGTATTCGCAAGGATCGGCGACATCCGCCAGAGCGGTGTGGCGATCGTGCTCGTCGAGCAGAACACGCGCGCGGCTCTGGCGGTGGCCGACCGCGCCTACATCCTGGTGCAAGGGCGCAACCGGCACGAGGGGCCGGCGCGAACGTTGACGAGCGATCCGATGATCGCGGCGCTCTATCTCGGGGCCGCAGGAACGGAAGGCGCCGCGTGACCGCCCAGGTTCTCGTCGACGGCCTGATGTCCGGCGCGCTGATCGGGCTCGGAGCAATCGGCGTCACTCTTACCTATTCGATCCTCCGATTTGCAAATTTCGCCCACGGCGAATTCATTTCGTTCGGCGCGTATGCGACGCTTCTCATGGCCTCGGGAATCTCGACGCTGATCGTGGGCTCGGATCAGGGGATCGGCCAGCTCTCGATCAGTCCAGCGGTGATCGCAGCTTCGCTTGTCGCCATGGCTCTGACCGCAAGCCTCGCGCTGGCGCTCGACAGGATCCTCTTCTCCCGACTTCGCGGCAAAGGCGCTGCGATCTCTCTCGTGATGGCGAGCTTCGGCGCCTCGATGGCGATCCGAGCTGCGCTTGAATTCGCCTTCACCTCCCGGCCGGCGTATTTTTCGCGCGATCTCCAGATTGCGAGGCCCATCGGCTTCGGGCTCAAAGCGACGCCTGATCAAATCGCGCTGCTCGCGGTCGCAGCAGCGCTCTTGGCCGGCGTGCATCTCCTGCTCACGCGGACCCAGATCGGCAGGGCGATGCGCGCGGTGAGCGAGAACCCTCCGTTGGCCCGCGTCGCCGGCGTCGACGTCGACGCGACGATCCGCTTCACGTGGGCGATCGGGGGCGCGCTCGCCTCCGCCTCTGGGGTCATGCTCGGTCTGCTCGTGCAGATCCGCCCCTTCATGGGGTTCGATCTGCTGCTCCCCCTGTTCGCCGCCGCCATTCTCGGCGGCATCGGCAGCGCGCCCGGCGCCTTCGCCGGCGCCCTGATTGTCGGCCTCGGAGAGGCCGTAACGGTTCAGCTCGTGGGCTCCGAATGGCGGGCGGGCGTCGCCTTTCTGGTGCTGATCGTCGTGCTGATCGTCCGTCCGACCGGCCTCGCCGGGAGGCCGGCGTGACGTGACGTTCGACCTCATCGGACCCATCACCTATGCGAGCTTCTTTCTCGTGCTGGCGCTCGTCAATGCGCTCGTCTGTCTCGGCCTCAACCTGCAATGGGGGCAGACGGGTCTCTTCAATGTCGGCGTCGCCGGCTTTGTCGCCATCGGCGCCTACGCCTCGGCGCTTCTGACCACACCGCCGAGCGAGGGCCGCCTCGGCGGGTTCGCCCTCCCGATCCTCGTTGGCTGGCTGGCCGCGATGGCCGCTTCGGGCGCGGTCTCGGGTTTCGTCGGCGCGCTGACGTTGAGGCTGCGGGCGGACTACCTGGCGATCACGACCTTCGGCGTCGCCGTGGTCGTCCAGCTCGTCGCTCTCAACGCGCAGAGGCTGACTGGCGGTCCCTTCGGCGTCGCGTTCATTCCGCGTCCGTTCGACGGCCTCGCCGCGACGCCGGCGCTCTATGACCTTGCCAACCTGGCGCTGGTCGCGATCGTGGTCGCAGTCGTCTATGCGGCGTTGGAGCGGCTTGCGCGCAGCCCGTGGGGCCGGGTGTTGCGGGCGATCCGCGAGGACGAACGCGCCGCGATGGCGCTCGGCAAGAATCCGGCGCGCTACCGCCTGCAAGCCTTCGCGCTCGGCGGCGCCCTCATGGGGCTCGCGGGCGCGATCGGCGCGCATTTCATCGGCTTCATTGCGCCGGAGAATTACACCTCGAGCCTGACCTTCCAGGTCTGGGCGATGCTGATCGTCGGCGGCTCGGGCAACAATCTCGGCGCCATCCTCGGCGCCGGGCTTGTCTGGGCCCTGTGGAGCGTTTCGGGGCTCATCATCTCCGATCTCGTCCCGGCGTCGTTCGAAGCCCGCGCCGCGGCGCTCCGGATCATCGCGATCGGCATGTTGCTTGCGACCATGATCGTCGTTCGCCCGCGCGGGCTTCTTGGCGAGAAGGCAATGGTCTCACGTCATCTCGACAAGGAGTAGGCTGGCGAGCGCCGTGTCGGAGAGGGGAACCTCATGCGCCCTACCGTTTTTGGCCCGGCCGCCGGACAAGGTCCACACCCGGCGCTCAAAGTCTGGCGTGTCTCGCGGCTACGGCGCCGCGGTCATCGGCGAGAACCCGAAGCCGGGCGGCGCGCAAGCTGACCCGTCGCCTCGAATCCATGCGGTAACCGCATGTCGCCGGCGCCTCGTATTCAATTTTTGCGGCGGCCGGTTCTCCCTGTTTGCCCTCCTGTTACCCGCCGTATCTGGGCCTGTTATCCTCCTGTTGATCTCCTCGTTCCGTGCTCTTGCGTCGCGTGAGGGGTTTGTCGGAAGCGATTGAAAATAAGCGGCTTTTGGAGGCAAACTTGGTGCGATGATGGCCTTCGTCCGCTCATCTCTCCCTGTTGCCAGGGAATATCAGGGAGAATCCGGGCCGGGTTCTGCTCTCGAAGCCATTCGAAAGCCGCATGAGCTCCGCTGCGCGCCGTCGGAGCATGCTAGGCGGGGCATGGTCGGGTGGGCATCCGGCGCCCATTCGCGCTTAAGACAAGGGCCGGCTTGACGCCGGCGGTATCGTCGCCAAAGTCTTCGAAGCGGCGGTCAGCTGGCAACGCGGCGGGAGAAAGACGGAAAGCTTGAGGCGTTCGGGACAAGGTCTTCTGTCATCATGAATGGAGGCGATGCGCCCGTCCTCGTCACGGGCGGAAGCGGCTTCCTCGGGTCGGCGATTGCGGCGGCGTTGCGCGCGTGCGGCCATCATGTGCGGGTGCTGGTGCGTCCGACGAGTCCGCGGACGAATCTTGCTCCCGGAGATTCGCTATTCGAGGGCGACCTCCGAAATCGCGCTTCGCTCGCGAACGCGCTGAAAGGCGTCCGCTTGCTCTTCCATGCGGCCGCCGATTACCGTCTCTGGGCTCGAAACCCCGAAGAGATCGTCCAGAATAACGTCGAGGGCACGCGGCTCCTGATGGAAGAGGCGCTGCGAGCGGGCGTCGAGCGGATTGTTTACACCAGTAGCGTTGCGACCCTCAGGCCGGTCGAGGGCGCTTCTGCGACCGAGGAACAACGTCTGGCCGAAAGCGGGGCGATTGGCGCCTACAAGCGCAGCAAGATCGCGGCCGAACGCCTTGTCGAAGCAATGACGAAACGAGACGGGTTGCCGGCGATCATCGTCAACCCGACGACGCCAATCGGGCCGCGTGATGTGCGGCCCACTCCGACCGGCCGAATCATCATCGAGGCCGCATCGGGCCACATGCCCGGCTTCGTCGACACTGGGCTGAACCTCGCCCACGTCGACGACATTGCCGCGGGCCACATCGCCGCGCTACTGCATGGCCGGGTAGGCGAGCGCTATATCCTGGGGGGCGAAAACGTGTTTCTTGCCGACATGCTCACGGACATCGCCCGTCTTGCCGGGCGGCGGCCTCCCAGGCTGAAGATCCCACGGGCGGCCGTATACCCCATCGCCTATGCAGCGGAGATGATGGCCAGGATTCGTGGGGTTGAACCCTTTGTAACGCTGGACGGGTTGCGGATGTCGCGCCATCGCATGTTCTTCGACGACGCGAAGGCGCGGCATGAACTCGGCTATGTGTCCAGGCCTTATCGGGAGGGCATTGCCGACGCAATCGCCTGGTTTCGCGCCCATGGGCGTCTGAGATGATCATCGCGGCGATCTCTCTGCTTATGCTCGGGATCTGGGTCTATCTCCTGCTCGGGAGGGGATGGTTCTGGCGTTGCAGCGAACGCGACAGCGCGGCGCCATCGGCGGGCGAAACTCGGTCACAGGACGCGATCGTCTGGCCGGATGTCGTGGCCATCGTTCCGGCCCGCGACGAAGCCGATGTGATCGCCGAGAGTGTTGGCTCCCTCCTGCGGCAAGACTACCCCGGGCGCTTTTCCGTCGTCGTTGTCGACGACCAGAGTTCGGATGGGACCGCCGAAGCCGCGTCAGCGGCCGCGAGCGCGGCGCCCCCCGCTGACCGTCTTCGCGTTATCCAAGGACGAAGTCTCCCGCGCGGCTGGACCGGGAAGTTGTGGGCGATGCGCCAGGGGCTGGCGGCCGTGGAAGCCGGTGCGGAGCCGCCCGAATTCCTGCTGTTTAGCGACGCCGACATTGTATACGCGCCCCAGATGCTCCGCCGGCTTGTCGCCATCGCCCGCTCCAAAGAGAGCGTCCTCACATCGCTGATGGTGAAGCTGCGCTGCGAAAGTCTAGCGGAACGCTGGCTGGCCCCGGCCTTCGTCTTCTTTTTTCAGAAGCTGTATCCTTTCGCTTGGGTGAGCGATTCGCGACGAGCCACGGCCGCGGCGGCCGGCGGTTGCATGCTCGTCCGGCGGAGCGCGCTCGGCCTAGCGGGCGGCCTCGAGGCTGTGCGAGGCGCCCTGATCGATGACTGCGCCCTTGCGGCTCTGATGAAGCGACAGGGCGCGATCTGGCTGGGACTGACTGAGGATGTGCGGAGCGTGCGCGCGTATTCGACACTCGCCGATTTTGGACGGATGGTGGCGCGCTCCGCCTTCGCCGAGTTGCGCTATTCGCCCCTTCGATTGGCTATGGCGATCGCCGGAATGTGCCTCGTCTATCTTGCGCCGCCGATCTTCGCCCTGTTCGCCGGCGGGTTCGCGCGACTGGCGGGGGCGTTCGCCTGGGCGATGATGGCCATCAGCATGACGCCGACGCTTCGCCTCTACGGCCGGCCGCTGGCTGGCGGAGTTGCGCTTCCCGCCATCGCGGTCGCCTACATCGTCTTCACGTTGGAATCCGCCATGCAATATTGGCGCGGACGGGGCGGCTATTGGAAGGGGCGCTATCAGGCGCCAACGGGGAAGGCGGCGGGCGTATGACGACCGCGACCGAGACGCTCTCCGGGAAGACCCACCGCGACGAGAACTTTCCGGTCGCCTCCTGGCTCATGAGCGCGCGCCATCGCGGCCCGATCCTCGCGTTTTATCGCTTCGTTCGGGCAGCCGACGATGTTGCCGATAGTTCAATGCTTTCGATGGACCAGAAGCTCGCGATGCTTGACGGTCTTGGCGACGCGCTGTGCGGCAGGGGTCCTGAAGATCCTGAGGCCGAACCTCTGCGGCTCGCTTTGCGCGAACGGGGACTCAGCCCGCGGCACGCCCTCGATCTCCTTGACGCCTTTCGTCTTGATGCGCGGAAAAGTCGCTACGCAAATTGGGCGGAACTGATGGATTACTGCCGCCTCTCGGCGATGCCGGTCGGCCGGTTCGTTCTTGACGTCCACAATGAGGACGAGGCGATTTGGCCTGCCTCCGACGCGTTGTGCGCCGCGTTGCAGGTGATCAACCACCTTCAGGATTGCGCGGAGGACTATCGCCGCCTCGACCGTGTGTACCTGCCTCAGAACGTTCTTGCCGAACATGGCGCTTCGATAGAGATGCTCGGCGCCCCTCGAGCGTCCGCCGCCCTGCGCGGCGCCATTGCGGAACTCGCCCGGCGCGCTTCGGAGCTCACGGAGCGTGGCGCGGCGCTCATCCCCCAGATCGCAGATGTCCGCCTGGCGCTCGAGATCTCCGCGATCCAAAATCTTGCGCGGCGCCTCGCGCGCGACCTCGAGACTCGCGATCCGTTGAGCCAGCCGGTCCATCTCGGCAAGGGCAGTTTCGCCTTAGTCGGCGGGGCGGGGGTGTTACGCGGCCTCGCTTCGATGTTGATCGGCGCCGTCCGGACGAGGCCGAAGGTTCGCGCATGACCCCACAGGCGGCGCCTGCGGCGAACAGCTCGTTCTACATGGCCATGCGCATTCTGCCGAAGCCCAGGCGCGAGGCGATGTTTTCTCTTTATGGCTTCTGCCGTATGGTCGACGACATCGCCGATGAGCGGGGGTCTTCAACCTCGTCGCAGCGCATCGCGGACCTGGAACGGTGGCGCGCCGAGATCGCCGCCCTCTTCGCCGCAAGGGCGCCGCTCCATCTCGCCGGTCTCGACGAGGCCGTGCGCCGCTATGATCTGGGGCAAAAGGACTTCGACGCTATCATCGATGGGATGGAGATGGACGCCGCTCGCGACGTCCGCGCCCCCGATTGGGAGACGCTTGATCTCTATTGCGACCGGGTCGCGAGCGCGGTCGGGCGACTGTCGGTGCGCATTTTCGGGCTCGATCCCGAGCCCGGCGACGCGCTTGCCCATCATCTCGGGCGGGCGCTGCAGCTGACCAACATCCTGCGGGACATCGACGAGGACGCCGCCATGGGCCGGCTTTACCTCCCTCGTGAGGTTCTGGCCGCTGCGGGCGTGGCCTCGGATGAGCCGCTGGCGGCGGCGGCGGATCCGAAGCTCGCCGCCGCCTGCGGCGAAGTCGCGAAACGCGCACAGTGGCATTTTGAGCAAGCGCAACCGATCATGGCGGCGGCGCCGCGGGCGCGCCGTACGGGCGCCCCAGCTCATGGCCGCCGCCTACCGCTCCATTCTCGACAGGATGGTCGCGGACGGCTTCGAGCCGCCCCGACAACGAGCCAAGGCGAGCCGCCTGCGAATCGTGAGCGCCCTTCTGCGCTACGGCGTCATATGAACGGACGGATCGTCCACGTCATCGGGGCCGGCGTCGCCGGCTTGAGCGCAGCAGTCCGTCTTGTCGAGGCCGGCCTCAGCGTCGTCGTGCACGAGGCGACGCGCGCCGCGGGCGGGCGCTGCCGATCGTACTACGATCAGTCCCTCGACCTCGTCATAGACAACGGCAATCATTTGCTGCTGTCGGGCAACCATGCGGCGCTCGACTATCTCGGTCGGATCGGATCTCGCGAGAAGTTGGACGGGCCCCGCTCCGCAGCCTTTGATTTCGCTGACGTGCGGAGCGGACAGCGGTGGCGGCTGCGGCCCAACGAGGGGCGTGTGCCCTGGTGGCTCCTCGATCGGAGACGGCGAGCTCCGGGAACGAGGGTCAGCGAATATTTCGCTCCGCTAGGCCTGCTGACCGCAGCTTCGACCGCCACGGTCGCAGACGCCATGTCTTGCACCGGCCCGCTTTATGAACGGTTGTGGCGCCCGGTGCTGCTTGCTGGACTGAATACCGACCCGCGGGAAGGCTCGGCGGCGCTTGCGGCCGCGCTTCTGCGGGAGACCCTTGCAGCCGGCGGAAGAGCGTGCCGCCCGTTGATCGCGCGCGAGGGGCTTTCGCCGACCTTCGTCGACCCGGCGGTCGCCTTTCTCAAGAGAGGGAACGCAACAATCCGCTTTGGCGAGCGCCTTCGCGCTATCCGATTCGACGGCGCGCGCGCCGCGGGGCTCGAGTTCGAGGCCGGGAGCGAGATCCTCTCCGACGACGACGCGCTGGTGGTGGCGGTCCCGCCCGGGGCGGCTCAGGATCTGCTTCCCGACCTTGAGGCGCCCGACGAATTCAGGGCCATCGTCAACGCCCACTTTCGAATGGCGCCGCCACCGGGCCAGCCGCCGATCCTGGGGGTGGTCAACGGATTGACCGAGTGGCTATTCGCCTTCCCGGAGCATCTGTCGGCGACGATCAGCGCCGCCGACCGGCTGATCGACAGGCCGCGTGAGGAGCTTGCGGCCGAAATCTGGCGAGAGGCGGCGGGGCTGAACGGTCTCCCCGCGGATATACCGCCCTGGCAGATCGTCAAGGAGAAGCGCGCGACCTTCGCGGCGACGCCCGCGCAGAACGCCAAGCGCCCTCCCTCGCGCACCCGCTGGGAGAATATCGCGCTGGCGGGCGACTGGACGCGGACCGGCCTGCCCGCAACCATCGAAGGCGCGGTTCGTTCCGGCTATAAGGCTGCGTCGATCATCGTCGGGATGCGCGCATCCGCGCCGAGGGCCGGTATCGCAACAGGTGTTTCGCCATGAATATTGCTCTGGACCGGCCGCGGGACGCGCCTTCGCTGGAAGCGCTGGAGCGGCATATATCGGCGGCGTCGGAGGCGCTTCGGGCCCGTCAACGCGAGGACGGACATTGGTGTTTCGAGCTTGAGGCCGACGTTACGATCCCGGCCGAATACGTGCTCTTGCGCCATTTTCGCGGCGAACAGCCGGATCTCGAACTGGAACGCCTGATCGCCGTCTACATACGGCGCGTCCGGGGCGCTCACGGCGGCTGGCCGCTGTTCCACGCCGGCGCTTTCGATATGAGCGCGAGCGTCAAAGCCTATTTCGCGCTGAAAATGATCGGCGATGATACTGAGGCGCCCCATATGCGCCGGGCGCGCGAGGCCATTCTCGCACGAGGCGGCGCCGCAAGAAGCAATGTCTTCACGCGCGCGCTGCTCGCGCTCTACGGCGCCATTCCCTGGAGCGGCGTTCCGACCATGCCGGTCGAGAT
This sequence comes from uncultured Alphaproteobacteria bacterium, assembly GCA_963787135.1. Taxonomy (GTDB): domain Bacteria; phylum Pseudomonadota; class Alphaproteobacteria; order Rhizobiales; family Beijerinckiaceae; genus Roseiarcus. The sequence goes on along the minus strand of CAWBBW010000042.1, from coordinate 411,566 downwards.
CATGCTGCTGCCACGCTGGTTTCCTTTCCATCTCGACAAGATTTCCTATTGGGCGCGCACGGTGCTCGTTCCGCTCATGGTGCTGATGGCGTTGAAGCCGCGCCCCGCCAATCCGCGAGGGGTCGGGATCGCCGAACTCTTCGTGGCGCCGCCGGAGACGGTGCGAAACTGGCCGACGGGCGCGCATCAGACATGGGCGTCGATAAAGGTCTTCGGCGCGATCGACAGGGCGCTCAAGCTCGCCGAACCCCTCTTCCCGCGATCAACGCGCCGCCGCGCCATTGACGCCGCCGTGGCCTTGGTCACCGAACGGCTTAACGGCGAGGATGGCCTCGGCGCCATCTACCCCGCGATGGCGAACACCGTGCTGATGTTCGATGCGCTCGGCTATCCGGCCGACCATCCCGATCTTATGATCGCGCGCAAGTCGATCGAGCGGCTCCTGGTCGTCGGCAAGGATGAAGCCTATTGCCAGCCGTGTCTGTCCCCGGTCTGGGATACGGCGCTCTCCGTCCATGCGTTGTTCGAAGCGGGCGATACCGCAAGCGTCGCCCGGGCCCGCGCGGGGCTCGAATGGTTGAAGCCGCGCCAGGTCCTTGACGTGAAGGGCGATTGGACCGCGCGCCGTCCTGACGTTCGGCCGGGCGGCTGGGCATTCCAATACGACAACCCGCACTATCCCGATCTGGACGACACGGCCGTGGTGGCCATGGCCATGGATCGCTCAGACCGCGACCGCTTCGGAGCAGCAGACGGGCAATATGCGCAAGCGATCGCGCGGGCGAGCGAATGGGTCGAGGGCCTACAAAGCCGGGACGGAGGCTGGGCCGCTTTCGACGCCGACAACACCTACTACTATCTCAATCACATCGCGTTCGCCGATCATGGCGCCCTGCTCGATCCACCGACCGCCGACGTCACCGCGCGCTGCGTTTCAATGCTGGCCCAGCTCGGCGCCACGAACGCCTCGATGACGCGAGGCGTCGAGGCTCTCATCGCCAGCCAGGAGAAGGATGGAAGCTGGTTCGGCCGCTGGGGCATGAACTACATCTATGGCGCCTGGTCGGCGCTTTGCGCGCTCGGTGCGGCCGGCCAGGACCCGCAATCGGAGCCCGTGCGCCGCGCGGTCGAATGGCTGTTGCGCATCCAGAATCCGGACGGAGGTTGGGGCGAAAGCGGCGACAGCTACAAACTCGACTACCGGGGTTACGAGCCATCGCCGAGCGCCGCCTCGCAGACAGCCTGGGCGCTCCTCGGACTGATGGCGGCGGGCGAAGCCGATCATCCGGCGGTCGCACGCGGCGTCGCCTTTCTGGCCGAGACCCAGGGAAGCGACGGCTTCTGGGACGAACCATTCCATACCGCCACCGGATTCCCGCGCGTGTTTTACCTCCGCTATCACGGCTATTCGAAGTTCTTCCCGCTTTGGGCGCTGGCGCGCTATCGCAATCTGAAGCGCGGCAATAGCCGCGCCGCGATGTTCGGCATGTGATTTTCTTGAGGAGCGCGCCGCCGTCTCGCCTTCTGTTCATCAGCGGACTTCAACGCGAGGCGAGGATCGCTCGCGCGGCGGATGCGCTGGCGCTCTGCGGTAGCGGCGAGATGTTGCGGGCGAAGCTGGCAAAGGTGGCGACGCCCCTGCAGCTGACGATCAGCTTTGGCCTGTGCGGCGGTCTGGACCCGGCGCTGCGCAGCGGCGACATCGTCATCGGGACCAGCGCCCTGGCTGGAGGCGCGGCCGTACTCGCCGATGAAAGCATCACGCGCGACCTCGCGGCGCGTCTCCAGGCCGCCGGCGAACGCGTTAGCGTCGGCGCCGTCGCCGGCGTCGACGCCCCCGTCCTGACGAGGTTGGCCAAAGCCGAACTCCGGAAGGCAACGATGGCAGCCGCGGTCGATATGGAAAGCCACATCGCGGCGCGCCTCGCGGCGGATCGCAAGTCGCCGTTCGCCATCCTGCGCGTCGTCAGCGATCCCGCCTGCCGCGACCTGCCGCGGCTCGTGACGAAAGCTGTCCGGCCCGACGGAAGCGTTGATCTTGGCGCGGTCGCGTTTGGCGTGATCCGTTCGCCCGAACAGATGCTGGGCCTGATTGCGACGGCTCGCGACAGCGCTATCGCCTTCGCGGCGCTACGCCGCTGTCGGCGCCTTCCCGGCCTTTTCTCTGGCCTCGGCCTCGCGCATCTCTGAAATCTTCTTCGCAACGTTGTGCTGGAACACAAACTCCGGCGGACGCTGCCGATCGAGCGGAATTTCCGGGGCCATCGCGCCATCGGTTTTCACTCCGCGGAGCGCCACGCTGAGGGCCTTCCACGGCCTGGCCACCGTATCCTTGACGGCCGTCGCCTCAAAACCGCTATGGACCATGCAATTGGCGCATTTTGCGTAATTGCCCGTTCCATAAGCGTCCCAGTCAGTCTCCTCCATCAGCTCCTTGAAGGTGGCGGCATAGCCTTCGCCGAGCAGATAACAGGGCCGCTGCCAGCCGAAGACTGTGCGGGTCGGATTACCCCAGGGGGTGCAGTGGTAGGTCTGATTGCCGGCCAGGAAGTCCAGGAACATGCCGGACTGGTTGAACGCCCATCTGCGGCCGCCCTCGCCGCGCCGGAAGATATCGCGGAACAGCTGCTTGGTCGCCGAGCGGTTGAGGAAATGCTCCTGGTCCGGCGCGCGCTCATAGGCATAGCCGGGCGAAACGGTGATGCCATCGACGCCGAGCGCCGTCACAGCGTCAAAGAAGGAAGCGACTCTTTCGGCTTCCGCGTCGTTGAAGAAGGTGCAGTTGATCGTGACCCGGAAACCCTTGGCCTTGGCCGCCTTCAGAGCGGCCACGGCGCGATCGTAAACGCCGTTCTGGCAAACCGACTTGTCGTGCATCTCCCGATCGCCGTCGAGATGAATCGACCATGTGAAATAGGGGCTCGGCCTGTACTGATCCATCTTCTTCTCAAGAAGAAGCGCGTTCGTGCAAACGATCGCAAACTTCTTCCGCGCGATCACGCCCTCGACGATCCTGGGTAATTCCTTATGCAGGAGCGGCTCGCCCCCAGCCATGACGACGACCGGGGCCCCGCATTCGTCCACCGACGCGAGCGCGTCCTCGACCGAAATCCGCTCGTCCAGAATCGCGTCGGGATAATCGATCTTGCCGCAGCCGGCGCAGGCGAGGTTGCACCGGAACAAGGGCTCCAGCATCAGAACAAGCGGATAGCGTTTGCGGCCCGCGAGATGTTGCCGGACGATATAGGCGCCGACCTTTGCGATCTGTCTGAGCGGAATACCCAAGCCTAGCTCCTTCAGAGCGTTGCAAGCCCCAACGCGTTATCAGCGCAAATTGTTGCGCGATCTCCGCCTACGGGGCGCGCGGGGCAGCTCAGATCCGAGCTTCCCGTTTCACCTAGCCGACCCCCGTGGCAGTCTCAAGATAACAGTTCCGCCGGCAGACGGAAGCTGACGCTTTCCTTTAGCCCACTGAGGTCCGACACCTCGGAGGGTTCGATCCGCATCAAAGCCTGAACCACTTCGCCTACAAGAATCTCGGGCGCCGACGCGCCCGCAGTGACGCCGACCACGTGGGCGTTCTTGACCCATTCCGCATTGATGTCGGCGCCGCCGACGACGAGATAGCTCGGCAGCCCCGCCTCTTCGCCAATCTCACGCAGCCTGTTCGAGTTGGAGCTGTTGGGCGCGCCAACTACGATAATGACGTCGCAGACCCGGGACAATTCTCGCACCGCCGTCTGTCGATTCTGGGTCGCGTAGCAGATATCGCGAATCTCGGGTCCCTCGACGTCGCTGAACCGGCGGTTCAGCGCGGCGATCACGCCGCGCGTGTCGTCGACGCTGAGCGTCGTTTGCGTCACATAGGCGATCGGCGCATCCGGAGCGATCGGCAGTTTCTCTACATCCTCAACGCTCTCGACCAGATGCAACTCGCCATCGATCTGGCCCAGCGTGCCCTCGACTTCAGGATGGCCCGCGTGGCCGATGAAGACCAGGATTCTCCCCTGCGCAACATAACGCCGTCCCTGGTTATGCACCTTGGTGACGAGCGGACAGGTCGCGTCGATCGTCGGGAGCGCTCTCGATTTCGCCTCGTTTTCGACTTTGCGGGATACGCCGTGCGCACTGAAGATCGTTACGGCGCCCGACGGCACCTCGCTCAGTTCCTCGACGAAGCGCGCTCCTTTGGCTTTGAGCGACTCGACCACATGGCGGTTATGCACGATCTCGTGACGCACATAGACCGGGGCGCCATACTTTTCGAGGGCCCGCTCCACGGTATCAATAGCGCGCACGACCCCGGCGCAAAAGCCGCGCGGCTGGGCAAGAATGATCTTCATTCAGGTCATCGCAAACGCAGGGGCTCGGAAAGAACTCGCCACGCGCAAAGCTCTAACTCGATCGCTTCCAGGAGGCAACAAAGGGTCGCGATTGCGATACAGGGCTTAATTGGACCCACTCGTGCGGACAAAACGCGCGCTGCGCAGGCAAGTTCCCGCTCGACACGAGGCGACTTGCCAGCAGAATCCTGAGAATATATGGTTTTTGGCCGCCCCACCCTGAAGACGACACCGGTCCGACGCTGGTTCGGCCGGCACGACTGGCTCGCGAATTTCGAGGCAGCTCGTATCGTCGCCCTATGACACGGTCATGACAAGGAAACTGTCGCCACATGCAAAAAGACATCAAAGTGGCCATCGCAGGCGTCGGCAATTGCGCCAGCGCGCTGGTGCAGGGTGTGGAATACTACCGCAGCCGCAATGACGTAGAGCTTGAAGGCATTATGCGCCACACCATCGGCGGCTACGGCTGTGGCGACGTCGAGTTTGTCGCCGCGTTTGACGTAGACCGACGCAAAGTCGGTCACGCCCTGGAGCAGGCGATCTTCTCCAAGCCAAACTGCACCCGGATTTTTCAAAGCTCGCTACCGGTGTCGAATGTGGTGGTTCAGGCCGGTCCAGTTCTCGACGGCGTGGCCGACCACATGGCCGACTATCCCGACGATGTCGCCTTCCGCTCCGCCGATCTCGAACCGACCGATGTCGCCTCGGCGCTGCGCGCGTCAGGCGCCGACGTTCTGGTGTGCTACCTCCCGGTCGGTTCGGAGCAGGCGGTGAAGCACTACGCCCAGGCTTGTCTGGATGCCGGTGTCGCCATGATCAATTGCGTTCCCGTGTTCCTTGCCTCGGACAGCGGCTGGGCTCAGAAATTTCGGGACGCCGGGCTGCCGATTGTCGGCGACGACATCAAAAGCCAGGTCGGGGCGACCATCGTACACCGGACGCTGGCTCGATTGTTCGCCGACCGGGGGGTGGGGCTCGACCGGACCTATCAACTCAACACAGGAGGCAACACCGACTTCCTCAACATGCTCGAGCGGAATCGTCTAAAGTCGAAGAAGATCTCCAAAACCGAATCCGTCCAATCGCAGTTGGACGAACGGCTCGAAGCGCGCGACATCCACATCGGACCCTCCGACTACGTGCCGTGGCAGCAGGACAACAAGGTCTGCTTCATCCGAATGGAAGGGCGCGGCTTTGGCGACGCGCCAATCGAACTGGAATTGCGACTGTCGGTCCAGGATTCTCCAAACAGCGCCGGCGTCGTCATTGACGCGATCCGTTGCGCCAAACTGGCGCTGGACCGCGGCCAATCCGGTCCCTTGGAGGCGCCCTCGGCCTATTATATGAAGAGCCCGCCACGGCAATTCCGCGACAGCGTCGCGCGCGATGCCTGCAACGCCTTTATTGATGGCCGCGACTTTGATCTTCCCCCGGTGGCGGCGAGCGACGCGAAGGTCGTGACCGGTCCCGGCCGTTCGTAGTGGACGTCGAAGGGAAGGCGGGACCGTCGGATTTCCGCCGGACGCTCGCCGAACCAGCCTGGCGCGCCGCCACCGGGGAGCGTATCGAAACTGTGCTGTTCGACTTTGGCGGCACGCTCGACGCCGACGGCGTGGCTTGGAAGGAGCGCTTCTACGCCCTCTACCAGTCCGAGGGGCTGGAAACGACGCCCGACGCCTTCGCGTCTGTCTTCTTCGCCGCCGACGACCCGCTCGTCGGCAGCCTGCCGCGCGCAGCCGGATTGTCCGAAACGGTCCATGCCCTGGCCGCCAACCTCGAAGCCGAACTGGCTCGAACCGCCAAAGAGCGGACCAACAGCGAACGCGGTCGGCGCGTCGCGTCGCGGTTCCTGCACGGAGCGTCGGTCGCTTTCGCGCGCAATCGGCCGGTCCTGGAAGCACTAGGGCAGCGTTACCAACTTGGCGTCGTGTCGAATTTCTACGGTAATCTTGAGGCAGTGTGTGAGAGCGCCGGTCTGGCTCCTCTATTCAAGGTTATGGTGGACAGCCATGTTGTCGGCGCCGAGAAGCCGGACCCCGCGATCTTCCGCGCGGCTTTCGAGAGGCTTCGGGCGCCGCCAAGAAACGCGATGTTCGTAGGCGATTCACTCCGCCGGGACCGCGAGGGCGCTCGGCGCGTGGGCATCGGCTTCATCTGGATTGCGCCGCAAAATGTCCGGGACGCCGAAGCTGGCGCGTCGGGGGAGCTACCCGCTCACGCTGCGATAAGCGCGCTCGGCGAACTCGCGAAGGTCCTGACGTGACCGAAGTCTCAACTTCTGCGGACCTTCATGGGGGCATCATCGCCGCGGGCCTCGGGAGCCGCCTGCGGGCTGATGGGTATCGCGTCAGCAAACCGATGGCGACGGTCGGCGGACGACCCCTTATCGACCACACAATCGATCGCTTCCGCGCGGTCGGAATTCGCCGATTGACCGTCATCATCAATGACGCGTGCGACGATTGCCACCGATGGCTCGACGACCATGCTGGAGATTTCGATCTCGACGTTATTGTTCGCACGACGGCCTCGTCCTACGCCAGCTTCCAACTGGTCGTGGATCGCCTGCCCCGCGTCCCGGCGGTCATCACGACGATCGACGCGATAATGCCGGTGAACGACTTTCGCGTCTTTGTCAGTGCCGCGGCTACGGTGGGAAAAGACGCCGTCGCGCTCGGCCTGACTGATCACGTCGATGATGAGAATCCGCTTTGGGCGACGTTGAATGCGGCCGATGGCCGCATTCTTGAGCTTGGCGGCGGAAGCGGCAACCATGTGACAGCCGGTCTCTATTGGCTGCCGGCTGAGCGTTCCCAGCCGCCCGCGGCCGGCTTCATGAGGCTCCGCGACTATCTCGGTTGGCTGGTTGCCGAGCATCCGCCGGTTTACGGCGTCGTTCTGCCTCGCGTGTTCGATATCGACCGGGCGCGCGACATCGCAGCGGCCGAATTGGCGGGGCTAGGTCGCGAGCGCGTGGATTTTCGCGCATGAACGCGGCCAAAGCCTGTTGGGGCATCTACCGCGAGTTGACGCACTCCCCTGGGCGCGTCGACGACGACGGCGCAATCTTGAAAAGCGTCGGCGACGCCTTGGCGGACAGGGGTTTCAGCGTTGAGCTTGTCTCGGCCGACACAGCCGACGCAGCGTTCGAGACCCCTCACGCCAATATCTTCGCGATGTGCGAGCGCGGCCCAGTCCTCGACCGGCTGAAGGCGGCGGAGAAGGCCGGCTCGATCGTCGTGAATTCCGCCGATGCGATTCGCAACACCTATCGGCACCGCATGGTGGAACTCTTCGCGCGACACAACGTTTCAGCCCCCTTGAGCCACATCGTCGCTACCGACGCAAGCAAGCTCCGACCGGCCGCGGGTGTTTGGGTCAAGCGCTACGATTTCCACGCAACGCAACCTGATGATGTCATCTACACCGCATCGGAGGACGGATGGCACGAGGCGCTGCGCCGATTCGCTAGGCGCGGCATTCCGTTCGTCATCGGGCAGGAGCATGTGGCGGGCGATCTGGTTAAATTCTACGGCGTGAGAAATGGCGCGCGACCGATGGATGAAAACTGGTTCGAGTGGTTCTATCATCGCGACAAAGGCATGATGGGACACTCCTTCCAGGCGGGGCGCCTGCGCCAGGCTTCGTTCCACGCCGCAGCGGCGCTGGGGCTCGAGATCTTCGGCGGCGACGCCATCATCAGGCCGGACGGCGAACCGATCATCATCGACCTCAACGCCTGGCCGAGCTACGCGAAATATCGCGATCGGGCTGCGGAAGCGATCGCAGACTGCCTGATCGAACGATTCCGGCGACGCCCGCGCGTCGTTTCTCAAATGTAAGAGTTGATCGATGAATGAGGCCTCTCCCCGGCACACCCCATCGGCGCAGACGAACGGCGCTGAACGCCGCGCTGTGCCCGGGCCCAAATCCAAAGCGATTTTCGATCGCGAGGCCGCGGCGATGGCGCCAGGGTTGCAATCGATCGCGCTCTATTCGCAAATCGCGGTCGACCACGCCAAAGGCTGCACGATCACCGACGTCGACGGGAACGACTATCTCGATTTCATCGCCGGGATCGCTGTCGGCAGTCTCGGCCACTGCCATCCCCACTACGTCAAGCGTATCAGGGAGCAGCTCGAACACGTCACGTTCGGCAGCTTCACGACCGAGACCCGCGCGAGATTTCTCAACCTGGTGAGCGGACTGCTGCCGGAAGGCATCACCCATATCCAATTGTTTTCCGGCGGCGCGGAAGCGGTTGAGGCCGCCTTCCGCCTGGCGAAATCCATCAGCAAGAAATTCGAGTTCGTCGGATTCTGGGGCGGTTACCACGGCAAGACCGCGGGCGTGATCGGCCTGCTCGGCGGCGGCTATCGCAACCATCAAGGCCCCTTCCCCCCGGGGATGCACCTGTCGCCCTACGCCAATTGCTACCGCTGTCCGTGGAAGCTTGAATATCCGTCGTGCGGCCTTGCTTGCGCCGAGCACCTGCGCAACGTCATCAAGAACGATACCCAGGGCGAGGTCGCGGCGATCATCCTCGAGCCGATGCAGGGCACGGCGGGCAATGTCGTCCCTCCCGACGACTTCGTTCACGCGGTGCGGGAGATCGCGGACGAATGCGGAGCGCTGCTGATCGCCGATGAAATCCTCACCGGTTTCGGCCGCACCGGAACGATGTGGGCCTCCGACCAGTTCGGCCTCAATCCGGACATCATGACGATCGGCAAAGGCATCGGCGGCGGCTTTCCGCTCAGCGCCGTCGCTTCGTCCTTCGAGCGCATGTCAGCCAAGCCCTTTGGAGAGCCGAGCGGGAGCTCGTCCAGCTATGGCGGCAATCCGCTTGCCGCCGCCGCGGGCCTCGGCGCCGTCGAGGCCATTCTCGAGGACAAGCTGGTCGAGAATTCCGCTCGCGTCGGCGCCCGGATGCTCGAAGCCCTGAAGGGGCTGCACGAGAAGTACCGTTTCATCGGCGATGTGCGCGGGCGCGGCCTGATGATCGGCGTCGAAATGGTCGCCGATCGCAAGACCAAGGCGCCCTTGGATAAGACCATCACGCGGGCTCTGTTTCACGAGGCGCTGGAGCGCGGCCTGATCACGATGTCCTATTCGAATGTCATTCGCATCAACCCGCCGCTCGTCATCACCGAGGATGAGGCGTTGCGCGGGGTCGATATTCTCGATCAATCGTTTGCCGCCATCTCGCTTCGATTCAGGCTCGATTGACGAGCGTGCTGCGCGGCGCGTTCATCGGCTTCGGAAACGTCGCGGCCAACGGGCATATGCCCGGGTGGCTGTCTCGCAATGACGTCAGGATTGTTGCGGCGACCGACGGCGTCCCGGCGCGCCGCCAAGCGTTTCTCGAAGCATGTCGCGACGGGCGGTGGTACGACAGCGTGGACGACTTGCTGTCCGGCGAAACGCTCGATTTCGTCGACGTCTGCACGCCCCCGGGCAGCCATGCGGCGCTCATCAAACGAGCGCTGGACGCGGGTCTTCACGTGCTCTGCGAGAAACCGCTGGTGACCCAAATGGCGGACGCGGAGGCCGTAGCGGCGGCCAGTGCGCGCGCCGGGCGTGTCGTCCATGTGGTTCACAATTGGCTTCATGCGCCGGTCTGCCTCAAGATCTCGGCGCTGATCGCCGAGGGCGCGATTGGCGCCGTCCGCTCCGTCAGCTGGCGGACATTGCGCACTCAGCCTGCCGTTGCCGCTACGTCCGAGGGCGGCCAAAACTGGCGCGTCGATCCGGCGATGGCGGGCGGCGGCATCCTCTTCGATCACGGCTGGCATGCGCTCTGTTGCGTCGCCCGCTGGGCCGGCGCTCCGCGTGGCGTGGCCGCGCTCCTCGAAACGCGCCGCTTCCACGAATGGCCGCTCGAGGACACGGCCACTCTCGACCTCGATCTCCCCTTCGGCAAAGGCCGCATCTTCCTGACCTGGACCGCGAGCGAGCGCTCCAATCATATCGGGATCGAGGGCGAGCTAGGCCAGATCAATGCGGTCGGCGACAAGGTTACGCTCAAATCGAAGTCCTCCGAGCGCAGCTTCGCCTGTCCGCCGTCCTTGTCGGAAGGATCGCATCATCCCGATTGGTTTGTCGGGGTGGCCGACGACTTTGTGGCTGCGGTCACCGGCCGGGGCAGCAGCAACATCGACGAGGCGGTGCTCTGCGCCCGGCTGGTCGACCTTGCCCAGCGGTCAGGCGCCGCGGGCGGCGCGCGGCTGTCGCTCGGCGAGTAGAGATCTTCGGGTCGAGCCCCGCGCGGTTCGACCTCCGCTCGCGGGGTATGCCATTTCCGGGCTTGAATTCAATGTTTTGAAGCCTTTGCGGCGCCATTCCCGCGCCACCTCAACTCCCCGCTCCGCTTGGTGCCTGCTAACCAATTGACATATAACCATTTTGGGAGCCGGACATGCCGGAAACCAGGGCATCTTTCATCGTTCTCATGCCGGTCGCCGCCGGCGCCGGTTGCTGCGATTTCATTTTTCTCTATTGTTTCAACGGTTTGCACGAGAAGTGGCCAGGAACAACCATCAGGTGGCCGGCGTGTCGCCCGGCTTTGCGGGCGCCGCGAGGCGCAGTCCTGAAAAGTCGGCGGTTTTCCGGCGCCGGGTTGCGCCCGCGTCAATCCAAACGTGACCCACCCTGGGCGCGAATTGTTTTTAGCCCGCGCTCTCGCGCCGCGAGGAATATCACCAGGAACAGATAGATCGGGGCTCCGACCGCGGCCAAAAGCAGAAACCAGTTCGACTTGCCGAACAGCGCAAGGGCGAGCACGAGATAGATGAAATCGCGGCGCGAGGCGCCGTCGAGCAGCCGCGCCAGCCGTTGGTCGGGCGCCGTCGAAACCGAAGTAAACAGTGGGCCGCTGTCGAGCTTCACCCGCATGAGCCGCCAATAGACGAAGCTCGCCGATCCCAGTCCGCCGAGGACCGCCGCGACCCCGAGCATGAGCGGCCATGCCGCGCCGGCAGACAGGCTCCAGCCGGCGGCCATGCTGGCGAAAATGACGCTGTGGACGACATTGTCCCCCCAGAAATCGAGAATGCCGCCCCAACGCGATTCCTGAAATTTCAGTCTGGCCAACTCTCCGTCGCACCCGTCCAGAATCGAGTGCGCCAGGAACAGGAGCGCTCCGATCGTCTGCCAGAACGGGAGGGGAGACAGGAAGAAAGGCCCGGCTGAGACGCCCACGACAATGGAGATGAGGCTCATCTGGTTGGGAGTGATCGCGGTGGACGCGAGGCGGCGAGATATCTGCAGTGAAATTGGCCGCTCGACGAGGCGCGCCATGAAGCCGTCGGTGTCCTTGACGAGCGCGCGAAGGAGGCGCCGCTCGGCGGCCGGGACGTCCGCCGAACTCTCTACGAGCATCGGATCGATCCCGGCCGGAATGGTCGCCGGCGATCCGAAGCGGCGAGCAAGACGTCCCTCCGCCGCGGCTAAGTCGCGTGCCCCACCTTCCGCCCCCAGCGCAACAAACGCGTCTAACGCCGCCGCCGCGGCTATCATGGCGATCCGGTTCGGGATGGCGGTCCAGCAGGCGGCTTCGATCTCAGCCTCGGCCAGTCGTTCGAGCCATTCGGTTTCAGCCAGGATCGACGCGGGCGCGATGAGCATCGGCGTGGTCCGGGAGGATCTGAACGTCGCGGCTAAGCCGCTCCAATCGGGGGTCGCGGCCGCCCCGGCCGTTTCCGCGCCATCTTCCGTCAGGAGAAACACCCGACCATAGCCGGCGCGGCGCGCGGCGAGCACCGCGCGCCGGACGAGACCGAGACCAAGCACCCTGGGGTCGGCGTCCTGCGACCAAGCGGCGCCCGCTGCATCGAGCGGGGCGCCTGGAACCGGCAGAAGAACCAGGATCGGCGCGGCTTGCATCGCGGCAGGGGAGCGCACGAATTGAACGAGATTGAGATCATCCGTCATACGGACTCGATTACTCCATGCGGGAAGGGACGATTGCGGATAGACGACTGCGGGCGCGGATCGTATTCCTCGGCCGTCATCGATGCGAGCCGCGCAACGGCAGGGGGCCATCTCATTTCCCGATCGCTGATCGTCGCTGCGCTTCTCGGCTTCCTCGCTGTCATCGTCCTTATCGTCGAAAGCGGCGCGCAGGAGGTGGCTCGCGCCATGCTGGTCATCGGCTGGGGGCTGCTGCCGATAACCCTGTTTCATCTCGTTCCCATGTCTTTCAGCACCCTTTGCTGGCGTGAGCTCCTGCCGCTTTCAAGCCGTCCCAATTTCGGCCGCCTTGCCTGGATGCGCTGGATCCGCGAATCCATCAACTCGCTGTTGCCGGTCGCCGGGGTGGGGGGCGACATCGTGGGCGCGCGGCTCGCCCATCAGCAGGGCGTCCCCGGCGCCGAGGCGGCGGCGAGCATCGTCGTCGACACCACGGTTGGGGTTATGACCCAGATGGTTTTCGTCATCGCCGGGGTGACGCTGCTCGTGACCCGATCGAGCGACGGCGGTGCAGGCCGGGTGGCTCTGGCGCTGTTGATCGGCGTCGCCGTGTTCGCAGTCGCGATCGCGACATTCGTGCGGCTCCAACATAGAAGCCTGTTCGCTACCTTCTCCAACCTCGTGAGCCGCGTCACGCCTGAGAAGTGGCTCACCGGCCTTGCTGGCGGCGCTTCGGCGGTCGACGACGCGGTCGTGGCAACCTATCGGCGCGGCTCCGCCTTCGCGCGGGCCAACCTGTTGCGCTTCCTGGCGTGGGCCGCCGGCGCTGGCGAAATCTGGTTGATCATGCATTTCCTGAGCTGGCCCCTCGGCGTGACCGACGCGTTCGTCCTCGAAAGCCTCGGCTCCGGCGTCCGCGCAGCAGCCTTCATGGTGCCCGGAGCGTTGGGCGCTCTCGAGGGCGGCCTTGTGCTGTTCGGCGCGCTGCTCGGACTGCCCGCAGAGCTGGCGCTGGCCATTTCGCTGTCGAAACGCGTTCGCGAGCTGGCGTTAGGGCTGCCAGGCCTTGCGGTCTGGCAGTGGGTCGAAGGGCGCCGCCTGTTGGGCGGGGGCGAGGGTGTCGTCTAGCGACCAGCGGTGGCGGGCGACTCGACGACGGCCGGAAGGCCGATCGCCTCCCGCAGTTGCCCCCGGCGCGTCTGGTAATAGTCCGAGCGCAGGAAGCTGTAGAAATCGATCGAGGCGTTCTCCGCCTCCTTCCATTGGCCAAGATGAGCCGCGGCGCCCACGCCGGCCGTGCCGGCCGTCCACGGCCACCCGAAGATTATGCCCCCCATCACCCAGCCCACGGGATCGAGCACCGTATCGACGACTCCGCCGACCGAATCGCGCTGCGTCGAGGGGCCGTAATAGGGCTGCTCCACAAATGTGCCCGCAGGGACGCCGTAGACGAAAAGGGTCTGGCCGAAGTCGCCGGTCTGCTTCGGGAGCCCGTTTTGAGCGGCGACGTCAAACAGTCCGCCGAGGCCGAAGGTCGAGTTGAAGACGAACCGGCCCAGCGTGATGGCGGCGGCGTTGAAGCGGCCCTGAAGGATGTTGTTCCCGAAAATGCGCGGCTCCTTCAGGTTCGAGTCCAAATCCTGGAATCGGTCGCGAATTGGTCCCGGGACTGCCTTCACCACATTGGCGGCCGGGTCGAGCACCGCCTGGTTCACGCGAAGAACGCCGCGATTGAATTGCTCGTTTGGGTCGTCGATCGGCAGCGATGCGTCGCGTGGCACGCCCGCGCAGGCGCTGACAATTATGGGCAGCGCACAAGCGAGCGACCTGGCCACCCAAGGTCTAGCGCGACGCATTCGCAATAAGCCCCCTTATTTTCCGCGCGACGGCCAAAGTTTCTAGGGTTTGATCATCAAATGGCAAGCGGCGACTATCGACGCAAGTCGTCAATCAAATCAAACTTCCCCGGCACTGTAGCAGAGGCGCCCGGCGGTGACTGTCGCTTTTTTGCCGCACCCGCGTCACTTTTGCGGGAGGACCCGTTATGGGTCCCGTGCGGCCTTCCGCTGCGTCGCCAGCAGAGCCGGCTGGAAGATGACCGCGGCCGATAGGGTCGTCAGCAGCGACAGCGCCATCAGCTTGCCCATGCTCGACGTGCCCGGATGGTGTGAGAACCACAGGCTGCCGAAGGCGGTGGCCGTGGTGCATGCGCTGAAGAAGACGGCGCGGGTCAGGCTCGATTGCAGGAAATTCGTCTCGCCCGAGCGCCACGCCATTACGTAGTAGATCTTGAACGCTACGCCGACGCCCAGAAGCAGCGGCAGCGCGATGATGTTGGCGAAATTCAGCTGAAGCCCGATCGCGACGCACATCTCGAGCGTGACCACGATGGCGACGAGCAGCGGCACGAGCGTCAGCGCGACATGAGTCCAGCGACGCAGCGCGATGAAAAGAATGAGCGCAATCGACGCCACCGACCAGACCCCGGCCTGAAGGAACGCTTTCACGATGGTTGCAGCGGCCTCGATGATGAAAACTGGCGTTCCCGCGGCCTGCGGCGCGACACCGCGGACCGCTTTGACGAAGCTGCGCAAGGTCGCGTTGTCGTTGCCGTCTCCGCTCGGCGCGACCTCGATCCTGGCCCGGCCGTCGGCGGCGACCCAGTCGCTCTTCAGCGAGGCTGGAAGAGTCTCGAGGGTCACCGGTTCCGCGGTCAAGAGAGCCCTCACCTGGCGGAGCGTCGTCTTGAGCGGGGCGACCAGAGTGCGCTCGGCGTCCTCCCGCGCCGCCGGCGTCGCTTTCGCCAATGCGGTCAGGAGGGCGGCCAGCCGGCGAGCCTCGACAGCGGCGGGGCTCGTGAGGTCGCCTGCCGCGCCCGCGAGGTCACGGGCGGTCGTCTCAATCGCCGCCACCGTCTCGGCCGGCGTCGGGGAAGCATCGACCTGATCCGGATTAAGCGTGTTCGCCAGGAAGAAATTTGCGTCGTCAATAATCGCCAGCTTCTCTTCCTGATCCCCGGGAATGAAGCTTTGCAACGTCTGCGCCCGATCGACCTGCGGCAGGCGCTTGAGCCTCTCGGCCAGGGCCGTGGCGTGGGCGAGATCGCTTTCAAGCACGTCGATCGTGTTCGGGCTCGTGTCCGGATCGCGCATGAGATCGAGAAGCGTCGCCACCGATTCGGAATCCTGAGCGCGCAGATCGAGCGGATTGAAGTCGAACCGCAAGTTCGCGAGCAAGGGCAGGCCAAGGATCGCGGCCGCCAGGGTTGTTCCAACCACCCAATTGCGCTGCTTTTCGAGAAAGCGGTCGAGCGGCGCAAGGGCTGCATATCCGATCGGAGCCGGCTCGCCGGCCGGCTTCAGCACGGTGAGCAGCGCGGGCAGCAGGGTCACGGTGGTCGCGAACGCGACAAACATGCCCGTCCCCGCGATCAGCCCTAGCTCGGAGAGGCCGACGTAAGCGGTCGGCAGGAAGGAATAAAACGCAGCCGCGATCGAGGCGGCGGCAAGCAGAAGCGGTCCCGCTACCTTGCCCGCCGTCGCCAGAAGCGCCGGCTCGAAACCGGGAGAGGCATGCCGTTCGGCTCGGTAGCGGACGCTGAACTGGATGCCGAAATCGACGCCGAGCCCCACGAACAGCACCGCGAACGCGACCGATATGAGGTTTAGCGCTCCGACCATCCGGAGCCCGATGGCGGCCGTGAGCATGAGCCCGATCACGAGGCTCACCAGGACGGCGAGGATGATCCTGGCCTGCTTGAGGGCCAGCCATAGCACAAGGATGACGACAAGGAGGGTCACGGCGCCGTTCAAACCCGCGCCGTCGGCGACCGTGGCGAATTCCTCATCCGCAAGCGCGACCGATCCGGTGAGGCGGACTTTGACCCCCCTCTCTGCCGTCAAATTGAGCCTGGAGATCGCCTCGCGGATAGAAGTCGTAGCCTTGCCTCCGGGCTCGAGAGCGTCGAAGTCGAGGACCGGCTGGATGTCGACGAAGCGCCGAAGCTCGGAGGGCTTCGGCGCACGCCCGGTAATCAGCCTGCGCCATGAAAAGGCGGGATTGTCTCCCTTCGCCAGGCGTTCCAGGGCGTCGGCGATGGCGACGACAGCGGGCCTCAGATCCTCGAGTTCCGCCTTTCCCCGTCGCACGCCCTCGATCGACTGCGACAAGGTGCGAAGAACGCCGCGCAGCGTCGGATCGGCGGCCAGCGTGCCGAGGAAGGGCTGGGCCTTGATCAGCTCGGCGGTGTCGCGACGCACCTCGTCGACGGAGAGGAAGAGGACGCCGTTGCGTGCGAAGAACTCGCCGCCATCGGGTCGCCTGATGCTGCGGATCACGTCCGAACGCGGCGAAAGGTCGTTGACGAGCGCATCCGCCGCCTCATCGGCAGCCTCGGGCGTCGTCGCGTCGACGACGGCGATGATCTGGTTGGTCGACTGGGGGAACGCCTTATCGAGCATGATCTCCTGCTGGCGCCACGGAAGCGAGCTGGAGAGGAGCTCTTTGCTGTCTGTCGTGATGGCGAAGTGGCTGGCGAGAAAGCTGGCGGCAACGATCGCCAGGAGCAGGAAGCCGGAGATGACGAGCCACGCGTGGCGGCTCGACAGGCGCACCGCCCGTGTAATGGCCTCGATCGTCGCCGGATTGCCAATTTTGCGCATGGGATTGCAGGAAGCGCCTGTGTAAATGCGTCGCGTGGGGAGTGGATCGATGCGCCGCGGCTAAGGTGGACAAGGACAGGCCGGTTAAATTGTCCTTCGATAGCAACCTTTGCGGCGCTCGCGCGCTTTTATGGGAATTCGAACGAAGGGTCTACGACCCGGGGTCGGCGGTTTCGCCATAGGCGCGCCGGTCCTGCAGCAAGAACCGAACGAACCGAACGCCACACTCGTGCCGAGATCGTGCTCCACTCGGACACTTGCGTAAGTTTACAGATCAACGCAGTTTGATATGACCGCGGCTGCCTTGAGGGCCGATCGACCATCGAAGCGAATGGAACGCCCCTGATGAAAGTTTTCAAACTCCGCCGAAGCCTCACCCGAATTGCAGCCATGATGGCCGTCGTGCTGTTCGGCTATGGTCCGCTACGGGCCGAAGCGCTGAGCCCGGCCGCCAGACACATCGAATCCTATTATCAGCAGCTGATGCCGACGCTCAAACAGGCGGGCCAGCTCAGTGTGCGCGAGCGCGACCGGCGCTTCACGCCCGCGATCTCCTCCGCCTTCGATCTCGGGACGATGACGAGGCTTGCGGCCGGCCCGGCATGGACGACCTTCTCCGGCGCCCAGCAGGCGGCGGTCCGCGAGGCTTTTGCCCGCTTCCTCGTCGCGGACTATGCGCACCAGGTGACCGATTATTCCGGCGAAAGCTTCGTCGTCGACCCGCAGACCAGCGCGGAGTTGCGGGGCGGCGGCGAGATCGTCAAGACGCAGCTGATCCAGCCCGGCGGCCGCAACGTGACGATCAACTATCTCGTTCGCGGCGGGCGGGTGATCGACGTCTACCTCAACGGGACCATCAGCGACCTCGCGACGCGGCGCGACGAATTTGCTTCGATCCTGGCTGGCGGCGGCGGCGCCGACGCACTGGTCAAGACATTGCGCGAGCGGACGGAGAGCTTGCTGCAGTGAGCTCGCCCCCATGACGCCGGGCGCTCGCTAAACGGCGATTTCCAGAAGACGTCTGGCGGCATGCTCGTCGGTGACGAGCGTGTTGCAGCCAATTCGTTTGCGGGCGGCAAGGATCGCTTCGGCGCGCGGCGCACCTCCTGTCGCGATAACGATATGCCGCGCACGTGCGATCGTATCGAGGCCGATCGACATCACCCTCTCGTTTAAGGGATGGGAAACGCTCGTACCGTCGGCGGCGAGGAAGTTGCACAGGGTGTCGGAGACGCAGCCCGCCTCGTAAAGCTCCTGCAGCTGCACTTTGGAGAGCAGACCCTTCGATAGGGAGGTGGCCGCCGGGCCAATGTCGCCGACGCTGAGCACCGCGAGATCGAGCGAGGAGGCGAGCTTCTCGAGCCTGTCGAGCCCGCAGCGCACGAGCAGGCGATCGCGGGTTTCTGCGGAGTTGACGATGAGAGGCGCAGGAAACAGGTAGCATTCCGCGCCGAGCTGGTTTGCGAGGCGCCAGGTGAACTCGAGTGGGTTCGTGAGCGCAACCTCGACAACGCCGCCGAGCAGCGAGACCACTTTCACATTGTCCCGGCGCGGCGGACGGAACGTCGCCAGCGACGCGGTCAAGGTGCGGCCCCAGCCCACGCCTACTCGCATGCCGTCGTGGATTGTTTCCGACAACCACGCTCCGAGCGCGGCGCCCACAGCTTTCGCTGCTCCATCCGCGCCCTCCTCGCCGGGAACGACGATCGCTTCGTCCAGCTTCAATCGGTCTTCCAGCCTGAGACTGAGATCGATCAATTCCGGCGCGCCTTCGGCGATCCAGATTTGCACTTCGGCGCGCTTCAACGTCTCATCCAGCAACTTCACCACGGTCGTCCGGGCGAGTCCCAGCCGGTCGGCGATGTCCTTCTGGGTGTAGCCGTAAGTGTAGTAGAGCCAGGCCGCTCGCAGTCTGAGCGACTGCGCGTCCCGCAAGACCTTCTGTCCATCCCGCGCCAGCTTCGCCATAATGATTCCGGTTGCAAACGTCGGGTGTTCAGCTCTGCGCCGTCAGCCAGTCGAGGAGGCGCTCGTTCACCGCGCGGGACGCTTCAATGTGAGGCAGGTGGGCGACGTCCGGGAGAATCAGTCTTTCTCCGCCGAAGTCCGAAAGGCGTTCCTCGTCGAGCGGAACGATCGCATCCGCCGCGCCCCAGATCGCAAGTCGGGGCAACGGCGACGCGGCAAGAGCCTGCAAGGATGGCTCGATGACCGACTCGATCTGCCGCAGTTCGTTCGCGATCGCGATCAGCGCCTCACGGCCGCCGGGAGAATTCAGCTGCTCGAGAACCCTGGCGACCATGTAGCGGTTAATCAGCCGGGGCCGCGAGACCAGCCGTCTAAGCATCGCCTCGGCTTCCCCGGCGGACGCGCACCGCGGATATTCGAAGAGGAAGCTCTCGTTCACCCCTTGTCCGAGCCCGGCGCAGGCAATGAGCGCGAGCGAGCGCACGAGATCGGGCCGCATCGCGGCGAGGGCGATTGCGACGGCGCCGCCGAGGGAATGAGCGATAATGTGAACCGGACCGATTTGCGAGGCGTCGATCGCCTCCGCCACGGCGCGAACGAGATCCTCGAGCCGGCCTCCACCCGCGAGCGGGGTTTCTCCGTGGCCTGGAAGATCGAGCGTGTAAATTCTTCCCGCCGCCGACAGTTGCTGCTGATTGGCCAGCCAACTGAGGCGATCGGCGCCAAAGCCGTGGATCAGCAGAATGGCGGAGCCGCTCGTTCCCGCCGCATGGAAGACGGCGGAGTTCGCCGCCGCGCTCATGTCCGTCCGGTGTCTATGACGCCAAGAATGGCGCCGACCGATGCGATCTCATCGGCCTCAACGAGAATCGCCTTCAATGTGCCCGCTTCCGGCGCCTCGAGCTCAAACGTGACCTTCGGCGTTGTGATGACCGCGACCTGCTCGCCCTTGGCGACGGGGTCGCCGACGTTCTTGAGCCAGGCGTCAACTTGCGCTTCCTCGATCTCGTTGCCGAGCTGCGGCAGCAGAATGTTCACGTCCATCTCTCGTCCTCCAAGCGCGCTTCGTCACAGACCCTGCCGGGCGAGGTCGAGATCGCTCCAGTTCCTGACGCCGCGCCGGTTCCTTTTGCGGTCCGGAAAGAGCTCGCATGCGACGACGTCGACGATGTCGGCAGCCTGGGGAAAGTAAGTCGATTCCATATCGGCGCCGGGGACAATCCAGTTCGGAGCGCCGATCACCCTCGGAGGCGCCTTCAAATCGGCAAACGCAAACCGCGTCACGTTCGACGACAGCGTCATCGCGAAACTGCCGCGCTCGGACGCCTCCGACACGATGACGAGCCGCCCGGTCTTGCGAACCGACTTGAGGAGCGGATCATAGTTGAACGGCACAAGACAACGCGCGTCGACGATCTCGGCCGCAACGCCGTAGGTCTCGTCGAGTTCGCGCGCCGCGTCGATCGCCGGATAGAGCGAGGGTCCTACGGTGAGGATAGTGACGTGCTCGCCGGCGCGTTTCACGTCCGGCTCTCCGGCCGGAATCCGGTAATAGTCGGTCGGAACGCCGCCTGTGTGAAAAAGCTCGACCGTGTCGTAAAGCCTTTGGCTTTCGAAGAAGACCACCGGGTCCTCGCTCGACAGCGCCGTCGCCATGAGCCCCTTCGCGTCGTAGGGCGTCGCGGGGTAGAAGACCTTCAGTCCCGGGACATGCGCGACCAGCGCCGTCCAGTCCTGCGAATGCTGGGCGCCGTACTTGCTGCCGACCGAGCAGCGCAGCACGACCGGAAGCTTGAGCTCGCCGGCCGACATGGCCTGCCACTTGGCCATCTGATTGAAGATTTCGTCGCCCGCGCGTCCGATGAAGTCGGCGTACATGAGCTCGATCAGGGTGCGGCCGCCCTCGAGCGCGTGGCCGACCGCGGTCGCCACGATCGCGGCCTCGGAAATCGGCGCATTGAAAATCCGGTGATAGGGAAGCAACTCCGCAAGGCCGCGATAGACGCCGAACGCGCCTCCCCACTCGCGGCACTCTTCACCGTAGGCGATCAGGCGCTCGTCGTTGAGCATGTGATGGAGGATGGCCTCGAACAGGCCGTCCCGGAGCGTGATCGCCCGCATTGCCGAGAGCCTGGCGCCGGTCTCGGAGAGGCCGAAACGGCTCTTCTTCGCGTTCTGGACGATCCTCGAGCTGGCGGCGGGATCGGCGAGAGTGGCCGCCGGCTTCGACGGAACCGGAATCTCCGCGTTGGAGAACATCAGGCGGCCGATCAATATCGGGTCCGCGTTCACGTCGACGACCGGCGCTATCGCGGGATCCACTGCGGCCGCGGTGACCTTGCGTATCGTCTCGGCGACTTTGGCCCGCATCGTCTCAATGGCCGCGCTTGTGAGAACCCCCGCTTCGACCAGGGCCGCCCCGAACGAAAGGACGGGATCGTGGGCCGACCAGCGTTCAATCTCGTCTTTCGTGCGATAGGAGTTGGCGTCGGTCGTCGAATGTCCTCCGCTGCGGTAACATTCGACATCGAGCAGCGCCGGGCCTTGACCGGCGAGCAGCAAGGCCCGCTTTCGCCCGACAGCGTCGGCGACCGCGAGCGGGTTCGCGCCATCGACCGTCTCTGCGTGCATAGCCTCGACATTCACGGCGGCGCCGATGCGCGACAGGCGATCCCAGCCCATCGTTTCTCCGATCGTCTGACCGCCCATGGCGTAGAAGTTGTTGTTGAAAAAGAAGAGCACGGGCAGGCCGCCCTTCGGGGCGAGGTCCCAAAGCGTGCGATATTGCGCCATCGCCGCAAAGTTCATCGCCTCCCAGACCGGGCCGCAGCCGGTCGAACCGTCGCCTGCATTGGCGACCGCGATGCCGCCGCCGCCGAGGATCTTCTTGGCAAGCGCGGCTCCGGTTGCGATGCCGGCCGAGGCGCCGACGATGGCGTTGTTAGGATAGGCGCCGAAGGGCGGGAAAAAGGCGTGCATCGAGCCGCCCATGCCGCCATTGAATCCGTTGGAGCGCATGAAGATCTCGGCCAGAAGGCCAAACAGCAGAAACCCCTCGCCAAGCGCGGTCTCCGTCTCGCCGCCGATGCGCCGCTCTACCGTTTTCAGCAGCGAACCGCTGCGATAGCCTTCCATCACCGCAACGAGCCTGGCCGGAGTCAACTTTTGGATCGCTGAAAGCCCCTTGGCGATGAACTCCCCATGGCTCCGATGGCTGCCGAAGATGTGGTCGGACGGCTCGAGCGCGAGCGCCGCGCCGACCGCGGCCCCTTCGTGGCCGATCGAGAGGTGCGCCGGACCTTTGTAGCTGTAGGAAATGCCGCGATAGGAGCCGGTCGCCTTGAAGGCGCCGAGCATGCTTTCGAACTCCCGGATCACCATCATGTGCCGCAGCACCTGCGCCAGCGCTTCGGCGCCCCGCGCCGCCCTCTCTTGCGCAATCGGTGTCCGGTAGGCGCGAACAGGAATGTCCGGAAACGCGAGGTGAGAGGGAACGCGCAGCGCGGCGGGATCGACTAGGAGAGCCTTTGGCATGGAGGTCCTTTGACTCGGCGCCCGGGAGGGATCTGACGGATCGTTTCTCCCTCTGAGGGCGAATTGTCAATGACATTTATCCGTGATCGCGGACAAATGTTCAAATCTACGCGATAAAGCGAGGGCGCCGAACGACAGGCAAATTCCACATCGGCCCGGCGGGCGAAACTCCCGCTATAGCCCGGACTCGACAGCCCGGAGCAAGCGGAAGCGTAGGTCGCCACTATTGCCGGCGAGCGAGATCACGAAACGGACCTGTCCATGGGCAGAAGTGTCGGCATAGCCGGCGAGCGTGCGGACTCCGTCCATGGTGCCGGTCTTGTCCATGCCGCCGTCATGGCCGCGAAGCAGATCGGCGTGGGGCGCGAAGAGGCCCAGCACTTTGGCGAGGCCGCGGGCGGTGAAGCGGTTGTCGCGGCTGATGCCCGAGCCTTCCTCAAGATGGATGTCTGCTGCGAGGCCCTGCGCGGCGAGCATCTCGTTCGCGACCTGAAGCGACTTCTCGAGGCTGACCGGCCCGCCGAGGCGGTGGCCGCCGATCTCCAGGAAAACCTGATTGGCGATATAGTTGTTCGAGGCGCGGAACAGCTCGATCAGGATCTCCGAGAGGGTGCGCGACTGCCGGTGAACGGTGACCGGCTTCAGTCCCTCCGGCACGGTTCCGGTTGTGATGGCGCCCTTCACGCTGCCGCCGGCCCGCTCGATGAACGCCGCGATCAGCTCGCCGGCATATCGGAGGCTCACTGCGGGGTCCTGGGCGAGGCTGATGCGGCCCTTTCCGTTAGGGCCTCGCGCCCGGAACTCAGCAATCGCGAGCGGGGTGATCGGGGTCTGCGTCTCCGCGGAGCGCACTGTGGCGCCGCTACGCACGGCGTAGACCGTGTTGAAATTCACCGCCAGCGCGGAGTTCAGCGCGTCGTAGGCCTCGCTGTCATCCTCGATGCCGGGGACGCGGAGGTTGGAAGGATAGTAGCTCGCGTCGAGCACGATGCCGGTGATCGGCTCCTTGCCGACCGCTTTGACCAGCTCGGCCGCGAGCGGCGCGAGCTCCTCCGAGATCAGGAAAGGATCGCCGCCTCCGCGCACGTAGAGCACCCGCTTGTCGTCGAGGTAGAAACGGGTCTCGAAGCGGTAGTCGGCGCCCAGAACCTCCATCGCGAGCCATGCCGTTACAATTTTGGTGACCGAGGCCGGGACGAAGGGCTCGTCAGCGTTCTGGGCGACCAACTCGTGGCCGTCGGCGTCCACGACGAGCACCAATCCCGACGGCGCCAGCGCGGCGACGTTCTCCTTGACGCCGGCCAGGGCCGGGGCGGGGTGCAGGAGCAAACCGAGGGCGAGCAGGCGAAACCACATGGCGACTTCGGCGCGGGCGCAGCGTCTAAAAGCTTGCGGACCTATGCGGGTGATACTCAAGCGTTAAGGAAGTCAGATCGCAGAATTTCCACTGGGTTCGGATTCGCGGCGCCCATGAGGGCGGGAGCGCATTCCGAAATCTCATGTTTTGGCATAAGAGTTGAGTTTCCCGATGCGAAGGATGGTTGATCCATGGGCAGGGCCAGAACATCACGGGGGAGCGGCGATCCGATGACGGACGAATTGAGCTTCGATCTCATCTTGCGCGGCGGCCGGGTCATTTGCCCGGCGTCAGGGATCGACGGCATGAAGGACGTCGGCGTCCGCGATGGCGCGATCGCCGCAATCGAGGACCACATTCTCGCGAGTTCCGCCAACGAGGTCGTGGACGTCTCGGGCAAGCTCGTGCTGCCGGGCCTGATCGACACCCATGCGCATGTCTACCAGTATGTCTCGGGCCGTTTCGGGCTCAACGCCGATATGGTCGGGGTGCATTCCGGCGTGACCACGGTCGTCGATCAGGGCGGCCCGTCGTGCATGACGCTTCCAGGCTTTCGCCATTTCGTCGTCGAGCCCGCGAAGACGCGCGTAGTGGCGTTTCTGTCCGCTTATGTCGTGGGCGGTCTCGAGGGCCACTATTATCCCCAGCTCTATAGCCCCGAAGGCGTCGATGTCGCCGCGACCGTTGCGGCGGCGAAAGCCAACAGGGACATCGTTCGCGGAATCAAGGCGCACGCGGAAATCGGCGGCTTTGCCCGCTGGGGCATTCGCGTGATCGAGATGGCGGCGGAGATCGGCCGTAAGGCGGACTTGCCGGTCTACGTCCATTTCGGCCAGCTCTGGGGCTTGCCGGAATCGGGCGCCAACGGCGAGGACGCGGACACGATCGTCGAGCGAGTGATACCCCTCCTGAAACCCGGCGACGTGCTCGCCCATCCATTCACGCGCCATCCCGGCGGCTTCGTCAATCGCGAGGGTCAGGTGCATCGCGTCATCAAGGCGGCGCTCGATCGCGGCCTCAAGGTCGATGTCGGACACGGCAGCCATTTCTCCTACCGCCTCGCCAGGACGGCGCTCGACGCCGGCATCGTTCCGAATACACTGGGCGCCGACATGCATGGCTATAACACGCGCGTGCCGCCGCCGCCGGGAACGCCGAAAGAGCACCCCGACGAGGAAAACCACCCCTTCCTCGGCCAGGCCCGTTTCAGCCTGACCCAGGCGATGAGCTCCATGATGGCGCTGGGGCTCTCGCTCGAACAGGTGGTCCCGATGGTCACCAACAACGCCGCGGCGATGCTCGGCATGGCGAGCGAGATCGGCGCCTTGGCGGTGGGACGCGCGGCCGACATTTCGGTTCTGCACGACGAGCGCGGACGTTTCCGCCTGCACGACAACGAAAAGAACGAGGTCGTCGCGGAGCGTCTGTTGCGCCCGGCCTTCTGCCTGCGCGCCGGCCGACGCTTCGACGCCGACGCGCCGATCCTGCCGGCGGCGGTCGCCGCCTGATGAACCCTGCTCCCGTCGCCGATCCGCGCGACCGATGGGGAGAGCTCACAAGGGAAGAGCGCGATGCCGCTTATGACAACAACGCCGCGACCGCCAATAGCGCTGCGCTGGTTGCGGCGCGCAACGAGGCCTCGGCCGTCTTTCGCGCGCGTGGAGCCTGGCGCCTCGATCTCGCTTATGGCGCGGGGCCGAACCAGAAGTGGGACATTTATCCCGCCGCCGACCCGCAGGCGCCGGTTCTGATTTTCATTCACGGCGGCTACTGGCAGCGCAACAGCCGGGGACTTTTCGCCATCATGGCTGAAGGCGCGCTGGCCAGGGGCCTGACGGTCGCAATGGCCGGCCATACCCTCGCCCCCGCGGCGACAATGACCCAAATCGTCGCCGAAATTCGCGCCGCGCTGGACTGGTTGGCCCGCGAGGGACCAGCGCACGGCGCGAGCGGGCCGGCCATCATCTCCGGCTGGTCGGCCGGCGCTCATCTCGCCGCCCTCTCGCTCGATCATTCTCACGTGCGCGCCGGCGCCGGGATCTCTGGCGTCTACGAACTGGGGCCGCTCTGCGACACCGGCCTCAATGCCGCGCTGAAGCTGACGGCTGCCGAGGTAGTGAATTTCTCGCCGCTGCGGCTGCCCCCGACACTCAAACCCTTCATCCTCGCTTATGGCGGGGCGGAACTGCCGGCGCTCGTTTGCGACTCGCGGCGGCTGCACACGCTCCGATCGGCAGCGCAGGCGCCCGGATGGCTGATCCCGGTCGCAGGCGCCAATCATTTCACCGTGCTTGACGCACTACGCGAGCCCAAGGGGGAAATCCTTGGCGCGATCCTCGCTTTGGCGGAGTTGGTGAAATGAGCCCGGCGCCGAAGCCACAGGGCGTCGGCGCCTCGCTTCTTCGCAAGGAAGACGATCGGCTGCTGCGTGGGCGCGGGCAATTCGTCGGCGACATCCGCCTGGCCAACATGCAGGACGTCGCCTTCGTGCGCAGCCCGCTCGCGCACGCCCGAATCCGGGCCATCCATATCCCGCCCGACCTGCGTGACCGCGTCTTCATCGCCGACGATCTCGAGGGCGTGCGGCCAATCCGCGCTGTCTCCGGCCTTAAGGGTTTCAAGCCCTCGGACCAGCCGGTTCTTGCGACGGGCAAGGTCCGCCACGTCGGCGAATTGCTCGCGATGTGCGTCGCCCCAACGCGGGCCGAGGCCGAGGATATTGCGGCGCAAGTGCAGGTCGACTTCGATGAGCTGCCCGCCGTTCACGACATGCTCGCCGCGCGAAGGCCGGAGTCGGCCCTGGTGCACGAGGAGTGGGCCGACAATGTCTTTCTGGAATCCTTCGTCGAAATCGGCATCGAGAAGGCGCTCGACGCGCCCGTCAGGATCACCCGCGAAATCGCAACCGCCCGCCAATGCATGGCGCCGATCGAAGGTCGCGGCATTGTTGCGCATTTCGACCATCGGCTTGATCAACTGACGCTGCACAGTGCGACGCAGATGCCGCATATTGTGCGCAACGGCCTCAGCGAATGTCTGGCGATGGATCAGGGTCGCGTTCGCATTGTCGCGCCCGACGTCGGCGGCGGGTTCGGCTACAAGGGCATTCTGCTGCCCGAAGAGGTTTGCCTCGGATGGCTGGCGATGCGCTGCGGCTTTCCCCTGCGCTGGCTGGAAGATCGACGGGAGCATCTGAGCGCGAGCGCCAATTGCCGTGAGCATCACTACCGCATCACCGCCTATGCCGATCATGACGGGCGCCTGCGCGGAATCGATTGCGAAGCGACCGTCGATTCCGGCGCCTATTCCTCGTATCCTTTCTCCGCCTGCCTCGAGGCCGCGCAGCTCGTCAGCATTCTGCCGGGCCCCTATGATTTTCCCGCTTATCGCTGCCGCACCTATTCCGTCGCGACCAACAAGTGCCCAATCCTTCCTTATCGCGGCGTCGCCCGCACCGGCGTCTGCTTCGCGCTGGAGCTCGTGCTCGATGCGGTGGCGCGCGAAATCGGCATGGAGCCGGTGGAGCTCAAGCGCCGAAATCTCGTGCGTCCCGAGCAGATGCCGTTCGATAATATCACCGCCAAGCATTTCGACAGCGGCGACTACCCCGAAGCCTTGCGCCGGGCGACCGCGAACATCGATCTTTCGGCAATTCGGCGCCGCCAGGCGCGGGACGAACCGGACGGCCGCAAAATCGGCGTCGGCTTCTCCGTCTACTGCGAGCAGGCCGCGCATGGCACTTCGGTCTACGCGGGCTGGGGGGTCCCGATGGTGCCGGGGCACGAACAGGCGCAGGCGCGGCTGACGCCCGATGGCGGCCTCGAAATTCGCGTCGGCGTGCATTCGCACGGACAGGGTCTGGAAACGACGCTCGCGCAGGTGGCAAATGAGATCCTCGGCGTCGACACCGACCGCATCCGGGTCATCCATGGCGACACTGCGATCACGCCCTATTCCACGGGGACCTGGGGGTCGCGCTGCATGGTGATGGCCGGCGGCGCGGTCGGAACGGCGTGCCGCGTTCTCGCCGACCGCTGTCGGGCGATCGGCGCGCATCTCCTGCAGGCCGATCTCGGCGAGGTCGAACTCGCCGGTGGCCGCATCTTTGGTCCGAACGGAAGCTTGAGCGTCAGCGATGTGGCGCGCGTCTGGTATCGCCGCCCGCAAGATCTGCCGGGCGCCGTCGATCCCGGCGGGCTCGAAGTGACGACGGGCTATAAGCCCGAGCGCGACACCGGCGCTTTCAGCTACGCCGCCCATGCGGCTTTGGTGGCGGTCGACACCGATCTCGGCGAAGTCGATATCCTCGACTATGTGATCGTCGAGGACGGCGGCGTGCTCGTCAACCCGATGATCGTCGATGGCCAGATCTACGGCGGCTTCGCGCAAGGGCTGGGAACGGCGCTCTATGAGGAGATGCGATTCGACGCCGCGGGACAGCCGCTGTCGACGACATTGGCGGACTATCTGTTGCCCGGCCCCGCCGAGACGCCAGCGCCGCGGCTGGAACATATGGAGACGCCGTCGCCCTACACGATGTTCGGCGTCAAGGGCATTGGCGAAGGCGGCGCGATTGCTCCGCCGGCGGCGATCGTCAACGCGATCAACGACGCGCTCAAGGGCGTCGGCGTCGAGATGTCGCATTCGCCGGTGACGCCGATCGACATCGTCCGCGCCGCGCTCGATGCGCGACCGCCCGGCAAGTCGAAGGCGGCGGAATGAAGTCCGGCGACTTCGGCTATCGAAAGCCGGCGAGCGTGGCGGAGGCGCTGCAGATCCTCGATTCCGAGGGGCCGGGAGCGAAGCTCATCGCGGGCGGACAATCGCTGGGCCCGATGCTCAATCTGCGCGTGGTGCAGCCGACGACGCTTATCGACATTTCCGCGCTCGCCGAGTTGCGCCGCGCTGGCGTCGACGGCGACGAGATCGTGCTCGGCGCCTGCGTCACCCATGCGGACATCGAGGACGGCCGCGCCGGCTCGGAGCTCGGCGCTCTGGCCAGAATCGCGGGCGCCATCGCCTATCGCGCGGTGAGAAATCGCGGCACGATCGGCGGGAGTCTCTGTCACGCCGATCCCGCCGCCGATTGGGTGACCGCCCTGCCCGCGCTCGGCGCCGTGGCGGTGATCCGGGGCTTGCGCGGCGAGCGGCGGCTGCCCGTCGAAGACTTCATTGCGGGCGCGCTGACGACTGTGCTTGGGCCATCAGAATTGCTGGTTCAGGTGCGGGCGCCAAGGCCGCATCCGCAAAGCCTGTTCGGCTACGCCAAGTCTTGCCGCAAGGTCGGCGAGTTTTCGAAAGCAAGCGCCGCGATCCTGCTCGACCCCCACGCGATGGCAGGCCGCGTCGTGCTCGGCGCTCTGGACGGCGCGCCGCGGGTCGAAAGCGCCGAAAGTTTGCTCATCCAGCCCACCGCAGCGGGGCAGCCGCTTCGCATCAATCCGGCCGCCGCCAACGCCGCGTTGGTGGCGGCCGGCGTCGCCGACCCCGCGCGCCGCCACATTCATGCGACGATCCTCGCGCGGGCCGTCCTCGGGATGGCGGCGTGATGCTGCTCGCCCTTACCCTCAATGGACGCCCGCGCGAAATCGCGGTGGCGTCGCGCATCAGCCTCGCCGACATGTTGCGCGAGACCTGCGGCCTCACCGGCACGCATCTCGGCTGCGAGCACGGGGTCTGCGGCGCCTGCACCGTGCTTCTCGACGGCCAACCCGCGCGCTCATGCATCACCTTCGCCGCCGCCTGCGCGGGGGCGGAGGTGACGACGATCGAGGGCCTGGACGACGACGTCGTCGCCGATGCTTTGCGCCGCGCCTTTTCCCGGCATCATGCGCTGCAATGCGGCTATTGCACCCCGGGAATGTTGATCAGCGCGCGCGATCTCGTATTGCGGCTGAGCGCGCCCGACGAAAGGACGATCCGCGCGGGCTTGAGCGGCAACCTCTGCCGCTGCACCGGCTATGTCGGGATCGTCAACGCAGTGAAAGAGGTGACCGCGGCGCAACGCGATGCGGGCGTCGTCGCGCTTCGCGGCGGCGGCCGGGCAACGCTGGGCCCGGTGGGAGCGCACGCCTCTGATCCGATCGCTATCGGCGCCCCGCCGGCGGAGCGCACCGGGGACGTCTCTCCGGCTTTCGCGGCGCCGGTCGCGTTTACCCCGACCCATGAGTTCGAGCACAGGTTTTCTCTCAGCGCACCGCCGGAGCGTGTCTTTGCGCGATTCGCCGATGTGCGGGCAGTGGGCGCGGCCATTCCGGGCCTTGCGCTGACGCAAACAGACGACCGCCACGCCGAAGGCGCCTTCGCAGTCGGCCTGGGGCCGATCAGGGCCAAGTTCAAAGGAACGGCCGATCTCTCGCGGGATCCGGCTACCCACTCCGGCCGCATCCTCACGGCAGGCGGTGACGCCGCCAACGCCTCGCGTGCTCGCGGCGTCATCGACTATCGGGTGCGCCCCGCGGACGGAGGCGGTTCGGACGTCGTTCTGCAAATCGGCTATTCGTTGACCGGCCTGCTCGGACAGCTCGGGCGTCCCGCCCTGATCGAGGCGGTGGCGCGCGGCCTCATCGCCAAATTCGCTGACAACTTCGAACGCCAGATGAGCGATCTGCCGCCCAAGGAGACGCGCTCGCTCATGGCGAGGCTGGGCGCCGCCGTATCGCGATGGACGGCACGGCTTGGACAAGCGTTTCGATGAACCGTTCGTCAGCTGAGCCGGATCTGGCGACCGCATAGAGTTAGCTTTTCACCCAGAAAAGGCGCATGATATCGACGGGCGCGATCTTTACGGCGCACGGCGCGCTCGACAGGGTGTGCATCGATCCCCAGGCGATCCATCAAATCGGACGCGAAATTTCGTCGTTCGCCCCGACGAACCGAGTGAGACAAATATCACAAAGCCCCGTCGCGGGCTGCTATGATAGGCGGACCCTTGGGACCGATGGCCGCCATTCCGGCCTCATTGTCTTACGCTTCATCGGCCGAGGAGAGCGCGTCATGTGGTTCATGGCTGAAAGCTCGATACTGGTTTTCTTTCGTCGCAAGCTCCTCGCTGATCCGGCCATGGCTCTGCGGCAAAACGCCCTTGGATTTGTTGCGGCCGCCGTCTTACTGATTGCGGCGGTCAGGCGTGCTTGCTCCATGAATGCGATCGACGGGTCCGTGACAGAAGGCAATGACCCCACCCGCTCAACCTTGGCGACTGATTCCGGCGCCAATCGGGTGCTGCTCTAGGAACCCTCGCCATGACGTTGCTTCAGGAAACCCGGCAAGATGCGGAATTCGTCGCAATGGAAATCCGCGTGCGTGGCCGGGTGCAGGGCGTAGGTTTCCGCCCGACGGTCTGGCGCATTGCGCGCGAGCTCGACCTCGCAGGCGAGGTTCTCAACGATGGCGAGGGCGTTCTGGCGCGCGTCCGGGGGAGCCGAGGCGCCGTCCAGGATTTCATCGTCCGCCTTGAGAGCGAACCGCCGCCGCTGGCGCGGATCGATCAGATCGAAACGCGCGTTTTCACCGGTGCGCTGCCGTCTGGATTTCGGATCGCCGAGAGTCTTGCCGGCGACGCGCACACTGAGATCGCGCCTGACGCCGCGATTTGCGCGGCTTGCGCCCAGGAAATCGTCGATCCGTTCCAGCGTCGCTTCCGCTATCCCTTCGCCAATTGCACACATTGCGGGCCGCGTCTGAGCATCGTCAAGACCATCCCCTACGATCGCGCCAATACGACCATGTCGCCGTTCGCCATGTGCGAGGCCTGTGAACGCGAATATCGCAGCCCCGCCGACCGCCGCTTCCACGCCGAGGCGATCGCCTGCCATGCCTGCGGCCCGAGCGCGACCCTGATCCGGCTGGACGGCCGTGCGACGCGCTTCGACCAGCATTCGCTGCTCGACGATGTCGATACGGTCCGCGGACTCATCGCCAGGGGCGAAATCGTCGCGATCAAGGGGCTCGGCGGCTTTCACCTCGCTTGCGACGCGACCAATGCCGAGGTCGTTGCGCGTCTGCGCCAACTGAAGCGCCGCGATGCGAAGCCGTTCGCGCTGATGGCGAGAGATCTGGACGTCGTCAGGCGCTATTGTTCTGTGGGACTGGAGGAGGAGCGCGCGCTCGCCAGCGCGGCGGCGCCGATCGTGCTGCTTCGGGCCGACAGGGCCGAGCGACTGCCGGACGAAGTCGCCCCCGGCCTCGCAACCCTCGGCTTCATGCTGCCGACGACGCCGCTGCATCTCCTGATCCTGGCGCGGATGGAGCGCCCGGTGGTGATGACCAGCGGCAATGTTTCCGAGGAGCCGCAGGTCATCGACGAAGAGACGGCTCGCACACGGCTCGGCGGGATCGCAACTTACGCGCTGACACATGACCGCGAGATCGCCAATCGCGTCGACGATTCCGTGACGCGCGTGTTGGCCGGGCGGATTCGGGTCTCGAGGCGGGCGCGCGGCTTTGCGCCGGCGCCCATCGCGCTGCCGCCGGGGTTCGAAGCGGCGCCTGAGCTTCTGGCGATGGGCGGAGAGCTCAAGGCGACGTTCTGTCTCGTCAAGGACGGCGAAGCCATCCTCTCGCAGCATCAGGGCGATCTCGAGAATGTCGAAACTTTCGACGACTATCGCAAGAATCTGAGGCTGTACGCCGAGCTTTTCGATCACGCGCCGCGCGCTCTCGTCGCCGACCGGCACCCGGAATATCTGTCGTCCAAGCTTGCGCGCGAATGGGCGCGAGCCCAGTCGCTGCCGCTCATCGAAGCGCAGCACCATCACGCCCATGTCGCAGCGTGCCTTGCTGAAAACGACGTTCCGCTCGACTCGCCTTCCGTGCTCGGCATCGTCCTCGACGGACTGGGCTGGGGCGACGACGGGACAGTCTGGGGCGGGGAATTCCTGCTGGCTGACTATCGGGGTTTCGAGCGGCTCGGCGCGTTCAAGCCGGTATCGATGCTGGGGGGCGCGCAAGCGGCGCACGAGCCGTGGCGCAATCTCTACGCCCATCTGATGGCCGAGATGGGCTGGGCGGAGTTTTCAACGAATTTCGCCGAGCTCGAGCTCCATGCCGACCTTGCGCGCCGTCCGCGCGCGACGCTCGACGCAATGGTCCGCGCCGGCGTGAATTCGCCGAGGGCTTCATCTTGCGGCAGGCTCTTCGACGCCGTGGCCGCGGCCTTGAACGTCTGTCGCGAGCGCCAGGCGTACGAGGGCGAGGCGGGCGCGCGGCTGGAGGCGATCGTCGACCTCGACGCCATGAGCCGCGAGGACGAGGAATCCGCCTATCCGTTCGCTATCTTCAATCTCCGCGATACCGGCCTCCCCTGTATCGAGCCGCTGGCGATGTGGCGGGCGCTGCTCGGCGATCTCATCTTGAAGACGCCGGCGCCGCTGATGTCGGCGCGTTTCCACAAAGGCCTCGCCAGGATCGTCGTCGCGATGGCAAAGAAGCTCGCCCGTCGCGACGACGAGAGCGGCGCTCGCTTCGATACTGTCGCGCTCTCTGGCGGTTGCTTTCAGAACCGCGTTCTGTTCGAGGAGATCGTTCGCCGCCTCGAACAGGACAATTTCACCGTGCTCACGCATGCTAAAGTCCCGGCCAATGACGGCGGGCTTGCGCTCGGACAGGCGGCGATCGGCGCCGCGCGCCTGATTGACGAGGAAATGAAGAGCCGCAACCCAGGTCGAACCAAGGATTAAGCGTCATGTGCCTCGGGATCCCAGGCCGCATCGAGAAAATCGACGACGTTGCCCGGAAGCTGGCGACCGTCGATGTCGGCGGCGTCAAGCGGCAGGTCAATATCGCCTGCGTCGTCAGCGACGATCACCCCGTGTCGTCCTGCGTCGGGGACTGGGTTCTGATCCATGTCGGTTTCGCCATGAGCCGCATCGACGAAGCGGAGGCGGCGGAGACTTTGCGGATCCTGACCGAACTCGGCGAAGCGCAGGCCGAGCTCGACGCGATGCGCCTGTCGGCCGGGACGAGCGTGGGGGCGGCGCCATGAAATATCTCGACGAGTTTCGCGACAGCGCCAAGGCGAGCATTCTGGCGCGCGAGATCGAGGCGCTGGTCGCCTCGATGGATATCCCTGACGACAAGCCGCTCAACATCATGGAAGTCTGCGGCGGCCATACCCATTCGATCTTTCGCTACGGCGTCGAGGGCATGCTGCCCAAACAGATCGAGCTGGTGCATGGGCCGGGATGTCCCGTCTGCGTCCTGCCGATGGGACGGGTCGACGATTGCGTCGCCATCGCCGAGCAAAGTCATGTGATCTTCGCCACCTTCGGCGACGCGATGCGCGTGCCCGGCTCGAGGAAGAGCCTGATGCAGGCCAAGGCCGACGGCGCCGACGTGCGCATGGTCTATTCGCCCATGGACGCGCTCGCGCTCGCGCGCGCCAACCCGGCCCGCGAGGTGGTTTTCTTCGGCCTCGGCTTCGAGACGACGATGCCCTCGACCGCACTAACGATCCTTCAGGCCGAGAACGACGGCGCGACGAATTTTTCGGTGTTCTGCAATCACATCACCATCGTCCCGACCATCAAGGCGATCCTCGACAGCCCGGACCTCCGGCTGGACGGCTTTCTCGGGCCGGGGCACGTCTCGATGGTGATCGGCACGGCGCCTTACGAGTTCATCGCCAGATTCTATCGCAAGCCGATGGTCATCGCCGGCTTCGAGCCGCTCGACATCCTGCAGTCGATCTGGATGGTCCTGCGGCAGATCAAAGAGGGCCGCGTCGAGATCGAAAATCAATACGCCCGCGTCGTTCCCGAAAGCGGCAATGGGCCGGCGTTGCAGGCAGTGTCGCGCGTCTATGAATTGCGCGAATTCTTCGAATGGCGAGGCCTGGGATCGATCGATCATTCCGGCGTCAAGCTGCGCGACGAATATTCCCGGTTCGACGCCGAACGAAAGTTCGCCATACCCAATGTCCGGATCGCCGATCCGAAATCCTGCCAATGCGGCGAGGTGCTCACCGGCGCGATCAAGCCCTGGCAGTGCAAGGTCTTCGGGTCGGCATGCACCCCCGAGACGCCGGTCGGCGCCTTGATGGTGTCCTCGGAAGGGGCCTGCGCGGCCTATTACCAATATGGCGGCGTCAAGCATCACGAGGCGACGGCATGAACGTCTCTCCCCGCATTCGGGCCCGGACCCTGGGACGGGTCCACGTGCCGACGGTGACGCTTGCCCATGGCGGCGGCGGCAAAGCGATGAAGGACCTGATCGACGATGTGTTCGTCAGGGCCTTCGATAGCACCGCGCTGGCGCCGCTCGAGGATCAGGCGCGTTTCGATCTTCGCGATCTCGCGCGCCACGGCGACCGGATCGCTTTCACCACCGATTCCTTCGTGGTCGACCCGCTGGTCTTCCCCGGCGGCGACATCGGCAAGCTCGCGGTCTCAGGCACCGTCAACGATCTGGCGGTCGGCGGGGCGCGGCCGCTCTACCTTTCCTGCGCGGTGATCGTGGAGGAAGGCGTAACCATCGACCTCTTGCGGCAAGTCGCGGGCTCGATGGCGAGAACGGCGGCCGAGGCGGGGGTCGAGATCGTCACCGGCGACACCAAGGTCGTTCAAAGGGGCGCTTGCGACAAGCTCTTCCTCACCACGACCGGAATCGGTGTCATTCGCGAAGGTGTCAATCTCGGCGTACATCTGGCGCGCGACGGAGACGTCGTCCTGGTTAATGGCGTGCTTGGCGACCATGGCGCCGCGATCTTGTGTGCGCGCGGCGACATGGCGTTGGCGACGCCGATCGAAAGCGACTGTGCGCCGCTCAACGGGCTAATCGACGCCCTGCTCGCAGCGGCCCCGGGCGTGCGCTTCCTGCGCGACCCGACCCGCGGCGGGCTGGCGACGGTGCTCAACGAGATCGCCGAGGCCTCGCAGGTTGCGATCGAGATTGACGAGACGGCGACGCCGCTGCGCGAGGAAGTCAAAGCCTTTTGCGAAATCCTCGGGCTCGACCCGCTTTATCTCGCCAACGAGGGCAAGATCGTGATCGTTGCGCCGCCTGGCGAGGCTGAGGCGGCGCTCGTGGCGATGCGCGCTCATCCGCTCGGCGTGCGCGCCGCAATCGTCGGTCGCGTCCACTCGGGCGAAGCGGGTCGGGTGACGATGCGCACGGTCTTCGGTGGGAGGCGCATTGTGGACATGCTGGTGGGCGAGCAATTGCCGCGGATTTGCTGAAGGCAAGCGATGCACGAACTCAGCATCACGCGCAACGTTGTGTCCATCGTCGAGGAGGCGGCCAGGGGTCGCCGCGTGCGCCGCGTGACGCTGGAGGTCGGCGAGCTGTCGGGCGTCGTCAGCGACGCCATCGCCTTCTGCTTCGACGTCGTGACTGCGGGGACGGCGCTCGAGGGCGCCACCCTTGAAATTCGTACAATAGAGGGGCGCGCGCGCTGCGAGTCCTGCGGCTCCGAGTTCGCGACGGCAACGTTGTTTGCGAGCTGCGCATGCGGTTCGGGGCGGCTGACTCGGCTCAAGGGCGAAGAACTGAACGTCAAGTCGATGGAACTGATGGAGGCCGCCTGATGTGCGGACATTGCGGATGCGGCGGCGAAGCCGGCACGACCGTTCTCAACCTTGAGACGGGAAAGGAAACGGTCATGCGGCGCGACCTGCACAACCATTCCCACGATCACGATCACGCCGCCGATCATGACCATCAGCACGCCCACGATCATGGCCAATCGCATTCTCACGGGCACGATCACGCACACGACGACGCTCATCATCATCACGGCCACGCGCCGGCCGATGGCGCTTTGGTCGAGCTCGAGACGCGCATCCTCGCCAAGAACGACGCGCTGGCGGAAAAGAACCGCGCCTGGTTCAGGGGCCGCGAGATTCTGGCTCTCAATCTGGTCAGCTCTCCCGGGGCGGGCAAGACGTCACTGCTCGAGCGAACCATTCGCGATCTCAGTCGCGAGCTGCGGATCTACGTGATCGAGGGCGACCAGGCGACCGCGGTCGACGGCGAGCGCATCCGTGCGGCTGGCGCGCCGGCCGTGCAGGTGAATACCGGCTCCGGGTGCCATCTCGAAGCCGACATGGTCGCGCGCGGCCTTCAGGAACTGCGGCCTTCAGCCGGTTCGGTCGTGATGATCGAGAATGTCGGCAACCTTGTCTGTCCCGCACTCTTCGACCTCGGCGAGCGCGCCAAGGTGGTGATCCTTTCGGTGACGGAAGGCGACGACAAACCGCTCAAATATCCACACATGTTCCGCGCGGCCAGCCTGATGATCCTCAACAAGATCGACCTCATGCCGCATGTCGATTTCGACGCGTCGCGCGCGATCATGAACGCCGTTCGGGTCAACCCGGCGATCACGACGCTGGAATTGTCCGCCCGCACCGGCGAGGGCCTTGGCGGCTGGTACGCCTGGCTCCGGCGGGAAGCCGCCAGCGTGAGAGACGCGGCGTTCACCTGACTTTGCTTTGGCCCCGCGGCCTCCGCCGCGTCGCCGGTGTCAAAGCTCGCTGAGCCGGCGCATCGTCGCCTTGAATTTCGATCCGATCGGATCTCTGGACACATGCCGGCCGTCCACGACGACCTTCCGTCCGGCGCTCCACACGCAGTCCACGGCGTCATTCCCGGCGCTGAAGATCCAGGCGTCGAGAATCTGGTCGCCCATTTTGCCAACAAGCGTCGGGTGATCGGCGTTCAGGGTCACGATATCCGCGATGGCGCCTGTGGCGAGCTGCCCCGAACGACGCATCAATGCCTGCGAGCCGCCGAAACACGCAGCGTCCAGCATCGCCCGCCCGCTGGAGCCGCTTGGCGAAGCCAGAATATTGCGCGCCCTCGCGTGAAGCCTCTGGGCGTATTCGAGCTGGCGCAACTCCGCCGCCACGCCGATGGAGACGTTCGAGTCGGATCCGACGCCGAAGCGTCCTCGGTGTCGTAAAAATTGCTGCGCGTTGAAGACGCCGTCGCCGAGATTGGCTTCCGTGATCGGGCATAACCCGGCGACCGCGCGCGAATTGGCCGCGTCTCGCGTCTCAGCCTCGTCCATGTGCGTCGCATGGACAAGGCACCAGCGGTCGTCAACCGCCGCATGGTCCAGAAGCCAGCGCACCGGCCGCGCTCCGGACCAGGCGACGCAGTCTTCGACTTCCTTGAGCTGCTCGGCGACGTGGATGTGGATCGGACCGTCGGCCCCGAGGGCGATGACGTCGGAAAGTTCCCTCGGGGTCACCGCACGCAGGCTGTGCGGCGCGACCCCGACCGCTTCGTCGGGCCGTCCTTTGATCTGGCGCCGGCAATCGTCCAGAAGACGGGCGAAGGAGCCGGCGTTGGTGATGAACCGCCTCTGTTCCGGCTTTGGCGCCGCCCCGCCAAAGGTCGAGTGCGCGTAGAAAACGGGCAGCAGCGTAAGGCCGATGCCGGCAGCGCGCGCCGCAGCGATGATCCGGCCCGCCATTTCCGCCGGCGCAGCATAGGGCGAGCCGTCCGGCGCCTGATGCAGATAGTGGAATTCGGCGACCGCGGCGAAGCCTGCCTCCAGCATCTCGACATAGAGCTGGGCAGCCACGGCTTCGACGTCGTCCGGCGTCATCGTCAGTGCGAAGCGATACATGGTCTCGCGCCAGGTCCAGAACGTGTCCCTTCCCTCGCCCCTGATTTCGGCCAGCCCCGCCATCGCGCGCTGAAACGCATGGCTGTGCAGATTCGCAACCGCCGGGATCACGATCGCGTGCCGCTCGTCGCCTTCTTGCGGCGGGACGCCGGTCTCGATCGCGCCGATCGCGCCGTTGTCGATTGCGAGCCGGACGTCCGGCGTCCAGCCCGCGGGAAGGAGCGCGCTTGCGGCGTGAATCATCGGCAAGGCTCTCCCCGTCCGGCAAAGCGGAATTGCTGTTCGACCGAATATGTCTATGCGATAAATGAGCGGGGAAGGAAGAAGCGTTGAGCAATGGCTGAGTCAGACGATCCTGGCGGCGTCGAGACGATCTGGCTCAACGCGCGGCTTGCGACGCTTGCATCAGGCGCGACCGGCCTCGGAACTATCGATAACGGCGCCCTCATCGCGCGGGACGGCCGCATCGTCTTCGCCGGCCCGCAAGACGCCATCCCCGCCGACCGTCGCGCCCGCGCGCGCGTCGTCGATTGCGAGCGTCGTTGGATCACCCCCGGCCTGATCGACTGCCACACCCACCTCGTCTACGGCGGCGATCGGGCGCGGGAATTCGAGATGCGGCTCGCGGGCGCAACCTATGAAGAGATCGCCCGCAGCGGCGGAGGCATTCTCTCGAGCGTTCGGGCCACGCGCGAGGCGAGCGAGGAGGATCTCATCCGCTCGGCGCTGAGGCGCCTCGACGCCCTCATCGCCGAGGGGGTGACGACGATTGAAATCAAATCCGGATATGGGCTTGACGTCGAGGCCGAGCGAAAGTCGCTCCGCGTTGTGCGCCGCCTCGCGGAAATCCGTCCGGTCGCGGTTCGCGCGACGCTGCTCGCCGCCCATGCGCTGCCACCCGAGTTCGCGGACGATCGCGCCGCCTATGTCGAGACTTTGGCGGAGAGGATGATCCCCGCGCTCGCGGCCGAAGGGCTGGTCGACGCCGTCGACGCCTTCTGCGAGCGGATCGCGTTCACGCCAGCGGAAGTCGCGCGTGTTTTCGACGCCGCCCGACGGCTTGGGCTCCCCGTCAAGCTTCATGCCGACCAACTGTCAAACGGCGGCGGCGGCGCGCTTGCGGCAAAATTCGGCGCGCTGTCGGCCGATCATCTCGAATATACCGACGAAGCAGGCGTGGCGGCGATGGCGAGCGCGGGCGTCGCCGCAGTCCTGCTGCCGGCCGCCTATTATGTTTTGCGCGAGACCCACGCGCCGCCGGTCGCGCTCCTGCGCAAATATCGCGTGCCGATGGCGGTCGCCACCGACTCGAATCCCGGCACGTCGCCGATGACCTCGCTCCTGCTGGCGCTCAACATGGCGGCGACCCTGTTCGGGCTCACGGTCGACGAGTGCCTCGCCGGCGCGACCCGCAACGCGGCAAGGGCGCTCGGCCTCGAAGCTGACATCGGAACGCTCGAAGCCGGCAAGTGGGCCGATCTCGCGATCTGGGACATCGAGCAGCCGGCCGAGCTCGTCTATCGGCTCGGATTCAATGCTTTGCATGCGCGCGTCTGGAGAGGCCAATGAGCGTGACGCTGCGCGCGGGCAAGGCGACGCTCGCCGACTGGCGCATGATCTGGCGCGGCGCTCCCGTCGCGCTCGATCCGTCCCACCGCGCGCAGGTCTCGGCGAGCGCGGCGACAGTTGAGCGGAT
This sequence comes from uncultured Alphaproteobacteria bacterium, assembly GCA_963787135.1. Taxonomy (GTDB): domain Bacteria; phylum Pseudomonadota; class Alphaproteobacteria; order Rhizobiales; family Beijerinckiaceae; genus Roseiarcus. The sequence continues at coordinate 371,521 of CAWBBW010000042.1, read as the reverse complement.
CCTCAGCCGGGGCGAGCCCGTCTACGGAATCAACACCGGGTTCGGCAAACTCGCCGGCGTTCGGATCGAAGCCGCCGATCTTGCGACGCTCCAGCGCAACATCGTGCTGTCGCACGCGGCCGGCGTCGGCGAGCCGCTCTCGATCGCCACGACGCGGCTGATGATGGCGCTGAAGCTCGGCAGCCTCGCCCAGGGCGCCTCGGGCGTGAGAGCGGAAACGCTCGATCTCATCGAGGCGATGTTCGCCCGCCGCGTGACGCCTGTCATTCCCTCGCAGGGCTCGGCCGGCGCCTCGGGCGACCTTGCGCCGCTCGCCCACATGGCGGCTGCGATGATCGGCGTCGGCGAAGCGCGCGTCGGCGCCCGCGTGCTGCCGGCGGCCGAGGCGCTTGCCGAAGCGGGCCTCAAGCCGATCGTGCTCGCGGCGAAAGAAGGCCTCGCCCTTCTCAACGGCACGCAGTTCTCGACCGCGAACGCCCTTGCCGGCCTCTTCGAAGCCGAAACCCTCTTCCGCTCGGCCCTCGTCACCGGGGCGCTGTCGCTCGACGCCGCGCGCGGTTCCGATGCCCCATTCGATCCGCGTATCCATGCGCTTCGGCGCCACCGCGGCCAGATCGAGACGGCGGCGGCTCTGCGCGCGCTGATCGCCGGAAGCGCCATTCGCGCCTCGCATCTCATCGGCGATCCGAGAGTTCAGGACCCCTATTGCCTGCGCTGCCAGCCCCAGGTGATGGGCGCCTGTCTCGACCTTCTGCGCCAGGCGGCGGCGACGCTTCGCGACGAGGCCAATGGCGTCTCCGACAATCCGCTGATCTTCGCCGAGGACGACGCGGCGCTCTCGGGCGGCAACTTCCATGCCGAGCCGGTCGCCTTCGCCGCAGACATCATTGCGCTCGCGATCTGCGAGATCGGCTCGCTGGCCGAGCGCAGGATCGCTCATCTCGTCGATCCCGCGCTTTCCGGCCTGCCCGCGTTTCTGACGCCCTCGCCCGGCCTCAACTCCGGATTCATGATTCCCCAGGTGACCGCGGCGGCGCTCGTGTCCGAGAACAAGCAGCGCGCCTACCCTGCGAGCGTCGATTCGATTCCGACCTCCGCCAATCAGGAGGACCACGTCTCGATGGCCGCGCACGGCGCGCGGCGCCTCGCGCCGATGGCCGAGAACGCGCTCGCCGTGGTCGGCATCGAGCTCCTCGCGGCGGCTCAAGGCTGCGACTTTCACGAGCCCCTTCGCTCGAGCGCGCCGCTCGAAGCCGTGCGCGCCCTCTTGCGGGAGAAGATTCCGCATCTCAACGAGGATCGCTATTTCCATCCGGAGATGCAGGCGGCGATCGAGCTCGTGCGGAACGGCGCGGTCATCGAAGCGGCGGGTGAGGCCCTGCTGCCGGGCGTCGAGGCGGCGCGATGACCGAAGGCCATCCCGACTGGCTCTTGGTCAGGCAAGGCGCGGCGCCGCTCATCGTCAGCATTCCCCATGCCGGAACAGACTTAAGCGAATTCGAGCCGCAATTCGTCGATCCGTGGCTCGCGCGCAAGGACGCCGACTGGCGGCTGGACGAACTCTACGATTTCGTCGAGACGCTGGATGCGACGCTCGTTCGCACGACGCTCTCGCGCTCGATCATCGACGTCAATCGCGATCCCTCCGGCGCCTCGCTCTATCCCGGCCAGGCGACGACCGAACTCTGTCCGACCATTACCTTCGACGGCGAGCCGCTCTACCGTCCGGGCGAGGCGCCCGACGAAGCGGGCGCCTCCGACCGCTTGCGGCTCGCCTTCGAGCCCTATCACAACGCGCTCCATGCCGAGATCGTGCGCCTGCGCGAGCACTTCCCACGCGTGGCGCTGTTCGACGCGCATTCGATCCGCTCGCGCATTCCGCGGCTCTTCGAGGGCGAGCTCCCCGTTTTCAATCTCGGAACGAATTCCGGCGCAAGCTGCAGTCCCGCGCTGCGCGAGGCGGTCGGGGCGGCGCTCGCCGCGAGCGGCAGAAGCTCGATCGTCGACGGGCGTTTCAAGGGCGGCTGGATCACCCGGCACTACGGTGAGCCCAGCGAGGGCGTCGAGGCGCTGCAGCTCGAACTCGCCTGCCGCGCCTATATGGCCGAGCCCGAGCGCCCCGCCCCGGACAACTGGCCGCAGCCGATCGACGCTGCGCGCGCGAACGTCACGCGCGCGACGATCCGGAAGATTCTCGAAATTCTCCTCGAAGGACTGCGCAAGTGATGCGGGCTCCTCATTGTCATTCCCGACGGACGCGAAGCGGCCGATCGGGAATCCAGACTGACGCCCTCCGGCGCTCGTCATTGCTGGATTCCCGGTCAGACCTGCGGTCTGCCGGGAATGACAGGCATAGCGACGAAAGGCCCATCCCATGACCGCCTCCGCCCGCCTCGACAACATGCGCGTCATCCGCGCGCCGCGCGGGACTGCGCTCAGCGCCAGAAGCTGGCTGACCGAGGCGCCGTTGCGCATGCTGATGAATAACCTCGACCCCGACGTCGCCGAGCGCCCGGGCGAGCTCGTGGTCTATGGCGGGATCGGCCGGGCGGCGCGCGACTGGCAGGCCTTCGATACGATCGTCGCGACGCTAAGGCGTCTGGGAGCGGACGAGACCCTGCTCGTCCAGTCGGGCAAGCCCGTCGGCGTCTTTCGCACCCATGCCGACGCGCCGCGGGTGCTGATCGCCAACTCCAACCTCGTGCCGCACTGGGCGACCTGGGATCACTTCCACGAGCTCGATCGCAAGGGCCTGATGATGTACGGCCAGATGACCGCAGGCTCCTGGATCTATATCGGCTCGCAGGGCATCGTGCAGGGCACCTACGAAACCTTCGTCGAAATGGGCCGCCAGCACTACGGCGGCGACCTTTCCGGCAAATGGATCCTGACCGCGGGCTTAGGGGGAATGGGCGGGGCGCAGCCGCTCTCGGCCACCATGGCCGGCGCCTCGATGCTCGCCATCGAATGCCGCCCCTCCAGCATCGAATTCCGCCTTCGCACCGGCTATGTCGACGTCGCGGCAAAGGACCTCGACGACGCGCTCGCGATCATCGGCAAGGCGACGAGGGAGCGCAGGGCGGTCTCGGTCGCGCTCATCGGCAATGCCGCCGAAATAGTGCCCGAGCTCGTGCGGCGCGGCGTCAGGCCCGACATCGTGACCGACCAGACCTCGGCGCACGACCCCGTCAACGGCTATCTGCCGAAGGGCTGGACGCTTCAAGAATGGGACGAGCGCCGCGTGAGCGATCCCAAAGGCGTCGAGCGGGCTGCAAGAGCGTCGATGGCCGAGCACGTGCGCGCGATGCTCGATTATTTCCACGCCGGCGTGCCGACGGTCGACTACGGCAACAACATCCGCCAGATGGCGCTCGAAGAGGGCGTTGCCGACGCGTTCGATTTTCCGGGCTTCGTGCCGGCCTATATCCGGCCGCTCTTCTGCCGGGGAATCGGTCCGTTCCGCTGGGTCGCGCTGTCGGGCGACCCTGAGGACATTTACCGGACCGACGCCAAGGTCAAGGAGCTGATTCCGGACAACGCGCATTTGCACAACTGGCTCGACATGGCGCGCGCGCGGATAAAATTCCAGGGCCTGCCGGCGCGCATCTGCTGGGTGGGCCTCGGCGACCGCGACCGCCTGGGACTCGCCTTCAACGAGATGGTGGCGAAGGGCGAGGTGAAGGCGCCGATCGTGATCGGCCGCGATCATCTCGACTCAGGCTCGGTCGCCTCGCCGAACCGCGAGACCGAAGCGATGAAGGACGGCTCGGACGCGGTCTCCGACTGGCCGCTCTTGAACGCGCTGCTCAACTGCGCCTCCGGCGCGACCTGGGTCTCGCTCCATCACGGCGGCGGCGTCGGCATGGGCTTTTCCCAGCACGCCGGCATGGTGGTCGTCTGCGACGGATCGCCGGAAGCGGCGCGCCGGATCGGGCGGGTCTTATGGAACGACCCCGCAACCGGCGTCATGCGCCACGCCGACGCGGGCTATGAGATTGCGGTGGAGTGCGCGAAGGCGAAGGGGCTCGACTTGCCGAGTTTGGGAAGTTGAGGGGCCATGGTGACTAGCCGTGCGGCTTCTCGCCCCGGCCCTCATTCCAACCTTCTCAACGCAAGCGGGGAGACTGGGCGCAAACGAAATCGCGATCGCATGCGCGAAAGACAATCAGGGTAAGGACCGGGAGGAAACTCAGATCCATGCGCGGAATTCGAATCATTGAAACGCGCCGTTCGCGCTCCCTGCGCGAGGGCCAAACTTCCGCCGAAGCCTTGATCTGGCGAACGTTGCGCGGGCGCGGTGTCGGTGGCTTCAAGTTCGTCCGCCAGGAACCGATCGGGCCTTATTTTGCTGACTTCGTCTGTCGGGGCGAAAAACTCATCGTCGAAATCGACGGCGCCACGCATTCGACCGAGGAAGAACTCCGCCGTGACGCCCGACGCACCGAGTTTCTTGAAGCTCAAGGTTATCGAACTCGTACAATTCGTCAATGAAGAGGTTTATCGGAACATGGATGGCGTGCTTGAGACAATTCTCGCCAAGCTCGACGAACAACCCTCGCCCCGCTTGCGGGGAGAGGGCAGGGTGAGGGGCGCGGGTGATTAGCCGCGCGGCCTCTGCCCCCGCCCCTCATCCCGACCTTCTCCCCGCAAGCGGGGAGAAGGGGCGCAAACGAGTCCCATACGCCATCGTCGCGACCCTGGGCCTCACGCTCCAGGCCCACGCCGCGCAAGCGCTGGCCGCATCGGACAATTCGATTGACTCCGCGGGCCCGGGTGTCGGCGCGCAATATGACGGGACCCACGTCTATGTCGCGCCGGCGGATATGGCGCCGTTCATTGCGAGCTTCATAGCGACATTCGGAGGACAGTCCTCCAAGCCGGCGACGACCACCGTGACGCCGACCCCGAGCAGCGCGAGCTTCGCGGCCGTTCAGACGCCTGTGGGCCTGCTCTCGGTCTTCGCCTTCACCACACCCATTCCCTATCCGTTCGGCGCCGAGCGGACCGGCTATCTCGTCAAGGACATGGACGCGGCCGTCGACGCCGCCAGGGAAGCGGGCGCCGATGTGATCGTGGCGCCGTTCCCCGATCCGATCGGCCGCGACGCGGTGATTCAGTGGCCGGGCGGAATCAACATGCAGCTTTACTGGCATACGGCCAAGCCGTCCTCTGCGCCGCTGGCCACCATCCCCGAAAACCGCGTCTACCTCTCGCCCATGCGGACCAACGTCTTCATGGTCGAGTTCCTGCGCTTCTCGAAAGGGCGCGTCGTCCTGGACGACGATCACGCGCCGGGCGTCGAGGTCGGCCGCCCCGGCGAGACCTACCGGCGCGTGCGCATCGACTCGGCCTTCGGCAAGCTTACGCTCCTGGCGACTGATGGCCATCTGCCGTTTCCCTACGGCCGGGAATTGACCGGCTACGAAGTCGCGGACCTGACGGCGACCCTCGACAAGGCCATGGCGGCCGGCGCGACGGTTCTCGTCCAACCTTTCCGGGCCGACGGACGCGACGCCGCAATGGTGCAATTTCCGGGCGGCTACATCGCCGAGATCCACTCTGTCTCGCAACGCTAGGCGGCTGCGTCGCGTGCTAAGGAGCGGACCCTGAGGCGCGCAGCAGCGCAAGCAATGCGACCTCATCCGGCCGCAAACCTGATGTGCCGCCGCCTTCTTCGCCGGCCTCAAAAACCAGCCCGCCCTCGAGATAGGCGCTGCAGAGGTTCGGGTGGATGTAGGACTTGCGGCAGACAGCCGGCGTGTTTCCCAGCGCCGCGGCGACGCGCTTCACCGCAGCGCTCAAGTTCCGCTTGGCCGCTGTCGCGCTCTCCGATCCACCCGCTTCCGCAAGAAAGCGCGCCGCAAGCACCGTCCCGGCCCAGGTGCGAAAATCCTTGGCGGTGATGTCGGCGCCGGTGATGGTCCTCAGATAGTCGTTGACGTCGCCGGACGAGACGGCCCGCAGTTCCTTCTGCTCATCGAGATACTGAAGCAGTTCCTGCCCGGGCAGGTCCTGACACGCCCTGATGATCTTCGCCACCCGGCGATTGCGCATGGTGAGCGACCATGGCTTGCCGCTCTTGCCGACAAACTGGAAGCGAATCTCGGACCCCTCGACCGCCACATGCCCGCTCTTCAGCGTCGTGAGCCCATAGCTCTCGTTCTGCTTGGCATATTCGTCGTTGCCGACGCGGATGAGTGTCGTTTCGAGCAGATGAACGACCGTCGCCACGACTTTGAGCTGCGGCAGTCCGCGCAGAGCCATATGCTCGGCGACCGTCATGCGGATGGTCGGCAGCGCTTCGGCGAACGCCAGGAGATGCTCGTATTTCGCCTCTTCCCGCCGCTCGCGATAAGAGGAATGGTAGCGATATTGCTTGCGGCCTCTTGCGTCGCGTCCGGTCGCCTGAATATGCCCATGCGCGGAAGGGCAAATCCACACGTCCGTCCAGGCGGGCGGTATCACAAGCGACTTGATGCGGCTCAGAATGGCGCGCTCGGAGATCCTCTTGCCCTTCGAATCGATATAAACGAAGCCCTTGCCCGCTTTTCTTCGCCGGATCGCGGGCCCGTCGTCGCAGACATATCGCAAGCCGCCGAGGTCGGGCGGCGCGACATCGGAAGAAAAGACGCTATCCTGGGAATCAAGCACCGCAACACCATCACTCGCCGCTGCAACGCCTGCGCCCGCTGTATGTTCCCGCACGGGGCACATGGGCGCCAGGCGGCGCGACAGACGCAGGAGAAGACCCATGGACTATAATCGGCTCGGCCATTCCGGCCTGCGGGTGCCGGCGCTCAGCTTCGGAACCGCCACGTTTGGCGGCGGCAACGAATTCTTCAAGGCATGGGGATCGACGGATTCCGAGCGGCGCATCCCGGCTCATCGACATCTGTCTCGAGCACGGGGTGAGCCTCTTCGATACGGCGGACGTCTACTCCGACGGACTCTCCGAGCAGATCCTGGGCGAGGCGATCAAGGGCAAGCGCAACCGCGTGCTCATTTCCACCAAGACGACTTTCCCGATGGGCGAGGGCCCCAACGATTTCGGGTCCTCGCGCCAGCATCTCATCGAAGCGACGGAGGCTTCCCTGAAGCGGCTCGGGGTCGATCACATCGACCTCCTGCAGCTGCACGGGCAGGATTACAACACCCCGGTCGAGGAGACGCTGTCCACGCTCGATCAGCTCGTTCGAGCGGGCAAGGTCCGTTACATCGGCTGCTCGAATTTCTCCGGCTGGCATCTGATGAAGTCGCTCGCCGCGTCGGACCGCTACGGCTACGCGCGCTATGTCGCGCACCAGGCATACTACTCGCTGCTCAATCGCGACTATGAGTGGGAGCTCATGCCGCTCGGCCGCGACCAGGGCGTTGGCGCGCTGATCTGGAGTCCCTTGGGCTGGGGCAAACTCACCGGCAAGATTCGGCGCGGACAGGCACCGCAGCCCGGCACCCGCGCCTACGCCATTCCGGAAACGGGACCCCAATATGACCAGGAGCGCCTGTTCGCCATCGTCGACGCGCTGGACGCGGTCGCCGCCGAAACCGGCAAAACCATCCCGCAGATCGCGCTCAACTGGCTGCTCCGCCGCCCGACCGTCGCCAGCGTCATCATCGGCGCGCGAAACGAGGAGCAACTGGTTCAGAACATCGGCGCCGTGGGCTGGAAGCTGACGCCCGAGCAGGTGGCGAAACTCGATGCGGTGAGCGACGTCCTCCCGTCCTACCCGGTCTGGCACCAGCGCGGCTTTCCGGCGCTCAACGAAAGGGCCGCGCAGGGGTGATAGGTCGTCAGTCGAGTCGTTTCGCGGCGTGCAAATCCATCGCAGCGCTGAGCGCGAGCGCGGTCGTGTGCTTGACCCAATCCGTCCGCAGTTTCTTCCAATCTCCGAATCCTGCGGGCAGGCGCTTTTCGACGAATATCGACTCAAGGTCGCTCACCGCAACCGTGGGTTCGCCGTCAATTGCGGCGGCGCCAGGTTTGTTGGTCAGGAAGGCGAAGAGCAGGCCAAACTCCCCGGCGGATCCAATGAGATTGTCCTCGCCCATCAGTTTGGTGAGCTTTTCTTCAAGGTCCTGGTGAGCCGCATTGGCCTTTTCATCCAAGCCGTGCAGCCTGCTCAGCAAAGCGGGTCCTATGGTCATCACGAACCCCGCGAGATCGCCGCCGAACGCAGTGACCACGTTCGCGCCGAACACTTTCGCCTCCGGGTCTCGCATCAGATTCTCGGCAATGAACCGTCCCGCGTCGGACCGCTTGATCACGCCGCACGCCGCCCGTTCGGCGAGCCGTGCAAAGTCTGGCAGACTGAGCCGGCCCGAGCCTGGGATCGTAGGATCGCCCATGAGAATGCCGCTATGACCTGGATGCGCGCCCTGCGATCCTGGCAGCTCCAATGAGAAGAAACCCTGCGGCGCCGGCTCGTCCAGCTTACCGGAGTCGCCCCGCATGAACGCGTGATTGCCCGCCGCAAACAGCACGAGCAGGTCCCCAAGGTCGCCGCCGCCAGTATTGGCCAAGTCTCGCACGTCCTCGATGCCGGCGAGCGGGTCAACGGCGCTGTTTCTGACGATGAGCTTGCCCTCGGCCACGGCGCTGCCAAGGAACGGACAGGTAATCATTTTTTCCACGAGTTGCTCTTTCTCGTTGTCCTTCAGAGCAACTGCCGCGTTCGGACCGACGTTCATGTCGAACCCTCCGGCTACCGGGGCATTCCTAAACAGACCCGCTTCCGCGGGGGTTCTATCGATCCGTGTGCGACGTTTCCGCATGCAGCGGGTCGTCCACGTGTCGTCAATGATCGCGCCGCCACGTACCATGACCGGAGCAGGGGTCATGCCGTCTCATTTTATAGCACGTCGAATTGCGACTCTCGATCGCCCGGCCGATAGTTGTCGAGATAAAGGGAGGAAGGCTCAATGACAAAGCCCGACGTCTTGATGGTCGGCCGCTATCCCGAATGGGAGATGCCGCTCTTCGAACGCGACTATGTCGTCCACAAATTGTGGCTCGCGACGGACCGCGCGCGTTTCCTGAGCGAGGTCGGCCCGGCGATCCGGGCCATCGCGACCAACGGCGTGCTCGGCGCCGGGGCGGAGCTCATCGACGCCTGTCCGAAGCTCGAGATCATCGCCTGTTTCGGCGTCGGCTTCGACGCGATCGATCTCGACCGCGCGCGGACGCGCGGAATCAGGGTCACCAACACTCCGGACGTGCTGACCGAGGATGTCGCCGACATGGCCTTCGCGCTGATCCTGGCCAGCATGAGGCGCATCGTCGAGGGCGAGGGCTTCGTGCGCTCCGGCGCCTGGACCAAAGGCGCGCTGCCGCTGGGCAAGAGCCTCAATGGCAAGACGCTCGGCGTCATCGGCTTGGGCCGCATCGGCCGGGCCATCGCCCGGCGCGCCACGGCCTTCGGCATGAGCGTCGCTTATTGCGACCTCGCCGAAGACCCGGAGGCGTCGCACGCCTATTTTCCCGATCCCGTTTCGCTCGCGCGTGTCAGCGACATCCTCGTCGCCGCGACCGCCGGCGGCGCGGGGACGAAGAATCTCGTCAACGCCGCGGTATTCGAGGCGCTGGGGCCCGAGGGTCTCTTTGTCAACGTCTCGCGCGGCACGGTGGTCGACGAGCCAGCGCTCATCGCCGCGCTCGAGGAGAAGCGGATCGGCGCCGCCGCGCTCGACGTCTTCTGGAACGAACCCAACATCGACCCGCGCCTGCTCGGCTTCAAGACCGTGATCGTGCAGCCGCATCACGCCAGCGGCACGGTCGAGGCGCGCAAGGCCATGGGCAAGCTCGTGCGCGACAACCTCGCCGCCCATTTCGCCGGCCGCCCGCTGCCGACGCCGGTGATCTGAGCTTTTGGTCGCCGTCTGCCCGCCTTCGTGCCGCGCCGTATAGCCTAATGATTTCAATCTATTAGCAAAATATGTCTTTCTATTAAACAGGAAACGTGATAGGGTGGTCGTTTGACGAAAGGAAAGAATGTTGATGCGTGAAGAGAGTTGTTGGTGGCTGCTCGGTCCGTGCATCCGGCCGAGTTCGAGAGATGGACGGGTTCCGCGCGACCCGGTACGGCGCCGGTCCGCGATAGTCCGCGGTAGTTGCAGAAATTAGCGCCTGCAGCATCGAAAAGAATGTGTTCGCGGTTAAACCTGCGACCGGCTCCAGCGGCCATTGAGTGGAATGGAAATGGCGCCGCAACCCTATGAAAAGACGGAATCAGCGCCCGGAAATGGCGCCCCTCAAAAGCTGTTCCGGTCATGATACGTCTGCAGGAACTGCCGCACCCGCGGTTCCTCGCTATGATGGAAGACCTGACGCGGCGGGCCCTCCTCGATGATGCGGCCTTCGTCGATGAAGGCGATGCGGCCGGCGACATGGGCGGCGAAGCCCATTTCGTGAGTGACGATCAGCATGGTCATGCCTTCCGAGGCGAGGCTCTTCATCACTTCGAGCACTTCGCCGACGAGCTCGGGATCGAGCGCCGACGTCGGCTCGTCGAACAGCATGAGGCGGGGCTGCATTGCGAGCGCGCGTGCGATCGCCACCCGTTGCTGCTGGCCGCCCGAGAGGTGAGAAGGATAGGCGTCAGCCTTGGCGGCGAGGCCGACGCGAGTGAGCATCGCCATCGCGCGCTCCGCCGCTTCGTTCACGGTAAGCCCGCGCACGCGCCTCAGCGGCTCGGCGACGTTGCCGATCGCGGTCATGTGCGGCCAGAGGTTGAAGTGCTGGAACACCATGCCGATCTCGCGCCGCATGTCGCGGAGCTTCCGCGCATTCATCGGCCGGCGCGTCCCGTCCGGCGCGTCCTCGTAACCGATCAGCCGGCCTTCGATGCGCACGTCGCCGGCGTCATAGGGCTCGAGAAAGTTGACGCATCTGAGCAGCGTGCTCTTGCCCGATCCGCTCGGCCCGATGAGGCAAACGACCTCGGATTTCGCGATCGCGAGGTCGACCCCGCGCAACACTTCGTGCGCGCCGAAGCTTTTGCCGACCCCGCTGATTTCGATCATCGGCGAGTTCACGCTCGGGCTCCTTCCGCTGCCAGAAAGGCCGTCACCCGCGCTTCGACCCGGGCCCCAATCCGCGAGACAACTTCGACCAGCAGCCAGTAGAAGACCGCCATCGCAAAGATGGCGTCGAAGGCGGTGAATGTCTCGGCCGCCATCGTCTGCATCTGGTACATGAGCTCGGGCACGGTGATGATCGAGAGAACCACCGTCTCCTTCGACAGCACGATCAGCATGTTGACGATCGACGGCACGGCGGCGATCAGCGCCGCCGGCAGCGCGACGCGAAGCATGGTGTCGATGGGCGCCATGCCGACGCTGGTCGCGGCCTCGATCTGGCCGCGCGGAACCGAGGCGAATCCGGCGCGGAATATCTCGGCGAAATAGGCCGAGGAATAAAGGCCGAGGCCGAGGACCCCGGCCGCCGTCGCGCTGAGCTTCAAGCCGATATAGGGGCCGCCCGAATAGAGCAAAAAGAGCTGCATGAGGAAGGGCGTGCCGCGGAAGACCTCGATGAAAACTCTCAACGCCCATTGCAACGGCGGAAAGGGCGCCCGGCGCGCGAGCGCGATCGCAAAGCCCAGCATCATGCCAAGGACGCCCCCTGCGCTCCAGCAAAAGATCGTGACGCCGAAGCCACTGATCAGCGACGGCAGATAACGCAAGAGGACGTCGGGATTCATCGCGCGCCGCCCGCATTAAGCCGCCGTTCCATGAGCGCGCCAAAGCCAGCCAGCGTGAGGTTGATCGCGAGATAGAACAGCCCGCCGCCTACATAAGCTTCGAGCGGCCGGTAGGTCATCGAGGCGATGTTCATGCTGACCCGCGTCAGTTCGGCGATGCCGACGACCGATACGAGCGAGGAGGCCTTGAGCAGCAGGATGAATTCGTTGATGAGCGGCGGGACCGAGATGCGCAGCGCCTGCGGCAGCAGCACGCGGCGCCAGATCTCGGAGCCGGCGAAGCCGAGCGCGACCGCGGCCTCCGTTTGCCCGCGCGGCACGGCGTTGAGCGCGCCGCGCAGGATCTCCGCCTGGTAAGCCGCCGACGACAGCGCGAGCCCGCCGACCGCGGCGACGATCGCCGGCACATCGAGGCCGAACTCGGCGAGGAAGTAGTAGATGAAGAGCAATTGCACCAGCAGCGGCACGCCGCGAAAGACGCTGACGTAAGCCCCGCCGAGGCGCTTGAGCCACGCACGCCGCGACACGCGCGCGGCGCAGACGAGCCCGCCGATAACGAAGCCGATGACGATGCCGGCGAACGACACCGCGATCGTCACCCCCGCAGCCTGCGTCAGGTAGCCGAACGAATGGAGAATAACCTCAGGCTTCATCGGGCGGCGCGGGAGGGATGGGCTGGCCCTCCCTGTCGGCGACGGATCAGATTGAAGGTTCGGGCACGGTCTTCGGCAGGTCCGTGGTCTGGCCGAACCACTTCTTCTGGATCTCTCCCATCGTCCCGTCCGCCTCGACCTTGAGGATCGCGGCGTTGATCGCATCCATCAGCGTTTTGTCGTCGAGGCGCGCGACCCAGGAGAAATAGGTCGGCTGCCCGAACGGCGGCAAAATGACCGCGAAGGCGTCGGAGCGCTGCGCCGCCGCATATTGGAGGTTCGGCAGCGAGTTCACCGAGGCGTCGATGCGGCCGGCGGCGAGGTCGGCGTAGGACTGGTTGTTGTCGACATATTCCTTGACCTCGACCGGCTTCGGCAGCTTGGCGGCGAAAGCCTTGAGCTGCTCGACCTGCGAGGTGCCCTTCTGCCCTCCGACCGTCTTTCCTGCGATATCCTCCGGCTTCATGATACTCGCGTCGTTGGCGCGCTTCATCAGCGCGGCGGTGGCGTCGGCGATCGGGACCGAGAAGGCGTAGCGTTTCATCCGCTCCTTGGTGATGGTGACCGGCGCGATGCAGAGATCGAACTTCTTCGCTTCCAGTCCGGGGAGCACGCTTGTCCAGGGCAGATCAAGATAAGAGACCTTGACGCCCATCTCCTTGGCGACCGCGTCGACCAGGTCGCGGTCCACCCCCTTGTAGACGCCGTTGTCGGAGATATCGAAGGGCGGGAACTGCATCTCGGTCGCGGTCGTAAGCTCGCCGCGCTTCTTGATCTCGGCCAGCGTGTCGTCGGCGAAGGCGAGGCGCGTCCCGCCGATGAGGGCGCCCGAGGCGGCGGCCGCGGCCAGTCCCGACTTCAGCGCCTCGCGCCGCGTCACGGTGATCTTGTCGGAATGCATCATTGCGCATCTCCCTTCGCTTTTTGTCTGGTTCGGGGACCTCTGCAATGTCGTCGAGGCCCATTACGCTGTCAATTCGCCTCGGGTTCCGGCCTCAGAGCGTTCGCGCGATCAGCACCTTCATGATTTCGTTGGCGCCGCCGTAGATACGCTGGACGCGGCTGTCGCGGTACATGTGCGATATCGGATATTCGCTCATGTATCCGTAGCCGCCGAACAGCTGGAGGCATTCGTCGACGATCTTGTTTTCCAGGTCGGTCACCCAGTACTTGGCCATCGAGGCCGTCGGCGCGTCGAGCTTGCCTTCGAGATGCAGCCCGATCAGGCGGTCGACAAACACCCGCGCGACCGTCGCCTCGGTCTTGCACTCGGCGAGCTTGAACTGCGTGTTCTGGAAATCGATCAGGCGGCCGCCGAAAGCCTTCCGCTCCTTCACGTAGGCGATTGTCAGCTCGAGCGCGCGCTCGATTACCGCTGCGCCGCCGACCGCGATATTGAGCCGCTCCTGCGGAAGCTGCTGCATCAGCTGAACAAAGCCGAGGCCCTCCTCGGCACCCAGGAGATTTGCGGTCGGAACCCGGACGTCGTCGAAGAAAAGTTCGGACGTGTCCTGACCCTCAAGGCCAAGCTTGCCGAGGTTGCGGCCGCGCTGAAAGCCCCGAGCGTCCTTGGTCTCGACGACGATTAGCGAAATCCCCTTGGCGCCGAGCGCCGGGTCCGTCTTTGCCACCACGACGACGATGTCCGCCGTCTGACCATTACTGATGAAGGTTTTCTGGCCGGAGATGAGATAGTGGTTGCCCTCCCGCCTCGCCGTCGTCCTCACGCCTTGCAGGTCCGAGCCGGCGCCGGGCTCGGACATCGCGATCGCGCTGACGAGCTCGCCGGACGCCATCCGCGGCAGCCAGTTTTTCTTCTGCTCCTCGGAGCCGTAATTGACGATATAGGGCGCGACGATCGAATTGTGGAGCGAGATCGCAAAGTCCCCCAGCCCCCGTTTGGCGATCTCTTCGCTCAGGACGACTTCGTGCCGGTAGTCGCCGCCGGCGCCGCCGTATTGTTCGGAAATGGAGAGACACAGCAGGCCTGCGTCCGCCGCTTCCGTCCACATTGGGCGATCGACGACGCCCTTTTCGCGCCACCTGGCCGCCCGGCTCTCCGGCGCATGCTGGTCGAGAAACTTCCGGACGGATTCCCTGAAGATCGCGATCCCTTCCTCGTTGAGACAGTCGGGCCGATCGATGTTCAAGACTGACATGGGGCGCGCATCTCCCTGTGAGAATGGTGTGGCTCTGGCGGTCGCAGCGCGGCCCCTTGGTTGCCGGAGATTCGACCAAGACCTCGAGCATTGCAAATCGGCGCCGCGCGCTGGGGCGCGCACAATTCTGGGCCCTCCCCTTGCCTTTTTCGCCGCCCCCGCGCATAGGGCGCCAATCCTTCCAATTCCAGCAGGAACAGGCCTCGCTCCATGGGCTTCAAGTGCGGCATCGTGGGTTTGCCCAATGTCGGCAAATCGACGCTCTTCAACGCGCTGACGCAGACGGCTGCCGCCCAGGCGGCCAATTATCCGTTCTGCACGATCGAGCCCAATGTCGGCGACGTCGCCGTTCCCGACCCGCGTCTGATCGCGCTGGCGAAGATCGCTGGCTCGAAAGAGATCATTCCCACGCGTCTCACCTTCGTCGACATCGCGGGTCTTGTCCGCGGCGCCTCGAATGGCGAAGGCCTGGGTAACCAGTTTCTCGCCAACATCCGCGAATGCGACGCGGTCGCTCACGTCGTTCGCTGCTTCGAGGACGGTGACGTCACCCATGTCGAGGGACGCATCGACCCCCTATCCGATATCGCCACGATCGAGACCGAGCTGATGCTGGCCGATCTCGAGAGTCTCGAGCGTCGCATCGTGACGATAGAGAAGAAGGCCAAGGGCGGCGACAAGGACGCCTGGGACCTGCTGGAGCTCGCGCAGCGCAGTCTCGCGGAGCTGCGCGAAGGCCGGCCCGCGCGCGCGGCAGGGGTCGGCCGTGAGGAGCACGACCTCTTTCAGTCGCTGGGGCTTCTGTCGTCGAAGCCCGTGCTCTACGTCTGCAACGTCGACGAGGCGTCCGCCGACAAGGGCAATGCCTTCTCCGACCTGGTCAAGCAGCAGGCCGCGAAAGAGGGTGCGGTCGCGGTCGTCGTCTCGGCGAAGATCGAGAGCGAAATCGCGGTGCTGCCGCAAACCGAGCAGAAGGACTATCTCGAAGCCGTCGGGCTGACCGAGCCTGGCCTCAACCGCGTCATCCGGGCGGGCTACGATCTCCTGCATCTCGTCACCTTCTTCACCGTCGGCCCGAAGGAAGCGCGCGCCTGGACGGTCGAAAGAGGGGCCAGAGCGCCGCAGGCCGCGGGCGTGATCCACACCGATTTCGAAAAGGGGTTCATCCGGTCCGAGACGATCGCCTACGACGACTATGTCGCCAACCGGGGCGAGGCAGGCGCGCGCGAGGCCGGCAAGTTTCGTCTGGAAGGCAAGGACTATGTCGTCGCCGACGGCGATGTCCTGCATTTCAGGTTCGCCACCTAGCGCGAGCACGTCTGGCTTTTCTCCGACGGCATTCGCGCGGACGGCCGCTGGAAAAGTAACGCCCGCCCGCCGACACGGCTAGGATTCGTTGGAACGAACGGTTAGGTTGTCGCGCCGCAGCGATTTTCCCAGCGGTGAGGGCGCGCCAACCGGGTGACAATCCGGCAGGACAGCGCCGGCCCGAACTCTCGGTTGGAGGGGATGTCCAATGGCAATCAATCTCGTCAGTCTCATATCTCAGGTTCTCACGCCCCAACTCGTCGGAAGCCTGGCGCGCGCTGTAGGGGTCAACGAGGCAGTCGCGCAGAAACTTGTGGCGGCGGCGATCCCGACGATTCTTGCAGCGCTCGCCACGACGGCGGCGGCGCCGGGCGGGGCGCAGAAACTCGCCGACACTGTTTCGAATTCGGATCCTGACCTTCTGAGCAAACTTACCGGCGCGATCGGGGGCGGCAACGTCGGCGCGCTCGGCGAAGGCGCGAATATGCTCAGCGGTCTCCTTGGCGGCTCCGGGTTGTCGAGCATTGTCGGCGCATTGAGCCAGTTCGCCGGCGCTCCGCAAGGCGCCGCGCAGTCGGTGGTCGGCGCGGTCGCCCAGACCGCGGTCGGCACGATCGGCCAGCAGGATCCTTCCAACTGGTCGGACGCGTCCTCGATCGCCGCGATGCTGGCGAGCCAGAAAAGCGCGATCTCGGCCGCGCTGCCGCCTGAACTGTCGAAGGCGCTTGGCGCCACGGGCCTTCTGGCCGGACTCGGCGGTCTCGGCGCGGCCGCCGCCCAGACAGCAAGCTCGACCGTCTCCAGCGCTGCGACTTCGGCTACCGCTGCGACCAGCGCAGCCGCCAATCGCGTTCAGGCCGCCTCCAGTTCGAGCGGCTTCCCGATGTGGGCGATCATTCTCTTGATCGTCATCGTCCTGGCGGCGATCTGGTGGTTCATGACCCAGAACAAGCACCCTGAACCGGCGAAGACCGGCATGCTGCAAGCGCCGGTCGAAACCGTGTCATTGCTGCCAATGCCCGGGTCCTGGACGTAACCGGGTCCAGCAGAATGGGCATGCGTGGTAGCGCGTTTTGGTAAAGGCCGGCGGGGGCGTAATGGTGAAGGAAACGGCGGCGCGGCGGCCCCGCGCAGCCATTCTGGTTGTGCTTGGTTTCGCGATCGTGGCGGCGGGTTGCTCGAGCCGCCCGTATGGCAATCTTATTGTCGGAACAAGCGCGCCGGGCGCCAGCCAGGTCGATCTCCTTGTCGCGACGACCCGCGCGCCCGTGCTCGAGCCGCCGGGCGTGATGTTCGGCGGAGCGCGCGGCAGAGGTCTCGACTTTGCGGATATCGTCGTTTCCGTCCCGCCGGATTCGGCGCGCAAGGCGGGCGAAGTTCAGTGGCCTTCGTCTCCGCCCGGCGATCCTGAGCGTGACTTCGTCACCCTGCGCGCCGACCGCCTGGATCTGGCTGAGGCGAAAGCCAATTTCAACGCCCGGGTCTCCCATACTCCGGGCCGCAAGGTTCTGATTTTCGTTCACGGCTACAACACCCGCTTTGAGGAAGCCGTCTATAAATTCGCCCAGATCGTTCACGACGCGCACGTGGACGTCGCGCCGGTGCTTTTCACCTGGCCCTCCGGCGGAAGCCTGGTCGACTACGTTTATGATCGCGACAGCGCCATGTATTCACGCGACGCGTTCGAATCGGTGCTGCAGGCGCTGGTGGACGACAAGAACGTCGGGTCGATCTCCATCCTCGCGCACTCAATGGGCAATTACCTCGCCGTCGAGGCGCTGCGACAGATGGCCATCCGCGATCGCGGCCTGCCGTCAAAGATCCACGACGTGATGCTCGCCTCGCCGGACATCGATGTCGACGTCTTCCGCCGCCAGATCGCCCAAATCGATGTGAAGCCGCGGACGACGCAATTCACGCTGTTCGTGTCGCGAGACGACAAGGCGCTGGGCATATCGAGCTTCCTGGCTCGCGATTCGACCCGGCTCGGAGCGCTCGATCCCACGACGGAGCCCTATTCTTCGATGCTCGAAAAGGCTCAGGTCAATGTCATCGACCTGACAGGCGTCGCGTCCAACGACTCCGCCAATCACAGCAAGTTCGCCACCAGCGAAGTCGTTGCGGCGATCGGCGACCGCCTCGCTCAGGGGCAAGCCCTGAATGACGCCCAGCCCGGGGTTGTTGAATCGCTTGGCGTCTTCACGCATGGGGCCATCAACATCGCGGCCGACGCTGCGACTGCGCCCACGCGGATCGTCGATCAGACAGCGTCGGAGAAATCGGTCGACACCGCCGCCGGATCGGTGACGCTGGACAAGTGATCCCCAGCTTCGGGCGTTGCCGAGCGTTCCGTTGCGGCGGGGCGCGCCGCCAGGCGCACCCACCCTGGGAATTTCAGCCACCCAAACTAGAGCAGGAACTCGTTATGACGGAAACAAGGCTGGCGAGCGGAGCGACGCAACACGTGGGGCTCATAGCCCAGTGTGACTCCGACCGTCGACGACCGAGCCGACGTTTTGCTTCCGCAAATCAGAATTCTGTGGTATTGTCGCCGCATCACCGGACGGAGGCCCCCTTCAATGACCGAGAGCCGCAAAAAGTTAAGGTTAATGGCTCGCCGGATATCAGGATCTGGTGTAACCCGTTGAAATGGCAAGATGCTCTATTTTCATTTCCTTGCGCCTGATTTTCATTTCCTTGTGCTGGGCTTTCAATTCCTTGCGTTTGGCTTTCAATTCCTTGCGCTGGGCTTTCCATTCCTTGTCTCTGGGGCCGAACAGCCGGCCGCGGCGGAAAAGTTACAGTTTTTGGCGCCTAACCCTTTGAGAACGCTTCGCCGCTTACAAAAGTGCAGGGCGCTCCTCGTTATGACGATTCCGTCAAAGCGCGACGCGCTCTACCGGTGGGCCGAGGCAGTCGCGCAGTCGCAGAAAACGGCGCCTAACCCCTGATAAAACCGAACAGGGTTGCTTCGCACGCAAAGGCGCGCACGCCCCCGCAAATCACGGCGTCTCGACTCGGAATTTTGCGAACCCGCCGGGCGCGGGACCCATTGCGGTCAGCTTAATGTGCGGCGGCGGCCTGACTTGGGCCGCAAGCGGCGAGGTCAGATAGGTCGCGGTCACTGCACCCGGCAAAGGCGCAAGCCGCCAGTTCCCATCGGATCGCGGCGAAAGGTCTTTAGCCGCTTCGACGTAGCGAAGCAGGATATCTCGGATGACGTCGGGGGCTTCGATCGCGAGATGTCGCCCGTCGCACCCGGGGAAGCCCCCCCCGCCGCTCGCGCGGTAGTTGTTGGTGACGACGAGAAACATCTGCCCCAAATCGATTGGTGCGCCGTCGTGCGTCAGACCGCCAACGCGATGCGCGTCTGGCGCGATCAGCGCGCCGGAATTGTCGTAGCGCGCAGGCTGCGTGACGTCGATGGTATATTCGACGCCGTCGATGACGTCGAAATTGTAGCAGGCGAAGGCTGGGCCGAGCAGCGGCTGCTCGGCGGTCATAGAAGGATCGACGCGCAGGAAAATCGACGCCGATCGCTCCAGCCATTCCCGCACTGTGGCGCCGTCGATCTTCAGGACGCGAAGGCTGTTCGGATAGGGATAAATGTCGGCAACGTCCTTGATCCCGATGGGCCCTCGCGCAACGTCCGTATAATAGTCGGGACCGTTGCGGCCGCCGCATTTGAACGGAGCGGCGGCTGAGACGATGGGCAAGCCCGCAAGATTCGCGTCGGCGGCAGCGAGCGGCGCCGCATAGGCGCGCTGGGCTTCGTTGACCAACTGCACCGTCGGATCGTCGGCGATCATCGCCAAGTACGTGTGAAGAGGCTCGTTCAGCGTTCCGACCGGGGCGCGTATATATTGCAGCGTCGCCTCATGCGCAGCGCTGGCCGCCTGGAGCACGTCCGGATCCGAATCGACCAACGCGACGACCGCTCCGTTCTCGTCGCGCCTTGCGATCGGTCGGGCTTCGACTTGAGCCTTGACGACCCGCCAGCCGGCGGGGCCCCGCTCCAGCGCCAGGTCGATGACTCCAAGGTGACTGCCCCAAAAGCCGGCCATGACGGCAGGCTTGCCGTGGATGAGCCCGCGAGCCGCGTCCAGACCGGCGACATCGGCGAAATCCTCGCCCGGAAAAAGCAGGTGCTGGTGACCGATGAACTGCGCGTCCAAGTCCTCGACTAACGCCAGATCTTGCGCCGCGTTCTCTTCTCCGATCGTGCGCCCGTGACGCGATATGCCGGAGTGGCATAGAGCAATGATGAGATCGACGCCTTTGTTCTTAAGGTTTACGACTTCCGCCCTCGCCGCCTCGACGATGTCGAGCAGCCTGAGCCGCCCAGCGACGTGGGCTTCGTCCCATTGCGCGATCTGCACCGGCGCAAAACCCATCACGCCAAGCCTAAGCCGACAGCTCGCTCCGCTGTCGTCGACAAAGAGGCGCTCGATCACGACCGACGGCGGAAACCAAAGCCCGCCATCGAGACGCTGGATATTGGTGCAGACCACCGGAAAGCGCGCTGACCCGTAAGCGCGCTCGAGAACGTCGAGGCCATAGTTGAACTCGTGGTTGCCAACGGTCGCGGCCGCGTAGTCCAGCACGTTCATCGCGGCTACAACCGGATGAACGGCGGTCAAATCCTTCGTCATGGATAGTGCGGCGTAGTCGCCGAGCGGGGTGCCTTGAAGAATGTCGCCGTTGTCGAACAGGAGACAATTGCGCGCCTGATCTCGCGCCTCAGCGATCAGCGTCGCAGTTTTTGAAAGACCAACGGACGGATCCGGACGATCACGAAAATAGTCGTAAGGGTAGAGATTGGCGTGCAAGTCGGTCACGCCAATCAGGCGCAAATTGAGACGCCCCTGGGCGCCTGCGATTCCGGAGTCCATATCGTCCTCGAGGCGGCATCGCGGCAGGATTAGACCCGGCGTGCATCGGCGGCAAGCGGCGTTCAGTTGTTCCGGGAACGACCGCCTAAAGCCTCGCCTGCGGGCGCTGACCGCCGAGCGGGGGGACCGTTTGGGTTACCGGCTTGGCTTCCCACCCGCTGGACGGACTTGAGACGTCGTTGGCCGCGGGATCGGGCGTGGCGACTTTGAACTTGGCCAATTCGTCTGCTGCAGTGGCAAGCTCCGCGGGGTCCATTTTTGCTGCGACCTCGTCGCGCTTCTTGGCCGCGTCCGCGTCGCCCTGAGTAGCGGCCAGCGAGAACCACAGCCATGACTTACGAAAGTCCTGTTCGACCCCGAGGCCGCGCGCGTAAAGCACGGCGAGATTGTACTGGCTGTCGCGAACCCCAAGCTCCGCGGCCCTCCGGAACCACTTCGCCGCTTCGACATAGTCAGGCTTTTCGTCAAGTGGTTCGGCGTTCATCACAGCCAGATTGTGCGCGGCCCGGGCGTTCCCGGCTTCTGCAGCTTTTGCGTACCAGCGTTTGGCCGCGGCAGCGTCGCGCTCAACCCCTATGCCCTTTTGATAGAGAGCGCCGATCCTGAATTGTGCGGGGGCGAGACCCAAAGAGGCCGCGCGCTCGAACCAAAGGGCTGCGGCATGTTGGTCCTGCGGGAGTCCGCGCCCTTCGAAGAGTTGTTCCCCCAATTCGTACTGTGCGCCTGGCGAGGCTGCGACGACCGCATCGCGCAGGCCTTGGGGCAGCCCGAGAGGAATCGCGCTGATCAGCTCCGGCGGCAAAGATCCAGTAGCCGAACTGGTCTTTGCCGGCTCAGACGAAGTTGCAATTGAAGCAGTCGGCGACGTGTCGACCGGCCGCGCGGACGTATCGCCTGGCCGGGCGTCTGTCTTGACGCTACGAGCGAAGTCGACACCGTTGCGAGCCGGAGCAATCGCCCCAGCGGCCTTGACCGGGCGCTCTTCCGACTCTGATTTTTGCAGGAAGGGCGCGTGTATCCCGACCAGGCGGACTGCGACTGTGGCGACGATCGCCAGGGCGACTGCGAGAAGAACCGAGCGCCGGTGATTGGCGTAAAAGGTCTTCGCCTGCGCGACGCGGCGTGAGGCCGATGATCCGGGGGGCAGAGTGTCTGCGCCGCCGTTTTCGGCGCCTGCGGCCTGCGCGGCGCGCCTGGCGGCGGCGATATGCGCAGATACTGCAGGATTTGTTCGCGACCCGATCGCCTGCGCAAGGTCCCGCGCTTCTTGAGCCCGCTGCGGCGCGCCGGCGCCAGGCTCGAGGAGGAAGTCCTCCCCGTTGGGAAGTTGCGCGGACAGTTCATCGCCGTTCATTGCCGAACCGGGACCGAGTGCTCGTCGAGCCGGCGCTGAGGTCGGCGGAAACTCCGTGACAAAAGCGTCGGGGCTTCGAAGAATATTAAACGGAGGCTTGCGGATGCCGCCGCCTTGCACGGGTGACTGAGCAGCGGGGCTTCCGTCCGCCGAGGTTTCGACTTGGCCGTTCCCGATTCGCGCCATGAGCCTTTCGAGGAGGTCCTGCAGCCCGGCGAGCTGCGCCTGCGTCCGCCGGTCGACATTCACCTGTTCGGCCCTCATCTCCGCCAATTCGGCGATGAGGCTTGGCTGATCCTCCGCAGAACCAATCCGAGTGGGCGTCGGAGACCCCGCCTCAGCAAGCTTGTCCAAGAGCTCTCTGACAAGTGGCTCCAGGGCCTCGGGCGCTCCTGGCGGCGCTGAAAGCGCGTCCAGCCGGTCATGGATGACCGCGATCTGCTCGGCGAGAAGATTTGCCTCGACCCGGCCCCCGTCTCCGCCGTTAACACGCTGTGCGATTTCTTTTGCAATTTCCTCGATCGCCTGAGGGGCGAACGCAGGAATGCTTGGTCTTTCGAGCTTGTCGCGTACCGATTGCAGCATGCCTTGGAGCGCCTGCAGCTCGAGTGAGGAGACTGGCGCTTCGAGCGGCTGGAGTTGGTCAAGCTTGCCGATGATTCCTTCGAGCAATGGTTCGATCGGAGGTACGTCGATGTCACGCTGGCCGGCAGCGTCAAGCTTGGCGTTGATCTCGCGCATCAACGCGACGAGCGGCTCCGTATTGGGGCTTTCAAGCTTCGCGCTGAGCTCGTTCAGAGACGCTTCCAACCGATTCGCGTCGACTTGCGCCGGTGGGCGCGACTCGAGGGTCTGGCGCACGCCATCGATACGACGGGCCAGGTCGTCGAACGGCGCCGTGTCGAATGCGGTTTGAACCGGATGAGCGATCTCCTCATCGAGACGGGTCGCGATGCGCTCGAGCCGACGTTCGATCGAGACGAGAGTCGACAGCGGAGTGGAGCGCTCGATTTCTCTGCGAAAGTCGGCGAGCGAGGCAGCCATTTCAGCCGATTCGACATGAGGCAGAGGGCTCGCGCCAAGTCTTTCTACGCGATCAGCCAGCTCCCCGATCTGCCTTTCCAGACGTTCGACCGGTGCTGTACGCATTGCCGCCGCCGCGAGGAGATTGCGGACCTCTTCCGTCTGGAGGCGAATGCGTTCGAAGGTTTCGGGATTGATTGCGCTCTGGGCCAGGCCATCGATCTTGGCGCCTATGGCGCCGATCTCGCGTTCAAGAGCCGCGGCCGCCACTCTCGGGTCGTGCGCCTTCAGGGTCGCGCGCAATTCGGCCGCCATCGCGTCCAGCGGCGCCAGAAGCGATTCCCGACATCCGCCCTGCCGGAGCGTGTCGACCCGTTCGGTCAGGTCCCGAACGGCGCCTTCGAGCGCTACGATGGCATTCCGCGGCGCGAGGTCGGCTAGGCTGCGTGTCATTGCGGCTATCTCGGCGCGCATTGTGTTGACGTCTACGATGCTGACGCGCTGATCGGCTCGAAGTGCGGTGTCCAGTTTGCTCGCCAGCGCGCGGATGTCGTCACGCACCGTGTGCGGAGGATCGACAAGCGTGCCGGCTTGGGGACGATTTGAACTCGTCGCGCCGGTCGGTCGGGACGTGGGACTGTCCGGCGGTCCGATCTATTTCCGGATCCGTTGCCTGTCGCGTGCCGCCAGAAATGCCTTCGGCATGCGCGCCCGCGCTCGGTTGACCTGTCCACAAACCGGGTCTCGCCGGAGCGGCAGGATTGCGAGCTTCACGCAAATCCAGTTCCCGCCGTCGCAGTGCGATTTGCGTGACTGCGGACTTCAGGTCCAGGCGCGGCTGTTCCGGCGCCAGTCCCGGCGGACCCAGCGTCTCCGCCAGGACTCCTTGATCATTTTCATTTGCGTCGACCGTTAAGCCCGGAACCTTATGGGAGGGCTCTGCGGAAGCCGGCACGACAGCCGACCCGCGCTGTTTGAGAGATCCGGATGCTCCATAGGCCGGCGGCATTTCCGTTCCGTCTGATCGGGGCGACCTTTGGACAGGAGCAAGGCGCTCGAGGCCAGCGTTCGAGCGTTCAAGCCTCAGCGCAATCGCCTCGAAAGCCTGCGCGAGTCTCTCTCCGTTCCGAGTGATGCGCCGCTCGATTTGCTGAACCGTCGTCTCCGTCAGGTTTTCGGCTTCAGGAATTCGAAGGTCTTCGAAACGGGAGATCCGCCGCGCGCCGTAGCCGACAGTCCTTTCTCCGTACCCGGGGCCCCATTCGCGGCGGCGGTCCTGAACGTGAACTTCCTCGCCGGCTTCTTCCGATCGGAGGGATGCGGCATGTTCGACGATGACTTCGTTCAGCCAGTCTTCCGGGGCCATGCCGGCGCGACGTGCTGCCTCTTCCGCCGCGCGGCGGACTCTCGGGTCGAGTTTCGCGGTCTCCCACGCCATGGCTTTGCTCACACCCTCGACCGGCGCCCGCGCTAGCGAATCGTCCCGCCCCTTGCAGGCGTCGCCGCGTGAAATTCTTTCGACCGGCATGGTGAAGAAACGGTTAAGGGGGCCTCTTTCGCAGCGGCGCCGGTCGATGGCCTAAGCAAGTTGTATTGGATAGAATGCAACTTTCAGTTGCATTTCAAATTCGATGAGGCATAGTGGCTTCGAATCGCGCAGGGGCGCGCGAATCAGCAAGGCGCGAGCGCAACGGCGCCGACGAAAGGAGAGGTCATGAGCCGGATGTCGTCCCTCAATTATGCAACCAGCGGCGCTTCGGGGGCGCCGGAAGGGGAAGCCAACGTCGCGCCTGAAGCTGGACAGGCGGAAATGACGATCAGCCAAATGTCGCGACTGTACGGGGTCAGCCTCCGAACGTTGCGGTTCTATGAGGACCGGGGCCTCATCAAACCCCGCCGAGAAGGCAACGCCCGCTACTATCGCGGCGCGGACCGGGTTCGCATGGAGATGATTCTCCGAGGCAAGAAGCTCGGCTTTACCCTCACCGAGATCAACGACCTGATCGGAGGGAAGGGCGCCAACGAGACGCCCGATCTCGAAGAACAGCTTCAGCCGCAGCAGATCGTCAACCAGATCGGCCATCTGGAACGGCAGCGGGAAGAAATCGACAGCGCCATCGAGCGGCTGCGGGCCACGCATAGCCGTTTGTCGCAAGGCGCCGCGGCGTGAAAGGCCCCGGGGGCGTAGCGATTTGCTACGCCCTGATCCGAGCCGCCTCGACAATTCGGAGCGCTTCGGCGACGGCCGACTCGATTCCGAGATGGGTCGTGTCGAGCCGGACAGCATCGTCCGCGGCGCGCAACGGCGCCGCCGCTCGGTCTGAATCGCGGGCGTCGCGTCGCAGAATGTCCGCCAGGATTGCGTTGTAGTCCGCCTTCTCGCCCCGATTCGCGAGTTCGACCACGCGGCGCTGCGCCCGCGCCGCCGCGCTGGCGGTGACAAAGATTTTCACCGTCGCCTCCGGACAAACCACTGTGCCGATGTCGCGCCCGTCCAGAACCGCGCCGCCGGGACGCGCGGCAAACGCCCGCTGCGCTTCGATCAGCGCGGCCCGCACCCCAGGCATCGCGGCGACCACCGAGGCGGCCTCCGCCATCTGACGGCTGCGGAGCGTCGTTTCGTCGAAGTCGGTAAGCCCCAAACCCCTCGCCGCCGAGACCGCAGACTCCTCGTCGTAGAGGTCGCGACCCTCGGCGATCAGCGTCGCGGCGGTCGCGCGATAAAGAAGCCCAGTATCCAGGTGCGGAAGCCGGTAATGGGCCGCGAGCCGCCGCGCGATCGTGCCTTTGCCCGAAGCGGCCGGACCGTCGATGGCGATGATCATCCGCACGCGCTTCCCGGGACGGTTTGCCCGAGACGGGCTCTTAGAATCCCGCGGCGCCGCTGTCGAGCGCCCGCCGGCCCGGCGACAGGACCACGGGAGGTTGGCGATCCCGCTGCGCGTCGGATAAGGTGAAGGAAATGTGACCGCGTCGCACGACTCGTCGCGGCGAAGGGAGGACGCGATGAACCTGACGGGTGAGCAGAAGCGCACGATTGTCGCCGCATGGCTCGGCTGGACCCTCGACGCCTTCGACTTCTTCCTTCTGACCTTCCTGCTCAAGGACATCGCCAAGGAGTTCGGCGTCGAAGTGTCGGCGGTGGCCTACGCGCTTTTCCTCACGCTCGCGATGCGCTTCGTCGGCGCCTTCATCTTCGGCCGCATCGGCGACAAATGGGGACGCAAGCCCGCGCTGATGCTCGACATCCTCTGCTATTCGATCATCGGCGCGCTCGCTGCGTTCTCGCCAAACCTCTGGGTCTTCCTGGTGCTGCGCGCTCTCTTCGGCGTCGCGATGGGCGGCGAATGGGGCCTCGGCAGCTCGCTGGCGATGGAGTCGATCCCGCCGCAGGCGCGCGGGACGGTGTCGGGCTTCCTGCAATGCGGCTATCCGAGCGGCTTTCTGCTGGCGGCGATCGTCTACGGTCTGATCTACGGCCACACATTCGGCGGCTACACCGTCGGCTGGCGGGCGATGTTCCTGCTCAGCGTGCTCCCGGCCTTCGTGGTGCTGTTCATCCGCTCGAGCGTGCCCGAATCGCCGGCGTTCGAGGCTTCGCAGGCGCATGAGAAGCCCGCTCTCTGGGCGACCGTCGCCGAGCACAAGGGCCTTGTCCTCTACATGGTCCTGCTGATGTTGTGCTTCAACCTCTTCAGCCACGGCACCCAGGACCTCTATCCGACCTTCCTGCAGAAGCAGCACAACTTCGACCCCGCGACGGTGAGCTGGATCACCATCGTCGCCAACCTCGGCGCGATTGCCGGCGGCCTCGCTTTCGGCCATTGGTCGGAGAAGATCGGCCGGGTGAGGGCGATCACTATCGCGTCCCTGATTGCTCTGCCGGCGATACCCTTATGGGCTTTCGGCACGACGCCCGTGCTGCTCGCGCTCGGCGCCTTCGTCATGCAGATCGCGGTGCAAGGCGCCTGGGGCGTGATCCCGGCCCATCTCAATGAACTGTCGCCGAGCGCGGCGCGCGCCACCATTCCGGCCTTCGTCTATCAAGCCGGGAACTTCCTCGCCTCCTACAACGCGCCGCTCCAGGCCAAGATCGCCGAGGGGAACGGCGGCGACTACGGGCTTGCGCTGGCGGTGGTGGCAGCCGTGGTCGCGATCGCCATCGTCGTCGTCATCTGGTTCAGTCCGGAACGGCGCGGGCATGTTCTGACGGCGCACTGACTCTCGCCGGTTTGTCGAAAAATGCGTCGTTTTGTGTCCCATCGGACTTTGGGGGAACGCGGCCGGCGCGTCTGGACGACCCATTCTGTCATGCATGCTGCGCGTGGCTGCAATCGGTCAGGCGACGACGTCGGCATGGCGAATCCCCTGCTAGCCCTTATGCATCGCCTGACGATTTCTTCAGGACTTTCGGCACGATTGCGTGATTTCGGCTGAGTCTGGACGCAGCGGTTCCGTACCGGCTTTGGGGGCCAGATTTTCGGTTGGAGGCGGTTTGCGGGTTGACGGGACGGGTTTGCGTTTTGGGGCTCACGCCCCGTCTGTCAGGTGACGAGGCGCGGGATGCGTTCCAAAGCGAAGCGCAGGATATCCTGGGCGGGGCATGAGGTCGGCAAGTGCACCCGGATGATCGTCTTCATTTCGACGACGCGGGCGGCGATCTTGATGAGGCGCAGGCGCAGCGTGTCGAACTGAGCGACACGCCACATCGAGCGTTTCGGCATCGAGACGCGAAGTCCCCACATCAACCAATAGGCGCCGGCGTGGAGGAAGAGGCGGAATTGATTGGCGGTCGCCTTGGTGCAGGAGGTGCGATCCGCCGCCAGATGGGTCTTCCAGGATTTGATGTGGTTTTCGGCCCGGCCGCGCCGGCAATAGACGTCTTCGTAAAGCCGGCGCGCGTTGCGATGCGTGAGATTGGTGACGACGAAGCGGGTGTCGAGCCCTTCCGCGCTGACTTCGACGCGGGCGATGATGCGCTCGACCCGGCTCCAACTGTTCGCGCCGTCGAAGAACTCCTTGAAGCGGCGGAGCTTGCCGTCGCGCGACACAGCCTCGAACCGCGCCTTCGTGCTGGCTTCGAGATCGGCAACATGACGACGCAACGTCGTGGTCGTCGCGACGCCGAGGATGTAGTCGAGGCTGTTGGCGCGACACCAGTCGAGAACCTCGGGGCCGCAATAGTGGCTGTCGCCGCGAAGCAGGATCTCGGTGTGGGGCCAATGAGCCCGGATCGCGCGCAATAGCCGGCGGAGAAAAGGCTTGATCTCCTTACCGCTGGGTCGTTTGGCGGGACGAAGCATCGCGGTGATGAAGCGGCCCTCGCCGTCGAACACGACAATCGGCTGAAATCCGTATTCGTCGTAGTGGGCGTTGAACAACCGCAGTTGCTGGCCGCCGTGGACCGCATCGAACGTGTCGTCGACGTCGAGCGTGATCCGTTTGGGAACCGTCGGAAAGGACTCGCAATAGAGATCCACCATCGCGCGGCCCATCCGCAACAGGGCGCAAAGGGTAAGGGCAGGAACAGGACGAATTCGGGCGCTATTGGACCGAAATTAGCCATAAGATCCTCATGCTTTCAATCTATTGGCACCTATTTCACCGCGCAGCCCGTGCAATCGGAACACGGGCGTTAAATCGACTTAACAGGAGCTAAAATAGCGCAAAATAGGCCATTAACAGGGCCTCGCGGCGAGGCCTTTCGTGCGCCCGCTTTCGAAGTGAGCCATGCGCGGGGCGCTTTGCTCCGGAGCGCATGGATAAGACAAATCTTTGCGGCGGGCGGCGCGTTTGATTTGCCAAGCCCTACAGCCCCTCGACTTTGCGGATCGTCATCGGAGTTGAGTAACGTGTCACCGCCATCCCCCCATTCACACACAAGGAGACGCATCGTGACCATCGGACACATTTTCGCAGCGACCATAGCGGGTGTTGTCGTTTCGGGCTCCGCCGCCTCCGCCGACACTTTGACGACGCACGGCATACCCATGGCTCTCGCCGTCGAAGCGGCCAGCGAAACGGTTTCCGCGTGTGCGAAGCAAGGTTTTCACGAGACCGCCGTCGTGGTCGACGCGGACGGCGCGACAATCGTCACGCTGCGCGGCGACGGAACCGGCATCCACACTCTCGATAGCGCGCACGACAAGGCCTACACCGCGGTCTCGTTCAAGAACGACACGCTTGCTCTGGCGGAACGCGCGAAAGGCGAGGATTCGATCGCGCCGCTCTCCAAGCTGCCTCACGTCATGTTCTTCGGCGGCGGCGTTGTCATCAAAGTCGGGAACGAAACCATCGGCGCCATCGGCGCCGCGGGCGCGCCCGGCGCAAAACTGGATGACGGCTGCGCCCACGCGGGCCTCGATAAAATTCGCGATCGTCTGGAATAGGGGTCGTAGGCGAGCGCCGGAAACGACGACCTAAAGCAGCCCTTGCAGGTGGGTTGCGCCGCCATCGGGTAAATAGTCGCCCTTTGCAGTGAGGCGCGAAGTCGGCCCTTCTTACCGGTGTCTTGACAACTCCGCTCGCTGGTACTGACACGAGATCAGCCCAGTGCTTCAACGCCAAGGCGGAGAGGAGCCGTCACGTGAGCCTCCGCTGCGGCGAACGCCGCTGCATTCTCGTCTCGGACACGAATCCCTTTCAATCACGCCGTGACAGCGGCTATCGCCGTGCCTCCGTCACCCGCCGGTTACTTTGAGTACCATTTCCTTGACCTTTGCCTTCGCGACATTTGCGATCTTATCCAGGTCGATATGCGGGACATTGGGCAATTCATCGGCCGGAACGACGCAGTCAATGATGGCCGGCCCTTCGGCCTTGAGCGCCTGGTCGATAGCCTGGCGCAACTCGCCCGGCTTTTCGGCCTTGAACCCCACCCCGCCGCAGGCGCGCGCCAGCGCAACGTAATCGGGATTGGGGAAGTCCATGGCTTTCCAAGCCGGCAGCCCCATCGACTCGGCTTCCAGCCTGATCAGTCCGAGGGTCGAATTGTTATAGATCACCACTTTCACCGGCAGCTTATGTTGCACGGCGGTGAGGAATTCGCACATAATCATGTTGAAACCGCCGTCGCCGCAAAGCGCGATAACCTGGCGCGACCGGTCGAGCGCCTGGATGCCGTTTGCCTGACCAAGGGCAGTACCGACCGCGCCATTGTTGAAGGAGCCAAGGATCCGCTGCTCGCCACGTTGGCGGATCCAGTTGCCTGACCAGAGCGTGTTGAGCCCGGTGTCGATGATGAACACGGCATCGCGCTTGGCGAGGTCGCTCACCATACGCGCCACAGCCTGAGGATGAATGCGGTCCTTACTCCGGGCGGGATCGGCCTGCCTGTCCTGCATCTCATCCCAGGCTTTGCGCCCAGCGGTCACGCTATCGAAGAACCGACTGTCGCTTTTCGGCTTCACCCGATCGAGCAGCGATCTGAGCGTCGGTCGAACCGAGCCGATTACGCCGAGCTCGGTCGGCGCGCGGCGGCCGATCACCCGCGCCCGCTCATCCACCTGGATCACGACGCATTCGCGGGGCAAGAATTCCGAATAGGGATAGTCCGTGCCGAGCATCAGAAAGAGATCGCAGTGCATGACGGCCTGATAGTCCGCCTTCGTCCCGATCATGCCGATGCCGCCCATCCAGTGCGGGTCGTCGTAAGGCATGATGTCCTTGCCTTTGACGGAATGAATTAAGGGCGCCTTGAGCCGATCGGAAAGCGCACGCAGTTCCTCGGCTGCGCCATGACATCCGACGCCGCACATGATCACGATGCTGCCGGCCTCGTCGATGCGGCGGGCCATCTCGGCAATATCGTCTTCACTGGCGGAGATTTCCGGATTAGGCCTGAGCGTGGCGATGCTCGCAACGCTGCCTTCCGCCTTTGCTAGGAGGACGTCCACTGGCACCGTCAAATGCGCGACGCCACGGCCCGCATACGCGGTGGCGATCGCCTGATGAATGACGGCTGGCGCCTGTGCCGGCGACGAAATGGTCTCGGTGTAGAGCGAGACATCACGGAACAGCATGTTGGGATTTGTCGCTTGAAAATAGTCGATACCCTCGAGCTGGCGCGGCATATCCCCTGAGATTGCAAGAACTGGCGCATGGTCGCGACTGGCTTCATAAAGGCCGGCGAGGAGATGGGTGCTGCCCGGTCCGGTTGATCCGCAGCACACGCCGAGCCGACCGGTGAGCTTTGCCTGGCCGGCAGCCGCGAGCGCTCCCCCTTCCTCGTGGCGGATGCCGATCCATTCAATGCTGCTTTGGCGTACGACGTCGCCGATGGGATTGAGCGAATCGCTAATGAGACCGAAAATGTGCTTGACGCCGATCTTTTCGAGCGCCTCAACCAAGGCGCCAGCGACTGTCTGTGACATCTACGCCTCCTGCAGCTAACCGGCATCCACCGGATGGAGGCCGGTTTCAGGCCAAATCTGCAACCGTTTAGGAGTCCTGACAAGCCTGAGCTCGGCAGTCGGACTGCTGCTGGCGCGGCGTTGGCGGCGAACGGCGGGACGGTGAGGATAGCGGATGAGTGGCTGCGCGCCAGAACGCGTGATCAGCCGGCAGGTCGTTCGAGAAACCTCAGGCAGTGCTACTGGAGGTCGATCCAGCCGGACATCACCGGCTTGCAGCCGCCGCCGATGAATGTCCCGGTGACTGCGCCGTCAACCTTTTCCGCAACAGCTCTCAG
This sequence comes from uncultured Alphaproteobacteria bacterium, assembly GCA_963787135.1. GTDB lineage: Bacteria > Pseudomonadota > Alphaproteobacteria > Rhizobiales > Beijerinckiaceae > Roseiarcus. The sequence continues at coordinate 339,744 of CAWBBW010000042.1, read as the reverse complement.
TAGGCTCGGTCGCCCCAGATCGACGCCCTGTCCAATGGCGGCTTTCAATCGCAGGGAGGATTCAGGCCGCAAATGGGCAAGGAGGCCGATAAGGGCAACATTCGCGCTGCCGGTCGCAGGGTCTTCGAAGACCCCATGCAACGGCGCGAACATTCGCGATTGAAAGTCGGCGCCCTCTTCTGCCTCCTCGACATACAGATGAATTCCGGTCACCTCGTCTCGCGGCAAATGCGACAGGAAGACATCCATGCGCTGTTGCGCTCGCCGCAACGCGGCTCGATCACGCACTTCGGCTATAACGAATGGCGCGCCGCAGCTTGCAAGGCAGGGCGGATGCCGGCGCACCTCGATATCCGACGGCTCGAGCGAGCACGCCTGAGCGATCATTGCGACGTCGAAATCGCGAATGATCCGGAATTGCTGGGGCGCTGCCAGAGACGCTCCCGCGACGAGACCGTCGACAGTGTCGATCGCCATTCGGACGAGTCCGGCTATCTCCTCGAAGATCATATTCCCACGATCGAAAGGGACGCCGCAAACCCTGTCCTGATGCGCCAGGACGAACGCCGTGCCGATGTTGGGATGACCCGCAAATGGCATCTCGGCGCGAGGCGTAAAAATCCGGACGCGAGCGCTGTTTGCAGAATCGGCCGGAGGCAACACGAAAGTCGTCTCGGCAAGATTGAACTCGTTGGCGATGGCCTGCATCTGCGCGTCGGAAAGACCGCGCGCATCGGGAATGACCGCCACTGGGTTGCCGCCGAACTGCCTATCGGTGAAGACATCGACCGTTTGAAATGACGCCTTCATAAGTGAGCGCTTCCCTGGACAAATTGCCGACGCTGCAGTGAGCGTGTGCGCCACTCGTCCTAAGCGGATTGCGTGGTGACGACCAATTCCATTTGCCCTGTGGGACGGTGCGCCGCATCTAAGCGACCCTACGCGGCGTAGGCGACTATTGTCCATGGAACCTGAACGGCCGGATTCCGTCGTTCTTCGGGCGTGCTGGGCTGATCCTGAAGGCAGCAGCGGGTCGAATTTACCCGTCCGCCGAACCGTCCGGCAACGCCCGCTTTCTTGCGCACAACGGACGGCAGGCCCGGGCGCTCATGACACTCAGGCGCGCGGTTCGGCCATTGATCTTGCGCGCTCGCGCAGCGCGAACTTTTGCACCTTGCCGGTCGAGGTCTTTGGAATCGACTCGAACACGATGTGGCGCGGACATTTGTAGCGCGCGAGGCGCGCCCGACACCACTCGATCAGCTCCTCCGCTGTCGCCGTATGACCGGGTTTCATTTCGACGAAGGCGCAGGGTGTCTCGCCCCATTTCTCGTCCGGCCACGCCACCACGGCAGCGAGCTCGACGCCCGGATGCTCGAACAGCGTGTCCTCGACCTCGATCGAGGATATGTTTTCGCCGCCGGAAATGATGATGTCCTTCGAGCGGTCGCGAAGCTGAATGTAGCCGTCGGGATGCTTGACCCCGAGATCGCCGGAATGGAACCAGCCGCCCGCGAAGGCTTTGTCGGTTGAGGGCTTGTTCTTAAGATAGCCCTTCATCACGACGTTGCCCCTAAACATCACCTCGCCCATCGCGGTTCCATTGGCCGGCACAGGCGTCATCGTCTCGGGGTCGAGTACGTCGAGCGCGTCGAGCGCGTGATAGCGTACCCCCTGCCGCGCCTTCAGATGCGCCTGGGCGTCGTGATCGAGCGCGTTCCACTCGTCCTTCCAGTCGTTCACCACGGCCGGCCCGTAAACCTCGGTCAGCCCGTAAAGATGGGTCACTTCGAAGCCTGCCTCGCCCATGGCCTTCAGAACCGCGGCAGGCGGGGGGGCGGCGGCAGTGAAGAAGCGCACCACATGCGGCAGGGGACGTCTCTCATCGTCGCGGGCGTTGAGCAGAACCGACATGACGATCGGGGCGCCGCAGAGGTGCGTAACCTTGTGCTCCGCGATCAGATCGTAAAGCGCCCTGGCGCGCACCTGCCTAAGGCAGACATGCACGCCGGCCTTGACGCTGATCGACCAAGGGAAGCACCAGCCGTTGCAGTGGAACATCGGCAGCGTCCAGAGATAGACCGGGTGGCGGCCCATGTCGGCGGTGACCACATTGCCCATCGCGAGCAGGTTCGCGCCCCGGTGGTGATAAACCACGCCCTTGGGGTCGCCCGTTGTTCCCGAAGTATAGTTGAGCGAGATGGCGTCCCATTCGTCGCGAGGCGCCGTGCGCTGATAGCCCTCGTCGCCCTCGGCGACCAGCGCCTCGTAATCCAGGCCGCCGAGCCTCTCGCCGGGTCCGTCATATTCAGGATCGTCGTAGTGGATGACGAGCGGGCGAGCCTTGGCGAGCCTTAGCGCCTGCGCCATCACGCCGGAAAATTCCCGGTCGACGATCAGCGCCTTGGCTTCGCCGTGGTCGAGCATGAAGGCGATCGCCGCCGCGTCGAGGCGGGTGTTGAGCGCGTTGAGCACCGCGCCGCACATCGGCGCGCCGTAATGGCATTCGAGCATCGCGGGCGTATTGGCGAGCATGACGGCGACCGTGTCGCCGCGGGCAAACCCGCGCTTCGCCAGCGCAGAGGCGAGCCTCTTTGACCGCGTATGGAACTCGCGATAGCTGCGCCGAAGGCCGCCGTGCGCGATCGCGAGCCGGTCCGGAAACACTTCCGCGGCGCGCTCGAGGAAGGCAAGCGGCGTCAGCGGCTGGAAATTGGCGGCGCTGCGATCGAGATCACGATCATAAGGCGACAGGGACATCGGGCTGCTCGGGGGCCAAATCTCCTTCATCATACCGGGCGTCGCGGCCTTTGGGACAGGTTTCTCGCGCCAGCAGGGAGGTTACCAACTCGAGGCTTTAACGCCCGCCCGGAGTTAACGTGACATCGCCGATATTTCTGGCCCGCGAGCGTCGCCTCGCAACTGCCTTCGATCGTCTCGCCGGGAAAGGCCCGCTTCACGAAGGGTTCGAATCCGGAAGCGAGCGCCATTCTATGTGCGTTCCCACAGGGCCGTCGTTCGCTGCGTCGTCCTCGCACGGCCGCGAGGCGGCCCTCAATGCGCCCCCGCCCCCGCCGCGCCGCGAATCAAATCCGCCGCGCGTTCGGCGATCATGATCGTGGGCGCGTTGGTGTTGCCGCGCACGACGCTCGGCATCACCGAAGCATCGACGACGCGAAGGCCGTCGAACCCATGCACCTTGAGGTCGCTGTCCACCACCGGCCCGATCGCGCAGGTGCTGGTCGGATGATAGACGGTCTGTGTTTCTTTCTGGATATGCTCCCAGACGTCGGCTTTGGAAGTGGATTTTGGCGTGAGATGCGGCGACTTGATATGCGCCTTCAGCGCCGGCTGCGCAGCGATCTCGAGGCCGATGCGGACGCCCGCGATCATGCTCTCACGGTCCTCGGGCGTGGCGAAGTAATTGTGCGCGATGCGCGGTTTCGAAAACGGGTTGGCGTTTCTGAGCGAGAGCTTGCCGCGGCTGGTTGGCTTCAAGACGCAAGGGCCGTAGCCGAAAGCGTGGGCGAAGGGGATACCCATGCCCTCCTCATAGAACATGACCGGGGCGGCGTGGAACTGGACGTCGGGCGCCTCGAGCCCGTCGCGGGTGCGGAAGAAGCCGCCGGCTTCGCCGATGTTCGAGGTCAGCGGGCCGCGTCCTTCGCTTTGCAGGAGGCCGACGTTCTCGGCGCTGAGCGCGGTCATCAGCGTCTCGGTGTCGGTGAACCAGGTCATCAGCGTCATAGGGTGGTCCTGCAACCCTACACCGACAGGCAAGTCTTCGCGCACCGGGATCTGCAGCATCGCAAGGTCTGCGGCCGGCCCGACGCCGGAGAGAAGCAGCAGCTGTGGGGAATTGTAGGCGCCGGCGGAGAGGATCACTTCCTTGCCCGCGCGGACCTCTTCAAGGCGGCCGCCGACGGCGATCTCGACCCCGCTCGCGCGTTTGCCGTCGAACAGGATCCGCGTCGCCTGAGCATTGGCGATCACCGTGAGGTTGGGCCGGCCCATCGCCGGATGCAGATAGGCGGCGGCGGCGCTGCAGCGCATGCCATTGCGCTGGGTGTACTGATAGAGCCCGACGCCATCCTGGGCGGCGCCGTTGAAATCCGGGTTCCTGGCGTGACCCGCCTCGACCGCGGCTTCAACGAAGGCGTCCATCAGCGGATTGCGCGAGCGCCCCTCGCTGACCTGAAGCGGCCCGAGCTTGCCATGGAACTGGTCCTCGCCGCGCTCGTTCGCCTCCGCCTTGATGAAATAGGGGAGGACCTCGTTAAAGCTCCAGCCCCTGGCGCCGTCCGCCGCCCAGCCGTCGTAATCGGCCCGGGCGCCGCGAATGTAGATCATGGCGTTCATCGAGCTCGAGCCGCCGAGCACTTTTCCGCGCGGCAGATAGACGCGCTTGCCGGAGAGACCCGGCTCCGGTTCGGTCGTGTAATCCCAGTCGAATTGCGATTTGAAGAGCTGCGGGAAGGCGGCGGGAATATGGATTTCCTGAGCGCTGTCCGGGCCGCCGGCCTCGATCAGCGTCACATGAACCGCAGGGTCTTCCGTGAGGCGCGCGGCGAGCACGCAGCCGGCCGAGCCGGCGCCGACGACGACATAGTCGGTCATGAAGTCTCCTCCCGGGAATGTCGCGCGTTGCGGCGACTGATTGTTGCGCGGGCGACCGTAAGGCGCGGCGGCGGGCGGGACAAGGGCCGGGGAGGGGATTGGCGTCCAGCCGCGCCGCTTCCCGCCCAGCCCCTAATCCGGCGGGCTGCGTCCGCCACCTTCTCCCCGCAAGCGGGGCGAAGGGACGCCCCGGGACGATCTGACCCAGATCCTCGGGCTTCAGGGCGCCAGCAATTCCGTGCGATACTTCGGCGCCAGCGCTTTGATCTTCTCTATCCGCGGTCCCATTTGCGCCCTGTCGAGCGTAGGAGCCGGCGACGTCCGGCTCTCCAACGGATCGCCGATCTCGAGAAAGAATTCTTCCAGTCCCGCGGGCGCGGCCATGCACAGCATCCGCACCGGGCGGCCGGAGGTGTTCTTGAACACATGCGGGGCATTGGCCGGGATGTTCACTGTCGATCCCGCGCGCGCGGTTGCGGTTTGCCCGCGGAAGGTAAACTCGAGCTCGCCTTCGATGAGCGTGAACATCTCCTCGAAATCATGGCGATGCGGCGGAGGGCCGCCGCCGTCGGGCACGATCATGTCGATCAGGCAGTATCGTCCGGCGGTGTCGGCGCCGGAGACGAGGATGCTGTAGGTGTCGCCGACCACAGCGACATGGCGTACCTGGGGACTGTCGGGATCGGCGACTGTCAGCTTGCGGGCAGGATCGTCGGCGGGAATGGCGGCGTCGGTCATGGTGAGGGATCCTGGGGTGTGAATCGTTTGAACGAGAGCCCCAGCCGTCGTCGCGCCCGACCGGGTTTGGCGAGGGCGAGCTTCCGCGTCAGGAGGAGAACGCCGATCCCTGGACGCTATTCCTGCTCTTCTGGAAAGGGAAGCGTTGACGGCGATAATCATGAAGTTGTCAGTGTAATCAAGGCGTCCCAAAGACTGTCCTCCCGCCGGTGACCGGCAAATTCTTTTGTTCTTGACGTCATCGCCTGCTGCAGCTCTGAATTTATGGATGATTTCCGCCTCAATGCGGCGGCGAAGATTTATCGCGCGGCGGCTGAAGCGGGCGAGAGCCGCAAGCATGAGCTGCAGCGACGGGCCGGTCATCTCGCCCAGCGTTCACTAGGCCGCGCTGGTCCGCCCGCCATGACCGCAGCCGGATTACGGGCGGCAAGACGGCAGACACGAGCCGAAAGCGCGGCGCCCCCGGCGCGCGATCGCGACAGATATTCGCCCGTGTTCGTGCTCGCGCCTGCGCGCTCCTGTTCGTCAGTCGTCGCGGCGATGATCGGCCAGCACCCCGAGCTCGCGGGCATGCCGGAATTGAAGCTCTTCTGCTGCCCGACCATGGGGGCCCTGGCCGCGACCTTGCCGAAATACTGGATCGATCGCGGCCTGACCCATCGAAGCCCCGGGTTGCTGCGGGCGCTGGCCGAAGTCGAGTTTGGCGGTCAGGACCCCGAGTCGCTGGCCGCGGCGCAGGTCTGGCTGAGCGCACGCGCCGACTGGTCGGGCGCGGACGTTCTTGACGTCCTGATGGCGCGGCTGGCTCCCCGGGTGGTGGTCGAGAAATCGCCTGAGAATGTCGAAAGCGAGGCTTCGCTCGCGCGCATGGCCGGCGCTTACCCCCGCGCCCGGTACATCCATCTGACCCGTCACCCGGTGGCCACGCAGCGCTCGATGGAGCGTCACCAGGGGCGAATGACGCCCGAATTTCCGCCGCGCGGCGAGCCAATGACCGGCATAGCGTCCTGGTTTCAGGCTCACGAGCGGATACTCGAATTTTGCGTCGGTCTGCCGGAAGAGCGGCGCCTGCGAGTCCGGGCCGAGGACGCGCTCAACGACCCCGACCGGGAGATGGGCAGAATCGCAGACTGGCTCGGCGTCAGCGCGGGCCCGGAGGCTTTGGAGGCGATGAAACATCCCGAGGATTCGCCCTTCGCCCGCCCCGGGCTTCGCGCGAGCGTCGCCGGCGGCGGCGCCGATCCGGGATTTCTGGCCGACCCTAGGCTTCGCGCGGTCGAGCTGCCGCAATCTCTGGCGCCGCCCCGCGGCTGGACCCTGGATCTGTCCGTCTGGCGCTGTGTGGCAGACTCGCATGTACACTGGGCTATGCGGATCAGGCCGACTCGAACGCTCGGGGGAGGGAGCTTGCCGATCCGCCGCCGGTCAGTCGAGCAGCCGCCGGCAGTCCCCGCTGAAAAGCGGGCGCCATCTGTTTGGCGCAGTTTCGCCAAAGCCGGACGCGCCGGCTCCAGCCTAGAGGTTCTCCCCCCGGATCACAGCGATCACGGCGTCGGTTACCGCGCGCGTCGTCGCTTTGCCGCCGAGGTCGGGCGTGTGCAGTGAGGTATCCGCTGTCGCGCGCTCGATCGCCCGCATCAGGCGATCGGCCCCGGTCTTTTCACCGAGATGTTCCAGCATCATCGCCCCGGTCCAGAACGAGCCGATTGGATTGGCGATTCCCTTGCCGGCGATATCGAAGGCCGAGCCGTGGATCGGCTCGAACATCGAAGGAAACCGGCGTTCCGGGTTGAGATTGGCGGTCGGCGCGATCCCGAGCGAACCGGCCAGCGCCGCGGCGAGATCGGAGAGAATGTCCGCATGCAGGTTCGAAGCGACGATCGTGTCCAGGCTCTGCGGCCTGAGCGTCATGCGCATCGTCATGGCGTCGACCAGCATCCTGTCCCACGCCACGTCGGCGAACTCGCGCGCGATCTCCGCGCCGATCTCGTCCCACATCACCATGGCGTGACGCTGCGCGTTCGACTTGGTCACGATGGTGAGCAATTTGCGCGGTCGCGAGCGCGCCAGCGCGAAGGCGAAGCGGAAGATCCGCTCGACCCCGGCGCGGGTCATGATCGTGACGTCGGTCGCGACCTCCGGAGGCAGGCCGCGATGCACGCGCCCGCCGGCGCCGGCATATTCGCCTTCCGAATTCTCGCGCACGATCACCCAGTCGAGCTCGGGACCGGTGACCGCGCGCAACGGGCTCACGATCCCCGGCAGCACCCGCGCCGGGCGAACGTTGGCGTATTGGTCGAACGGCTGGCAGATCGCGAGCCTGAGACCCCAGAGGCTGATGTGGTCGGGCACGCCCGGCGAACCGACCGCGCCAAAATAGATCGCGTCCGAGCTCCGGATTTGATCGAGGCCGTCAGGCGGCATCATGAGGCCAGTCGCGCGATAATGGTCCGATCCCCAGTCGAACAGGTCGAAGGTCAACTCAAAGCCGCCCTCGCGCTCAGCAAGCGCCTCGAGGACCTCGAGCCCGGCGGGGATAACCTCCTTGCCGACGCCGTCGCCGGGAATGACCGCAACTCGATAGCGCCGCATCACAGCTCTCACCCCAACCCTCTCCCGCGCGCGGGAGAGGGGGCGATATGCTTCGCCTGTTTACGGGAGAAGGCGGACGCGCCGTAGGGCGTCGAGAACGACGCCCATCTTTCGACGGGCTACGGCGCGGCCGGATGAGGGCCTGGGACGCGTGGCGAGCGCAGCCTTCACCTCTGGATGCAGGTGTCGGCCGTGGCCTTGGTGCATTCGTCGAGCCCGGTAAACACGGGATCGTCGACCTTCTTGCCGTTGATGAGGTCGATCATCACCGACGGCGCCTTATAGCCCATCTCGAACGGACGCTGGCCGACCAGCGCCTCGACGCGGCCTTCCTTGGCGATCGGGACCTCGTCGCCGATCGTGTCGGCGGCGACGATCACAAGCTCTTTCTTGGCGATCTGGTCCTTGAACTGATCGGTGAGCTGCCGGTAGGGCTGCGGCGCGCCGAACAGCGGCCAGCCGCCCTCGATCACGAATGCGTCGAGCTTCGGGTTGGCGGTCAGGATGTCGGACATGGCCTGCACGCCCTTCGCTCCGTCGTCGTTGGTGAAGACTGGGCAGCCCGAGATCTCGGTCCAGCCGCCCTCGCCGTTCAGCCGGTCGAGGCCTTTCTTGCCGGAGAGCGAGTCGCGCGAGCCGGACGCGCGGCGCAGGATGTTGTCGGCTGCGGCATTGCCTTCGATGAAGCAGACCTTGCCGCCGTTCGGCTTGGCCTTCTTCAGATATTCGCCGAGCTTGTAGCCCATCAGGTAGTTGTCGGTGCCGAGATAGGTCTTGCGCTCGGCCGAATCTTCCTTCTTGAGGTCGGCGTCGACCGTCATGATCGGGATTTTCGGATTGGCGGACTTGATGGTGTGGGCGATCATCGGCGCATTCGACGGGGAAATGGCGACGGCTGCGGTGTCGGCCTTGCCGAGAATGTCGCTGACGATCTGCGCTTCGCCGGCTTCGTCCGACGTCGACGCCGGACCGGTGTAGAAGCATTGATAGGGCGAGCTCGCGTTCTCCTTGTTCCACTTCTCGCAACCCTGGTGGATCGCCTCGAAGAACGGATTGTCGAGACCCTTGACGACGATAACGAGCTGTTTCTTCTGCGCCAGCGCGGACCCCGCCGACAGAGCGAGCGCCGCGGCGCCCAATACGAGTGCTACCTTCTTCATTGCCTTCCTCCCATGTTCGACGTCGCGCGAGATTTCGCCGAGCGCCCTATTCTAAGCCCCGCCAGCCGGCGACGCGAGGGTCGGCCGATGAATCCCCGGGACGATTTTGCGCCGGCATTCTTGCCTTTGGCGCGCTCTCCCGTCAAACGATATCTGAGGGATCGGCGGACAGCCAGGCTTCCAAAAGCCTAAGCCGGTCTGCGCCGGCGCCTAATCCTGCGGCAGCGTTGACCCTTATACGGCGGCTCGGTAATCCATAAGAAGGCGCGGTTCGGACCAGCGCCGGGACGCGGACCGTCGCGTTGAGGGGGGTGGGCGCAGGCATGGCGATCCTCGAACTGGAGAACGTCTCCAAGCATTTCGGCGCCATCCAGGCGGTCAATGACGTTTCGCTCACACTGGATCCCGGCGAGGTGGTCGGCCTGATGGGCGACAACGGCGCGGGCAAGTCCACGCTGGTCAAAATCATCGCCGGCGATTTCCGCCCTTCGCACGGGGCGATGCGCATGGAGGGCCGGGAACTGGTGCTGCACAAGCCGATCGAGGCGCAGCAGCACGGCATCGAAATCGTGCACCAGGACCTCGCGCTCTGCGATAATCTTACGGCGGCCGCCAATGTGTTCCTCGGCCGCGAGATGCGGAAGGGCGCCGGGCCGTTCAAAATCCTCGACTACGCGTCGATGTATCGGCGCGCCGGCGAGATTTTCACCGAGCTCAAGTCCGAGACCCGTCCGCGCGACCTCGTGCGCCAGATGTCCGGCGGCCAGCGCCAGGCGGTGGCGATTGCGCGCACGCGCCTGTCACAAGCCAAGATCATCCTGATGGACGAGCCGACCGCCGCCATATCGGTGCGGCAGGTCGCCGAGGTGCTGAGCCTCATCCGGCGCCTGCGCGACGGGGGCATCGCGGTCGTGCTGATCAGCCACCGCATGCCCGACGTGTTCACCGTCGCCGACCGCATCGTCGTCCTGCGCCGCGGCCGGAAAGTGGCGGACAAGCCGGTCGCCCGGAGTTCGCCCGAGGAAATCACGGGCCTGATCACGGGCGCGATCGACAACGCATTCTAGCACCGGCGCGGCGGCGCACATCGCGCCCGGCATTCAAGGTTTTGAGCCATGGCAATCGAACTCGACGTTCCGATCCAGCAGCAGGAGCACACTTGGATCTCGTGGCTCGCGTCGCGCCAGGCCTTCTGGGTGTTCGTGGCGCTGATCGCAGCCTGCATTTTTCTGACCTTTGCGACCAATTCCTTCGCTACCCCCAACAATCTTTTCAACATCACCCGCAACTTCACTTTCGTCGCCGTGATCGCGCTCGGCATGACGATCGTGATCATCACCGGCGGCATCGATCTCTCGGTAGGCTCGGTGCTTTGCCTCTGCAGCATGATTCTCGCCGTGGTCATGCATGCGGGCTACAACATCGAGATCGGCATCGCCGCCGCGATCGGCACGGCGCTCATCATCGGCGCGGTCAATGGTGTGCTGATCGCCTATGTCGGGATTCCGCCATTCGTCGTCACGCTCGCCATGCTCTCTATCGCGCGCTCGCTGGCGATGGTCGCCTCCAACAACACCGTCGTCTTCCAGTTCGGCCCCGACCACAGCAAGCTGCTCTTCCTTGGCGGCGGCGCCTTCCTGTTCGGCATTTCGAACCCGGTTATCTATATGATCGTGCTGGCGCTCCTCACGGGCTTCGTGCTGCGCTGGACACGGTTCGGGCGCTATGTCTTCGCTATCGGCGGCAACGAGAAGGCCGCGATCCTGACAGGCGTGCCTGTGCGCAGGGTCAAGCTCGCGGTCTATATGATTTCGTCGCTGTCGGCCGGCATCGCTGGAATCATCGAAACGGGCTGGCTCGGCGCCGTCACCACCAATCTCGGCGCCGGCATGGAGCTGCAGGTGATCGCCGCGACCGTCATCGGCGGCGCCAATCTCGCCGGCGGCGTCGGTACGGCATTCGGCGCGCTGGTCGGCTCGGCCCTGATCGAGGTCATCCGCAACAGCCTCGGCCTGCTCGGCATCAATGCCTTCTGGCAGGGGGCGTTCGTCGGCGCCTTCATCATCATCGCGGTGTCGTTCGAACATATCCGCAACTTTCGACAGTCCGAGTAACGCACGTCGCCGGAGAGAGCCATGCTGCTGCTGGTGACCGGGGCCACGGGGAAAGTCGGCAGGAATCTGATCGGCGCGCTGCTTTCGGAACCCCGCTGGCGTGAAGTCCATGTCAGGGCGCTCTGCCACAACCGCGCGCTGGCGGAAACCGAGCGCATCGAAGTCGTCAAGGGCAGCGTCGACGATCGCGGGTGCGTCGACCGCGCGATGCAGGGCGTCACCCATGTCGTGCATTTGGCGACCTGCAAGGAGGTCCCGGAAACCGTCATGGACGTGACGGTGAAAGGGCTCTTCTGGCTCATGGAGGCCTTCCGTCAGAGCAAGACGGCGCGGCAATTCATGCTGATCGGCGGCGACGCGGCGGTCGGCCATTTTTTCTACGACCATGGCGAGCCGATCACCGAGCATACCCCACACCGGGCCTATCCTGGCTGCTACGCATTGTCGAAGGTGCTCGAGGAAGTGATGCTGGCGCAATTTGCGATCCAGTACGGCCTCAATACCTGCTGCCTGCGGGCGCCGTGGATCATGGAGAAGGACGACTTTCGCTATTCGCTGTCATTCGGCGACGACGTGTTCGGAGGGCCCGACTGGAAAACGCTGGTTGCGCCCGAGGTCGCCAAACGTTGTCACGCCGCCGGGACCGTGCCCCTGCTGCGCGACGCCCGCGGCCGTCCGCTCAAGCGCAACTTCGTCCATGTCGAGGATCTCGTGGCCGCCATTCTCGCCGCGCTCGACAATCCGGCCGCCAGGAACCGGCTCTACAACATCTCGATGGACGAGCCGGTCGACTACGGCGCGGTCGCCGCCTATCTCAAGCAGACCCGCGGGCTCGATGCGGTGGACATTCCCAGCGGCTATTATTCGAACTGGATGGACAACGCCCTGGCCAAGTTCGAGCTCGGATGGCGGCCGCGCTACGACATGAAGCGGCTGATCGACTCCGCCTGGAGCTACCAGCGGAGCCCCACTGACCCTCGCAAAGTCTGGTATCCGGGCTAGGAGAGGGAGGGAGCCGGGGGAAGAACAGAGCCGCCGCGCTTTCGACTGGAGGCCCCTTCAGGATGACGTCCAATGTCAGGGGTCATGACTTGGCGAGCCGTCACCATGTGGTCGTGGTCGGCGCCGGATTCGGCGGGCTCGAAGCTGTCCATCGTCTCGCCGGGGCGCCGGTCGGCATCACGTTGGTCGACCGCCGCAATCATCACCTGTTTCAGCCGCTGCTCTATCAGGTCGCGACCGCCTCGCTCGCGCCATCAGAGATCGCCTGGCCGATCCGGCATCTGTTGAGCAAGCGCCGCGAGGTCACGACCTTGCTCGCTTCCGTCGAGGCCATCGACAAGCAAGCACGCCTTGTCCGGCTCGATGACGGTTCATTGCTCGACTACGATACGCTGGTGCTGGCGACCGGCGCGCGTCACGCCTATTTCGGCCATGATGATTGGGAGCCGTTCGCGCCGGGACTGAAGACGCTCGAAGACGCGACCACCATCAGGGGCCGCATTCTGATCGCCTTCGAGGCGGCGGAGCGCGAGAGCGATGAGACAAGGCGGACGGCGCTGCTCACCTTCGTCATTGTCGGCGCCGGCCCGACCGGGGTCGAGCTCGCCGGGACGATCGTCGAACTGGCGCGCTCCACCCTGCCCGCGGACTTCCGCCACATCGACACACGAAAGGCGCGGATCATTCTGATCGAGGCGGGTCCGCGCGTGCTTCCCGGCTTTGCCCAGGATTTGTCGACTTACGCACAGCATGCGCTCGAACGGCTCGGCGTCGAAGTCGTGGTTGGAGAGCCGGTCACCGGATGCTCAGCCGAGGGCGTCGTCTACGGCGGCAAGACCCTGGCTGCGGCGACGGTCATCTGGGCGGCCGGGGTGCAGGCCTCGCCGGCCGCCGAATGGCTTGACGCTCCGGCAGACCGGGCGGGCCGGTTGAAGGTCGAGCCGGACCTCACCGTCCTCGGTCATCCGGAGATTTTCGCCATTGGCGACGCGGCGATCGTCGCCCGCCCGGACGGGCGGCCGGTGCCCGGGATTGCGCCGGCGGCAAAGCAGGAGGGCGCCTATGTCGCTCAAGTCATCCGGGCGAGGCTCGGCGGCAGGTCCGTGCCGGCGCCGTTCCTCTACAAGCACGCCGGAGACCTCGCGACGATCGGCAAGCGACGCGCGGTGATCGACTTCGGCTGGATCAAGCTGCGCGGCGCCATCGCCTGGTGGCTGTGGGGCTTCGCCCATATTTATTTCCTGATCGGCGTCCGCAACCGGCTCAGCGTCGCGCTCAACTGGCTTTGGATCTATGCGCGCGACCAGCGCAGCGCGCGCCTGATCACGCAGGGCCGGGCGGCGGAGCCGCCGGGGAAGTCGTGAACGGCTGATGGAGGCGCGGGTACGATTCTCTCCCTGTTACTCCCTGCGAACAGGGAGAATCGCCCCAGGTAGGCCACCGAGCAATGGGGTAATCAACGGCGCACCATAGACTTGAGCGAAGCGGCTCATGCGGAAGGGAAAGACCGAACAGTGAGATATCCTCCCTGATGAGCCTCATAACAGGAGAGATCGCCGGCGAAAAAACCGAGCGCGCGATCTCGCCTCCGGCTCACCGATCGCCGGTGTCGAGCGTGATCGAGGGGCCATAGACGCGCGAGACGCAGGTGCAGAGTTTTGTGTTCGCCGCCTTTTCGGCTTCGGTGAAGAACACGTCGCGATGGTCGACCTCGCCGTCGACCTCGAGGATCGGCAGGGCGCAGAGCCCGCATTCGCCGCGCCGGCAATCAAAGATCATGTCGACCCCCGCGCCCTCCAGCGCTTCGAGCAAACTCTCATTGGCGCCGACCGCGATCGTCTTGCCGAGACGCGGAATCCGGACAATGAAGGCAATCGACGGGCGCCGGCCGCTGCTGCCGAACGTCTCGAAGCGCAGCTTGTCGACCGGACGCCCGCTCGCCGCCCAGGCTCTTTTGGCGTCCTCGAGCATGCCGATCGGCCCGCAGACATAGAATTCGCCCTGCGGATGGAGCCTGGCGATCTCCTCCTGAATATCGACGCGCGATCCGTCCTCGCCCACGAACAGGCGCAAGCGGTCGCCAATCTCCTCGGTGACCTCCGCCGCGAGCGCGGCGTCGCTGCGCCCTCGGCAGGCATAGAGCAGCCGAAACGCGGCGCCGGCCCGCGCCAGTGCCAGCGCATGGGTGAAGACCGGCGTTATGCCGATGCCGCCGGCGAGCAGCAGATATTCGGGCCGGCCGAGTCCCAGCTCGAAATGATTGGCCGGCGCCGAAACCGAGAGCCGCGCCCCCGGCGCCAAGCTCCACATATAGGCGGACCCGCCACGCGATTCCTTCAGCCGCTTGACCGCGATGCGATAGACGCTGTCGGCGCAAGGGCCGACGATCGAGTAGGAGCGAGTGTCGGGACGGTCGCCGATCAGGACGCCGACATTGATATGGCTGCCCGGCGACGGCGGAACGAAGCCGCTGGCGGGGGCAATCTCGATCGAACGTATGTCGGGGCTCAGGTCGCGGGTCGCGCGCACCACCCCCTCGCCCCATTCGATCCGCTCGGCCATCACCCACTCTCGAATACGCCGCCCGCGGGCGCTTCCCGCCGACGGGATCGCGCTATTCCGGGATGAGTTCGCCCGAGCCGCCGAAATCCGCAGGAAAATCCTTGAATTTGGGCAAACCGTCGCGGATCGGCAGCACCGTCTCAGCGTAATTGACGTGCAGGCCGGGATCGAATTTCAGCATCGGCAGAGTGGCCGCGTACACATCGACCATCCCCAGCGTCGGATGGTTCGTCATGATATGACCGCCGCACGTCCGGCAGTACTGCCGCTGGCTCGTCTCCGTCTTTTGGAACATCGCGACCTGGTCCGCGCCCGCGGTGACGCGCACCGCCTCGGGCTTCCAGAGGGTGAAGGCGTTGACGGGTCCAGCCGACCACGAACGGCATGAGTTGCAGTGGCAATATCCCATGCCCTCCGGGGCGCCGGAGACTTCGATTTCGACCGCGCCGCAGAAACATCGCCCTGTGTTGGTATCCGCCATGATCGCTTCCTCCCTTATGCTTATTCGGCCGCCTGCGCGGTGCCGTGCTCTTTGGCGAGCAGACGATCGATCATCCGTCGCGCCCACAAGGCGCCGGCGTCGATGTTGAGATTGTAGAAGGGCTGGCGGGGATTCCTGTCGATCGCGCGCTGCTGCGCCTCGAGCACGACATGGTCCTGGTCGTAGACGCCCTTGCCGTCGTTGACGTGCGCGCGCTGAAGATTGCGGGTGAGCTCGTCATCGTCGGTGCGGAAGGTGCGGACGAAATTCCAGAAGTAGTGGCAGCTCGTTTCCGTCTCGGGCGCGAGCGCCGCGAGAAAGGCGCCGTTGACGCCCTGCGAACGGTCGCCCTGCGGGGCGCCGCTTCCGGCCGGCGCGACGCCGACGTCGCCGATCACCACGGCCGGCGCCTGGAAAGTAACAATCTGCCAGCGATCGACATTGCCCGGCTTACCCAATTGCGCGCCCCAGAACGGCGGCGGCTCGATGTCGATCATCCAGCGCGTCATGGTTGCGCTGTTGTCGCTGTGGGTGACGTCGAACGGCGTGTCGAGGATCGCGTCGTGACCGATGCTGCCGGAATGGACGTAGGTCTCGTGGGTCAGGTCCATCAGATTGTCGACGACAAGCCGCCAGTCGCATTTGAGGCTGACGAACGTCCCGCCCTCGCCTTTCCATTCGACGCCGTCGTTCCAGTGGAAATCAGGCATGAGCGCGGGATCGGCGAGCGCAGGATCGCCGGGCCACACCCAGACGAGGCGATGCTTTTCGACGACCGGAAAAGCGCGCACGCAGGCCGACGGGTTGATCGTCTTCTGCGCCGGCATGAACGTGCAGCGTCCCGCCGAATTGAACACAAGACCGTGGTAGCCGCACATGACCTGGTCGCCGACCAGCCGGCCGAGCGAAAGCGGCAGCAGCCGATGCCAGCAGGCGTCCTCGAGCGCGGCGACTGCGCCGTCGGCCCGCCGGTAGAGAACGATGTCCTTCTCGCAGATCGTGCGCGCCATCAAGGCGCGGCCGACCTCATGGCCCCAGGCGGCGGGATACCATGCGTTCAACGGAAAGGGCTTGCCGCTCGTCATCGCTTCCTCCGCGAGAGCAGACTTTCATGCGCCGAACGTTGGCGGCGTCCGGACGAGAATGCGGCTTCTGGGCCGTTTTGGCAATTCGATTCGGGGAGCGCAGAGCGGCCGAGCCCCATATGATGCGCGTGAAGATCCAATGGAGGAGCTTCGATGGCGCGCATATTTATCACCGGCTCGTCGGATGGCCTTGGGCTCATGGCGAGCCAACTGCTGATCGAGCAGGGCCACGAGGTCGTGCTGCATGGGCGTAACGAGGCGCGGCGGCGCGACGCATTGGCCGCGGCGCCGGGCGCCAGGGGCGCCGTTTCAGGTGACCTTTCGACCCTCGCGGGCATGACGAGCGTGGCCGATGAGGTCAATCGGCTTGGCCGCTTCGACGCGGTCATCCACAACGCCGGAATCGGCTATCGCGAGCCGCGTCGCTTCGAGACGGAGCCGGGGGTGCCCGCCGTCTTCGCCGTCAATGTTCTCGCGCCCTATGTTTTGACCGCGCTGATCCATCGGCCGGGGCGCCTGATCTATCTGAGTTCCGGCATGCATCACGGCGTGCAGCCGCGAATGGACGACCTCTTATGGACCAAGCGGTCCTGGAACGGCTCGTCGGCCTATGCCGAAAGCAAGCTTTGCGACGTGCTGCTCGCCTTCGCGGCCGCGCGCCGCTGGCCGAACGTGATGTCGAATGCGCTCGAGCCGGGCTGGGTGCCGACCAAGATGGGCGGCCCCGGAGCGCCCGGGGATATGAGCAAGGCGCATCTCACCCAGGCGTGGCTGGCGGTCAGCGACGATCCGTTGGCGCGGTCCAGCGGAGAGTATTTCTACCACCAGCAGCTTCGCGCGCCGAACCCGATCGCGCGCGACGTGAAGGTCCAGGACGAGCTCATCGCCGAATGCGCCCGGATTTCAGGGGTTTCGTTCCCCGGATGACTTTCCCCTCTCCCATCGGGAGAGGCATTCACTTCTCGGCCTCGGCGGGAACCTTCCCCCCTTGCGGGGGAAGGTGTCGTTGCGAAGCAACGACGGATGAGCATCTGTGATGGGAGTCAAGCGTGATGAGGCTCCCAGAGTCGATTTTGACCGACGAGGGTATTGGCGAGAATTGCGAGCTTTCGCATGACGGCGGTGATGGCGACTTTGGGCTTTTTTCCGCTGGCGATGAGACGGTCGTAGAAGGCTTTCAAGTCCGGATTGTGCCGAGCGGCGCTGTTGGCTGGCATATAGAGAGCAGCCCGGACATGGGCCCGTCCGCCTCTGATGGCGCGCGTTCCGCGGCGCTGGCCGCTGTCGTCGGCGACGGGGGCAAGGCCGACGATCATGGCGATCTCTTTGGCGGAGAGTTGGCCGAGTTCGATCACGCCGGCGATGAGGGCGACAGCGGCGCACGGGGCGACGCCGGGGATCGAGGTGAGGATTTCGAAGCGGCGGGCAAGGGCGGGATCGGCGTCGATCCGGCGGCGGATTTCGGCCTCGAGGTTGGCGATGGCGGTTTCGAGGGCGCGCAACTGACGCTTGAGCTCGCGGATCAGCGGGGCGGTCTTGCTCGCGCCGATCTGGTTGAGAACGGCGGTTCGGTTTTCGACCGCCGCGTCGCGCCCGCGCGTCAATTCCTGAAGGCTTTCCAGGATTTCTGGCGCAGGCGGAGCCGCATCGGGCCGAAGGCTCTCGCCGAGGATCGCCAGCACCCGCGCGTCGATCGCATCCGTTTTGGCGAGCGCGCCGACGGCGTCGGCGAACTTGCGCGAGCGGGCCGGATTGACCACGGCGACCCGGAACCCGCTGTCGTGGAGAAAACGATGGGCCAGGCGGTGAAACTTGCCGGTCGCCTCCATGACCACGAGCGCCACATCGCAATCCGCAACGGCCTTCTTGAGCCGTTTCAGACCGCCGGTGTCGTTGCTGACAGCGAGCATTCTGCCGAGCGGATGGATAAAGACGTCGAGCCTCGCTTTACTGACGTCGATTCCGAGGTAGACTTGTGTTCTGACGCTTTGCTGTGACGGCGCCTTGCCTTGCATGCGGGACTCGCTCCCCATCATCTGTTCAGGCCAAGCGTCAAAGGACGGACGGATCCTGCTCATCCACGGAGCCAAGCCAGAGGGGCTACGATCCCGCCCGCCCGACCGCCTGGGGGTGGCCACCCCCAGGCGGTCATCCCAAGCCTTAAGTCGATTCGGGACGAAAGGGATCATGCAAGGGGGGTCGCGCGGAGCGCGACGGCTTCGCCAAGTTCCGCTCAATCCGTCATTGCATCGCGGATCCTCGCCATCGCCAGTTCCGTCGACGCAATCACAAGTTCGTTTCGCAACCTGAGTACCCGAAAGCCCTAATCTCGCAACCAAGCGTCACGGTCATCGTCGGCAAGCCGTTGCCCCGGGACATCATGAGTTGGCCCGTCAATTTTGACAATCAATCGATGCTCGAAGCACACAAAATCAAGGATATAATTGCCCAACGGAACCTGTCTTTGAAATTTCGCGCCATCGCATCTCCGGTTGCGAACCGCACGCCAGATTAACGCCTCCGCCTGAACGGCTTGGGCCCGCTGCCGGCGGGCGAAACGGCGGAGTAGGGAGCGCGGGACTTCTTCCGGCATAGCGCCATGCTATGCGACATTCGTAGCTTGAACATACGAAGCCGTCGCGCTCCGCGCGACCCCCCTCATCCGTCGTTGCTTCGCAACGACACCTTCTCCCGCAAGGGGAGAAGGGATTGCGCGCCCTACTCCGCGGCGACGCGCTTCGGCAGCACCCAGTTGGGGCGGACGAAGTGGCAGGTGTAGCCGTTCGGATAGCGCTCGAGATAATCCTGATGCTCGGGCTCGGCTTCCCAGAACGGGCCGGCGGCCATGACCTCGGTGGTCGCCTTGCCCGGCCATAGGCCCGAGGCGTCGACGTCGGCGATGGTATCGAGAGCCACGCGCTTCTGTTCGTCGCTGGTATAAAAGATCGCCGAGCGGTAGCTCGCGCCCATGTCGTTGCCCTGGCGGTTGCGGGTCGACGGGTCGTGGATCTGGAAGAAGAACTCCAGCAGCTTGCGGTAGCTGATTTTCGCCGGGTCGAAGACGATCTCGATCGCCTCGGCGTGGTTGCCGTGGTTGCGATACGTGGCGTTGGGCTTCGCGTCGTCGCCCGTATAGCCCACTCGCGTCGAGATGACGCCGGGCATGCGCCGGATCAGGTCCTGCATGCCCCAGAAACAGCCGCCTGCGAGAACTGCGCGCTCAGTGGAGTTTGGCATGTGAAACGCTCCTTCAGTTGAGGTTGAAATACGAAGCGAAACCCCCGTTTGTTACGCAACGCCTTTTGCCTTGCCATCCTGGCGGGACCATTACAGTCACTTCCCCCGCCGCCTCGCCCTTCCCCCGCCCTTCGGCCTTGCCTCCCCGCCGCCCCAGTTGTGCGGCCCCATATCCTCGTCGGTGGGCTTGCGCGGCCTGGTCGAGGGCATGTTCGCCGCCCGGCCAAACGGGCGCTCGCCGGCGTAGGCACCGGCCGTCGCCTCGACGTCGGCCTGGCGGGCCAGCGGATCGTCGCCGATTGCGAGCGAGACCGCCTGCAGGCGCTTGATCTCGTCGCGCAGGCGCGCGGCTTCCTCGAATTCGAGGTTTCCGGCCGCCTCCTTCATCCGCTTCTCGAGATCGGCGATTGTCGCCTCGAGGTTGTGGCCGATCAACGCGGCGTTGGCGAGGCCGATGTCGACGGTGACGTGGTCGGCCTCGTAGACCGAGCCGAGAATGTCCTGGATGCCGCGCCGGATCGAGGCCGGCGTGATGCCGTTGGCCTCGTTATAGGCCGTCTGCTTCACCCGCCGGCGGCGCGTCTCCTCCATCGCCCGTTCGATCGAGCCGGTGATGGCGTCGGCGTAGAGGATCACCTTGCCGTCGACGTTGCGCGCGGCGCGGCCGATGGTCTGCACCAGCGAGGTCTCGGAGCGCAGAAATCCCTCCTTGTCGGCGTCGAGAATCGCCACCAGCGCGCATTCGGGAATGTCGAGGCCCTCGCGCAAGAGGTTGATGCCGACCAGCGCGTCGAAGGCGCCGAGCCTCAGGTCGCGGATGATCTCGATGCGCTCGATGGTGTCGATGTCGGAATGCATATAGCGCACCCGTACCCCGTTCTCGTGCAGATATTCGGTGAGGTCCTCGGCCATGCGCTTGGTCAGCACGGTGACCAGCGTGCGATAGCCGCGCTTCGCGACTTCCTTCACCTCGGCGACGAGGTCGTCGACCTGGCTTCGGGCCGGGCGGATTTCCACCGGCGGATCGATGAGGCCGGTCGGGCGGATCACCTGCTCGACGAAGACGCCGCCGGTCTGCTCCAGCTCCCAATGGCCCGGCGTCGCCGACACATGGACGGTCTGCGGCCGCATCGCCTCCCATTCCTCGAACCGCAGCGGGCGGTTGTCCATGCAGGACGGCAGGCGGAAGCCGTATTCGGCCAGCGTGGCCTTGCGGCGATAGTCGCCGCGATACATGCCGCCGATCTGCGGGATCGTCACATGGCTCTCGTCGGTGAAGATCAGCGCATTGTCGGGCAGATATTCGAACAGGGTCGGCGGCGGCTCGCCGGGGCGGCGCCCGGTCAGATAACGCGAATAATTCTCGATGCCGGCGCACGATCCCGTCGCCTCGAGCATTTCGAGATCGAACAGGGTGCGCTGCTCGAGCCGTTGCGCCTCGAGCAGCCGTCCCTCGCGGTGCAGCTGGTCAAGCCGGATTTTCAGCTCCTGCTTGATCGCCTTGGTCGACTGCAAGAGCGTCGGGCGCGGCGTCACATAGTGCGAATTGGCGTAGATCTTGACGAATTCGAGGTCCTGCGTCTTCTGCCCGGTCAAGGGATCAAGTTCGGCGATCGTCTCGATCACGTCGCCGAAGAAGCCGATGCGCCAGGCGCGGTCTTCGTAGTGGGCGGGGAAGATCTCCATCGTGTCGCCGCGCACCCGGAAAACGCCGCGGGTGAAATCGCCGAGCGAGCGCTTGTACTGCAGTGCGACCAGGTCGGTGATCAGCTGACGCTGGTCGACCCGGTCGCCGAGCTTGAGCGAGAAGGTCATGGCGGTGTAGGTCTCGACCGAGCCGATGCCGTAGATGCACGACACCGAAGCGACGATGATCACGTCGTCGCGCTCCAGCACCGCCCGCGTCGCGGCGTGGCGCATGCGGTCGATCTGCTCGTTGATGTCGGATTCTTTTTCGATGTACGTGTCGGTGCGCGGGACGTAGGCCTCCGGCTGGTAATAGTCGTAGTAGGAGACGAAATACTCGACCGAATTGTCGGGAAAGAAGCTCTTGAACTCGCCGTAGAGCTGCGCCGCCAGCGTCTTGTTGGGCGCGAGAATGAGCGCCGGCCGCTGGGTCGCCTCGATCACCTTGGCCATGGTGAAGGTCTTGCCCGAGCCGGTGACGCCGAGCAGCACCTGGTCGCGCTCGTTCGCCTGAACACCCTTGACCAGCTCCTCGATCGCCTGCGGCTGGTCGCCCTCCGGCTCGAATTCCGACACCACCCGGAACGGCCGCCCGCCCTCCGACTTTTCCGGCCGCGGCGGCCGGTGCGGCGTCCACGGCGGCCGGTCGCGGATGTTGGGATCGCCGAGCTCGAGCAGGGTTTTGAGCGACTCGAGCGTCGCCGTCGCGCCGGTCAGACCGCGCGGGTGGCTCTCCGGCGCCGGGCTCTCGAATTTGGATTGCGGCGCTTCGCCAAAGCCCTGCGGCTTCTGCTCGACGAGGGCGGGATTGAGCAGCGCCGCAAGATGCTCGCCGAGCGGATGGACGTCGGGCCGCGCGGCTTTGCCATGCGAGGCGCGGGTGGGCTTTTTGGGAGCGGGCATGGGCGGAATATGGGGCGAGTTGCCGGGCGTGGGAAGGGCGGCCAAAGCCTGGCCCGCGTTATGACTGAACAGCGCCCCTCGTTGCCCGGGCGCCGACGCGGCGATAGGCTCCCGGCATGGCCGGCGACACGCATTTTCCCGTATTCGATCTGGCGCGTTTTGAAGCCGGCTCGCCTCGCGAGAAGCTGGCGCTTGGGGCGGAGGTCGACGCGATCTGCCGGACGAGCGGGTTTCTCGCCGTCGCCGGCCACGGCGTCCCCGACGACACGATCAAAGCGGCCTGGACGAAGGCCGAGGCCTTCTTCGCCCTGCCGCCCGAGCGCAAGCAGAGCGCCAGCGCGCCTTACCCCGGCTATCCCTACGGCTATCTCGCGCCGGAGACGGAATTGCTGGCGCGCTCGCGCGGGGTCGAGGCGCCGCCGGACATCAAGGAAAGCTTCAACGGCGGCCCGGCGCGGGCGCCGGCAGGCCTCGTCGATCGCGAGGCGCTCGACTTCTGCTTCGCCCCGACCATCTGGCCGGACGCTCCCGATGGTTTCCGCGAGGCCTGGAGCGCCTATTATGCGGCGATGGAAGACCTCGCGGCGCGGATCATGCGCGCATTCGCGGTTGCGCTCACTCTGCCCGAGGATTTCTTCGCCCCGTTCCTCTCGGCGCCGGTCAGCGCGCTGAGGGCGCTGAACTATCCCGCGCTCGCGTCCCCGCCGAAGCCCGGTCAGATTCGCGCCGGCGCGCACACCGACTATGGGAGCCTGACCATCCTGCTGCCGCAGGCCGGCTCGCGCGGCCTCGAGATTCTCGGCCCCGACGGAGCGTGGATCGAAGTCCTCCCGCGTCCCGGCGCCTTTATCGTCAACATCGGCGACCTCATGGCGCGCTGGACCAACGACCGCTGGACCTCGACCCTTCATCGGGTCGTGATCCCCGACGGCGGCGGCGCCGAGCGGCGCCAGTCCTTCGCCTTTTTTCACCAGCCGAACTGGGACGCGGAAATCGTCGCGCTCGACGCCTGCCTGGCGACCAACGAGGCGCCCAAATATCCGCCCTGTCCGCTCGGGGCCCTATCTGATGGGCAAATTTCCGAGTAGCGCGGCGCTGGCAACTCCATCGAAGCGCTCCGGTCGCGCAGGAATTGGGTTGAATTTGAGGCTCGGCGACGCAATGTTCTGATGACGACCAGTCGGAAGCGACGCGATGAGCCAAGCCGCGCAGCACTATCACGTCTTTGAAACAGCGATGGGCTTCTGCGCCATCGCCTGGACCGCAGCTGGGATCGCGCGCTTTCAATTGCCGGCGAAAAGCGCCGAGGCCGCCGAGCGGTTGCTACAGCGCCGCGCCGCTGGCGCAGAGCCGGGCGCGCCGCCGGAAGACGTTGCGGCGGTGGTGGCGGCAGCGAAACAGTACTTTGATGGCGAGGAGACGGACTTCTCGCATGTCCGGCTCGACCTCGGCGGCGAGGACGCCTTCTTCGGCCAGATCTACGACGCCCTGCGCCGGGTCGGCTGGGGCCGCACCACCACCTATGGCGCGTTGGCGAAGGAGGTCGGCGCCGGGCGGGAGGCGGCGCGCGACGTCGGCGAGGCGATGGCCAGGAACCCTGCGCCGTTGATCATTCCCTGTCATCGGGTCCTGGCCGCCGGCGGCAAGATCGGCGGCTTCTCGGCGCCGGGCGGCTCGACGACCAAGATCCGCATGCTGGCATTGGAGGGCGTGCGGGTTGGGGCGACGGAAGCGGCGCAGCAAACTTTCAGTTTCTGAGCGGGAAAACGGAGCGCGCTCGATCGCGACGCCGCCGCGCTGCGGCGCGGTATTGTGGCGCTATGACGCATGCACAGACCGCATAGCGCCAACACCGTTTTCGCGTCACCCGGCCATCGCCTGATCCAAATCCCGGATCAGATCCTCCGCCGTCTCCAGCCCGACTGACAGGCGAACGACATCGTCGCCGGCTCCCGCCCCCACTCTCTGCTCGTCGGTCAGCTGGCGATGCGTGGTCGAGGCCGGGTGCAGGATCAGGCTGCGCGTATCGCCGATGTTGGCGAGATGCGAGAAGAGCCGCACGCTCTCGACCAGCTTGATCCCGGCGTCGTAGCCGCCCTTGACGCCGAAAGTGAACACGGCGCCCGCCCCCTTCGGCAGGTATTTCTGCGCGAGCTGGCGATACGGGCTCTGCTTGAGTCCCGCGTAGGACACCCAGGCGACCTTCGGGTGCTCCGCCAAAAATTCCGCGACTTTCAGCGCATTCTCGACGTGCCGCTCCATTCGCACGTGCAAAGTCTCGATGCCCGTGATCGTCAGGAAGGCGTTCATCGGCGCCAGCGCCGGGCCAAAGTCGCGCAGCGCCACCGCGCGCGCCTTCATGGTGAAGGCGAAATCACCGAAGTTCTCGAAAAACTTGAGGCCGTGATAGGCCGGTTCCGGTTCGGTCAGCGACGGAAAGCGGCGGCCTTGCGACCAGTCGAACTTTCCCGATTCGACCACAACACCGCCGAGCGCATTGCCGTGCCCCGAGAGAAACTTCGTCGTCGAATGGACGACGATGTCGGCCCCGTGCTCGATCGGCCGGCAGAGGTAGGGCGTCGCGAGCGTGTTGTCGACGATGAGCGGCAGGCCGGCCGAATGCGCGATTTCGGCGACCCGTTCGATGTCGACCACTACGCCGCCCGGATTGGCGAGATTCTCGATGAAGATCGCCTTGCACTTGCTCGTCAGCGCGTGGCGGAAATTCTCCGGCTCGGCGGGGTCGACGAAATGGCAGGTCCAGCCGAGCTTCTTGAACGAGAGCCCGAATTGCGTGAGCGAGCCGCCATAGAGGTTGCGTGAGGCGACGAACTCGTCGCCGGGCTCCATCAGGGTGAAGAAGGTGAGGAACTGCGCCGCGTGCCCAGATGCGGCGGCGACCGCGGCGCGACCGCCCTCGAGCGCGGCGATCCGTTCTTCGAGCACCGCGACGGTCGGATTGGTCAGCCGCGAATAGATGTAGCCGAAATTGTGCAGATTGAAGAGCGAGGCGGCGTGATCGACGTCGTCGAACACATAGGCCGTCGTCTGGTAGATCGGGGTCGAGCGCGCGCCGGTCGTCGGATCGGGCGCGGCGCCGGCATGGATTGCGCGGGTCTCGAAACCGTATTCGAGGTTCAGCGGAGGCGCGGGCGCGGCCTGTTCCGGCGCGGGAGCGGCGCTTCCGGGGGACGGTTGCGGATGATGCCGCTGTTGACGCCGCTCCACGACAATTCGCCGCCGAGCCGCCCAAACTCGATCTTCGGACAGCGGTTCATGATCACTTCAATCCCCGCCGTCTCGGCAGTCGCCGCCGCCTCGTCGTTGCGGATCCCCAGCTGCATCCACACGACCTTGGCGCCGATCGCGATCGCGTCGGCGACGACGCCGGGCGCTTCCTCGGCGAGGCGGAACATGTCGACCATGTCGACCTTGTCCGGGATGTCGCGCAGTGACGCGTACGCCGTCTCGCCGAGCAGGGTCTTCCCCGCGATGGCCGGATTGACCGGGATCACGCGATAGCCTTTGCCCTGCAGATACTTCATCACGAAGTAGCTCGGCCGATTCCAGTTGGGCGAAGCGCCGACCATCGCGATCGTCTTCACCCGCTCGAGGATCGAGCGGATTTTTGCATCGGGATAGGGCATCGGTTTGAGATCGGCCATGAGCGGTCCTTGGGGCGAAAGCGTGCGCACCCTACCGCAAAAGCTGGCACCGCTTGACGAGCGCCCTGCAGTTTTGGAAGCGACCAAGTCGTTCCAATGGGTTAGGCGCCAAAAACTGTCCTTTTTTGCGCCTTTTGTCGCCGCGGCCCGCTGTTCAGCCCGGATGGCAAGGCATTGAAAGCGCAACACGAGGAATGGAAAGCCCACCGCAAGGATTTGAAAGC
The DNA here is from genome assembly GCA_963787135.1 of uncultured Alphaproteobacteria bacterium. Taxonomy (GTDB): domain Bacteria; phylum Pseudomonadota; class Alphaproteobacteria; order Rhizobiales; family Beijerinckiaceae; genus Roseiarcus. The sequence goes on along the minus strand of CAWBBW010000042.1, from coordinate 313,678 downwards.
AAAGCGCAAGGAAATGAAACTCAGACGCAAGGAAATGAAAATAGATAGTCCAAATTTTTCAACAGGTTACGTCAGATTCTGGCATTCCAGCGCGCCGTTAACCTTAACCTTTTGCGGCTCTCGGTGAGTGAAGGGGGCCTCCATCCGGTCATGCGGCGACGATACCACAGACTTCTGATTTACGGAAGCAATTGTCGACTCCGTCGTAGACGCGACGCAATGAAAACGGGAACCAGAGCGCCTCGCCGCCGTTAATCCTTCGAGTGATGGTCGCGACCGCGGGGCTCGTCCCTACCAAGCGGGGCCTCCGAGGCTGTTGCACGTTGTGGCCGCGGAACAAACCTATCGCCGGATTCCGGCTCGTGCGCCGCCAGGCGGGAAACTCCCCAGGAACCGAGGTGAATGATGATCGAGTTCGACGGCTGGAACCGGAGCTAAAGACGCGTGCTTGATGAGCGCCGCCAAACTGATTCGGCGCCTGCCGGCGACCGGGATTTCATCCCGGCGCAGGGGCGCGAGCGCGCGCCCGAGCCGCTTGAGAAAAAGCGGCCTGAAAGCGAGCGGCCCCGCTCACCTCCGGACGCGCCCGTGGAGAACAATCCGCCGCAGGAGCCCGGCAGCGACCAGCCTGGGCGCCGTGGGGAACGATCGGAAGGCGACGGCGAACCGCCGGAGCGAGGCGGCAAGCCGGAGAAGCCCGACGGCTCAGAGGACCGCAAGCCGATCTGGCGCCGGCCCCTGATTTTGGCGATCGCACTTCTGTTCCTGGTCGTCGCCGCGCCTGCCGGATATCTCTACTGGGACCACACCTCCCATTTTGAATCGACCGACGACGCCTTTATCGCCGCGCGTCAGTTTTCCGTTGCACCAAAAGTGGCCGGTTACGTCACCGCCGTTCCGGTGACCGACAACCAGCATGTCGACCGTGGCGACATGATCGCGCAGATCGACGAACGCGACTACCGTGTGGCGCTCGAGCTGGCGGACGCCCAAGTCGCAGCCGCGGACGACAACATCCATAACATCGACGCGCAGATCGCTGTGCAGGAAGCGCAGGTCGTCGAGGCCAACGCACAGATCGAATCGGCGCAGGCGGCGCTCGTGTTCGCCCAGGAGCAGGCCAGCCGGTACCAGCAGCTGGTTCAGACCGGCGCAGGCACGGTGCAGAACGCGCAGCAATACAGTTCAGGCCTCCATCAGCAGCAAGCGGCCGTGCAGACCGCCAAGGCGTCGCTGTCGGCGGCTCAGCGACAGGTCGGCGCCCTGAGGGCGCAGCGCAAAAGCGCGGAGGCCAGTCTCGGGCAAGCGGAAGCCCAGCGGGACCAGGCCGTGCTCAACCTTTCCTACACGGCCGTGACGGCGGACCAGCCCGGGAAGATCGCCAATCTCACGGCGGCGGTCGGTCAGTACGCGACGGTCGGAACTGCGCTCACCTCGTTCGTTCCGGACGACATCTGGGTGACCGCGAATTTCAAGGAGACGCAGCTCGACGCGATGCGGCCGGGGGAGCCCGTCACAATGACAATCGACGCCTACCCGGAGCGGATCATCCGCGGCCATGTCGCAAGCATCCAGCCGGGGTCGGGCACCGCGTTCTCGTTGCTGCCTGCGGAAAACGCGACCGGGAACTACGTGAAAATCGTCCAGCGCGTGCCGGTCAAGATCGTCATGGACAACCAGCCGACCGATATCACGCTCGGGCCCGGCATGTCGGTCGTGCCGACCGTGCGGACCAATCCCGCGCCTTCCCTCTACGAGCGGCTCAAGGCTCGCATCCCGGCGTGGGGCAAAGGGTGAGCGCAGCGGCTTCGACTCGCGCGGCTGCTCCTGCGACCGCCGTGGGCGCCAGCCCCTGGCTGATCGCCGTTCTGGTTGCGCTCGCCGCCTTCATGGAAGTGCTCGACACCACCGTCGCCAACGTGGTCCTGCCGTATATCGCGGGCGGCATGGGCGTCAGCACCGACGAAGCCTCGTGGGTTGTGACGACCTATCTGGTCGCCAACGCCGTGAGCCTGACGGCAAGCCCGTTCCTCGCCCGCCGGCTCGGGCGCAAGACCTTCTTCCTCGCGTGCCTTGGGCTCTTCACCCTCAGTTCGCTGCTCTGTGCCCAAGCCTGGAATCTGGACGCGCTTCTCCTGTTCCGGATCATGCAGGGTCTCGCGGGAGGCGGGATGGTGCCGGTCTCGCAGTCGATCCTGGCGGACGCCTTCCCGCCTAACAAGCGCGGCCAGGCGTTTGCGCTGTTCGGCATTGCGGTGGTGGTCGGACCTGTGGTCGGGCCGACGCTCGGCGGGTGGCTGGCCGACAACATCTCCTGGCGCTGGTGCTTTCTGATCAACTTTCCGGTCGGGCTCGCCACGATGGCCGCAATCGCCGCTGTTCTGCCTGCGAACAAGGCAGAGGGGGCGAGGGGCGTACGTTTCGACCTTATCGGCTTCCTTCTGGTCGCGACTTTTCTCGGCGCGCTCGAAGTCGTGCTCGATCGGGGCCTCGAGGACGACTGGTTCGGTTCCGGCTTCATAATTGCGATGACCGCGGTCACGGCGATCGCCTTCGTCCTCATGATCCCGTGGGAGATGTCAAGGTCCAATCCCATGATCGATGTGCGCATGGTGGGGTCACGCCAGTTCGGCGCTTCATTCCTGGTGATGGGGGCGACCGGCGCCATCCTCTATGCGACCACCCAGTTCCTGCCGCTGCTCCTGCAGACGGACTTCGGCTACACCGCCACCTGGGCTGGCCTCGCGCTGTCGCCGGGCGGCATCGTCACCATGGTCATGATGTTCGTGATCGGCAGCATATCGAGCAAGGTGCAGCCCAAGTATCTGATTATGGCCGGCGCCCTCATCATCGCGGCCTCGATGTACGAGCTGACGAACGTCTACGGCAATCTCAACTTCTGGTTCTTTGCCCGTTCGCGAATGTATCTCGGGGTTGGATTGCCGCTGATCTTCATCCCGATCATCGCCGCGTCCTACGATGGGATTCCGCCGAATAGAATCGACATGGCCTCGGCGCTGATCAACGCCGCGCGCAATACCGGAGGATCGATCGGCGTCTCGATCGCCTCAAATGTGGTTGCGCACCGCGAGCAGTTTCATCAGGCCCGGCTGATCGAGAACGCGGTCCCCGCAAGCGTCCAGTATCAGAACACGCTGCAACAGGTGACGAAGTTTTTCCAGGCGCACGGGAGTTCGATGGCTGAGGCGCAGCAACAGGCTGTGGCCTGGATCGGCCAGCAGGTGACGCTTCAGGCGTCGTTGCTGGCTTATATCGACGTTTTCTGGGTCCTGATGATTCTTGCGCTCCTGGCCGTGCCGCTCGCCATGACCCTGCGCAAGGTGAAACTCGGCGGCGCAGCGCCCGCGGCGCATTGAGCGCCTGCGGCCTTTGGAGAGCGCGGCTTGATCGCCAGCCTGCGCGGCCGGCGGAACGATTGGGGGACGCGGCGGGACGGCAACGAGGGGCGGTGGGGTCTTTGTCGAGGCGGTCTTCGTCCTGGGAATGACGAACGACATCGTATTTTCGTTGAAGTCCGCGCCGATATAGCCGGATCCGGCGATTCCGAGCAGCAGCTTTCCAGTTGCTCGGATCGACGGTGATGATGTTTTCCAGATTGAGCGCGATTCCGGCGATCACCCCGGCGATGAACCCGATCATCAGGCTCAGAACGAGATACGCCAGACTGAACTCCGCCTGCTCAGTCGGCGTGGTCGAGTTCAGCGATCCCGCGTTCTTCAGCCCGACGATCGCGCGGACGCCCTGCCCGATGACCCCGAGAAGGCCGACGGCAGGATCTCCGCTATCGCGGCTTGAACCGCGACGGGTCAAAGCCGCGGGCGCCGATGTCACTCCACCGCGCTCCCCCATTCTTGCCCCTCGCCGCGAGATAGAGCCCGCTGCCGATGATCACTGCGTTGCCGAGGATGATCGGCAGCGTCGGGGCGTCGCGCCAGACGAGCCAGCCCATCGATCGCCGCCCAGAGGATGGCGGAATATTGCAGCGGCGCGAGCACGGCGGCGCGGGCGAGCGCGAGCGCCCGGGTGATGAACACGTAGCAGACCATCGAGACCACGCCGACCAGCGCCATCAGGCCGAGGTCGAAGGCGTTCGGCCTTGTCCAGGCGAAGGGGACGGTCGCTGCGCCGATCAGGCCGCCGCCGGCGAATTGCCAGACGGTCAGCTGCAGCCAATGGACGCCGCGCAGTTTGCGGGTCAGCGTCTGGCCGAGGGCGAACATGGTCGCGCCGAACAGCGCGAGCGGCGAGCCCCAGGAAAACATCTGCGGCGTCGGCCGCAGCGCAATCACCACGCCGACGAAACCGATCGCGACGGCGATCCAGCGAAACCGTTCGACCTTCTCGCCGAGCAGCGGCGCCGAGAGCGCGGTGACGATCAGCGGCGCCGCCATATAGAAGGTCATCACGTCGGCCAGCGGCATGAGTGCGCGTCGCCCAGTAGAACGAGAAGGTGTCGGCCGATATGCAGAGCACGCGCAGGATCTGCAACGGCGTGTCGCCGACGTCGAGGAGGCGCGGACGCAGCGCAATCATCATCGGTGCGAGCATGACGCCGGCGCCGATCGAGCGCAGCATCATCAATTGTCCGACGCCGTAATCCTTCACCAGCCATTTGCCGAGCGCGTCGTTGAGCGCGAACATGAACACGCCCGCGAGATAGAGGCCGACGCCGAGACCTATGGTTGCGGGACGCGGGGTCGGCACATCTGTCCTCGGCTGGGCAAATGGTGAGGCTGCCTCCCCCATAGGGCAGCGTTCGGAAGAACACCCGTCTTACGGCGGGCTTTGCCCTTCTCCCGCTTGCGGGAGAAGGTGGCGCGAAGCGCCGGATGCGGGGTCTGCCGACACAAAAAAGCGGCCGCATGCTCAATGCGGCCGCTCTGCAAAAAATGTGAGGCCTGGCCTCGGGCCCGCGTCAGCGCGAATAGAATTCGATGACGAGGTTCGGCTCCATCCGGGTCGGATAGGGCACTTCCGAGAGGCCGGGGACGCGGGTGAGCTTGGCCGTCCCCTTGGCGTGATCGACTTCGACATAGTCGGGCACGTCACGCTCGGCGAGGGCCATGGCTTCCATCACCAGGGGGAGCTGTCGCGAGGATTCCTTGATCTCGATCAGGTCGCCAACCTTCGCCTGATAGGAAGCTATATTGACGCGGCGGCCGTTGACCTTGATGTGGCCGTGGTTGATGAACTGGCGCGCGGCAAACACAGTCGGCACGAATTTGGCGCGGTAGATCACCGTGTCGAGGCGGCGCTCGAGCAGGCCGATGAGATGGGCGCTCGAATCGCCCCTCAGCCGCAACGCCTCGACGTAATATTTATGAAACTGGCGCTCGGAAATGTTGCCGTAGTAGCCCTTGACCTTCTGCTTGGCCTTGAGCTGGGTGCCAAAGTCGGTGGCCTTCCCTTTGCGGCGCTGGCCGTGCTGGCCGGGACCGTATTCACGCTTGTTGAAGGGGCTGCGGGGACGGCCCCAGATGTTCTCGCCCATGCGGCGATCGATTTTGTACTTCGCTTCTGCGCGCTTCGTCATCGCGGTTCCTCTTCAGGCCATTGGTTTACGAGGAACGCGCCCTCCTCTACGCCCTCATGGGCGGCGACAGGCTTCCGCCGAGCAAGGCGGACGCCGCGGGTGCGTCAAACGACAAGCGCGCCCTCATAACGGAGAGCGCGCTCGTGCGGCGGTCTACTATGGGACCATCCCAGCGCTGTCAACCCGATGCTGCCGGACAAGGCCGCCGAGGGCTCGTCAGCGATTCCGTTTGCGGGACGCAGCCATGCGTATTCTGCATCGGTGAACACAAAATCGATCTCGATTCGATCAGTTTTCAGGGGATTTGAGCGATTTGGCCGCGCGGTCAATCAATGGTCACGATTTAGTCATGCAAAATTAACATCAATTGTCGCGCCGCAGCATTGACTTTTGCAGCGCAACAATTTATTTAGGCCGCCTAGGAGAAGAAGCGGCCAAACGTCCCTGACAGTTCGGGGGCGCTCACAAGGAGGGCGGTTCTAGCACAGGAAACCGCCAATGATGTTCTCTCTCATGCGCTTCTTGCGCGCCCGACGAGCCTACTGGAGCGTTGTTCAGGAACTCTCCACGTACTCCGACCGTGAACTGCACGACATCGGCATCGACCGCGCAGACATTCACGAAATCGCTCGCCTCGCATCGCGGGAACAAGACTAAGCGCACCAACGCGAGCTCTGGCGGCGGCGCCCTTTGCGGGCGCCGCCAGATCAGACTCGATTGTAGACGTCCTCGAACCGCACGATGTCGTCCTCGCCGAGGTAGCTGCCGGTCTGCACCTCGATCAGTTCGAGATCGATCTTGCCGGGATTGGCGAGTCGATGGTTGGAGCCGATCGGCAGGTAGATCGATTCGTTCTCGTGCACGAGGTGATCATTGCCGTCGAGCGTGACTTCCGCGGCGCCGCGCACCACGATCCAGTGCTCGGCCCGGTGATAGTGCTTCTGCAGCGACAGCCGTCCTCCGGGCCGCACGACGATGCGCTTGACCTGATAGCGCGCGCCCTGATCGATGCTCTGGTAATAGCCCCAGGGGCGGTACATGCGCCGATGCTGCGTCGCCTCCGGATGACGTTCAAGCTTCAGCTGTTCGACCAGCTGTTTGACCTTATCCGCCTTCGACTGGTGCGCGACCAGCACGGCGTCGCCGGTGGCGACCACGATGATGTTGTCGAGGCCGATGACCGCCGCCAGGTGTTCGTCGGAGCGCACCAGCACATTTGACGAATTGATCGCCACCGCCCGGCCGCGGAGACTGTTGCCGTCGGCGTCGCGGGGGCTCAGCCGCCAGACCGTCGACCACTGGCCGACATCGGACCACCCGACGTCGAAGGCCAGCACCGCGGCCCTATTGGTTCGCTCCATGACGGCGTAATCGATCGAGATCTTCGGCGCCTTGGCAAAGAACTCGCGATCGAGAACGATGAAGCTGAGATCCTTGCCCGCCAGCGCAACCGCCTGACTTGCCGCCGCGGCGACCTCGGGCTCGAAACGCGCGAGCTCCTCCAGCATTACGTCGGCGCGAAACACGAAATTGCCCGAGTTCCACAGATAGCCGCTCTCGATGAATTCCCGGGCGCGCTCCTCGCTCGGCTTCTCGACGAAGCGCTCGACGCGGCGCACCTGCGGATCGACGGCCAGCGGCTCGCCCGGGTGGATGTAGCCGTAGCCGGTTGCTGGATGGTCAGGCGTCACGCCAAAAGTGACGATTTCTCCCGCCGCGGCCGCGACCGCCGCCTGGGCGCAGAGTTCGGCGAAGCGCTTGCCGTCTTTGACGACGTGATCGGCCGCCAGCACGGCAACGATGGTCTTGGGATCGCGCATCGCGGCCCAGGCCGCGCCGGCGCCCGACGGCCGCGGCGCTGTCGCGCCGTTCCGGCTCGAGCAGAACCGTCGCCTCGGCGCCGATCTCCGTCAACTGCTCGGCGACCCGGAAGCGATAGGCGAAATTGGTGATGACGATCGGCGGGTCGAAGATCGCCCGATCGCCCACGAGCTCGACGATCGCCTGAAAGGTCGACCGGTCACCGATCAGCGGAATGAATTGCTTTGGCAGGCTCTCCCGCGATTCCGGCCAGACGCGGGTGCCCGAGCCGCCGCACATGATCACTGGCTGAACCCTGCTCATCAATTCTCCGTACTATCGATGCTGCGGCGCCGCAATCCCCCAGACTTCTGAGTGAAGACAGCAGCCACGGCAACCCCCAACATTTTACACTGTTCTTGTGACGCTTGCATTGCGCCGTGCGAAGACGGCCATGCCGGCGGCGGCCGCGGCGAGCGCGATAGCGAACGCGGCGAAAGCGAGCGGAAGGGAGAAGCTTTGCGCGATCGCTCCGGTGGCGAGCGGGGCCGGCAGGCGGGTCAGCGCGCTGAACAGCGACGCGGAGGAAAGGCCGATCGCCGGCTGCGTCCCGGTCTGGCGAGCCGCGAGGGCGAAGCCGCAGGGAACGATAGCGCCGGTGCCGATGCCGATCAGCGCAAAGCCGGCGACGCTCTGCGCGAAACCACCCTCCGCGGCGACGACCGCAAATCCGGCGGCGGCGACCGCGAACGATCCGAAGATGATCCGCCGGTCGCTGAACCTGAGCCGGATGACATCGGCATTGAAGCGCAGCGTCGCCTGGCAGGCGGAAAAAAACGCGGCCCCGAGACCGGCGATCGCCGCAAGAGCCGGCGCCTCTGCGCGCAGCAAGATGGTCGACCAGAGCGCGGCCGCCGTCTCGGCGGCGATCGAGACGCCGATGACGATGCCGAGCCCGATCAGGGCCGGCGCGAAGGAGAGGCCTCGCGCTGCCGACGGCAGCGCAACCTTGGCCAACTCCGCCTCGCCCATGGCGGCTCGGCCATAGGCCAGACCGGCCGCGCCAAGTCCAAGCGCGGCGGTGAGCCCGGCCGCCCAAGGCGCCGCGCTGGCGACGATCAGGCTGCCGAGAATCGCTCCGATCGTCATTCCGGCCGACGCCGCTCCATGCAGGCGCGCGAGGATCGGCCGGCCGAGGCGCCGTTCGATCCGGGCGCCTTCGGCATTCATCGTCACGTCGACGACGCCGCCAAGAAGGCCGGACCCGATCAGAATCCCGCCGACCGTCGCCGCGGTCCTTGCGTTCAGGAGCGCGCACAAGGCCGCTCCGAACGCTATCGCGCCGACCACAAGGACCTTTCGTACGCCGAAGGCATGGGCGAGCGCGCCGCCCGCCGACATCGCGACCAGATAGGCGGCCGTGTAGGCGGTAAGAATCACGCCGAAGGCGGCGGAATCGATGTGAGCGCGCGCGAGAATCGCGCCCGCGGCGCCGCCCCAAAGGCCGATGCCGACCCCGAACGCGAAAAACACTCCGGCGACCGTCGCGTGCACGCGAGCGGAATCGCGCGCCGGAACTTGCGCGGCTACGGGTTTCAAAAGTCGGTCGGCGCGCCGCCCTCCGCCTTGCGGCGGGCGACGAAGGCCTCGAGCGCCTCGCGCCGCTCCGGTTCGAATGGCGGGGGCGCATAATTGCGCAGGCGTTCGGCGACGATGCGCTCGGCCGCGTCGATGGCGGCGGGGGACCCGGCCTCGCGCCAGGTCTCGTAATTGCGCCAGTCGGAGATCGTTGGCGCGAAAAAGGCGGTGCGGTAGCGCGACTGGGTGTGCTCGGCGCCGAAGAAGTGCCCGCCGGGACCGACTTCGCGCATTGCTTCGAGCGCGAGATCCTGGTCCTCCACTCGCAGCGGCCGCAGGAACTCGGCGACCATCGCGAGCAGTTCGGCGTCGAGCGCCATCTTCTCGAACGAAGCCTGCAGGCCTCCCTCCATCCAGCCGGCGCCGTGCATGAGAAAATTGACGCCGCCCATGATCGCTCCCCAGAGCGAGAATACGCTTTCGTAGGCCGCCTGCGGATCGAGCGAATTGGCGGCGTTGGCGTTCGAGGAGCGGTAGGGGACCGAGAGTTGGCGCGCGAGCTGCCCGCCCACGATCGCCGTCTTCATGTACTCGGGCGTGCCGAACGCCGGGGCGCCCGATTTCATGTCGACGTTGGAGGTAAAGCCGCCATAAACGAAGGGCGCGCCCGGCCGCACGGTCTGCGTCATGACGAGCCCGGCCAGCGCCTCCGCGTGCTGCTGCGCAAGCGCCCCGGCGAGCGTCACCGGCGCCATGGCGCCGGCGAGGGTGAACGGGGTCAGCACCACGACCTGATTGCGCCGCGCCATCTGGATGACGCCCTCGAGCATCGGCGTGTCGAGCCTCAGCGGCGAGGACGAATTGATGACCGTGAACAGCGACGGCTCGCGCTCGAGCGTCGCATCGTCGATTCCGCGCGCGATCTTGATCATCTCGATCGCGTCCAGGTTGCGCTCGCGCCCGAGGCTGTAGGCGTGGATCGGCTTGTCCGACAGCGTCAGCATGTCGAAGAGCGCGTCGAGGTGGCGGACCGAGGCGTGAATGTCGATCGGCTCGACCGGATAGCCGCCCCAGAAATGGATCGAATTGAAGGTCTGCCCAAGTCGGAGGAAGTTCTGGTAGTCGCGATGATTGCCAGGCCTTCGTCCGCCGGCGCGATCGAAGGAATTGGGCGCGCTCGCCACGGAGCCGAAGGCGATATGGCGCCCGCCGATCCTCAGATCGCGCGCCGGGTTCCGCGCGTGCAGGGTGAATTCCTTCGGCGCGAGCCCGATCTTCGATTCGACCAGCGCCGGATCAAATCGCACGCGCTGCGAGCCCGTCTCGACGTCGGCGCCGGCATCTTTCAGCATCGCGCGCGCGCCGTCGTGCAGAAAGTCGATCCCGATTTCCTGCAGCGCTCTCAGCGCCAGCCGATGGATCGATTTCGAGCTCGTCCTTCGAGACGAGATCGAGCGGCGCGAACGGCGCAAGCGGCTGAGCGGGCGGCGGCGACGCCGAAGCGGCGGCGCGCTCGGCGCCGCGCCGGCGCCGGCGGCCGGCGTCCTCAGGCTGGGTTTCCGCGGACATGGGCTCCCCTCCGGTCATCGGGCATTGGTCAGGCTAGCCGGGCCGCGCCGCGCGGCCTCGCGCCAAATTGGCATCGTGACATGCAAAATTGCTCCAGCTCGAGCCTATTTCGCGGCGCGCAGCTTCGGCGGCTCGGGCGCGCCGCCGTCTTCGGCCGGCCGGCCGGTGGGGCCGGCGGAGAAGCGCGCAATGAGCCAGGAGCGGAACAATGCGACGGCCTCGTTGCTGAGGTCTTCGGGGTGGGTCGTCAGATAATAGCCGTAGCCTTCGTCGAGCCAAAGATCGAACGGACGCACGAGGCGTCCGGCTTTGATCTCCTCATGGAACAAAAGCGGATCGAGAAGCGCGAGCCCGTCGCCGCTCATCGCATATTGGGCCTCGAGCTGCTGGGTGTCGAAGACGAGCCCGCGATCGACCGCAATGTCGGGCCGTCCGATCGAGCGCACGAACATTTCCCAGAAGAAGTGGCGCGGCCGCCCGTCGATCTTGAGATGCAGCAGATCGTTGGCGGCGATGAACCGCGCCGGATCGGTGGCGTCGGCGCCCTCGAGCAGCTGCGGGCTGCACAGCAGGGTCGAACGCACCATCCAGAGGAGATCGTGAATCGCGTCGGTGACGCGCGGCTCGGAATAGACGATGGCGATATCGACGTCGCCGTCGACCTCCGGGCCGGTGGTGGGCTTGGAGACGATCTCGAGCGAGATGCCGGCGTTCTCGGCGCGGAAGTCGCGCAGGATCGGGATCGCGAGCCTGTGCGCGAACGAGGTCGGCAGCGCGACCTTCAGCACGCGCTTCGGCCTGCCCTTCTCCTTGATGACCTCGCCGAGCGCCTGGTCGATGCGGTCGAACGATTTCGACACGACGGGCAGAATGTGCCGGCCGGCTTCCGTCAGCACGAGCTGCTGGGGACGGCGCTCGAACAGCGCCACGCCGAGAAAATTCTCGAGCACGATGACGTGACGGCTGACCGCGCTCTGCGCGACCGTCAGACTGTTGGCTGCGGCCGTGAAGCTGAGGTGCTGCCCAGCCGCCTCGAACGCTCTCAGGGCGTTCAGCGGCAACCACTTTCGATCCATCCGTCCTCCCCGCGCCGGAGAGCCTTCAGGCGACTCGTGTCTTTCCGAGCGCGTTGAGATCAACCTCATAGCCCATTCCGGGCCGATCGGACAATACGATTGCGCCGGATGAATCGACCTTCAAGGGCTCCGCCATCATGTAGTCGCGCCGGTCGAGGTCCCATTCGGGCGGATCGTAGGGAAACTCGAGGAACGGTGCATCGCAGAGGCCAGCCGCCAGATGCGCGTTGGCGACGACGCCCATGCCGTTCGTCCAGGTGTGCGGCGTGAAGACGAGATTGTGCTCCTGCGTCATCAACGCGACCCGGCGGAGCCCGGTCAGGCCGCCGACAAGCGCCGCGTCCGGCTGCAGCACATCCAGCGAGCCTCCGACGATGAGGTCGCGAAATTCGTAGAGCTCACGGGTCATCTCGCCTCCTGCGATCCTGAGGTCGGTCATGCCGCGCAGCGCCCGCATGCCGTCGCGATCGCCGCGATGGAGCGGCTCTTCCATCCAATAGACGCCGAGGCGCTCGAGTTCCCTTGCGACGCGGACCGCGTCTTTCAACGACCAGGGTGGATAGGCGTCCCACGACATGCGCCAGCCCTGATTGCAGTCGACCATCAGCTCAAGCCGGTCGCCGACCTGCTTACGCACGGCCTCGAGCGCGCGGATATCGGCCCTCCAGTCGCCGCGATGAAAACGGATCTTCATCGCGGCGAAACCCTCGGCCAGATACCGCTCCGCGACGTTCGCGAGCGTTTCGGGGCCGCGCAGAGTTCCGGACGAGGCGTAGGCGCGCACGCGGTCGGAGAGGCCGCCGATCAGCTTCCAGCACGGCTGGCCCATGATCTTGCCAGCAAGGTCCCATAGCGCCAGATCGAGCGGCCAGCAGCGTCCGCCATGGAAGCTGATGTTGTTTAGGATGCGCCAGTGGCGCTCGAGCTTGAGCGCGTCCTGCCCGACGAACAAAGCTTCATGCCCTTCGAATCCGAGCATCATGTCGCCCGAGCCGTAACCGGTCACCCCGAGGTCGGTGTGAACGGCGACGATCGCGGCGTCCCAGAAGGTGCGGGGCTTTGTGTCCCAGCTCGCGTGGAATGGGGGATCGAAATGGAGGCGATGCCGGGTGATTTCGATGCTGGTGATAACGGCTCGTGGAGCATGGAGCGGCGGAAGGAAGGTTTCGGGCACGCTCGATATCCTTCCCATTCGCAAGCGACTTTTGTGCACGGCGCGTCGTCGCTCCGGCGACTGTTACCGATAGTGGGTCCAGACGGTTTTGAAGTCCATGTACTTGTCGATGGGGTGGGGCGAGCGGTCGCGGCCGAAGCCGGACCGCTTGAAGCCGCCGACGGCGTCGCGAGCGATGAGAGGTCATAGGACTCTAAGGCCGCGCGCGACGACTTGACGGCGCGATCGATATGGTCCGCGCCGCAATCGGCTACCTGAGCGAAGACCTTGCCGTCGATCGGCGAGATTTTGGCGAAAGTCGCGCCGTCGAGCGCGCTGACGTAGGCGCCGTCGATGAAGGCCGCCCCTCAATCTTGAGCGCTGCGGCGCGGGCGAGCCAACCGTCGCGGGTTTGCGGACGATCGAGCATGGAAGCGGGGAACCTCTGAATGCGGACTGGGAGAGAGCGAACCATGGCTGCGGAAATGCCTCGAAAGGAACAGGATTTTCCTTATGATGGAATGCCCGGCAGGCATAGGCGCGGCCGGAGGCGGCTTGAACGCCGGATTGATCTCCGTCAATGCGCGCGTCGTCAGCTACGAGATCGTTGTCGCCGGGAGGAGGCGCGGCCGATGGACGATGCGACGACGATCAAATACGGAGTTGTGGCGTGCATCGCCGCGCTGCTGATCGTCGGCTTTGTCTTCCGCAGGCTTCGCTTTCGTCGGACGACGCGACGGACCAGTGAGGTCCTCGCGCGGTACTTCAACGGCGAAGTCCCGCTCGACCAGGTCGTCAGGCAAGCTCCGGAGGTCGCGAGCCGAGGCTTCACCGGAAGTCCCGAGTTCCAGGCTCTGGTGCAGGCGGCCTTTCAGCGCGCCGCTGAGACGAGACTTGCGCCGTATTCCCTCGAGGTCGAGAAAAAGTTGCTCAGGACGCTCGCGGCCCTGAAGTTGGAGTTTGGCCTACCGGACCGCTACCAGAACGAGGGCTGGAAGCCCGGGCGGGAATGATTGAGCCGGAAGCAGCGAGCCGCTTCAGCCCGAAGCGGCAGCCCTTCCCCTTATCCCCGCCGCGCATTAGATAAAGCCCGCCTTCTCCCCGAAAACTCAAGAGCCCGATGCCTGAACCGAACCCCGTCGCGCGCCGGCGCACCTTTGCGATCATCTCGCACCCCGACGCCGGCAAGACGACGCTGACCGAAAAGATCCTGCTCTTCGGCGGCGCGATCCAGCTCGCGGGTGAGGTGCGCGCGAAGGCGAACCGCCGCCAGACCCGCTCCGACTGGATGGGGATCGAGCGCGAGCGCGGCATTTCGGTCGTAACTTCGGTCATGACCTTCGAATACGCCGGCTGCGTCTTCAACCTCCTCGACACCCCCGGTCACGAGGACTTCTCCGAGGACACCTATCGCACCCTGACCGCGGTCGATTCTGCGGTGATGGTGATCGACGCGGCGAAGGGCATCGAAGCGCGCACGCGAAAACTGTTCGAGGTCTGCCGCTTACGCGATATTCCGATCGTCACTTTCATCAACAAGATGGACCGCGAGACTCGCGACCCGTTCGACCTGCTGGACGAGATCGAAAAGACGCTCGCGCTCGACACGGCGCCGCTCAACTGGACGATCGGCCGCGGACGCTCGCTCGCCGGCGCCTACGACATCCGCAACAGCCTGCTGACGCCGCTCGGCAAGAACGCCGCGACGATCCGGGTCAACGGGCCGGACGACCCGAAGGTCGCAGAGCTTCTGCCCGAGCACGAGCGCGCCGAAGCGATGGAGGAGCTGAATCTCGCGATCGAGGGGCTGAAGCCGTTCGACAAGCAGTCCTTTCTCGAGGGCCATCTGACCCCGGTCCTGTTCGGCAGCGCGCTAAAGGACTTCGGGGTCAAGGACCTGATCGACGCGATGGCCGAATTCGCGCCGAGCCCCCGCGCGCAGGCCGCCGCGACCCGCACCGTGAAAGCCGACGAAGCCAAGATGACCGGCTTCGTCTTCAAGATCCAGGCGAATATGGATCCGAACCACCGCGACCGCATTGCCTTCATGCGGGTGTGCTCGGGCAGGCTCATGCGCGGCATGCGGGCGAGACTGGTGCGGACCGGCAAGCCGGTGACGCTCTCGGCGCCGCAGTTCTTCTTTGCCCAGGACCGTTCGCTCGCCGAAGAGGCTTACGCGGGCGATGTCGTCGGCATCCCCAATCACGGATTGCTCCGGATTGGCGACACCTTGAGCGAGGGCGAGGAGATCGTCTTTCGCGGCGTGCCGAGCTTCGCCCCCGAGATCCTGCGCCGTGTCAAGCTCGCCGACGCCATGAAGGCCAAGAAGCTGCGCGAGGCCTTGCAGCAGATGGCGGAAGAGGGCGTGGTGCAGGTGTTCCTGCCCCATGACGGCGCGGCGGCGATCGTCGGCGTCGTCGGGGCGCTGCAGCTCGACGTGCTGGTCGAGCGGCTCGACGCCGAATACGGCCTGCCGGTGTCGTTCGAGCAGAGCCGCTTCGAGGTCTGCCGCTGGGTGTCGTCGACCGACAAGGCGGAGATGGAGAAGTTCCTGGCGTCCTATCCGTCCTCGATCGCTTCCGATCTCGACGGCGCACCGGTGTTCATGGCCTCGAGCGCCTTCAACCTGCGCTACGAGCAGGAACGCTGGCCGAAAGTCGTCTTCGCCGACGTGAAGGACTATCAGAAGGCGGCGGCGTGAGCTGGCAGGCAGGTGGAAACGGACGCGTTTGATGTGTTACAAAAACAGAATCATGACGCGCGAAGAAGCCATAGGCCGATTGCTTGAGCACGAAGCGGAACTTAAGCGGCTCGGCGTGGAGAAGCTTTACCTGTTCGGCTCCACTGCGCGCGGCGAAGCGGGAGACAATTCCGACGTCGATCTGTTCTTCGACTACCCGAAAGGCAAACTTGGTCTCTACGAACTGATGGACGTGAAGGAATACACGGCTAGCATTCTCGGCGCCAAGGCGGACATCATGACGCGCGATAGTCTGCACAAGATGCTGCGACAGAACATCGAAGCCTCTGCTGCGCGCGTCTTCTAGTGGCCAAGCGCTCGCTCGCGCTACGTTTGTCCGATATTGTCGAAGCGATCCTAAGGATTCGTGGGGCGCTTGGCGATATTTCCCTCGAGACCTTCGAGCGCGACTGGCGACGGCAATGGCTCGTCGAGCGCGGCGTTGAAATCATCTCCGAGGCGAACGCCATCTCCCGACCGAGTTGAAGGCCCGTCACCCGGAAATCCCCTGGCGGAAGGTGGCAAGCATCGGCAACATTCTGCGCCACGACTACGAGAGCATCGCCGCGGCTGTCATCTGGAAGCTGGCTCACGACGATCTTGAGGCTTTGCGAAAGGTATGCTCTGCCGAACTTGAGGCTACAGGGCGAGAGGATTGAGGCCAACGACGAGGCGGAGTCCTCCGCCTGCGCCTTCAGCCTGCGCTACAAGCAAGAGCGCTCGCCGAAAATCGCCTTCGCCGACGTGAAGGCTATCGGAAGGCGGCGGCTTAAGCCGGCTTGCGGTCAGACGAGGGTCAGTTCGAACAGCCTTCCGGCGCCGGGAACAACATCGTCGACTACGGCAAGCCTCAGACAATGCCATGCCATCGCGTGGTTACTGGAAGTGATCGGCACGCAGAGGCGCTGCTCAAGCCCGGCGACCGCCTCGGCGACGCGGAGGCTGGTGCATGAGACGAAGATCGCATCGACTGCCGATGTAGCTGCGAAGCGCTCGGCGGCGGCTTCGATCGAGGCGACGGTGATGCGAGCGGCCTCGCGGTCATCCTGGCGGTCGAACGTCGCGACGGCGGTGATGTTGACCCCGCGGGCGCTGAAATATTTCACGAGATTGGCGTTGATCAGAGGCGCATAGGGCGTGAGAAGGCCGATTTTCTTCGCGCCCAGCGCCCGGAACGCCGCGAGCGCGGCAGTGACTGGCGTCGTGCAGGCGACATTCGGCCGAACTCTGCGGATTTCCGCGAATACCGCGTCCTCACCGAGCGTCATCGTCGCCGAAGTGCAGCCGAATGCGACGACATCGAGCGGAATGCTGGGTAAGATAAGGGAGACGCTCGGCGTGATCCTCGGACCGATCGCGCGCAAGGTATCGGGATTGATGTCATTGTCGTTGAAGACGCGGGATTCGTAGAAGGCGACGCCCGGCTGGCGGATAAGCGCGCGAAATTCATGCTCCATCGTCTGATCGGTGGCCAAAACAATGAGACCGATTGCCGCGCGCGACGCGACGCCGCCGTCGAGTTCGGATGGGAGGACGCCAAGGTCCGTTGGCGCGGAGCGGACGGAGGGAGCGGCGGTTTCGGCGAGCGTCATCGGTTCTGCCCTTTGCTTCATTCGACCAGGAGGCCGTCCATGGACATGGCCGGCCTGCGTCCCGCGATCAGATCGGCGGTGATCCTCGCTGAGCCATGCGACATGGTCCAGCCGATATGGCCGTGGCCGGTGTTGAGGAAAAGGTTCTGGAAACGGCGCCGCCCGAAGAGCGGAAGATTGTTGGGAGTCATCGGCCTGAGGCCAGCCCACATGTCCGCCCGGCCGTAATCGGCGCCCTCGGGGTAAAGCTCCTCCGTGACCGCCTTCATGAACACGAAGTCGGACGGCTTGTGGCTCGTGTCGTAGCCGGCGAACTCCGCCGTCGCGGTGACGCGGATCCGATCGCCGAAGCGGGAGATCGCGACAAGGTTATGCTCGTCGACGGAGGCGATGGTGGGTGGCGACCGACGATTGCCGATCGGTATTGTCAAGGAATAGCCCTTAATCGGATAGATGGGCAATCGAATCCCGAGCTTACGCGCGAGAAGGGGACTCTGCGCCCCCAGCGCGAGGACAAAGGCGTCGCCCTTGAAGGCGCCCTTGTCGGTCAGCGCCTGCCGGATGCTGTCGCCGTCAGCCTCGAGCCCGGTGATCGCCGCGCCCGTATGCACTCCGCCCCCGCGCGCGACGATTTTGGCCGCCAAAGCGCGAGTGAAGAGGGCGGATTTGCCGGTCTCGTCGGTCGGGCAAAGAATCCCGCCGGCAATCTTGCCCTTCGCGGAGGAAAGAGACGGCTCGAGCGCGATCACGCCCTCCCGATCGAGCACCTTGATCGCCTGGCCGTCGGATTCGAGCAGCTTCATATTGGCGACGCCCCTGTCGAGCGCCTGCTGATCGCGATGGAAGTAGAGGATACCGCGTTGGTTGCGGTTGAAGTCGATGGCCTCGTCGGCCACGACGTCCTTGAGCACGGATTGGGAGTAGGCGGCGAGGCGGTGCTTGAGAAGCGTGTTGCGGCGCGCCTTCTCGGACGTGCATTCCATGAGGAACAGCCAGGACCAGGAATAGAGCTGGGGATCGGCCGAGAATTTGAAGCGCAGGGCCTGATCTTTGAGAACGAGCGATTTGAGCAGGATCATCGGCGCCTTCGGCGACGACCAGACGAAGGAATGCCCCGGCGCGATCATGCCGGCGTTGCCCCAGCTCGCCTCGGACGCGACCTCGGCGTTGCGCTCGAGAATGACGACGTCGTGGCCGTCTTTCTGCAGCTGATAGGCGGTGGTGACGCCGACCACGCCGCCGCCAAGCACGATTATGCGCATGACCTGTCCGGACTGCCGAGGGATCGCCGAGCCATATTCCCGGCATTCTAAGTGCGCCGCGCGCCCGGAGTCACCGGGAAGATCTCGGAAAAGTCTTGCGGTTGTAGCGGCTTCGCCTTGCGTGATATCGAGCGAGCAGACATGAGGAACGGCGATCCGCCGTGGCGGAGGGTGCGGCGGGAGCAATGACGGACTTCCTCAAATCGATCCCGGACCTGCACTGCTATCGCGAGTACCCTGATCCGCCGCCGATCGTTCCCGGCCGGCCGGACCGCGCCTGGATGGACACGACGACCGAGCGCTTCGCCTATCGGTGCACGCCCCTGCCGATCGCCAACTCGAGCGGCTGGGAGCTCACGCTGCCCATGTCGTTCATCGTCACCTGGAACGGCGGGCGCGACATAACCGACATCCAGATCAAGTCGCTCGATGGCGACGCCCGCCTGCCGATGGTGGCCGGAAGCGTGTTTGGCCACGGGGTCCTGACCTTTCATCCTGGTTATCATTTCCGCACGTCGCCCGGCTGGGCGCTCTGGGTTCGCGGCGCCCCCAATACGCTGAAAGACGGCGTCGTCCCCCTCGAAGGTCTCGTCGAAACCGACTGGCTGCCCTTCACCTTCACGATGAACTGGCGCTTTACGCGGCCGACGACGGTGCGCTTCGACAAGGGCGAGGCCTTCTGTTTCCTGGTCATGACGCCGCACGGGATGCTCGACGAGGTCCAGCCGGTGGTCTGCGACATCGGCGACGACCCGGCGGTCAAGGCGGGCTACGACGCGTGGCGGCAGAGCCGTTCGGACTTTCAGGCGCGTGTCGCGCGCGGCGATCCCGCGGCGATCGAACAGGGCTGGCAGCGCAACTACGTCCGGGGGCATGACCCGTCCGGCCAGTCCGAGCCGATCTTTCACCTGTCGAAGCGGCGGCTGAAGACGGTCCGTCCGGCGAAAGGATCGAACGGGAAGTGAGCTTCGCGAATGGGCGATGGGTGAAGGACTGGATCGCCCCGAAGCCGAGAACGGTCGCGGTCGCGATCGTCGTCGTGTTTGCCCTGTCGCTCGCCGCGTTCCTGTGGGACGTCGACACTCCGAATGTGATGATGTTCGACGAGACATGGTACGTCCCGACCGCCCAGAAATGGCTGGCGGCCGGCGAGATGATGCACGAGGAGCATCCGCCGCTCGGCAAGCTCATGATCGCCCTGGGGATGTGGTTGTTCGGCGACAATCCCTTCGGGTGGCGGGTGATGAGCGCAGGTTTCGGCGCGCTTGCCGTTTCGGGCACGTTTCTGTGGGCGTTCGCCCTTCTGCGCAGCGTCCCCCAGGCTTTATGGGCGGCGGCGGTCGTTTTTTGCAGCCACGTCGTGTTTGTGCAGGCGCGGATCGCCATGCTGGACATCTTCCTGATGGCCTTCTGCACCCTGGCGCTCGCCTTTTTTACATTCAGTATCAAGGAGCCGGACCGCCGGCGCTCGCTCGGCTACGCGCTTGCGATGGGCGTCTGCCTTGGGCTTGCCTCCGCCTGCAAATGGTCGGGGTTCTTTCTGCTGTTCGGCCTCGCGGGCGCCTACCTCCTGATCGCGCTCCTGAGGACTTGGCGCGTCCGCTTCGAGGACCCGCGGACCACCGACTTTTACGCGCCCGGAGGCTGGCCGGCGATGACTCCCTCTGGCGCCCTCCTCGCGTTCATCGTCGCCCCGCTTCTCGCTTATTTCGCCGCTTTTCTTCCGCAGATCGTCCAGGCGGGGACGCCGCTCGAGTTCATCGACTTGCATGCGCGTATGTTTGACGTCTGGGGAGGCGTGTCGGCGCCCCACCCCTACGCTAGCCTTTGGCCGACCTGGCTGTGGATGAAGCGCCCGGTCTGGTATTATTTCTTCATTCCGGGCGGCGTATGGTCCCACAATCCGGCGTCGGCCGTCGTCGCGCTGGTCAATCCCGTCGTTCTGGCCGCCGGCGAAGCCGCGATTCTCATCGCCATCCACCGATGGATCGTCAGGCGCGACCTGGACTCGATGATCGTGGCGGTCGGATTTCTGTCACAATACCTTCCCTGGTTGTTCAATCCGAAGGGCCTCGAGTTCTCATTCTACTTTTTCCCCTCGGTTATGTGCTTCGCCCCTGCTCTCGCGCTCGTGGTGTTTCGCGGCGCCGGGACCTGGCGGGGGTGGGCGGCAGTCGGAGTTCCGGTGCTGGCCGCCGCGACCTTTCTGTTCTTTCTGCCAGTTCTGGCCGGCGGAATTGGCGTCGATGCGAAGGGGTATTACGCGCGGATGTGGCTGAAAAGCTGGATCTGACCTCAACAGCGCCGCAGTCGGGAAATTAACAATTTCGTAAGCTGAATCAGTAGCGTTACTGTATCCCAATAGCCACACGGGCGGAATATCCCGCTGCGTCAGGCCGCTACGTCGCGAGCGCTCTTGCGCTTCGGTATGCGCCACCGGATAAATGATTGGGGAATCGGGGCCCCGGGGCGGCGAATTCATGACCAATTGGAAGCCCTTGCCTGACGCAAAGCAGCGGCTGCTCGTCAGCACGGCGATGCTCGGGGCGCTTTGCGTAGGCTATGGCCGCCGAGCCTATGCCGCGTGCGTCGCCTCGCCTGTCGGAACCTATGTCTGCTCGGGCGCGCTGACGACGACGCAGTCGTTCAGCCCGGGCGTTCCCTTAAGCGTGAGCACCGCATCCGGCTTCTCGATCACCACCACCGCCGGGCCGGCCTTCAATCTCACGAGCTCGGGCGTCGGCAGCTTCACCGACAGCAATAGCTCGACCATCACCGGCTTTACCAACGGCATCTACATGGAAGGAGCGACCGGCTCCTCGCCCATCACGATCACCACGACCGGCGACGTCACCGGGCAAGCGGGTTGGGGCATTGCAGGCAGGACGTTCGGCGGGAACCTCACGATCAACGCGAACGAGGTCAACGGTACGACTTACGGCGTGATCGGAACCATGTCCGGCGGCTCGGGAACGCTGTCGATCACCACGACCGGCGCCGTGGTCGAGGCGTCGCCGAGCGGGCTCGGCAATTTCGCGGGCATAAGGGCTTACAACAACGGGACCGGCGTCACCAATATCCAGACGCAGGCCGTAACCGGCGTGATTAACGGCATCTACGCCAAAGCCGGCGCGAACGCCGGCGGCATCACGATCACGTCGAACGGCCTCGTCACGTCCCAGCGCTATGGCGTTCACACCTACACCACGGGCGCGGGCGTGTCCGTCAAGGCCCCCGGTGGGATCCAGTCGGGCGACGCCGGCGTCTACATCAAGTCGCTGGGCACGGGGAACACGTCGGGAGCGATCTATGTCAATGCCGGGCAGATCACGGTCAGCGGCGGCACGGCAGGCGCCAACCGGGACGGCATCTACGTTGAAGGCGCCGGCCTCACGACCGGCGTCACCATCAAGTCGGCGGGCGTCACGACGACCTACGGCGGGCAGCACACGACAGCCACCGGCATCTCCGTGTTGCAGGGTCCGAACTTCAGCAACGTCACGTCCACCGGCATATCGATCACGACGACCGGCGCGATCAGCGCCCAAGGCGAGTACGGCGATATCTTCGTCAAGAACGAGGCGAACGGAAATGTGACGATCAACGCCGGCGCCGCGCTCACCGCCACCAACTCCAGCCGCTACATCGCCAATGGCGTCACAGTCTCCAATACCGGCACGGGCGGGGTGTCGATCACGACCTCCACCATCAATGTCGGCGGCTACGGCGTGGCAGCCTACAATTCGGGCGCGGGCGGCCTCTCGATCACGACGGGCCAGGTCACGGCAGGGTGGGACGGCATCAAGGCGAGCAACTCCATCTCCGGCGTGAACGGAAGCGGCGGCATATATATCAACGCCAAAGGCGCCGTGACGACGACGGGCAATGTCGGCATCTACGCCCGCTACAACCAGCCCACCACCGGGGGCACCGGCGCCGGGATCACGATCAAAGCCGGCGACGTCAACGGCGCGGGCTTCGGCATCCTCGCCAGGAATTCTTCCACGATCGGCGCTCTCAGCATCACCTCGACGGGCACGCTCGGCAGCCCCCTGCCGGCTTCAGCGCCGACACAAGCGGGCGTCTATGTTTATAACAAAGGGCCCACGGCGAGCGTCAGCGTCAACAACGCCTATGGCGCGGGCCAGGGCGGGTGGATCGTCAACAAAGCCGGGACGCTGACGATCACATCGACGGGAACGATGGCGGGCGTCGGAAGCGGCGGCGTCGGAACCGCCGGCAGGGGCCTCTACGTCAAAGCTTACGGCAGTTCGTCGACGATCGGCATCACCGCCAACAATCTCAGCGGCCTGATAGGCCTGGAAGTCGTTAATACGGGGACGGGCGCGACGACCGCGCAGCTCAACGGGACCGTCCAGGGCGTGTCCGAAGCCATTCTCATGAACTCCACGCAGCCATCCCAGATCACGATCGGCAGCGCGGCGACTGTCGAGAACAGCTCGCTGAGTTCGACCAGCACGGCGATCACGACCTTGGGATCGGCAACCATTGGCGCGACGACAGTCATCAACAACGGCGTGCTGACCGGCGCGGTCTCGTTCTCAGCCCCGACCACCGGCGCGAACAGTCTGACCAACAACGGAACCTGGAACAGCGCCGGCGCCACACAAAACTTCTCCGGCGCGTCGGACACGGTCACCAACAGCTCCACCGGCACAATCGTCGCCGCCAACCCCGGCGCAAGCGCCGTCGCAAGCACGATCTTCAACGTCGCGACCTTCAACAACTCGGGCCAGCTCACGATGCACAACGGGTTCGCTGGCGATACGCTGCGAATCAACGGGAATTTCGTCGGATCGGGTGCCGGATCGGTCGCGCTCGACACCTTTCTCGGCGGCGACGGTTCCGCCACCGATCTCTTGACCATCAACGGCAACGCGACCGGTACGAACCAGCTCTTGGTTTACAATACCAACGGGCCCGGCGCGCTGACGAGCGGCATTCTCGTGGCCGAGGCTAACGGCGGGAACAAGAGTGAATTCACTTTGGGTCAGCCCGTCGAGGCGGGCGCCTATCAATACCAGCTCGTCGAAGAAACCGGCGATGGCGGCAACTATTGGTATCTGACGTCGACCATCATACCCACCCCCATACCCACGCCCACCCCGACGCCGACACCTACGCCGACACCGATACCGACGCCGACGCCGACCCCAACCCCCACGCCTACCCCGACACCGACGCCTACGCCGACACCAACTCCCACGCCCACGCCGACACCAACTGCCACGCCGACGCCGACCCCGACCCCCACGCCGACGCCAACTCCCACGCCGACACCAACACCTACGCCCACCCCCACCCCGACCCCAACGCCTACCCCGACACCCACGCCCAAACCAACCCCGACGCCAACGCCAACTCCTACCCCCACTCCGACGCCCACTCCCACCCCGACGCCAACGCCAACGCCGACGCCGACGCCGAAACCCCCGACCACGGGCCTGCCCAACTACCGCAACGAGGATCCGGTCTATCTCGCCATGCCCGAACTCGCGAACCAGCTCGGCTTCGCCATGGTCGACAATTACGATGCGCGCATGGGCGGCGGGCGCGAGGAGATCGTGCTTCCGGGCCCGATGACCGGCGTCAATTGCGAGACCCAGGCGCTACCGACCCACAAGGGATGCCTGTCGCCCGAGGCGCGAGCCGCGGCGGATGCGCAGATGCGCGAAGAGGCCATCCAGAAGTATCTCATGTGGGGCCGCATCATCGGCGCGACCGGCGAGCAGGAGCCGGGCGGCGGCGCGAGCCTCTCGTTCGGCACGCCATTCCTCAACGGCAAGGGGCCGCAATACGATGCAAGCTACGGCGGCTTCCAGGCCGGCATCGACCTCTGGCGCGGGATCGGCATCGACGGCGGACGCGACGACGCGGGCCTCTATATCGGCTACCTCAACGCCTTCGCCACCGTCGACCAGGTCTATTCCTCGGCCCAGGCCGGCACGGTCCATATGAACGCCTATTCGCTGGGCGCCTACTGGACCCATTTCGCCCCGCCGGGCTGGTATCTCGACGGCGTGTTGCAGGGCACGTGGTTCGGCCAGGTCGAGGGCAACACCCAGATCACCGGCATGACCGTGTCGGGCTCTGCGCTGACGGCCTCGCTGGAAGGCGGCTATCCCTTCCATTTGGCTGCCGCCTGGACGCTCGAGCCGCAGGCGCAGGTGATCTATCAATATACGCAAATGGGTTCAGGCACGGACGCCTTCGGCTATACCAGCTTCGGCGACACCGGCGACTTCCGCGGACGGATCGGGGCGAAACTCTCCTATGTCGCGCTCAGCGGGTTCAACGCCGCCCCCCTCCCGGTGACGCTCTGGGGCCGGGTCAATATTTGGCACGACTTCCTCGACAGCTCGCCGTCGGCGACCTTCGCCGGGCTTAACGGACTCAATCCGGTGACGCTCGACGGCACGCTCGGGGGGACGTGGGGCGAGGTCGACGTCGGCGTGGACGCGCCGATCAACAAGAGCCTCAGCCTCTACGGCTCGGCCTTCTACGACCATTCGATCGACGGCGGCCAAAGCTGGAGCGCCGGCGGCAGACTGGGCCTCAAGGTCGAGTTCTAGAGCCTTGTCTTGTAGGGCGCGTGTCGCCGACCCGGCCCTACACTCTGGCGTGATCGAACCACGCCACGACGATCTTCTGGCCCTGGGGATTGAAGGCCACCAGCGAAAGCTTGGTCTCCGGGGCCCGGTGAGGGTGGGTCTTTTTCTTGTAGGTTTCGTTCTCGAGCACCGCCAGCATGCCCATGACGCCCTCGTCGGGGTGGGCCCGGGACCAGGCTTCGAGCGCCTTCAGCGAATGGGCGGTAACCAGCATCGACATCATCTGGCCCCGGAAATCGGGGGCTATGGCGCAGCGATAGACCGCCATCTTGCAGCGCAGGAACCCGACCTGCTCGATCGCGGCGGTGGACACCGCCACGAGGCGGTTGCCGGCGTAGCCGGCGAGCACGACCTCTTTGACGCGGTGGTCGGGGTCGACGCCGCGGGGCAGGAAATTAAACTGTTCCCAGAACGCCTTGACATCGGCTGCGATGGCGGCGTCGCCGCGATTCCAGCCCAGCCGCAGATCAATCCCGAACTCCGCCGGCGCCGGAGGCTCGGGATAGATCGGAAGCCGGGTCTCGCCCCGGGGGATCTGCGGGTCCGCCATCGGACAAACCTCGGCTGATCAGATGAGAGCCAGTCGCCGTACCATCTAGCGAAAAGATCGCGTTCGTAAAGACGCGGAAGCCGATACCAAGCCGATTCCTGTGTTCGCGGCGTCCGCCCGCCAAGTTCTCGCAACGGCGCCGCCCATGCGCTGCCCGACAAGATGTTTCTCAATTAAAACAGGGCGATTTCTGTGTCCGAGCCGCCACAGGTCCGGAGTTTTCGGTCCCGCTGGTCGCATCTGCCGGTGGAGCGCTTGCGCTTTGCGGATCGCTGCGGGATAGCTGATGTTGCGAATCTTGGCCCCGGGGCGGCGAATTCATGACCAGCAGGAAGCCCTTAGTGGACGCGAAGCATCGGCTGCTGGTGAGCACCGCGATGCTCGGCGCGCTCTGCGTCGGCTATAGCCGGCGCGCCTATGCGCTCTGCACTCCCAGTTCACCGGGGACATACGCCTGCACGGGCGCGCTGACGACAACGCAAACCTTGACCAGTGCGACCCTCAGCGTCACGACTGTTTCTCCGTTCAGCATTTCGACCAGCGCAGGCGACGCGTTCGATCTGACCGCCTCAACTGGCAGCCTGACTTTCACCGACAACAACACCTCTACGATTACCGGCTTCGGATCGGGGATTAACGCGATCAACAACGGTAGCGGCGATCTGATGATCACGACGACCGGAACGGTCACCGGCAATGGCGCGGTCTCTCCCAACGCCGGTATCTACGCCAAGAATTACGGCGGGAACCTGACAGTCAACACCGCAACCGTTTCCGGCGGACGATACGGAATCTACGCAAAAAACTATGGCTCCGGCGCCTTGTCGATCACGGCGACTGGAATGGTGACGGGGTCAGGCGCCTATGGCATCAGCGCTGATAACCGCGGCACTTCGCTGACGATCGACGTGGGAAGCGTGACGGGCGCCGTTACCGGAATCGGCGCCGATAATTTCTTCGGCCACGACTTGATGTCGATCACGTCGACCGGAACGGTCAGGGGCAACTCCGCCTACGGAATTGCAGCACGCGGTCTAAAATATGGCATCACAATTCAGGCCGCCAATGTCTATGGCGCAAGTAGCGGCATTTTCGCCTACACCTTGGGCGGCGCGCTCTCGATCACCACGACGGGAACCGTAACCGGGGCTGGAACCGGGGGCGGGACCGACCCCCGGTTGACCTCCGGCATTTACGCGCGCGTGGACAAATACGCGACGGCTCTGACGATCAAGACCTATGGCCCTGTGACGGGCGCCCAGCACGGAATCTTCGCCTCGTTCGGCGAAACCGATTCGAGAGAGCCGACGGGGGCGCTGTCGATCACAGCCGGGGGATCGGTAACGGGACTGACCGGCAGCGGCATCTACGCCGTCAATTTTGGTCAAACGGGCTCTTCGACGTCGATCACGGTGACGAAGACGGGCTTCGTCCAGGGCAAGGTCGCCGGCGTCACCGCTTATTCGCTTTACAATAGCGCGCCGATCAGCATCACCAACTTCGGCAAGATCCAGAATCTTTCGGGCGCTTCGTCCGATCTCGCGATCAGGGCCTACGGCGGCCCGATCACGGTCATCAACAATGGCACCATCACCGGTACGGTTGATTTTTTGCCCTCGACGCCCACGCCCCCGCCCACGCCTACGGCCACGCCCGCGGCGGTAGACCCGAGCGTGATCAACAACGGGGTCTGGAACACCGCCGGGGGCACGAATCAGTTCCCCGGCAGCGGATCGGACACCGTGACCAACAGCTCAACCGGCGTCATCAACGCCGCCAACCCTGGCGCCACAAGCCCGGTGACCACGACGTTCAACGGATTGGAGACCTTCACCAACGCCGGCCTCATCAACCTGCACAACGGCGTGCCCGGCAACCAGCTCGTCATCGGCAGCAGCAGCAATAACACTAACTTCGTCGGCCAGGGCGGCTCGGTCGCGCTCGGCACGCAACTCGGCGGCGACAATTCCCCGACCGATCGGCTGATCATCAACGGCAACGCCAGCGGCACGACCAGCCTGCTGGTCTTCAACGAAGGCGGGCTCGGCGCGCAGACGGTGAAGGGCATCGATGTCGTCGCAATCAGCGGCAGCTCGACCTCGACCGCGTTCAGCCTCGGACAGCCGGTCGCGGCGGGCGCCTTTGCCTACACGCTGGCCGAGGTCGCCAACGGTGCGAGCGGGGAAGACTGGGTTCTGCAATCGACCCTGACGCCAACGCCGACCCCGACGCCCACACCGACTCCCACCCCGACCCCAACGCCAAAGCCCCCGGTCGTTCTCCTGCCGAACTACCGCAACGAGGTTCCGGTCTATCTCGCCATGCCCGAGCTTGCGAACCAGCTCGGCTTCGCCATGATCGACAATTACGACGCGCGGATGGGCGGGGGACGCGAAGAGGTCGTGCTGCCGGGCGCGATGACCGGCGTCAACTGCGAGACGCTGCCCACCAAGAAGGGCGCTCTTCCGACCCACAAGGGCTGCATGACGCCTGCCGAGAGAGCCGCGGCGGACGCGCAGATGCGCGAAGAGGCGGTGCAGAAATATCTGATGTGGGGCCGTGTCCTTGGCGCAACGGGTGAGCAGCAGCCTGGCGGCAGCGCGAGCCTCTCCTTCGGGACGCCGTTCCTCAACGGCAAGGGGCCGCAGTACAGCGCAAGCTACGGCGGCATCCAGGCCGGCATGGATCTCTGGCGCGCAGCCAGCATGTTCGGCGGGCGCGACGACGCCGGCCTCTATATCGGCTATCTCGACGCACACGCCAGCGTCGACCAGGTCTATTCCTCGGCCAACGCCGGCTCGGTCAGCATGGACGCCTATTCGCTCGGCGCCTACGCGACGCACGTCGCCCCGCAGGGCTGGTATCTGGACGGCGTGCTCCAGGGCACGTGGCTCGGCGATGTGAAGGGCTACACGCCCCTGACCGGCATCGGCGTTTCGGGCTCGGCCTTCGCGGCCTCGCTGGAAGGCGGCTATCCCTACCATTTCGCCACGTCCTGGACGCTCGAGCCGCAGGCGCAGCTGATCTAT
Source organism: uncultured Alphaproteobacteria bacterium (assembly GCA_963787135.1). Taxonomy (GTDB): domain Bacteria; phylum Pseudomonadota; class Alphaproteobacteria; order Rhizobiales; family Beijerinckiaceae; genus Roseiarcus. The sequence continues at coordinate 285,143 of CAWBBW010000042.1, read as the reverse complement.
CAACAGCTGATCTATCAATATGTCGACATCGGCTCCGGCACGGACCTTTTCGGCGCGACCAGCTTCGGAAACACCGACGACTTCCGCGGACGGATCGGTGCGAAACTCTCCTATGTCAGCCTGAGCGGCTTCAACGCCGCCCCGCTCCCGGTGACGCTCTGGGGCCGGGTCAATCTCTGGCACGACTTCCTCACGAGCGCGCCGTCCGCGACCTTCGCCACGCTCAACGGACTGAACCCCGTGACGCTCGACGGCACGCTCGGGGGGACATGGGGCGAGGTCGACGTCGGCGTGGACGCGCCGATCAACAAGAACCTCAGCCTCTACGGCTCGGCCTTCTACGACCATTCGATCGACGGCGGCCAGAGCTGGAGCGCCGGCGGCAGAGTGGGCCTCAAGGTCCAGTTCTAGCCTCTAAGGCCGTTCGAGGTTGACGTGGGCGTCGCCGATCAGTCTTCCGGCTCGTCCGGCAACCCGGCGGCGGAGGACTGCCTGCTTTCGACGAGCGCGCCTCGAGTCGCCCTGCAAAGCCAGGCGACACGCCGGCAACCCTCTGGTTGTTCAACACAAAATGCTGGGCGATCGCTCCGATCCTTGCTACAATGCCGCCCGCAAAAACAGCGGCGCGCTCACCCGGCCCCCCCAAATCTTTCGAAAAGCTTGGCTGCGAGGTCCCGCCGCCGCGCAGGCCTTTGAAAGAACTTGGAAAAAGGAAATCGGAATAACGACGCCGAGACCGGGACCGACGAAAACAGCCTCGGTTTTGGGCGGGTCATGCTGCTAAAATCGTTATATTTCAATTGGTTAGCAGGCTCTGGGGCGAATCGGGAGCTGGGTGGCGCGGGAATGGCGCCGCAAAGGCTTGGAAACGTTGAATCCGCGCCCGGAAATGGCGCCCCCCGCGGGAGGCCGAACGGCTCGGGGCCCCGACGAGCCGGAAGCACAACTCCTTACCCGAGGACGGGAGGGGTCGCGAAGGTCTTGCCGACCCTGCGCCGACACGCGTAACAGTGCGGCATGGACACGCCCCTCGAGACCGTCAAGGACATCGAGCCCGCACAAGCGAGCGCCGAGCAGGCCGTCGAATATTCGCTTTCGCCCGGCCTTGTCGCGCGCCTCGCGATCCTCGATATCTCGATCGCATTCACCTCCTACCAGTCGAGCATTCTTTACTTCCTCGGCCGCGGCGGCGAGGGCGCGCATCTGCATCAGTCCGGACTGCCGAAGCCCATGGGGATCTGCGTCGAGGGTCCGGGCCGGCTGACGCTGGCGTCGGGCGCGCATGTCGTGCGCTTCCGCAATGTCCTCGCCGCGAACGAGCGCATCAACGACGCCTTCGACGCCTGCTACGTACCCCGAACGTTCCACCTCACCGGCGATCTCGATCTGCACGACATCGGCGTCGACGCGGACGACCGGCCGATATTTGTCAACACCCGCTTCAATTGCCTGGCGACGCTGTCGCCAAAACACAGTTTCGAGCCGATCTGGAAGCCGCGGTTCATCACCGGATTGCTCGACGGCGACAAATGCCATCTCAACGGGCTCGCGATGCGCAAGGGCAGGCCCGCCTATGTCACCTCGGTCAGCCGGTCGGATGTGATCGACGGCTGGCGCGACCGGCGCGCCGACGGCGGCGTCGTCATCGACGTCGAGGCCAACGCCATCGTCTGCGAAGGCCTGTCGATGCCCCATTCGCCGCGCATGCATCGCGGCGAGCTCTGGCTCGTGAATTCGGGAACCGGCGAGCTTGGAGTGGTCGAGCGCCTCGGCGAGGGCATGGGCCGATTCTCGCCGCGCGCCTTCTGCCCCGGCTTTCTCAGGGGCCTCGCCTTCCGCGACAAATACGCTTTCGTCGGCCTCTCGAAGCCGCGCTACAAGCGATTCGAGGGGCTGGCCCTCGACCAGCGCCTGCGGCAGGCGGACGCGGAGCCCTGGTGCGGCGTGCAGATCATCGACCTCGACACCGGCGGCTGCGTCGACTGGCTGCGCATCGACGGCGCCGTGGCCGAGCTTTACGATATCGCAGTGCTGCCCGGCTTCGCGCGGCCCATGGCGCTGACGCCCTTTTCCGGAGAGGCGGCGAGCCTCATAACATTTGACGCAAACGGACGCGACGCCGGTCTGTCATGACTGCTGACCGCGTAGCGGGGCGAGTGCTGGACACGCTCGCAAAGCAATAGAACGGGGAGAGCGGCTGCGTCAGTCAGAGCCTGGAGACGACAACCAGCTTCTTGACCTGCCCGCTCTGATAGGCGCGCAGGAAGGCGTCGTAGTCCTTGAACGACACGCAGCCGTTGGACTGGCCGTCCGGGCCGAGCATGTAGGGGTGGGCGAGCAGTCCCGCCCGACCGAACAGGGGGCCGTCGCCGACTGGCGTGAGACGCAGCGCCTGGACGCCGTGGAAGGACCCCTCGCGCGGCTCCAGCGCATAGACATTGGGCGGGGTGGCGCCGCGCATGCGCTCGCTCACGTAACGGGGATCGTCGAGCTTGTCCCCATAGCCCGAATGGGCCTCGAGCCGAGTGCCATCGGGCAGATAGACGGTGCGCGCCGAGATGTCATAGACGGCGGTCCACTGGTCATAACCGGCGACTGGAGCCGTGGGCGGCCCGAAGAAGCCGAAGAGCGGCCTGCCTGTGACGCGGCCTTCCGGCGCGGTGAATGTCGTGTGGGCTTCGGGCGCGACGGATGCGACGCGGTTCTCCGGCGCCTTGCTGGCTACGGCTGGCGCGGAGGGCTGGCCGAGTCCGAGCAGCTTCTCGAAAATGTTGCGACTGTCGACCGGCCCGGCTGGACCTGCGGGCCTGCGGGTCTGTTGGGCGACATGATTGTCCGGCGCCGAAGCGGTCGGGTTCAGTCCTAGCTCCGGGGGCCGGGGCGGCGGCAAAGGCGCCTCGTCGGCGATCTGCGGAACGTCGCGCTTCGGCGGCAGCGGGATGACATCGGGCAGCGGGATCGCCGCCGATGCGGGCGGAACAATCTCGGTCTGCGGGGTCGCCGCGGGGGGAGCTGGCGCAGCGGCTTCGAGGCTCGCTGACTGCGAACCGTCGCCTGCCGGCGCGGCCGGGGTCATTTCCGCGACAAAACTGGGATCGACAATGATATCGCCAAAAGGCTTCGAGGCGATCTCTTTGGCCGGAGCGGCAACCGGCGCCGAGGCCGGCCGGGCGACGACGAGTTCCGGCGAGGCGTGCTGACGCGCAGGGAGGAGCCACACGCCGACGCACCCGGCAAGCGCCAGAGCCGCAGCGCCGGGAACGATCTTCAGAAGACCCTGACGAGGGTCCCGCCCTTGATCAGGTAAAACGTCGCCAAATGTCGCGTCGATCCCCAGCATCCTTCGCCCTACGCTCACGCCTCACGCATTCGACTCAAATTACACGGGAGGCGTTTATTCATCATTAACGCAGTCCGCGGCCCAAGGCCAGCCGGTCATAAAGCGACCGAAAGCCGCAGTTTGGGTCCTTGCCCCGTGCGGGCCAGCTCAGATCCCTTTGGGGGCGCCCGAGCTCGGGCGGACATTGGCGATCCGTAATCTGCAGACCGCAATTCAGGCGGACTGGGCGCGGAAACCGGCGCCTCGCGTTCACGGCGTGGAGCCCGGACGCCTTTCTCGAAACCTGCCCTGGAGATCCATGATGATGAAATTCTTCTGTGCCTTCGCCGTGGTCACGGTCGCCGCCGCCGGCCCTTCGCTCGCGGCCGGAAAATGCTCGAGCGCGCCCAAGGACAAATGGCAGCCCAGGTCTGCGCTCGAGTCCCAGTTGCAGGCGGATGGCTACAGTGTTCGCCAGATCAAGGTCGAGGGTGGCTGCTACGAGGTCTACGCGACCGACAAGGCGGGCAAGCGCGCCAACATGGCCTTCAACGCCGAGACGCTCCAGAAGCTCGACAACGCCGAAGCCGGCGAGAACTGATCGCTTGAGCGCTGCGTTGCGCGCCGGAACGGCGACCATCCGGGTCTGGGATCCCTTCGTGCGGACGTTCCACTGGACCCTCGCGCTCAGCTTCGCGGTCGCGTGGCTCAGCGGCGAGGGTCCGGAGACCCTGCACAATCTCGCCGGATACGCAGCAGGCGCGCTCGTGCTTGCGCGGATCGCCTGGGGGTTTTTCGGGCCCGGCTACGCGCGTTTCTCGCAATTCGTGCGTTCGCCGGCCGCGGTCGTCGACTATCTCAAGTCGATCGCGGCCGGTTCGGAGCGGCGGTTCATCGGTCACAACCCGGCCGGCGGGGCCATGGTCGTCGTCCTGCTCGCCGCGGTGGCCGCGACTGCGGCGACGGGTTGGATGCTCACAATGGACACGTTCTGGGGCTCGACGTCCTTGCAGAGGCTGCACTCGGTTCTCGCTCATGGCGTCCTCCTCCTAGTGGTCGCCCATTTCTTTGGCGTCGTTCTGGCAAGCCTGCGGCATCGGGAAAACCTGGCGCGCGCCATGGTGATCGGCGACAAGCGCGCCCCCGGACCGGGCGATGTCGCCTAGCCTCGGTGAGACTATTCGTCCTGCTCGGCCGTCGACAACGTGACCCTGAGGCCGGGATGGCTGTCCGAGGCCAAACAGTCGAGACCGTGCAGTTCGGCGATCGCCGCCACAAGGCTGAGGCCGAGCCCGCTTCCTGGCGAGCTCCGCGCCGCCCCGGCGCGGTAGAACCGCTGAAAGATCATAGGCAAATCCCGCGAGTCGACCCCCGGTCCGTTGTCCTCGACCGTCAGGCGAAGGCCACGCGGCGAATGGTCGCCCGCGACGATGATTCGAACGCCCTGGGGCGTGTGCCTCAGGGCGTTGTCGAGCAAATTCGCGATCATCTGGGTCAGCAGTTCCTTATCGCCGAGCATCGGCATTGGCGTGTCGAGACGCGCGGCCAGCGTTCTGCCCCCTTCGTCGGCGGCGGGCTGGAAGGCCTCGACGACGTCGCGAGCGATTTCTCCCAAGTCGAGCGGCTTGAACGCGGCGCGTCGGGCGCCGGCCTCGATCTGGCCGATGCGCAACAGGGCGTCGAATGTTTCGAGCACCGCTTCAATCTCGGCGATCGAGCCATCGAGGGCGCTTCGGATTGCGTTTGATGGCGCGTCGCTCAATCGAGCTGCCTCCAGGCGGCGCAAGACGTGAGCGAGCGGCTTACGCAAGTCGTGCGCGACGTCCGCGCTGACCTGCTTGTTGGCCAGCAGGAGTTTCTCGATCCGGTCAAACAGGCGGTTGAACGTGCGCGCCAGGGCGGACAGGTCGTCGTTGATCGGGGTCAGCGGGATGCGGCGGCTCCAGTCGCCGGCGATGATGCCGTGCGCGGCGAGCCGCATCGCATCGACGCGGCGCAGGAATTGGGCGCTGAGCCAAAGGCCCCCGGCGACGCCGAGCGCAATTGTCGCGCCGACCGCCCACGCGAAAGCGGACAGAATGCCGCCCAAAGCTGTGTCCGTGCGCCGCTGCTCGTCGCCGACGATGAGGATCGACCCGTCCGCAAGCGGAGTCACCAGCGCGCGCAGAACCTCCGGCTTTTCTTCCGGCGCTTCATTGTCTTCCGCCTCCTTCAGGTCGGTCCAGCCGACGCGCGGCCCGCGGGCGGCGGGCACGCTCAGGGTCCCGGCCAGCTGGCTGCCGTCCGGGCTTTGAAGCCCGTAGGTCAGCGCGCCGCCGCTCGAACCGCGCGCCTCGAGGATTTCGGTGAGGCGCTCCCGCCCCTCGCTGGCGAAAATGCGCTGAAGCGAGTCGGATTCCTCGACGATCCTTTCGTCGAAGTCGGCGAGGATTTCGTGGCGCACGGAGAGGTAGACGAACGCGCCCAGCGCAAGCGCCGATAAGGTAAACAGGAAAAGGTAAATGGCGGCGAGACGAAAGCTCGTCGTCCGGACGAGACTAAGCCGGGGCACGCAGCGCGTATCCCGCGCCGCGTACGGTTTGGATCAACGCGGGGGTTCGGCCGCGATCGATCTTGGTCCGTAGACGGCTGATGTGGGTCTCGACGATATTGGTCTTCGGATCGAAATTGTATTCCCAAACCTGCTCGAGCAGCATTCTGCGGGTCACGACGCGACCTTCGCTGCGCAACAAATATTCAAGCAGACTAAACTCGCGCGGCTGAAGGTCGATGGCTTCGCCGCCGCGGCGCACTGTGCGCGCGACGAGGTCCATTTCGAGATCTCCCGCCGCGAGCTTCGTCGGCGAGGCGCCGAGGGTAGGCCGGCGCGCGAGCGCAAGCAGGCGCGCCATCAGCTCCTCGAAGTCGAAGGGCTTGACGAGATAATCGTCGCCGCCGGCCGCCAATCCCTCGACGCGATCGTCGATGCCCGAAAGATTGGTGAGAAAGAGCACCGGCGTCGATACGCCCCCCGACCGGATCAACGCCACGACGCCGAGACCGTCGAGATGAGGCAGCATTCGGTCGAGGATGATGACGTCGAAGCGCTCCCGGATCGCCGCATCGACCCCGTCGCGTCCGTTTTGGGCGACCTCGGGCTGATGCCCGCGCGCTCTTAGCCCGTCCGCCAGGAAGCGAGCGGTCTCTTCGTCGTCCTCGATGATCAGGACTCTCATTCCGTCGGAACTGCGATGGTCGCCCGGGAATCGGGCAAGCGCAGCACCAATACCCCATTGGCTGATACCGCGCGCTGCTCGATCACGTTCCCAGACCTTCCTTCTGCGCAAGCGAGATTCCGAGCCGTGGCAAGAAAGCGGCGGGAACTATAACATTTCGTAATATTCCCCGGTCACGACCTACGGCTAAGCTTGCGTTCACGAATGGCGAATACCGTTTGCTGATCGGAGGGACTGTCGCGCGGTCGACGCGGGCAAAGGCATGAAGCCGCTCCTTCCCGTCGGCGAAACTCCGACATGCTCGACTGACGAATCGGTCGCCGTCGCGAGATCACGGCTCCAATACGTCCCATGAACCGTTGGTTACACATGGAGAACACGATGTCGGTATCAGCAGTTTCACCCGCGCCCGCCAATGTGAGTTCGGCGTCCCTCGCGACAACGGCAGACGGGGACTATAAGTCTCGAAACGCCCTGTCCGCTCAGGTCAAAGATAGCGACGGGGATTTTAAGCCCGTCGCGGTGGCGAGCTCCGCCGCGGCCCAAAGTTCCAGTGCGGTGCAGTCCTCTCTACCGTCCCTGAAGAAAGGCGGCTGACCTCTGCCGCATCCAGGATTCGCTCCAAGTTAGAGCGCGGCGCGGCGCGCCGCCTCTTCATACTGCTTCTTTGTCAGCGCGGTCGCCCGGACGGCGACCCGCTCGGCGAGCAGCGCCCGGGCGAGGCGCCATTGCCCGGATCGCTCCGCGGCGGCGATCAGCGTCAAGTTGACGATGTCGCGCTGGGCGTGGCTGCCGCCGATGCGAAACGCCTCGTAGCGCGCGGGCAGAATCGTCTCGACCGCGCCGCGAAAGTCGCCGCCGGCGAAAGCGAGCGCGCCGTCGATGAGCACACGGCCGACGTCCGCGGTCACCTGCCGGTTGTGGCCGACGCCGTGGCGCTCGAAATCGTCGAGCGAGCGGCGCAGCCGTTCGACGTCGCACGGGTCCTGCGAACGCGCCGCGGCGAACGCGCAATGGAGATCGTTGAAAGCGAGCACATGGTCGTCGACATGCGCCATCCAGGCCTGCGCGACCGAGCCCCAGCGATCGCCTACGTCGACGCCCGCGAGCTCGAGCCGCCACAGGAGCGACGCGGCGTCGATCCGGTCGAGAGTCATGTCGTCGGCGAGCTTCGGCGCGACAAACCGGTCGTAGTCGGCGAGGACCGCGGCGGTCCGCCCCTGTTCGATCAGATAGAGGGCGAGATGCCAACCGTTGTGGCCCACCATGAAATGCGCGGGGCTCCAGTCCGGCCGCGTTTCCTTGAGAAAAGCTACTCCCTCTTCCTGGCGGTTCGCTGTCTCGAACACATGGGCCATTGCATGCACGGCCCAGGCGTCGCGCGGATTACGGGTCAGCGCATCGCGGCCGACATCTTCCGCGCGCCCGAGTTCGCCCGTCTCCTCGAGCCCGAAGGCGTAAGCCCCGAGGACGAAGCTCGTCAGCGGATTGTCGCGATCCCAGGCAGGCAGCACGCGCGCGATCGAATCGCGCAGCGCCAGCGACTGGCCGAGAAAGAAATAGGCGTCCTGGCCGAAGCGGAGCGCCAGCGCGTCGGTCGGCCAGTCGGTGAGAATCGCCTCCCAGGCCAGCGTCGCCTCCGAAGCCCGGCCAGCGGCCCACGCCCTGACCGCGGCGAGATGGAGCCTTTCGCGGGCAGAGGCTCCCGCGATCGCCGTCTCCGCCGCGCGAAGCGCGGCCGCGACCTCGGGATGGTCGCTACGAAATCCGCCGATCATGAAGAGGCCCGCGATCGCAACGCCGCCGAGTGCAAAGCCGGGATCGATGGCGAGCGCCTGCTTGAGAGCGCCGACCGGGTCGCCGGAAAGCGCGTAATAGTCGGCGACTGCGCGATCGAAAGCCTTTGCCGACGCCTTCGAGCCGGCGAGAGTCAACCCCTGCTGGTCCTTGGCCATTGACTTGCGATCCTTCATCCGGCGACGCTTCAAGCAACTCAGGATAGCGCGAATGGATCGCCCCCGAATACCGGGCCGTTGGCAGTAAGGGGATGTTCATGCAAGGCAAGACCGTGGTGGCGACCGGCGCAACGTCCGGCATCGGCGAGGTCGCGGCGCTTGCGCTCGCGCGAATGGGCGCGCGGATTGTCGTCGTCGCGCGCGACGAGAAGCGGGCCGAGGCGCTACTGAACAGGCTTGAAACCCAGGCGCCCCGGCTCGGCCACAGCGCGCATCTTGCCGACCTCTCCAGCGTGGCGGACACGCGCCGCGTGGGCCAGGCGATCGCCAAAAGCGAGCCGCGCGTCGATGTGCTCATCAACAACGCCGGCGCGGTTTTCTCTCAGCGGCGCGTGACGCCTGAGGATCTCGAACTGACCTTCGCGCTCAACCATATGGCCTATTTCGTACTGACGGCGGAGCTCCGCGATCGGCTCGCGACCTCTGCGCCCGCGCGCATCGTCTCGACCTCGTCGATGGCGCATCAGGGCGTTCTCGACTTCTCCGATCTGCAGTCCGCCAGGGGCTACAACGGCTGGAAGGCCTACGGGCGCTCGAAACTCGCCAATATTCTTTTCACCCGCGAACTTGCCCGCAGGCTTGCCGGGACTGGGGTCACCGCCAATTGCTTGCACCCGGGGGTGGTCGCGACGCGCTTTGGCGACGCCTCGGGAGGCTGGACGAGCCGGTTCTTGCCGCTGGTGAGGATGTTCGCCATCTCGCCCGAGCAGGGCGCGGATACGATCATCCACCTCGCCTCGTCGCCTGAGGTTCAGGGCGTGACGGGCCAGTATTTCGTCAAACGAAAAATCGCACAGCCTTCCGCCGCCGCGCGAGACGACGCGGCGGCGAAGCAACTATGGGAAGCGAGCGAAGCGCTCAGCCGTGCGAACGGCGCCGCGAACCGGCCTCACGCGAGCGCCGCCGGCGTTAAGTGAGGAGCGCCGACGTGTCCCGCAGCGATGCTGCCAATAGCCACGCCTGCACCCGTTAGCCGGTCACGCTGCGAATGGTCCAGAAGTCGCTCGCGAGATTCGTGCTGATCAGATATTCGTACGGCATCATGCAGTATCCCGAGAGCCCCCAGCCCGTGCCCCAGGAATTGCGAATGATGAACTGGCGGGTCGCGTTGTTGTAGCCGACAGCGAGAACGCAATGCCCGCCGAGAACGCTCTCTCCCGGCGCCGGCATGGGTACGATGCCCGTTTTGGCCACCGCCGGACTTTCAAAGCTCTGGTAGACTGTGAAGCCGAAGACGAACGGATAGCCGTCCGCCAAACACCCCTGCATCTGGGCGAGGTTTTGAGTCACCCGAGTGTAGGATGTTGCGAGATCCTGCAGAGCGTCGGTGTAAGCCTGCGGAGGCGGCTTCTGCGCGAAACTCGCGATGTTGTAGGGCCAGTCCGTCTCGGGCGGAGCGCCGAGTTTGGCCACCACCTTCACGCCGTCTCGAATTTGCGCGCCCGAATCCTGGCTGACCGTGCCTTCGATGACACGCTCGTTGTAGTAGATGAACAAGCGCGAGGGCGCGAACTCCTTGTCGCCTTGCTTGCCCTGGTCGAATTCAATCGCCGCCGCAATGCCGTTGGCGGTGCAACTCCCCAATTGACCCTGATCGTATACGGGCGGGCATTGCGGACGCAGATCGACTTTCGCAGGCAAACCCTGCGCGAACTTGTCGAGCGGCGCCGCGTACAGATAGTCGCGCGCGTCGGGCAGGTCGCGCGTCCAGCCGTAGCCCCCATGAGCGGAAGGCCTGCGAAGGGTGAGCACGGACGTTGGTCCGGCGGTGGGATGAATGGAACGCGCCTTCGCGTCGCTCTTGTGCGCCTTTTCCTTTGACTTCGATTTCACCGCCATCTTGGTCCTCCCTTTGGTGTCGCTCGCATCCGACTCGGACTGCAACTACCATATTGAGGCGACTGAGCCTCTCTAGCCAATACGCCTCACTGTCCCACAGTTACAGGCGAATACGGCGCGCCGCAGTGACGGCCATCACACTACGGCGAGCGGCTTCGCCTCTTCGCCTTCGCGGCGCCGTGGCGCCATGCCATCTCGAGCGCGGCGCGCAATTCGGCCTCGCTCAGCGCGGCGAGGGTCGCTCGCGTCCAGCCTCGCCGGCCCCAGGCGTTATCGAGGGCGGCGAACGCGTCGGGCGCGACAGCGCATTTTAGCGCCTGTTCGTCGGGCGCGAATTTGATGTTCGCGGTCAGTTCGTCCGGCGCGAGCGTCGTGAAGGTGGCGCGGGCCTTGAAGGCGCGGCGGTCGAAATGCGGATATTCGGCCACGCCATCGAACGAGAGCACGATCCTGCGAAAATCGGCGGCGTCGGCCATGCGCCTCTCCACCTGTGTTCCGAATGATCCTCTATGATATGAGCCGGCCGGGATCTTTCGAAGGCGGAGCGCCGGTCCGATGGGAAACGACAGCCGCTCGGGCGAGGCCGCGCCTTGCGTCGTTGTCGGCGCCGGCCCGGCCGGGTTGATGGCGGGCGAGACGATGGCGCGCGCCGGGCGGCGCGTCGTCTTGTACGACGCGAGCGCGAGTCCGGCGCGCAAGTTCCTGCTTGCCGGGCGCGGCGGCCTCAACCTGACCCATGACGAGCCGATCGAGACGTTCATGACGCGCTATGGCGCGGCGGCCGAGCGCCTGCGTCCGGCGATCGAGGCTTTCCCGCCTCGGGTTATGCGCGACTGGTCGGCGGAGCTCGGAGAAGAGACCTTCGTCGGCACGAGCGGGCGGGTGTTCCCGAAGAGCTTCAAGGCGACGCCGCTCCTGCGCGCCTGGCTCCGGCGGCTCGGCGAACTCGGCGTGACGCTCCGGCTGCGCTCCCGCTTCCTTGGCTTCGACGAGGACGGCGCACTCAGCTTCGCGGGTTCCTCGGGTGAGGAGAGCCTCAAGCCGGGCGCAGTCGTGTTGGCGCTCGGCGGCGCGTCGTGGCCGCGGCTCGGCGCCGATGGCGGTTGGGTCGAGCCTTTCCGTGCGGCGGGAATCGAGGTCGCGCCATTGAAGCCGGCCAATTGCGGCTTCGTCGTCGACTGGTCGCCGAGGATTCGCGGGGCCTTCGGGGGCGCGCCGCTCAAGTCCATCGCGCTCTCGCATGGCGGCGCGCGCGTGCGCGGTGAGGCGGTCGTGACAACTGCGGGAATCGAGGGCGGCGCGGTCTATGCGCTCTCGGCGAGCTTGCGCGAGGCGATCGCAGCCGAAGGCTTTGCGGCGCTCGCCGTGGACTTCAAGCCGGACCTGAGTGAGGCCGCGCTCGCGGCACGGCTAATCCGAAAGGCCGGCCAGTCGGTCTCGACCTTCCTGCGCAAGAGCGCCGGGCTCGCGCCGGTCGCGATCGCGCTCCTGCGCGAGGCCGGACCGCTTCCCGACGACTTCGAGGCGCTGAGCCGGCGAATCAAGCGCTGCGAACTGAGGCTTGTCGGGACCGCGCCGATAGCACGCGCGATCTCGACCGCCGGCGGCGTCGCATGGAGTGAGCTCGATGCCGACTTCATGCTGGTGAAGCGCCCCAGCGTCTTTGTCGCAGGCGAGATGATCGACTGGGAGGCGCCGACCGGCGGGTACCTGCTGCAGGCAGCATTCGCGACCGGCGCGGCCGCAGGCCGCGCCGCGGCCTCGTGGGCAATCTCGGCAAAGTGATTGCCCTTGACCCGGCGACGCGCGTACCATCCCGCGAACGCCGCCTACTGCGTTCAGGCGCACGGGCGGGAGGCCCAAGGGAGGCCAGGGTGGACGGCACGCGTTTCGACAAGCTGAAGACCGTTCTTCGCGTCACCAGCGGCAACTTCCTCGAGATGTATGACTTCTTCCTGTTCGGCATCTACGCCCGGCAGATCGCCCATACGTTCTTCCCGAACGACGACCCCTACGCCTCGCTGATGCTGACGTTCCTGAGCTTCGCCGCGGGCTTCGCCATGCGCCCGATCGGCGCGCTGGTGCTCGGTCCCTACATCGACCGGATCGGGCGTCGCAAAGGCCTCATCGTCACGCTGGGGATCATGGCCTGGGGCACGATCCTCATCGCCTTCGTGCCGGGCTATGCAACGATCGGCGTGCTCGCGCCGCTGCTCGTCGTGCTCGGCCGGCTGTTGCAGGGATTCTCAGCCGGCGTCGAGCTCGGCGGCGTCTCGGTCTACCTCTCCGAGATGGCGACGCCCGGCCACAAGGGCTTCTATGTGAGCTGGCAGTCGGCGAGCCAGCAGGTCGCGGTCGTCGTCGCCGCGCTGCTCGGCTACGCCATCGCCAACCTGATGTCGCCGCAAGCGGCGACCGACTGGGGCTGGCGCATCCCGTTCTTCATCGGCTGCGCGATCGTGCCGTTCCTCTACTGGATCCGCCGCTCGCTCGAGGAGACGAAGGAATTCGCGGCGCGCAAGGTCCATCCCACGACGGCCCAGATCTACGAGACGCTCGCCGCCAACTGGACGCTGGTGCTTGGCGGCGTGGCGATGGTGATCATGACCACGGTCTCGTTCTATCTCATCACCGTCTACACGCCGACCTTCGGCCGCAGCGTCTTGAAGCTCAGCGAATCCGACGCGCTCTTGGTGACAATGGCGATCGCGGCCTCCAATTTCGTCTGGCTGCCCATATCGGGCGCGTTCTCCGACCGGATCGGCCGTAAGCCGATCCTGATCGTCTTTTCGGCGCTGGCGATCCTCACCGCCTATCCGGCGCTGGCCTGGCTCGTCAGCGAACCGAGCTTCGGGCGGATGCTGACGGTCGAACTGTGGCTCTCGCTGATCTACGCCTGGTACAATGGCGCGATGGTCGTGGCGCTGACCGAGCTGATCCCCGCCTCCGTGCGCACCGCCGGCTTCTCGCTCGCCTACAGCCTCGCGACGACGCTCGGCGGCTCGTCGCTCGCGATCTCGACCTTTCTCATCCGACGCACCGGCGACAATGCCGCGCCGGGCTACTGGATGAGTTTCGCCGGGATCTGCGGCCTGGTGGCGACGCTGGTGCTCTACCGCCGGCGGACCGACGACCGCGAGCTCGCCGGCAAGCCTCTCGGCGCCTGAGGCCCCATGTGCACTTTTGGCAGCGCGCGAGCGATTTGAGAGGGTTCGGCGCCAAAAACTGTCGCTTTGTAGCGGCTGCTGTAGGGCCGGGTCGGTGACCCGGCCGAGGGGGCGGTCGCCGACCGCGCCCTACAATGCGCGTGCCTTCCGTCGTTGTTGGCAGCGGATCAACCTCGCGGCTTCTCGCCCGTCCCCCGGTTTCGCGGCGGCAGCCGGGAGGAACAAACATAGCACGGATTTCGGAAACAGGGAAGAGATTTCGACGCCGCGCCGTCGTCGTGGATGCTGCATTGCAGCAATATCTTGTGCGCCGCACCATAACGTGCTACGGTGCGTCGCCTGCCCAGAAGCATCGCCGGGCCCCAATCATGATGGAGATCCCATGCAGCACTTCAATCCGCAAAACCGTCACCAGATCAGGGACGCGAAGCCGGGCACGTGGGCGACGGTCCTTCTCGGCGACATGGACACGTTCAGCGAACTGTCCCGGAACGGGTTTTATCTCATCGAGATGAGCGGCGACGTCTGGACCATGCGCCGCGTCGGCGGACACGCGATCGCCCGCGCGATCGGATGACGATCGCGACCGTCTTCAATTCGAGAAGGCTTCCAAATTCTCGACCAACGCTCGGGAGGTGAGTGAATTGGGTTGCGTACAGTGTAGTCAAAGTCAGAGGACCACGCCGGTCAATTGTCGTGCAGATCGCGCGTGAACACATGCGCGCGGCGCAAGCATCCGCCCTGTTGCTATCTGAGACGATGGCGGCATAATCTCGACGCATAGGGGATGAGTCGCGGAACAGGATTCAACACGGGGGTGTTGCGCCAAGGACAGACCATGAAGACCGGAACCGTGAAATGGTTCACCCTGCAAAAGGGATATGGATTCATACATCCCGACGACGGCAGTCCGAATATTTTCGTCCACATCTCTGCGGTCCAAAGCGCCGGCCTGAGCGACCTCAAAGAGGGGCAGAGGGTCATCTTTGAAATTGAGCGGGACGAGCGCACCGGCAGCGAATCCGCGGTATCGCTGGCGGCGCTCGAATTTGAATCCTTTGGTCGCAATCGGCAATCTTCGGAACCTGGCGCGACCGAAGAGACGACGCCTCTCGATGGCCGTTTCACGACTGCCAACCCGTTCGACATCATCTCCGCCTCAATCTCCTCGGCGCTGCGGCCACGCCCGCGGCAGTGAGGTTGCCCGGCTGGGACGATGATGCATGCAAATGCCTCATATTGGGTCGGGCGCAACCAAATTGAGGCGGCCGGATGGCGCGCGCAAAGCGACTCCCCGCAGATGAGCAAGTCTCAGCGCTACCGTCGCGACCAGCGAAGGAAGGGCATGAAGCTCTTGCGGATATGGGCTCCCGATCCTTCGCGCCCTGAATTCGCGCTCGAAGCCGAGCGGCAAGGCAGGCTGCGGTCGTTCCGAGGAAAAGGAGGCGATGGCCCTCAGCGACGCTGCGTTCAGCTGGCCTGATCGTTGAAGCGCGGCGACGTCGTGATCTTTTCGGCGCCTGGGAACTACGGCAAGCCGCGACCGGCCGTTGTCCTGCGCGGGTGCGTCTAGGCCAAAGCGTAATCGGCGTCCCAGATCCTAATCGATCCCCCAACTCCCCCGCCACGGCGTCTCCGGCACCGGCGTCAGCGGCGGCTTCCCCTCCGACCATGCGACGAGATTGTCGACCACGCATTGGGCCATCGCTCGGCGGGTCTTGACCGAGGCCGAGCCGACGTGCGGTAAAAGCACCGCGTTGTCGAGCGCGATCAGCTCGGCCGGCACGTTGGGCTCGTTCTCGTAGACGTCGAGGCCGGCGGCGAGGATCGCGCCCGTCCGCAGCGCCTCGATCAGAGCCTGCTCGTCGACCAGCGTACCGCGCGCGATGTTGATCAGCACGCCATCCGGACCCAGCCCGCGCAACACCTCGGCGTCAACGAGGCGCCGCGTCTCCGGGCCGCCGGGCGCCGCGACCATGAGAATATCGCAGGCCTTCGCCATCTCGGCGAGCGAGGGATAGAAGCGATACGGAACGCCGGGCTGCGCATGGCGGCCGTGATAGACGATGTCGAGCCCAAATCTTTCCGCGCGCTGGGCGATCGCCTTGCCGATTCGCCCGAGCCCCAAAATTCCCATGGTGCGGCCGCCAAGAGACGCGGTGAGCGGGAACGAACTCTTCGGCCACTCTCCCGCGCGCAAAAAACGTTCGGCCTGGGGCAGGCGGCGCACCGCCGTGAGGGTCAGCGCCATCGCGATGTCGGCGACTTCGTCGTCGAGCACGCCGGGCGTATGGGTGACGACGATCCCGTGCTCGCCTGCCCATTTCGCGTCGATATGCTCGTAGCCGACGCCGAAACTGGCGACAATTTCGAGATGCGGCAGCCTGCGCATGAAGGCCGGGTCGATGGGGAACTGATGACCGTTCGAGGCGACGGCGCGTAAGGCAGGCGCCCATTGGGCGAGCCACGCGTCCGGGTCGGGTTCGAGCCAGAGACGGTGCAGCGGCAGGCGCCCGGCGATGAGGTCGGCGACCACGTCCATGCCCTCGGACGGCATCAGGACGTCATGGGGCTTCACCCGCGTTTCCATTCCGCTTGCAACTCCCACTTTCGCGCCGCCGCCGGACATGGCAGACGCCACCTCCATGGCAAACCCCGACGGCGTTCATCCCGCGCGACGGAGCCCTCTCGTGCGGCGGCTGATGCTGCGGGATTTCCGATCCTATGCGGCGCTCGATCTCGCGATCGAGGGCCGCCTCGTCGTCCTATGCGGCGAGAACGGCGCCGGCAAGACCAATCTCCTCGAGGCGCTGTCGCTGCTCGCGCCGGGGCGGGGCTTGCGCCGGGCGGAGCTCGCCGAATGCGCCCGACGAGGGGGCGCCGGCGGCTTTGCGCTCTCAGTCGAAGTCGACGAGAACGGCGAGCGGCGTCAGCTCGGCTCGGGCTGGTCGCCGGGAGACGGCGAGGGCGGCGCGGAGCGGCGAAACCGCATCGATCGCGCGCCCGTCGCGTCGTCGCGCGCCTTCTCCGACCATGTGCGAGTCGTCTGGCTGACGCCGGCGATGGATTCGCTCTTTTCCGGGCCGGCGAGCGAGCGGCGCCGCTTTCTCGACCGGTTCGTTCTCGCGATCGATCCCACTCACGGCGCGCGGGTCGGCCAGTTCGAGCGGGCGCTCCGCGGGCGCAACAAGCTCCTCGAGGAGGATCGTCGCAACGCCGGCTGGCTCGACGCGATCGAGCGGGAGGCGGCCGAGCTCGGCGTCGCCGTCGCCGCCGCGCGGCTCGAGTGCGTGAACCGGCTCGAGGCGCTGATCGCCGCCGGGCGCGACGACGCCTCGCCCTTTCCCTGGGCGCGGCTTGCGCTCGAAGGCGAGGTCGAGACGCTCGCTTCGAACGGCCCGGCGCTCGAAGCGGAGGACCGCTATCGCGCGATGCTTTTCCGCAATCGCGCTCCCGACGCCGCCGCGGGGCGCACTCTGATCGGCCCGCATGTCGGCGACCTCGCGGTGCGCCACGGGCCGAAAGACGCGCCGGCCGCCAGCGCCTCGACCGGCGAGCAGAAGGCGCTTCTCGTCGGGCTGGTGCTGGCGCACGCGCGCCTTGTCGCCGACATGTCCGGCATCGCGCCCATTGCGCTGCTCGATGAAATCGCGGCGCATTTCGACCCCAGGCGCCGGGCGGCGCTCTTCGAGGCGCTGACCCGCCTCGGGGGACAGACGTTCCTCACAGGCGCGGATCCGGCTGCCTTCGCGGGGCTCGAGGGAAATGCCGAGATGTTCGAGGTCTCGGCGGAGACCGGGGTCGGGCTGAAGAGCCCACTCCACCATGCGGTAGGGCGTGGTTGACGACGCCGTCTCTCGACGGGCTAGGGCATGGTCCCCCGCTTCGCGCGTGAGGATATTGCCGCCCTCAGGCGTGGCCGGCGTCGGATGAGAGCATCGCCTCGTGGACGCCGAGCTTCGCCAGCGCCTTGTGGTATTTATGGGCCAGATCTTCATCGAAGATGAGCTCGGGATCGGCCGGGCAGGTGAGCCAGCCGTTGGCGAGAATTTCGTTCTCGAGCTGGCCCGAACTCCAGCCCGCGTAGCCGAGCGCCAGCACCGCATGAGCCGGTCCGGTCCCCCGGGCGATGGCGCGCAGAATGTCGATCGTCGCCGTCAGGCAAACATTGTCGGCGATCTTCACCGTCGAGTCGGCGCCGCCGTAGTCGGCCGTATGCAGCACGAAGCCCCGTCCGGTCTCGACCGGTCCGCCGCGCAGAACCTTGACCGCCTCGGCGCGCGACGGCAGACGGATCTCCTGCCCGTCCGGAACGACGTCGAGCTGGACCAGAAGCTGGGTGAAGTCGATCTCGTCGGCGCGATGGTTGATGATGAGCCCCATCGCCCCATCTTCGCGATGAGCGCAGAGGTAGACGACCGATCGGGCGAAGGGGCCCTCCCGAAGCGAGGGCATCGCGATCAGGAACTGCCCCTCGAGACTGGTGGGGGGCGGAGGATCTGCCCGTTTCATGTTCGCCTCCGGGACGCCAATCCCATGTTAGTCGAAACCATAGCGAGCGTATAGAGAAGGGTGATGACGCAACCGGGCCAGGAGATTGATCGGCGCCAAATCGTGAAGAGATTTGGGCAAATGCCTCTCTTTTGCTTGTGGACAATGCGCGCCGCGCGCCGACGTTCCCTCGGTTCGTTGCTGCGGAACGGAGGGATCGCGCTTGCGGCAGGCGGATTTGCGTGGCCCGCGCTTGCCGCCGACGCCTATTCGACCGACTGGGCCGCCGGAGCGAAGTCCGAGGCGCGCCTCGTCGCGGCGGGCGGCCGGCTCGCGGGCTTCGAGGTCAGGCTCGCGCCCGGCGCGATCACCTACTGGCGCGATCCGGGCGACGCCGGCGTGCCGCCAACCTTCGATTTCGCCGGCTCCGACAATGTCGCGAAGGCCGAGGCTGTTTTTCCCGCGCCGAAGCGGATCAGGGAATCCGACGGCGGCGAAGCGTTCGGCTACGAGCGCGACGTCGTCTTTCCCTTAAAAGTCGAGCCCGGCGACCCCGCCAAGCCGGTCACGCTGAAGCTTCACGCCAATTTCGCGGTGTGCGAAAAAATCTGCCTGCC
The DNA here is from genome assembly GCA_963787135.1 of uncultured Alphaproteobacteria bacterium. Taxonomy (GTDB): domain Bacteria; phylum Pseudomonadota; class Alphaproteobacteria; order Rhizobiales; family Beijerinckiaceae; genus Roseiarcus. Next base: position 266,480 of record CAWBBW010000042.1, on the reverse strand, counting down.
CGCGGAAGCGCGGCTCACGCTGACGCTTCCCGGCCCCGGCTCGCCTCACGCGGGTCTCATCGAGGCCGCGCTCGCTGCAGCGCCGCGGGTGGTCGAGCCGAAGGCGTTCGGCGATCTTAACAGCGACGGCGCCGACGGGTGGCGGCTCTGCGCGCCCGCCGAAGCGGGACCCGCGCGCGACCTCTTCGTCGAGCCGCCGGAGGGCTGGTGGGTTTCAGCGGCGCCCGCGCCCACTGAGGCGGGCCACGACTGCTTCAGGCTGACGCTCCGCCAAGCGCCCAAGGACGCCGCCCCGCCGGTCCCCTTGCGGCTGACGATGACCGGAGGAGCAGGGCCGGTCGAGACGACGGTCGAGGCGCCGGCGCTGCGGTAGCTTTCTTTATCATGCCCGCGAAAGCGGGCATCCAGAACACGCTGCGGCCGGAGCCAACCGTCTGGATTCCCGCTTTCCGCGGGAATGACAGAGGGCGCTTCAGCCTTAATACCCGCGCTTCCGATCCACGACATGCCGCAGCGGCTCGCCGCGCTCGAACGCCGCGATCTGGTGGGCGATGGCCGAGGCGACGGCGGCGGGAGTGGAGATGGCGGCGTTGTGGGGGCTCACGTAGACGGCTGGGTGGCTCCAGACGAGCGAGGAGGCCGGGAGCGGCTCGCGTTCGAACACGTCGAGCGAGGCGCCTTTGAGGACGCCCGAGTCGAGTGCGGCGAGGATGTCGGCTTCGACCTGAAGGCCGCCCCGGCCGGCGTTGATCAGCACCGGGCCGCCGAGACGCCCGCCCTGCTTGAGCTTGGCGATGAGCGAAGCGTTGAGCATGCCCTGCGTCGCGGGCGTCAGGGGCAGGAGGACCACGAGCAGGTCGGTCTGAGCGAGAAGCGCATCGAGGCCGCCCTTGCCGTTGAAGCATTCGATTCCGGGCGTCGATTTCGGCGTCGCGCTCCATGCCGATACCTTGAAGCCGAGCGCCTTGAGCTTGGTCGCCGCGTCGAGCCCAAGCACGCCCAGGCCCAAAACGCTGACACGAATGTCGCCGGCCTTCGGCTGGGCGTCGTCGTCCGCCCAGACCCGGTCGCGTTGCTGGCGCTCGTAGCGCCTGAGCTGGCGCAGGTGGATCAGGGCATGCATGACGACCCATTCGCTCATGCGGTCGCGCAGATCGGAATCGACCACGCGCACGATCGGCCGGTCCGGCAAGGCGGGATCGGCGAAAAGATGATCCACGCCCGCGCCGAGCGAGAAGATCGCCTTGAGGTTCGGCAGGTCGGCGAGCGCGCCCGGCGGATGAGCCCAACTCAGCGCGTAGCGGATGGCGGCGCGGTCGAACGGCTCGCCGAGGATCGCGACAGCATGCGACGGCAGCAGCGCTTCGAGCCGCGCGCGCCAAACGGCCGCATCCAATTCGGGCGCAGCGAACAGGACGCTCATGCTGCGCCGGCGATCCGGGCGATCACCGGATCGGCGAGGACGGGCGGCTCGTCGCTCAGCGAATAGGCGGCGCGCAGGCGCCTCGCGGCGGCCTCCGCCTGGTCGGCGTTCCGCGCATGGACCTGCGCCAGCGGCGCATCTGGGCCGACTTCGGCGCCGATTGGCGTGAGCCCGGTCAGCCCGACGGACGGGTCGATCGTGTCGAACGCCCGCGCCCGTCCGCCGCCGAGCTCGACCACGGCGAGCCCGACGCTTCGGACGTCGATGGCGGCGACAAATCCGCGCCGCTCCGGCATGGCGTCGACGAGAACCGACGCGCGCGGCAACACGGCGTGAGCATGCTTAAGAAAATCCTTGGGGCCGCCGAGGCCTGAGACCATGCGCTCGAAGCGCTCAGCCGCCGCGCCCGAATCGAGCGCGTGTTGCAAGGCGACGCGCCCCGCCTCGACGCCAGTCGCGAGGCGTGCGAGCGCAAGCAGTTCCGCCCCCAGCGCCAGCGTCACGCGGTGGAGGCGCGGGTCGCGCTTGGCGCCGGTCAAATAGTCGACCGCATTGCGGATCTCGACCGCGTTGCCCGCGGCGCGGGCGAGCGGCTCGTTCATGTCGGTGATCAGCGAGACTGTGGGCAGGCCCGCGCCGCTCGCGACCGTTGCGATGCTCGTCGCGAGCTCGCGCGACGCGTCGAGCGTCGGCATGAAGGCGCCGGACCCCGTTTTCACGTCCATCACCAGGCCCTGAAGCCCCGCCGCCAGCTTCTTCGACAGGATCGAGGCGGTAATGAGCGCGACCGACTCGACCGTCGCCGTCACGTCGCGGATGGCGTAGAGGCGCCGGTCGGCGGGCGCGAGATCGGCCGTCTGGCCTATGATCGCGCAGGCCGCCTCCTTCACCACCCGGCTGAACAGCGCAAGGTCGGGCTGGGAGACGTAGCCCGGAATCGAATCGAGCTTGTCGAGGGTGCCGCCGGTGTGCCCGAGGCCGCGCCCGGAGATCATCGGCACGAAGGCGCCGCATGCCGCGAGCATAGGAGCCAGCATCAGCGACACGTTGTCGCCGACGCCGCCGGTCGAATGCTTGTCGACAATGGGGCCGGAGAGCTTCGCCCCGCTCCAGTCGAGGGTCGCGCCCGAGCGCGTCATCGCGCGCGTGAGCGCGACGCGCTCATCGAGCGTCATGCCGCGAAAGAAGACCGCCATCGCGAAAGCGGCGGCCTGCCCCTCGCTGACGTCGCCGCTGGTGAGCCCCGCGATGAATTCCGCGATCTCGGCCTCGCTTAAAGCCAGCCCATCGCGCTTGGCGCGGATGATCTCCTGCGGCAGGCTCATGGACGCTCAGGCCTTGGCGTGGCGGATGAAGGCGCGCAACAGCCGCTTGAACGCATCGGCGGCCCTGGCGGCGACTTCCTGCGTTTCTTCATGGCTCGGATCGCCGCCGGCGAGGCCCGCGGCGTAGTTGGTGACGACCGAGACCGCGGCGCACCGGAGTCCCGCGCGGCGAGCGAGAATGACTTCCGGAACCGTCGACATGCCGACGAGGTCGGCCCCGAGCACCCGCGCGGCGCGGATCTCGGCCGGCGTCTCGAAGCTCGGACCCGAGAACCACATGTAGACGCCATCAAAAAGCTCGATCTCCGACGCCCGCGCCGCCTCATGGAGATCGGCGGTGAGCCCCGGGTCGTAGGCCTGCGTCAACGGCACGAAACGGTCCTGGCCGGGATAGCCGATCAGCGGATTGGCGCCGGCGAAATTGATATGGTCCCGGATGGCCACCAGCGCCGGGGGAACCCACTCCTTGTTGAGGCCGCCGGCCGCGTTGGTCAGCAGCAGCGTCTCGCCGCCGAGACCGCGGAACGTCTCGATCGCGACGCGCATCGCATTGGCGTCGCCGCGCTCGTAATAGTGGCCGCGCCCCCGAAAGAGCGCGACCCTGCGACCCTCGATCGCGCCGACGACGAGGCGCCCGGCGTGGCCTTCGACGCTCGGCACAGGAAAGCCGGGAATATCGGCGTAAGATACGGCGACCGCGCCGCTGGCTTCGTCGGCGAACGGGCCGAGTCCGGAGCCGAGCACGATCGCCAGAGGGGGAAGCGAGTCGACGCCTTTGGCCTTGAGGGTCGCGATCGCGGCGTCTACGTTCGGAGTGATGGATGCTGGGCTAGAGTCCATCATTCGGCGAGCGCCAGATCGTCGATCTTGACGTGCAGGGCTTTCGCGATCCTCGCCATTATCTCGAGCGACCCGCCATGTTTGCCGGACTCGAGATCCGCGATATGCGGCTGGGTCGTTCTGGCGGCTTTCGCCAGTGCCGCCTGAGTCAGCCCGCGCTTGGCGCGCCAGAACGCGAGCGGCGTTGGGGCGGCAAGGAGGGCGTCGACTTCTTCCAACGTCAGCCCCTCGTCGCGTCCCGCTCGGTAGTCGGCCATGGCCGTAGCGTGAGCAAGCGCGTCGCGCATGTCCTCGTATTCTTCCGCGGGGAGGATGGCGAGTTCTTCCCCGCCGGGCGTCACAATCAACTTGGCGCTCATGGCGTCAGACCTTTCCATCATAGACCGAGCCGCGCGGCCCGATCCTCGTAACGATGATCTCAGTCTCCGTCTCCTCAAACAAGACGCGGAAGTCGCCGACCCGGAGGCGCTTCAGTGAGGAGCCTCGAAGCTCAGTCACACTGTTGGCCAAGGCTGCAGGGTTGGTCGCATAGGCATCGATTTTTTCTCGTAAGCGGGCGGCGACGTTCCGATGCTTCAGAAGCGCCCCCGCCGCGGACCTGAGAAACACAATCTTCTTCACCAGATTCTAAATATAGAGATATTATATAATGTCAAGCTCGCTCACGCGGGAGATGCCCCGGGCCGAAAACTCCGGCAGCAAATCCGCTAGTTTGAACGTCACGCGCACGCCCTCGGGGCCGGCGACGTGGATGAGGGTTTCCTCGTCGGCGAATTCGCGAATCCGTTGCCGGCAGCCGCCGCAGGGCGTGCAAAGCGCTTCGCCGTCGCCGACGACGCAAATCTCCGCTATCCGCCGCTGGCCCGCCTGGGCCATCGCGGAAATCGCGCTCGTCTCGGCGCAGACGCCCTCGGGATAGGCGGCGTTTTCAACATTGCCGCCGGAGAAGACCGCACCGCCCGGCGTTGTCAGCGCGGCGCCGACCTTGAAGCGCGAATAGGGCGCGTAAGCGTTCATCTGCGCGGCTTTCGCCGCCGCGAACAGCGTCGCGAGCGGCTCACCGCTCCTTGACATAGGGAATCCCCGAGGCCTTCGGCGGAATCGCCTTGCCAATGAAACCGGCAAGCAGCACGACGGTCAGGATATAGGGCAGGGCCTCGATCGCCTGCACCGGGACGGGGCCGATGACCGGAAGCTCGATACCCTGCATCCGGATCGCCACTGCATCGAGAAAGCCGAAGAGAAGACAGGTCGCAAGCGCGGGCCACGGGCGCCATTTGGCGAAGACGAGCGCGGCGAGCGCGATGAAGCCCTTGCCGGCGCTCATATTGGGCTGGAAATAGGCCGCCTGCGACAGCACCAGGTAGACGCCCGCGAGGCCCACCAGGACGCCGCAAATGACAACGGCGCTGTAGCGAAGCGCTCTCACCGAAATGCCGGCGGTGTCGACGGCCGCCGGGTTTTCGCCCACCGCCCGCAGTCTCAACCCGAACCGGGTGCTGTAAAGCGCCCAGTAGGTCAGCGGCACGAGGAGAAATGCGAGATAGGTGACGAGATCGTGGCCCGAGATCAGATGCTCGTAGATCGGGCCGATGATCGGAACGGCTTCGACCTGATGGACAAAGGGAAGCTCGATCGTGCCGAACTGGGCGGAGGACGGCAGTTCCGGCGTGCGTCCGCCCTGCGACCAGATGGCGTTGCCGATCAGCGCCGTCAGTCCGGCGGCGACCATGTTGATGGCCGTGCCGGAGACGATCTGGTTGGCGCGCTGGTCGATCGAGGCGTAGCCGTGCACGAGCGAGACGGCGACGGTCGCGGCGACCCCGGAGGCGAGGCCGATCCAGACGCTGCCGGTGAAGGTTGCGCCGGCGGCGGAGGCGAAGGCGCCGACCAGCATCTTGCCTTCGAGGCCGATGTCGACGACCCCGGAACGTTCCGACCAAAGACCCGCGAGGCAGCCGAGGATGAGCGGCGTGCCGAGCCGGATTCCGGAAGCGAACACGACGATGAACGATTCGAACCACCCCATCGTCCGGCCCTCAGATCGGCGGCTGGGTCGTGCGCCGCGCGAGCAGGGTGGCGACAGGTTTTCGGAACATGTGCTCAAGCGCGCCGGCAAACAGCACCACCAGGCCCTGAATGACGACGATCATGTCGCGGCTGATCTTCGGCTTCTCGAAAGCGAGCTCGGCGCCGCCCTGATAGAGCATGCCGAACAGGATGGCGGCGAGGATGATGCCCACGGGATGGGCGCGGCCCATCAGCGCGACCGCGATGCCGACGAAGCCGAAGCCCGCGGTATATTCGAGGATGAGACGGTGCTCCTCGCCAAGGATGACGTTGACCGCCATGCCGCCGGCGAGCGCGCCCGAGAGCAGGGTCGTGACGATGGTGATGCGGGCCGGCGATATACCGCCATAGATCGCCGCAGTCGGGTTGGCGCCGACCGTGCGGATCTCATAGCCGAGCCGCGTTCGCCAGATCACCAGCCAGACGGCGAGCGCCGCCAGCAGCGCAAGCAGGAACGACAGGTTGAATGGCGTCACCGGCCAGTGGACGCCGATCTTGGCGAGGACCTCGTGGAACTGCGGCACCCGGCCGTTCCATGGAAAGCCGGGCGTCTCCGGATTCATCTGGCCGGGCACGCGCAGCACGTTGACGAGCAGGTAACCCATGATGGCGGATGCGATGTAGTTGAACATGATCGTCGTGATCACGATGTGGCTGTCGCGCTTAGCCTGCAGATAGCCAGGAATGAAGGCGAAGGCGGCGCCGAACAGCGCTGCGGCGACGATCGCAACGAAGACCAGCGAATAACCCGGCAGAAATCCGAGGTAGAGCGCGGCGAGCGCGGCGCCGAGGCCCGCGATATAGGCTTGGCCCTCAACACCGATGTTGAACAGGCCGGCATGAAAGCAGATTGCGACCGCAAGGCCGGTAAAGATGAAGCTCGTCGCGTAATAGAGCGTAAATCCGATCCCCTCGAGATCGCCGAGCGCGCCGGTGATCAGGATCTGCACGGCCTCCAGCGGATTCTCTCCGATCGCGAGCACGACGAAACCGGAAATCACAAATGCGGCGGCGACGTTGATCAGGGGAATCAGCGCGACATCCGCCCAGGCGGGCAACGGTTTGAGCGGCGTGCTCACGCGGCTCGCTCGCTGACGCCCGCCATCAGGAGACCGAGGTCCTGCGCGTTGGTTTCCTCCGGCGTTCTCTCCCCGGTGATGCGGCCGCCGCAGAGCACGATGATCCGGTCGGAAAGGGCAAAAATCTCGTCGAGCTCGACCGAAACCAGAAGCAACGCCTTGCCCGCGTCGCGTTGGGCGACGATGCGCTTGTGGATGAACTCGATCGCGCCGATGTCGACGCCCCGCGTCGGCTGGCCGACCAGCAGGATCTTCGGATTGCGCTCGATCTCGCGCGCCAGCACCAGCTTCTGCTGATTGCCGCCCGAGAAATTGGCGGTCTTGAGCAGCGGCGCGCGCGGCCTCACGTCGAACGCCTCCATCTTGCGTTCGGCGTCGGCGACAATCGCCTTGCGATCATAGAACATCCCCTTGCCGTAGACCGGTTCGTAGTGAAAACCCAGCATCGCGCTTTCGCAGGCTTCGAACGGCATCACGAGGCCGACGCGGTGGCGATCCTCGGGCACATGACCGATGCCGATCAGCCGTTCCGAATGCGGGTTATGCTCCGCCGCCGGCAGCGGTTCGCCGTCGACCAGGATTTCGCCGCCGCTTAAGGGGCGGATGCCGGCGAGCGCCTCGAGAAGCTCCGACTGGCCGTTGCCGGCGACACCCGCGACCCCGAGGATTTCTCCTTCTCTGAGAACAAAGGAAACGCCGTCGACCCGCGCCACGCCGCGATCGTCGCACACGACAAGGTTGCGCGCCTCGAGCGCAATCGGCCCTGGATGCGCCTTGCCCTTGTCGATCTTCAAGATCACCTTGCGGCCGACCATCGCGTCGGCGAGCTCCGGCGGCGAAGTGTCGGCGGTGTCGAAGGTCGCGACCATCTCGCCGCGCCTCATGACCGAGACGCGGTCGGTCAGGCTCATGATCTCGCGCAGCTTGTGGGTGATGAAGATGATCGTCTTGTTCTCGCCCTTCAGCACGCGCAGCATCTCGAAGAGCTGATCGGCTTCGGCCGGCGTCAGCACGGCCGTCGGCTCGTCGAGCACCAGGATCTCGGCGCCGCGAATCAGCGCCTTCAGGATCTCGACCCGCTGCTGCAGGCCGACCGACAATTCGCCGACGATCGCGTCGGGATCGACTTCGAGGCCGTAGGCCTTTCCGAGTTCGGCGAGACGCTTGCGAATTGCACTCCCGCCCCTGGCGAGCAAAGGGCCACCCTCGGCGCCGAGCATCACGTTCTCGAGCACGCTGAGCGGAGGCACCAGCATGAAATGCTGATGCACCATGCCGATGCCGTGACTGATCGCCTCGCGGGAGGAGCGAATACGCACGGTCTCGCCGTTGACCCGAATTTCGCCGGAGTCCGCTTCGTAGAAACCGTAGAGAATCGACATCAGCGTCGATTTGCCAGCCCCGTTCTCGCCGACGATGCCGTGGATGAGGCCCCGCTCGACGACGAGATTGACGTTCTTGTTGGCGTGAACCGGGCCGAAGCTCTTGTTGATGCCGATCAGCTCGATGGCGGGCGGAGATCGACCGGGTTCGATTTTCACGCGCGCGCCCCCAAAGCGACCCTCGGCGTCCGACCCGGATCGAAGCGGCGCCATCTTTGGCGCCGTCGTAGCCGGTGCGTGCCGGCCACGACGATCTCTAAGCGCAGACCGACCTTACACAGGGCACTTGTTGTCCGACATATAGTCGTGGACGGTGATCTTGCCCGAAATGATGTCGGCTTTCGCGGCGTCGGCGGCCTTCAGGGCCTCGGGCGACAGGATCGACTTGTTCCATTCGTCCTGCGCGAAGCCGACGCCGCCGTTCTTGAGGCCGAACACCTCGACGCCGCCCTTCCAGGTCCCGTCCTTGGCCGCTTTGAACGACTCGTAGGTTGCAATGTCGACCCGCTTCAGCGCCGAGGTCAGCACGTGGCCGGGGAAGAGATTGTCCTGATCGGAGTCGACGCCGATGCCATACTTGCCCGCGTCGGCCGCGGCCTTGAGCACGCCCTGGCCGGTCGCGCCCGCCGCCGCGTAGACGATGTCCGCCCCGCGGTCGATCTGCGACTTGGCGAGCTCGCCGCCTTTGACCGGGTCGTTCCAGGCGGCGGGCGTGGTGCCGGTCATGTTGGCGATGACTTCGTCGCTGCCCTTCGCATACTTGACGCCCTGGGCATAGCCGCATTCGAAGGCCGAGATCAGCGGAATATCCATGCCGCCGACGAAACCGACCTTGCCGGTCTTGGACGTCTCAGCCGCGATCACGCCCACCAGGAACGAGCTTTCCTCCGCTTTGAACACCATGGACTGGACGTTGGGCTTGTCGACGACCGCGTCGATGATCGCAAACTTGGTGTTGGGGAATTCTTCGGCGATCTTGCCGAGCGCGGTCGCCCATGCAAACCCGGGCATCAGGATCGGGCTGAACCCGTCCTTGGCGAACTTGCGCAGGACCTGCTCGCGCTGCGCATCGTTCTGGATCTCGAGGTCGCGGAAGGGGACGCCCGTCTCCTTAGAGAACTTGGTGGCGCCGTTGAAGACGCCTTCGTTGAAGGATTTGTCGAACTTGCCGCCGAGATCGTAGATTACCGCGGGCTTGACGTCGGCCGCACTGGCGGCGGTGACGAGACTGCCGGCGATGAGCGCCGTCGTCAGCAGATAGAACTTGCGACCGAACATTCCTGATCTCCCGGTGATGGCGAGCGCCGTACCGGCGCTTGCCCGATACCTCATGAAACTGACCAATCGGTCAACACAAGTCCAACGTCGGGAGGCTGTCAAGCATCGCCCCTCTGTTCAAAGACTTCGGCGCGATCGTTCGACGCCGGTTCGGGTTTGACCGCATGCCAACGAACGCATCGACACTAAGCGGGGGATTTTGCGAGAGCAAGTCGAGACTGGGGAATTGCCGCCCGAATTCCGGTCGCGCGCCCGGCGAGTCAGTTGAAGAGCGAAGAGACGCTCTCTTCCTTGGCGATGCGGGCGATCGCCTCGCCGATCAGCGGGGCGATCGAGATGACGCGGATGTTGCGCGTGACCCTCACCGCCTCGGTCGGGGCGATCGTGTCGGTCAGCACAAGCTCGGTCAATTTCGAGGCGGCGATGCGCGCAACCGCGCCGCCCGAGAGAACCCCGTGGGTGACATAGGCCGAAACGCTCGCGGCGCCGGCGTCGAGCAGCGCCTCGGCGGCGTTGCAGAGCGTCCCTCCCGAGTCGACGATGTCGTCGAGCAGCACACAGTCCCGGCCCGCCACATCGCCGATGATGTTCATCACTTCCGATTCTCCCGCCCGCTCGCGCCGTTTGTCGACGATGGCCAGCGGCGCATCGAGCCGCTTGGCCATGGCGCGGGCGCGCACGACGCCGCCGACGTCGGGCGAGACCACCATTACGGCCTTGGGGTCATGGCCGCGCGACTGGATGTCGCGCACCATGGTTGGCGCGGCGAACAGATTGTCGGTCGGGATGTCGAAGAAGCCCTGAATCTGGCCGGCGTGCAGATCGACGGTAAGCACCCGGTCGGCGCCCGCGCGGGTGATGAGATTGGCGACCAGCTTGGCCGAGATCGGCGAGCGCGGGCCAGGCTTCCGGTCCTGTCGCGCGTAGCCGAAATAGGGAATGACCGCCGTGATGCGCTGCGCCGAAGCGCGCCGCAAGGCGTCGATCATGATGAGAAGCTCCATCAGATTGTCGTTGGCCGGATAGGACGTCGACTGGATGATGAAGGCGTCTCGTCCACGCACGTTTTCGAGAATCTCGACGAAAATCTCGAGATCCGCGAACCGTCGCACGTGGCAGCCGGTCAGCGGTTCACCCAGGTAGGCGGCGATCGCCTCGGCGAGCGGCGTATTCGAATTGCCCGCCAAAATCTTCATCTTGCCGGGCAAGGGACGATCTCCGAAGCCGCGTGGTGCGCTGCGAAACATGAGGCGCGCCGGGTCATAGCAGCCGCCCGGCGCGCAAACAACATGACAATCGGATTACGGCGCCTGAGACGCGAGCGCCTGTCCACAGGCAAATTGACCGGTCACTGGGCGTAGCTGAGCGCAGCGCCCCCGGGCGCTGCTTCCGGCGTGTTCGACAGATAGGCGGCGAGGTCGTCGGCGCATCTGGCGGCGATGCTGTCGAGCGCCGCCGCGCTCACCATCGCCCACGGGTCGTCGCCGGAGCCCCGAACGATGATCGCATCGCTGAGCCGTTGCGCGCGCTTCTTGTCGGGGGTGAACACGTCCCAGACGAAGTCGACTTCCGCGCCGTCCTGCACCAGCGAAGCGCTCAAATAGCCGCGCACGAGGTAACGCGCCGAGGTCGGCGGCGCGACCGCGATCTGCCGCTGGACCGCGGCCTCGTTCAGGCTTTGGTTGAATACGGCCGTCAGTTCGGCAGGCGCCCCCTCGACCGACATGATCGCCATCGTCGCGCCCGCCATGCTGGCGTCCGGTCGCCGGACGAATTGCTCGCTTCCCGCGCCGGGCGCGATGTCGCCTGCGGTTTCGACACAGCCCGCCAGCGCGACTGCCGCCACAATCAACAGAAGACCCGATGCGGCCGCCTTGCGTGGCGTCGACGCATCCCCAAACTGCAGCCTCACGCTGAACAAACTCCCCGCCCCGAACGGCCCCGGGCCACCCGGAAGGTTAACGAATTCCTAATGCGAGGAGGAAGTGCTAGCTCCATTCCCGCCGGAGGTCCAGTCGCGCCGGTAGGGCTCCCGTTGGCGGGCGTGCGTATAGGCGCTCCGCTTTTCAACGGTGCGGCCCCGCCCTAGATAGGCGCCATGACCCGCGCGGCCAAATATCCTCCCGGCGAAGCGCCCGAAGCCGAAGCGCGCGCCGAGGCGGCGCTCGACCGCGAGCTTCGCGCCGACGCCGCTCCCTTGGACATCGCGCTCGACGAGCCGCCGGCCGAGCCCGCCGGGCTTGCGCGAGGCGCCGAGGCGATCAGGGAATTCTGGCGACATGCCCCGCTGGGGCCGGGCGTCTATCGCATGATCGGCGCCGAGGGCGAGGTGCTCTATGTCGGCAAGGCGCGGTCGATCAAGAAGCGCATCGCCGCCTACATCACGCCGGAGCGCCAGCCGACCCGCATCGCCCGCATGATCGCCCAGACGCGCTCGATGGTGTTCGTCACCACCGAGAGCGAGGCCGAGGCGCTGCTGCTCGAGGCCAACCTCGTCAAGCAGCTGAGGCCGCGCTACAACGTGGTGCTGCGGGACGACAAGAGCTTTCCCTATATTCTCATTTGCACCGGCCATCCCGCGGCGCGGCTCGTCAAGCACCGCGGCGCCCGGGCCTTGAAGGGAGATTATTTCGGGCCGTTCGCCAGCGCGGGCGCGGTGTTCCGCACGATGAACGCGCTCCAGCGCGCGTTCCTGCTGCGCACCTGCTCCGACAGCTATTACGAGAACCGCACGCGGCCCTGCCTGCTTTACCAGATCAAGCGCTGCTCCGGCCCCTGCACTGGCGAGATCGCGCTCGACGACTACGCGAAGCTCGTGACCCAGGCGCGCGATTTCCTGTCGGGGCGCAGCCGCGCGATCCGCCAGCGGCTGGCCTATGAGATGGCTGAGGCCTCCGCCGCGCTCGAATTCGAAAAGGCGGCGCGCCTGCGCGACCGCATCAGCGCGCTCTCGGCCATCCAGGGCGAGCAGAGCGTCAATCCGCGCTCGATTGCCGAGGCGGACGTGTTCGCGATCACCGAAGAGGCGGGTCAATTTTGCGTCGAGGTGTTCTTCTTCCGCACTTATCAGAATTGGGGCAATCGCGCCTACTTTCCACGCGCCGACGCGGCGCTCGGAGCGGAAGAGGTGCTCGACGCCTTTCTGGCGCAGTTCTACCTCGAGCGCCCTGCCCCGCGGCTCGTGCTGTTGAGCCATGATGTCCCGAGCGCGGGGCCGCTCTGCGAGGTCTTGAGCGCGCGAGCCGGGCATCGCATCGCAATCGGGGTCCCGCGTCGTGGCGAGAAGAAGGACCTCGTCGACGCCGCCATGCGCAATGCGCGCGAGGCGCTGTCGCGCAAGCTCGCAGAGGCCGCGAGCCAGGAGAAGCTGCTCACTGCGCTCCAGGTTGCGTTCGGCGTCGACCACCCGATCCGCCGCGTCGAAGTCTACGACAACTCGCACATCATGGGCACGAACGCGATCGGGGCGATGGTGGTCGCGGGGCCGGACGGCTTCGTCAAGAACCAGTACCGCACCTTCAACATCAAGAGCGCCGACCTGACGCCGGGCGACGACTACGCGATGATGCGCGAGGTGTTGACCCGCCGCTTCGCGCGGCTCATGCGGCAGGGCGAAACCGCGGAAGCGGGCGCCTTCCCCGATACGCCCGACCTCATCATCATCGACGGCGGGCGTGGCCAGTTCGAAGCCGCCCGCGAGGTCTTGCGCGCGCTCGGCGTGACCGGCGTTCAGCTCGCCTCGATCGCCAAGGGCCCCGATCGCAATGCGGGTCGGGAGACTTTTTTCGTCGAGGGCCGCGAGCCGTTCCGGCTAAGCCCACGCGATCCTGCGCTCTTCTTCGTCCAGCGGCTGCGCGACGAGGCGCACCGCTTCGCTATCGGGACCCATCGGGCGCGCCGCAAGCGCGAGTTCGTCAAGAACCCGCTCGACGACATCCCCGGCATCGGACCGGCGCGCAAGCGCGCGCTTCTCTTCACTTTCGGCTCAGCCAAGGCGGTCGCCCGCGCGGGCCTCATCGATCTCGAAAAGACGCCGGGGTTGAACGCAGCGACAGCGAAGCTGGTGTATGACTTCTTCCACGACGCTGGCCGGGGGTGAATGCACCCCTTCGCCCGCGTGCGGGAGAAGGTGGCCGGCGCAAGCCGGCCGGATCATCATCCGTCGCGCTTCGCGCGCCACGTTCTCCCGTGAACGGGAGAAGGAAATATGCTCGAAGGTCTCCCGCCGAACAACGCGGCCCATCGTCTTACGCTCATGAGCGACGAAAAGCGCGCCCGCGCGGTCGCCGACCTGATCGTCGAGAGCTTTGAGCCGGCGGAAGCCGCGTCGTCCGCGTTCGAGACCGAGGAGCCTTGGCCGGGCGGGGGCAAGGGGTGGCTGGTCGAGGCTTATTTTGGTTTCGAGCCGGACGAGGTGGAGATCCGCGCGCTGATCGCCGCAGCCTCGGACGAGGCGACAGCGCGCTCCGCGACTTTTGGAATGACGGAGAAGCGCGACTGGGTCGCCAATGCGCTGGCCGGATTGGCGCCCGTGCGCGCCGGGCGGTTTCTGGTGCACGGCGCGCACGACCGAGAGCGCGTCCGCGCGAATGACGTCAGCGTAGAAATCGAAGCCGGGCTCGCCTTCGGTACCGGCCATCACGGCACGACGCGCGGTTGCCTTCTTCATTTCGACCGGCTCCTGAAGCGCCGCAGGCCTGGGCCCGTGCTCGACGTCGGCTGCGGCGCCGGCGTGCTCGCCATTGCCGCAGCGAAGGTCCTCCGCCACAAGGTCTGGCTCGGCGACATCGATCCAATCGCGGCCGAGGTCGCCAACGCCAATGCGCGGCTGAACGGCGTCGGCGAGCTTTGCAGGGCGGTCGTCTCGCGCGGGGTCGAGAACCTCACTTTACGTAACGGCGCGCCCTACGACGTCGTCTTCGCGAATATCCTCGCGCGGCCGCTAAAGCTGCTCGCGCCCTCGCTTGCCGCGGTCATCGCCCCGGACGGGGACGCGATCGTTTCGGGCCTCCTCGTCGCCGATGTTCCCGGCGTGCTCGCCTCCTGGCGGGCGCAGGGTTTTTTCCTTGCCGACCGGATCGATCTCGAGGGCTGGTCGAGCCTTAGGTTGCGGCGTTAGGCGTCGCGATCAAGCGCCCGTTTCGGGTGTCTTCGCGGTATAGTATTCTGAGGTCAATCAACGGAGAAGACGGATGGATCGTCGCGCCTTCGTGGGTCTTTTGGCTGCTGCCGGCGCAGCGAGCCCAATGATACGCCGCACCGCGGCCGCGCAGCCCGCGCCCAGAGTCCGCAACGTGGTCCTGGTGCATGGGCTCTTTGCCGACGGCTCGTGCTGGTCCGAAGTCATCCCGCGGCTCCAGGCGGCGGGCATCAACGCGACGGCTGTGCAAAACCCGCTGACGACGCTGGAAGAGAGCGTGGCGGCGGCTGAGCGCGCGCTCGCGCTGCAGGATGGTCCGACGGTGCTGGTGGGGCATTCCTTCTCCGGCATGATCGTCACCGAAGCGGGCGTCGATCCCAAGGTGACTGCGCTTGTCTATGTCGCGGCGCGGGCGCCCGATGCCGGCGAGGACTATACGGCGTTGGCAAAGGGGTTTCCGGCGCCGCCGGCGTCGGCGGGCATCGTCTTCTCCGGCGATTGGGGACAACTCAGCGAGGCGGCCTTTCTGCGCGATTTCGCGGGCGACTTGCCGCCGGAGAAGGCGCGCGTGCTTTACGCGGTTCAGGGTCCATTCCAACGCAAGTTGCTCGAAGGCAAGACGACGCATGCGGCGTGGCGGTCAAAGCCAAGCTACTATGCGGTCTCCACCGAGGACCGGACGATCAATCCGGATCTCGAGCGGTTCATGGCGAAGCGGATGGGCGCGACGACGATCGAGGTAAAGGCAAGCCACCTGTCGCTGATCTCCCAGCCTGACACGATCGCCCGGTTGATCCTGGACGCGGCCGGACGGACATAAGGACACCCGTCTGGGAGGGGGTTGCCGCTCGCGAGGTTGCTCGCCTGTCGCACGGCTGTCACCGTGGCTGCGGCACATTGCTTGCATCGTTTGGGCTGAAACGAGGGAGAATGAGAGATGCCGAAGATCCCGCCGGGGGTAGCTCCCCGGTTGCCCCAAATCGTGGTCCTGTTCGGCGCAACCGGCGATCTTTCCCAGCGCAAGCTGCTGCCGGGGCTCTTTCATCTCTCAGCAGCGGGATTCCTGCCGAATCTATTCATCATCGGCGTTTCGCTCGAAGACTTCGACGCCGAGGCCTTCCGCTCGCTCGCCCGGCAGGCGATCGAACGGAATCACAACCGCAGCCCAAGCATGCAAGGCTGGGAGGCGTTCGAGGCGTTGCTCGGCTACGTGCCGATGTCGGCCGGCCCCGGCGCCCTCAAGGCTGCGGTGGACAAGGCCGCTCTCGCCTGCAACGGGGAAAGCCGGCTCGTTCATTATTTGAGCGTGCCGCCGAGCGCCGCGCTGTCGGCGGTCCGCATGCTCGATGAGGCCGACCTCGCCAAAGGCTCGCGCGTCATCATGGAGAAGCCGTTCGGCACGGATCTCGAAAGCGCGATCGCGCTCAATTCGAAGCTGCACGCCGTCTTCGATGAAGACCAGATTTTCCGCATCGACCATTTCCTCGGCAAGGAGCCGGCGCAAAACATCCTGGCCTTCCGATTCGCCAACGGTCTCTTCGAGCCGATCTGGAATCGCAATTTCATCGACCATGTCCAGATCGACGTGCCCGAGTCGCTGGACATCGGCAATCGCATCGGCTTCTACGAGCAGACTGGCGCTTATCGCGACATGGTCGTTACCCACCTCTTTCAGATCCTGGCCTTCATGGCGATGGAGCCGCCGACATCGCTGGCGCCGAGGCCGATCAGCGAAGAAAAGAACAAGGTGTTCCGCTCCCTGATGCCGCTTGACCCGACCGAAGTCGTGCGCGGTCAGTTTATCGGCTATCGCAAGGAAAAGGGCGTCGACCCTGAATCCGACACCGAGACTTTCATCGCGCTCAAGTGCCGGATCGACAATTGGCGCTGGGCTGGCGTCCCGTTCTACCTTCGCACGGGCAAGCGTATGGCTGAGGGCCAGCGTATCATCTCGATTGCATTCCGCGAGCCGCCACGCAGCATGTTCCCGGAGGATTCCGGCATCAGCACCCAAGGTCCCGACCACCTCACTTTCGACCTCGCCGACCAGTCGAAAGTGTCCCTGTCCTTTTACGGCAAGCGGCCGGGACCAGGCATGCGGCTCTTGAAGCAGAGCCTTCAGTTCGCGATGCACGAGACCGGCCTCGGCGGCGACGTGCTCGAGGCCTACGAGCGCCTGATCCTGGACGCCATGCGCGGGGACCACACGCTCTTCACAAGCGCCGACGGCATCGAGCGGCTATGGGACGTTTCGACCAGGCTCCTCAACAGCCCGCCGGCAGTCCGGAGCTACGCGCCCGGCTCCTGGGGGCCGCAGTCGATCTACCAATTGGTCGCGCCTCACGCCTGGCGGCTGCCGTTCGAGCGCGCCTGGCGCGATCCCAATCCTCTCGGCGCCTGAAGGTTTCCGGCGGCGCAGCGCGCATGGTAGAGCGGCGCGATGTCCGACCTTCCTCTCGTCCTCGAATCCGAGACGCCCGACGACGCCGAAGCGATCCAACATCTCAACGAGCGGGTGTTCGGACCCGGCCGGTTCGCCCGCACTGCCTACCGCATCCGTGAACGGGCAGACCCGGATCCGTCGCTGAGTTTCGTCGCGCGCGTCGGCACGCTGATGGTCGGGGCCAACGCCATGACGCCGATCGTCATCGGCGAGACGAAGGCGCTGCTCCTCGGCCCGCTCATCGTCGAGCCCGTTTTTCGCAGCCAGGGCATCGGCGAGGCCCTGGTCGCCCGGTCGCTCGAGGCGGCCAGGGCGCAGGGTTGGAAACTCGTCATACTCGTGGGCGACGAACCTTATTACGCGCGTGCCGGGTTCCAGCGCGTTCCCACCGGCCGCATCGTACTGCCCGGACCAGTCGATTCCACCCGCCTGCTCTATTGCGAGCTCGAGGCCGGGGCGCTCGAAGCCGCCGAGGGCGAGGCGCGCCCCGCCTGAAAAGCGCAACGGATGTTTACAATGCGGCAAGAAAATATGTCTGCCGGGCGCCTTTTTGTCGCATTGCCGATTTCTCGAAAGAATGGTCTTCTTGGGTGATTCGAGGGAGACGGAGGAAAAACCCCTCGAATGCTGGGAGACGGGGTGGATATTGTGGATCTTCCGCCGCTAGGTCGGCGGACCGAATGGCCGACAATCGTACTGGCAATCGTCATTTACGGGTTGTGGTTCGGGACGACCCTCTTCTGGCGCAACCTGCCATGGTGGGCGCTGGCGGGGCTTGGCGCGTGGACGATCGCGTGGCAGATGAATCTGCAGCATGAGGTCATCCACGGCCATCCGACGCCGAACCGCTTCGTCAACGAGGCGCTCGGCATTTGGCCGCTCTCGTTGTGGCTGCCGTTTTCAACCTACCGCTCGACCCATCTCCGCCACCATCAGGATGCCAATCTGACCGATCCCTTCGAAGATCCGGAAAGCTACTATTGGACGGCGGCGGGGTGGACGAGCCTCGGACCCATTGGCCGGGCCCTCGCGCAGGCACAGTCGACGTTGCTCGGACGGATGGTCCTCGGTCCCGCCTGGCTGATGACACGGCACGTCGGGCGCGAGGTCGGCGGCGCCTGGCGGGACAACCCGGGAGCGCGGGCAGTTCTTTTCTGGCATTTCCTCCAATGCGCGTCGGTGCTAATTTGGGTGACCGGCGTCTGCGGTATGCCGTTCTGGGTCTATCTCGCCGCTTTCGTCTATCCCGGCATGAGCCTGGCGATGCTGCGTTCCTTCGCCGAGCACCGCGCGTCGCCGGAGGCGAACGAGCGCACGGCGATCGTGGAGAACGCAACAATTCTCGGGCCGCTCTTCCTCTTTAACAATCTGCATGTGGCCCATCACATGCGCGGCGGCCTGCCGTGGTACCGGCTCCCGACATTCTATCGTCTCAACCGGGCGGCCCTGATCGAGCTCAACGGCGGGCTCGTCTACGATTCCTATCTCGAGGTCGCGCGCCG
This sequence comes from uncultured Alphaproteobacteria bacterium, assembly GCA_963787135.1. Classification (GTDB taxonomy): domain Bacteria; phylum Pseudomonadota; class Alphaproteobacteria; order Rhizobiales; family Beijerinckiaceae; genus Roseiarcus. The sequence continues at coordinate 247,998 of CAWBBW010000042.1, read as the reverse complement.
CTATCTCCTCAAGCCGCACGACAGCCCGCTGCACCCGGCATGGAGCAGCCCCGCGGCATGACCGCCGGCGCCCTGATCGCGGCGCTGCCGATGTACGACGATCCGGGGGTCGCGCAAGCCACAGACGCGATCTGGGGGAGAATCGCCGCCGGCCTGCGCAGGCGAGATGTCGCAGCGCCGGCGAAACTGACGCGCGGCGGCGATCTCGCGGCGCAATGGCTGAGCCCAAGCCTCGTCTTCGGCCAGACTTGCGGCTACCCCTACGCCAAGGACCTGCACGACGCCGTCAGGCTGATTGCGACCCCGGAATACGCCTTTCCCGGCTGCGAAGGCACTCAGCACCGGAGCTTTGTCGTCGGCCGTGCGGACGATCCGCGCCGCGGCCTCGAAGGCTTTCGCGGGGGCGTGGCGGCGCTCAATAGCTCCGACAGCAACAGCGGCATGAACCTGTTTCGCGCGACGATCGCGCCCGTGTCAGGCGGACGGACCTTTTTCGGCGCAGTCCTAACGACCGGCTCGCATCGCGCGAGCCTCGAGGCGGTCGCCGGCGGTCTCGCAGACCTCGCGGCAATCGATTGCGTGAGCTACGCGCTGGTGAAACGGCTCCGTCCCGACCTTATCGACCGCGTCGCGGTCGTCGCCGAGAGCCCGCTGTCGCCTGGCCTGCCTTTCATCCTGAGCGCTCGCCTGCCGGAGGCGACGCTCGAAGCGGCGCGCGAGGCCCTGTTTGACACCCTGGCCGATCCGGACCTCTCCGCAGCCCGTACGGCGCTTGGCCTCAAGGGCGCTCGCGTGACGACTCCGGAAGACTATGAGCGGGTGCTCGAGATCGAGCGCGAGGCTGAGGCAGCAGGCTACCCTACGCTCGTGTGACTGCAGCCGCACTCGTCGATCGCGGTCGGCGCGAAGCGCCTCATTGCTCACCGAGCCACGGTCACGGACCGCGGCCACAAGGCGCCCGCGTCTCACAGCCGCCCCGTCCTCAGCGCCCGCAGCATCATCGCCAGAACCGCCTCGAAGCGGGTCGCGATCGCGCCGGCGGGGGCGTCCCGGTCGAGACGCAACGCGACAGGATGGATGAAGCGATGCGCGGCGTCGAAGATCAGCGACATCGCGCGGCGCCGGTCGGTCATCGAGAAAGCGCCAGACGCAACGCCTTCCTCCAGCACGCGCTGCATCTCCGACTGCACCCGCGCGCGGTGCTTGCGCGCGCTGGGGCGGTTTTTGGCGAGCGCCTCGATCAGGAGGTCGAACACGGCGGGGTCGTCGTCGAGCTTGGCGCGATAGTCGCGGTGAATGGCGATCAGCATGCGCTCGAGCTTGTCGTGCGCCGGATCGGCGCCATCGGCCGCGTCGCGCAAGCGGGCTTCGAGCGGCCTCAGCCCGCTCGCCACCACCTCGTCCAGGAGCGCCGACTTCGACGGAAAGTAGCGGTAGACGTTGGCGTGGGTCATGCCCGCGTCGGCGGCGACGCCGACGACCGTCGTTCGCGCATGCCCGAACTTGCGCACATGCGCCCTCGCGATGTCGACGAGACGTGCTTCGTTAGTTTCGGGCGGCGGGGCGGTCGGCATTCAGGTCTCGGCGATGCCGCCGAGATCGCCCGTACGTGACCCTGTCTCGCGGCCGTGGGGTAGCCCGAGATAGTCGGCCGAGCGCATCTCGACGAGGCGCGAGGCGGTGCGGGCGAATTCGAATGCCTCCGCCCCGTCGGCGCCGGCGAACAGCGCCTCGGGCTCGGCCGCCGCGGATACGACGAGCTTGACCCGCATGTCGTAGAGCGTGTCGACAAGATTGATGAAGCGCTTGGCCTCGTTGCGTTCGCTGGCGCCTATGACCGGGATTCGGTCGATGAGGACGGTGTGGAATTTGTCGGCGATTTCGAGATAGTCGGCCGAGCCGAGGGGGCGCCTGCACAGGTCGTCGAAGTCGAAGCGCGCAACGCCGCCGGCCGCTTGCGGCACGTCAAGACGGCGGCCGAGCAGCTCGATCTCGACCGGCTCGCCGCGCTTATGGCCGGTCAGAGCGAGGAAGGCGGCGTCGAGCGCGCCGTCAGCCTTCGGCCCAAGCGGCGTGTAATAGACCGGCGCGCGGACGAGCTTTTCCAGCCGGTAGTCCGTCCTCGCGTCGAGCTCGACAATGTCGAGCCGCTCGCGCAGCAGCCCGAGGAACGGCAGAAAGAGCGCGCGATTGAGCCCGTCCTTGTAGAGGTCGTCCGGCGCCACGTTCGACGTCGCGACGACGACGACGCCGGCTTCGAACAGGGCCGTGAACAACCTGCCCAGGATCATCGCGTCGGCGATGTCGCGCACCGCGAACTCGTCGAAGCAGAGAAGGGAAGCCTCGCGCGCGAGCTCCGCGGCGACCGGGCCGATCGGGTCTTCGCCGACGACTTCGCCCCTCTTGCGCGCCTGACGCCATCGATGCAGGCGGGCGTGCACATCGGCCATGAAGCCGTGGAAATGCGCGCGCCGCTTGGCGCCGACCTCGACCGCCTCGAAGAAGAGATCCATCAGCATCGTCTTGCCGCGCCCGACCGCGCCATAGACATAGAGGCCGCGCGGCGGCTCGGCCGGCTTCAGCCCCACGAATCGGGCGAAGGCGCTCGGCCGCTTATCCTCGGCGCGATAGCCCTTGAGCCTGAGGCGCAGCGCCTCGAGCGTGTCGGCGAGGCTCGCCTGCGCAGGGTCGAATTCGAAGCGATGATCGTGAACGAGCGCGCGGTATCGCTCCGGGATGGAGGTCACGCGAAAGCCGTCACTTCGGGAAGAGCTGTCAAAAGCCGTCATTGCGAGGAGCGCAGCGACGAAGCAATCCAAGGGTTCGTCGGGATGAGGCGGCGGCGACTGGACTGCTTCCCCCGCGCTGCGGTCGGGATCGCGATGACGGCGGCGCCGGCGGTCGAATGCCTCAATGCGCCTCCTCCCAGTTCTGCGCTGCGCGCGCTTCGACCTGAAGCGGCACATGCAGCCTGATCGCCGGCTCCGGCGCCTGAATCATCACTTTCGCCACCACCGGCAGCGTCGCCTCGATCTCCTCGTCCGGCGCCTCGAACACCAGTTCGTCGTGGACCGTGAGCAGCATGCGCGCGCTTAAGCCCGCGCGCGCCAGCGCGTCGTCCATGCGCGCCATGGCGCGGCGGATGATGTCGGCGGCCGAGCCCTGCAGCGGCGCGTTGATCGCCGCGCGCTCGTTGAAGGCGCGCTCGGAGACGTTGGAGGCGTTGATGCGCGGATAGTGGCACTTGCGGCCGAAGATCGTGGTCACGTAGCCCTTGGCGCGCGCCATCGCCTTGGTGGCGTCCATGTAGGCGCGAATGCCGGGAAAGCGCTCGAAATATTTGCGGATATACGCGCCCGCCTCCTCGCGCGGGATGCTGAGCTGGTTGGCGAGGCCGAACGCCGAGATGCCGTAGATGATGCCGAAGTTGATCGCCTTGGCCCGGCGCCGGATTTCGCCCGGCATGCCCGCGATCGGAACCCCGAACATTTCCGAGGCGGTCATGGCGTGAATGTCGAGGCCCTCGGCGAACGCGTTTTTGAGCGCAGGGATGTCGGCCACGTGCGCGAGCAGGCGGAGCTCGATCTGGCTGTAGTCGGCCGAGATCAGCTTGTGGCCGCGCGGCGCCACGAAAGCGCGGCGGATTTTGCGCCCCTCCTCCGTGCGCACCGGAATGTTCTGCAGATTGGGCTCCGACGACGACAGGCGTCCGGTCGTCGTGGCGGCGAGGGCGTAAGACGTATGCACGCGCCCCGTTTGCGGGTTGACATATCCTGGCAGCGCGTCGGCATAGGTCGATTTGAGCTTCGAGACCTGGCGCCATTCGAGAATGAGCCCCGGCAACTGGTGGCCCTCGGCAGCGAGGTCTTCGAGCACGCTCGCCGTAGTCGACCAGGCGCCGGTCGCCGTCCGCTTTCCGCCGGGCAATCCCATCTTGCCGAACAGGATGTCGCCGAGCTGCTTCGGCGACCCCGGATTGAACGGCGCGCCGACCATTTTGGCGATCTCGTCCTCGAGCCGCGCCATGGTTTGCGCGAAATCGCCTGCGAGCCTCGACAGCATGTCGCGGTCGATGGCGACGCCGCGCCGCTCCATTCGCGCCAGCACCGGGACGAGCGGCCGCTCGAGCGTCTCGTAGACAGTCGTCACATGCTCGGCCGGGAGGCGCGGCTTCAACGCCCGCCACAGGCGCAGCACCACATCGGCGTTCTCGGCCGCATATTCTGTCGCCTTGTCGGTCGCGACACGCGCGAAGCCGACGAAGTTGCGGCCCGAGCCTGTGACCTCGTTCAGCGCGATCGGCTTGTGGCCGAGGGTTTTCTCCGCCAGTTCGTCAAGGCCGTGAACGCCCGCCAGCCCTCCGTCGAGCGCGTAGGAGATCAACATCGTGTCGTCGACCGGCGCCATCGTCACGCCGCGATGGCCGAAGACCTGCATGCCGAACTTCACGTCGTGGCCGATCTTGAGGACGCCCGGCGCCTCCATCAGCGGCTTTAAGAGCGCGAGCGCGTCCTCCTCCCGGATCTGGTCCGGGACAAGGCCGCCGCCGCCGAAGAGATCGTCCGCGCCGACCCGATGTCCAATCGGGATGTAGCAGGCTTCCCCGGGATTGGTCGATAGCGACACGCCGACGAGATCGGCCTGCAGCGCGTCGGCCGAGGACGTCTGCACATCGAAAGCGACATGGCCTGCCTCGTTGGCGCGAGCGATCCAGGATTGAAGCTGGTCGGGGCTTCGCACCGTCTCGTAACCCGTCCGGTCGATCGGCGCCTTCGCTTCGCTCAGTCGCGCCCGGACAAGATCCGCCGGCGTCGCGGCGCCGGGCGCAACGGACGGGGTCGCGGGCGAAGGCGCGGGCGTGGCGGCCGCCGCCTCCTGCTCCCGCGCAAGCGCCGCCTCACCCTCGCGTCCCTGCCATCCCGCCGGGCCAACGAAGCGAGGATCGGGCTCGATCGCGGAGACGTCGAGGCCGCAAATCTCGCCGACCCGGCGGGTGATCGTCGTCAGCTCCATAGCCTTGAAGAAGGCGGCCAGCTCCTTGCCGTCGAGATTCGGCAGGACGAGATCGTCAAGCGGCGTCTCGACGGCGACATCGCGCACCAGAGTCACCAGCTGCTTCGAGACGCGGATGCGCTCGACGTTCTCCGGGGCGGTCAGGGCCTCGCGGCGCTTCGGCTGCTTGATCTCGGCGGCGCGGGCGAGCAGCGTTTCGAGATCGCCGTAAGCATTAATGAGTTCCGCCGCCGTCTTGACGCCTATGCCCGGGCCGCCGGGCACGTTGTCTGTCGAATTGCCCGCCAGCGCCTGGATGTCGATCACCTTGTCGGGACCGACGCCGAAATATTCCACCACCTCGGCGAAGCCGATCTTCCGCTCCTCGCGGGAACCTTTCGCGCCCGCTTCACCCGATGCCGGATCGTACATCGCGACGCCCGGCTCGATGAGCTGCATGAGGTCCTTGTCGGCCGAAATAATCAGGACGTCGGCGCCCCGCTCGCGCGCCTGACGGGCATAGGTCGCGATCAGGTCGTCCGCTTCATATCGTCCCTGCTCGATCGGGATCATGCCGAAGGCGCGGACGGTTGCGCGCATGAGCGGAAACTGGGGAACGAGATCGTCGGGAGGGTCCTTACGCTGGCTCTTGTACGCGGGGTACAAATCGCGGCGAAACGAGTTCTCCGTCTTGTCAAAGATCATCGCCAGATGCGTGGGCTTGATTCCGGCGGCGCCCTCGCGAACGAACTGCAGCAGTTTGGTCGAAAACAGACGCACGGCGCCGATCGGCAGCCGGTCCGAACGATAATTGTACTTCTGATCCTGCCGGATCGACTGGTAATAGGCGCGGAAGATGAAGGACGAGCCGTCGACCAGGAAGACGTGGTCGCCGGGGCCGACCGGACGGTGGGGCTGGGTCATGGACTGAAGACTAGGCGATCGGAAGCGCGGGCGCCAACGGCACGAAGGCGGAGCGAGAGCAGAGGACTGGCGGACCCGGCGCGGTCAGTGCGTCTCGGAGGGCGGAAGGTTCAGATGCTGCTCGACGCGCCGAAGCCGTTCCTCGAATTCCGAGATCAGCACGCCATGGCCGATCGCCGACGAATGATATTCCATGACCGCCCGCCGAAGCCCCGAGATCTGATCGGACAGCCGCTTTTCGAGGCTGGCGAAATCGGAGGCGACATCGGCGCGCAGGGAGTTCATTTCCGAGCGGACTTCGGCGACGTCCGCTTTGGTGGCCATCGTTTCCTGGATGCGCGAAATGTCGCTGCGCACTTCGCGGAGAATTGTCAGAACGAGATTTTCAGGTTCGGTCATCGGCGGCTTCGAAAGGGAGCTGGAAGGCTCGCGGCGGGGGACCATACCATATTGCCGGGCTTTCGGGAGGCGCGGGCGGAGAGCCCGTTCATTGATCCGTCAGGTTTCATAGCGCATGTAAGTGCCAGGCTGGCTTCCGTCCGGGAATCGGCCTGACGGCGATTGAGGTGGGCAAGCAAGTGCGTTTACGCGGGTGGATCGGCGTTGCAGCGCTGGCTTTGACGGGGTCGATCGGCGCTGATTCGGGCCAGTCCTTCACCATTCCGACCCTCTGCACCGACGCCGGCCAATGCGCCGCCTTCTGCCGCGGCGCGGTCGAGCATGGCCGCGCCGAGAGCGATTTCATCGCGCTTGCCGCCTATCAGCTCGGCCCCGAGAAGCCGATGGATCTGCCCGCAGCCAATATGTCGATGCCCGCGCCGGTCGATCCGAAGAACGTCTATGCGGGGGCGGGCGCCGGCATGTTCAGCCCCGCGGTCGCAGGACAATTGTCGCGCGTCTATTCGCCCAATCTCACCACCGGCAAGGTCGACGTGATCGACCCCGAGACTTTCAAGGTGATCGAGAGTCTCGACGCCATTCGCAGCCCCGAACATATCGTGCCGTCCTGGGATTTGCAGACGCTGTGGGTTTCCGGCGACATCAGCTATGGCGGCGGCCATGCCGACGTCATGCCGATCGACCCGAGGACCGGCAAGCCCGGCGCGGCGATCGAGGTGCCCGATTCCTACAACATGTATTTCACCCCCGACGGCAAGTCGGCGATCCTGGTGGCCGAAGCGATGCGGCGGCTCGAGTTCCGCGATCCGCACACGATGGCGCTGCAAGGCTACATCGACACGCCGAAATGTTCGGGAATCAACCACGCCGATTTCTCGCCCGACGGCTCCTACGCGATCTTCACCTGCGAATACGACAACGCGCTCGCCAAGATCGATCTCGTCCATCACGCGCTCGTCGAAACGCTCTATCTCTCGCCCGGCCATATCCCGCAGGACATCCGCGTCGCGCCTGACGGCTCGGCTTTCTTCGTCGCCGACATGCTCAGGGACGGGCTTGTCGTCATCGACGGCAATATTTTCGGCGAGCTCGGATTCATTCCGACCGGCGTCGGCGCGCACGGCCTCTATCCGAGCCGCGACGGAACGAAGCTCTATGTCACCAATCGCGGCACGCACAACCTCGCCGGCGTCAAAAACGGCCAGGGCAGCGTCTCGGTGCTCGACTTCGCCACGCGCAAAGTCGTCGCCACCTGGACAATTCCGGGAGGGGGAAGCCCCGACATGGGCAATCTAAGCGCCGACGGCAAATGGCTGTGGCTCTCGGGCCGCTACGACGGTGTGATCTACGCCTTCAACACCGATGACGGCTCGGTCAAGACCATCCCCGTCGGCGGCATGCCGCACGGCCTCACCGTGTGGCCGCAGCCGGGCCGCTATTCGCTCGGCCATACGGGCAACATGCGGTAGCGGCGCCCCGCCGTCCACGAAGTCCCGGCCATGCCGCTCACGCCCGAATGGTCCAATTTTTTCACCGCCGAACTCGGCGCGCTCGCTGCGCTCACCGGCTTCGTCGTGGTCGCGATCTCGATCAACCTCGCGCGCATCCTCGAATTTGCGTGGCTGCCAAGCCGGGCCGCCGAGGCGCTGATCGGGCCCGTCGGCGCGATCACGGCGACGGGCCTCATCCTCATGCCCGAGCAAAGCCCGACGCTCCTTGGAGCGGCGATTCTCGCGACCGGCCTCGTGATGCTTCTTGCGCCGATCGTAATCCAGCTACGGTCCTGGAGCTTCCGGAAGGAGGTGACGGCGGTCGAGCGGATCGTGCGGTTTGCGGCGAGCGCGGGCCTCGGCCTCTTGATTGTCATCGGCGCCGCGCTCGTGATCGCAGGCGCACGCAGCGGGCTCGACTGGCTCGCCATCGGCGACATCGCTGCCATCGTCGCCGTCGTGCTCAACGCCTGGATATTGATGATCGAGATATTACGGTAGCGCGCGCCCCCACCACCGCGCTAACGCGTGGCGGTCCCTCCCCCGCGCTTTGCCGGCGCAGGGGAGGATAAGGCCACGGCGCATTTCCTCCCAACAAAGTGGACGCAAAGTGGGGGAGGAGACCACGCACAGCGTGGTGGAGGCGCAGGCAAAAGCGCTTGGGCCGTTACCCTATCTGCCCCAAAAGATGTTCCGCGCCCGAGACGTCCGCCTTGCCGGTCTCCGGCTCGACGTTGAGCTCCTTGACGACCCCGTCGACGACGAGCATCGAATAGCGCTTGGAGCGCAGGCCGAGGCCGCCGGCCGAGAGATCGAGATCGAGGCCGAGCGCCTTGGCGAACTCGCCGTTGCCGTCGGCGAGGAAATCGATATGGCCCTTGGCGCCGGTCGCCTCCGACCAGGCCGAGAGCACATGGTGGTCGTTGACCGAGGTCATGGCGATGGCGTCGACGCCCTTGGCCTTGAACGCGGCTTCGCCGACAATGAATCCCGGCAGGTGGTTCTTGTGGCAGGTCGGGGTGAACGCGCCAGGCAGGCCGAACAGCACGACCGTCCTGCCGGCGAAATAATCCTTCGTCTGGACCGGCTTCGGGCCGTCCGCCGTCACCTGGCGGACCGCCGCGTTGGGGAGGCGTTCGCCGACTTTGATCGTCATGGGGCTCTCCTCTCGATGCCGCCGGCTGTGCGGCGGGTTCGGGGCGATGCTACGCGAATGGCGCGCGGGGCGTAAAGCCGCAGTGCTAGCGGAGGACGAGGATTTCGGGCGCAATTCGCCGACTCCCGACACTACGCGCCCGCCCGCTCCCGCGCCTCGACCTTGGCGACAAAATCGCCGATTGCCTTGAGATAGAGCGCCCCGGCGGATTCGGTGAAGTCATGGCCGAGGCCCGGGACGATCAGAAGCTCGGCTCCGGGGATGCTTTGCGCCGTGTCCTCCCCGTGCGCCGCCAGTATGACGGGATCGTCGGCGCCGTGGATGACGAGCGCCGGAATCTTGAGCGCGGCGATGACGGCCGCCATCTGGCGCGCCGCCGATTTCGCGGTCAATACCTCACAGACCGAAAGTGGATGTGGGATGGCGCGCTTCGGTTTTGGAAGCGGCCTTAGGAACGGCGACGCCAAGCGAGCCGAGCCCCGGTGACACCTTTTCGCCGTCGATCCGGGCGGGCGTCCCCTCTACAGGACGTCCGAAACCTCCTCGACAGAGGTCTCGGCGACCTGCTTGTCGAACACGATCTCGCCACGCGCCATGGCGACAACCCGATCGCAGGATTGCAAGACATGGTGCAGGTTATGGCTGATGAGGATGCCGGTGACGCCTTGCGCCGGCAGGCCGCGGACGAAGCCGAGCACTTTCGCCGTCTCTTTGACCGACAGATGATTGGTCGGTTCGTCGAGGATGAGAATTCGCGACTTGAAATGCATCGCACGCGCGATCGCCACGCCCTGACGCTGTCCGCCTGATAATTCGGCGAGCGACGCGTCAGGCGAGCGGAGATGCAGGTCGACGTCGGCGATCGCCTTTATCGCTTCCCGGCGCATGCGGTCATGATCGATGAAGCCAATGCCGCCAATCCCCAGACGCAATGGCTCGCGGCCGATGAAGAGGTTTCGGGCGATGGACATCGTCGGCACCATCGAGGCGTCCTGATAGATCGTTTCGACGCCGAAGCGCATGGCGACCTTCGGCGACGTGATTTCGACCCGCTTTCCCTCAATGCGAATGTCTCCCTTGTCAGGCTGCAGAACGCCCGAGAGGATCTTGATCAATGTTGACTTTCCGGCGCCGTTGTCGCCCACGAGCCCGACCACCTCGCGCGGCCGCACATCGAGAGTGACGCCCTTGAGGGCATGAACGCCGGCGTACCACTTGTGAATGTGCCGTACCGAGATCAGCGGAGGCGTCACGTCAGCCGGCCACTTTGATTCGCCGCGCCGTTCGACGCAGCCACGTGTTGGAGACCACGGCGAAGATCGTCAGAGCGCCCACGGCGAATTTGAACCAGTTAGCGTCGACCTGGGTCATCACGAGTCCATTGTCGATGACGCGGATCAGCAACGCGCCGACCACCGCGCCGAGCACAGTCCCGACGCCGCCGCTCAGCGCGGTTCCCCCAATCACCGCGGCGGCGACCGCCTGAAGCTCGAGCCCGTCGCCGATCGAGGGCAGCGGTGAATGCAGGCGGAACACCTGAATGATGCCGCCAAAGCCGGCCATCACGGAGCACAGCATGAAGCAGAAAAGTTTGATCCGCCGCACCGGCACGCCCATCGCGCCTGCGGCCTCGAGGTTGCCGCCCGTCGCCTTGATCCAGTTGCCGACATTAGATTTGGCGATCAGCGCCGAAGCGGCGAACGCGATCGCGAGGAACCAGATGAACGATGCGCGGAACAACCCCCCCGGGCCGACGAACTGGGTGAATTCGCCGGTGGCGAGATCGTCCGGCAGCAAGGGGGGAAAACCGCCAGAGATCACCACCGTCAGCGAGCGAACGATGAACAGCATGCCCAGTGTCGCGATGAAGCTTGGGATGGCGAAGGTCAAAGTGATAAATCCGTTGGCGAATCCGATTGCGGCGGCGAGCAGGAGGCCGAGCAGAATCGCCGCAAAGGCCGGCACGCCGGCAATGATCAAGAGCGAGGTCGCCATCGGCGTCAACGCGAATGTCGAGCCGACAGATAGGTCGAATTCGCCGCAGATCATCAGAATCGTGACGCCGATCGAGACGAGTCCGACTTCGGGCAGCAATCCCAGAATCCCGCGCAGATTGTCGCCCGAGAGAAAAGCGCCTGCCGAGCGCGCCTCGAACAAGGCGGCGAGCAGGATCAGCAGCGCGACGCCCGCCAGTTCCGGCTTTTCGAGATAGATTCGGAACAGATTCCTCACGACGCCCCTGCCGCGCTCTCGTTGTCAGGAAGCTGCGGGGGGCTCTGGCTCCCCCGCGATTCTCCGGTCTTTCGGTTCAGCGGACGCCCTGTTTGGCCAAATCCATCAGCTGATCGGCCTGTTCCGGCGTGAACACCGCCTCGCCCGAGTCGATGTCGGCCGGAGCCAGTCCGACTTTCTTCTCCAGATAGACCTGCATCACCGGCAGGAACCCTTGCTCATATGGCTGCTGGTCGATTTCCACCTGGATGTAACCCGCCTTCATCTGCTCGATCACTTGCGGCGCAAGATCGAAGCCGCCGAGCAGAATCTTGCCCGGCGCGATGTTGCGGTCCTTCAGCATGCGCGCCACGTTTGAATGCCAGAGTCCAGTCTCGATATAGGCCGTGGTATCCGGATGGGCGCTGAGATAGGCGCCGACTCGGTCGCTGACGATCGCGCCGTCAGCGCTCACGTCCAGGCGGTCGATCGTGATCTCGCGGTTCGGATTGGCTTTCTTAAACTCCTCAAGCCCGTTCATGATGCCCTTGGCGCGCTGTTCCGACCAATTCTGGCCCGGGGAATTGACGCCAACCAGCACCCGTATCGGGCCGTCCTTCGGAAACAGGGCGGCCATGCGACGTCCGAGCGTCGTGCCGGCAGGGACGAAATTCTGACCGACAAAAGCTTGGCGCAATTCGAGTTCCGGCCCCTCCGTAGCATCGACGTTCGAGGCAATTACGATCACGCCCTTTGCTTTGGCGTCCTTCAAATTGGCGACGAAGGCGTTGTTGTCGACCAGGGTCGTGATCAGCGCGTCGGGCTTGCGCGCGAGCGCTGCCTGCTGATTTGCTACCTCCTGGTCGATCGAACCCTCAGTCTGGGTGAAGACCATTTGGCAATTGGCCTGGATCTTGGCGCAAGCGTCGTCGAAGCCTTTTTTCACCGCCTGCCAGAACGGGTTCGATGCCGAGGAATGATGGGTGTAGACGATGTTGAGCTTATCGTCCGCCGCGGCAGTGCCCGCAAGCGCGAACGACAGCGCCGCTGCGCCGACCCCGGTCAACACTTGCAATGCGATAGTGCGCTTAACCATGAGTTTCCTCCTCTCCAAAGTTGCAGTTCGTTCCCGAACGTTTCTCTACTTGTCTCCGAGGGCCGTCACGCGGCTCTCGACGGTAAATTGCTTAGCCAGATCCGGGTGGAGTTCGACGCCGTGCCCAGGTTGACGGCCAACAGAGATCTGACCATCGCTCACTTCAGGCAGACCGGTCACAAGGTCGCGATACCAGGTGCGATAGTAGGCCCGCACGCTCTCTTGAACCAAGGCGTTCGGCGCGTTGAGCGCCAGATGAGTCGAGGCGGCCAGCACCACCGGACCGGTGCAGTCGTGAGGCGCGATCGGGAGCTGCCAGGCTTCGGCCATGCCGGCGATTTTCTTGGCCTCGGAGACCCCGCCGCACCAGGAGAGATCCAGCATGATGACGCCGGCCGCCCCGGTTTCGAGGAGATCGCGGAACGCAGCCCTACCGCCGAGAGTCTCCGATGCGCAAATGGGGGCGGCAGACGCCTCCGCGTAGCGCTTGAGCGACCCGAGGCTGTCCATCTTGATCGGGTCTTCATGCCAGAAAGTGTCGAATTGCTTAAGGGCGCGCGCGATCGTGATCGCCGGCAGCAATTGCCACATCGAATGAAACTCGACCATGATGTCGATCTTGTCGCCGACGGCCTTGCGAATTTTTTCGAAGGGAACGAGCGCCGCCTTGAGGTCCGCGGAGGAGATATAGGTTCCGTCGGTTTTCTCTGCGGCATGATCGAACGGCCATATCTTCATGGCTGTGATCCCTTCGCTTAGAAGTTCACCCGCCAGTTCATCGGCGCGATGCAGAAAGCCGTTGAGATCATCGTAAGGGCCTTGCTCGCCGGCGGCCGTGCCATAGTTCGACGTCGTTTGGCCGATCGCCTTGCGCATGTAGGCGGTGCCGGCGCACGTATTGTAGGTGCGGATTTTCGGGCGCGAGAAGCCGCCAAGAAGCTGCGCCAGGGGCTGCCCGGCGACTTTGCCGAACACATCCCAAAGCGCGATGTCGAGCGCGGAATTGCCGCGCATCTCGGCGCCGGTCGAGCGAAAGCCCAGATAGCCGACGAGGTCTTTCGAAATCCGGTCAATCTCGAGCGGATCGCGGCCGATGAGCTTTTGCGCCAAACATTCATGGACGTAAGCTTCGACGGTCTGGGCGAGGAAGAAGGTCTCGCCGAGGCCAACAATCCCCTCCGAGGTGTGGACCTTGAGCCAAAGGAGATTGGCGAACTCGGCGATGCGGATCGTTTCGAGAGCCGTGATCTTCATCGCCTCAAATCACGCCGGCGGAGAGAAGGGCTTTGACGGAACCGTCGAAATGCTCCGCCATCGCCGCCTCGGCGACGCGGGGTTCGCGGGCCTCGATCGCCGCGGCGATGCGCGCGTGGCACTCGACGTTTGCCATCCGTTCGGCGTCAGTCGAGCGGCTGTCCCAGCCGATCCGCCATGTCTGGCGCGTAACGACGCTGAACGAGCCGACGATGAGGGCGAAGAGCGGGTTGCGCGAAGCGACGGCAATCGCGCTGTGGAAGGCGATGTCGTGCTCCATCGCCTCGTCGGGACGCGAAAAGGCCTCGCGCATTGCGGCGGCCTGGGCGTTAATCGCCTCTGCCTCCGGCTTGGAGCGGCGCAGCGCGGCGAGCGCGACGGTGCGCATTTCTATCGTGCGGCGAACGTCGTAGATCTGCTGGATCGACGCCTGGTCGGTATGGACCGCGTGATCGATGACGAGTCCAAGCACGTCCTTGTCGATCGTCCCGACCCGGGCCCGCCGCCCGTTCCCGAGATCGATGATTCCGAGAGCTGCGAGCGCCCGGAACGCTTCCCGCACGACGGTGCGCGAAACGCCGAGTTCGGCCGCGAGCCCAGCTTCCGACGGGACCGGATCGCCGGCGCGCAGGCGCTCGCCTCGGATGAGCTGGTTGATCGCGCGCATGGCGCCCTCGACCAGGCCTACTTCCGCCTCCGGCCTCGATTGCACGAGGGAAAGGTCCATGACCAACCAGTATGACAGCTTTTGCTATTGCGTATGCAATCAGCGCGTAAGCCGCTTGTCAATCACCGAGTTTCGTCGGATAGGTATCGCCCAGACGCGGGGTCGGCTACTATTCGGCTCAGGAATGCAGGATGGGACCGAGGCTCGTTTTTCGACGCCGCGGACATCGTCGACGAGAGCGCGGTCGATGACGAACGGAGCAATCCGCTCCTCTGGGTCGACATCGGCGGCAAGCGGATCCACTGCCTTCGTCTCGCGGAGCACCGCCACGAGGCCTTGTGGGCGCCGGACTTTCCGACCTCCATCGGCCTGCGGGCCGACGGAGGGGCGATCGTCGGCCTCAGCGACCGTCCGGGGCTACGCCAAGAATGAACGGAGCCCATTGCGCAACGCTGGGAGGCTTTGAACTGGGGTTGTTGGGCGTGACGCAGAGGAAGATCGATGGCTTCGTCTGGGCGCCGGGGCCCGGTAACCACGGCTGAGCTCATTTCTTGAACCGCTTTCGGAACCCGTGAATACGTCTCGCTGTTGCACGGAAGTTCATTCCCGTGCATCTCTGTGCATCAGTCTGGAAAATGGCGTCCCGGAAGGGAGTCGAACCCCTGACCCCAGGTTTAGGAAACCTGTGCTCTATCCTGCTGAGCTACCGGGACTTGACCAACGGCTAGGCTGCCCACGCCATCGCTGGACGAAGACGCCGGGAGCGGGCAAAGCCATTAGCATGGATTTCGGCCTTGCGCATCGCTTTGGCGAACAAATTGTGCGTGCGGGCACGGGGCTTGCACTGCGTCTTGTAGTCGCCTGCCTGGCGCTCGGGTCCGGCCCCCTCGTCCATGCGGACTGTGGCGCGCCTTCCGGGACAGGGCGCGTGGTCGGCGTCGACGAGCGGCTCGACATCGCGTTCGAGGACGGCCGAATTGTCAGGCTCGCGGGTTTGGAGGCCCCGGATCCATCGAGGGGCTCGCCCAAAACGGTGGAAGCGGCACGAAAGTTTCTTGCCGATCGGCTCGTCGCCCATGACGTCGGGCTCAAACTGTTAGCGAGCGGGTTGGATCGATGGGGCAGGGTCCTCGCGGATCTTTCAATCCAGGACGTCTCCAACGAACATGTCAGCTCCGTTGCAATCGCCATGCTCTCGGCCGGATATGCCCGCGTAAAACCGGAATTCGAAGCGCGGAGTTGCGCCGCCGCGAGACTCGCCATCGAAGACTCCGCGCGTCGAGCCGGCCTGGGAATGTGGAGCGAGCCGGCATATTCCGTGATCCAAGCTTCCGACGCCCTCGCCCTGCGCGGTCGCGATGGGCATTTTGTCGTCGTGGAGGGCCGAGTGCGCAGGGTTGGCTTCGGCCGTTCACGTCTCTATCTTGACCTGGCTTCCCACGACGGTCCGACGATTGTCATCGCCCGGAGGCTGGAGGCCACCCTGGCTCAAGCGGGCCGCCCCGTCGAGGCGCTCGAAGGGAAGACGATCCGGGCGCGCGGCGTGCTCGATGATCGTGTCGGTCCGAGAATTGAGGTCAGCGAGCCGGCGATGATCGAAATCGTGCGTCGCGGCGACACGCCAGGAGCCGAAAAGCTGCGACAATGAGAGAACGCGCCTTGGAAAGCTCCGGACGGCACAGCGTCGTTACGCCGCTCACGGCTGCGCTTTGTCTCGGGCTGGCGGCCTGCGCCTCCGTCGACGCGCCGCCCGGGCCGGTCGGTGAGGCTCCTGTCGCCGCCGCGCCGCGCACTACGGGCGGCGCGCCGGTCAGCCCCGAACGCAAGCGGCTCATCGACGCATTCGGCGGCGAATATTATGCGCCATCGACAGAGAGTTATCTGGATGGCGTGCTCGCGAAGCTTGCGCCGGCTTCTGGCGCGTCGGCTCAGCCCTACCGGGTGGCGCTCCTCAATTCGCCGGTCGTAAACGCTTTCGCCCTGCCTTCCGGCGACATATTCGTCACGAGAGGCCTTCTGGCGCTCGCCGAAGACACATCCGAGATCGCAGCGGTCATGGCGCACGAGATTGCACACATAACCGCTCGCCATGCGTCGCAGCGGGCAGAGTTTGAGAAGACCGCAGCGCTTTTCACCCGCGTCAAAGTGCAGGTTCTGGGTCAACAGCAGGCCGCTGACGAGGCTGAGGCTCGCTCGAGGCTTTCCATCGCCCGCTTTTCCCGCCAGCAGGAGTTCGAGGCTGACCAGATCGGCATCAAGGATATTGCCAACGCGGGGTTCGACCCCTACGCCGCGGCGCGCTTTCTCGCAGCGCTCGGGGAATGGAGCGCGCTTCGCGCTTCGATATCTGGAGCAGGCACGGCGGATCGACCAGACATGATGGCCACGCATCCCTCGACGCCGGAGCGCATCGCTCAGGCGGTCGCGGAGGCGCGGCAATTCGGTGCGCCGGGCGTGGGCTCCAAAGGCAGGGACGCCTATCTCGCGGCAATCGACGGCCTTGCTTTTGGCGACGATCCATCCCAGGGGGTCGTCCGCGGGACGAGGTTCATCCACCCAAAGCTTGGCTTCGCCTTCGAAGCGCCCGAGGGCTTCACTCTCGAGAACCAGACCTCGGCGTTGATCGGCGTCGGTCAGGCAGGCGGAGAAGCATTGCGTCTCGACAGCGTCGCGATTGCCGACTCGACGCCCGTCGCGAGCGCCATAGCATCCGGCTGGATCGACGGGCTCAAGACGACCTCTGTCGAGCCGATGCAGATTGGCGGCCTAGAGGCCGCCACCGCAGTCGCACAAGGCGAACAATGGAGCTTTCGACTCGGAGCCGTGCGACTGAATGGCAGAGTCTACCGCCTGATCTTCGCGGCGCGCTCGCTGTCTCCCGCCGTCGACGCGGAATTTCGCGCCTCGCTCCAATCGTTTCATTTGATCAACGCGCAAGATTCGGCGCTCGCGGCCGCTCAGGCCATCAAGATCGTCGCCGATGGCAGCACAGACACATCGGAAACCATGGCGGGCCGGATGGCGTTCCTGCCGCATCCGCTCGACCAGTTTCTTATCCTCAATGGGCTCGCGCGCGATGTTCCTCTGGTCGCCGGCCAGCATTACAAGATTGTCGCGGAATGATCTCGGAAGATCCGGCTCCTGCGGTCCGCCGTCTTTTGGGACGGATTGTTGCGGCGACGCACAATGCGGGCAAGCTGGGGGAAATTAAGGAACTCTTGAGCCCTTACGGCGTCGACGCGATCGGCGCCGCCGCCCTCGGCTTGACTGAGCCGGAAGAAACCGGTCTCACGTTCCGCGACAATGCCGTCTTGAAGGCGCAAGCGGCGACGGGCGCGTCCGGCGAAGCCGCGCTTGCCGACAACTCGGGGCTCTGCGTCGCGGGGCTTGGGGGCGCCCCGGGAATCCACTCGGCACGCTGGGCGGGCGCAGCCAAGGACTTCGCCAAGGCCATGGCGCGGATAGAAAGGGAATTGCTGTCCGCGGGGGCGCCGAGGCCATGGCGGGCGTACTTCATCAGCGCGCTGGCGCTCGCTTGGCCCGACGGGCGGGTCGAGGTTTTTGAGGGCCGCGTTGATGGCGAGTTGGTTTTCCCGCCGCGCGGCGCCAAAGGCTTCGGTTACGACCCGATATTCAGGCCCGACGGCCATTCGCGAACATTTGGCGAGATGAACTCCGAGGAAAAGCACGGACTCCCTTCGGACGGTTCGCCCGCGCTCTCGCATCGCGCCCGCGCGTTTCAGAAGCTGGCGCAGCGCCTGCTGCAGTTTTGATGCTGATCGTGCTTTTCCAACGGGTTGGCTATTATTTTTTGCACCCACGCGCGCCGCGGCCTGGAATTAGGGCTGGCGGAGAGAGCGCGCTTCTGCCAAATAGGCCCAGTCTGAGCGGAGTTCAGGCCTCTTGGCGCCGGCGGAGCGCGTGATGCAGGTGGAAGACACGGACATACCGGCAGTCAAAATCGTTACGCCCAAAAAATTTGGAGATGATCGGGGTTTCTTTTCTGAAGTTTACAATCGGTCGATGTGGGTAAACCTTGGTTTAAACTTCGAGTTTGTTCAGGACAACCATTCATTCTCGGCGGCTGTGGGGACTTTACGTGGGCTGCACTTCCAAACGCCGCCCCACGCCCAGGACAAGCTGGTTCGGGTCGCGCGCGGTCGAATCCTCGATGTGGCCGTCGACATTCGACGGTCGGCGCCGACATTCGGGCGCTACGTCGCAGTCGAATTGTCGGCCGAAAACTGGCGCCAGTTACTGGTTCCGGTCGGCTTCGCCCATGGCTTCGTGACGCTGGAGCCCGACACCGAGGTCCTCTACAAGACGACGGCGAACTATTCGCCGGCTCACGATCGTGGCGTAGCATGGGACGACGCAGACATCGGTGTGTCATGGCCGCTGCCGCTGGGTGGCCCGCTGCTGTCGGATAAGGACAAGCGCTGGCCCCGGTTTAAGGACACGCGGGATCTGTTCGGGTGATGCGCATCGCAGTCACGGGATCCAAGGGGCAGGTCGCGATGTCGCTCATAGAGCGGTCAGATCGCGACACCGAGATCGTACCGTTGAGCCGGCCGGCCTTCGCGCTCGAGGACAGGCAGACAGTGCTCGCCGGAATTGAGGCCGTACGCCCGGACGTCGTCATTAGCGCGGCAGCCTTCACGGCGGTGGACAGGGCCGAGGCCGAGGAGGATTTGGCGATCCGGGTGAATGGCGAGGGCGCCGGGCATGTCGCCGAAGCGGCCGCCAAAATCGGCGCTCCGCTGCTGCATCTCTCCACGGACTACGTGTTCGACGGCGGCCTCGATCGTCCCTATCGCGAGGACGACCCGACCGGGCCGACTGGCGCCTATGGGCGCTCGAAGCTGATTGGTGAAAAGCTTGTCGCGGAACGCTGTCCCAACAGTACAGTTTTGCGCACCGCTTGGGTCTATAGCCCGTTCGGCGCGAATTTCGTCCGCACGATGCTACGACTCAACGAAACGCGCGAGGAGGTCGGCGTCGTCGCGGATCAGAGCGGCAATCCGACCTCAGCGCTCGACATCGCGGATGGTCTGCTTGCGATTGCAAAGCGACTTCGGGAAGACCCGACTCCGGCGCTGCGCGGGATCTTCCACATGACCGGGTTGGGTGAGGCGACATGGGCTGATCTGGCCGAGGCGGTTTTTCAGGAAGCCCACGCGCGCGGGCGGCGGCTTACGCACGTCAAGCGCATAGCAACCGCCGACTATCCGACGCCGGCACGCCGCCCGGCGAATTCTCGCCTCGACAACGCAAAGCTGCGGCGCGTTTATGGCCTCGCTTTGCCGGATTGGCGCGGGTCCGTCGCCGCCTGCTGCGCGCAGCTGATCTCTTGATTCCGGAGACCCAATGACACGCAACGTGCTCGTAACCGGCGGCGCTGGATTCATCGGATCTGCGGTATGCCGGCACCTCGTCACCGCCGGCGTCAACGTGCTCAACGTCGACGCCCTCACCTACGCCGGCAATCTCAAGTCCCTGTCGAGGGTCGACAACGCCCCCAACTATCGGTTCGCTAAAATCGATGTCTGTGACCGGCGCGCGATCGCCGAGGCGTTCGCAAGCTTTGCGCCTGACCATGTCATCCATCTGGCGGCCGAGAGCCACGTCGACCGCTCGATAACAGCCAGCGACGCGTTCATTCAAACAAACATCCTCGGGACCTTCTCGATGCTCGAAGCCGCGCGGGCCTATTGGCTCGCACTGTCCACGTCAAAGCGCGAGGGATTCCGCTTCCTGCACGTCTCGACCGATGAGGTCTACGGGTCGCTCGACGGAGAAGGCCTGTTTGTCGAGACGACGCCCTACGACCCGAGCTCGCCCTATTCGGCATCGAAGGCCGCATCCGATCACCTGGTTTCAGCCTGGGCGCGCACCTACGGTTTCCCCGCTGTCATCTCGAACTGCTCGAACAATTACGGGCCGTATCACTTTCCCGAAAAGCTGATACCGCTTATCATTCTCAACGCCATCCACCAGAAACCTCTGCCGGTTTATGGAGCCGGGGCGAACGTGCGCGACTGGCTCTACGTCGAGGACCACGCGCGCGCTCTCGATGTCATCGTTCGGCGCGGCCGCATTGGAGAAAAATACAATGTCGGCGGTCGGAACGAGCGCCGCAATATTGACGTGGTGCGCCGCGTTTGCGCCCTCCTCGACCGGCTGCGCCCGATTGGCCATCCATACGAGGCGTTGGTCGCCTTCGTCGCGGATCGGCCGGGACACGATTTGCGCTACGCCATCGACGCGACCAAGCTCGAGCGCGAGCTCGGATGGCGCGCGCTCGAGACTTTCGACAGCGGGATCGAAAAAACGGTTCGCTGGTACCTGGACAACGAGTGGTGGTGGCGTCCGCTGCGCGAGAAGGTCTACGCCGGCGAACGGCTGGGCGCGCTCCCCGAAGGACCACAACGCGCGCCGGACAAGGAGGCCGGCGCGTCGGCGCCGGCGTCGATCGGGGATTGAGCGATGAAGGGCATTATCCTGGCCGGCGGCGCGGGCACGCGCCTGCATCCGATCACCCTGGCGGTCTCCAAGCAGCTCATGCCCGTCTACGACAAGCCGATGATCTACTATCCGCTGTCGGTCGTCATGCTGGCGGGCATCCGCGAAGTCCTGATCATATCGACCCCGCACGACCTGCCGCTGTTCCGCCGGCTTCTCGGCGACGGCGGAGACTGGGGCATGCGGATCGAATACGCCGAGCAGCCTGCGCCGAACGGGCTCGCCCAGGCGTTCGTGATTGGCGAATTGTTCGTCGGCGGCGAGCAGGCGATGCTCGTTCTCGGCGACAATATCTTTTACGGGGCGGGCCTTGGCGAGCAATTGCGCCGGGCGGCCAAACGCGGCCGCGGCGCGACCGTCTTCGCCTATCATGTGCCGGACCCGGAACGCTATGGCGTGGTTGAGTTCAATCGCGCCGGACGGGCAATCTCGATCGAGGAAAAGCCTGCAAAGCCAAAGTCGAACTGGGCGGTGACGGGCCTTTATTTCTACGACTCGAAGGTGGTCGAGATCGCCAAGGCTCTCAAACCATCCGCGCGCGGGGAGTACGAGATCACCGACGTCAATCGCATCTATCTTGACGCGGGCGAGCTTAACGTCGAGCGGATGGGCCGGGGCTTCGCGTGGCTCGACACCGGCACCCCCGACTCGCTTGTCGACGCGGCGAGCTTCGTGCGCACGCTTGAAGTGCGCCAGGGATTCAAGATCTGCTGTCCGGAGGAGATCGCTTTTGATCTCGGATTCATCGACGACGCGCAACTCGAAGCGATCGTCCGTCGGTTCGGCAAAAGCGCCTACGGGCGATATCTGCACTCTGTGCTGGAGGACCATCGTCAAACGCGCGGCAAGCGCTGACCTTGCTGCTTATATAACGTCCTGCCGCCCCGCCGGCCCAAGGCCGCTGCTGACGGAAACTGACAGTCGCCGCGCTTAAGAGTGTCCCGGTCAACCCGGAGGCAATGCCATGTCCGATGTCAGTTTTATTCTCGTCTATGTCAACGACGTCGCCGCCAGCGAAGCGTTCTACGCCTCGATACTGGGACGCGGCGCGATCGAATCTTCTCCTACTTTCGCCATGCTTCCTGCCGCGCCCGGCCTGATGCTGGGCCTATGGAAGCGCGACGGAGTCAAACCGCCTGCCGCCGAAGCCAGTGGCGAGATCGCCATCACGGCAGCCGACGACGCAGAGGTTGACCGGCTGTTCGCCGAATGGCGCGCGAAAGGGGTCGCCATCGCCCAAGCCCCGGCGGCAATGGACTTCGGCTATAATTTCCTCGCACTCGACCCTGACGGCAGGCGGCTTCGGGTCTTTTCGCCTGGAGCGAATTAAGCGGCGACAGTGACAATGCCGCCGCGCTCTCGACGTTGCGTTCTGCGTGGGTTCAGAGCCCCTCGAACAGCGCCGTCGAGAGGTAACGCTCCGCGAACGATGGAATGATCACGACGATCGTCTTGCCGGCGTTTTCCGGCCGGCGGCCGACGTCGATCGCAGCGGCGACCGCGGCGCCGGAGGAAATGCCAACCGGAATGCCCTCGAGCCGAGCGACGAGCCGGGCCGTGTCGAAGGCGGTCTGGTTGCCAACGGCGACAATCTCGTCGATCACGCCGCGGTCCAAAATCGCGGGCACGAAGCCCGCACCGATGCCCTGGATCTTATGCGGTCCCGGCGCGCCGCCGGAGAGGACCGGCGAATCCTCCGGCTCGACCGCCACCATGCGCACGCCTGGCTTCCGGCGTTTCAGAACCTCGCCGACGCCGGTGATCGTTCCCCCTGTCCCAACTCCCGACACGACGATATCGACCGCACCGTGGGTGTCGTTCCAGATTTCCTCCGCCGTCGTACGACGATGAATCTCAGGGTTGGCGGGGTTTTCGAACTGCTGCGGCATGACCGAGCCGGGCGTTGAGGCGATGATTTCGTTCGCCTTGGCGATCGCGCCCTTCATTCCCTGCGCGGCCGGCGTGAGAACCAGTTCCGCGCCCAGCAAAGCGAGCATCTTCCGCCGCTCGACGGACATCGATTCCGGCATGACGAGCATAAGCTTATAGCCGCGAGCCGCCGCCACGAACGCAAGCGCGATGCCGGTATTGCCGGATGTCGGCTCGACCAGAATCCCTCGACCCGGAGAAATTTTTCCTTGCGCCTCGAGCGCATCGATCATTGCAACGCCGATCCGGTCCTTGACGCTTCCGATCGGATTGAAAAACTCGAGCTTTCCCAAAAGGCGCGCCACAACGCCTTTTTCCTTCGCGATACGATCCATGGCGACGACCGGCGTATCGCCGATCGTATCTGTGATCGAGGCGTAGACTTTACCCCGGCCTGGCGCTTGTGCGCCCTCCGTCGTGGTCATCGAATGCGTCTCCAGAATGGCCGTCGGGCCGGCTTCGTCAGCACGGCCAGACGTTACCACTTTTCCCGGATCAAATCTATATAACGCCGCAAACGTCAGCGTCAGATAGCAAAATCCCCGGTCGCTTTTTCGTCGTCGAGCACGTGAGCCTGCTCGGCCTGGTCGCACATGGATTCGACCGTGATCGAGTCGAGGTTGGCGAGGAACGTCTCGCCCGCCTTGCGGACCGCGGGATCGATCACGCGCTCAAGCAGAAGCGAATTGGCGCCGAGATCGTCCGGATCGGCCGTGCTCAACGACATTGCGGTGCGCACGATTTCACCGACCGTAATCCGGCGGCGTTCGCGCGCGAGCTCGTAGCCCCCGCGCGGCCCGCGCACGCCCTTGAGAATCTTGGCGTGAACGAGTCCCTGGAGCAAAGTCTCCAGATGGCGGGGGGGTAGTTTGTGGCGCGCCGCCAAAGCCTTGGCCGCAACAGGCGAAGACCGGGAATGCAGCGCGACATCGACAACGGCGGCGATGGCGAGAACGCTCCGTCGCGACAACAGGTTCATTTCATACCTCCTCGGATGAACGCCCGGTGGAGCCAAATCCGCTTGAGCCTCGGGCGGTCGAAGTGAGCCGCGCGCCCGCAATCAGAGCCACGCGTTCCACGGAACAAACGACGAGTTGCGCTATTCGCGCGCCACGCCGAACCTCAAATGGCTTCTTTCCAAAATTGATGAGGATGACGCCGATCTCTCCACGATAATCCGCGTCTACCGTTCCCGGACTGTTGAGAACGGTTACTCCATCATGCAGGGCCAGTCCCGAGCGGGGACGGATCTGCGCTTCAAAACCCCTGGGCAATTCAATCGCCAGTCCGGTCGGGATCAACGCCCGTTCGCCAGGACCGAGAACGACCCCGGCGTCGACCGGCAATGCGGCCACGAGGTCCATCCCGGACGCATCTTCACTCCCATAGGACGGCAATTGCAAGCCCTCGGCATGGGGCATTTGGCGGTAAACAATCGTAATCATTGACGCTTCGACAGTTCGACGGCCAGACGGCGTATGATTCGATCCGCAACGTCCGCCTTGCTCATTGACGGCCACGACTCCGCCCCTTTCGCGTCGATGAGCTGGACCTGATTCGTGGCGCCGCCAAAGGTGGACGTGCCCTCGGCCACGCTATTGGCGACGATTAAATCGCAGCCCTTTCGGTGTAATTTGGCGCTGGCATTCGCCGCCACGTCCTCGGTCTCAGCGGCAAATCCAATTACGACGGCGGGCCGTGAAGCTTTGTTATTGCATATTTCAGCGAGTATATCTGGGTTTTCCACAAGGCGCACCGTCGGCGAACCCCGATCGCCTTTCTTGATCTTCGCGCCCGCGACAGTTTCGACCCGCCAGTCTGCAACTGCGGCGGCCCCGATGAAGGCGTCGGCGGGCAACGCCGCCTCGACCGCCGCGCGCATCTCCACCGCAGTTTCGACATGAATCACGGTCGCGCCGATTGGATCGGGCAGCGAAACCGGCCCGGAAACAAGCGTAACCCTTGCGTCAGCGCTGAGTGCGGCTTGCGCAATTGCATGACCCTGTCGGCCTGACGAGCGGTTGCCCAGGAACCGGACCGGGTCGATCGGCTCGTATGTTGGGCCGGACGTGACGATGACATGCCGCCCGCTCAACGGGCCCCGGCTGCGCGGACGCCAATCGTCGAGCAGCGCACCGGCTGCGAGCGCCCGTTCGATCGCCTCGATGATCGCCGGAGGCTCGGCCAGCCGGCCAGGACCGAATTCGCCGCACGCCATCGGCCCGGCTTCGGGGCCCACGAACAGGACGCCGTCGGCCTTGAGCCGCTCGACGTTGCGCTGCGTCGCCGCATGCTCCCACATCCTCACGTTCATGGCCGGCGCGACCAGGGTCCGTTTGTCGGTCGCCAGCAGCAACGTGGTCGCCAGATCGTCAGCGAGGCCTCCGGCCATGCGGGCGAGAAGATTGGCCGTCGCCGGCGCGACCACGACGAGATCGGCGGCCCGCGACAGCTCGATATGGCCGATCAGCGACTCATCCGTCAGGCTGAAGAGTTCGTCGCGGACGGGCTCCCCGCTGAGCGTCGCGGCGGACAAGGGCGTGATGAAGTGTTTCGCCGCCGCCGTCATGACGACACGGACGGTCGTCCCGTGATCGCGGAGCCGCCGGATGAGCTCCAGCGACTTGTACGCCGCAATTCCTCCGCCGACCACGAGCAAAATTCGCGCGCTGGACAGCGGCGTTGCGGTCATCGACCGGAGCCCGCGTTGCTGAGGACGATGGGTTTCGAGTTCATTTCGTCACCCCCATCTGCGTTCGACGCGCCACCAGCGCAGACAAATCTAATGACGCCATAGATAAATGACAATCGAGAAGAGGATAAAAAAGGCGGTCCAAACGGCGACGCGCTCTGCCCGCCTCCAGTTGGCCGAAGAGAAATCCGCCTGAATTCGTGCGCTCGCGTCAAGCAGGCCCGCGATCTCTTCCAGACGGCGCGGCGCCTCGGCCAGGAAACCGCCGACCGACGACAGGTTTCGCGCGATGTCTTCGAGGCGCCTGCGCGGCCCCAGGTTTTCCGCAATCCACGCGCCGACGACCGGCTCCGAAGTGGACCACATGTTCAGTTGCGGATCGAGCTTTCGCGCCACACCCTCAACGACCACCATCGTCTTCTGCAGCAACACCAGTTCGACCCGCGTGGTCATGTCGAACAGCGCCGTGATGTCGAAGAGCAGCGTCAGTAGCTTCGCCATTGAAATCTGATCGGCGGTGCGCGAATGGATCGGTTCGCCGATGGCCCTGATCGCCTGGGCAAAATCCTCCACCCGATGGACGTGAGGAACGTAGCCCGCCTCGAAATGGACCTCGGCGACGCGCAGGTAGTCGCGACGAATGAAGCCGAACAGGATTTCGGCGAGGAAGCGGCGCTCCTTGCGACCGAGGCGTCCCATGATCCCGAAATCGACCGCGACGATGCGGCCGTTCTCATCGACGAAGAAATTTCCCTGATGCATGTCGGCGTGGAAAAATCCGTCGCGCAGCGCATGCCGCAAGAAGCTCTGGATGAGAGCCCTCGCCAGCTCCCGCGGGTCGAATCCGAGCGCCGCGAGACGCTCGGGATCGGCAAGCGGCACGCCGTCGATCCACTCCATCGTCATCACCTGGCGCGTCGTGCGGTCCCAATCGACCGTCGGCGCCCGCATTTCGGGATCATCACGCGAATTCTCGGCGTATTCCGACGCGGCGGCGGCCTCGAGGCGGAAATCCATTTCCATCCGCACGGACCGCGCCAGCGTTTCTACGACCTGCACCGGGCGCAGGCGCCGCGCTTCGGGCGAAACACGCTCCGACAGTCGCGCGGCGAAGAACATGTCCGCCAGATCGCGCGCGAAACGGCGCTCGACGCCTGCGCGCAGCACTTTCACCGCGACGGCCTTTTCGCCTTCGTCCGTCCTGACGGTGGCGCGGTGCACCTGAGCAATCGACGCGGCCGCGACCGGCTCGCCGAAGCTTGCAAACAGGGTTTCGATTTTCACGCCGAACCCAGCCTCGATAATGCCGACGGCCACGTCCCGGCTCATCGGCGTGACCCGGTCCTGCAGGCTCTCGAGTTCGAGCGCCACCTTCGTTCCGACAATATCCGGCCGCGTGGAGAGGAACTGCCCCAGCTTCACGTAGGAGGGGCCGAGGCGGTCGATGGCGCGGGAGAGACCGGAAAGCCCCTCGACATTGCGCTTGGCGATCAGATTCGCGAGCGCGAGCGGCGGCCGGCCGACTGGCGGCAGGAGCGCCGGATCGACGCCGACAAAGGCCCCTTCGCGCGCGAAGACGAAACCGGCGCGCGCGAGCCTCAGACTATGGCCAAACGCGGCGAAGATCGACATCAATCAGAGCTTCCAGCCCGAGTGGATGGCGACGATTCCGCCGCTGAGGCGCGTGTAGTCGACCCGGGCGAAGCCGGCCGCGGCGATCATCTCGGCGAAGAGATCGGGCGACGGAAAAGCGCGGATCGATTCAACGAGATAGCGGTAGGGCGCCCCGTCGCCGGCGACGAGCTTCCCCATCGCCGGGATGGCCGAAAAGGAATAGGCGTCGTAGATGCGGTCGAGCACGGGCAAATCGACGCGCGAGAATTCGAGGCAGAGAAATCGCCCGCCGCGCCTCAACACCCGATAGGCTTCCGCAAGCGCGTTTTCGATGCGCGGCACGTTGCGGATGCCGAAAGCGATCGTATAGGCGTCGAAGCGTCGGTCCGGCAGAGGCAAAGCCTCCGCGTTGGCTTCGACAAAGGTCACACGGTCGTCGAGGCGGCGTCTCCGCGCGCGCTCGGCGCCGACGCGCAGCATATCAGGGTTGATGTCGGCGACGATCACCTTGGTCAACGGGCCTCCGGCGCGCGCGACCCTGAACGCCACGTCGCCCGTGCCGCCCGCGACGTCGAGGTGGGCGAAGGGGCGTTCGGCCGAAGGATGCACTTTGGCGACGAGGATATCCTTCCAGACGCGGTGCAGGCCGAACGACATCAGATCGTTCATCACGTCGTAGCGGTCGGCGACCTTGTGGAACACTTCGTCGACCAGGCCCTGCTTCTCGTCGAGACGGACGGCGCGTTCGCCAAAGTGCGTTTTGTCCGGCGCAAAAGACATCAGGGCCCTCCCAGGCGGCCGGCGAAAGATCCGCGCGGAAAGCGGATAGCATAGACCAGCCTCGGTCAATCCATCCGCATGGGGACGCCGGCCTCGGCCATGCGCGCCTTCGCCTGCCGGATTGTATATTCGCCGAAGTGGAAAATCGACGCGGCCAACACGGCGCTCGCGTGGCCGAGCCTGACCCCGTCGACGAGATGATCGAGATTGCCCACGCCGCCCGACGCGATGACGGGGATCGGCACCGCATCCGCGACGGCGCGCGTCAGCTCGAGATCGAACCCCCGCTTCGACCCGTCGCGATCCATCGAGGTCAGAAGGATCTCGCCCGCGCCGAGTTCGCTCACCTCGCGGGCGTAGCCGATCGCCTCGATGCCGGTCGGACGCCGCCCGCCATGGGTGAAGATTTCCCAACGCGCAGCCGCGTCCGGCGCGGAAACGCGCTTGGCGTCGATGGCGACCACGACGCACTGGCTGCCGAACTTCTCCGCCGCCTGGCGCACGAATCCGCGGTCGGCGACGGCCGCCGAATTGATCGAGGCCTTGTCGGCGCCGGCGAGCAGGAGACTGCGGATGTCATCGGTGGTGCGGACGCCTCCGCCGACCGTCAGCGGCATGAAGCAGACTTCCGCAGTGCGCCTCACGACGTCGAGCAGAATGCCGCGGTCTTCGTGGCTCGCGGTGATGTCGAGAAAGCAGAGTTCGTCCGCACCGGCGCGATCGTAGGCGATCGCGCTTTCGACCGGATCGCCGGCATCGCGCAGATTGACGAAATTGACGCCCTTGACCACGCGTCCGTCCTTGACGTCGAGGCAGGGGATGACGCGCGCCTTGAGGGTCACTCGGCGGCGTTCGGTAACGCGGGGTTCTTGATGAAGTCCCAGAACGAGCCGAACATTCTTCCTGCGCAGTGGGACGAGGTGACGTCAGCTACGAAAAATAGACGCGATCCGGCGAAATCGACGAATTGGTCCGAGACTTCCGAAGCCGAGAGCGTACTCGTAAGGAAACAGACGTGGCCGTCCATCGCATACATTTGCGCGCCGGCATCGAGCGCTTCGACGAAATCCTGGAGATCGAGCTCGCTGCCGCTGCCGTCGTCGAACACGAGGAGATGTCTTCTCATCACTTGTCTCCGTTGCCAAATCCGCTTGGCAATTTTTCTGTCCGCGCAATTTCTCGCGCCGCATTGATAATTTCGGCACTGGCCTCTTGCCGGTACTTTAGCTGGAGCGCGCGCTCTTTGAGAACGAATTCTTCGGACTGAAGGCGGTCCCGATCTAGGAAAAAATATAGGAAGTAGGCGACGAGGGCCGCGACAATCGGCAGCGCGCCGAGACCTGCGAAGCCATATTTCAAGATCGGATCATCGCGAAACATGTATGCGGCAATCCAACAGATGGGCGCCGCGATCGCCAAAACCCAGAGTAAAGGGTTCAGTGCGTTCTGGACGCGAACGACCGCGGCACGCGAAATAGCGCTCTTGATGACTTCATCGACCTTCATACGGCAGCACTCGAGGCGCGCAGAATCGCCAGCGCCTCGCGCGGATCGAGCCGCCCGTCATAGAGCGCGCGGCCCACGATCGCGCCGGCGAGGCGGCCGCAATCTGGTTCGGTCAGCCGCCTGATGTCCTCGATTGAGGCGAGGCCGCCCGAGGCGATGACCGGGATTGTGAGCGCCTCGGCCAGCGCGACGGTGCTGGCGATATTGAGCCCGGCGAGCGCGCCGTCGCGCGAAATGTCGGTGTAGATGATCGCCGCAACGCCCACGTCCTCGAAACGGCGGCCGAGCTCGAGCGCCGAAACGTCGGAGGTCTTGGCCCAGCCGTCGACGGCGACGCGGCCATCGCGCGCGTCGATGCCGACCGCGATCCGCTCCGGGTAGAGCCGCGCCGCCTCGCGCACGAAATCCGGGTCGTGCACCGCGGCGGTGCCGATGATGACGCGCGTCACGCCGCTCTCCAGCCAGCCGCGCACCGTCCTCATGTCGCGCACGCCGCCGCCGAGCTGCATCTTCATCGTCAGTCCGGACAGGATTCGCCTGACAGCCTCGGCGTTGACGGGCACGCCGGCAAAGGCGCCGTCGAGATCGACGACATGAAGATATTCGAATCCCTGGTCGGCGAACGCCCGCGCCTGCGCGGCGGGATCCGTGTTGAACACGGTCGCCTGCGCCATGTCGCCGCGCAGAAGCCTGACGCATTCGCCGTTCTTGAGATCGATGGCGGGAAAGAGAATCACGGGCGCCACTTCAGGAAATTGGCGATCAGCGCGAGGCCCAGCGTCTGGCTTTTCTCCGGGTGGAACTGCGTGCCAGCGATATTGTCGCGGGCGACAACCGCCGTCACCGGTCCGCCGTAGCCGGCGGTCGCGACGACATCGGCGGGGTTCGCGGCATAGAGCTGATAGGAGTGGACGAAATAGGCGTGCAGCCCATCCGGCCCGGTGCGGATGCCGGAGAGGATGGCATGAGGGCGCTTCACGTCGAGCGTGTTCCAGCCCATGTGCGGAATCTTGAGCGCGGCATCGTTCGGCTTGAGCGGCGCGACGTCGCCCGCGATCCAGTTCAGGCCTGCGACGATTTCATGTTCGAGCCCGCGGGTCGCCATGAGCTGCGCGCCGACACAGATCCCGAGGAACGGCTTGCCTTGCCTCAGCACCGCCTCCTCCAGTGCCTCGACCATGCCGGAGACGGCGTCGAGCCCGCGCCGGCAATCGGCGAAAGCGCCGACGCCCGGCAGCACCACGCGTTCGGCGGAACGCACGTCCTCGGGTCGCGAGGTGACCTTGATCTCGCGATTCATGCCGGCCTCGCGGGCGGCGCGCTCGAACGCCTTCCGGGCCGAATGAAGGTTGCCCGAGCCGTAGTCGATGATGGCGACGGTCATTGCATGCCGCCTAGAGGGCGCCTTTCGTCGAAGGCACCTCGCCGGCCTGACGCGGATCGATGGCGACCGCCGCCTTCAGCGCCCGCGCCACGCCCTTGAAGCTCGATTCGGCGATGTGGTGGCTGTTAATGCCATAGAGCGTCTCGATGTGCAGCGTGAGGCCCGCGTTGCCGGCGAAGGCCTGGAAGAACTCGCGCACGAGTTGCGTATCGAACGAACCGATTCGCTCGGTCGGGAATTCGGTGCGGAAGACGAGGAACGGCCGTCCCGAGACGTCGAGCGCAACTCGCGTCAGGGTCTCGTCCATGGGCAGCAGGCAATGGGCGTAGCGGGTCAGCCCCCGCTTGTCGCCGAGCGCCTGCCCGAGCGCCTGGCCGAGCGCGATGCCGACATCTTCAACCGTGTGGTGATCGTCGATATGCCGGTCGCCCTTGGCGCGGATGGTCACATCGAAAAGCGAATGGCGGGCCAGCTGGTCGAGCATGTGGTCGAAGAAGCCGACGCCGGTCGAAATGTCGGACGCGCCCGACCCGTCGAGGTCGATGGCGACCTCGATGCTCGTCTCCTTGGTTTTGCGTGTGACCGCGCCCTTGCGCACGACTATTCAAGCCTCGGTGAGTTTGGCCTGATAGCAAGCCGCGGCGCGCTTGGCCACCTGCCGCGCCGTTTCAGGCGGCGGGTCTGGACCGGCAAAGGGTTTTCACGCCGGGCGCAGCGGACTTCAAACCGGGCACAAGGAAATCAAAACCAGGCGCAAGGAAATGAAAGCGTATCCGCAATAAAATGAAAACCGGGCACAAGGAAATGAAAGCTGGACACAAGGAAATGAAAATAAATAATCTTGTGATCTCAATCGGTTAGGCCCATTTCGACGCAACACGCTCCTTGCCGCTCGTATTCGACGCCTAACATCGTTTCTGAGTTGGACAAACGCCCCGGCAGAGACGGCCGATAGTAGCATCAATTTTGCTTTTTCCAAAGCAAATGTTCGAGCGCCTCCTGGCTCTAGATGCGCGGTCCCGTCAGTTCAACCCGAGGGCGGCCAGATAAAGATCGAGGATCGTCTCCTCCTCGATCCGCTTGTCGCGGTCCTGCTTCCGGATCGAGACGACCTTGCGCATGATCCTGGTATCGAAGCCGTTGGCTTTCGCTTCGCCGTAGACGTCCTTGATGTCGTCGGCGAGCGCCTTCTTTTCTTCCTCGAGCCGCTCGATGCGCTCGATGAAGGCGCGCAGATGACCGGCGTTGACGTCCGAGGTTCCGGTCGAAGCGGTCGGCTTGGCAACGTCGTCCATGGCGGTTCCTCACGCGCTCGTTAAAACAAGGCGGCGAGGAATGGCCCCAGCGGTCGACCCAGGTCAAGATCGCAAGCGCGCGACGCCTGTGGATGAGTGTGGAGTTCCCATGGATTTGAACGTTCTCGATCTCATGAGCCTCCGGCGTGGCCATTTTCGCTTCGAGTCCGGCCATCACGGCGAGATCTGGCTCGATCTCGCCCGGCTGTTTTTCGATCCCAGTCGCCTTGCGCCGTTCGTACGGGAATTGGCGGCGAAGCTCAGAGGCGAGGGGGTCGAGGTCGTCGTCGGGCCTCTGGTCGGTGGCGCGTTTCTGGCTCATATGGTCGCGGTCGAGCTCGGATCGGCCTACACCTATGCCGAACCGTGGCGCCCCTCCCCGTCCGGAGCGCTCAACGCTGTCGCGTATCGTCTGCCCGAAGCCGTGGCGCCGCTTCTGCGCGGCAAGCGGGTCGCCATTGTAGACGACGCGATCAACGCCGGGTCGGCGTTGCGCGGAACGTTCGCCGCCTGCGTCGAGGCGGGCGCGAAGCCCACGGTCGCCGGCGCTCTCGTCATCCTCGGCGACGCCGCTTCCGCGTTCGCCGCGACGAAGGGAATCGGCCTCGCATCGCTAGCGACGCTGCCCCATCCGCTGTGGAAGCCGGCGGACTGCCCACTCTGCGCGCGCGGGACGCCTCTGGATATCCCCGCCGGCGATCTAAGCGATCGGACGGGCGCTTAACCGCAATCCGCGACGCTCGGTCCAGGGGCGGACCTCACCGGGTGCGATCGCGCCTTGTCCGGCTGCCGAAGTCCTGCGGCGCGCGGACGCGAGGATCGGCGAGGATGGGTTTCAGCAGCCGCGCGAACCGATCGGCCCAGGCGAGCGCGCCGGGCGACTCCGCGATCAGGTCCTGGCGGATTTCGATCAGCGCATTGGCGAGCCCGCGCGCGGTCGCGACCGCGTCGATCGTGTCGCCGGCCAGCGCGCCGTCATAAGGCTCGTTGTCGCCGATGCCTTCGACGTGAAGGTCCGATTCGGCGGCCAACCCCTCAAGCAGCGGCTTTGCTATCCGGTCGTCAAGGTCCCATAGGACCCCGACTTTCCAGCGGCGCGGGGCGCCGCGCCAGACGGGCGTGAAGGAGTGGATCGAGACGAGCGCCGGCGGCTCGCCGGTCGCCGTCATCGCCTCGACCGTGCCTGCGACTTCATCGCGATAGGGCGTCCAGAAACGCTCCAGCCTTCGCGCGATCTCCTTTGCGTCCGTTTTCGCGTTGCCCGGCACGATCGCGCCGTCGGAATAGCGCATGACAAGGGTGGGGTCGTCGGCGCCGCGGTTCGGATCGATCAGGAGCCGCGAAAAGGTCGAGAGCACCGCCGGCGCCTGAAGGCGGGCCGCGAGCGCGCGCGCAAGGGCGGCCGCGCCGATGTCATAGGCGATATGCCGCTCGAGCGCCTCGGAGGCAAGGCCGAGCGAACCGTAGCCGGGCGGAATGGCGCTCGACGCGTGATCGCAGACGATCAGAACGCCCGCGTCGAGCCGCCCTTCGACGGTCTCGACCGGCGGGAACGCCGGCTCGACCGGCGTGAGATTGGGGGGCGCTCTTCCGTCCATTGCCGAGGCTTGCTGTGAGGATGAGGCGAGACTATGGACGTTTAAGCGCAAAGTTTCTCGCCGAGTCCATCTCAGGCGGACGGGAATCCACTGAATGTCGTCTCTCAACCGGCTCGCGACGCCCGAGGGCGTTCTTGCGCCGTTCGCCGCGCTCGTCGCGGGCGCAGTGGCGATGGGGATATCGCCGATATTCGTGCGCCTCGCCGACGTCGGGCCTTTCACCAGCGCCTTCTGGCGGGTGGCGCTTGCCCTGCCGCTTCTCTACGCCTGGATGCGACTTGCCGACGGACCGGAACGGTCGGGCGAACATTTCTCGAAGGCGACGATCCTGGCGGGGCTCGCCTTCGCCGGCGACCTCTTCTTCTGGCACCTGTCGATCGTCCACACCAGCGTCGCCAACGCCACCTTCTTCGCCACCACCGCGCCGATCTGGGTCGTGCTGTTCGGCTGGCTCCTGTTCAGGCAGGGGGTGACGGCGGGCGTCCTTGCGGGGCTGGCGCTTTGCATGATCGGCGGAGCGGCGCTGCTGGCGCAAAGCTTTGAACTGAAGCCCGCCGGCGCGCTCGGCGACGTGTTCGGCATCGCAACCGGCGTCTTCTTCGGCCTCTATTTCCTCGCCGTGCAGGCGGCGCGAAAGAAGGCTTCCGCCGCGCGGCTCACCTTCGAGGCGACGCTGATCACCGCGGCGATCCTCTTCGTCGTCGCCATCGTCGCCGAGCGGTCGATGCTGCCCCATTCGGCCCGCGGCCTTGCGGCCCTCTGCGCGATGGCGTGGATCAGCCACACCGGCGGTCAGGGACTGCTCTCGGTCGCGCTCGGGCGGTTGCCGGCGGCCTTTTCGTCGCTGGTCATTTTTCTCGAAGCGATCGCCGCGGCCGGTTTCGGCTGGCTCGTTCTGGCCGAGCCGGTGAGCTCCATTCAGGCGCTCGGAGGCCTCGCCATTCTCGGCGGGATCTACGTCGCCCGGCCGAGGTGACTTCGCGCCTCAACTGGCGATGGTCGCGCCGCCGTCGACGACGATCGTCTGCCCGGTCATGAACGAACCGGCCTTCGAGGCGAGATAGACGGCGGCGCCGGCGATTTCGTCGGCTTCGCCGATGCGCCGGAGCGGCGTCGTCGCGGTGACCGTCTTCAGCGTCTCGAGGATTCTCCCATAGGGCCCGGGCGAAATCGGTGCGGATCAGGCCGGGCGCGATGCAGTTGACCCGAACGTTGTGCGGCCCCCACTCGACCGCGAGATTGCGCGCAAGCTGGAAGTCGGCCGCCTTCGACACGTTGTAGGCGCCGATGACCGTCGAACCCTTCAGCCCGCCGATCGAGGACACGATGACGATCGACCCGTCCTTGCGCTCGATCATGCCGGGCGCCGCCATCTGGATCAGCCAGTTATTGGCGATCACGTTGTTGTCGAGGATCTTGCGGAACTGCTCGTCGGAAATGCCGGACATCGGGCCGTAATAGGGATTGGACGCCGCGTTGCAGACGAGGATGTCGATGCGCCCGAATGTTCGAAGCGTTTCGTCGACGAGGCGCCGAAGCTCGTCCTTGGACGAGATGTTGGCGGCAACCGCGATCGCCGCCTTGCGCCCGCAGTGCGGCGTTGATCGCGTCGGCCGCCTGAACGCAGGCCTCGGCCTTGCGCGAGGAGATCACGACGTCCGCGCCATGCTCGGCCAGGCGCTCGGCGATCGCCCGGCCGATGCCGCGCGACGAGCCGGTGACGACGGCGACGCGGCCGCTGAGATCGAACAGATTGGCCAAGGCTTCCTCCCTTATGCATGTGGCGCATTCCTCGGCAATGCGGCCGAGGCCTGTTACCATCCATATAACAGGCGGAATGAATGGAGAAGCGCCCGGTTCTGCCGGAAAAAGACCTGTATTATCAATTGCGTCCGAAAAACGCTGACGCCCGCCCGAGCAAAATTAACAGGACGGTAACAGGGCGCTAATTCGCGGTTATCAGGGCGATATCAGGCGGGCGAAGCGAGCGAAAACAGGCCGGGAAAATCGCCCATGAGGGGTCGGTGGTATGCGGTCTGCGCATGCAAGCGGGGAAAATCGCCCATGAGGGGTTGGTGATATGCGGCCTGTGCATGCGTTCGATCGGACTTTTTTGTGCAATCCCTCAACGGGCTGATCGACCTGCACGCCAAAAACCTCGCGGCGCTCAGCAATCGCGTGCCGGCTTCGAGCATTTTCATGCTCTACGTCATCGCCCTCGCCGGCCTCGGCCTCATCGGTTACGAGAGCGGGCTCTCGAGCGTGAGGCGCTCCTTTCTGACCGTCATCGTGGCGCTCCTGCTGGCGAGCGTGATCCTCGTCGTAATCGACCTCGACCGGCCCCGGCGGGGGCTGATCACCGATTGGGGTGCAGCCGCTGATTGAACTGGAGGCGAGCATGGGGGCGGGGAAGGGCGAGGCGGGGACGCAGTGAGGGTAGGGTCAGAGCACCGTCACCACAGCCCTACTGGTCAAGAAGCTCGGCCGCAGACTAGGGTAGGGACGCTGCTATGCCCGAAGCGGTCACCGTCTGCCAGCAGTTGGTCCCAAACGTGTCCGTCCCGCGGGTATCGAATGTCACGTTCACAACGGCGTTCGCATGCAATTCCAGCGCTCGAAGCTGGAGTTGCTGCATCGCATCTCCCTGGGTGGCGGGCGGATCGGTCAAGAGATGTTTGCACGAGTAGGCTTGAACTGGCTGAAGCAGTTTAGCGTTTGCCGGAATTTGCATGCCTAGCGGCAGAACGCGGACTTGTATCGCTGAGGCCCTTGTCTGAGGATCAATCGTCGCAAGATTTGTTACTGGCACGAATGGCGAACATCCAGCCGCGGCGCCTCAACCAGTATCGCCAACCAGATCCGCATTCTCGCGCCCTCGCGAGAGACAATATCAGAGGCATCGCAATTGTGCGAGCCGCAGCGGTCAATATGCCATTGCGCAGCGCGCGACCGCCGCCGCCGCGACCGGCCAGCCGCGTCCGCCGTGCGCTCATTGCGTCAGCGACAAGGCCTGGAGCTCCTTGCGGGCTGCGCCAAAACTGCCGAGTTGATAAACCGCCGCGCCCACCGGCGAGAAGGTGAACGCCTCAAATGGTTCCGCCAGCATCTCATTGAGATAGGCCTCGGGAGCGACACCAATTGTGACGTGCGGATTGAACTTCTTGCCGGCTGCAACTGTAGCGAAATTGGCCACATATTCGATCAATCCCGGCTGGATGTCGCGCCCCTCGGCGGCGCTTACGAAGGCAGCAGCGGTCCCGGTCTTCTCCGTGAATGGCGCGACCGCATCCAACAATCCCTGTTGGAGGCGGAGCAAATCTTCTGTGGGCTCGACGACAATGCCCGCTATGCCGTTCGGTGGAACGGGAATGTAGTAGTACTTGAACGCCTTCAGGTTCCAGCCTCCCGCTTTTTCCTTGGCCAGAACCTGGTTGGCCGCGGCGTAGACCTTGTCAAGGTCAGCCGTGCGCACGAACTGCTGAACCAGCGTGAGATGCGGCTGGTGGGTTGCGTTCAAAGCAAAGCCCTTCGGGTAGGCATTAAGCAGACGGGTGTTGTCGGCTTGTGCACGCCTAACCATTGTCATGTCCGGCTCCAGCAGGATGTCGATCGCCGTGACCGCGTTTTCCTGCGCGCGGGACGCCCCGAGAAGCGACGCCAAGCTCATGCTGAATGCTCCGAAGATTTTCGCGTATTTGCGCATGCCAACCCCTCGCGCTTGGCCAGCGACACTACTACCCCTTCACCGCACCCCGCTACCTTCGGGCGCTGGCAATCCGATACTCTTCCTCCGCTTCGATTGGCCCGCCCCCGTCGGCGAGGTCGCGTCGCACTTCCTCCCGCACGGCGCGGCGTAAAGGGCGACTTTCCGTCGATAAAGCGCCGTATCCACCGCTGATTTTATCGGGGCTTTTCGATGGTGGGCGCACAAGGGCTCGAACCTTGGACCCGCTGATTAAGAGTCAGCTGCTCTACCAACTGAGCTATGCGCCCATCGAAATCCTGACGCTTACGCCCGGAAGCGCCCGCCATTAGCAAAGGCGTCGGAGGCTGGCAAGCGGAAAGCCGGCGCGTACGCGCTGATTGCCTGCCCCCTCCACCCCGCTGCGCGTGGTCCCCCTCCCCCGCGCTTTGTAAGCGAGGGGAGGGAATCGCCGCCACAGCCCCACAGCGGCGCGTCCTCCCCGCAAGCGGGGGAGGGGGACCGCCCGAAGGGCGGTGGTGGGGGGACCGCCCGAGGGCGGCAGTGGGGGCGCGCCCGCTAGTTCCTCGCCTTGTCGACGAGCTTGTTCTGGCCGATCCAGGGCATCATGGCGCGGAGCTTGGCGCCGACTTCCTCGATCGGATGGGCGTTGGCGCGGGCGCGCATCGCCTTGAACGAGGTCTGGTTGACCCGGTTCTCCAGCATCCAGTCGCGGGTGAACTTGCCGGACTGGATGTCGTCGAGAACGCGCTTCATCTCGGCCTTGGCCGCGGGCGTGATGATGCGGGGGCCGGAGACGTACTCGCCGTACTCGGCGGTGTTGGAGATCGAATAGTTCATGTTGGCGATGCCGCCCTCGTAGATGAGGTCGACGATCAGCTTCACTTCGTGCAGGCATTCGAAATAGGCCATTTCCGGCGCGTAGCCGGCGTCGACCAGGGTTTCGTAACCGGCGCGGATGAGCTCGACCAGACCGCCGCAGAGCACCACCTGCTCGCCGAAGAGGTCCGTCTCGCATTCCTCGCGGAAGGTGGTCTCGATGACGCCGGCGCGGCCGCCGCCGATCGCAGAGGCATAGGAAAGGCCGAGGTCATGGGCGTTGCCGCTCGCGTCCTGGTGGATCGCGATCAGGCAGGGCACGCCGCCGCCGCGCTTATATTCCGAGCGCACCGTATGGCCCGGCCCCTTCGGCGCGACCATCAGCACGTCGAGATCGGCGCGCGGCTCGATGAGATTGAAGTGGACGTTGAGCCCGTGGGCGAACATCAGCGCCGCGCCCTTCTTCATGTTGGGCGCGAGCTCGTTGCGGTAGATCTCGGCCTGGAGCTCGTCGGGGGTCAGCATCATCACGACGTCGGCCCATTTGGCGGCGCTCGCGACATCCATCACCTTGACGCCTTCGGCTTCCGCCTTCTTGGCCGAGGGCGAGCCGGGCTTGAGCGCGACGGCGATCTCCTTCACCCCGCTGTCGCGCAGGTTGAGGAGATGCGCGTGGCCCTGGCTGCCGTAGCCGACGACGGCGACCTTCTTGCCCTTGACGAGATTGAGGTCGGAATCCCGGTCGTAATAGACGCGCATCGTAAATCCTGGTTCTGGCGTTGGAAAACGCTGGTTTAGGGCTGAAAGGGGGCAGCGGTGGTCGGCGTTTCTAGTGAAAGCCCGCGGTTCAATCAACCCTCGCGGCGCTTCGAGCATGACCTGGCAAAGAATAAAGGGTGGCCGCCTGCTTTCGCGCCCTTTGCCGGAGAGGGCGCGCGCCTGTATTGTGCCGTCCCGGAGGCTGCGCCCGTCGGCGCGTTGGCCAAGGGGGTTCTACCCGTGTCATTCCTTTCCCGATTGCGTTCGCTCGCCGCGCTCGCGCTGATCGCCGTTTCGGTTTCGGCCTGCGGCTACAACGTCATTCCGACCAAGCAGGAAGCCGCCAATGCCGCTTGGGCGGAAGTCCAGAACCAGTATCAGCGGCGCTCCGATCTGGTGCCCAATCTCGTCGCCACCGTGCAAGGCTACGCCAAGCAGGAAAAGGACGTGTTCGTCCAGGTCACCGAGGCGCGCGCCAAGGCGACGTCGATCCACCTCGACGCCAACGACCTCACCGACCCGGAGAAGGTCAAACAGCTGCAGGACGCGCAAAACGCGCTCTCCGGCGCGCTGGGACGGCTGCTCGCGGTCAGCGAGAACTATCCCGACCTCAAGTCGAACCAGAACTTCCTGGCGCTCCAGTCGCAGCTCGAGGGAACCGAGAACCGCATCGCGGTCGCGCGCAGGGATTACATCGCCGCGGTGCAGGACTTTAACACGACCCTCAGGACCTTCCCGAGCGTGATCTGGGCGCAGACAGTGTTCCGGTCGATCAAGCCGCTCGTCCCGTTCACCGCCGACGCGGAAGCGCAGACCGCGCCGAAGGTGAAGTTCTGACTCTCGACTGGAGCGCCCGGATGCTTCGCTTCTGGCCGCGCGCGTTTGTCATAAGCTTCTTCGCCGCGCTCATGATCGGCGCGGGGTTCGCTGCGACGAACCTGCCCGAGCTCACCGGACGGGTCGTCGATCAGGCGCATATTCTCTCGCCGGTCACGACCGCGGACCTCGAACGCAAGCTCGCCGATCTCGAGCAGAAGTCGCAGATCCAGCTGGTGGTGGCGACGGTCTCCTCCCTCCAGGGCGAGGAGATCGAGCCCTACGCCAACGAGCTCTTCCGCGCGTGGAAGCTCGGCGAGGCCAAGAAGAACAACGGCGTCCTGCTTCTGATCGCTCCCAAGGAGCGAAAGGTCCGGATCGAGGTCGGCTACGGCCTCGAGGGCACGCTGACCGACGCGGTGTCGAGCATCATCATCGCCAACGCCATTACGCCGCGCTTCAAGGCCGGCGATTTCGACGGCGGGGTGACGCGCGGCGTCGACGACATCATCACCGCGCTCACGACCGACTCGGCCGAGTGGAAGCCGAAACCGACCGAGATGCGCGCCGAGCACGACGCGACGCTCCTCGACACGCTGGCGCCGTTCCTCATCTTCCTCTTCATCATGTTCGTCATCAGCCGGATAAGCCGCCGGGGCGGCGGCGGCAATGTCGTCTTCATTCCCATGGGCATGGGCGGTGGAGGATTTGGAGGCGGAGGCGGCTTCGGCGGAGGCGGGTTCGGGGGCGGAGGGCGGCGGATTTCTCCGGCGGCGGAGGCTCATCGGGCGGCGGCGGCGCTTCGGGGGGCTGGTGATGATCGTCGACCCGGCCGCGGCGGCGCGGATCGAGGCCGCATACGATGAGGCGCAGCTCAAGACGCGCGCGCCGATCATGTGCGTTTTGACCAGCGCCTCGATTTCGCGCGACGCCGAATTCCTGCTCGGCGCCTGCATCCTCGCGCTGGCGACGCCGCTGCCGCTCCTCCTGTTCACCGACCTTTCCGCCCAGCGCATCTACATCGCCCAGCTGCTGGTCGCCATTCTCGCGGGCGTCATCGGATCCGTGCCCTGGGTCAGGCGGCTCATCGTGCCGAAGCGCGCCCAGCGATCCGCCGGCCACCGCGCGGCGCTGGCGCAATTCGTGGTGCGCGGGCTCGACCGCTCGCAATGCGGCGTGCTGGTCTATGTCTCGCTCGCCGAGCACTATATCCGGATCGTCCCGGCCGAGGACGCCGCCAAGGCGGTCGCGCAGGAGCAATGGCAGAGCGCGGTCGACGATGCGCTTCCACCGCTTGCCGCCGGCGAAACGGAGGCCGCGCTGACGGGGCTCGCAGACCGCTGCGCCGACCTCTTGGCCAAACCCTTCCCGCCGGGCGCGCCGGCGGAGCCGCCGCAGCGGCAGCGATTTCACCAGATTTGAGGCGAAGCCAGAGGCCCTTTCGGACGGCTGCACTTTTGTCAGCGGTCTCGCGATTTAGAAGCTTAGGCGCCTTTTCTTGTAACTTTCACGGGGCGGCTGGGCGGGCTTCACAGGGACAGGGCGCGGCGGTCGGGCCGCGCTTCAGCCGACGAAGCTTGACTTCACCCCCGCCTCCCCTCAGGTTCCCGCGCCGCCGCGGCCCAGGCGGGTCTCTCACAAGGACGGAATGCGCACTTATCTCAGTTTCGAAGCGGCGGTCGCCGATATCGACGCCCGTCTCGACGAGTTGCGCGCGGTGGCGGAGAAGGGCGATTTGCCGGCGCTGGCGGAGGAGATCGCCAAGCTCGAGGCCCGGTCCGAAAAGGCGCTCACCGATCTCTACTCGAGCCTCACGCCCTGGCAGAAGACGCAGG
This sequence comes from uncultured Alphaproteobacteria bacterium, assembly GCA_963787135.1. Taxonomy (GTDB): domain Bacteria; phylum Pseudomonadota; class Alphaproteobacteria; order Rhizobiales; family Beijerinckiaceae; genus Roseiarcus. The sequence continues at coordinate 206,557 of CAWBBW010000042.1, read as the reverse complement.
TCGCCCGCGTGCAAGGCCGGCCGCGCTTTTCCGACTATCTCAAGGGGCTCGTCACCGAATTCACGGCGCTCGCGGGCGACCGCTATTTCGGCGAAGACGAGGCGATCGTCGGCGGCCTCGGCCGGTTCGAGGGCCGATCGGTCTGCCTGATCGGACAGGAAAAGGGCAACGACACCGAAAGCCGGTTGAGGCATAATTTCGGCATGGCCCGCCCGGAAGGCTATCGCAAGGCCGTGCGCCTGATGGAGCTTGCCGACCGGTTCGAGCTGCCGGTGATTGCGCTGGTCGACACGGCCGGCGCCTTTCCGGGCGTCGAGGCCGAGGCGCGCGGCCAGGCCGAGGCGATCGCTCGCTCGACCGACGCGTGCCTCTCGCTCGGCGTGCCCAATGTGGCGGTGGTGATCGGCGAGGGCGGCTCGGGCGGCGCGGTCGCGATCGCGACGGCGAACAAGGTCATGATGCTCGAGCACGCGATCTACACCGTCGCCTCGCCCGAGGCCTCCGCTTCGATCCTCTGGCGCGATTCCTCGCGCGCCCAGGATGCGGCGACCAGCATGAAGATCACCGCCCAGGATCTCTTAAAATTCGGCATCATCGACAGCATCATTCCGGAACCGGTCGGCGGGGCGCATCGCGACCCGGCGGCGGCTGTCGCCGCGGTGGGCCGGGCGATCGGCGAGGCCTTGAAGTCGCTTGAGAACATGAGCCCCGAGGCGCTGCGCGAGACGCGCGCGGAAAGGTATCTCGCCATCGGGCGCAGGGTGTAGAGCAATCCCTTCTCCCGCTCGCGGCCGCTCGCGGGACAAGGGTTCTAGGGAGGAGCCGATGCTGCAAACCTGGCGCTGGTTCGGGCCGGACGATCCGGTCACGCTGGAGCAAGCCGCGCAGGCGGGCGCGGTCGGCATCGTCACGGCGCTCCATCATCGCAACCAGGGCGATGTCTGGAGCGAAGAGGAGATCGCCAAGCGCCGCGGCGAGATCGAACGCGCCGGCCTCGCCTGGCCGGTGGTCGAGAGCATCGGCGTCGGCGAAGAGATCAAGACGCGCAGCGGCGCCTTCCGGCAGAAGATCGACAACTACAAGCAGTCGATCCGCAACGCTGCGCGCGCCGGCGTAAAAACCTTCTGCTACAATTTCATGGCGATCACCGACTGGACGCGCACGAACCTCGACTGGCGGCTGCCGAACGGCGGGACGGCGCTTCGCTTCGACGCCGCCGATTACGCGGCTTACGATCTCTTCGTTCTCAAACGCGAGGACGCGGAGGCCGACTATGCGCCCGAGCAGATCGAGGCCGCCAGAGCCCGCTTCGCGGCGATGGCGCCCGAGACGGCCGAGGCGCTCGAGCGCACGCTGATCGACTGGCTGCCGGCGCGCGACTTCGCCTATGACCGCACGAGTTTCCGTCGTGCGCTCGCAGGCTACAAAGATGTCGGCGTCGAGACGATGCGCGACAATCTGATCGCCTTCGTCAGCGAGATCACGGCGACCGCGGAAGAGGAGGGCGTCAGACTCGCCATCCATCCCGACGACCCGGCCTTTCCGATCTTCGGCCTGCCGCGGGTGTTCTCGACCGCCGAGGATGTCAGAAAACTCTTCGCCGCCGTGCCGTCGCCCGCCTGCGGCATCACGCTCTGCGCGGGCTCGTTCGGCTCGAATCCCAGGAACGACCTCGTGGCGATGGCGCGCGAATTCGGGCCGCGCGTGCATTTCGTTCATCTCCGCAACGTCAGGCGCGAGCCGGACGGGTCGTTCTTCGAAGCCGAGCATCTCGGCGGCGACGTGGACCTGATCGCGCTTGTTGCGGAGCTGATGAACGAGGAGAAGCGACGCCGCGCGGAAGGACGCGCCGACGCTGAAATCCCCATGCGCCCCGATCACGGCCACCTGCTCGGCGACGACCGAATGAAACGGATGAACCCCGGCTATTCCTTCATCGGGCGCCTCAAGGGCCTGGCGGAACTGCGCGGCGTGATGCAGACGGTCGAGGCGTTCCGGGCAGGACGGGTGGGTTGACCTCATCTCAAGATTGCGAGGACTTACGGCGGCAACGGGATGAATTCGTCGCGGTCGCCGGGCGGAAGGTCGAAAAGGCCACGGCCCCAGTCGCCTCTGCGCCATTCTTCCTTGGCGGCGTCGATCTTTTCCTGGCTCGATGCGACAAAGTTCCACCAGATGTAGCGGGGGCCGCCGAGCGTCGCGCCGCCGAGAAGGATGAGCCGCGCCCCCCTCGGCCCCGCCGCGACGGCGATGCTGTCCCTGGGGCGGAACACCATCATTCGCCCCGCCTCGAACGACTGGCCGGCGACCGAGATCGACCCTTCGAGAATATAGAGGCCGCGTTCCTCGTGGTCGTCGGGTAGCGGAATGCGGGCGCCGGGCTTCAGTTCGGCGTCGGCATAGAATGTCTCGGAGAAGACGCTTGCAGGCGCGATTTCGCCATAGGCCCGGCCAAGAATGAGCCTTAGCGTCACGCCGTCGCTGTGGAGAACCGGCAGCATGTCCCGGGCGTGGTGCTCGAAGCTCGGGGCCGTGTCTTCGTGCGCTTCCGGCAGCGCGACCCAGGTCTGAATCCCGTAGCCGCTATGCGGCCTTTTGCGTGTCTCGGCAGGCGTTCGCTCGGAATGCGTGATGCCGCGCCCCGCGACCATCCAGTTGACGTCGCCCGGGCGAATGAGCTGGTTCGATCCGACGCTGTCCCGATGCAGGATCTCGCCGCGAAACAGATACGTGACCGTGGCCAGTCCGATATGAGGATGGGGACGCACGTCGGCGCCCTGTCCGGAGACGAACTCCCCTGGCCCCGCCTGATCGAAAAAAATGAACGGGCCGACCATCTGGCGCTGCGGCGCGGGCAGGGCGCGGCGCACCTCGAAGCCGCCGAGGTCGACTGCACGCGGCACGATCAGCGTCTCGATGGCGTCGATGCTGACTGCGTCCGGGAAGCCGGACTCGAGCAGCGGGTTCCAGCTCATGGACGGTCTCCACCGACAGCCGCTTCGATCGATATCTAACCGAGGCTCGGAGGTTGCCTCAGTGTCTGCCGATTGACAAGAATGTCGTCCACCGTTCCCGCTCATGCAGACGATTTACGAGCGCGCGCGGCGCGCATCGCGCACGGGGAGCGTCAAATGACAGTGCGCAAAATCGATTTTGTCGGAATTCGCACAACTCGCTTCAATGAGACCGTCGCACTGTTCAGGGATGTGTTGGGCGTAAAGATCGCGCGCGAGACCGATGACGCAGTGCAATTCCGGCTCGCCGACGATACGATCCTCGAGCTCTATGGTCCCGGCGACGAATTCCACGCGTTCTTCTCCACCGGGCCGGTCGTGGCCTTCCGGGTCGAGGACTTTGCGATTGCGCGTCGTGCGATGGTAGAGGCGGGCATCCGGTTCATCGGCGAAATTCAAACCGTGGACGACGTCAGCTGGCAACACTTCTTCAGTCCTGATGGGACCATCCTGGAGTTGATCGGCCCCGTTCCGGTGGCGCCCTGAGCGGCGCGCTTCACGCTCAAGCGCTCCAATCGTCTTCCGCCGACTGGCCCGTCTCCGGGTAGCTCCAGGTGATCTTCTGATAGGTGAATTGCACTTGCTCGTATTCATTCGAAACGTCTTCGCCGGAAGGCGCGAGGGCGATTCCGACGATCAGGACGTTCGTCAGCGCAAGGATGAAATACGGGGAGACGGCCTCCGGGACCGGCCTCCAGAACTCGATTTTGACGCCTGTGAGGACCTCGTTGGTGACGAGCGCCTGCAGGAGTGTCGGCGTCGCCTGATCGATCACCTTGACGACGGTGATCGGCTTATGAACGCGCTTGCCGGTCGGCAGGCCGCTGGCTGGATCGAGCGGCGTTTCGACGTCATAGGCGACCGAAATCAGCAGGATTGAACCTTCCCGCCCCTTTTCCGTGGCGCCGCCTTTGATGTCTCCCTGCTTCTGTCCGCGTGCGGTGAGATACGCAATCGGCGCCATTGGTCGGGCCTCCTCAGCCTCCGATCGCGACAGTCCGCGTGAGCGAGCGGAAGCGCAAGAGGCCGCCGTTGCTGGGCCTGGCGGCGCGCCTCGCGAGGGAGCGGTCACGCAAGCTTCCGAAGCAACACCGGCCTCCTTGCCGAGGCCCCGAAGGCGCGCGCCTGTGGCCGCGTGCGCTCTATGTGCCCCCGAACGGCGCGGCCGCCTACCCCTCCTGAGCCAGCGCGCCGTCGCCTTTCGTTCTTCGGTCAGAACAGCGGTTTGATGAAACCATAGATGTGACTGAGCGCCGTAATATCGATGGGCGAGGCGCCAGGGTTTTGCGCATTACTAACATGGCAAGAAAAACAGTTCGAATTAAAGTTGTTCCCGGCATTGGAGGAGGTCGTACCGTTGCCGTCCTCGTAGGTTTCCATCGTGGTGTTGGCCAGCTGGCTGGTTCCGACCTGATTGCCGGGGTTCCCGGGGCTCGGCTGTCCGGCCGTTGGGGGGGCCCCACCGATCGTCCAGGTCGCGCCTGTCATGAAGTAATTGTTGCGAACGTCGCCGGCCGCCATCATTCCCGATATATTATCGTTGATCGAAATGATTTCGGTGTTCGAGTTCGCCGTATTTCCGTCGATTGGGTTGGGCGAGATGTCCGAGGCGGCGCCAAAGGCTTTCCACCGGATCGTATCGCTGGGGCTGATGGTGAACGGAGGAGGAGTTGTCGCAGGCGGTTGCGCGAGCGCCTGAATGTTCGATCCCGACTGGAACATGTGCATGGCGTTGAAGGGGCCAGAGGAGCTGCTGGCGCTGAACAGCCAGTTTCCCGTCGTGCTCTGTGGGACTGGCGTCAACACGCCGTTCTTGTTGACATATTGGTAGGCGGCGTTTGGGGTGTTTCCGAAATGCTCGAACGTCGACCAGATCATCTCCGGATGCCCGGGAGACCCGGCTGTGCTGCCGACGACGTGCATCCCAACCAGCGCCAGTTTGGTCGTCTTCGTCCCAGTGGATGTCCACAGCGTTGTGCTCGACGTGTTATACGTCGGCACCGTCGCCTCGATGGTGATGTAGTCGCTCGGGTTCGCCAAAGTGGCGGCGTCGACCCATGACGACTTGACCTCGACTGCAAGCGCCTGCGAGTCGAGAAAACTCGTTCCGTGCATGGACGCGAAGCTCGTAATTTTATTGAGTTCGCCCATCGTCGTGGGAAACTGGGGATGCTGCGGGATACTGGGCGGTATCTGACCGTCCTTCGTCCCGGTGAGGAAGTAAGCATAGACGTCATTAACCAAAATTGCATAGTAGATCAGTGAGGCGCCCTGCGACTCCAGGACGGCGCCGTCGGCCTACAGAAGAGCCCCTGCGGCGACGTGGGCCGCCAGCGTGGACGCGCAGTTGCTCGGAGATTTCTCCATTCTCTCCTCCTGGGTAGAGGTTGAAATGTGCGTTCGTGCCTATTTGGTCATCAGAATTTGGTTAATACTGACTCGCCTATACAAACTTCCGCCATGGACTTAAAACAGTGCGTCTTGCAACGCCGCCTATAGGCTGCCAAGCGTCTGCAATTTAGGCAATAATCAACCAACGCTCACGGCCGCAGCCACAAGTGGTTCATAAGTCAAGCTATATATTCCGCTATGCTAACTGACCTGTCATTCGGGTCAGTCCGAAAAACACCCGCCTCGGTCTTATACAATCCGATAGTCAAAAGTTATTGTTACATCGCCAAGCACCACTAGTACGCACTTCTGTCGATCTCAAGGCGGAATTGCGTCAGTTCGATGGCGAACAATAGCGCACGCCGCGAGTCAATCATCGTCGACGCGCGCGCCATAGCCGCGGAAAGAACACCGGCGTGTGCGCCGCGTAGGCCGCAAACGCGTGCGGCCGCGTGCGCTGCATGTGCTCCTCGAGCGGCGGCACGCCGGAGGCGTAGCGCAGCGTCCAGTACATGATCGCGGGCGCCAGGAGCGCGAGCCACGTCGGCGGGGCGCCCGGCTCGAGAGGGATGACCGCGACGCCGGCCCAGACCATGAACTCGCAGACGTAGTTGGGATGGCGCGACAGGCGCCAAAGTCCGACGTCGCAGATCGCGCCGCGGTTCGACGGATCGGCCTTGAAGCGCGCAAGCTCGCGGTCGGCCGCGGCCTCGCCGGCGATCGCCGCCGCCATCAGAGGCATGCCAACCACATCCTGCAGCCGCCAAGACCCCGGAGTATGCGCGGCAAGCGCAATTGCGAGGGCAAGGACAGCGCCGACGGCGGCCTGAGCCTGCAGGAAGGCGAAGAGCCGGGCGGACGCCGCCGATCCCCAGTCCGCCAGCAGCCTGGCGTAGCGCGGATCGTCGCCCGACTCGAGTGTGCGCTTGACGATATGGAGGCCGAGCCGCAGCGACCAGACGGCCGCGAGCGCCGCGACGATCACGCGCCGCCAAAGATGCTCGCCGCCGCTGAACGGCGCAATGGCAAGCACGACGCCCATGGCGCCGACCCCAAATGTCCAGAAGGCGTCGATCCAGCCGGCGTTGCCTGTCACCCTCTGGATCGACCAGGCCGCCGACATGATCAGGGCGAGCCCGATCAGGGCAATTGCGGCTGCACTTGCAAGTTCGGCCAGGCCCATCAGCGCTGGCCGGTCATTAAAGTCGAATGAATGGCTGCATCAGCCGCCCGAGCAAACCCTGCCAGCGCAGCTCGCCCTCGATAGCTACGAGCGATACGCAGTCGTCGCCCTCCTCGATTTGCGGTTGGTGATGGACATCGGTGTCGCCGAAGTCGAAATCGCCCGGACCATAGCGTTCGCCGTCGCGCCGGAAAGCGCCGGTGAGGACGCAGGTCATCTCGACCCCGGTATGGGCATGCTCGATCACTTTCGTTCCCGGGCCCGCTTTCAGCAGGAAGACCCGCGTCGGCCCCGGCTCGGGCAGCCGGATGGGCCGCATGGCGATGCGAGGGGCGATTCGGCGCCAGGGGCCGAATTCATAGGTCTTGACGAAGCGCGGCAGGTTCGCAGGCGCGTCCTCCTGAACCGGCCGGGCGCCAGGCGCGGGCGGCGCCGGCTCATCGATCCGCGCCAGCGTACGGGCCAGCGCCCCTTCGGCCAGCGCCGTGGGCGCCATGTCCGAGATCAGCGCGCCGCCGACCTGCTCCATCGCCCGGATCCAGCCACGGCAGGATTCGCAGGCCGCGAGATGGGTCGCAATAGCAACGCGCTGACCGAGATCGAGCGCGCCCGCGGCATAGGCCGCCAGCAGCTCTTCATCGGGGTGATGGGCGATCGTCATTGCAACTCATCCAAAAGACCGCGCAGGCGCCTCATCGCCAGCCTCACGCGGGATTTCACCGTGCCGAGGGGAATCTGGAGCGTGCGGGCAATCTCGCCATGCGGCCGCTCCTCGAAGAACGACAGTTCGATCACCCGCAATTGGTCCAGCGGCAGCGTCTTCAGCGCCTTGCGTACCCGTGTCTCAGCCTCCGCCGTCGCGACGCGCGCGTCGGCGAGCGGCGCATCATCGACCTCGTATTCCGCCTCGACCGCCTCGACCTGGATCGCGCCGCCCCGCCGCGCTCGCCTCAGCGAATTGATTCTGAGGTTGCGCGCGATGGTGAAGATCCAGGTCGCCGCGCTCGCGGTTCCCGGGTCGTAGAGCGCGGCCTTGCGCCAGACAGCGAGCATCGTCTCCTGCGCCAGGTCCTCGGCTTGCGCCTCGCTGGTCCCGGTCCTCTGCAAATAGCCTTTCACCCGCGGCGCGAAGAAGGCGAAGAGCTCCGCGAACGCGATGCGGTCATGGCTCGCCGCGATCGCGCCGATCCGGCCGCCCCATTCGTCGCGGCGTCTCGTCGAACCTGAACTATTCGACATCGCCGTCCCGGACGCCGCAGCTTGAGCCACGCGAACCCGTCGCCGGGCAACGCGGCGAAAGCGAGGCAAGTCGAAGGATGCGGGGATGCGGATCGCGACGGTCATCAGTCCCAGAACGACCGATGAGGGCCTTTGGATCATCGCAGCATCCGCCTTGCGACGGGTCGCCGCCCGGTCCCGGACGCTCAGCGCATGATCCATATCGCTCCGTCGCCCGTACCGCTTCTGTCCCGCGAACGACGCGGAGCAGGGGAAGATTGAAAGACGAAATTGGGGCGGCCATGAGTTCAGGATCTCGTTTGCGCATCGCCGTCGTGGGCACCGGAGTGGCCGGTCTTTCCGCCGCATGGCTCCTGAGCCGAGGCCACGACGTCATCGTCTACGAGAAAGCCGACCGGATCGGCGGACATTCGAACACGGTTCTCGTTCCCCTGGATGAGGGCGACATTCCCGTCGACACCGGCTTCATCGTCTACAATCCCAAAACATATCCCAACTTTGTCGAACTCCTGAAGGCTCTCGGGGTCAAGACAGAGCCATCCGACATGTCCTTCGCCGTCTCGCTGGATCACGCCCGGATCGAATACGCGGGCGCCAATCTCTTCAGCCTGTTCGGCCAGCCGTCGAACCTCGTCAGTCCCCGGTTCTGGGGCATGCTGGCGGATGTTGCGCGCTTCTACCGGCGCGCTCCTCGCGACGCTCGGCGCATCCACGAGGATCATTTGAGCCTCGGCGAATATCTGGCCGCGGGCGGTTACGGCGAGGCTTTTCGCGACCATCACATCGTCCCGATGGCGAGCGCGATCTGGTCGGCGACGCCGGCCGAGATCATGGCCTTTCCCGCGGCGGCTTTCATCCGTTTCCACGACAATCATGGGCTCCTGCAGTTCAGCGGGCGGCCGGACTGGCGCACCGTGAGCGGCGGCAGCACCGAATATGTTGGCCGCATGGGCCTTTCGCTCGCCGGCGCCATCCGTTACGGAACGGGCGCTGTCCGGATCGAGCGCGATCATAGCGCGGCGACTGTCATTGACGACCGCGGGGGCCGCGACACGTTCGATGAAGTCGTGCTCGCCTGCCATGCCGACGAGGCGCTCGCCCTTGTCGGCGAGCCGAGCGACGAGGAGCGCGCGTTGCTTGGCGCTTTCCGTTATAGCCGCAATCTTGCGGTCCTCCATACCGACGAGAGCCTGATGCCGCGCCGACGCGCGGTGTGGGCAAGCTGGAACTATATTGGCGGCGAGAGCGAGGCGCCGGAGCGCGTCTGCGTCACCTATTGGATGAACAGGTTGCAGAACCTGCCGACCAGGACCAACGTCTTTGTCACCTTGAACCCGTCGCGTCCGCCGCGCCAGGAAAGCGTGCTCGAGACTGTCGCCTACGATCATCCGCTGTTCGACGCGCACGCGATCGCCGCCCAGAAGAGGCTGTGGCGGCTGCAGGGCGCGCGCAACGTCTGGTATTGCGGCGCGCATTTCGGTTCGGGCTTTCATGAGGACGCGGTGCAGGCGGGCCTCGCCGTGGCAGAGGAGCTCGGCGGCGTGAAGCGCCCCTGGACCGTCGAGGGGGAATCGTCGCGCATCTGGGTTACGCCTCGGGAGGCGCCGGCGGCCCTGGAGAGGGCCGCATGATGCTCCGGTCGAGCCTTTATGTCGGCTCGGTGTTTCATCGGCGGCTCATGCCCAAGCCGCACCGGTTCCGCTACCGGCTGTTCTGGCTCCTGATCGATCTCGAAGAGCTCGACCACCTCGACCGGCGCCTGAAAGTTTTCTCGCACAACCGGTTCAATCTCTTTTCGCTCTTCGACCGCGATCACGGGGACGGCGGCGCGTCGTCCTTGCGGGCGCAGGCGCAGGAGCTTCTCGCCGCAAATGGAATCGATACCGGCGGCGGGCCGATCCGGCTTCTCTGCATGCCGCGGACCCTCGGCTACGACTTCAATCCGATCAGCGTCTATTTCTGCGCCCGACGCGACGGGGCGCTCGCGGCGCTGATCTATCAGGTCCACAACACATTCGGGGAACGGCACAGCTACGTGCTGCCGGTCGCGGACGCTCAGGGCGCGGTGCGGCAGGCCTGCGCGAAGACGTTCCTGGTCAGCCCGTTTCTGCCTATGGGACTGCGCTACGAATTCCATGTGTCCCCGCCGGGGGAGACTCTGACCGTCGCCATTCGCGCGAGCGGGCCGGACGGAGTCGTGCTGCGCGCGGCTCTGGCGGGCGAGCGGCGCGAGCTGACGGACGCCGCGCTCATGAAAGCTGGCCTCTCGGCGCCGCTCGAAGCAATGAAGACGACGGCGGCGATCCATTGGGAAGCGCTGCGGCTATGGGCGAAGGGCGTGGCCTATCTGGGGCGCGAGGGCGGCCCGACTCCCGACGGAACCAGATCCGCAAGCGGTCCAAGGTAAGGCCCGTACCGGCGCCAGCGCTCCACCGACGATTGATAGATCGGCTGCCGAACCTGCCACCGGCTCGCGGTTTTGACACGTCGCGGGTTCATTTCCGGGCGAAGGCAGCAGTCGTCCCATTCAAGCCCGAGGTGGGCGATCATCCGCGTTGAATGCAAGAGGGGCTCCGCCGTAAGGTCCTCGTAGTCAACCTCGAGAAAACGATCCCGTGGAAGCACGCGTCGCCAGTGCTCCATCAAGCGCGCGTAGGCGCGAAAATATCGAACAAGCGGCTCCCCCCCTGTCGGGAAGTCCATCGTTTCGTTGAAATATGTCTGATGTATCGATAGAGCGGTATCGATCGTGCTTCGTCGACAGTGGATCATTGCGCCACGAGGGAGCGCGATGTGGAAGAGCCCCGCCCAAAGAAAATTGAATGGGTTCTTGTCGATGATCCTCTCGGCTGCGCCGGCCTGTTTCCGCAAGTACGCCATGCACGTCAGCGCGGCTCGACCGAAGAACTCGCCGTCGACCCTCATCCCCGCGGATTCGATTTGCGCACCCGTCCGACTCCAGAACTGGACCTCGCCGGCGCCATAAACCAAGGGATGGGAGGAAACGATCTGTTCGACCAACGTGGTGCCGGAGCGAGGCATGCCGAAAATCAGGACGGGTGTGGGGTCAAGGTTCCCCGCGGACCGGTTGCTCTCGATGAACTCAGTCGAAAAAAATCGAATGATCTCGTCAACCCGTTGTTCGAAGGCTGCGACATCAGCTGGCCAGGCGCTCCTGCGGATATTTGCGGCGGCGTCGAAAGCCTGCATCGCCTCCTCATACCGCCCGAGATCATCCAACACCTTGCCGAGGGCGAGCTGGAGCCGAATTCGAGCGGCTGGATTGCCTGGGGGTTTGGCCGAGGCGGAGCGAAGTCGTTCTACGATATCGTTATCTTCGGGCGTGTATTTCCGGCATCGGACGAGGTGATAGTAGAGATCCGGCGCGCATCCTGGTTGAGCAAGGGCACGCTCGAAAAAGTGCGCGGCCTCCTCGAAAGCGCCCTCGTTCGTTAGCAACGCCGCCAACAGGCCGAGCGCGCTCGCATCGTTCGGTTCGATTCTCACCGCCTGGCGCAATTTTCGTTCGGCCTTTGCATCCTGTCCCTCCATGAGCAGCGCGCGCGCCTCAGCGAAGCGGCGCAATCGGGCGTTTGGGCCTGCGGAAAGGACTTGACGATAGCGTTCGCCAGCTTCGTGGCGATGACCTTGCTGCTCAAGCAGCAACCCGAGACGGAATTGGGCGTCTGGCAATCGAGGTTGAAGCTCGGTCGCTTGCCTTAACGCCGCTGTGGCCGGCTTGAACTGGCCGCGTTCCTCAAGCGCCAAGCCCAGACGCCAGAAGGCTTGGGCGAAATTGGGCTTGATCTGAACCGCGCGTCTGAATGCGGCGGCGGCGTCGCTGTACAGACCCGCCTCCAGACAGATCACCCCCAGGTCATGGACGATTTGTGCATTGTTTGGCTCGAGGCTCGCTGCGGATCGCATCGCGTCGATCGCTTCGCGGAGGCGCGCCTGGCCGTACAATCGAGAGGCGCGGGCGAGAGTCCGGGCGGCGGCGCCGCCGCGAGCGATCTGCAAAGGCGTCACTTTCGCGGCGGACATGTCGATGGATGGTCCAAAATCCGTCGCGAGCCGATGCCGCGGGCCTCTCAACGTCCGCGGCAAAAAGAGGCCGCCTTCGGCGGCCCCGGGACGATTGTGCTCGGATGCTTTAATTTAGGCGGCCGAAAGGGCCTTTGGCGCCTTTGCCTTCCGATAGCCGGCCAGGCCGAGACCAGCGAAGCCGAACGCCATCATTACCCAAGTCGAGGCTTCGGGAACCCCCGGGGTTACGACCGGCGGCGCCGAAAGGCTCACTGGCTCTTCGAGGGAGAAATAGCCTTGGCCGCCACCTCCCGGAATCCCGCCAATGAAGTTTACGGTTAAGGCATCGATCGTATTGTTGGTGAAATAAGCGTCGACGCCACCGTATCCAGTCGTGTCCATCGCATTGCCCGGCGCGCCATAAGCATCTATGCCGTCGCCGTCGAAACCGCCGATGTCCTGGGATGAGGACAAACCGAAGCTACTGATCGAGTGGCCCGTGTCGTTAATGACGCCGATGTAAGTGTCGTCAGAACCGTCATAAGGCCCAGGATCGAGCGTGTACACCGAATTCAGCGTAGTCGTAATCGCGCCGTTGGCCGCGAATGTGATCACGAATTCTGGACCGAGCGTATTGCCCCCGAACCCGCCGCCGAACAGCTGGGCGTTTGCGCTGGCGCCCATCGAAATTGCCGCAACGACACCTAAGCCAAGTACTTTTAGCATGTTGACGTCCCCATCTGTTTCTGACAACTCGGGTCCATGTCGCCCAAGTCGCCGCTTCTGGACTATATTACTGCCTCTCCGAACGGCAATGGGCAGAACTACCTACTTGTCCTAAGAGTAATAGGTAGAACTACCTACTCCGTGGACACGATGCGAGAGCTAAGCGTTGGCGAGGACTAAGCCTTGGATGGAATGAAAGCGCCTCCCGGAGATTTCATGACCATGGCGATCCCCAAATTTTGGCGGACAGGAATCGCGTTCCTGGCGATCTATTTGTCGTGCAACCTGCTGACGGAGTGGCATGAGTTCGAAGACCTCGGCATCACGCTCTGGAGCCCGGACAATGGATTAAGTCTGGCGTTGCTGATTGAGAGCGCCGCGTTTGCCCCGTTTGTCTTTGGCGGAGCGGTTGTTGCTGATGTGTTCATTGTCGGTGTTCATCAGGACATGTTCGTGAGCGTAGCGGCAGAATTTGTATTGACAATCGTATACATAGCTCTTGCTTTTATTCTTAGGTATAAGTTAAAATTCAGCTTAAGGGAAACTCGGCTTGCCGATGTCACGACGTTTTTGCTTCTTATACCTGTGGGAACGGTCTTGTCGTCCTCTCTATATTGTGGGGTTTTGTATATAGGGGACGCGCTATCGGCTTCTAAATTCCCGGCCGCAATGCTTCAGTTCTGGATCGGCGATACGCTTGGAATGATTACGATTATTCCTTTAGTCACATCGATATTCGCGTATTTATCTAGGCCTAGTTGGTCTCTGTCAGCATATACATTCTCGAGTGTCTCAATATTCTTATTGGGAACTTGCTTCGGGTTCGCCGTCCTTATCGGAATTGGGGAAAAATTGTACTATTTGTTTAATCTGCTGTTTTTACCGATCATCTGGCTGGCAATACGAGAGGGGTACACAGGTGTTGCGATTGGTTTGGTGGCTATCCAGCTGGTCCTGGCCGTAATTACTGTGTTCGTCGGGTATGACATCAAGGATTTCGCTATTCTCCAATTGCTCATGCTGGTGCTTTCGATCACCGGGCTACTCCTTGGGGCCGTCACGACCGAGCGCCGCCTGACCGCCCTGCTGCTGCGTGAGCAGCGGATAGAATTGGCCCGCATGACGGCTCACGCGAAGGCGGGCGCGATGGGCGCAGCGCTCGCTCATGAAATTAGCCAGCCCTTGTCGACCGTAGCGACCTATCTCCATGCCGCTCAGCGGTTGTTGCAGTCCAGCGTTGCGCGCGCGCCGGTCGCGGAGGCTTTGATCAAGGCTGAGGCTGAAGCCCGGCGGGCTCGCGAGGTTCTGGAACGCATCCGGGACTTCGTTTCAACCGGCGCCTTGCGCCTTCAGCTGCTCGATCTGACAGCTCTCACGGAAAAGATCGCGGCGCTTGGTCGAGAGGAAGCAACCGCCCGGCGCATTCAGATCGACATTGAAAGCGCCCACCCCATTCCCCTGGTAAAGGCCGATAGAATCCAGATCGAGCAGGTGCTGAACAATCTACTCACAAACGCAATTGAAGCGGCCTCGGACCGGTCGGACGGGTGTGGGCGTGTGCTGGTCCGCCTCGCCTCGCGCGGCGAGGTGGTCGTCATCCAGGTTGAAGACAACGGTCCGGGGGTGGCTCCGGAGCTGACCGGCAGCATCTTCGAGGCGTACCAGACCACGAAGCCGCGAGGGATGGGGCTTGGGTTGCCCTTAAGCCAGCGCATTGTTCAGAGGCATGCAGGTCGCATTTGGTGGGAGCCGAATAGCCCAGTGGGCGCCAGGTTCGTGGTCACGTTGCCCATTGACGGATCTGCTCAAGATGCCGCGTGAACGTCTCGTGCACATTGTTGACGATGAAGCGGAAGTGCTGGATGCGCTGACCCTGCTTCTGTCGACCGCCGGCATAGAGAGTCGCTCTTATGGCTCGGCTGAAGAATATCTTGCGTTGAACCAGCTCAATGAGCCGGCCTGCGTTCTCCTTGACGGCCAGCTCCCGGGGATGAGCGGCATCGAACTGCTCAAGCATATCGTCGCCGCGGCAAGCGACTCGGCTGTCATCATGATAACCGCGCACGGCGATGTGCCGACGGCGGTTTTGGCCATGAGGGCGAGGGCGTTCCATTTTGTACAAAAACCATTCGATCCTGAGACGTTGCTCGCGACGGTCGAAGAAGCGCTATCGCGCGCCGAGGAAGCTCGCGATGCTTTGCAGGAACTGAGCGAATCCAGGGCTCGGTTCGCGCTGCTCACCCTGCGCGAGCGAGAGGTCCTCGCCCTGATCCTGGAGGGGCTGCCGGCCAAGCTTATCGCCTACCGACTACACATAAGCTCGAGGACCGCCGAACATCACAGAGCCGCAGTCATTCAAAAAATGCAGGCGCGCAATATTTCTCATCTGGTGAAAATGGCGCTTTCGCTTGGAACTTCGAACGGGGGCGAGTTCAACACGAGGTAGGTCGTTTCGCGCGCCCAGAGATGATCGGCGACAGCGAAACCGCACGGTCACCGCTTTCATTGGCAGGCGAAGCTTTCGGCCTTTTCGACGTCGCCGCCGATGTAGCGGGCGACCTTCGGCCAAGGGCATAGCGGCCGCGTGCGCGACTTGCTCCAGTTCGCCGGCAGTTCCTTGTTGTCGGCGCGAACGCTGGCAGGGATCGCGTCCGGCGCCTTGCCCTTTTCGACCCAGTCGACGATCGCCCCGAGCGCGTCGAAACTGTCGGTCGCTGGGCCGCCCGAGCAATGGTTCATGCCGGGCACGGCAAAGAGTCGCGCGAATTCCGCCGCCTTGCCGTCGGCGTTGGCGTCGAGCTTTTCCTGCCAATGTGCGATCGAATTGAAGGAAAAGACGCCGTCGCTCTGGCCCTGATAGACGATCAGCTTGTGCCCCGCCGCCCGGAGCGCCTCAAGCTTCGGATTGTCGGCGTCGGGCGGGGTCATGAACTCCCACGCCGACTCCGGATAGTCGATAGGCTTGCCGTCGACCTCGAATGTCCCCTTGGCGTAGATTTTCGGCGCGTCGCGGTCGAAATCGAAATGGGCGAGGAAGGCGAGGAGCGAGCGCCGGGTCGCCCCTGGTCGGCGTCGGCGGCGTGGTGAAGATCTCCGACAGCGACGCCGCGCCCATCGTCGCGATCAGCGGATTGCCGTCCCACGGCGGGATGCCGGACTCGATCTTCCAGAAGCGCCAGTCGTGGGCGCCCATGCCGGCGTCGAACGACCAATCGGAGTAGAGCGCCTCGCCCTTCGAGTTGGTTGGTCCGGCAAACGCGCGGGTCAGCGCCTTGACCTGCGTCTCGCTGAGGCAGGTATCGTCCTTGGCGCCTTTGCATTGCAGGTCGGCGAGATGGAAGGCTTTTTGGCAGGCGCGGATGTCGCCGACCATGCCGTCCTTGACGCCGTCGAGTCCGTCGCAAACCTCGACGACCTTGCTCGCGATCAGCGCCATGTCTTTTACCGAGAATGACTTCTTGATGTCCGGATCGACGCTGAGGAAGGACTGCGCGTCCCAGGCGTGCTGGATCGCGGCGCGCGGCAGGTCGAAGCCGGGATCGCCGGCGACGAAGCCGTCGTAAGATCCGCCCATGCGCGAGGCGGCGACCATCGCGTGACGCCCGCCGTTCGAACAGCCGAACATGTAGGAGCGGGCCGGGGCGACGCCGTAGAAGCGCGCGATGATCGCCTTTGGCGATCGGGCCCAGCGTCGTGTCGCCCGAATAGCCATAGTCCGACCGCGCCTGAGGATCGAGGCCGAAGGCCGAGCCCGCCCCGAGCCCGAAAGCGGCGAAGGCGGGGTCGGCGCCGGAATGGCCTTCGTCGCCGCTGAGCACGGCGAAGCCGCGCGCGAGCGCGCTTTTGCCCGCAACCGCATTCATGTTCTTCGGGTCGCCGGTCGCCGGAACGATCTCGCCATCGTTGCCGCCGTTGACCTGATGCAGAAAGCGCCCGTTCCACGCCTGCGGCAGCCTGAGTTCGAAGCCGAGCGCATAATGGCTTCCCGTCGGCCCCTACGCGCTCGTTGGCTGCGCCGGAAACGACGCAGGCCTCAGGCTCGCCATTGGCCGCGGGCGCGGCGACGGCCGAGACGATCCGCACGTTCGGCAGGCCGACCCATTCCGTCGTCACCTCCGCGCAGGCGCGGGGCTTGGCGGCTGCGGCGGCTTCTTCGGGCGTTGCGGCGAAGGCGGGAGCGCTGGCCGCGGCGAGCAACGCCAGCGCGCCGAGGGCGCAGCTTAGCTTGAGATCGGGGCGGGCGGCGAAGGACGATAGGGCCCCGACGCGCTGCGCTACCAACCCCGGCATTGCACCCTCCCTCTTTTGCGCAACGCTGCGCCCGCAAGTCTTGCCGTCCTTCTCGTCTGAGCGACTTTACCACTGTCTCCATGCTGGTGTCGAAGTTCGGGCTAAAAAGTCGGGCCGCTTGCTTCACATCCCGCCGAGATGCTCCGCGACGGCAAAAATATCCTTGTCGCCACGGCCGCAGAGATTCATCACCATCAGATGGTCTTTCGGCCGCTTGGGGGCGAGCTCGATCACCTTGGCGAGCGCGTGGGCGGGCTCGAGCGCCGGGATGATGCCTTCGAGCTTTGAACAGAGCTGGAAGGCGTCCAGCGCCTCCTTGTCGGTCGCCGACAGATAGGTCACCCGCCCGACGTCGTGCAGCCACGAGTGCTCCGGTCCGACGCCGGGATAGTCGAGCCCGGCGGAGATCGAATGGCCCTCGAGGATCTGGCCATCGTCGTCCATCAGAAGATAGGTGCGGTTGCCGTGCAGCACGCCCGGCCGGCCGCCCGTGATCGAGGCGGCGTGGCCGTTGGGCTTGTCGAGCCCGTGGCCCGCGGCCTCGACGCCGAACATCTCGATCCCTTCGTCGTCGAGGAACGGATGGAAGAGGCCGATCGCGTTGGAGCCGCCGCCGATCGCGGCGACGAGGCTATCGGGTAACCTGCCCTCAAGCTCCAGCATCTGCGCCCGCGTCTCGTTGCCGATGACGCACTGGAAGTCGCGCACCATCGAAGGGTACGGATGCGGCCCGGCGGCGGTGCCTATGCAATAGAAGGTGTCGGCGACATTGGTCACCCAGTCGCGCAACGCCTCGTTCATCGCGTCCTTGAGCGTGCGTGCGCCGGACTGCACCGGCCTCACCTCGGCGCCCAGGATCTTCATGCGGAAAACGTTCGGCTTCTGCCGCTCGACGTCGACCGCGCCCATATAGACCACGCATTGCAGGCCGAAGCGCGCGCAGGCGGTGGCTGTGGCGACGCCGTGCTGGCCCGCGCCAGTCTCAGCGATGATGCGCTTCTTGCCCATGCGGCGGGCGAGAAGGATCTGGCCGAGCACGTTGTTGATCTTGTGCGCGCCGGTGTGGTTGAGCTCGTCGCGCTTGAAATAGATCTTCGCGCCGCCGAGCCTTTCGGTCAGCCGCTCGGCGAAATAGAGCGGGCTCGGGCGGCCAACATAGTGCTTGAGGAAATGGTCGAGCTCCCGCTGGAACGACGGGTCGGCCTTCGCCGCCTCGTAGGCCTTTTCCAGCGAGAGGATCAGCGGCATCAGCGTCTCGGCGACAAATCGCCCGCCGTAGATGCCGAAACGGCCGCGCTCGTCCGGGCCTTTGCGGAAGGAGTTGGGCTTGTCGAGCTTGGCCATTCATCCGACTCCTTCGCTCGCATGCGCAAACGCGCCGCGCGCGGCGGCGATGAACGCGCTAATTCTGGCTTCGTCCTTCACGCCCGGGCCGCTCTCGACGCCGGAGGAGACGTCGACGCCGCGCGCGCCGGTCGCCGCGATCGCCTCGGCGACGTTGTCGGGATCGAGGCCCCCCGACAGCAACCACGGCGTTCGGGGGCGAAAGTCGCGCGCCAGCGCCCACTCGAACGCGCGGCCGTTGCCGCCGGGCAGCATGGCGTCCGCCGGCGGCTTGGCGTCGATCAGCAGAAAGTCGGCGACGCCGTCGTAGGGCGCGGCGGCGGCGAAGTCCTGCGGCGTGGCCACGCCGACCGCTTTCATGGTCGAGCGGCCGAAACGCTGGCGGATCTCGATCACCCGCGACGGCGTCTCGCGCCCATGCAATTGCAGGATATCGGGCGAAAGCTGCTCGACGATCCGCGAGAGCGCGTCGTCGTCTGCGTCGACGCTGAGCGCGACGATCCGGGCCCGGCCGCGAGCCTGCGCGCCGAGCGCGCGTGCCTGCTGAAAGCCGACATTGCGCGGGCTCCTCTCGAAAAATACGAAGCCGACCATGGTTGCGCCGGCCATGAGCGCAACTTCCAGGGTCCCGGGCGTCGAGAGGCCGCAGATTTTGACGATAGGCGTCATCGCCGCCTCTTTCGATCAAAGCGTGCCGCCTGTCAAAGGCGTGGGGCTATCGGGTCTCCTTGACAAGCGAGCGTAGCTTTTGTCTCTACGCCCGCTGCGTGCGCCTTTCGCGCCCGCCAGCAGCATCGTTCTTGCTGCAACGCAAAGGCTCGGCCGCCGCAGCCAGGAGGAATGAGGGTGAAGCGCTTTCCGCTCGCTGCGATCTCAATCTTGACTTTGCTCGCCCCGGCTCGCGTCGCCTCGGCGGAGGGAGATGCGGCGGCGGGAGAAGTCACGTTCAAGGTCTGCCGGACCTGCCACCAGATCGGAGAAGCTGCGCGGAATTTTGTCGGCCCCGAACTCAATGGCGTCGTCGGCCGCAAGGCGGGGACCGTTTCCGGCTACAATTATTCCGACGCCAACAAGAACTCGGGCCTCACCTGGGACGAGGCGACGCTGACGAAATATCTCAAGACCCCCCGGGAGGTCGTTCCCGGCACCAAGATGGCGTTTCCCGGCCTGCCGCGAGACAGCGACATCGCCAATGTGATCGCCTACCTCAAGCAGTTCGGCCCCGACGGGAAGAAGTTGTGACCTCGAGGTCCGGGAGCCCGGTCGTCTGGGACGCCGGCGCGCGCGCCGGGGGCGCGAGCCCGCGCTCGATCGCGTCGATCTCCGCTCCGGCGGCCGACCGCATCTTGGCTTCGGCGTCGCGGTAGAGCGCGACGATCCGCCGGCCTTGGTCGGTGAGCGCGGCTCCGCCGCCGTTCGCTCCGCCGTGATGGGCAACGACCAGAGGCGCGGCGAAGAGCTGGTTCAGATCATCGACCAGCAGCCAGGCGCGGCGGTACGACATGCCCTGCGCGCGTCCGGCGGCGGAGATCGACCCGGTCCTGTCGATCGATTCGAGAAGCGCGACCTTGCCCGCGCCGAGCCGGCGGCCGGCCTCGAAGTCCAGCCGAATCGTCAACCGGGTCGTCATGTCTCCTCCTGCGACGGATTCGGCGCGGTCATTGAGAGTGGGCGAATTCCCAATAGAGCTCGCGCGCGCGACGATAGAAGGGTCCCGGCTGCAGGTCCCGCCCGTCGATTCGCCGCACCGGCGTCACCTTGCCAAAGTTGCCGACCACGAAAATCTCGTCCGCCTGGTCGAAGTCGGCAAACTGCAGCGTCGCTTCGCGCGCGTCCTTGCCATCGCTGCGCAACAATTGCAGCACCCGCTGTCGCGTGACGCCATTGAGAAACGTTCCGTTCGCAATCGGCGTCATGACGATCCCGTCCTTAGCTATGAACACGTTCGCTGTTGCCAGTTCCGCGACGTTGCCGAGCATGTCGCACATGAGACAATTATCGAAGCCCCGAGAGCGAGCCTCAAGAAGCGCGCGGGCATTGTTGGGGTAGAGGCAGCCGGCCTTCGCGTCGATCGGCATCGTGATCCCGAGCGGCTTGGCGAAGCCCGAGCGGGTGATCGATACCCCGGTCGGCTGCGGCAGCGGCGCCTCATAGATCGAGAGACAGAAGCGGGTCGACTCCGGGTCGGGGGGCACCGATGTCACTCCGCTATGCTCCGCCCAGTACATAGGGCGGATATAGAGTTCGGCGTCCGGCGCGAATTTTCTGACGCCCTCGCGCGCCAGCTCGATCATCGCCGCTTCGCTCATGATCGGCTTCAGCCACATTGTTTTGGCCGAGCGGTTGAGGCGGGCGCAATGCTTGTCGAGATCGGGGGCGACCCCCTCGAACGCGCGGGCTCCGTCGAAAACGCTCGAGCCCAGCCAGAAGGCGTGGGTGCGCGCGCCGATGAACGGCGTGTTGCCCTCGAGCCATTCGCCGTCAAGAAAAGTGAAGGTTTGCGACCAGGCGGGCATCGATCTCGAACTTGTGGGGACGCGCAGAGGCTGACAATCGCCGTTTTGGGTCTCTCAGTCCAGCGTGACGACGTCGGACGCCTCGGCTCGAAGGCTTGCCGCCGCCTCGCCCACCCGTCTGCCGGCGATCAAGCGCTCGGGCGCGATTTCAGCTAGCGGGACGAGGACGAAGGCGCGATTGAAGAGTTCCGGATGGGGCAGCGTGAGGCGCCCGCTGGTCAGCACGACATCGTCGTAGGCGATGATGTCGATGTCGATGACGCGCGGGCCCCACCGCTCGCCCGGTTTGCGGCCGAGCTCGACCTCAAGCGCCTTCACCCGGTCGAGCAGCGCCTCCGGCGCGAGATCGGTGCGGGCCAGCGCGCAGGCGTTAACGAACCAGTCCTGATCGGTCTTCCCCCAGGGCGCCGTGCGGTAGAGACACGAAACGGCGGTGAGCTCGATCCCCGGCTCGCCCCCGAGCGCACGGAGCGCGCGACGCAGCGTGCCAGCCTTGTCGCCAACGTTGCCGCCGAGCGCCAAGGCAACGTTCGCCCGCGCGTCCGGACGGGGCTCTCCTAGTGCTGCCCGGGCGGAGGCGCTCAGCGTCTTGAAGATGTCGAGCGCCACGCGGTTCTCGATCACGTCATGGATCCGCAGCACGGACGCGCCGCGCAGAAGTGCGATCATGTCGGCGGCGAGCGTGCCCATGAGCCGCTGATCGCCAACGATCCGGCCGATGAACGACTTGCGCGACAGGCCGACGAGGATCGGGCAACCGAACGCCCGGAACCGGTCGAGGTTCCAGATGCAGACGTGGTTCTGTTCCGGCGTCTTGCCGAATCCGACGCCGGGGTCGAGAAGGATGCGGTTGAACGCGACGCCCGCCCTCGCCGCGATGGCGAGCGAGCGCTCGAAGGCGCGCTCGACGTCGTCGAGAATGTCGATCGCCGGGTCCGCGGACTCACGATTGTGCATGACGATGACGGCCGATGCCGTGTCCGCGACCGCGTCCGCCATTCCGGGATCGCGCCTGAAACCCCAGACGTCGTTGATGACCGAGGCGCCGAGCCGGGCCGCCTCGCGCGCCACCGCCGCCTTGCTGGTGTCGACCGAGATCGGGGCGTCGATTTCGCGCCTGAGCGCCTCGAGAACTGGGACGATGCGCCGAAGCTCCTCGTCTTCAGTCACTGACGTATGCCCCGGCCGGGTCGATTCGCCGCCAACGTCCACGATCGCCGCGCCCTCGGCGACCATGGTCCTGGCGCGCGCGACCGCGGCAGCCGCCTCGAAATGCCGCCCGCCATCGGAAAACGAATCGGGCGTGACGTTGAGAATGCCCATCAGCACCGGCGATCGTCGCAATGAGCTGAGAAATCCGTCGCGGAGGATCGCCCGGCGGCTGTCGGTCATGGCCGGTTTCGTCAACCGCGCGTGAGGCCGGCGCCGGCGCTCACGCGGCCAGCGCCGCGAGAATGCGCGCCCAGGAGCGGGCGCCCTTGTGGAACGACGTGCGTTCGTATTTCTCGTTGGGCGAATGGATCCGGTCGTCTTCGAGGGCGAAGCCGACGAGCAGGCTGTCCATCTGCAGTTCGCGCTTGAATGCGCCGACGATCGGAATCGAGCCGCCGGATCCGACGAGCGCCGCGGGCTTGCCCCATTCGGCCTCGAGGGCGCGGCGCGCCCGGCGCAGGGCCTCGTTCTTGACCGGCAGCGAAATTGCGGGGCTTGCACCGTGACTGATGAACTCCGCCTTCACGTCCGGGGGCAGGCGCGATGTGACGAAGGTTCTGAACGCCTGGGCGATCCGCTCGGGGTTCTGCTTGCCGACGAGCCGGAAAGAGACCTTGGCGCTCGCCTTGCCAGGCAGCACCGTCTTGAATCCCTCCGCCGTATAGCCCCCGACCATGCCGTTGACCTCGCAGGTCGGGCGCGACCAGAGCTGCTCGAGCGGGGTGCGGTCGCGCTCGCCTGCCGGCGTGGTGAGGCCGACTGCGCCCAGAAACGCGGCGGAGTCGAAATCGAGCGTGCTCCATTGCTCCGCGATTTCTGCGGGAAGCTCCTCGACTCCGTCGTAGAAGCCAGGAAGCGCGACGCCGCCGTTGCTGTCGTGCAGGGCTCCGAGGATCGCTGAAAGCGTGTGAATCGGGTTGACGGCGGCCCCGCCGTAGATGCCGGAATGCAGATCGCGGTTCGCGCCGGTGAGGATCACTTCTTCGCCGACCAGCCCGCGCAGGGCTGTCGTGATTGCCGGCGTCCCCGGTCCCCACATGCCGGTGTCGCAGACGAGGGCGATATCGGCTTTGAGAAGCTTGGCGTTCTTGGCCAGAAAAGCAGGCAGCGAAGGAGACCCCGTCTCCTCCTCGCCCTCGAACAGCACGGTGACCTCGCAGGGCGGACCGCCGAAAGCCTTGAACGCCCGGCAGGCCTCGAGAAAGGTCATCAGCTGGCCTTTGTCGTCGGAGGCGCCGCGAGCCACGATCTGCTCGCCGTTGGGCCCGGCTTCGAGCTTCGGTTCGAAGGGCGGACTGCGCCAAAGGTTCAGCGGGTCGACCGGCTGCACGTCGTAGTGGCCATAAAAGAGAACGTGGGGGGCTTCCCGGCGATTCGCATTCACATGTCCGACGACCATCGGCCGCCCCTCGGTCGGATGCCTGGCAGCCTCGAATCCGAGGCCGCCAAGTTCGCCGACAAGCCAGTCCGCCGCCCTCTCGCAATCAGGAAAATGGGCGGGCACGGCCGAGATGGAAGGGATCGAGAGCAACGCGAACAGCCGCTCGAGCGCCGGCCCCTGATCGGCGTCGATCGCGGCGAGAATATTGTCTGTCGTGGCCATGTGCTTCGCTTCCCGATCGCCCGGCTTTGGCCGTCTTGTAGCAGGCCGAAGGCCCCGCTTCCAATCGGTTCAATGCAGGCTCGACCTTTCGTCTTGCCAACCATGCGCCGTCCGGAGAACAATTCGCGATCCGGGGAGGAAGCGCATGGCGCACCATTTCGACGCGAAGAACGCCCCGTTTGATCGACTAACCACCGAGCAGCTCGATACGGTTCGGGATGCGCTCGACATCGCATATTTCCGCCCGAATGAGACGATTATCGGGCGCGACAAGGCGCCCGACAGTCTCTTCATCGTCATCAAGGGACTTGTGGAGGAGCGGGACGGCGAGGATCTCGTCGCATTGCACGGCCCCGGCGATGCGTTTGACAGCCGGGCCCTCGTGCAGGGCAGCGGATCCAATGCCTTCGTCGCGCGGGAGGAGACGCTCTGCAATCTGCTGCCGCGCGACGTCACGCTTCGGCTTATCAACCAGAACCGGCGCTTCGCGTCGTTCTTCTACCTTGACATCGCCGACAAGCTTGGCGCCGCCTCGCAGGAGGAAGAGGCGGCGCGTTTTTCGCCGTTGCTGGGCGCGCGAGTCCGCGACCTTTTCCTTCATCCCGCGGTGTTCATGGATGGAAAGGAGACAATCGCCAACGCCGGCGCCCGGATGAAGGCCTCCAACTGTCACGCCCTCCTGGTCAAGGAAGGCGCCGAAGCCGGCATCGTGACCCGCACGGATCTCCTGAACGCGGCGGTTCTCGATCGGCTCTCCATCGAAAGCCCGATCGGGCCGCTCGCGCGGCGCCCGATCATAGGCGTCGCTCCAGGCGATCTTGTCTCGACCGCGTTGCTCAAGATGACGAAGCATAACAAGCAGCGGGTTGCGGTTACGGAGAACGGCGAATTCGTCGGTATTCTCGAAGACATCGACCTGTTGAGTTTCCTCGCCGGCAATTCGCAATTGGTGGCGGGACGGATCGACCGTTCGTCCTCGGTGGCCGAGCTCGCCCGGACGGCCCGGACCATCGATCCACAAATCCGGACGCTGCGGCGTCAGGGCGTCCGAATCGACGTCGTTTGCGAGATCGTCTCCGACCTCAACCGCCATTTGCACGCGAAGCTTTTCTCTCTCGTGGCGCCGACGTCGATCAGAGAGTCCGGGTGCCTGATCGTCATGGGCAGCGAGGGCAGAGGCGAGCAGACGTTCCGCACCGACCAGGACAACGGGCTCATTCTGGCGGCGCCGGCGCCGACCGCGGATCTCGAGACGTTCCGGACGGACACGTTCGATGCGCTCAAGCAATGCGGCTTTCCGCCCTGTCCGGGCGAAGTGATGGTGCGCAACCCTCTCTGGTCGAAGACGCTTGACGACTATCGCGACGACTTCAGTCGATGGCTCGCGCTCTCGGACGAGAGGGGCGTAATGAACATCGCGATCTTCTACGACGCGATCGCGACCGCCGGCCACTCCGACCTCCTGCGCGCGGCCAAGCAGGACCTGATCGATCTCATGCACGGAGAAAGGGTCCATCTGGCGCGGTTCGCGCGCGCGATCGACGCCTTCCCAACGCCGATCGGTATCTTCAACAATCTCGTCACCTCGAAGGCGGAGGGCGACGCGCTCGACTTGAAGAAGGGCGGCATCTTTCCAATAGTTCATGGCGTGCGTGCGCTTGCGCTGGAAAAGGGCCTGCACGAGACGGGCACAGCGGCCCGGATCGCCCGCCTCAGCGAAATCGGCGCTTTCGAGCATCAGTTCGCGCGCGAACTGACGGAAGCCCTGCATTATCTGATGACGCTCAAACTCGACGCGCAAATCGCCGAAGCGGCGTCGACCAGTCTCGTCAAGCCAGGCGAACTTTCGACGATGGAGCGCGACCTGCTGCGCGACGCTTTCCACATCGTCAAGCGTCTGCGCGAGATGCTGCGCCGCCACTTCAATCTGGCGATGTTCTGATGCTGCTTGCGCTCAAGCGCCGCATCTACCGGCATCTGCTGCGCGATCCGCACTACGACTTCCTGTTCGATCCGCCGTCGCCCGCGGAGGTTGTGTCGGTCGATTGCGAGACGACTGGCCTTAGCCGAAGCAAGGATGACATCGTCGCGGTCGCCGCGATTAGAATCCGCGGCAATCGAATCCTGTCGAGCGAGCGCTTCGAGGCGACGGTGAAGCCCCGTGTCAGGCTCAAGGCCGACGCGATCAAGGTGCACCGGCTGCGAGAGCAGGATGTCGTGTCGGGGCGATCGATGGATGAAGTGTTGCCCGAACTCCTGCGCTTCATCGGGTCGCGGACCCTCGTCGGCTTCTATCTCGAATTCGACGTGGCGATGCTCAACAAGCATGTACGCCGACTGCTCGGAATTGAGCTGCCCAACGAGCAGATCGAGGTCTCGGGGATTTATTATCGGCGCAAATACGGCGGCGCGCCGCCCGGCACGCAGGTGGATTTACGCTTCACCAGCATTCTTACGGATCTTGGGCTGCCCTTGCTGGATCAGCACGACGCCTATTCCGACGCGCTGATGACGGCGATGATGTATCTGAAGCTTCGGGATCTGGAGGCGCGCGACGTCAAGATCGCGCGCCAGCGCGCCAGGCCCGTGACCTGGTACGGCGGCGGCTGAGAGGCGCTTGCCGTCTGTTCGGCGCCTCTCAGAAAATCGCGCGGAAGATAACAAAGAGGAAGCCCGACAGCAGCATCGCGGCCGGCAGGGTCAGCACCCAGGCGAGCGCAATGCTCCTGATCGTCGACCACTGCATGCCCGAGCCGTTGGCGACCATCGTGCCGGCGACACCCGACGACAGCACATGGGTCGTCGACACCGGCAGGCCGAGGCCGTCGGCCGCGCCGATCGTCGCGGCCGCGATGATCTCGGCCGCCGCGCCCTGCCCGTAGGTCAGGTGGGTCTTTCCGATCTTCTCGCCGACGGTGACGACGATGCGCTTCCAGCCGACCATCGTGCCGAGCCCGAGCGCGATCGCGACGCACACCTTGACCCAAAGCGGAATGAATTTGGTGGAATAGTCGAGCTGCTTTTTGAACTCGCCAATCTGCTTCTTCTCGTCGGCGCTGAGCTCGCTCTCCTTGTCCTTGGCGAGAACGCGCATCGCCTCCGAGGCGAGATACATGTCGTTGCGGACATTCTGCACTTTGTCGAGCGGCGTCTTGGCTACCGAGCCATATTGCTTGACCGAGTCGCTGATCTGCTGAACCAGCACGGCGAGCGACGGATAGGTGCCTTCCGAAATTTGGTGGGCGTGGATGTAGTCGGTCACCGCCGGGCGGGGATCGCCGATGACGTTGTATCCTGCGCCATGCGCCTGGACGATCTTCGAGGCGTTTTGCGCAGCGGCGATGAACGCGTCGGCATGCCCGGGCGGCGGCGCACGGTTGAGCGCATAGGCCGTCGGCGCGACACCGATGAGGATTAGCATGATGAGGCCCATGCCCTTCTGGCCGTCGTTCGAGCCGTGAAAGAATGACACGAGCGTGCAGGTCAGCACGAGCAGTCCACGGATCCACGGCGTCGGTGGGGCGTTGGTTGTCGGCGCCGTGTAGAGCTCCGGAGCTTTGATAACGGCTTTCATCGCAAGCAGCAGCAGCGCGGACAGGCCAAAGCCGAAGAGCGGCGAGAACAGCAGAGCCTCGCCGATCTTCGTCACCTGGTCCCAATCCACGCCGGAGGTCCCATCCTGACCGCGCAAGAGCGCGTTGGCGACGCCGACGCCGACAATCGAGCCGATCAGCGTATGCGAGCTGGAGGCCGGAATGCCGAGGAACCATGTGCCGAGGTTCCAAATGATCGCGGCAATGAGCAGCGCGAACACCATCGCATAGCCCGCGCCCGAGCCGACCTGCAGAATAAGCTCGACCGGCAGGAGCGAAACGATGCCGAAGGCGACGGCGCCGCTAGAGACGAGCACTCCGATCAGGTTCCAGCATCCCGACCAGATGACCGCGACCTGCGCCGGCAGAGCATGGGTATAAATGACGGTCGCGACAGCGTTGGCGGTGTCGTGGAAACCATTGACGAATTCGAAGCCGAGCGCGATCAGCATCGCGACGCCGAGCAATACGAACGGCAGGATAGTCGTCGGTCCGCCGCCGGACTCCGCAATGTCCGAGCGAATCGAATAGGCCATGTAGAACAGGCCGCCAGCGAGTGCGGCCAAGATACCGAGCGCAAGCCTGATGTCCATCGGGTGGTCGAGATGGGGTTTGACCGGCGCGACGGCCGAGGGGCCGAGGCGAGCGTCGAAAGCAGTGGACATGAGGCCTCCCCAGTAAGGTGGCCCATTCTATCGCGAACCTGCATGACAGGAACGTGAAGGCAGCCGAGGCGGCCGAGGCGCGGCGGAAGAGTGAACTAAAGTAGGCCCCGCCGGGCATTGTCAAAGGGCGTCGAATAGGCAATTCTGTTCGGCAAAATAGAAGAACTGACAGAGGAGCGAACGCGCCCGATGAGCGTCTTGTCGTTTTTAGACCGTAGCCGCACGATAGCCAAACCCGGGTTCAGCCGCTGGATGGTTCCGCCAGCTGCCCTGTGCATCCATCTGTGCATCGGTCAGGTGTATGCATTCAGCGTTTTCAACCTGCCCATGACCAAGCTGATCGGCATCACCAAATCGGCGCCGGACGACTGGAAGCTGACCGAACTCGGGTGGATCTTCTCGATCGCCATTTTCGTCCTCGGCGATTCGGCGGCGTTGCTCGGCCGATGGGTTGAGGAGGGCGGACCGCGGCGCGCGATGTTCGCGGCGGCTTTGTGTTTCGGCGGCGGGTTCCTCCTCAGCGCCTACGGGGTCAGCGTCCACAACCTGTGGATCGTCTACCTCGGCTACGGCGTGCTCGGGGGCGTCGGCCTGGGACTGGGTTACATTTCGCCAGTGTCGACACTGATCAAATGGTTCCCCGACCGGCCCGGGATGGCGACCGGCATGGCGATCATGGGCTTCGGCGGCGGCGCGATGATCGCCTCCCCCCTTTCAGTATGGCTGATGAGCGTCTTGTCGACGTCGACGCATGTTGGGGTCGCGGGGACCTTTGTGGTCCTCGGGCTCATCTATGCTTTCTTCATGCTTGTCGGGGCGGCGATCGTGCGCGTTCCGGCGCCAGGATGGAAGCCTGAAGGGTACGTGCCTCCAGCCCAGCCCAAGAAGCTCGTCACGACCAGGGACGTCTATGTCTATCAGGCGCTAAAGACGCCGCAATTCTGGCTGATCTGGATCGTGCTGTGCATGAACGTGACGGCGGGCATCGGCGTGCTCGGCCAGGCTTCGGCGATGAGCCAGGAAATGTTCCCCGGGCGGATCACCGCCGCCGCCGCCGGCGGCTTCGTCGGCCTGTTGAGCCTTTTCAACATGGCCGGCCGCTTCTTTTGGGCCTCGACGTCTGACGTGATCGGCCGCAAGAACACCTATTTTGTGTTCTTCGTCCTGGGATTTGTGCTGTACGCGCTTGCGCCGTATTTCGGCGCCCAGGGCAATCTGCCGCTCTTCATTCTGTGCTTCCTTATCATCATCAGCATGTATGGCGGCGGCTTCGCCACTGTGCCGGCCTATCTCAAGGACATGTTCGGCACGCGCTACGTCGGCGCGATCCACGGGTGGCTAATAACGGCCTGGTCGGTGGCGGGGGTGCTGGGACCGGTCCTGGTGAACTATCTCAGACAGTATCAGATCGACAGCGGCGTGCCGAAGGCGCAGGCCTATAACGTGACCATGTATATCATGGCAGGGCTCCTGGTCGTTGGCTTCATCGCGAATTTCCTAATCAAGGCGGTCGACGACCGCCATCACATGGATCTGGAAACGACCGACGATGTGATCGGCGTCGGCTAAGGGAGACGGAATGTGGAAGACGACAACAATCGCGGGACGACGTTGCTCGAACTGGCGCTTGCCTGGGGCTTTGTCGGGATTCCGCTGCTGTGGGGAATCTACGGAACCCTGGAGAACGCGTTGAAGCTATTCTACTAAGGGGTTGTTATCAGATGACGGCCGCCCGCTATCGCCCCTCTCCTCGCTTGCGTCGCATGCGGGGAGAGGGTTGGGGTGAGGGGCAGGGAGAGTGGCCACTTTTGCGATCAGCCCTCGTCCTGGCCTTCCGCCCACGAGCGCGGAGAAGGGACGCCTCGGTTCCATCAGCGCGCGAAGCCGGCCCCCCTTAGCTCGCCTCAGCAAGGAGCGGCAAATGCTGGCGTCCGGGCTCCCCGTCTTTATCGATCAGCCGCGTCGGATAATCGCCGGTGAAGCAATGGTCGGTGAATTGAGGCTGCCTGGGGTCCCGGGCGGAATGCCCCATGGCTCTGTAGATCCCATCGATCGACAAAAATGCGAGGCTGTCAGCGCCCATGAACTTGCGCATCGATTCGAGGTCCATGCGCGCGGCGAGCAGCTTGTCGCGCTCCGGCGTGTCGATTCCGTAGAAGTCAGGATATGCAATGGGCGGCGAGGAGATCCTCAAATGCACCTCGCGCGCGCCGGCGTCGCGCATCATCTGGACGATCTTTACGCTCGTCGTGCCGCGCACGATGGAATCGTCGATCAACGCCACGCGCTTTCCCTCGACCACCGCGCGGTTTGGATTGTGCTTCATCCGGACGCCGAGCTCCCGGATCGACTGGGTCGGCTGAATGAAGGTCCGTCCGACGTAGTGGTTGCGAATGATGCCGAGTTCGAACGGCAAGCCGCAACCGCGCGCATAGCCAATCGCGGCGGGGACGCCGGAGTCCGGCACGGGCACGACGACGTCGGCGGCGGCCGGAGCCTCGCGCGCCAGCTCTTCGCCCATCGCCTTGCGGGCGTCGTAGACCGAGCGCCCGTGCACGATCGAGTCAGGTCGGGCGAAGTAGATATATTCGAAAATGCAGGGCCGCGCCGTCAGCCTGGGAAAGGGGAAGAAACTCCTTACTCCGTCGGCGTCGATGACAACGACCTCGCCGTTCTCGACGTCGCGCACGAACTTGGCCCCGATGATGTCAAGCGCGCAGGTTTCGGAGGCGAGGATTGGCCGGCCGTCCAGTTCGCCAAGGACCAGCGGACGGATGCCGAGCGGATCGCGGGCGCCGATCAGCTTCTTGTTGGTTAGCGCGACGAGGGCGTACGCGCCCTCGATCTCGGCCAGCGCTTCGATGAAGCGATCGACGATTCTGTTCCTGCGCGATCGGGCTGCGAGCAACAGCACGACTTCCGTGTCGGTCGTCGACTGGCAGATCGCGCCCGCACGGATCAGCTCACGCCTCAGCGTGAGTCCGTTGGTGAGATTGCCGTTGTGAGCCACGGCGAGACCGCCGGACTCGAGCTCCGCGAACAACGGCTGGACGTTGCGCAGCGCCGTTTCGCCGGTCGTCGAGTACCGCACGTGACCGACCGCAGCCTGCCCGGGCAGGCGGTCGATCGTGGCGGCCGAGGAGAAATGATCGCCGACCAGGCCCTGGCGGCGTTCGGAGTGGAACCGAACGCCATCGAAGGCGACGATGCCGGCCGCCTCCTGCCCTCGATGCTGGAGCGCATGCAGACCGAGCGCCACGATCGCTGCCGCGTCAGGATGACCGAAGATGCCGAAGACGCCGCATTCCTCGCGCAGCCGGTCTCCGTCCAGATCGACGCCTGAAGCATCTTGCGTGGCGGAGCCGGGGTCGATGGCGTCCTCCTTCAATTCGCCCGGGAGCGCTCGGGCCTCGGGCGCGTCATTGCTTGGGAACGACAGCCGGCGTCGCAGGGCCGGGCGCGGGGACGCTCTTGTTGATAAGGGCGTCGAGCTTCTGCTTGTCTGTCGTGGAGCCGCTCGAGGCCGGCGATTCGGCTTTCTTTTGCGGCGGCATGGCCGGCGCGGCCGCGGGCGGCGGAACTGTCGGCTTGGTCGTTGCGGGCGCGGACGATTCGTCCGCCGGCTCTTCGCTCGCCGGCGCAACATTCGCGCGGGACTTGATCCAGGCGTCGACGGTCGCAGCCGCATCCTCGGGCAGCATGGCGACGATCTTGTCTGCGGTGTCGGTGAGAACCGGCCGCGTCTTTGCTGTTCTGACCCATTCGGGTTGTTGCTTCTCCGAAACCAGCCAGTTGAAAATCGCGAAGGCGACCACCGCAAGCAGGAAGCCTCGCACGACGCCAAACAAAAAGCCAAGCGTGCGGTCGAGCGCGCCGATCTTGCTGTCGAGAATCGCGTCCGACAGCCGAACGGTTATCAACGACACGAGAATAAGCGTGGCGAAAAACACGATCGCCGCGGCTGCCGCCTGGGCGATAATGTCCTTGTGGATATAGGGGGTGAGGTAGGGAACGACGAGAGGGTAGAAGGAATAGGCCGCCGCCGCGGCCGCCGCCCATGAGGCGATCGCAAGGACTTCGCGGCTGAAGCCGCGCAGCATCGAGAGCAAGGCCGAGACCAGGACGATCGCGATGACGGCGAGATCGAGATAGGAAGGCATTCAGTGAAACCCCGTCACGACGCGCGACAACGACTCGGCCCTGAGGGCGCCCGGCGGAGCGCCTTATAGCCAAGCCTCCTCAGTTCGTCACCCCGCCGCGCGCACGCTCGGCGGCCCTTGGAACAGACTTTGCTTCGACGCCGGCCGCCGCGATCAGGGCGACAAGCGAGGCGACCGAGGCGATCGGCTTTGCTCCGATGCGCGCGCTCTCGCCCTCGGCGCGAGGCGGGGCGGGGGCAAAGGCGGTCGTGAAGCCGAGCTTCGCCGCCTCCTTGAGGCGCAGCCCCGTGTGCGCCACCGCGCGGACCGAGCCGGAGAGAGCGATCTCGCCGAAATAGACCGCGTCGTGCGGCAGAGCCGCGCCGGTGAGCGAAGACACGAGCGCCGCCGCCGCCGCGAGATCGGCGGCAGGTTCGGCCACCTTCAGGCCGCCCGCGACATTGAGGTAGATGTCGTATTGCCCGAGCTTCAATCCGCCGTGCGATTCCAGCACCGCAAGCACCATGGCGAGCCGGCTCGGCTCCCACCCGACGACCGCGCGACGGGGCGTGCCGAGGGTGGTGGGCGCAACGAGCGCCTGAATCTCGACCAGCAGCGGACGCGCGCCTTCGACGCCGGCGAAGACCGCCGCTCCTGGGCTTGCTCGTCCGTCCCGCCCCGCGAGAAAAAGCGCCGACGGGTTCGGCACCTCGGCGAGCCCCGCTCCGGTCATTTCGAAGACGCCGACCTCGTCGGTGGCGCCGAAGCGGTTCTTGGCCGCTCTGAGGAGACGAAAGGCGTGCGCTCCGTCGCCTTCGAAGGAAAAGACGGCGTCGACCATGTGTTCGACGACGCGGGGTCCGGCGATCTGGCCGTCCTTGGTGACATGGCCGACAAGCAGCAGCGCGGCTCCGCTCGATTTGGCGAAGCGGATAAGCGCCTGCGCGGACCCGCGAACCTGGCTCACCGTTCCCGGCGCCGATTCGATGGCGTCGCTCCACATCGTCTGAATCGAATCGATGACGACAAATCTCGGCGCGTCGCCCGAGCCCAAGGTCGCCACGATGTCTTCAACGAGGGTCTGCGCGGCGAGTTGCACGGGCGCGTCGGCGAGCCCGAGACGCGCGGCGCGAAGCCGCACCTGCGCGGTTCGACTCCTCTCCCGAGACGTAAATCACGCGCCCTCCGGCGCGCGCGACCGCGGCGCAGGCCTGAATCAGGAGGGTGGACTTGCCGATTCCCGGCTCGCCGCCGATCAGCGTCGCCGACCCTGGCACAAAGCCGCCGCCGGCCACCCGGTCGAGTTCTGCGATTCCGGTGGCGACCCGCAGTTCGGGTCTCGATGCGCCCGACAAGTCCTCGAGCGGAAACGGCCGGCCGGCGCCGCCGCGACGCGCCGCCGCTCCCCCGATCCCAAGCGCCGCCGCTTCCTCGATGATCGTATTCCATTCGCCGCAGGATTCGCACTTGCCCTGCCAGCGCTGGGTGATGGCCCCGCAGTTTTGGCAGACGTAGGACGAGCGCGACTTAACCATGATCCGGAAGTGGCAGCTTTGTCGGATTCTGTCGAGGGATTCGAGCGATGCTCCCTGCTAGCAGGGCGAAAACAGGGGAAATCGCGCGTTTTCGACCCGATTGTTTGACTAAAAGTCGTGTCATTTCAATAGGTTGAGCTAATATTTTCCGTGCGCGCCGAACAGGACGTTAACAGGGCCCTATTTCGCGGTTATCAGGCAGGTAACAGGCGCGGAGGAGCGATAAACGGGAGGAGCCCCGCCCGACGCCGCCGCAGGCGCGCCTCGCTCAGAATCGAGCCGGGCCGGCCTTCAGGCCACGATGACCGCCGCCCCTTCGAGCCGCCCCGACCGCAGGTCGTCGAGCGCTTCGTTGGCCTTGTCGAGCTGGTAGGGCGTCGTCGTGGTGCGCACCCCGGCGCGCGGCGCGAGCGCGAGGAATTCCCGCCCGTCGGCGCGGGTCAGATTGGCGACCGAAACGACGCTGCGCTCCTCCCACAGAAGCCGATAGGGGAACGAGGGAATGTCGCTCATATGGATGCCGCCGCAGACGACCCGCCCCCCTTTTCGCACGGCGGCGAGCGCCTCAGGCACGAGCGCTCCGACCGGCGCGAACAGAATGGCTGCATCGAGCGGCGCGGGCGGCGTCTCGTCCGATCCGCCGGCCCATTCGGCCCCGAAAGAGCGTGCGAACCGCTGGCCCTCGGTATCGCCCGGCCGGGTAAAGGCGAAGACCCTCCGCCCCTGCCAGCGGCACACCTGCGCAATGATATGAGCGGCCGCGCCGAAGCCGTAAATGCCGACCGCGTTGCCCTCGCCGGCGGCCTTCAGCGACCGCCAGCCGATGAGCCCGGCGCAGAGCAGAGGCGCGGTCGCGACCGGATCGAGGTCTTCGGCGAGCGGGAAGGCGAAGGCCGCGTCGGCGATCGTATGGGTCGCGAATCCGCCGTCGCGGGTGTAGCCGGTGAACAGCGGCGTGTCGCAGAGATTTTCGTGCGCGCTGACGCAATAGGGGCAATGGCCGCAGGCGCGGCCCAGCCACGCCACGCCGACGCGAGCGCCCAAAGGCAGGGTCACGCCTTCCCCGGCTGCCTCGATCCGGCCGACGATCTCATGCCCCGGGACAATCGGCAGCTTGATGTCCGGCAGTTCGCCGTCGACCACGTGCAGATCGGTGCGGCAAACGCCGCAGGCCTCGATCCGTACGCGAATCTGCCCCGGCCCCGGCTCGGGGTCGGGCCGCTCCTCCATCGCGAGCCGCTCGCCGGCCCGCCGCAGAACCATGGCGCGCATTCGGAGAGCTTAGCGCAGGCCCGGGCCTGGCGGAAATCTCAATGGGGCCGGCCGCGCAGCACGTGGCTCGGCGGTCCCGCGCTAATACGTCCGCCGCGAGCCTTGGACCGACTTGCGCAGGAGCGCGTACAGACTTCCGCCGGTGACGGCTCCAAGGACGTAAACCACGAAGACGAGAAGGGCGAGCGGCGCGCTGATGGCCGAGGCGAGAAAGGCCACGCTGACGATCTGCAGGTTCTGCAGCGCGAAGATCACCGTCGCCGCGACGATGATGACCACGATGACCAGGTAAACCCAACGCAAGGACAGTTTCCCCCATGCCGATCCGGACTGCGCCCGCGAAGAAGCCGTTCGCTACGGGATCGCTGACAACGCCGCCGGGCGCGATGCTCGGCTTGCATGGTATCCGATGCCGGGCGCGATAGTCCAGTCGATCGAGGCGCAACGGCGCCTCGTGACGGTTCAGAACTTGATCCTGAGGCCGACGGTCGGGTCGATGTTCTGGGCCGCTACGTAGCCGCTCGCCAAGCCGCCATAGACGTTCGAGAGCATAACCCCCGCGTAGAGATCGACGCGTCTCAGCGGCCGGTAGTCGATCAGGAACGAAAGCGCGTCGAGCGATCCGGCGCAGGCGCTGCTGCTGATATGGACGCCGGTCCCCGTGCACGCTTTCGCCGAATAGTCGTTCTGCGCTTCATAGTAGAACGCGCCGGTGACGTCGATCTGGGCGGTGACGGCGTATTTGAGGCCGGTCCATACGACGTTCATCGCCTTGTTGATTGCGTAGGCGTTATACGTAACAGCCCCAGGCAGGATGCTGAAGCCGCCGATACTCGTGAAACCGCTCGGGTAGATGTTGCTGGGGTCCGACAGCCGGTAATATTCGTAGCCGGCGAAAATCTTCACCTGGCCGATGGAGTATTTGGCCGCCAGCATCGCGCCTGCATTGTTCGACAACGTCGCTTTCAGGTTGTCCTGCGAGTAGCCCTTGGGCAAGGCTGTGTAGTTACCGAGCGATACGGCGTCCCTTGCCCAGCTG
Organism: uncultured Alphaproteobacteria bacterium; assembly: GCA_963787135.1. GTDB lineage: Bacteria > Pseudomonadota > Alphaproteobacteria > Rhizobiales > Beijerinckiaceae > Roseiarcus. Next base: position 170,770 of record CAWBBW010000042.1, on the reverse strand, counting down.
ACGACGCCATCAAGCGACAGGGCGCCGAAGTCTGCGCCAATCTGCCCCTGATATTCGCCATTCGAGCCGTTGCCTTGGTCGTAGCCTCCGACTTGGGCAAGTCCGCCCATACGGAAATTCTGAACGTCCAGCCGATATTTGAACGCGGTGTTGGCGCGCGAGACTTCGGTATCGCCGAAGCCGGCGAACGAGCCGGACCAGCCGAGAGGCGAGAAGGCGTTGGAAACTGCCATCGGGTCGTATGTGCTGACGACGTCGAGCGAAAGTGTGTTGACGCGACCGAAGGTCGCCGTGCCGTATGACGGGTTGCTGAGACCAAGGAAGCCTTGCGAATTGTCGATCTGGCCGGCGCGGCTGGAATCGCCGTTTGAGCTTTGGAGCAGGAGCGGACGGCCGTTGTTTTCCGCCAGCGAGCGCGGGCTGTCAGAGAGCTCGAGTGAATAAGGGTCGAATCCGAATTCGACGTCACCGACGAGCAACCATCCCCCGCCGAGGGGCTCGCTCATCTTCAGGCCTAGCACGGAGGAACTCAGCGCGTTCGGCGACAAAAGCCAGCGGGATCCGCTGGTGGCCTTCGAGATCAGATAGGCGTCGGCCGGGCCGAACGAGCGGTTGAACGGCGCCCCGTTGGTTTCGAAGCCGTACCCCACGTCGACGGTCCCATAGATGGTCAAGCCCGCGTAGGTCAGCGGGCAGTCGGCGGCCGACGTGTTCAGGTAATTGTAGAGACTTTGGAAACAGTCGGGCGATGCGCTCTTCGGCGTCGGCGCGTCAGCGGCGTGAGCCAGGCCGGCCGAGGCGACTGCCAAAAGCAAGACTTCGGTCCGCTTCACGACATCCGCGATATTCTGCCCGCCCATTCGCATCCGAATCGGTCCCGCTGACCATCGGTCGAGACGCACAGAAGCAGCACAAATTTAAATTTGCAATAATTAAATTAGTAAATGCAATACCATGCGCAGTCGCAGACTTTTCAGCCCATGCGTTGGATTCCAGTCTCTTGGAATGCGCGCTTGCGCATCCCTCCGCGCCGGGGATGCGTAATTTCCTAAATAATCTGGACCGACCGTTAATGCTCAACGGTCGGCGGACGATCCCGAAAGCCTCGCGCGCGACACAACTCGCGATGCCTTCTGCGCAGCTTCCTTTGGCGGCCTTCGCGGTACGCGGGTCTTGGCTTCGCTCGTCAGACCGCGGGCACGTTGCGAAGACCGAGGCCGAGGCCGATCCAGCTCGCGCCGGCGAACACAAGGTCGACGCCCAAGAAGATTCCGAGCGTCCACAGCGACGAGACCGGCCAGTGAGCCAGGATGATCACGCCGAGAATAAGCGTGATGAGACCGGAAATCACCACCCAGACCCAGGGTGAGCCCGCCCTCATGTTGAACCCGAGGTAGATGCGCACAAGGCCGGAGGCGACCAGCGCCGCGCCGAGGAAGAGCGTCAGCCAGACCGCGGTGAGCAGAGGATTGTCGAACGCCAGGAACCCGGCGACGACATAGAGGGCGCCGAGAAGCAGCCAGAATATGAACCGTCCCCACGACTTGACCTGGAATGCGCTGATCACCTCGGCGACGCCGGCGATGATCATCATGATGCCGACGACATAGACGGTGGCGACCGTCGCAGCGACGACACTGCCGAGCGCGATGAATCCGGCGACGACATAGACGACGCCGAGGGCGACGATCCACCCCCACTTGGCGCGTAGTGGCGCAAGCGGCTCAGCGGATCCAAAAGGAGTAGCCGATAAGATGTTGCTCATGCCTGTGTCCCTTTGTTAATCGCGGAGGCGCGCGGAAAAGCGCCCCGGTCACCTTACCACAATTGGCGCCCAAAAAAAGCGCATCTGTGGCGCAAAAGCGATCCCGGTTCCGCCTCCCGGTCGGCGTTCACGCCCGCGCGGCGTTCCAGTCCCTCAACCGATTGATCAGCACGAAAGCCTCGGCGTCCTTGGACTCCGCAAGATGTTCGCGCGCGGCGCGCGAGAGTTTGTCGACAAGCGCTTTCTTGTAGCCTTTATGGTGCGAGTCGAGCGGAATCGTCGTGACGATTACCAGGACCCGCTGCTCTTTGTCGTCGCCGCTCCTCGCAGTCCACACCTTGGCCCCCCTGGCGAGCGGATGTGAAAATGCCATTTTTAATGCCCCTTGCACGGCAACCGGTCAGAAGCCACGGTAGCGTCCATCAAACCGGCCAAGCCCCATTTGGCGACGGGAGCCGACCAACAAACCGACACGAAAGCAAAGGCCCAGCCCAATTCTTGACGCCGATATCACGCGCATTTCAGACGCTGTTCTAGCCGAAGAGGAGTGCGATGTCGAACACTGCCTGGCAACGAACCGGCCGCGCGGGCGAAGGCGTGCGTCAGGAGCAGCGAAAATGAAAACGGCAGGGCACCGCCCCGCCGTTTCCCGCCATCCGTTAGATCCGTCTCGCATCAGAACTTGATGCGGATGCCGGCGGTCGGGTTGATGGTCTGGGTGGCAAAGTAGCCGTTGGCGAGGCCGGCATAGACGTTCAATTCCATCACGCCGGCGTAGATATCGACGCGCTTGACCGGCCGCCAGTCGATCAGGAAGGAGATGAAGTCCGTCGACCCGGCGCACTTGCCGCTGTTGACGCGGGCAATCGAGAACGCCTGTCCGTTCGGCTTGGTTCCGTTGGTGACGACGGTGGTGCAAGCCGCGGGCGCCGTGACCCCCGCCAGGGGCCCGGTCGTTGCGACGGCGAAGTTATAATTGTTCTGTCCCAGCCAGTAGTAGGCGCCGGTCAGATCGGCCGAGCCCCAGCCGTGCATCCAGTCAGGCGGAACCGAGTATTTGGCGCCGACCCAGAAAACGTTGGCGACCCTGGGAATGTTATAGGCGTTGTTGATCGCCCACTGCGTCGGGAGTTTTTTGTTAGCAAACGTCCCGGGCACATTGAAACCAGGAATCGTTCCCGGCACATTGAAATATCCGATGCGTCTCGAACCCGTTCTGGTAGTAGTCGCTCGGATTCTGCTGTCGGAAGTACTGGTACGAGGCGTAGAACGTCCAGGCCTCCCACTTGTACTTGGTGTTCAGCATGAAGCCGGTGTTGTTTGACAACGTCGCCTGAACGTCCGAGCTGTTGTAGTAATTCGGGACGCTGTCGGTGCAGCCGGTCTCGCCCTTCAAGGGGCCCTTGGTAAGGGTGGAGCACTGCGTTAGCGAGCCGAGGGTGCCGATGTTCACCGCATCCTTGGCGAAGCTCGCGGTGCCGTCGATCGACAAGATGCCGCCGCTGGGGAACTTGAAGTCGCCACCGATCTGGCCCTGGTAAATGCCGTCCGTGCCGTTGCCCCAATTATAGCCGCCAACCTGCACCAGGCCGCCCAGCCGGAAGTTCTGGATATCGACGCGGTACTTGACCGCCGTGTTGGCGCGCGCCGCCTCGGTGTCGCCGAAGCCGGCGTACGAGCCGGAATAGCCGACCGGCGAGAAGGCGTAGGAGCCGCCCATCGGGTCGTAGGAGTTGATGGCGTCCAGCGACAGGGTGTTCACGCGGCCGCCGGTGATCGTGCCGTAAGTTGGGTTGCTGAAGCCGGCGAACCATTGCGAGTTCAGCGGCTGACCGGTGCGGCTTGAATTGGCGTTCGCGGTTTGCAGGAAGAGCGACTTACCGTTGTTCTGGACCTGCGCCTTCTGCGCGTAAGCCAAATTGATCCCGTAAGGATCGAAGCCGGTTTCCGCGGTCCCGATGAGCGACCAGCCGGTGCTTCCGAGCGGTTCGCTCATCTTGATGCCGACGACGGACTGGCTCAGGCCGTTCGGCGTCCAGAGCCACTGCGGACCGTGAGTGCTCTGCTTGGTGATGATGTTCGAGACGCCGTTATTCCACCACTGGTTGAAACCGGCGCCGTTGGACTCGTAGCCGATGCCCGCATCGATGGTCGCATAGAGCGTGAAGCCAGCGTAACTCAGCGGGCAATCCCCCGCCGTCGAGTTCAACCAGGTCCATACACTCGAATAGCAGTTGACCGGCGGGGCCGGGGCCGGAGCCTTGGTCGTCGGCAGGTCCGCCGCATGAGCGAAACCCGCGAGGCCAATGGTGGCCAGCAGCGAAAGTCCAAGCTTTTTCATCTTAACCCCGTTCGTCCTGAGGCCAGAGAGGCGCTCGCTACTTCACTTTGATATTATCGTCGCCTTGCCGGCGCTGCTCGCGTTCCGTTCCCAACAAGATGTTGGCGGCCCCCTCGGTTTAGGCCGGCGCGCCGAACACGATTCGACGTAACGGATGACAGCGTAGCCGCAGGTTTCGTCACAGACAAACTATCGTTTCGGCGCGTTTCAGTCTTTTTGCTTGATGTGGCATTTCGATCACAGCAACGCCAATCAACGGATTCTTTTATACTGGCGTTTTACATAACACAAAAAGCGGGCCGCGCTGCAGACGCTCCCGGGCATCAAGTGAGTTCGTAGTTGGCCTATGTAACAATTGGGCGACAAAGTGGCGGCAGTTTTATAAATTAAATTTTAGAATGAGGCTTGGACGAGCGTATTAAATCGCTTTTTATAATGTGCAATTTACAAAGCCGAGGTTGTGGGCGTCGCCGGCCGTGCTACCCTAATTCAGGTCTGCCTGAGGATGCGACGCGATGGGTTCAATACACGACACGGGCTCGGAGCGATGGCGTTCAGGGCGCCGAAGTCAGGCGCGCGCGATCAGCGACCATGAAGACGCCAAGGTTTTCGCGCAGAGGCGCCTGATGGACGGGGTGCGAGGGCAGAGGCGATGAGCATCCCGTCTTCAGAGGATGCGGGCGCCGTGAAGGTTCGGCCGACAGAAGCATCGGGGCGCGCCCCAATTCTGGTTGTCGAGGATGAGCGCGATCTCGCCGAGGAGATTCGCTGCGAGCTGCAGGCGAGCGGGCATCCGGTCACGCTTTCGGAAACCGTGGACGACGGGCTCAGGGCGGCCCGGACGGGCGATGCCGCAGTGCTCGTGGTCGATCGCATGCTGCACGGCGAAGACGGACTCTCGATCATCGAGACTTTGCGCAGCGAGGGCAACGCGACGCCCGTCCTGGTCATCAGCGCACTGTCGTCCGTCGACGAGCGGATCAACGGGTTGAAGGCCGGCGGCGACGACTATCTCGTCAAACCGTTCGATATTCGCGAGCTGACCGCGCGGGTCGACGCGCTTCTGCGCCGCCGCGGCGACAGTCGTGTCACACGCTTGCAAGCCGGCGACCTGGATATGGATCTGGTCGAACGGAAGGTGCGGTGCGCGGGGAGAGCGGTCGATTTGTTGCCGCGGGAATTCAAGCTTCTCGAATATTTCATGCGCCGCCCCGGTCAGATCGTGACCCGCGGGATGCTGCTCGAGGATGTTTGGAATTTCAAATTCCTTGCGCAGACCAACGTTGTCGACGTTCAGATCGGCAATCTGCGTCGTAAACTCGACCCGACCGGCGCGCGACGATTCATCGTCAACGTCAGGGCGGTCGGGTTCAAGCTGAATGCTGACGACTGAGGTCTTCAAGGCGAGAGCGTTTCGCCTCGCGCTTGCGTTCTGTCTTGCGGTTTCCGTGGCGACCGCCGCCGCTTTCGGGCTCATCTATCTTCAGGTATCGAGCGCGGACGTCCAGAGGGTTGGGGCCATCCTCGTCGACGAGGCCGCCAAGAGCGTGGGCGACACCGAGGCCGGACTCCGCCAGGCGCTGGAGCTGCGCCTGACCCGGGATATCCGCCGCCTCGACTATGTCGCTCTGTTCGACGCCAACGGGACCAAACTCTTTGGTGACGTGCCCGCGATGCCCGCGATCCCGGTCGATGGACGGGCGTATGTCGTTACCGCCCAGGCTTTGCCCGATGCGAGCGGAGCCGAGCCCGCGATCTTTGTCGCGCGCCGGCGCCCGGACGGCGGCGTCATGCTGCTGGGACGAAGCCTTCGTGAGGCTTACGAACTGCGCGGGATTGTGCTGAGAGCATTGGCGATTGCGATCCTTCCAACGATCCTCCTCATTCTCGCGATCGGCGCGATCTTCGCGCGTCGTGCTTCGCAGCGGTTTGAGCGCGTGCACGGCGCGATCGTCAGGATCATGGACGGCGACCTTGATTCGCGCCTGCCCTTCGAAAATGACGGGGACGACGTCGATAAGGTGGCGCGCGCCGTCAACCAGATGCTCGATGAAATTGCGCGCCTGCTCGATCAGCTCAAAAGCGTCGGCGACAACATTGCGCATGACCTGCGCACGCCGTTGGCCGTCGCGCGGGCGAAAATCGAGCGGTCGTTGGATAACGAAGTCGGGGTCGAACAGCTGCGCGACACGATGGAAGCCGCCCTCGTCCAGATCGACAAGGTGTCAATGGCGATCTCCGCCATATTGCGAATATCAGCTGTTGAAAATAGCTCCCGGGAAAAACAGTTCAAGGAAATCGACCTTGCCGCGGTCTGCAACGAGGTGTTCGACCTCTACGAGCCGCTCGCCGAATCCAAATCCATCGCGATGGCTATCGACGCCGGGAACCCCGTCCCAGCTCGCGGCGACGGGGACCTCTTGCGCGAAGCGATCTCGAATCTGGTCGACAATGCGATCAAGTTCACCCCTCCCGGCGCCGCGATCCGAATTGAGGCCCGGACAGTGGACGGCTGCCCGCTCGCGAGCGTGAGCGACACTGGCCGCGGCATTTCGTCCCAGGAGCGCCCCAGGATTTTCCGCCGGTTCTATCGCGGCGAGCAGAGCACCGACACCATAGGGCACGGCCTTGGTCTCAGCATCGCGGAGTTGATCGCAAGATTGCACGGCTTCGAACTGACGGTTGAAGATAATGACCCAGGCGCACGCTTCGTAATGCGCGGCTCCGGGAAGACGCTACCCCAACCGGGCGCGCGCAAACCTTAGCGTCCGGGCCCCGATCCTGGGCGCGCCCGGGCGGCTTTTCTAAATATTATTTAGTGTTTCGGGCGCCACGCCGCGGGTATCAGTGCCTATCTGATGCCGCAGGGGGCCGGGTCGCCGGGCGCCAGCGAACATATACGTTTGCCCTCATTTCTTTTTGCCTAAGGTCCAATGCTCGCAATCGTTCGAATTGCCCTCAGGAAGCCATATACTTTCGTCGTCATGGCGATGCTGATCGTCATTTTCGGCGTGACCGCGGCAATCAGGACCCCAACCGACATCTTCCCCAATATCGGCATTCCCGTTGTCGCAGTCGTCTGGACTTACGACGGTTTGCCTGCCGACGATATGTCGAAGCGGGTGATTTACTATTACGAGCGCACACTCAGCAGTCAGGTCAACGATATCGAACACATCGAGTCGCAATCCTTGCCTCGGTATGGCGTCGTCAAGGTGTTCTTCCAGCGCGGCGTCAACATTAACGCGGCGCTGGCGGAGACGACGGCGGCCTCTCAGACTGTTCTCAAATACCTGCCGCAGGGAATCACTCCCCCCTTCGTGCTGAGCTTCAACGCGTCAAGCGTCCCCGTCATCCAGTTGGCGCTGTCGAGCAAGTCGCTCTCGCAAGCGGAGCTCCAGGACGCCGGTCAGAATTTCATCAGGCCTCAACTCGCGCAAGTCGCGGGCTCGGCGATTCCCTCGCCCTACGGAGGTAAAGTCCTCCAGGTGCAGGTCGACATCGATCAGGATAAGCTGCAGGCCTACGGACTGTCGGCGGAGGATGTGGTCAACGCGATTGGCCGGCAGAATATCGTCACGCCCGTCGGAACCGAGAAGGTCGGCGACCGCGAATACGTCGTGGCGCTCAACGGCTCGCCGACCCGGCTCGACGAGATCAACGACATGCCGATCCGCGTCGTCAACGGGGCGACCGTGTTCATTCGCGACGTCGCCTATGCGCATTTCGGCGCTCCGCCGCAAATCAACATGGTCCGGGTCGACGGTTCGAACGCGGTCCTGATGACGATCCTGAAGTCGGGGTCAGCCTCAACGCTCGACGTCATCAACGGCGTCAAGGCGCTGCTTCCCAAACTGCGGCAGACGTTGCCCGGGAGCCTGAAACTTGACACGATCAACGACCAGTCGTCCTTCGTCTATTCGGCCGTCAATTCGGTCATCTTCGAGGGCGTGGTCGCCGCGGCCCTGACCGGCTTGATGATCCTCATCTTTCTCGGCAGCTGGCGCTCGACCCTCATCATCACGATTTCGATTCCGTTGGCGATCCTGGCGTCCGTGGCGGCGCTGTCCGCGATCGGCGAGACCATCAATGTGATGACGCTCGGCGGACTTGCGCTGGCGGTTGGCATTCTGGTCGACGATGCGACGGTCACGATCGAGAACATCAACTGGCATCTCGAACAGGGCAAGGACATCGAATTGGCAATCATGGACGGCGCGCGCCAGATCGTCCTTCCCGCGACCGTTTCGCTCCTGTGCATCTGCATCGTCTTCGTGCCGATGTTCAATCTTGGCGGCGTCGCCGGGTACCTCTTCCGCCCAATGGCCGAAGCGGTTCTGTTCGCCCTCGTCGCGTCCTATGTGCTGTCTCGGACATTGGTCAACACGATGGCCCGCTATCTGCTCGCCGATCAAACGGTCCACGAAGAGGGAACAGCAGCGCCAGCCACCCGCAATCCGCTGGCGCTCTTCCAGCGCGGCTTCGAGCGCCGGTTCGAGGCTACCCGCGCCTTCTATCACCGCCTGTTGGAAACGGCGCTCGCCGCGCGAAGCAAATTCATCGTCGGCTTTCTCGTCGCGGTCGCCGCGTCGTTCGCGCTTGCCCCGTACCTGGGACAGAATTTCTTTCCGCCAACCGCCAATACACAGATCAAGCTTCACGTGCGCGCGCCGACCGGGACCCGCATCGAGGACACGGCGATGATCTGCGACGGCGTCGAGGCCGCCATCCGGCGGATCATTCCGCCCGAGGCGCTGGGCCCGATGGTCGACAACATCGGACTGCCGGTCAGCGGCATTAATTCAACCTACAACAATTCCGGCACGGTCGGTCCGGCGGACGCCGATATCCTCATCACCATCAATCCTGCCTATGAAAGCGAGGCGGACGGCTACGTCAAAACAATGCGCGAGACCCTGCCGAAATCCTTCCCCGGCACGACATTCGCGTTCCTGCCCGCGGACATCGTTTCGCAGATTCTGAATTTTGGCCTCCCCGCGCCGATCGACGTGCAGGTGGTTGGCGCCAATTTCGCCGCCAATCGCCATTACGCTGGGGAGTTACTGGAGAAGATCTCGCACATCCCCGGCATCGCCGACGCGCGGATCCAGCAGGCGGCCAACAATCCGACGCTCGGCGTCAACGTCGACCGGATGCGCGCGGCGCAGGTCGGTCTGGACGAAGGCGATATCGCCAAGAGCTTGCAGGAAACCCTTTCGGGCAGTTTCAAGGTTGCTCCGACGTTCTGGATCAACCCCAAGAACGGCGTGGCCTATCCGGTCGTCGCCCAGACGCCGCAATATTGGATCAATTCGGTCTCGTCGCTGGAAAACATCCCTGCGTCGGCGCAGGATGCGTCGCAGATCGTCGGCGGCCTAGCGACGCTGAAGCGCGAAGTGAGCCCGGCCGTCGTCTCGCATTACGCGGTGCAACCGGTGATCGACATTTATGCCGCCAACCAGCAGCGGGACCTCGGCGCCGTTTCCGCCGATATCCAGCGAGTTCTCGATGAGACCGCCAAGGACGTTCCACCCGGCTCCAGCGTCGTCATGCGCGGGCAGACCCAAACAATGACTTACGCCTATCAGCAGCTCTTCGTCGGCATCGCGCTCGCCGTCGTGCTGATCTATATGCTCATCGTCGTCAATTTTCAGTCGTGGCTCGATCCTTTTGTGATTGTGAGCGCTTTGCCGACCGCGCTCGCGGGCATCGTCTGGATGCTGTTCATCACCCATACGACGCTGTCCGTGCCCGCCCTGACGGGCGCGATCATGTGCATGGGCGTCGCAACTGCCAATAGCATTCTCGTCGTCAGCTTCGCCCGCGAGCGCCTCGCGGAGGGCGCCGACGCAGTGACGGCGGCGCTCGACGCCGGCTTCACCCGGTTCAGGCCCGTTTTGATGACCGCGCTCGCGATGATTATCGGCATGACACCAATGGCGCTCAGCGGAGAGCTGAACGCGCCGCTCGGTCGTGCAGTGATCGGAGGCCTGATCTGCTCGACGGTCGCAACGCTCCTCTTCGTTCCCGCGGTCTTCCGGCTTGTTCATGCGCGGAGGCCGAGCCGAGCGAGCGAGCCGGCGCCAACTCTGAACATCGAGGCGACGCCGACATGAAACACGAACAGCCGCCGGATTCAGTTGGCGTCGACGGGAGCGCGGCCTCCCCGAAATCGCATGCCCCTGTCAGGGCGGGACGCGTCGTCATCCTGCTCAGCGTCGTAGCCTTAGGGGTCGCGGCGACCGGCATATTCGACCGGCGCCACGCCGAGGAGCGGCTTGCGAGATGGACCAACGAGCAAGCCGTCCCTACCGTCGCGCTCGTCTCCGTGCGGCGCGGCGGAGATGCGAGAGAAGTCGTGCTGCCGGGTGACGTCGAAGCGTTCTACGACGCCTCCATTCACGGACAGACGAGCGGCTACGTTCGCGAGTGGCGCAAAGACATCGGCGCAAATGTTCGCAAAGGCGATATTCTCGCTGTGGTCGAGACGCCGGAACTCGACGAGCGCATCTCGGTGGCTGAAAGCGAACTGCTTAAAGCCAAGGCCAATCAGGCTCTGGCGCACGTGACTGCGCAGCGCTGGAATTCGCTGCGCAATTCCGCGGCGGTATCGCAGCAGGCTGCTGACGAGAAGGATAGCGATGCGAACGCCAAGAACGCCGAGGTGGAGGCGGCGCAGGCCAACGTCGACCGGTTGAAGGCGCTGAAGGCGTTCGCCAACATCGTTGCGCCGTTCGACGGGGTCGTCACCGCCCGCAATGTCGACGTCGGGTCGCTGGTCAAAGCGGACTCAAACGATGGCGCGGCGCTGTTCACGGTCGCCGATATCCACCAGATGCGCGTCTATGTTCGCGCTCCGCAGTCCTATGCCGCGGCGCTGAAAGCTGGCATGAAAGCCACGCTCGCGCTGCCTGAATATCCTAACCGCACGTTCGACGCGACAATCGCAACGACCTCGCACGCGATTGACAAGAAATCGCGCGCGCTGCTGGTCGAGCTTCTTGCCGACAACAAGGATGGGCGCCTCTCACCCGGCGCGTTCGCGCGGGTCCATTTTCAAATTCCCCCAGACCCGGATGCAATCACGCTTCCGGCGGACGCGCTCCTGTTTCGCGGCGACGCGGTCGAGGTCGCGACCCTCGGTCTTGACAATCGCATTGCGCTCAAGAAAGTGAAAATTGCCCGCGATCTCGGGTCGGAGGTCGAAATCACCGGAGACTTGGGCTTGGAGGAGCGTATCGTTACCAATCCGCCCGAACTCGATCGGCGACGGCGAGGAGGTCCGGGTCATGGATGCCGCGAACGAGAAGAAGCAAGCGCCGCCAGGACTGCAGGGCGCGCGGGAGCCGGGCGACCACCCTAAGAGCGCCGAGGAAATGACGCAGACGGAGCGGGGCCGCGGCGAATGAAGTTGCGGTTCTGGCTTGTTGCGTCGACCGCGTTAGCGTTCGGCGGGTGCGATTTTGCGCCCCGTTATGCCCCGCCTTCGGTGTCGCTGCCTGCAAAATTCAAGAACGGGTCCGCCGGCGGTTTCGAGCTGTCCCCCAACCAACCCTGGTGGTTGAGCTTCAACGACCGGACGCTCGACGATCTCCAGGCTCAGGTCGATGCTGCCAATCCCGATCTCGCAGCGGCCGTCGCAGCAAACGACGCGGCGCAAGCCCGCGCCCTGGAGGCGCTCGCTGGAGCTTTTCCGCAGATCGGCGCGATCGGCCACGTCACTGCCAACAAGCAGTCGGCAAACCGGCCCCTCCGATCCGCTGACCAGCCAACTTATTATGGCGACAACGTTCTCGGGGCCCAGGTTTCTTATGAGATCGACATGTGGGGCCGGGTTCGCGACCTGGTCAAAGCGGCGAACGCCACCGCCGAAGCGAACGCCGATGCGCTGGCCGATGCGCAGCTCGAACTTCATGCCGAACTGGCGCGCGACTATATCAATCTGCGTGGTCTCGACGACGAGTCCAAACTGCTATCCGACACGGTCGGCCTATATCGCTCATCGCTCCAACTGACGCAGTCCCTCCTCCACGCCCAAATCGTCTCCCCGGCCGATGTCGATCGCGCCCAGACCCAACTGAGCTCCGTTGAGGCGCAACTCTCCGATAATGCGCTTCAGCGGGCGGCGCTCGAAGACTCAATTGCCGCTCTGGTCGGCAGAGCGGCAGGTTCGTTCTCCATCCCCCGCGCGTCGCGGCCGTTGCCTTTGCCAAAGCGCCCGCGCGCGGTGCCCGCCGACGTTCTGCGCCGCAGGCCCGACGTCGCGGAACAGGAACGGCTGACCGCCGCCGCCAATCAGGAGGTCGGCTCCACGCGGGCGAACTTCTTCCCGAGGTTTACGCTCCTCGCAGTGGGCGGAACTCAGGATACCGGCTTCCGATTGTTCAACCCAGCAAATACGTTCGGGACCATCGGTCCATCGGTTAACTTTCCGCTTTTCGACGCTGGCCTCAGGAAGGCGGAACTGGATGTCGCCAAGGCGGAATTCACCCAGGCGGCGGAGAATTACCGCTCGACCGTGTTGCGCGCGGTCAAGGAAGTCGAGGACAATCTCTCGGCGCTGCGCTGGCTGGCCCAAGAATTGGGTCAGACCGAGACCGCGGCGGAAGCGGCTCGCAAGACGGCGGAATTGTCGTTGACACTGTACCGCGCCGGCGCAGCGTCCTTTCTCGAGGTGGCGACCGCGCAGAGCGACGCTCTCGTAGCCGAGCGCCAGACGATCGCCCTGCACACGCGCGAACTCGAAGCTGACATTGGCTTGATGCTCGCCCTCGGTGGCGGCTGGGCCCTCAGCGTCGAGCCCCCGCCGCCGTCCCCCGATCTGACGCCGGACCCGGTGCAACTGGTCTCGAATATTACCAAGGCAAAGCCATGAGCATCGAGCGCGCGCCACCGCCGAACTGCGCGGGCTGCGCCTTCTGGCGTAAGCTGAGAGAAAACGAGGGTATGTGCCGCCGTCTGGCGCCGGAACCGTCGCATCGCCCAGAAGAGGCGGCGCATTTTCCGCAGACGCACAGTCGGGAATGGTGCGGCGAAGGGGTCGCGGCCGCTTCGCTGTCGATCGGGTCGCGGTGCGCAGATTGCGTCTTTTGGCGCCATCCCGACGGAGGGCTGAATCCTGTCAACCGCGGCGACATGCCCATGTCATGGTGGGCGCATGCCGGAATCTGCGCCCGCCACGCGCCGCGCCCCACCTCCGAACCGGGGCCCCGCGCCTTCTGGCGCGCAACGCAGGACACGGATTTTTGCGCCGAGGGCGTGGTGCGGGAACGCAACGTCGCCGCGGCGACGAAAGCGCCAACGCCGTAACTTCGGACGCCGCCGCTACGGCGCTCGCTCGCATTGCTTGTTTCGGTCGGTCCTGAACCGACGCGGCAAGAAACCGATGTCGTTGGTGCAAGTATAAAACTTAATTCATCATGTAAATGTAATTTTAATTTACAGACATAATCGTCTGTGCTAGTCATTGCTTACCGAGCTCTCTCAAATCCAACGTAAAGTATTGACGAGAGCAAGACTTGCATCTACATTGAGGAGAGCCCGATGAGGCTGTCCGCGATAGCGGCCCTCGCACTTGGCGTAATCCTGGCCGCTCCGATCGCGGCAAACGCCGACGCCGCGACCCCGAGCCACCATCACATTTATCATCGCCCATATAAAGCCGCTGGGACCGTTCAGCCCAGTTCGGCGGCGCAGGTCCCGGCGGAGCCTGCGTCGAGCTTCTTTCCGCGCATGGCGCCTTATCCGCCCGGCCAAGGCGATACGGATGGGCTCAGTCGAAGTCCCGATGATTGCAACAAAGGGTGCATCGGCGGCAACCCCGGCTGATTGCCCCAAGACCTGGTGAGGGGAAGAATCGCCTGCGACGCATGTCCATCAGAAGCGGATGCGAATACCAGCGGCGGGGTCGTAGTTCTGCGCGTTAAGAAAGCCGTTCGCCAAGCCGCCATAAACGTTCGACAGCATCACGCCCGCGTACACGTCGACGCGCCCGACGGGCCTCCAGTCGACGAGCAGCGAAACCGCGTCCTGGCTGCCGGCGCACTTGCCGCTGCTGATATTGATACCCGTGCCTGTGCAGGCGGCAGAAACGGTAGCGCCCTTCTGGCTCACGGTGAAGTTGTAATCGTTCTGGGACTGGTAGTAGAAACCGGCGGAAACGTCGAGATTGTCCCAGACCGACCATTTCGCGCCGGTCCAGAAGGTCTGCAGAACCTTATTGATATTGTACGCGTTGTCGGTTATGGCGGCATTGGCGTAGACGCCCTTGCTCCAGGAGCCCGGCGGGATAAAAATGCCTTCGGCAACGGTCGGGAACCCGGTCAGATAATCGTCGGTCGGATTTGACAGCCGTGCGTAAATGTAGCCGCCGTACAGCGTGACACTGTTCCACTTGTATTTGGCCAACAGTTCGACACCAAGGTTATTCGATAGTGTCGCCTTCAAAACCGTGTTGGGATAATAATAGGCGCTGTTTACGTTCACGAACCATTGGCCGGTATGACCGAGCTCAGCGATGTTCGCCCCGCTAAAGCTCGATAGCGACACGGCGTCTTTCGCCCAACTCACAATGCCGTCCACCGAGAGCGGCCCGAAGTCGGCGCCGAGCTGTCCCTGGTACATGCCGTTCGTGCCGTTGCCGATCGCATAGCCGCCGACCTGCGCCTGGGCGGCCGCCCGGAAGTTCTGGTAGATCAAACGATAAGTAAAGGCGGTGTTCGGACGCACGGTCACGGTGTCGCCGAAGCCGGGAAACGAATTGGAGAAGCCAAGCGGAGAAAAAGCAATCGATGTAACGGGGTCGTATGCGGTCAAAGCGTCAAACGACAGCGAATTCGTGCGGCCGAAGGTGGTCGTGCCGTACACGGGATTGCTGAAGCCGACAAAGCCTTGCGAATTGTCCCACTGGCCCGCGCGGCTGCCGTCGAAGTTGGATGTCTGATACGGCCACTTTCCAGTCGGCCTTGGGTTGTTGTCGGCAAGTGTTCGCGGTTGGTTGTCGAGCATGCCGGAGTAGGGGTTGACGCCTGCTTCCACGAGACCGATCAGCGACCAGCCATAGGCAATATTTTCGCTCATCTTGATGCCGACCACGCTGGTGCTGAGCGCATTGTAGGTCGGCTGCCACCGGCTTCCGGTGGAGTATTTCTGAATGCCGTAGACCAGCTTGTCAGAACTCGGCGTAAATGCGGATCCTTGAGCGAAATAGCCAGCGCCAACGTCCAGCGTCCCGTAGAGGGTTATGCCCGCGTAGGATAGCGGGCAGTCCGAGGCTGACGAGTTCAACCAGTTCCAGAAGCTGGCAAAGCAGTCCGGTTTGCCAGCAGGCTGATCGCCGCCCTTCTTGGTGGGAAGATCCGCCGCCTGAGCGACGCCGGCCAAGCCGACGGTCGCCAAAAAAAAGATGCCGAGCTTCTTCATGACTGCCCCAGACCAACAAGATAGTATGTCTATCTTTTAACTAGATAAAGGCCCCTGTCAACGGCCGTTCTCAGATCGCTTTGACAATTGCGGGTTGGGGTCAGAACCGGATGCGCAGGCCGACAGTCGGGTCGACGTTCTGCGTGTAGAGGTGCCCGTTTGCGAATCCGCCCCACACGTCCGAGACCATCATGCCGGCATAGAGATCGACCCGCCCGACTGGCTTGTAGTCGATCAGGAACGAAGCGGCGCCCTGGCTGCCGGCGCATTTGCTGCTGCTGATCGTGATGCCGGAGCCGGTGCAGACGCCGTCTGCTGGGGGCAAATAATCATTTTGCGTGCGATAGTAGACGCCAGCTGCGAGATCGAGGTTGCTCCACATCGAATACCGCACCCCCGTCCACACGGTGTTGAAGATTCTGTTCACATCGTAGGCGTTGGAGGTCGCTGCGCCGGGTGGAACGAAGATGCCCTCTGCGATGGTCGGGAAGCCGTTGGCGTAGTCGTCGCTCGGGTTCATCAGACGCGCGTAGATGTAGCCCGCGTAAAACCTGACGGGACCCCATGTGTATCGGGCCATCAGTTCGACGCCGGCGCTATTCGAGAGCGTCGCCTTGAGGACGCTGTTGACATCATAGCCAGTCGGCGGATTGCCGCTATAGCTCGACAGAGAAACGGCGTCCCTGGTCCAGTTGACGACGCCGTCGAGCGAGAGAGCGCCGAAGTCCGCGCCGATCTGACCCTGATATTGGCCGTTGGACGCGTTGCCGATCGCGTAACCGCCGACCTGCGCCTGCGCGGCGACCCGGAAATTCCCGACGTTCAACCGATAGGTGAAGGCGGTGTTCGGACGGACCGTAGGACTGTTGCCGAACCCGGCGAACGAACTGGTAAAGCCGAACGGCGAGAAGGCGGTCGACGCGACCGGGTCGTATGACGCGAGTGCGTCCAGAGCGAGCGAGTTCGTGCGGCCGAAAGTGAGCGTGCCATAGACCGGATTACTGACGCCGATGAAGCCCTGCGCGTTGTCCCACTGTCCCGCGGCGCTCGAGTTGTAGTTCGCCGTCTGGTTGGCGAGCGCGTTCACATTATTGTCGGCCCGCGACCGCGGAGCGTTGATCAACATGCCCGAATAGGGGTCGAACCCAGCTTCAACGACGCCGATCAATGACCAGCCGGCACCGATATGCTCTTCCATCTTGAGGCCGATCACCGACGTGCTGAGCGCGTTGGGCGACAGGAGCCAATGGGTATTGTTACTGTTCTTCTGGATGCCGTAATTGACCTTGCCGGCGCTCGGGTTCTCTGGAACGCCATGGGTTTCGTAGCCATAACCGACGTCGAGCGTTCCATAAAGAGTGATGCCGGCATAGCTGAGCGGGCAGTCGCTCGCTGACGAGTTGAGGTAAGTCCACAGACTGCTGAAGCAATTCGTCGGAGGAGGAGCGGCCTCCGGAGCGTTCTCTGCCGGCAGATCCGCCGCATCGGCAAAGCTGGCGCGGGCAACCATCGCCAGCAAAACCACGCCAACTCTCGTCGTGCCCCAGCCCATGGGCCGCCCTTCGATCAAAGACCGACCCTGGTCGTTCTATGACGAACGTTGCCCACGCCCGCTACCCCGCGAGCAGGCTCTTCACGATCGCGCTCGCCTTGGCGAAGTCCATCTGGCCAGGATGGGCCTCCTTCAGCGCGCTGACCACCTTGCCCATGTCCTTGATGCTTGATGCGCCGGTCACGGCGATCGCGGCCTTCGCGGCCGCCGTGACCGCGGCCTCGTCCATCTGCTTCGGCAGGAACTCGTTGATCACCGCGACTTCGGCGTTTTCCTGCGCCGCGAGTTCGGCGCGGCCGGCGCCGGCGTAAATCGCCGCCGACTCCTGCCGGGACTTGACCATTTTGGTGAGCAGCGCCAGTTCGTCGGCGCGGCTGACGATTTTCCCCGCCCCCCGCGCCTCGATCTCCCGATCCTTGAGCGCCGCCATGATGAGACGCAGCGCCCCGACCCGAACCTTGTCGCCGCTCTTCATCGCCGCCTTCATCTGGCCTGCGATGGTGTCGCGCAACGGGGCCGTGTCGGCCATGGGGTTCCTCGAGGTTGAAAGGCGCGTCGGCTTGACGCGCCGCGAGTGCGGCGCTTAAGCACAGCCGCATGTCAAGCGCAACACGCTCGAACGATCCGGAGACGGGCCTCGGCTGGCGCCCGCGCGTCGCGACCGCCGTGCTGGTGCTCGCCAATGGCCAGGTGATCGAAGGCTTCGGCGTCGGCGCGGTCGGCGAGGCGGTCGGCGAGGTCTGCTTTAACACCGCCATGACCGGCTACGAGGAGATCCTCACCGATCCCTCGTATGCTGCACAAATCGTCACCTTCACTTTTCCCCATATCGGGATCGTCGGCGTCAACGACGAGGACATCGAGGTCGTCAATCCCGCCGCTTCGTCCGCCGCGGTCGGCGCGATCATGCGCGCCGATCTCTCCGAGCCGTCGAACTTTCGCGCGAGCGGGCGCCTCGACGCCTGGCTCAAGTCGCGCGGCGTGATCGGCCTCACCGGCGTCGACACGCGCGCGCTGACGACGCTGATCCGAAAAGTGGGCATGCCCAACGCCGTCATCGCCCATTCGCCCGACGGCGCCTTCGATTTCGATGCGCTCCGCGCGCGCGCCGCCCGCTGGCCCGGCATCGACGGCATGGACCTCGTGCCTGCGGTTGGCGCGACCCAGCGCTACGACTGGGACGAGACGAGCTGGACGCTCGAGAGCGGCTACGGCCGGCGGCTCGAGACGCGCTTTCATGTCGTCGCCGTCGACTACGGGGTCAAGCGCAACATTTTGCGGCTGCTCAACGACTGCGGCTGCTCGGTGACGGTGATGCCGGCGACCGCGACCGCCGAGGAGATCCTGGCGCAGAGGCCGGACGGCGTTTTCCTATCCAACGGCCCCGGCGATCCGGCGGCGACCGGCGTCTACGCCGTGCCGACGATCCAGGCGCTGCTCGAGACCAAAATCCCGCTGTTCGGCATCTGCCTCGGCCATCAGCTCCTGGGGTTGGCGGTCGGCGCGCGCACCGTCAAGATGCCGCAGGGCCATCACGGCGCGAACCATCCGGTCAAGGATTTCACCACCGGCAAGGTCGAGATCGTGTCGATGAACCACGGCTTCGCGGTCGAGCGCGAGAGCCTGCCCGCCAACGCCGAGGAGACGCATGTCTCGCTGTTCGACGGCTCGAACTGCGGCGTCGCGCTTACCGACCGCCCGGCCTTCTCGGTCCAATACCACCCCGAGGCCTCGCCCGGCCCCCGCGACAGCCACTACCTCTTCCGCCGCTTCGTCGACCTCATTGCGGCGTCGAAGGAGGGATCGCGGGCGGCGTGATCCCATGTGGATTTGAAGGCGAACCGAGGGGCGCCATTTCCAGGCGTGATTTCAATCTTTTCAAGCCTTTGCGGCGCCGTTTCCGCGCCTTTGAGCCTGCGGATGACTCCGCCTTTCCACCTATCATGATAGTATAATACCGGTAACGTCGCTCCGGATAGCTAGCTACTGATTAACAGAATCACCTTACCACAAGATCCGATTATTGGCAAGAAATTGCC
Source organism: uncultured Alphaproteobacteria bacterium (assembly GCA_963787135.1). Classification (GTDB taxonomy): domain Bacteria; phylum Pseudomonadota; class Alphaproteobacteria; order Rhizobiales; family Beijerinckiaceae; genus Roseiarcus. The sequence continues at coordinate 151,652 of CAWBBW010000042.1, read as the reverse complement.
GCCGACAAAGGTCGGCTCGGCTTCGCCGCCAGGCCCAGGGCGTCCGCGACGCGGTGCAGCCGCTTGTCGTGCGTCCATAGCTTCGCTCCCGCGGTCAATCGGGCAGCGGCCAGGAGATGCGCGTCGACGTAGCCGACGCCGCGCCCGAATAGAGCGTGGCGATCGATGAACTCCAGCACCTCGGGATCCGTGGCCACGACGGCGGCAGGCAAGTCCAGGAGAGCGGTCAGCACGGCTTCGCGGCGGCTGAGATTGCCCAAGGCGAGTTCGCCGATGACAAATGGGTGCGCCAGAATGAGATTCGCGTCGAGCAGCGCAGCAAGTGCGGCTTCGCCGCTGCGGAGATGGGTGACCCAGACGGACGTGTCAGCCAGAATCACGCAGAGGCCGGCCGGCGCCTCGGCGGAGCCTTGAGCCTATGCTCCGTGCCGCCGAGCCGCGCCAGCCGGCGCGCGCTTTCTCGCTCGATGAGCGCCTTGAGCGCCTCCCGCACCAAGCTCGATTTCTCCTTGAGGCCCGTGAACTCCTGAGCTTTCGCCACGAGATCATCGTCAAGCGCTAACGTGGTCCGCATTGAACTCTCCGGTATCTCGTGCCTTAATTGTCATCATTTGATGACGAAATCAATGCCGCCAGAGGCGGCGTTGTTCTCCTGGCCTATGATCGACTGGCCTCCATGGCGTCGCCCTCGGGGATCTTATGTGGCGCTCGAGCTTTGCCGGCGCCTGTGGCGCAAACCGGTGTGACGTGAAGGCGCGGCGCGACCCCTCATCCGGCGCGATAGCCCGTCGAAAGACGGGCGTCTTCCGACGCCCTATCGCGTCACCTTCTCCCGCAAGGGAGAAGGGAGCAGAATAGACCGACGTCACCAGCTGCCGACGTCGACGCAGCCCCACCTTGCGCAATCGTCGGGATTTCGGCTCAGCCCGTCGGTTTCATGAATGTTGTACGGGTAGTACGAAAGGGGGTCCGGGTCCTTGAAGACCCTCGGCAACTGGCTCGCGGGGAGCTGGCTCGCGGCTTGCGCCGTTATGAGGGGGAGGCGCTGACCCTCGGTCTGGCATCCCGCGACCGCGGCCGCCGCTGCAACGCCGAGCGCGAGTTGGCGAATCTTCGGCACTTTCATCCTGGCCCCCTCATCGTTTCGGGAGGACGGCGATCGAACGCCGCCGGCGGCGCCGGAAAGTTCAAGATACGCAGGCTTTCGGGCGAAGCCGCGGCGAGAAAGGTAAATTTCAATTTACGGCAGGAGCCCACCACTCGCCCGCGTGGGGACAGTTACGCATCGCGTTCCCGTGGCCCGATGACGTCTTCGACAGCTTGTTCCCCCGCGCCAGCGGCCGCAAACCCGAGAGCATTGCGATTGGGCTCGAACGGCGGGTGGTCGATTTCGGTTCAATTGTTGTCGATGCAGCCATACCTCACGCAATCGTCCGGATTGCGGCTGAGCCCATCCGTTTCGTGAGTGCCGTTCTCCTGGACACTGAATAGGGCCGTCCCTTGTCCAAACAGCGAGAGAGGGCCCAGATGCGCATAAGCCACCGCGCGCGAGTTCGACCGCTGGGTTTCGTTCGACAGCTTGCCGGTGCGCGATGTGGTGACGGTGATGCAGCTTGACGGGGTGGTCCGAAGCGTAGACCGCCGCAGGGCTCGCCAGCGCCAATCCGAGGGCCAGCGACGCAAGAAGGCGTGTCTTCATCTTCTCCTCCTTAGCATTTTGATGAGCAAGAGAGACATGCAATTGCAGCATCTCAGCAACCATACTCCGGATTCTCGGCAATAACTTGTCCAATGGGTAAATTTTAATTCATGAGATGAATTTTATTGCCAAAGGAACACTGCCCGTCGGTCGGTCGGATACCGAATTCGGCGGCACGCACTACGACGAGCTGCCATGCTCACCTGTCGATCAAAGGATGACCGAGCAATCCAATTGCGATCTTGTTTTTGGCAACTCACGCGAGCGCCCAGCTGCTCGCATAGATCGCTGACCAAAGTGTCGATGATCCGAACGGCCCATCGGGATAGTCTTCGCACCGATCGGATTGTTCCGTGGCTTCCGACCGCAGAAAGCAAGCCTGCCCTAAAATCTTTTTCACTATGAGTAATCCGTCTTTTCGTTATTTCGGGCCACGTCTATATTCCTCGGAGGCGAAAGAAGCGCGGTCCCGTGAGTCGCCTTCCGATCCGGGCGCGCCCAAGACGAATGAGGGCCTCGAGTTCATGATCGTCGCCCGCGGAACGATCAACCAAACGCTAGCAGGAGCGCTCTGCGCAGCTTGCGTGTTTGCATTTGCAGTCGCAGCCTCGTCCCGCTTCGCCGCTGCGGGCGAAGCCGAGCCTCGAGCCTCGTCGGCTGCCAGCGCCCGCGGATGCGACGCTTTTGCCTGGCCGGTCTCAAACGAGCAGGCGTGGTTTGCAGACAAAAATCTTCGTCACAGCGCGTCCGGCGTCCGCCTGTCGCGGATAGACCGCGCTGTCGAATTGAAGCTGGCGCCGATGAAGTCGATCCAGTTCTTCTTGCCGCCGGAGCACGTTCCCCGACCCGACAGCTACGGCGGCGAGGTGACGTTTTTCGGCGTGCCGCATCCCGGGATCTATCAGGTGACAGTCTCGCGGGACGTATGGATCGACGTGTTTGAGAACGGAACGCGATTGCCCGCTGTCGGCTCCAGCGAAGCAAGGGGCTGCGATGGCGTGCGCAAGAGCATGCGCTTCGCCCTCGCGCCGGGCGATCTCGTGCTCGTGCAGATAAGCGGAGCTTCCGAGCCGTCGATCAAAGTGGCCTTCGAGGAAGCCCCTGACCTCGCGGGACGCGCAGGCGCCGCTGCAGTCCCCTGAGAGCGACCCCGCCGACGGGGCATATCGCCGGGCGGTCGAGCCGCGTGCAAGCAGTTTCTAGGGAGGAGCGTCGTGCAACATAATGCTGACCAGGGCGATAATTCAGGGAGCAACCCACTGCGGCATTCTGATCGACCCGAAGGGGCTGACAGAAGAGCAGTCCACGCGGAGCTTGATAGGCCGGAAGATGAGCGTCGCAGACCGCGCGCTCGATATGTTGATTGGTTCCACCGCTTACAACAAGGCGATATCGGACTTCGGCTTGAGAGCAAGGTCGATAGGCATGGCTGTGGTCGCTGAGGCCGTGGCCTGCCGCAGATGGATCGGTCGCTGGCAATCGTTCCGCGAGACGCGAACGATCGGTCGCGAAGCCAATCCATACGTCTGGCGGCCGGGATAACCGCCCGCCGGAAACAAGCGGCATGTTGAAGTGCAGCCGTCCAAGCTACGCCTGGAGCGTCACCATGCGTTACGATTTCGAATTGCTGAGAGGCGATGAAATCATCGCGGCCGAGCGTTTGATCCTGACGGGCCTGGTCGACGTATGGTCAAGGATCGCCAGAATGGCGGAACATGTCGATGAGCCAGGATGTCAGATTCGGGTCAGCGAGGAAGCGGGCGGCATTGCGATACTGATTGGCGTCGCTGCTGCCCGCTGCCTGTTTCGTCGTCCTGCGTCTCGCGCCGAACAGTGAGAAGACAATCCTCCCTGCGTGACAGATTGCCTCGCACTTCATCGTCGCGTGCAAGGCCTACATCGCCAGCGCTTCAGAGACCCGTATTACGCGGGTTGAAGGCCCCAGCGGATGGCAAGGAGACGGTCCGCGGGTTCTCTATCCCAATTTTCGCCCGAGTTCGTCCCCCCAGCGGGCGAGAGGTCGCCAGCGCCCGTGAAGAGTCCGGCGGGCCGACGTCGACCGCCTCGAAGCGCGTTCGCATCGTGGCTGCAGTGAAGCGCGTCTATGAAAAAGTGGCGATCGGTGGGTGGCGCCGTAACGCCCGCCCGCTTTGCGGTTATGTGCTGGACGGCTCCTTATCGAGACCGGTTTCCCCGCTGGGCCCGCGCGCGGCCAACCGGCGCGACACCTCCTCGTCGCTGAGCCGCGCCTCGTAGATCGAGCGCATTTCGATGGTGCGCGCTGTCGCGGTCGCGACCACGATTGCGACGAGCATCGGCAGGGCGAACTGGCGCGCCTGCCCGGTAAGCTCCATCATCAGGACGAGGCTCGAAATCGGCCCCTGCGTCGTCGCAGCGAGCATCGCGCCGCCGCCGAGCAAGGCGTAAACGCCGATGTCGCCTTCTGGAAATATCCAGAGCCAGAGCGCGCCAAGCACGCTCCCGGCCAGAGCGCCGGCTGCGAGCGATGGCGTGAAGAGTCCGCCGGGCGCGCCGCACGCAACGGAGGCGACCGTGCAAGTCGGCCGTAGCAGCAGCAACACCAGGAGCGGGAGGGGCGCGAGCGGATGGACGAACAGGAATTGGGCGACGTCCTGACCGTTGCCCAGCACTTCCGGATACGGGATCGACGCAAGGCCGATGGCAAGAAAGACCAGAGGTGGCGCAACGATCCGGCGCCAGTCCGAGGGGCGCGCGCGGTCGGCCCAGGCGATCGCGCGCACCAAGCCCACCGACCACAGGCCGATCAGCGGGGCGGCAACGATTGCCCATACGTAAACTTTAGCGGAGATCACGAAAGCGGGCGTCGTGTAGAGAGGCGCGTCGGCCACCACAAAGGTAGCGGTCTTCGTGGCGATCATCGACGCGGCGAGCGCCGGCAGCACCAGGCGCAGCGCGAGCTTTCCGCGCAGCACCTCCAGCGCGAACACCGCTCCGCCGAGCGGCACGCTATAAACGGCCGCCATGCCCGCGCCGGCCCCGATCGCCACCATCAGGCGTCGCTGCTCGTCCGAGAGCTTTTGCAGGCTCGACGTTAGATTGCCGAACACTGCGCCAGTCTGCTTCGGCGCCCCTTCGCGGCCGAGCGCTGCCCCCATGCCGACGATCACGATCGACAGCAGTGCGCTCCCGAGCGTCCTCAATGTCGGCAATCGTCCGGCCTGGAACCAGATGGCGGCCGTAATGTCGATGCCGTTGCCGCTCGAAAGCCGCGTCAAGAGCCATTGGCCAGCGCCGGTGACGAGGCCGGCCGAAAACAGCAGCGCGATGTGGCGCCCCGGCGACGCGGCCCTCGCGGCCTCCGTCAGCGCCGAAGGCTCGCCCGCCCCCCAGGCGAGTCCCTGAACCTCCCTCAGGAGGGCCGTGAGCAGCGCTGCGCCAATGCCGGCCGCGAGCCCCGTCAGGACGACAGCAAGCCAGAAACGCAACGCGCCGGCATCGCGAAGCGAGCCCGGAACTTCCGACTCGGGCTCCGGCTCGATCGCTCTTTCCGCCACAGTTGCGGCCTTGATTTCAGACGACACAAGTCGCTGCTCCGTCGAGCTGTAAGGCGAAAATAGACCCTCCGGGAGGACGGCGATAGGCGCCGCCGCCAAGCGACGCGGCGCGCGGCCGTCTCCAGCCTTCGCTTCTAGCGCGCCGGGACGAGATAGGGTGGGCGATGGGCGTCGGCTCGCGGCTCGAGACGCGCCAGGAGATCGAGATTCGGCCGCAGCGCCCGTCGCAAATGGGCTTCGAGCGCGGCGGCGGCGGATTCGGGGTTTCCGTCCAGCAGGGCGTCGTAGATTTGCCGGTGCTCGGCGAACATCTTCAAAAGTTCAGGGGTGCGCTGAAAGGACACGAACGTCGAATGAATCACGACGATGACCAGCTGGCTGCGCGCGATCGCCTGGAGCAGCGTCGTGTTGGGGCAATGGGCCAGAGTATCGTGATGCAGATCGCGCTCGATTCGCTCGAGTTCGCCGGGCTCGATCCGGCTGGCGGGGCCTCGACGCACCCTGTCGCGGCGGCGGACGAGTTCGCTCTTGCTGAGACGGGGGAATGCCTGACGTAGCGCTTCCGGCTCAAGCAGCCAGCGAATCTCGAAATGATGGGCGACGTCGCCGGGCGTCAACGGCCCGGCGTACCAGCGCTGGTTGCGGTCCTGAACCGCAATGCCGGTTCGTTCGAGCTGGGTCAGGACTTCATGGGCGATCGTCCGGCTGACGTTGAAGTGCTCGGCGAGCGCGCTTTCGTTCAAAAGGAACCGCCCATAAACGACCGAGGCCGCCACCGAATGCTCGACCGCGCGATAGATATGGTTGCGGCGATTGCGGATTCGGCGCGGCTCGGCAAGATGAGCCGGCAATTCGAGGCCTGCCTGCTTGAGGTCCAATCGGCGCGGCTCGGGCGGGTCTCGCCGGCCGCCCTTGACGAGGTAGCCCCGACCCTCGAAATCCGAGATGAGGCCTTCCTTGTGCAGGCGCTTGAGCGCGATGCTGGCGGGCATGCGGCTGGTCTGAAAAGCTCTCGCGACGCTCGCTTCGCCCAGCACAAGGCCGTCCATCAACGCGCCGCGCTCGAGGTGATCGCGCAGCACCGAATGGATGACGCCATAAAGCGGCTCGTCCTTAAGGTCGTCTGTTTTTTCCTTCTGCGACTGCATGCTCACCCGATCGCGGCGATGGCGCTTTCGATCTCGGTCCTCCATTAGCAGCAAAAATCGCATATTGCATTCGATATGCGCTCACCGTATGATTGGGCATCGATCGATGGACCGGCCCGCCCTCGCGCCCGCGAAACCATCGCGCTCAAGGGAGGATGCGATGCTTTCGTTTCGCGGTTTCGCTCGTTGTTCCGCGCTTCTCGGCCTGGTCCTGTTCGCCGGATCGGCCGCCGCGTCGGACAACAAGATTGCCCTCATTCCCGGGGGGCCGCACCCCTATTTCAAGCCTTGGGAGCAAGCCGCCGCCGACGCGAAGAAGGATTTCGGCATCGCCGCGGTCGATTTCAAAGTTCCGTCCGACTGGAAGCTCAACCTGCAGACCGAGCTGATCGAGAGCCTGGTCGCACAAGGGTACAAGGGCTTCGGCATCTTTCCCGGCGACGCGGTCGGCATCAATTCGACCCTGTCGGAACTGAAAGGCAATGGAATTCCCTCAATCGCCTTGGCCGGGTGCGCGCAGGACCCGACCGACGCCGCATTTTGTCTCGGCACCGACGTCTATCATTCCGCCTATCTCGGGACGAAAGAGCTCATCAAGGCGATGGGCGGCAAGGGCAATGTCGTCCACCTCGCGGGCCTCCTCGTCGATCCCAACACGACGCTGCGCGTGAAAGCGGTCGAAACCGCGGTGGCGGAGACCAACGGCGCGGTGAAGCTCCTACAGACCGTGGCGGACACCGACGCCCAGGAAGCCGCGGACCAGAAGATCAATGCGCTGCTCGCTGCGCAAAAGGACGAGATCGGCGGCATGATCGCCACCGGTTACATTCCGTCCGTCGTCGCGTCGAAATCGCTGCGCACGCTCGGTGACAAACGCATCAAGTTCATCGGCATCGACGACGACCCGATCGTGCTCGACGCCATCAAGGACGGTTTCGTATCGGGAACCATGGCGCAGAACCCTTACGGTCAAGGATACGTCGGCGCCTATGTGCTCGATCTCCTGGCCAGCGGAACGTGCACGGTGAAGGCAGACGCGCCGTGGATCAAGACGCCGCAGACGGCGCGCTTCATCGATTCGGGAACGCTCGTGATCAACACCGCCAACCTCACCTCCTACAAGGACGACCTGAAGAAGATCACCGCCGATATCCAGAGCAAGTTCAAGACGACCTACCTGACTTGCAAGTAGCTGTGACGCTCGGGGCGAACGCTTTCAATTGACGGCGCGTTGCCTGCCCTCTTCACTGCCCGGAAGGTCGGTGGTGGGCGCGTGGCTCTCACGCCGGGCTCGTCAACTGAAGCCATTGCCCTACCGCGGGGCGCCAGCAATATTGACAGGCCCATGACCGACGAAGCCCTAAGCGAAATGTCGGCGCGTCGACGGTTCGACTTCGGCGGTGTGTCGGGCCAATTCGGCCTCGCGATCATCATCATCGCCTTTTGGGCCGTATTCGCCTGGCGCGCGCCCGGATTTTTGTCGCCGTTCAATCTGTTCTCGGTCGGACGCGCGCTTGCGGTCGACATCGTGATCGGATTTGCGCAGATGGCGGCGCTCGCGACTGGCGGCATGAATCTCTCCGTGGGCTCGATCGGCGTCTGCGCCGTGATGACCGGCGGCTACCTCATGCAGACGCTCGCTTTGCCGGTCCCAGTCGCCATTGCCGGCGCGCTCGGGCTCGGCGCGGCGCTCGGCTGGCTCAACGGCTTCGTCATCGCGCGCAGCGGCGTCAGCAGTTTCATCATCACGCTGGCGAGCGCCAATCTCTATTCCGGCGCCATGCTCATTCTGACCAAGGCGGTCCCGCTCAATAGCCTGCCCACGGCGGTCGGCGCATTCGGAAAGGCGAAGATCGCCGGCCTCGTGTCGCCGCTGCTCGTCATCGCTCTGGCGATCGGATTGCTGCTGTTCGTCTTCTATCGCCATTCCGTTCTGGGCCGGCAAATCCTCGCCGCCGGCGCCAACGCCCGCGCCGCCAAAATGTCGGGCGTGCCTGTGGATCGCGTCATCACGATCAGCCACGCGCTCTCGGGTCTCCTGGCGGCGACGGCGGGCATGATGGTGGTCGCGCATCTTGGCGCAGCGATGCCGGCGGTCGGCGGCGACGACTGGCTGCTGCCCTCTTTCCTCGGGCCGGTGCTCGGCGGCACGCCGCTTTCGGGCGGAGCGGTGGCGGTGGTCGGGACCATGCTCGGGGCCTTGCTGGTGACGACGATCCGCAGCGGGCTCCTGGTGATGCAGATCGGCAACTACTGGCTCCAGCTCTACCTCGGCGTCATCCTGCTTCTCGCCGTGCTCGCCGATCGCTATCGCGCGCTTTATCAGGAGCGTCGCGGAGTGCCGCGGCGATGACTCTGTTCCGCCGCCTACTCATCGTCGAGTGGTCCGGCCTCGCGGTCGCCATTCTCCTGGGCGCAGCGGCGCTAAGCTTCATCGCGCCGAACTTCCTCACCGAATTCAACCTCTACGTCATGCTGCGGAGCCTCAGCGTCGGCCTGCTGGTCGCCTTCGCGCAAATGGTTACGCTGGGCGTCGGCCAAATGAACATCGCCGTCGGGGCGCTGGGCGGCCTGACCGCCATCATCTTCGGCGCGACGATGGAGCTCTACGGCCTTTCACTTCTTCTGGCGATTCCCGTCGCGCTCGGGATCGGCGCTCTCGGCGGCCTGATCAACGGCCTCCTGACTGCTCGCACGGGCGTCAACGCCTTCATCATTACCCTCGCCACCGCATCTGCGTTCACGGGAATCAATTTCGGCATCACCGGGTCGATCCCTTTCTACAAGATGCCCGCTTCCCTGGTCGCCTTCGGCGACCGGCATCTCGGGGCCATGCCTTATCTGCTCGTTGCGCCGCTGATCGTCGCCCTGGCGCTTGGTGTGTTCTTCTCCCGCGCGGCGCCGGGACGCCGGCTCCTCGCATTCGGCGGCAATCCCCAGGCCGCCGAATTGAGCGGGATTTCGCGCGAGCGCGTCATCGTGTCCGCTCATGTTCTTTCGGGTCTGCTGGCCGCCGCGGCCGCGGTGCTCGCCGTCGCGCAACTCGGGTCGGCGCAGCCGACCATCGGCGCCGACTGGCTGCTTCTTTCCTTCGCCGCGCCAATCATCGGAGGCGCCGCGCTCACCGGCGGCCATATCTCGGTGCTCGGCACCATGTTCGCGGTGCTGCTGCTCGGGCTGATTCAGAACGGCATGGTGCTCGCGAAGGTCGATCCATATTGGGTGCAATTCGTGCTCGGCGCTCTTATCCTGGCGGCGGTCGGCTTGAACCGTTGGCGAGCGATCAACACCGGGATCGCCTGACATGGGCCTCGCGCTCGAATCGGTCAGTAAATCCTTTCCCGGCGTCAAGGCGCTCGACGGGGTTTCGCTCGACCTCAAGGCGGGCGAGATCCATGCCCTGATGGGCGAAAACGGCGCCGGCAAATCGACGCTGATCAAGATCGTCACCGGCCTCATTCGTCCCGATTCGGGCCGCGTTCTGCTGAACGGCCGGCCGATTCAATTCGGCTCGCCGCGCGATGCGCTCAGCGAGGGCGTTTCCGCGGTTCACCAGGAGAGAAATCTGATCCCGCGCTTCAGCGTCGCGGAAAACATCCTGCTCGAGCGCCTGCCGGTCCGGAACGGCCTCGTCGACTATGCCGCGGTCGAGCGCGAGGCGCGCCGATATCTCGATCTGCTCGACCCCGGTATCGACGCGCGCGCCGAAGTGCGCACCCTGTCGGTGGCGCAAATGCAGATCGTCGAGATCGCCAAGGCGTTGTCCACCGAGGCCAAGATTCTGCTGCTCGACGAACCGACCGCCTCGATCACCGAGCACGAGACGGCGGCCCTCTTCAAACTGCTCAGAAAGTTGCGCGACGACGGCGTCGCCATCGTCTTCGTCAGCCACAAGCTGGAGGAAGTCTTCGCCATCGCCGACCGCATCACGGTTCTGCGAGACGGCAAGAATGTCGCGATAGGGGCGCCGATGGCCGAAATGACGCGCCAGACGCTCGTCTCGCTCATGATCGGCCGCGCCGAGCGGGTCGCCGAGATTGCCGCGCGGCAGGTCGATCCGTCGCGCGTCGTCCTCGAAGCGCGGGATCTCTCGACGACGCGCGGCCACAAAGAGATTACGTTTGCCCTTCATCACGGCGAAATCCTTGGACTCTACGGCCTCGTCGGCGCCGGGCGGAGCGAACTGGCGCACGCCATCCTCGGCGACGCCAGGATTTCTGGCGGCGAGCTGCTGATTCGCGGCCAGCCGGCCCGCATCCGCGACGTGCACGACGCGTCGACGAGGTTTCGCATGGGCTACGTCAGCGAGGACCGCAAGCAGGAGGGGCTGATCCTCACGCACTCGATCACTCGCAATGTCGCCATCACCATCTGGCGGCGTCTGGCCAACGTGATCGGGCTCATCAATCCGCGCGGCGAGACCCGCGCCATCGCCCCCATCGTCAGGCGGCTCGACGTCCGCACGCCGTCGCTCGGACAGATTGTCGGCAATCTCTCCGGCGGAAACCAGCAAAAGGTTTCGATCGCCAAGTGGCTGGCGGCGCGGTCAGAGATCCTCATCATCGACGAGCCGACGGTCGGCATCGACATCAAGACCAAGACCTACCTGCATGAGCTCATCGGCGAGATCGCCCGCGAAGGCGCCTCGATTCTTCTCATCTCGAGCGATATGGCGGAAATGATCACGCTCGCCGACCGCATCCTGATCATGCACGGCTTTCGATTGGTGGGAGAGGTCGCCAACGACCATCATTACGAGACGACCAGCAGGGCGATCATGGGCCGCATCCATGCGGTAGGCGATGTCGAGCCGGCGCCCGCCGGCTAAGCGCGACGCAACAGGGAACGGGTAGAGGGGGGCGCGATGGCGGCCATCGAAAGCGTCGAGATTCGTATGGTGAATCTGATCCCGAAGACGAAGCGGGTCGATGCGATCCAGTCTTTCGTCAGTCAGGAAACGCCGATCGTCCGCATCACCGACGCCGATGGCGCGGTTGGCGTCGGCTACAGCTATACCATTGGCACGGGTGGCCCTGCGATCATCGAACTCATCGCCCGGTCGCTTGCGCCGGCGCTGATCGGCCGCGAGGCGTCGATGGTCGAACAGGTTTGGCGCGACCTCCTGTTTCTGACCCACGCGACTTCGGTCGGCGCGATCACCTCGCTCGCGCTGGCCGCGATCGACACCGCCTTATGGGATTTGCGCTGCCGAAAGGCAGGCCTGCCCCTGCACGTAATGGCTGGCGGCGCGCGCGACAAAGTTGAGCTCTATACGACCGAGGGCGGCTGGCTCCATCTGCCGACGGAAGCGCTTGTCGCGGACGCACTGAAGGCCAAGGCCGAGGGCTTCGGCGGCTCGAAGATCAAAGTTGGCCGGCCCGCCGTCGAGGACGTCGCGCGGCTCGCGGGGCTCAGAGCGGCCGTCGGGACCGACTTCGAGATCTTCACCGACGCCAATCAGGCTTTCGCTGTCGACGAGGCGATCCGGCGCGCTCGACTTTACGAAGCAGCCGACATCGGTTGGTTCGAGGAGCCGTTGCCGGCGGACGACGTCGACGGCCACGTGCGCCTTTCGCGTGCGACGACGATTCCGGTAGCGATCGGCGAAAGCCTCTACAGCCCCTCGCAGTTCCGCGACTATCTTCAGCGGGGCGCGTGCTCGATCGTGCAGGTCGACGTTGCGCGCGTCGGCGGGATAACCCCGTGGCTGAAGACCGCGCATCTCGCCGAGACGTTCAACGTCCGGGTTTGCCCGCATTTCCTGATGGAGCTGCACGTCGCCCTGTGCTGCGCCGTTCCCAATGCGCGCTGGCTCGAATATATCCCCCAGCTCGACGATATCACCGGGGAGCGAATGGCGATTGACCAAGGCTGCGCCTTGCCGAGTAAATCGCCGGGACTGGGGATCGACTGGAATGTCGAAGCGATCGAACACTTGACGGTCGAGGGAGGCCTTCGCCGTCTGGGCAAGAACGGATAATGGGGAGCGCGGCATGCGACGCATGGGCCTGTGCAACCGGCTGCGGCCGGAAAAAGCGGAACAATACAAAGCGCTCCACGCGGCGGCCTGGCCGGACGTGCTGGCGTGCATCACCGCCTGCAATATCCGCGATTTCTCGATCTTCCTGCGGACGCCTGAAAATCTTCTCTTCGCCTACTGGGAATATCACGGCGAGGATTTCGAAGCCGATGCGCGCAAGATGGCCGCCGATCCGGTCACCCGTCGATGGTGGGCGCTGACCGACCCGTGCCAAGAGCCCTATGAGACCCGCGAAGAGGGCGCCTGGTGGGCGAGCATGGAAGAAGTCTTTTATCATCCCTGATTGTTTATCGGCGCCCGCGCCTGTGCGCGCCATGGGGCCGCTCGCGCCTGATCTCGACCCCGACCGAGCCGGGGACGAGGTCGAGCTTTTCCACCCGCACGCGCACAACGGCGACGCGCGGGTGCTTGAGGACGATGGCCGCGACGTCCTCGGCGATCGTCTCGAGGAAATCGATGTGGCCGCGTCCGGTGACGAGGCGGATTGCGTCGAGGATAACGTCGTAGGAAAAAATCGCGCGCATGTCGTCGGCGTGAGCGACTACACGGCTGACCGAAGCCTCGACATTGAAGAGAAGACGTTGTTGGGCGCCGCGCTCGTGCGCGTAGGCGCCGATCTCGGCGGCGGTGAGAAAGTCGCGCAGGAAAATGAGGTCGAACGCGTCGGTTGGCGCCGTGTCGCCATCCGGCGAGCTCGCATGCCCCGCCGCTTCGCGTGGAATGAGATCGCGGATCAGCGTAATTCTGGCAGCATCCAGCGGGCCGCCGCGCCGTCCGCGGGCCGATAGCGCGCTGCGAAAGCCGAGCACGTCGGGCTCGACCAGGAGAAGGCGCGGGATGTCGGGCGGCTGAAGCGAACCGGCGAGGCAACACCAAAGCCCATGGCGCCGGCAAAGCGCGGAGAAGGCCTGCGATTTCGGGCGGCGCGAGCGCGTCGAGGAGCCGCTTGCCGCTCTTTTCGCCGACGTCAAGGAATGCGCCCTTGAACCCGATCGCCGCCATGCGCGCGACCAGGCCGAAGTCCGGCGCCTGGTCGGCGAAGAGGACACCGAGAAGGCCGGTCTCCGGCGCCAAAGCGCTCAGCGCCGGCCCGAGCCGGTCGAGCCCGCCGGCATCCGCGGCGAGCCTCAGCCAATCGACGCCGGCCTTCACCAGCGCGTGGGCGCGCGCGATCAGCGCATCCGTCTCATAAGGCGGGGGGCCGAGCGCCGCACTTGCGCGTCCGCGCTTGCCGGTCGCCTCGAAGCTCTTGGCGATAGACTCGACCGGCAACGCGCCGAGCGCGCCTGCGCCCGGGTCGGCAAAGTCGATGATGTCGGCGCCGCCCTTCAAGGCGAGCTCGGCCTCGGCCGCATCGACGACGCTCGCCAGCATAAGGGTCATGGCGGCGATGCTTAGCGCGCTGCTCCAGCCTTGTCGAAATGCTGGCGCTGGAGACCCTCATCCGGCCGCGCTGCGTGCGGCCACCTTCTCCCGCAAGCGGGAGAAGGGTTTGCGCTCACGCCCCGAGCGACGCGTTCTTCAGCGGCAGCGAGCGGATGCGCTTGCCGGTTACGGCGAAGATGGCGTTGGCGACCGCGGGCGCCAGCGGAGGCGTGCCCGGTTCCCCAAGGCCGCCCCATTTGGAACCGCCCGAGAGCACGAAATGGGTCTCGATCACCGGCGAATCGGCCATGCGGGCGATCGGGTAAGAGTCGAAATTGCCCTGCTCCACCCGGCCCTGGCGGATGGTGATCTCGCCGAACAGCGCGGCCGTCAAACCATAGAGCACCGCGCTCTCGATCTGCATCGCGGCGGTCAGCGGATTGACGAGATGGCCGCAATCGACGCAGGCGACCACACGCTCGACCTTGACCCCACCCTGATCGTCGACCGCGACCTCGGCGATCTCGCCGACAATGGTGCCGAAGGCCTCGTGGATCGCCACGCCGCGCCCTTTTCCCTTGGGCAAAGGTTTGCCCCAGTCGCCTTTGTCAGCGAGCGCATCGAGCACGGCGAGGAAGTCGGGCCTGCCTTGAAGGGCCGCGCGGCGATATTCGACCGGGTCGCGACCGGCCGCGTGGGAGAGCTCGTCGAGGAAGCTCTCGACCGCAAAGGCGTTCTGCGACGAACCGACCGAGCGCCAGAACATGACCGGCACATGGGTGTTGTTGAGGTTGACGCCGACCTTCAGGGCATCGGCGCGATAGGGGCAGTTGGCGAGGCCCTCGATCGCCTGCCGTTCGACCCCGTTTGTGACTGCGCCCCATCCGAGCGAGCGGGTGATCGAGCCGACCGCTGTGGTGAAGTCGAAGCCTGCAGGCGAGCCGTCTTTCTTCAAAGCGGCCCGCATCCGCAGCGCCGCCTGAGGCCGATAGCGGTCCGAGCGAATATCCTCTTCCCGGGTCCAGATCAGCTTGACCGGGCGGCCAACCGCCTTCGAGACCTCGACCGCCTGGACGAGTTCGTCGTTGACCGCGCGCCGGCCGAAGCCGCCGCCGAGGAAGGCGTTGTGAACGAAGACCGACTTCGGATCGACCCCGCCCGCCTTCGCCGCGAGCTCAATCGCCTGTTCGGGCGACTGCGTACCCATCCAGACGTCGACGCGATCGGCGCGCCAATGCGCGGTCGCGTTCAAGGGCTCCATTGGCGCGTGCGCCAGATAGGGAACCTCGTAGACCGCCTCCACGAGCTTCGCGGGCCTGTCGAAAGCGGCCCCAATGTCGCCGTGGCCGCCGCCATCGGCGAGCGGCCCATCGAGCGCGGCGCGATATTCGGCGCGGAATTGCTCGCTGTCGGTCGAGGCCGCGGGGCCGAAATCCCATTCGACCGGCAACGCGGCCAGCGCTTCCTTGGCGCGCCAGAAATTGTCGGCGACGACCGCGACGCCGTTGGTCACCGGCACGGCGGCGATGACGCCGCGGCGGCCGGAGATCTTGGAGAAGTCGTACGACTTGAGCTTGCCGCCGAACACCGGGCAGTTGGCCGCGGCGGCATAGACCATGCCGGGCAGGCGCGTGTCGATGCCGAACCGCGCCGCGCCGGTGACTTTGAGCGGCGTGTCGATCCGCTTGAGGCTCGTTCCGACGAGCTTGAACTGATCGGGCGGCTTGATCGCCGGCTCGCTCGCGAGCGCGATCGTCGCCGCGATGGCGGTGAGCTCGCCGTAAGTCGCCGTGCGGCCGGAGGCGCCGTGGCTGACCGTCGCCTCGCTGGCGACGCAGGCTGCAGGCTCTACGCCCCATTTCGTCGCCGCCGCGGCGACGAGCCGGGCGCGCGCCGAGGCGCCTGCCTGCTGCAGCGCGACACGCGAACCGCGCACCGACGAGGAGCCGCCGGTCCCCATCGACGGATAGACGTTCTCGACGAGGTTGCGGTGGGCGGAGGCGTATTCGACCCTCACCTTGGAGAAGTCGCATTCGAGCTCCTCGGCGAGGATCATCGCGAGCGACGTCAGGACCCCCTGCCCCATTTCTGACTTGGCGACGCGCAGCGTGATCGAATTGTCGGGATCAATGACGACGAAGGCGCCGACTTCGCCTCGGGTCTGGCCGTCGTCCGTGCTCCAGGGCTCGCCCGAGATGGTCGAGGCGCGCGCCAATCCCGGCGCGTAAGCGGCGATCGCGAGGCCGCCGGCGGCCGACAGAGAAACCTGAATGAAGGAGCGGCGGGTGAGGGCGATCGTCATCGGCGCAGCTCCGTTAAATCCTGGCCAGCTCGGCGGCGCGGTGCACGGCCGCCCGCATGCGCGGATAAGTCCCGCAGCGGCAGATGTTGGTCATCTCGTCGTCGATGTCGGCGTCGCTCGGGTTGAGGTTCTTTGTGAGCAGGGCGACCGCGGCCATGATCTGTCCGGACTGGCAATAGCCGCATTGCGGCGCGTCCGCCTCGATCCAGGCCTTCTGGACGGCGTGCAGCGCCTTTGCGCCGAGTCCCTCAATGGTGAGGACCGATTTGCCTGCCGCGTAGCTGACCGGCGTCTGGCAGGAGCGCATCGCCTCGCCGTCGATCACCACGGTGCAAGCGCCGCAGAGGCCTGCGCCGCAGCCGAATTTCGTGCCCACAAGGCCCAGTTCGTCGCGCAGCGCCCAGAGAAGCGGCATTTCCGGCTCGACATCGATTGTCGTGGTCTGCCCGTTGACGACAAAAACCGCCATTGTCCGTCGGCTCCAATTGCAATGATCGCAGGCCGCGATACCAAGCGACTGCGGCAGATTGGCGCGGGCCCCCATCACTTCCGCGCGAGCCGAGTACACATCGGCGTGAGCGCCACGCAGGATCGCGCCGGCCGGACAGTACGGGGACCCTCGCGACAAACCGTCGCAAGATCAATCAATCGATTGATTGATCCGCCGCGAGGCGCGTATCTTGCGCCTATGTCCGATCGCAAACCTTCCCCGTTCCTGCGCACCGAGGCGACCCGCGCGGCGCTCGTCCGCGCGGCGCTCGACCTCTTCGGCGCGAAGGGCTTCGAGGCGACCTCAACGCGCGAGATTGCTACCGCGGCGAAGGTCAACATCGCCGCAATCGCCTATCACTTCGGCGGCAAGGAGGGCCTGCGCGCAGCCTGCGCCGATTTCGTCGTGGCGACGATCAGGCAGATCTTCGCCGCCGCCGCGGGCGAAGCGAGTGCGATCGAGGCGCTGACGCCAGCCGGGGCGCGCGACGCGCTCGCGCGCACCATCGCGGGCCTGATCGACGGGATCGTCGTTAGAGGCGAGGCCCGCCCGATCGTGCGCTTCGTGATGCGCGAGATGTTCGAGCCCTCAGCCGCCTTCGAGCGGCTCTACGCCGCGATCGGGCCCATGCATGGGCGCGCCTGCGCGCTGTGGTCCCGCGCGTCAGGCGCGCTCGCCGAAAGTGAGACAACGCGGCTCGCGGTGTTTTCGCTGATCGGCCAGCTGATCTATTTCCGCCTGGCGCGTCCAGCGGTGCTTCGCCGGATGGAATGGAGCGACATCGGCCCCGCCGAAGGCGCCGCAATCAAGCGTCTCGTCGTCGGCAATCTCGACGCAGCGCTTGCCCTCGCACGAAAGACAAACCCATGATTCTCGAAACGATTTGCGCCGTCGCGCTGATCGCCAGGATCCTGCCGGCCTGCGCGCCGCCATCGAACGCCGCTGTCGGCTATATCGAGGGCGAATATGTGAACGTGGCGCCGATCGAGGTCGCGCGGCTGGCGAACGAATATGTGCGGCGCGGGGATATGCTCAAAGCCGGCGACCGTATCGCGACCCTGGAGACAGCCGACGCCGAAATCGCCGTGAACAACGCCGAGGCGGCGCTCGGGCAGGCCAACGCCGAACTCGCGAACATCCTCTACGGCCGCCGGCCGGAGGAAATCGCGGCCATCGACGCAACCCTCAAGGCTGCGCGAGTGCAGCAGGACGATGCGCAGCGCACGCTGAACCGGCGCCAGGACCTCAACGCTCGCGGCTTTGCTTCGCAAGCCGATCTCGACGCGGCGCAGACGGCTTACGACGTCGCGGCCTCCCGGGTCACGGAGCTCGCGTCCAATCTTGCGGTCGCCAAGTTGCCAGCACGCGACGAGGAAATCCTCTCCGCCCGCAACAAGGTCGATCAGGCGAAAGCCGCGCTCGA
This sequence comes from uncultured Alphaproteobacteria bacterium, assembly GCA_963787135.1. Taxonomy (GTDB): domain Bacteria; phylum Pseudomonadota; class Alphaproteobacteria; order Rhizobiales; family Beijerinckiaceae; genus Roseiarcus. The sequence continues at coordinate 133,649 of CAWBBW010000042.1, read as the reverse complement.
CAACGCAAGGTGGCGGCTTGAGCAGCGTCAGCTCGTCGCGCCCTCGGCGGGCTATGTCTCTGACATTATCCGGCGCGTCGGCGACGTCGCCGGTCCCTCGGCGCCGGTCGTTTCATTCCTTCCGGAAAATGCGGTCAAGGTGATGGTCTATGTGCCGGAGGGGGCGCTCTCTTCGCTCGCGCTGGGCCAGGAGCTCAACGTCCGGTGCGACGGCTGCGAAAAGGGCTTGAGCGCAGCCGTTACCTATATCGCGCGCGAACCGGAATTCACCCCGCCTGTCATCTACTCGCTCGAAAGCCGCCAGACGCTGGTCTACCTGGTCGAGGCGCGCGCCGCGCACGACAAGCCCTTGCGCCTGCAGCCGGGCCAGATTGTCGACGTCGATCTGCCGGGGCCCCGGTCGTGAATGAGGGAACCGCGAACGTCATCGACGTATCGAACCTCACCAAGCGGTTCGGCGCGGCCGTCGTCGTCGATCACATCTCGCTCAAAGTCGCTGCGGGCGAGATCGTCGGCTTTCTCGGGCCCAACGGGTCGGGCAAGACGACGACCATCCGCATGATCTGCGGGCTCTTGACCCCGGACGCGGGCGAGGGAACGGTGCTGGGCTACGACGTCATTCGCGAGAGCCGCCGCATCAAGGCCGAAGTCGGCTACATGACCCAGCGGTTCTCGTTCTACGAGGATCTGACGATCGAGGAGAATCTCTTCTTTGTCGCGCGCCTCTATGATCTGGGCCCGCGAAGCGAGACGGTCGCGAGAACGCTCGCCGAGCTGGGCCTGACCTCGCGCCGCCACCAGCTCGCGGGGCAGCTCTCGGGCGGCTGGAAGCAGCGCCTCGCGCTCGCCGCCTGCATCATGCACCGGCCGAAGCTGCTGCTGCTCGACGAGCCGACCGCAGGCGTCGATCCGAAGGCGCGGCGCGAGTTCTGGGACGAGATTCACCGGCTCGCAGCCGACGGCCTGACCGTGCTCGTCTCGACCCATTACATGGACGAGGCCGAGCGCTGCCACCGCATCAGCTACATTTCCTACGGACATATGCTGGCGACCGGCACGGTCGACGAGGTCGTCCGCCAGTCGGGCCTCCACACTTTTGTCGTGCGCGCCAACCCGAGCGCGGACCTCATGAACACTCTGCTCGGACTCGACTCGGTCACCCAGGTCGCCCCGTTCGGGGCCACTTTACACGTCGTCGGCCTCGACCCAGTCAGAATGGCGGACGAGCTTGGATCTTACGCCTCGCTGCACGGGCTCGCGATCGAGCCGGGCCGGACCAGCCTCGAGGACGTGTTCATCCACTTCATGGGCGCGTCCAACAGCCCCGGGAACGGCGCGCCGAAGCCCGCGAGGGCGGCATGATCCGGCTCTTCTTCGTCCGGCTCGGCGCCATGCTGGCGAAGGAATTCGTCCAGATGCGGCGCGACCGAATCACCTTTGCGATGATGCTCGGCATCCCGATCGTGCAGCTGATCCTCTTCGGCTACGCCATCAACACCGACCCGAAGCGGCTCGACGCTGCGCTGCTCGCGATGGACCAGGACCATTACTCCCGCGCCATCGTTTCGGCGCTCGAGGTCAGCAATTACTATCGCTTCGTTGCGCGCCCCAAGACGGACTCCGAGGCGGAGGGTCTGATCCAGAGCGGCGCGGTCGCCTTCCTCGTCATCATCCCGAGCGACTTTGGCGTCCGTGTGGATCGCGGCGACAAACCCCAAATCCTCGTCGAAGCGGACGCGACCGACCCCGCGGCGGCGAGCGGCGCGGTCAGCGCGCTCAATGATATTGCGAACCGGGCGCTCTTGCGCGAGCAGGGGCGCGAGCTCGAGGCGGTGGAGACGCAAGACCAGCAACTCTCGATCGTCGTGCACAAGCGCTACAATCCGGACGGCATTTCGCAATATTTCATCGTGCCGGGCCTGCTCGGCGTCATCCTGCAGATGACCATGACGATCATGACCTCGGTCGGACTGACGCGCGAGATCGAGCGCGGTACGATGGAGAACCTGCTCGCCATGCCCGCCAACGGCTTCGAGATCATGCTCGGCAAGGTGCTGCCCTATTTCGTCGTCGGCGCGGTGCAGGTCGCGGTGATCCTTGTCGCCTCCCGCTTCCTCTTCCATGTGCCGTTCGTCGGCGATCTCGCGATGCTGGTCGGCGGCGTCCTCGTCTTTGTCCTCGGGCTTGTCCTGCTCGGCTACACGTTCTCGACCCTGGCGCGCACGCAGATGCAGGCGATGCAGCTCACCTTCTTCTTCATGTTGCCGTCGATTCTGCTGTCCGGCTTCATGTTTCCGTTCCACGGCATGCCGATGTGGGCGCAGGACATCGGCAACCTCCTGCCGATGACGCATTTCTTGCGCGTCGTGCGCGCGGTGATGCTCAAAGGCGCGAACTGGAGCGAGATCGGCTTCGAATTCGCGATGCTCGCGACCTTCATCCCGGTCTTTTCGATCTTGGCGCTGCTGCGGTTCAGAACGACACTGGACTGATTCTTGCCGTCGCTGATGCGGGCCGCCATTCTCCCTGCGACCCGCCGCGCATTCGAGTCCTCCATGCCGCAACGTCTCTCTCTTCTCCGCGTCCGGCCGGTCGCCTTAAACCGCGCGCGCGGTTGGCTGACTGCGGGGCCGTTCCGCGTTGCTTGCGCGCTGGGGCCCGCCGGAATCGTGCGTGTGAAGCGCGAGGGCGACGGCGGAACGCCCGTAGGGCGGTTTGCGCTGCTCTGGGGCTATTACCGGCCGGACCGTCCGCGGCCCGACGCCGCAGGCGTCCTGCTCAAGGCGATGCGGCGCGATCAGGGCTGGTGCGAGGACCCGACGAGCCCGCGCTACAATCGTCCGGTGCGGTTGCCCGCGACAGATTGCACCGACAAGATGTGGCGCGACGATCATCTCTATGATCTGACCTTCGTGCTCGACCAGAATTTCTCGCGCCGCGCCAAGGGGAGGGGGAGCGCGATCTTCTTCCATCTCGCGCGGCCGGGATTCACGCCTACCGCCGGCTGCATTGCGATCTCGGCTTCCGATATGCGAAAGCTCGCTCCAAGCCTCGCGCGGGGCGCAGTGATGAAAATCGGGTAGTCGTCGCGGGCAGGCCAAGCATGGCTTGGCTTTACCCGCTTTGGTCCTCCGGCACGTCCGCCGCCAGCGTCGCCACGTCTCCGTGCGCCGCCTTAATCGCTTCGAGCACGGCCTGCGGATCGGCGGGTTGCGCCAGCGCCTCGGCGAATTCGTCGCGATGGTCGCCCTGGTTGGGGTCGTTGCGGCGAAATTCCTCCAGGAGCGCAATGATCTTCGCCGACTTCTGATCGCTGAGGATGGCAAGCTCGAGCGTGAGCTGGTCGCGTCGCGTCGCCAGCTCATCGTCGGCGCGGCGCGCGATCAGGATCATCGCCGTGAGATAGAGGGCGATGGTCGAGGCCGCGACCGAGAGATAGGCGAAGGGCGGCGGATCGGGCGCGGGGCTGTGTACCGCGTCCAGCCCGATATTGAGGGCGAGCCATCCCAGGACGATGAAGCTCAGGATGCCGAGCACGCGCGGCTGGGCCACCATTGCCGTCACCTTGGCGACGAACCTCCTGACGGCGCCGGCCTGCCGGTAATGCTCGGCATGGAGCGCGGCTATCGCCGCAATTGTTTCCTCGATGTGAGGCGGGACGGGCGGAGTTTCGGGCGCCATCGGCTTTTCCACCCGAGCGCTCGCGCCGGCGGGAAACGTCGCGGTCATGGAATGCCTTCGCTGGAGTGGATTACCCAAGGGCCCTTCATGCAGAACGGTTGGGCGAAGGCGATGCTCCGCTGGTCACGCAAAGTTGAAGAGGGTGGTTCGCTTGGGCGCCAGTTCGAGAAAGACCGGCTCCAAGTCTGGAAAGCCGGGCGGTTCGTGACCAAGTGTGCGAGTCCCAAGAATTGGAGACAACGATGGCCGGAAAGTTTGGCGCGACGTCCACCACGGACGAAGTCCTTGAGGGCGTGGACCTGAGCGGCAAACGCATTCTCGTCACTGGCGTTTCGGCCGGCCTTGGGGTCGAGACCGCCCGCACGCTCGCCGCACACGGCGCTGAAGTGGTCGGCGCGGCGCGAGACCTCAGCAAGGCCATGGCCGCGACCGGACGGGTTCGCGCCGATGCCGCAAAGGGCGGCGGGCTCGAGCTGGTCGAGCTCGATCTGGCGTCGCTGAAGAGCGTGCGCGCCTGCGCCGACGCGCTCGTCGCCGCCGGCAAGCCCTTCGATCTCGTCATCGCCAACGCCGGCGTGATGGCCTGCCCGAAGGGGAAGACTGCCGACGGGTTCGAGACCCAGTTCGGCACCAACCACCTCGGTCACTTCGTGCTCGTCAACCGCATCGCCTCGCTGATGAAGCCGGGTTCGCGGCTGGTGAACCTCTCATCCGCTGGCCACAGATTCGCCGACGTGGACCTCGGCGATCCCAATTTTGAGCGCGCGCCCTACACCGAGTTCGGGGCTTATGGCCGGTCGAAGACCGCCAACATCCTGTTCGCCGTCGAATTCGACCGGCGGCACAAGGCGGACGGCGTCAGGGCGACCGCCGTGCATCCCGGCGGCATCCAGACCGAGCTTAGCCGCTATCTGACGCCCGAGGTGAGGCAGCAGCTGACCGACCGGCTCGCCCGGATCAACTCAGCCAACGCCGCTGCAGGCTTGCCGCCCTTCACCTACAAGTCCATCCCGCAGGGCGCCGCCACTTCGGTCTGGGCCGGCGTCGTCGCTCCGGCCGAAGAGGTCGGCGGCCGATACTGCGAGGACTGCCATGTGGCTGAACTCGTCGAAGGCGCCGAAGTCATGGGCGGCGTCCGCGCCTACGCGCTCGATCCCGAGCACGCCAAGGCGCTCTGGGCCAAGAGCGAGGAGATGGTCGGGGAGCGGTTCTGAAGTAAGATGAGAATGGAGCGGGTGAAGGGAATCGAACCCTCGTATTCAGCTTGGAAGGCTGCTGCTCTACCATTGAGCTACACCCGCGCTTGAACGCCGTTTCATGGCGATGATGGGCGGCGAAGTCAATGCGCCGCCGGTTCGCATTCGGTTCGCATGGCGGCGGCCCCGGGACAGCCAATGCAACAATTTTCTTCCGAAAAACCAAAGAACGTAGTATGGTCAGTTTCTGAATGATCGAGCCACCATCCGGGTGACGGAGACCGAGAGGATGAAGCGAGGGCATAATTCCGTGTGCATTTGGATGTTCAGTTTGGGAGTTTTTTGAGTTTTGCAAATTTTCTCCGCGCTAAAGCCTCACAAGCCCTTGAAAACGCTCATTTCGCAGGAGCAGATTCCAGGAAATGAAAGTCAATGAAAGCTCCGGCGCGCCCGAATGAAAATCCGCGCAAGACAATTCCAGCAAAAGCAAATTCTCCACACGATCCGTGGCGCGGGAATCGCGCTGTTTTACGCCCGCCAGGCGTTATTCTCGGGCCGATCGAACTTCCGACAGAAAATCCCTCGCGACCGGGCGCCGCCTCTTAAGCAGGGGTAACCGCGAACGCTTCAATTCGATGACCCTTTTCGACAATTTTGAAAACATCCTCCCCTATGGTCGCCATCGGCTCGGGTCGATTGTTGGAGAGATCGTTGGGGTTCGTGGCGCGAAGCGTCTTCTGGCTCGGTCTGGTTTACAGCGCGATGCCGTTCGACGGATCAGGCGGGCCGGTCGCATTGCCGGGCCCGCTCGCGGCTTGTGTGCATGGTATGTCCGATGATTGCCGCAGCGCGGTTGAAAGGCTGGGCCTGGCGGCGGACGTCGCCGCGCTCTCCGTTCAAGCGGGGGACGCGCTCCGCAAGGCGGCGACGGCGCCCCATTCGGCAGATGAGCCGAGGTCGAAGGACAAGGCCTGGCCGACGCGGAGCTCTTCGGTTCAGCCCATCGACAGCCGTTAGCCTGTGGCCTTTGGCGCCCGACGCCTATATATGCCACTCGCCCGCCTCCCGAGGGTCTTTGTGTCCACGTTCGAGTCGATCCGCGACGATTTCGCCCTGCTCGACGAGTGGGAGGACCGGTATCGCTATGTGATCGAGCTCGGCCATGGCCTCGAGCCGCTGAGCGAAGAGGCGCATAACAACGTCAACAAGGTTCGGGGCTGCGTCAGCCAGGTCTGGCTCGAGCGGGAGGAGCGAACGGATCCGGACGGACGGACGATTCTCCACTATCGCGGCGACAGCGACTCGCATCTGGTGCGGGGACTGATCGCGATCGCGATCGCGCTCTACTCCGATCAGCCGCCCCAACAGATTCGCGCCACCGACGCCTTGGGTGCTTTCCGCGAGCTTGGCCTCGAGCAGCACTTGACGCCGCAACGATCAAACGGCGTGCGCGCGATGGTCGATCGCATTCGCGCCGACGCCGCGGCTGCTGTCGCCGCGATTTGAGCCGCACACGATCAGGGGGCCCCGCCGGGCCTGTAGGACTTGAGGTAGCGCGCGATCGCGGCCAGGTCCGGCTCGGGAACCTGCTTGAGGCTGCGCACGACCGCGGTCATCGCGCTGCCGAGCACGTCGCCTGACGGGGTGAAGCCGGTCGAGAGCGCGGTTTCGACATCGTCTTCGGACCAATCCTTGAGGCCCTCGGCCGTTATGTTCGGCGCCTTGCCCTTGCCGTCCGGCAGCGGGCCCCCGGTCAGGCGGCGGGAGGCGATGATTCCGCCGAAGACGTCGCGCGGCGAATGGCATTCGGCGCAATGGCCAGGCCCATTGACGAGATAGCGGCCGAACGCCTCCCCATCGGTTGGATCGACGGCGATCGGGTGATCGATCTGCGGCAGGTAGAGAAGCTTCCAGAAGCCGACGGCGCGGCGGATGGAGAAGGGGAACTTGAGCGCGTTCGGCGGCGCCCGCCCCGAGACCGGCGGCGGCGTGTGCAGGAAGGCGAAGAGATCCCGCACGTCCTTGATCGACATGTGGCGATAGGACGGATAGGGAAAAGCCGGATACAAATGCTCGCCCCGCGGCGACACGCCCGCCATCAGCGCGTTGGCGAAATCGGCCGAGGTCCATCCGCCGATCCCGTCCCTGAGGTCCGGCGAAATGTTGGGCGGAAAGAACGAGCCGAACGGCGTCTTCAGCTCCATGCCGCCGCCGAGACGAAGCGGATCCTTCTGGCCCGGCGACATGTGGCAGGACTCGCAGCCGGCGATGTAGAAGACATTTTTCCCCGCCTCGGGGTCGCCGGGCTCGGCGACGGCCGCCGCGACTTCGGCGGAAATTGTCCGCGGGGAGGTCGCGACCCAAGCCGCGGCGGCCGCCGCCGCGACGAGGACGCCCGCGAGGCCAAGCGCGGCAGCGATCCGGCTGCGCATGATTGATCCGCCCGGGCAGTAGCGGCGCCGGGGCGCCGCTACTGCCGTTTTGCGTGATATTTCTCGTGGCAATCGTTGCAGTTCTGGAGCACGCCCGGCATGGTCGCCTTGAAGCTGGCCTCGTCCTTGATTGCGGCCAGCGCGGCGGTGGCGTCCGCGCCGAATTTTTTGAAACGAGCGTCGAGATCGGCCAGGTTGTCGTCGTCCCAGATGACGGGCAAGGCGTTGGTGTCGCCTGTCTTGCTGTCGGGCGGGAAGAAGGCGGGCTCTTTGCTCGCGGCGTCCTGATAGGTCTTCAGCGTCTTCTGCACCGTCGCAAGATCGAACGGGGCCTTGCCCTGCAGCATCGCGACGACGGGCTTCGTCGCCGCCCCGTCACCCTTCATCAGTTCGCGGCGCGCCTTGATCGCATCCGCGCCCGACATCGCGAGGGCGGCGCTGGCGCCGAGGACGAAGATCGCAACAAAGACCGACAGCTTCCTCATAGTCGCCTCCTTAGGTTGGACGTCGGCGCCGCGCCGCAAAGAATCGAGAGCCTCGCAGCGAAGCGCAAACACTCTTCGGACTATTCTTCTTCACCCTGAAGCTCTCTTTGCGGTTTCCGCCTTGCGGATCGCACGGAAGATCGCCTGAGGGGTTGCCGGCATGTCAATGTCGGCGACGCCGTAGGCGCGCCAAAGGGCGTCGGCGACCGCATTGACCACCGCTGGGGTCGAGCCGATCGTGCCCGCTTCGCCGGCTCCTTTCAATCCCATCGGATTGGTCGTCGAGGGAATATTTCGGGTCTCGAAAGCGATCGGAGCAAAGTCGTCGGCGCGCGGCAGGCAATAGTCCATGAGGCTTGCGGAAAGCAGCTGGCCTTCGCTGTCATAGACAGCTCGCTCCATCAGCGCCTGGCCAACGCCCTGGGCGATCCCGCCGTGCACCTGGCCTTCGAGCAGGAGGGGATTGAGTGTGAAGCCGAAGTCGTCGACGACCGTGTAGCGCACGATTTTAGCAGCTCCCGTTTCGGGATCGATTTCGACTTCGCAAATGTGAGTCCCGTTGGGATAGGTCGCCATGTCGGGCGTGTATGAACCGGCGCCCCGCAACCGCTCGGGCGCCGCGGACGGAAGGGCGGCGATTTCCGCGAGCGACAGCGATCTGTCCGTGCCGACGATGCGAACGAGGCCATCGCCGATCTCGAGATCCGCGATTGCGGCCTCGAGCTTGTCGGCGGCCAGTTCCTTCAGCGACCCAACAAGCTCCTTCGACGCACGAGCCGTCATGACCGCGCCGACCGGGATTGAGCGCGAGGCGCCCGTGCCCGCGCCGGTCTCGACCCGTGCGGTATCGCCCTGAACGACTTTGACCCGATCGAGCGGTACATCGAAGTGCTCCGAGACCACTTGAGCGTAGGCAGTCTCATGCCCTTGGCCCGTCGACTGGGTTCCGATCAGCAGTGTGAGAGAGCCGTCCTTTTCGAGGCTGAGCGAGCCGGTTTCCGGATCGTCCCATGCGGTGCATTCGATGTAGCTCGAAACGCCAAGTCCCCGGATCGCGCCGCGCCTCCTCGACTCTTCGGCGCGCTTGTCGAAGTCGGCGACCCCGGCCTTGCTGACGCACCGCTTCAATGCGCCGGCGAAATCGCCAACGTCGTACGTTCGGTCGGTTTCTGTTTTGTAAGGCATCGCGTCGGGCGGAATGAAGTTGCGCAGTCGAATCGCTTCCTGCGAGACACCGAGCTCCCTTGCGCATTGGTCGACGAGCCGCTCCAGTACGTAGGCCGCTTCGGGCCGGCCGGCGCCGCGATAGGCGTCGACCGGGAGCGTGTGCGTGTAAAGGCCCCGAACACGCGCGAACAATGAGTTCGATCCTATAGGGGCCGGTCGCCATCGTGGCCCCGAGCCACGGCACATAGGGGCCAAACTGAGACGGATACGCGCCGAGATTGGCGAGAATGTCCAAACGCAGGGCAAGAAACCGGGCCTTCTCGTCGAGCGCCATCTCGGCGGTCGTCACATTGTCGCGTCCTTGAGCGTCACCGACGAAATGTTCGGTGCGTTCGGCCTGCCATCGAACCGGGCGATGAAGGCGGCGAGCCGCTTCGAGGACGAGTGGATACTCCCGGTAGATAAAAATGCGCGTTCCAAATCCGCCGCCGACGTCGCCGGTGACAACTCTCAGCGTCTCCGGAGGTATTTTCAGGACGTCGCCAGCCAAACGGTCACGCAGACCATGCACGCCCTGGCTTCCCGCATAGAGGATTCGCTGTCCGCTCTCGGCGTCGAACATTCCCACGGCTCCGCGGGGTTCGAGGAAGTTTGCAACCACCCGGGGGTTGACGATCTCGATTCGAACGACACGCGCGGCTGAGGCAAAGATCGCGTCAGTCCCGCCTTTGTCGCCGATGTGAGCGTCGAAGGCCACATTGCCGGGCGCGCCAGCGAACACCTGAGCTGCGCCTGGCCGAAGCGCCTCTCGCGTGTCGGCGACTGCGGGAAGCGACTCCCAATCGATCGCCAGCGCTTCGGCGCCGTCTCTGGCTGCCACGATCGAACTCGGCGACAATCATGGCGACGATGTCGCCGACGTGATGGACCTCCCCGGCGGCCATCACCGGATAGGGTTTCAGCGGCGTCAGCGAGCCATCGGAATTGAGCGTCGTTTGCTGGCAGGGGAGATCGCCGAGGGCGGAAAAATCGGAGGCGAGATAGATGGCCTTCACGCCAGCCACCGTCGCAGCCCTTTCTCGATCTCCAACCGTAAAGCGGGCATGTGCATGGGGACTGCGGATAAAGTGCGCGTAGAGCGAGTCCTTCGGGGCGAAATCCGAGGTGTATCGGCCCGCGCCTCGAACCAATCGCTCGTCTTCAACGCGCCGGACCGGCTGACCGACGCCAAACTTCATTATCGTCATGGCTTTCGATCCTCGGTTCCGCGACGCGGCGGCTACGGAAAGACAATTTTTGCGTTGGCGAAGCCAATGGTCAACGCTTCGTTAAGCCGGAAAGCCGACAATCCGATCAACAGTGCGTCAGCCATAGGCGACTTTCATGAATGAACACGACGACCCGGACGTTGGCCAGCCAAGCGAGACGGCAACGAACCCCGACGACGATCCCCCGCCCGACGACCCGCGACCCGAAGACGCGGCGGAGCCGAAAACGTCGAAGGAGCTTGCGCGACTACCCGCTATCATTCCACCGGTCTTGCGGGCAGACCGGGCTGACGAATCACGCGCGCGACGGTCAGGTGGCTTCGCCCGATCGCGGATCGCCGCGGTGGCCGCGATCGCGATTGCAGCCTTCGGCGCCGGCGCTGGCGCGCTTGTCATCAACGATCATCGCCACGAGGCTAGCCTCCTCGCCGAGCATGCGCATCAAACCGAAGTGCTTGCACGAACGGTGGACGCGCTCGCCGCGCGCCTGAGCGCAATCGACAACGCGAAGGCTCACGACGAGTTGATCGAATTGCGCCGGTCGGTCGGCGAAATCCGCTCCAGTTCCGCTTCCTCCCAGGAGCTGGGCAGCGCGCTCGCCCAACTCTCGCAGCGCGTCGAGCGTCTCGATCGCGACGAAACGGCAAAGGTCGACAAGCTTGGCGAACGCTTCGGCCACGAAGCCGGCGCGCAAGTCGCCGAATTGTCAGCCCGCATCGAAAAACTCGAGAAGAAGGCCGTCGTCGCCGCGGCTTCGCCCCCGCCGCCGCCCCCAAGCCCACCGCCGCCAAAGCAGCCCGCCCCTCCGCCCAAGTTCGGCGGCAATGTCTCGATGGAGACTACGGGTTCGATCGAAAGGCCGCGACCCTTGCTGCGCCGCTACGTCGTGCTCGGCGCTCGCGACGATGTCGCCCTGATCGAGGGACGCGACGGCCAATATGAGGTCCGGCCCGGCGATGTTCTTCCCGGCGCGGGACGCGTCGAGCGGATCGAGCGCGCGGGCGGCAGCTGGGTGGTGCTGACAGATCAGGGCCTGATCGGAGCCGCGGAGCCGCCCTACTGACCTGCGGATAACAGCCGGACCGGCGAATTGCGCGCGCGACAGCCGCTGCGTCCTTCCCGCGAATGAAATCGCCCTGCCTGTGGCTTCGATGCATCATCGGGGCCAAAAATGCGCGAACGCGGCGCCGAGCTTTCGATGGACGGGCGCTTGTGTTACCACTTCGGCTGGGGTCGCCGTGCGCTTCGCGTCCGGTCCGAAGAGCACATCGTGCGAATGGATAGCAGGCGCAATAACTTCAACTACGAGGATCTCCTGGCTTGCGGCCGGGGCGAACTGTTCGGCCCCGGCAACGCGCAGTTGCCGCTACCGCCGATGCTGATGTTCGACCGGATTCAACGAATTTCCGAAACCGGCGGCACCAACGGAAAAGGCGAGGTGCGGGCTGAGTGCGACATCAAGCCGACCCTTTGGTTCTTCGATTGCCATTTCAAGGGCGACCCGGTGATGCCCGGTTGTCTGGGGCTCGACGCGCTCTGGCAATTGACCGGATTCTTCCTCGGCTGGCTTGGTTTGCCGGGCCGAGGCCGCGCGCTCGGGGTCGGCGAGGTCAAGTTTGCCGAGCAGGTGCTTCCGACCGTCAAGAAGCTGGTGTACGGCGTCGACATCAAGCGCGTGTTCAAAGGCAAGCTGATTCTCGGCATCGCCGACGGCTGGCTCGAGGCGGACGGCAAGCGCATCTATGATGTAACGGATCTGCGCGTCGGTCTGTTCAGCCCGGCGGCCCCGGCATCGGCTTGAGAGACCCCCCACGGCGGCGCGTGATCACGGAGACAAAGGAATGAGACGCGTCGTGGTCACCGGCATGGGCATCGTGTCCTCGATCGGCTCCAACGTGCAGGAAGTGACCGCGAGCCTTCATGACGGAAGATCCGGAATCACCCGGGCGGCCAAATTCGCCGAACTGGGCTTTCGCTCCCAGGTTCAGGGGGCGCCCGTCCTTAATCCTGAAGAGATCCTTGATCGGAGGGCGATGCGCTTCCACGGCGGCGGCACGGCCTGGAACCATATCGCAATGGACCAGGCGATTGTCGACAGCGGCCTCGCGCCCGACGAGGTGTCGAACGTACGAACGGGCATCATCATGGGCTCGGGGGGCCCATCGACACGGGCGATCGTCGAGGCGGCCGACATCACGCGTTCGAAAGGGCCCAAGCGGGTCGGCCCCTTCGCAGTTCCGAAGTCCATGTGCTCGACCGCATCCGCGACGTTGTCCACTTGGTTCAAGATCAAGGGAGTAAGTTATTCCATCTCCTCGGCCTGCGCGACCTCGAATCACTGCATCGGCGCGGCCTACGAGCACATCCTCATGGGCAAGCAGGACCTGATGTTCGCCGGCGGTTGCGAAGAACTCGATTGGACGCTCGCGGTCCTGTTTGACGCCATGGGCGCCATGTCTTCCGCGTTCAACGAGACGCCTTCGCGCGCCTCGCGCGCCTACGACAGGAATCGCGACGGATTTGTCATCTCGGCCGGCGCCGGCGTTCTGATTCTTGAGGAATACGACCGCGCCAAGGCTCGCCGAGCAAAGATCTACGGCGAAATCGTCGGGTACGGCGCGACCTCGGATGGGCACGACATGGTGGCGCCTTCAGGCGAGGGGGCGGAACGCTGCATGCGCCAGGCGCTGGCGACGGTGAAGGCGCCAATCGATTACATCAATCCCCACGCGACCTCCACGCCCATCGGCGACCTCAAAGAAATCGAAGCGCTTCGTCAGGTGTTCGGGTCCGGGGAGAAATGCCCTCCAATATCGGCGACGAAATCCCTGACCGGCCATTCACAAGGAGCGACCGGCGCGCACGAGGCCATCTATTCGCTGCTGATGATGCACAACGGGTTCATCTGCGAGAGCGCTCATATTGAAGAGATCGACCCTGCTTTCGCGGACATGCCGATCGTTCGGTCCCGGCGCGACAACGTCAAGTTGGGGACGGTCCTATCGAATTCTTTCGGCTTTGGCGGGACCAATGCGACGCTCGTTTTCAAGCACGTCGATGCGTAAGTCCCCAAACAGGTTCCTTTGATCTTCTTCATCCCGAGTGAACGATGACGTCTGGCTTGATGCGCGGCAAGCGCGGCTTGGTGATGGGGGTCGCCAATGATCACTCGATCGCCTGGGGCATAGCGAAAGCGCTGGCGTCTGAGGGCGCAGAGCTCGCCTTCACCTATCAGGGCGAAGCTCTCGGCAAACGCGTGATCCCGCTGGCGCAAAGCCTCGGCTCGAAGCTTATCTTGCCGTGCGACGTCGAAGACATGGTTTCCGTTGACTCAGTCTTCTCGGCGCTCGGCGCGTCATGGGGCACGTTGGACTTTCTCGTCCATTGCATCGGTTTTTCCGACCGCAACGAACTCAAGGGACGCTACGTAGACACGAGCCGCGACAATTTCATTCGCACGATGGTCGTGTCGGCGTTCTCTTTCACCGAAGTCGCCAAGCGCGCCGCTGCGATCATGCCATCCGGCGGCGCGATGCTCACTCTCACTTTCGGAGGCGCCACGCGCGTCATGCCGAATTACAACGTCATGGGCGTCGCCAAGGCCGCGCTCGAGGCGAGCGTGCGCTATCTGGCCGCGGATTTCGGCCCGGACAATATCCGCGTCAACGCGATCTCCGCCGGGCCGATCCGCACGCTGGCCGGCGCGGGGATCGCCGACGCCCGTTTCATGTTCAACTTCCAGCGCGCCCATTCGCCGCTTCGGCGAACGGTCACGATCGAAAACGTAGGCGGGGCGGCCCTCTATCTCCTCTCCGGCCTTTCAGAGGGGGTGACGGGGGAGGTGCATTTCGTCGACGCCGGCTACAACATCATTTCGATGCCTCGCCCGGAGGACATCAAAGACTAGAGCGCGCGATCTCGAGCCGCCATCTCTCAGCGTCCGAACCGGGGCCCGATCCATCGCGAACGATAGGTCAGCGCGTCATCGGCGAGCTTTAGCTTTTCCCCTGCCTGTCGCTATAAGACGTCGTGGCAACGTGCCCGGAAAGAGGAAATCATGCGCGGCGGCGGCGAGGCAAAATTCGGCCTGCTGAGATGGCCGATTTTTCGTTTTTGCGTCCTCGTCCTCCTGACGGGTTGCCTGGCTTGCTCTGCGAACGCTTCGGGAAAGAAGCCGTACGCCCGTGATCGTTCCTTTCAGAATTTCTTGTCGTCGCTTTGGCCGCTCGCCGAAGAGCGCGGAGTTGAACGACAAACCTTCGATCGCGCGTTCGCCAACCTCGCCTTCGACCCGAAGGTCGTCGCCAAGACGATCAAGCAGCCGGAGTTCGTCCAATCGATCTGGCAATATATCGCCAGCGCCGTCTCGCCCGAACGCCTGGATCGCGGCAGGCAGAGAGCGCAGGCAGAGAGCGCCTGGCTCGCGAAAGCTAAAAAGGACTACGGCGTCGATGAAGGCGTAATCATGGGAATCTGGGGACTCGAAACCGACTTCGGCGCCTCGACCGGCGACGATAACGTCATCCGGGAGCTGGCAAGCCTCGCCTTCGTCCACTTTCGCGGCGACTATTTTCGGGACGAGCTGCTCTGGGCGCTCGTGATCCTGCAGGAAGGCGAAATCGAACCGCGTCAGATGCTCGGGTCGTGGGCGGGGGCGATGGGCCAGACGCAATTCATGCCGTCGAGCTACCTCGCCTATGCCGTCGACTTCGAAGGCGCCGGTCGGCGTGACATCTGGACCAGCGCCCCTGACGCCATCGGCTCGACCGCCAACTTTCTCGACGCGCACGGCTGGACAAAGGACCTGCCCTGGGGCTTCGAGGTTGAGCTTCCAGACGGTTTCGCCCTGACCGACGCCGACTCGTCGAAGGCCGCGCCCTTCGGCGACTTCGCTGCGCGCGGGGTAAGGCGGGCGGACGGCGGCGCTTTCCCCAGGTCCAACGAGGGTCGATTGTTTCTGCCCGCAGGCCTCAAGGGGCCGGTCTTCCTCATCACCGGCAATTTCGACGTCATCAAAGCCTACAATGCCTCAACCTCCTATGCGCTCGCGGTCGGTCTGCTGGGCGATGCGATCATCGGCGGCAAGAGGCTCGCGGCCCGCTGGCCGACAGCCGACCGATCTCTCAGCATGGGACAGGTCCGTCGGCTGCAAGCCAAACTCGCGCAGATCGGGTATAGTCCCGGAGACATCGACGGGATGGTCGGGGAAGCGCTTCGATCCGCGCTTCGCGCCTATCAGGAAAGGAAAGGGCTCAAGCCGGACGGATATGCGACATTGTCCTTGATGAAACAAATCGACGCGGAAAAGCGGGGATCGCTGGGACTTCGATGATGAATGGGCCTGCGTCAAAAATGCACAAATCGACGCGGCGCGACGGGTCGTCGATGGTCGGGCTCATGCTTCGGATCGGGGCGGCGGCGCTCTGCTGCTGGATCCTTGCTGCGCCCGCCTCCCGGGCTCAGAACTCCGGCGGCCTCCCGGGATTCCTGCAGAACCTCTTCGGCCTGTCGCCCAAGCCGCAAGCCGCCGCTCCATCGAACGCGCCACTCCGCATCCGCGCCCACAAGCCCCAGCCGCACAAGAAAGAGCAGGACTTCGTTTCGACGACAGCGACGCGCGCCCCGGGCTCGCCCGGCGGGGCGCCGGTCACGGCGAACTTTTTCGTATCTGTTCTCGGCGACACGCTTGGAATCCTCGCCGCCCAGGGTCTCGTCGACGCTTTCGCCGACAAACCGGAAATCTCGATCGGAACCCAGGCGCGAGACCTCTCGGGCCTTGTCCGCGACGACTATTACGACTGGCCCAAGGCCGCGCGC
Organism: uncultured Alphaproteobacteria bacterium; assembly: GCA_963787135.1. GTDB lineage: Bacteria > Pseudomonadota > Alphaproteobacteria > Rhizobiales > Beijerinckiaceae > Roseiarcus. The sequence continues at coordinate 117,603 of CAWBBW010000042.1, read as the reverse complement.
GACATGATCACGGCCAAGACTCGGATTGACACCGTGGTCATCATGATTGGCATCAACGATTTTCAGCCGCTGAAAGATGGCGGGGAAACGCTCGATGTGCTGAGCGACAAATGGCGTGCGAATTATGGCCAGCGAGTTGAGAACTTGGTTTCGCCGTTTCGTGACGCTCATATTCCTGTTCTTTGGGTCGGTCTGCCGTCGATGAACGACGACCGGTTCAATACCCAGGTGATCGCTCTGAATGCGATCGATCGCGAACACGCCGAGAAAGCCGGCGCCAAATATATCGACATTTGGGATGCCTTCGCGGACCAGAACGGTCAGTACGCGGCGTTCGGCCCGGATGTCGACGGACAGAACTCAAAGCTGCGCTCTGGCCCCAATGGAATCTATTTGACGAAAGCCGGATCGCGGAAACTCGCGCATTTCCTTGAGGCCGATATCCGGAGGGACTTCGACAGGACGAAGCCTCAGACCGACATCGCGAGCCTTCCGCCGGATATCGAGCAGCAAGCCGACGACATCAACGCCCAAATCAGGCGGGAGATGGGAGCCGAAAAGTCCCAGGCGCCCGGGCCCGCCGCAACTCCGAAGCCATCGGCGGGCCCAATTCTATCCCTCACGGCCCCGCCGATTTCAGCCCACGGCGCGTTGGTCGAAGCTCTCGGGGCCTCCACAGATGCTCCAGCCGGCGAGCGAATCCGCGCCTTGCGGATCGGTGAAGCGCCAGAGCCGCAGGCCGGTCGCGCAGACGATTTCACATGGACGCGAGCGCAGTAGTTGATGCCGCTGTCTGTCCCCCCGCGTAGCGTATCCAGATCGCGGCGTCTCCCAAGGTCCTGACATGCTCAGTATGAGCCACCGCTTCCTCGGCTTCGAGGAGCGAAACGCGCGTTGGCCGCGGCTCGATGCGCAGCGAAGGAAACGCGCCAACGGTGACGACCTTGTCGGCATCACTTTCGAACGACAGCGACCGCTGCCGTCCGCCTGTCAGTTCCAGGTAAACGTCAACCAGGATTTCAGCGTCGAGGAGCGCTCCGTGCTTCACGCGTCGGGACCGATCGATCCGGTAGCGGTCGCAGAGCGCGTCGAGACTGTTCGGCTGGCCAGGGTGCTTCCGCCGCGCGAGCGCAAGCGTGTCGACGACGCGCTCGACGCCTATCAGCTGCCGTCCCGCCCGCTCGAGTTCCGCGTTGAGGAAGCCCAAGTCAAACTCGGCATTGTGGATGACCAGTCGCGCGTCCCCAATGAACGCGATGAATTCGTCGACCACGCTGGCGAAGAGCGGCTTGTCCTTGAGGATATCAGCCGTGTGGCCGTGAACGCGCGCCGCGTCTTCGGGTACGTCGCGTTCGGGATTGATTAGTGTATGAAAGACTTTGCCCGTCGCGCACTGACTGACGATCTCGACCGCGCCGATTTCAAGCAGGCGATGCCCGTCGGCGGGATTGAGGCCGGTCGTTTCCGTATCGAGAACGATCTCACGCATCACCATCTCTGCTTCGAGCGAGTCCAGCGACAGCCCGCATGAATTGGCTGACTTGCACGCGGGTTTGCTCCAGGCTACCCCCAGTGTCGATAACGAAATGGGCTCTCCGCCGCTTTTCCACATCGGACATTTGCCGCGAGAGCATTGCGTCGAGCTTGGCGTCGCTCATTCCGTCGCGTCGCAACGCTCGCATGCGCTGGACGCTTTCCGGGGCGCTGACGACCACGACGAGATCGACTCGCGATTCGCCGCCTGTCTCAAACAGTAGGGGAACGTCGACGATCGCCAGCCGTCGTCCGTCCACGGCGGCGCGGTCAATAAAGCCCGCTTCTTCAGCCGCCACGGCCGGATGGACGAGGCTCTCGAGGCGTTTCAGCGCAGCGGGATCAGCTAGAACGAGCTGAGCGAGTCGGTCGCGGTCAACGCCGCCGTTCGCCAGAACGCCCGGGAACGCCGCCTCGACGGTCTCCTTGCCCTTTCCCGCATAGAACATTCGCACCGCAACGTCGGCGTCGAAAACCGGGGCGCCGAGAGCGGCAAACATCGCAGCGACAGTCGATTTTCCCATTGCGATCGAGCCTGTGAGGCCGGCGACGATCATGTCTTTTCCTGCTGCGACGCGAGAATGTCCGCTTCTATGAGCGCGCGCAGTTCGCTCGTGACCTCGGGGCGCCGGCCAAACCATCGCTCGAACGCCGGTACTGCCTGATGGAGCAGCATGCCAAGGCCTTCTACGGCGAGCAAACCGCGCGTCTTGGCCTGCTCGACAAGCGGCGTACGCAGCGGAACGTAAACGATGTCGGACACGACGGCGTCGTCCGGCAGGACCGTGAGATCGATGTCGAGCGGCGCCTCACCTCGCATGCCAAGGGAGCTTGCGTTGACAAGCAGATCCGCCAGCGAAAGCTCCCTGGAAAGGCTGTCCCATGGCGACGCGATAACCGTTCGGCCGAATTGTATTGCGAGCGCCGCGGCGCGGGCTTGCGTGCGGTTGACGACCACAATCCGGTCGAAGCCGCGCGACGCCAAGGCGTAGACGACCGCTCGAGCAGCGCCCCCGGCTCCGGCGACGACCGCGGATCGGCCGCGGTCGGCCCAACCGGGGGCGCCCTCATCCATGCTGGTGAGAAAACCCTCGACGTCGGTATTGTCGCCCCAGAGCAACGAGCCCTCGCGCCAGAGCGTATTGACCGCGCCGAGCGCCTCGGCGGCCGGCGTTCGCCGATCACAGGCCGCGAATGCTGCTTCCTTGTGGGGTGCAGTGACATTCGCCCCGAGGAGGTCCTTGCCGATTCTTGCCGCGAAAGGAGCAAACTCGCCCGGCGGGACTGCAAAGCGTTCATAACGACCGGCGAAGCCAAGCTGACGAAGCCAAAATCCATGAAGGATCGGCGAACGGGAATGCGCGACAGGCCAGCCGGCCACCCCGACGCGAGGATCATCTCCAGATTCGCTCACAGGGCGATAAGATCCTGGCGACGCAGCCAAGCCAGAAGCTTGAACATCGGCATTCCGAGAATCGTGGCGAAATCGCCCTCGACGCGGTCAAACAGGTTCACGCCCAGCCCTTCAATCTGATAGGCGCCGACGCTCGAAAGAACACCCGGCCCGGCCAAGTCAAGGTATCTGGCGATCGTCTGCCGGTCGAGCGTCCGCATGCGAAGCTCAGCGAAATCGGCATCGAGTACGAGAGTCTTTCCTGAACGGGCGATGCAAAACGCCGAAATCAATCGATGGGTCCGGCCGGAGAGCATGGCCAGCGTTTGCGCGGCCGCATCGAAGTCGCACGGTTTATGCACCACAGTGCTTCCATGCATGAGCGTCTGATCCGCGCCTAGACAAAAGGCTTCAGGCCGCGACGCGCTGATGGCGAGCGCCTTCGCTTCAGCGAGGGCTGGTGCTAGATCCTCGGGCGATCCGCCGTCGGCGAAGAAGCGATGCTCAAGCGCGCGTTCGTCGATGTTTGCCGCCAAGATCTCGGCGTCGAGGCCCGCTGCGTTCAGCAGCGCGCGCCGGGCTTCGCTCTTCGAGGCCAATATGAGCGGAGCTCCGCCTGTCCATAAATGCCGCTTCGAACGGACAGCGCCCTCCGTCATCTCGATCAGCCTTGGGCAATGAAATTGAGGCGATGGGCGCGATATAGATCGAGTATGGCGGCGGCCGTTTCCTCGATCGAACGGCGGGAGACATCGATCGTCGGCCAACCACGTTCCGCGAATAGCCGGCGAGATGCGGCGATCTCCTCCGCCACCGCAATACGGTCGACGTAATCCGTTTGCGAATCCGCATTCAACGACAGCAAGCGATTCTGGCGAATTTGGACGATTCGTTCCGCAGAGGCGACAAGACCCACGATCAAAGGATGACGCAAATGCGCCAGTCCGCCCGGCAAGGGAACGTGGGGCACGAGTGGCACATTGGCCGTCTTATAGCCGCGGTTCGCCAAATAGATGCTTGTCGGCGTCTTGGATGTGCGGCTGACACCGACCAAAACGATGTCGGCATGCTCCAAGTTCTCCGGCAACTGGCCGTCGTCGCTCATCATGCTGAAGTTAAGCGCGTCAATTCGCTTGAAATAATCGGCGTTGAGCATGTGTTGCGCGCCGGCGCGCGGCGTCGAGTTCTGCCCAAGGTACGACTTGAACAGGGTGAGGATTGGCCCAAGGACCGAGAGGCATGGCGAGCCTGACGCCTCGCAACTTTCTTCGAGCCGCCTCGAGAGGTCCGAATCGACGAGCGTGAAAAGAACGATTCCGGGAGCATTTTCAACTTCGGTGATCACTCGATCAAGCTGCGCAGGCGTTCGCACTAGCGGGTAGACATGCTCTATCGATGCAACTCCCTGATATTGCGCCGAAGCCGCGCGTGACGCGGCGATCAGCGTCTCGCCGGTCGAGTCGGAAACGAGGTGGAGATGGAAGTAGCTGCGGCCCAAATCGGCCCCCAGTTGAGCAAATTTAGGCGCTTATATCTGGAGCCGGAGCCTGTGGACAGGCTGGGAGAGCGGTCAATCGCGAACGAGACCATAGGCCCGGCGGAAACCCCGCTTCCCGTCAATCCCAAGGCGAAGCCAAGGGGACAACTCGCACGCCCTATGCGGTCGCTCGGTGAATTTCGGGGATAGCTCGGGGCGCGCACACGGGGCGACCGCAACGGCCGCCAATGTCTTAACAAATCGTTTCCAACGCCAACATCGCCCCGCGCCTCGACCGCGCCGCGCTCGGCTCGCGAGGCAGTTGAAATTGGACGGTCGGGAACGATCTCAAAACGCTCCCTATAAAAGAAGGAGAAGAGATTCATTCTCTATGATTGTTTTGTGGCGACCTTTCATTGGCATCTTGCGGCCCCGTCGCGTTCCGCCTAATCGCACTGAGGTTTCCCGCTCGGGATCGGACGCGATGGAGCTCTGGCTCAAGGCCCTTCACATCGTTGCTGTCATCGCCTGGATGGCGGGCATGCTCTATCTGCCGAGGCTCTTTGTCTATCATGCCGATGCGCCGGTAGGCTCGGCAATGTCAGAGACGTTCAAGACGATGGAACGCCGCCTGCTCAAAGCCATCGTCAACCCGTCGATGATTCTGGTGTTCCTGACAGGTCTGATCCTTGCGTACCTGACGGGCTACTGGCAGGCGCCCTGGCTTTACGCCAAATTTGCACTGGCGCTTGGCTTGGGAGGGCTGCACGGCTATTTCGCGCGCTGCGTCCGCATGTTTGCGACGGACTCCAACCAACGGTCTGCCCGGTTTTTTCGCGTTCTCAATGAAATTCCAACCGTCTTGATGGTCCTGATCGTCATTCTCGTGGTGCTGAAGCCCTTTTAGCGAAAAAGCGACCGTCCCGGAGATTGCGCGCAAAAGGCCGTTGAAAATTGCGCCGAATGCGACTAGAAGACCTCCATCTACTCACCATCGCGCATGTCTTGCGGTCGCGGATCGCCCGATCTTGCTACGACCGCAGCGGCCTCACAGGCCGAAGACGCCCTCCAAAGCGCCAGCCATATTTCCACAGAATCAGCGACTTTTGGGCTCCGCAAAGGCCCAATCGTCCGAGAGCAAAAGGTCCGCCAATGCGGGAAATGAAACTCAAAGAGTTGCAGCAGAAGTCGCCTACTGAATTGTTGGCGTTTGCGGAAGAAAATGACGTCGAAAACGCGTCGACGATGCGCAAACAGGAATTGATGTTTGCGATTCTCAAGCAGCTAGCCAGCGTCGATGTGCAGATCATCGGAGAAGGCGTCGTCGAAATTCTTCAGGACGGGTTTGCCTTTCTCCGATCCGCCGACGCCAATTATCTTCCTGGTCCTGATGACATCTACGTTTCGCCTTCACAGATCCGCCGGCTTGGGCTGCGAACCGGCGACACCGTGGAGGGCGTCATCCGGAGTCCGAAGGAGGGCGAGCGCTATTTCGCGCTGCTGAAATGCAATGCGATCAATTTTGAAGATCCAGAGAAGACCCGCCATAAAGTGCATTTTGACAATTTGACACCGCTTTATCCGAACGAGCGGCTGAAACTGGAAGTCGAAGATCCGACCCGTAAGGACTTGTCGTCGCGGGTCATCGATATTGTCGCGCCCATCGGGAAGGGACAGCGGGCCTTGATTGTCGCTCCGCCGCGCACCGGCAAAACGGTTCTTTTGCAGAACATCGCCCAATCGATAACCGCAAATCATCCCGAGTGCTATTTGATCGTGCTGCTGATCGACGAACGGCCGGAAGAAGTGACCGACATGCAGCGTTCGGTGAATGGCGAAGTCGTCTCGTCCACCTTTGACGAGCCAGCGGTGCGGCATGTCCAGGTCGCCGAAATGGTGATAGAAAAGGCCAAACGCCTCGTCGAGCACGGACGCGATGTTCTGATCCTGCTGGACTCAATCACCCGACTGGGGCGAGCCTACAATACGGTGGTTCCATCCTCTGGCAAGGTTCTCACCGGCGGCGTCGACGCCAACGCGTTGCAGCGGCCGAAGCGTTTCTTCGGCGCGGCTCGTAACATCGAGGAAGGCGGCTCGTTGACTATCATCGCGACCGCGCTGATCGATACCGGGTCGCGCATGGACGAGGTCATTTTCGAGGAGTTCAAGGGAACCGGCAATTCGGAAATCATCCTCGACCGCAAGGTAGCCGACAAGCGGACGTTTCCGTCGATGGACATTACGCGCTCGGGCACGCGCAAGGAAGAGTTGCTCGTTCCGCCGGACATTCTCAAGAAAATGTATGTGCTGCGCCGCATTCTCAACCCAATGGGAACCGTCGACGCAATCGAATTCCTGCTCGGGAAGTTGCGTGAGACCAAGTCGAACGCCAATTTCTTCGAGTCGATGAACACCTAGGCGCTTCAGCTAGAGAGTGGCGACAGGCTTTCGGCGGGATGGCTTGAGCGACAGCGCTTTGGGAGGCTTTGCCAGTGTCCACTTCGCCGGAGCCGACGCTTGGGGGACTGCGGTCGGAAATTGACCGCATCGATTCCGCAATGCACGAGCTGCTTATCGAGCGCGGTCTCATCATCGATCAACTCATTGAGATCAAGGCGCGGCAGGGCGGCGGCTCCGCGTTTCGACCAGCGCGCGAAGCCTCGATGATGCGGACGCTGGCCGAACGCCACCGCGGCCGCCTGCCGCTCGATACGGTCGAGAGCATCTGGCGCATCATCATTTCGACCTTCACCTACATTCAGGCCTCCTACAATGTGCATGTCGACGTCTCGCGGGGCGAGGCGGCGATACGGGATTCGGCGAGGTTTCACTTCGGGTTCACTGTTCCTTGCGTTGCTCATCGAAGCGCCGCGGACGTGATTGCGGCGGTCGCCGAATCAAGCGGGGATTTGGGGATGTTCCCGCTCGATGGCGGGCCTGAGGCCGGTGCGTGGTGGACGCGGCTCGCCCCGCCCCCGGCGCCCAAGGTCATCGCCCGCTTGCCGTTCGTCGAGAGGCCGGATCATCCGGCGGGCCTGCCGGTCTTCGTTATTTCACAGCCCCTTGCCGAAGGGGCGGCTCGAGACGTCGTTCTCGATTCGATTACGCTTGACCAGTGGCGCCCCAAGCTTCCAGCCGCGCTACACTCCGCCGGGGCTGAAATTATCGGATCGGCGGCCGACGGGATGGGGCTTGCCCTGCTAGTTGCACGGCAAGGGGAAGCAACGTCGCAAGCCGTTCGAGCGGCGCTGTGGTCGGCGGGCGGCGCCGACGTGCGGAGCGTGGAAATCGGAGCCCACGCAAGCCGCTTCGACGCCTCGACGTTGCGCGGCGGCGTGATTTAGCGCTACGAGACGCCCATGACGTCCGTTACACTCCCTCGTCCCCAGCCTCGGCCCGAGATCCTGGCGATCGACGCCTATGTGCCCGGCAAGAGCCGGGTCGCAGGTGTGGCGAGGGTCCACAAACTGTCGTCAAACGAGTTGCCGCTTGGGCCGTCGCCTAAGGCGATCGAGGCGTTTCGAAAATGCGCGGGGGATCTCGCGCTTTATCCCGACGGTTCGGCCTCCGTGCTTCGAGAGGCGATAGGCAGCCGATTTGGGCTCGATCCCTCTCGCATCATCTGCGGAAACGGGTCGGACGAACTGCTGGCGCTGCTGGCGCACGCTTTTCTGCGGCCTGGCGATGAGGGCCTCTACAGCGAATATGGGTTTCTGGAATATCCGATCTGCATTCGCGCCGCCGGCGGCGTCCCGGTCATCGCCACGGAGAGCGACAAGACGGCGAACGTGGACGCCATGCTTTCGAAGGTGAGCGGGCGAACGAAGATCGTCTTTCTCGCCAATCCAAACAATCCAACCGGCACCTACCTGTCCTTTGCCGAGGTCAAGCGGCTGCATGCCGCCTTGCCGCCGGATTGCCTTCTCGTCATCGACGCGGCGTATGCCGAATACGTTCAGCGGAACGACTACGCGGCGGGCATTGAACTCGCGGCGACTTGCGAAAACGTCGTCATGACGCGAACCTTCTCCAAAATTCATGGCCTTGCAAATTTGCGCATCGGCTGGGCTTATGGACCGGCGTATGTCGTTGACGCTCTCAATCGGATGCGCGGTCCCTTCAATCTCAATGGCCCGGCGCTGGCAGCAGGCGTCGCCAGCCTGGCCGACACGGCGCATATCGAAAAGGCGATCGAACACAATGCGCGCTGGCTTCCGTGGCTGAGCCGCGAGATTGCCGCGCTCGGGATCGAGGTGACGCCGAGCGTCGGCAATTTTGTGCTGCTGCGTTTCGATGAGGCCCAGGGGCGAGGCGCGAAAGAAGCGGACGCGTTCCTCAGCGCTCGGGGCTTCATACTGCGCGCGGTGGCGGCCTATGGCCTGCCGGATTGCCTGCGCCTGACCGTTGGCAACGAAGAGGCCAATCGCGGCGTCGTCGCTGCACTGGGTGAGTTCATGCGGGCCGAACGTGGTTGAGCGGCTCGGGCCGCCCCTCGAGGAACCCATTTTCGACGAGTTGGCGATTATCGGCGTAGGGCTGATCGGCTCTTCGGTGGCGCGCGCCGCGCGAACGCGGAAAGCGGCCCGTCGCATCGTGCTGGCTGATCGCTCCCGGGAGACGCTGGCGCGAGCGAAGGAGTTGGCGCTCGGCGACGAGGTAACGAACGACCTGAAAGTCGCAGTGCGAAACGCAGATTGCGTCCTGCTTTGCGCGCCGGTCGGCGCGACGGAGGAGATCGGCCGTACGATCGCTCCGGCGCTGAAGGCCGGGGCGATCGTATCGGACGTCGGATCGGTCAAAGGGGCGGTATTGTCAGCCCTGGAGCCCGTGCTGCCGTCTCATGCGCGGCTCGTTCCGGCCCATCCGGTAGCCGGCACCGAGCAATCGGGGCCGGACGCCGGCTTCGCCGGTCTCTTCATGAACCGTTGGTGCATTCTCACGCCGCCCGAGGGCGCCGATCCCGAGGCGGTGGAGAGTGTGCGCGCTTTTTGGGAAGCGCTGGGCTCGCATGTCGAGACGATGGGCGCGGCGCATCATGACCTTGTGCTGGCGATCACCAGTCATGTGCCCCACCTCATCGCCTATAACATTGTTGGCACCGCCGCAGACCTCGAGGAGGTCACGCGCTCGGAAGTCATCAAGTTTTCGGCGGGCGGATTTCGCGACTTCACCAGGATCGCGGCTTCAGATCCGACCATGTGGCGCGACGTATTCTTGTACAACAAGGACGCGGTGCTCGAGATGCTCGGGCGGTTCAATGAGGATCTGACCGCGCTTCAGCGAATGATCCGGCGGGGGGATGGCGACGGATTGTTCGAACTGTTCACCCGGACCCGCGCGATCAGGCTTGGCATCGTTGCGGAGGGTCAGGAAACCGCGGCGCCTGATTTTGGCCGTCGGGGCCTTCAGACGGACGAGCAGGCGCCGTGATCAGCGGAGCTGACGAAGACCTATGGGTCTTTGGTTATGGTTCGCTGATGTGGAGACCGGGGTTCTCCTTCGCTGAGCGGCGCAAAGCGACGTTAAGAGGGTGGCGCAGATGTCTGTGCGTGTACTCTCATCATTACCGAGGCACCCCGCATCAACCGGGTCTGGTGCTGGGTCTCGATCAGGGCGGATTGTGCGCCGGCGTCGCTTTCCGGGTCGATGCGACTCTGAGGGAATCGACGATTCGGTACCTCCGGGAGCGCGAGCAAGTCACCGCGGTTTATATCGAACGGATCGAACCGATCACGCTGGAAACGGGGGAACGCGTCGCGGCCCTGACCTATGTGGCGGATCGGCTGCATCCTCAATATGCGGGGCGACTGGACCGGGCCGCGATGCTGGATTTGGTGCGCGCAGGCGAAGGGAGCTCCGGCAGGAACGCCGACTACGTGACCGAGACTTACGATCATCTGATCGCGATCGGCGTGCGGGACGGGGAGCTCGAGTGGCTGAGCGCGAACTTGAGAGCGGCAAAGCCCGCGCTGAAGCTCGGCTGAGCACCGCTCGCTCTCCAGAGCACGTCGCGCTTTGACGGAATCGTCCGCCTTGCACGTTTGAAGACGCGGCAAGGTTTTCAAAGCGTTAGGCGCCAAAAACTGTCCATTTAAAAACTGCAACTGATTGGCGCCGCGGCCGGCTGCCCGACAAGGTCAGTGAGAACGGAATCTCGTTCTGCCGCGGATGACGCAAGGAGATGCATGTGGAATTCTAGCCTCGCGCCATAGACGCCGAGATCGCGCTGGGCCCGGAGCAATACCGGCTCCGGAAAGGCGCCGGTGTCGGAGACCGATAAGGCCCGACGTCGGCCGGTATCGTCCCGGACCGCCGCAAGCAGCAAGGCATGACAAAACGCTGGGCACTCCGACCAGGAGTAGACGGAAAAAATGTATTTTCGCCCCGAAAAGCCCGGCCACAAGCAGAAACGTGAAGCCAGGGGCGTATCGGCCAGCGCGGCAAGCGTCATTGCGTCGCGCTCGACGCCGGACGGATGCCCGGGGGACTCCAACCAGCTCGGAGCGGCGGGCTCGGAGAAAGCGCGCAAACCTTCGGCGATCTGGGATCCAACTTCATGAGCCAGCATGGCCGACGCTCCCTTCACGAAAGGGAACAAAAGTAGAACACAAATCGGGTGACGTCAAGCAGAATGATCGATTGGAGCGTCGCACCGGGCGCCTTCTTCAACGAGCGCCTTGAGCTGCGGATCGTGTTTAATGGCTTCCGAATTGAGAGAGGCGCAGGCGGCCTCGATTGTACTTTCCAGCCGTTCGACAAAGGCGGCGCGGTCCAGCCCGGGCGCAATCGGCGGCAGGTATTCGATCACCGCGACGCCTGGGCGGCGCAGGAAGGTGCGCCGTCTCCAGAACAGCCCGGTATTGACGGCGACGGGCAGGCAGGAAGCGCCGGTCTCGGCATAGAGCGCCGCGACGCCATGCTTGAATTTCGGCGGCGCTCCAGGAGGACGTCGGGTGCCCTCCGGATAGATGAACACTTGGCGTCCCGCGGCCAGCACGGGCTTCGTCGCCGCGACGATCTGCTGCAGCGCCTGCCTGCCTCGGCTGCGGTCGATCGCGATCTGTTTCGATACGATGAGGTAGAGGCCGAAGAACGGGATGAACGTCAGTTGGCGCTTGAGGATGATCGCGAAATCGGGCGCGTATTTGAGTAGCGCGAATGTCTCGAGAAACGACTGATGCTTCGCCGCAATCAAAACGGCGCCGGGCGGAATGTTCTCCACGCCGCGGTATTCGAGGCGAAGACCGCAGATTCGATCCAGGAGCCAGACTGAAATCGAGCCCCAGAGCCGAGCCAGCGCAAATACGCCCTTGCGGCCCCCGAGCATCATCGGCAATCCGATCACCATGAGGACGATGAGATTGAGGTAAAAGAGGAGATTGAACACGATGGAGCGAATGGCGAGCATGACGGGACGACGGCTATGCAGGATAAGACCAGCGTCGCACGGTCACAGAAGGCCGTGCAAGTAGCGGAAGACGATGGTCCGTGACAGATAGCCGGTCAGCAGGGTAACCGCCGCGCCTACCAGAACGAGTGCAAAGTAGCCCGTCGGCGCCAGCGCAAACGCGCCGAACAGGGCGGCGATTTCTTCGCCGCCGGTCGAGCGCGACCACCACGTCGAAAGCGCCGACGCGGCGAAAAAGAAGGCGATTGCCGATAAGCCGCCGATGAGCGCACCACGCAAGCCGAGACGGCGAAAATGCGTCTCGAACTCGTGCGCGACAAATCCGTCCGACGCGCCGACGAAATGCAGCACCTCGATGATCTCGCAATTCGCGGCGACAGCGCCGCGGGTGGCGAATCCGATTGCGGTCGCCATCGCCACCATCATGAGAGCAAAAAGGGCGACGGCGAGAGCGACGACAGCATTCGCCATCGTTCCAATGCGGGTCGCCCAAACGCGGTGATCTTCGAGACTGGCCTGCGGGACCGCGCTGGAAAGGAGGGCGCGCAGACCTGGAAGTTCATCGCCGGACTGGTCCCGCATGTGGACCACGATCAATCTGGGTATAGGCAGCAGGCTCAGGTCGAGTCCCGTGCCGAGCCAAGGCTCCAAGAGTTTTTCCGACTCTGTGGCGGAATAGGCGTGCACCCGGTCAACTCCCGGCGCCTGTGAGGCCGCGGAAACGGCCTTCGCCACGAGGGAGTCCAAATCGTCTCCTGGTCGCGGCATGAGTTGGATCGTGATGTCGCGCAGAACTTCAGACCGCCATTGCTCCGACGCGCGAGCAACGAGCAGAGCTCCGCCGGCGGTCAGGCACGCCAGGAAAGTCATGATTGCGATGACAACCACCAGCGCGTTGCCCGCGATCGAGCCGCTCGGAATGAGGGGCATGTCGCGCTTGAGAACGGTTTCGGGCGCAAGGGCGAGGGTCTCGTCGGAGATCGGCTCGTTCATGACGAGACGCCGTCGAAGATCGTGACCTCTCCGTCACCGACGACAAGACGGCGGGCGAATCCAAACTGATCCATAAGCTGCAGATCGTGGGTCGCGATGACGACTGCGGTGCCAAGGCGATGCAATTCCACGAACAGGCGAAGCAGCCGGCGGGCAAGTCCCGGGTCGACATTTCCTGTAGGCTCGTCGGCTAGCAGCAGTTCCGGTCGCACGATGAGCGCGCGGGCGATGGCGGCGCGTTGCTTTTCGCCCCCGGACAGAACAGGCGGCGAGGCGTTCATACGGTCGCCCAGTCCGACCCAACGCAGAAGCTCAATGACCTCGGCGCGGTATCCTGACTCCGCTCGTCCCATCGCACGCAACGGCAGCGCGACGTTTTCGTATGTCGTCAGATGGTCGAGGAGCCGAAAATCCTGAAAGACGACGCCGATGCGTCGGCGCAGCGCGGTGAGATCATCCTTCGTCAGGGCCGCTGCGTCGTGGCCCAAAATATGAATGGTTCCGCGCGTTGGCCGAAGTGACAAAAGCATCAGTCTGAGCAGCGTGGTCTTTCCGGCGCCGGAAGGACCGGTCAGAAACTGAAAACTTTGTGGGGCGATGGAGAAATTGAGGTCGCGAACGACCTCTGGCCCCATCCCGTAGCGCAGACCGACGTTTTCAAACCGTACCAACGCGTTCTCCGAGCGATGGCGGAACGAGGCCGCTTGGCGCGGCTTTAGCCGTGTTTTCCCTCGAACGCCAGCAAGCCGGACTGCAAGAGTTCGACAGTCCGGTCTGCTCGGACAAGGCGACCGCGGGCGCGGTCAGGTTGGCCGGGTTTTTTGGGCCATGTGGGCTTGGGGCGGAGAACCCATTCGAGTCAAACCACGAGTGTGGAGATCAAAAACGGCCAGGGGCGTCAGCTGCTTCGCCGAGAACGGCGACCAGGAGCGTCAGGTTGAAGAAAGTGGTCGCGACGCGCTGGTAAATTTCGCTGCGTCGGGGGATAACGCATCTTGCAAAGAGGCAGGTCGATGAGCGGCGACAGAAAGGTCAAGGTTCTCTATGACGAACGGGCGATTGCCGATCGCACCGAAGCGTTGGCCATGGAGATCGCAGCCGCCGAGCCGAAGGATCTGCTGGTGGTGGCGATCCTGAAAGGATCTTTCATGTTCGCTGCGGACCTCCTGCGCGCTTTGCACCGGGCGGGCCTGGAGCCGCAGGTCGAATTTTTCCACCTGTCGAGCTATCTTGAAGGGACAGTTTCGAGTGGAAACGTCAAGATCCTGAGGGACATCGAATTGTCTGTCCGCGATCGGGACGTGCTTCTGGTGGACGACATTCTCGAATCGGGCCGTACCCTGGCCTTCGCCAAGGACCTGCTGGCCGCGCGCGGCGCGCGTCGCGTGCTGATTTGCACGATGCTGGAGAAGCCCGGGAAGCGCGTGGTGGCGGTAGACGCCGACTTTGTCGGCTTTGTGTGTCCCGACGTTTTCGTCGTTGGTTATGGCATGGACGTTGCCCATTGCTATCGCGAATTACCGTTCATCGGTCGTGTGGTGACCGCGCAGGACGCCGCCTGATTTCTGGCCGCTACAGGACAGCCCGTGCTTGAAAGTCGCTTTCAATCTTTTGCCGACGTTGGCGGCCCATCGAACGGCGCCGCGCGCGTCGCTGAATTGCGGAAGGCGCTCGAAACAACGGGCCTGACCGGATTTATTGTTCCGCGGGCGGATGAGCATCAGAACGAGTACGTGCCCCCTGGCGCCGAACGCCTCCTGTGGCTGACCGGCTTCTCGGGCTCTGCGGGAATCGCCATCGTTCTGAAGGATAAGGCGGCCTTGTTCGTCGACGGGCGATATACCGAGCAGGCTAAATCGCAAGCCGATCGATCGGTCTTCCAATTGCGGCATGTCGTCGACGAGCCGCCGGTCGATTGGATCAGCCAAAATATGGGGCCGGGGGAAAAGCTCGGGTACGACCCGCGACTCCATACGCCCGACGCCGTCTCGCGGTTCTCTGCGGCCTGCAGGAAGGCGGGAGCGGAGCTTGTCGCGCTTCCGGCGAATCCGATCGACGCCATCTGGCGCGACCGTCCGCAACCGCCGTTGGGAATGGTCAGCCAGCAAAGGGGCCGCTTCGCCGGCGAAAGCGCAGCCGCCAAAATCGAGCGCGCGCGGGAAGCGCTGAAGGGCGCCGACGGGCTCCTGATCAGCGACCCGCACAATCTGGCGTGGCTGTTCAACATTCGCGGCGCGGACGTCGCTCATACACCCCTGCCGCTTGGATTCGCTTATCTGCCCCGCGCACGGACGTCCCACCATCTTCCTCGACGCCCGGAAGCTGACGCCGGCCGTCAGCGACGAACTGGCGACAGCTTGCCGAGCTTCGCGAGCCGGACGCGCTCGTTGGCTTTGTCGAGCAACTTGGCAAGCTCGGCTCGCGGGTCAGCTTCGACGCTTCGACGGCGCCGGCCTTGTTGACGCAGACGCTCGAGCGGGCGGGAGGCAAGGCCGAGGTCGGCGCCGATCCGGTCACGCTGATGAAGGCCGCCAAGAACAAGGCGGAGCTCGCCGGCGCCCGTGCGGCGCACGAGCGCGACGGCGCGGCTCTGGCGAGGTTTTTGGCGTGGTTCGACGCCGAGGCGTCTCAAGGGCGGCTCACCGAGATCGACGCGGTCAAAGCGCTCGAGAGCTATCGCCGTGCGACCGGCGCGCTGAGGGACATCTCGTTTCCGACGATCGCGGGAGCGGGACCGAACTCGGCTCTTCCGCACTACCGGGTCAGCGAATCTTCAAATCGCAGAATCGAGCGAGGGATCTTCCTTGTCGACAGCGGCGCGCAATACGAAGACGGGACGACGGACGTCACCCGCACGATCGCGGTTGGCCGGCCGACGAGCCTCATGCGCGATCGCTTCACCCGGGTTCTCAAAGGGCATATCGCGATCGCGCGGGCTGTGTTTCCCAAAGGAACGACCGGTGCGCAGATCGATGCACTGGCGAGATTGCCGCTCTGGCGGGCCGGGCTGGATTTCGACCATGGCGTGGGGCATGGGGTCGGCTCCTATCTTTCCGTCCACGAAGGGCCGCACCGCATCGCGAAAACCGGGACGACGGCGCTGGTTCCGGGGATGATTCTGTCGAACGAGCCGGGCTACTACGCATCGGGCGCCTTCGGGATCCGAATCGAAAACCTTGTCGTCGTCGAACCGCGAGCCATCCCCGGCGCCGAACGCGAGATGCTGGGCTTCGAAACCCTGACGCTTGCGCCGATCGATCTCAGGCTGGTCGATCGGAAGCTGATGGACGACGACGAAACCAAGTGGCTCGAACTCGTATCATGCGCGGGTGCGCAAGGTCCTGTCGCCCCTGGTGGACCCGCCGACGAGGCGCTGGCTGGCCGGCGAGACGCGGCGCCTCAACTCGACGCGGGGCAGCCGTTGACGCGGGTGCAGGCGAAGAGCCGGTCTCGAGACGCAGAGACGCGCCGAGATCTCGTCTGATGCCGCCCGTTCTGCAATTGCGCGATGTCGTCCTGACACTCGGCGGCGCGCCGCTGCTGGAGGGAGCCGAGCTGTCGATTTCGCCCGGCGAGCGGATCGCGCTGGTCGGTCGCAACGGGTCGGGGAAATCCACCCTGCTGCGAATCGCCGCCGGCCAGTTGACGCCCGACCGCGGAACGCGATTCGCGCAACCGTCGGCCCGGCTCGCCTATCTGCCTCAGGAACCCGATCTCGCCGGGTATGCCACGACGCTCGACTACGTGCTCGCCGGTCTTGGGGAGCAGGACAACGAATATTCGGCGCGCGCGATGATGGCCGAACTCGGACTCGAGCTTGCCTCGAAGCCGGCGGATCTCTCGGGCGGCGAGGCGCGGCGGGCGGCGCTCGTGCGGGTGCTGGCGCCGGAGCCGGAAATCCTTCTGCTCGACGAGCCGACCAATCACCTTGACCTCTTGGCGATCGAATGGCTCGAAGCGCATCTTGCCCAGTCCCGCTCAGCGCTTGCCCTGATCAGCCACGACCGGCGCCTCCTCGCCGATCTGACGCGAGCGACGGTCTGGCTCGATCGCGGCGCAACGCACCGGCTCGACCAGGGTTTCGGCGCGTTCGAGGCGTGGCGGGACAAGAAACTCGAGGAGGAGGAGGTCGAGCGGCAGAAGCTCGACCGTCGCATCGCCAGCGAAGAGCACTGGATGCGCTACGGCGTCACCGCGCGCCGCAAGCGCAACATGCGGCGCGTCGGTGAACTGGCGAACCTGCGCCGCGAGCGCCGCGAGGCCCGCCGCGTGGCGGGCTTATCGAATATGCCGGCGCAGGAGTCGAGGACGTCGGGCGCCCTGGTGATCGAGGCCGAGAGGATCAGCAAGGCCTACGGGGGAAGGCCGATCGTCAGGGATTTTTCGCTCCGCGTGATGCGCGGCGACAGGATCGGCGTCGTCGGCGCCAACGGCGCCGGAAAGACGACGATGATCAATCTCCTGACCGGCGCGCTTGCGCCCGACGCCGGAACGGTGCGCATCGGATCGAACGTCGAGATGGCGAGCCTCGACCAGAAGCGGATATCGCTCGAGCCTGCGACCACCCTGGTCGACGCCCTGACCGGCGGGGGCAGCGATTACGTCACCATCAACGGCGAGCGCCGGCACGTGATCGGCTACATGAAGGACTTTCTGTTTGGGCCCGAGCAGGCGCGGACCCCAATCGGCAAGCTGTCGGGCGGCGAGCGCGGGCGCCTGATGCTCGCCAAAGCGCTCTCGGCGCCGTCGAACCTGATGGTGCTCGACGAGCCCACCAACGATCTCGACATCGAGACGCTCGACCTCCTGCAGGAACTGCTCGGCGAGTATCAGGGAACGATTTTGATCGTCAGCCACGACCGCGATTTTCTCGACCGGGTCGCGACGTCGGTGATCGTCAGCGAGGGCGACGGCGCCTGGGTCGAATATGCCGGCGGATATTCCGACATGGTGGCGCAGCGCGGCTATGGCCTCGCCGGCCCGAGCGTGGCGCTAGCGAGTGCGAAGCCGGAAAGGACGGCGGCGCGCGAACCGGATCGGGCGCCGGCGAGGCGCAAGCTCGGCTTCAACGAGAAGCGCACGCTCGAGCAGCTGCCGGACCGCATGGACGCGTTGCGGAGGGAGCTCGAGCGCCTCGAGACGGAGCTCGCCGACGGCGAGCTTGCGCTCCGCGAGCCCGCGGCGTTTCAGGCGAGCATGGCGCGATATGGAGCCGTTCGCGAGGCGCTCGACAAGGCCGAGGACGAATGGCTCGCGCTCGAGATGCTACGCGAGGATCTGGAGAGCTAGGTTATGCGACCGCCGCATGGTTGCGGGGGCGGCCGCTCAGTCATGTTCTCCCTGCTAGGAGGGAGAAAACAGGCGGACTTGGGCGTGGCCGCCTGGCCCGGCCGGGGCCAAGACCTTGTTATCCAGTCGCTTGCGATAAAAAGCTAAACTCCGGCGAGAGCAAAATAACAGGACCGTAACAGGACGCTAAAATCGCGTTATCAGGGCGATAACAGGCGCCTGAAAGGGGACAACCGGCGGCCGCGAAAGAGCGGATGCGAAGCGCCGCGTCATGCGAGCTGCGCATGGGACGCGCGGTAGAGCATGCTGAAATTCCGTGCAGTAGACGGCGTTAGCGCACCCGCCCCCTCTTGTGGGGGCGGGCCGGGGTGGGGGGTCGCGCGGAGTGGCGAGATTATCGAACGCGCAGTTGCCCCAAGATCGGCGCGACCCCCCTCCTTAATCCTCCCCCACAAGGGGGGAGGAGACGCCTGGCCGCTTGCCCGGCGCTCATCGCCCGCGGTGCAGCAGGAAAATGGCTTGCTCGCCGAAGAGGTTCCAGGCCCATTTGGGCCAGCCGTGCCGCAGGGGCTGGCCGGCGCGGTCGAGCGCAACGCTCTTGTCGATCGTCGCCCCGACCTCGTGCGCGAGGGTCACAAAATCCGCGATCGTGCAGAAGTGGATGTTCGGCGTGTCGTACCAGGAGTGGGCGAGATTTTGGGTCACCGGCATGCGCCCGCGAAGCGCCAGCTGCGCGCGCACGCTCCAGTGCCCGAAATTGGGGACCGAGACGATGGCGCGGCGGCCGATGCGCAGCATGTGCTCGAGCACGACGCGGGGATGCCGGGTCGCCTGCAGCGTCTGCGACAGGATCACGTAGTCGAAGCCGTCGTCCGGATAATCGGCGAGGTCGGCGTCGGCGTCGCCCTGGATGACCGACAGTCCCTTGGCGACGCAGTCGTTGACGCCATGCTGGGAGAGCTCGATGCCGCGCCCGTCGACATTGCGCTCGTCCATGAGCAGCCTCAGCAATTCTCCGTCGCCGCAGCCGACGTCGAGCACGCGCGATCCCGGCGCGACCAGTTCCGCCACCCTCAGAAGATCGACGCGTGAAGAGGCTAGTGCCTGCTGCATTTCGGCTGAATCGAGAGTTGAAGGCGGTCGCCGCGCCTCCCCTTCTCCGCGAAGCGGGGAAGGTGGCGGGCGAAGCCCGACGGATGGGGTGTGGAAAGCAGGTCTGGATCGACGCAGGTGCGCTGCGACGGTCGTGCAATCCGCCCAACAGTTGAGGCAGCTGGCCACACCCCATCCGGCGCTTCGCGCCACCTTCCCCAGCGAGCTGGGGAAGGAATCCGCGCGCCGCTCATGAAATCCCTCGCGCCCTTGCCGCCGCGTCGATGAAGCCCCGCGTCGTTTCCATGAGCTCGGGGACGTCGAGCAGGAAGGCGTCGTGGCCGCGGTCGGTCTCGATCTCGACGAAGGAGACGGAGGCGCCGCCGGCGTTCAGCGCCCGGACCAGCGCGCGCGAATTGCTGGTGGGAAAGAGCCAGTCGGAGGTGAACGACACCACGCAGAAGCGCGTTTGCGAGCCCTTGAAGGCGTTCGCCAGCGAGCCGCCGAAGTCGGCGGCGAGGTCGAAATAGTCCATCGCCCGGGTCATGTAGAGGTAGGAATTGGGGTCGAACCGTTCGACGAAAATCTGGCCCTGGTGGCGGAGGTAGGATTCGACCTGGAAGTCGGCGTCGAAGGAAAAGGTGCGTTGCGACCGGCCCTGCAGATTGCGGCCGAAGCGCCGGTGCAGCGCGCTGTCGGAGAGATAGGTGATGTGCGCCGCCATGCGCGCGACCGCGAGGCCCTTCGAGGGACGCGCGCCCTCGATGAGATATCGCCCGCCCCGCCAGTCGGGGTCGGCCATCACCGCCTGCCGGCCGACTTCATGGAAGGCGATGTTCTGCGACGAGTGGCGGGCCGAGGTCGCGATCGGCAGCGCGGCGAAGACGCGGGCCGGATAGCGCGCCGCCCATTCCAGAACCTGCATGCCGCCCATCGAGCCGCCGGCGACGCAAAAGAGCTCATCGATCCCGAGGTGATCGAGGAGCAGGCCTTGCGCGCGCACCATGTCGGCGATGGTGACGATCGGAAAGTCGAGCCCGAACGGGGCGCCGGTATCCGGGTTGATCGACGCGGGGCCGGTGGTGCCCATGCAGCCGCCGAGCACATTCGATGAGATGACGAAGAAGCGGTCGGTGTCGAACGGCCGGCCCGGACCGACCATGGTCTCCCACCAGCCCGGCCGGCCGGTCACCGGATGGAGGTTCGCGACATGCTGGTCGCCGGTCAGCGCATGGCAGACGAGCAGCGCGTTCGAGCGCTCGGCGTTGAGCGCGCCATAGGTCTGATAGGCGATGGTGAGCGGCGTCAGCGTCGCGCCCGAATCCATGATGAGCGACGCGGGCGGATCGATGCGGAACGTGAGGCTGTCCGGCGCGATTGCCTGGCTTAGGGCGCCATTCGCCAATATCGCTGCCTCGCCCACCGCGGCCCACTCCTTGGTTTTCCAGCCGTTCTCTTTGTCGAACGCGGCGTTTGTTATACAGGAAATTGGGGCGGACGCAAGACGAGGCCGCGGGCGGTCTTTGGTCTCTTCCGGATGGGCGATTTAAACCGTGCCCGGGGCTATGCGATGGACGTTGGCGCGTCGTCCCCCCGACGATTGGCCCGACTCTCGTGCTGGATCGCTTCCGCAGCAGCCCCGAAATATGTTATCCGAGAACGGTGATTTGGAGAGGGCTTTGACTGTTGAGATTTTGACCGGAGCGCGACGCTTCGAAGCGCTGCTGAAGGGAGGACTTTCTCCCGTCGCCAAACACGACCGCCCGCTGCTTGCTCGCTCGGAGTGGCTTGTGGCGCCGACGCTTGGATCGATCGTCCCGAACTGGCTGCTTCTGATCCCGCGTGATCCGACCCTAAACTTCCGAGAATGGGCGGACCTGCATGGTCGGCGTCCTTCACAACTTCTGCGAGACTTGCGGCTGCATCTTGGCTTGGGCGCGGACGAAATCGTATGGTTTGAGCACGGGCCCTGCAGCACAGGAACATCTATCGGGTGCGGGCTCGATCATGCGCACATACATGTTTTGATCCGTCCTAGCTTCAGCTTTCGGTCTTTCAAGGAAAAGGCTCGATCTCTCTCGGATATTGACTGGACTGCTGGTGAGCACGACGACGCGTATTGCACGCTCGCCGAGGGGAGTTCCTATCTGATAGCCGGGTCCGGCGATGCGACAATCATCGCGCAAGGGGTCGAAGCAACCGGATCGCAATTTTTCAGGCGGGTTGTGGCCGCGCTTGTAGATGTCGGCGACGCGTGGGACTATCGGCACTATCCACACGCAAATAACGTTTATGAGACAGTTCGAACCTTTCGGTCACTCGAAAGCGCCGCGCGGCGTGGCTAACGACGACGCGATCCCTATTTCGGGCGTGAAGCTGCCCCCAGCGGCGGCGACGTCAGATACGACACCGTCAATGAAGCCGCCGGTCGGCGGTGACCAGGACTACACTGACGGGAGGAAGCCGTGGGATTGGAAGTCCCGTTATCCCGATGAGGCTCGGCGCCTCATGTCGACAGAGGCCTTTGTTCTGATCGGGATGCTACTGGTCGCACTGATTGCAGACGGAGTGTGCCTCGGTTTGGCCGGTCAGCCCATAAGCATTGGCGCTGGCGGTCCTCAAATCTGGGTCAGCTGCCGGGTCCTCGCCATCTTTTGCACCGGGTGGGTTGGCGGCGTGACCTTCTCGATGAAATGGCTCATCCATTCCGTTGCCAAAGGTAAGTGGCATATTGACAGGCGCTACTGGCGGCTGATGGTGCCGGTCATCGGCGGCGTTTATGCGTGCGTGGTGATGACGCTTTTTGGGGCCGGTCTCTGAACTGGACCCCATTTGTGGGACCACGGGACGTTGGATTTAAGGTGTGATCTCGCCTGCCCTTGTCCTTCAAGAATCAAGCCGCTTCTTGCTGCTTCTGCTGTGGGTATGTGGGCAACGCGTTTGCGTTGTCCAAGACGAAGCGGCATATCCACAGCCCTAGCCGCCTCGATTTTGTCCATGCCGGCGCGCCACACCGCCATCGGCATCTGGTTGTTCATCGCCTGGTGCGGGCGTCGAAAATTGTAAAAGGTCATCCAGGAACCGATGCCGGCCCGCGCCTCGCTGGCGTCGGCATAAGCTTTCAGATGCACTTCTTCATACTTGATCGAGCGCCACAGCCGTTCGATGAAAATGTTGTCCATGAAGCGGCCGCGTCCGTCCATCGAAATCGCGACGCCGGTCGCCGCGAGCTTGCCGACGAAAGCTTCGGCGGTGAATGTGGAGCCCTGTATCGGTATTGAAAATCCGCGGCTTTCCGAAACGAAGCAGCGCCTCCTCCAGCGCCGCCGCGCAAAATCTCGCATCGTTGGTGTTCGACAGCCGCCATGCCAGAACCGCTCGGCTGGCCCAGTCGATGATCGCCACCAGATAGAGGAAGCCGCACGCCATCGGGATGTAGGTCACGTCGGCCGCCCACACGTGGTTCGTCTCGACAATCTTCAGGCCGCGCAGCAGGTAGGGGTATATCTTGTGCCCGGGCGCGGCTTTGCTCGTGCCGGGGCGCGGAACCAGCGCCTCGATCCCCATCACCCGCATCAGCCGCTGCACCCGCTTGCGGTTGACCCCACGGCCTTCTTTGTTGAGCTCGAAGGTCATTCGCCGCGAGCCGTAGAACGGAAGTTCGAGATGCAGTTCGTCGATGTGGCGCATCACCGCCAGATCGTCCGCCTCGGCGACGGGCTTGGGGCGGTAGATCCCCGAGCGCGCCACGCCCACAAGCTCGCATTGGCGGCGCACCGACAGGTCCTTGCCAGACCGTTCGACCATCGCTCTTCGATCGGGCGCGCTCATCGACCTGGCCTCCTGGCCAAGAAATCCCGTTCGACCGTCAGTTGGCCGATCTTGGCGTAAAGCTTGGCCGTCTCGCGTTCGCGCTCCTCCTCGCCATCGCCCGAACCGCTCGCCCCTCGCGCGAACAGGCTCGCGACGTTGTCGAGAACCTGCTTCTTCCAGGCATAAATCTGGTTCGGATGCACCCCGTGCCGCTTCGCCAGTTCCGGAACCGTCGCATCCTCGCGCAGCGCCTCAAGCGCAATCTTCGCCTTGAACGCCGCATCAAACTTCTTGCGTGACTTCGTCATTCCTCGCTCCGTCGGTTGCGACAGAGCAGGACATTTCACACCTTAGCCAATGGTCCTAAATCCGGGGTCCAGCTCACTCTTCGCTACTCAACCGACCGAGCAATCAGGCGCTATGCCGAGTACCGCCGCGCTCGCCTTTCTCGTCGGCTATTTCTCAGATGGAGTCAGCGGTCTGCTGTCCAATGTCGCGAACGCCGTTTTCGGCACGCTGGAGAAAAAGTGAGGGGCTTGATTTTCTGCGACGAGATGACTCGGATCGACTGGCCTGAGGTTATCCCGTTAAAGAGTTCTTATGGCGCCAAAGCCGCCACCTCGCTCGCGATCCCTCGTTCATGGACGCCGCCATTTGCGCTTGTGCCGTCGTCGGTGGTCGCAAGCATAAACGCCACTTCGGCATTGTCATCGATTATCGGTGACGCTGGGATCGCGCGAATATTGGCTCTCACCACACCCAATTCCAGCTTGATCATCAGATCGAGCGTCATAGGGGAAAGCATCTGGGATCGCGGGACATACCGCAGTGTCCTGACGGAGACATTCGACGGAGCTGCCGTCGAACGCCTGAATGCTGGGGTACGGAGCGTCATCGCATCCGCGGAGGGTCGGGCAACCGGTCTTGTGATCCAGCGCTATATCCGGCCTGTCTCCCAAGGCGAGTTCGGCAACCTCCAGCGTATCTCGAAAACCCGCGATCATTGGGAAGTAAGCACTCTTGACCGTATCGGGTCGACATCACGCCAGAGACTAAATAGCCAGCGTGATCGCGCTGCCGATCCCAACGAACCTCTCTTGGTACGATCGGGCCAGGCCCGCGAACATCTCTTCGGCTCGATCGGCGCATGGCTGAACAACGAATTGCTGCTCGGCAGATCGCAGCGACTTAACTGTGAATGGGTCACGGACAACCGACAATTTTTCCTCGTGCAGGTCGACGAAGAGGATGAGGACATTTATGGTGTGAACCCCTTCCAGGTTCGCATTCCCCCAGCAATCCGACCTACCGGCACGGGGGGCCATTACCTAAGACTTACGGACGCGAACGCGCTTAAGTCGTGGGATAAGCTAAAGGTTTTGGAGGATTTATGGGAACAAGACGCCGTTCATAAACCAATCCTGTTCTTCGTCCCCTTGGACGAACTTCCGGCACTGGCGAGCATGACCACGCACACGGAGCTTGAGAATGACTTCCGGACGCTCATCGGTCCAACCGGCATCATTGTGCGCACCAGTGTCCGAGCGGGCGGCGAGAAGCTACCGAATCTGCCAAGAACGGAGTGCCTGAATCCGGGCGCGGCAGCGTCTTGGTGTATCGAGAAAGCAAGAGAGCTGTCCAAAGTTCACAACCGCCACGACATCGCCTTCGTCGCCCACCGCTTCGTTGCATCACGCGCAAGTGCTTGGGTTCGTGCCGAGCCCGGCAACCCAATCGTGGAGATCAATTCCCTCTGGGGACTGCCCGACGCTCTTCAATTTTGCCCCTACGATGCGGATTCCGACGAAAGCGCCATGTTCTAACGACATGATGTCGCCACCTGTAACGGAATGATGCCGCCATGGTGGTGCGGGCTCGCTGGCGCTTCGATTATTGGCGCTTGGGCTGTTGTCTGGTCAAGCTTTCATCTGCAATTTTTCACGACTTGGCCGGACGCGTCGCAAGCTTTCGCCAGCCAGTTCGATCCGATGGGCGTTGTGAACGAGACGGTCGAGGATCGCATCGGCGTAGGTCGGGTCGTTGACGACTTGATGCCAGCGGTCCACGGGGAGTTGGGATGTGACGATGGTCGAGCGGCGGCCGTATCGCTCTTCGAGGATTTCCAGAAGATCATGCCGGGCGCCGGCGTCGAGGGGCTCCAAACCCCAATCGTCGAGAATGAGAAGGTCGGCGCGGCCGAGCGCACGCAGGAGGCGCGGATGGCGGCCATCGCCGCGCGCCAGGGCGAGATCTTCGAAGAGCTTTGGGATGCGGTGATAGAGCACCAAGCGATTATCGCGGCAGGCCTTGTGGCCCAGCGCTGAAGCGAGCCATGACTTGCCGACGCCGGTCGGGCCAACGAGGGCCAAGTTTTCGTGGGCCTCGATCCAATGCCCCTCGACGAGCTTTTGGAACAGGGGCCGATCGAGGCCGCGCGGGCTTCGATAATCGACATCTTCGGCGCACGCTTGCTGGCGCAATTTGGCGTAGCGCAGTCGCGCCGCGAACCTCTTATCCTGACGCCATGACGCCTCGCGATCGAGCAGAAGCCCCAGCCATTCGCATTTGTCGAGATTGTCCGCCTCGGCGCCGATTTCCGTAAAGCCCTTGGCCATGCCCTGGAGGCCGAGGGCGTAAAGTTGATCGAGGGTCGGATGTTTGAGCAAGATCGCTTCTCCTAATTGTAATAGCGCGGGCCACGGATATTGGGATGCAGGATCGGCGTTCCGTCCGCGGCGTGCTTTTGCGCGGGGCGCCGATCAAGATTGTTGTCGAGGATGGACTTGACGGAGCCATAGGTGCGCGCGCCGATATCAATGGCGCGTTCCGCCGCCGCTTCGACGCGTCCGACGCCATAGGGACCGGAAAGGCGGACGATCCCCAGACACGCCCGGTAGCCCTGTTCCGGATGCGGTCTATGCTCGAGAATCTGCTCGCAGAGCGCCGCAGTCGCTGGTCCGATCGCGCGCGCGTCCTGGCGGATGCGGTCGATCGTCCAGCCCGCATAGCGGCGGTGGGAGGACGGCATGTGTTCGGGGATCGTCGTATGTTTGCGATTGCCGCTGATGCGCAAATGCGCGGCGATCCGCTCGCCTTTGAGGAAAATCTCGACCGTCCTGGCGGTCATCCGGACATCCACCTCGGCACGGGCGAAGCGATAGGGAACGCTGTAATAGTGAAAGCCGGCGTCGACGTGATAATCGATGCCGACCCGACAGACGCGCCATTCGCTGAAGACATAGGGCTCGGCCGGGAGAGACTTGAGCGCCGGACGGTCGATCTCCTCCAGCAATTGCCGGCGAGTCACGCCGAGCCTCCGGATGGGTCGTTCTTCGTTCAGATGCTTGAGCAACTCGCCGATGGCTTCGTTGACCTCAGCCAGGCTGATGAAGATGCGGTGACGCAACCGCCCGAGCAGCCAGCGCTCGACAATCAGCACCGCTTGTTCGACTTTCGCCTTGTCGCGAGGTTTTCTCGGGCGCGCCGGCAGGATGGCGGTGTCGTAATGGGCCGCCATTTCGGCATAGGTGCGATTGACCTGAGGGTCATAGAAGCAGGCCTTTATGACGGCGGTCCTGGTATTGTCCGGCACGAGCAAATGCGGAACGCCGCCGATCGCCGCGAAAGCATGCACGTGGGCGTCGATCCAATCGGGAAGCGTCTGCGTCCAGCTCGCCCAGGCAAAGGTGAAGCTTGATGCGCCGAGCACCGCGACGAATATCTGCGCCTTGCGAATCTCGCCCGTCAGCCGATCAATCAGGACTGGAACGCCTTCGCCGGCGTAATCGACAAACAATCGTTCGCCCGCCGCATGCGTCTGGCGCATCGTCGGCGACAATTTTGTCTCGAAGGCTCGATAAAGTTCGCAGAACCGCGAATAGCTGTAGCCGCCTGGGTTCTGCGCAATATACTCGTCCCAGACGATCAGCAGGGTGACGTGCTTGCGTTTCATTTCCCGATGAACCGCCGGCCAGTCCGGTTCGGCATGGCGCCGATGACCCCGTTTGCTGCGCCGGTTGGCGTAAAGCGCAGCTTCCAACCCTTCCTCGCTCAGGCCCTCGGGTAGCGGCCAGATCAAGTCCGAACTCTCGAAACGGCTCAAGGTCTCCCGCACCGTCGAACGCGCCAACCCAAGACGCCGGGCAATCTCGCTCGTCGTGAGCGAAGACAAAAATTTAAGGCGAATGATCACGCGTACATCGCGCATGGCGACTCTCTCGGCTGGCATCGGTGCTCCCTTGGTGGCCCAAAGAAGCGACCTTAAATCTGGCCAGCGAAGAGACGCCCACCCTGGCGGGATCATCCCGTTGCAGGTGGCGCAATCATCTCGTTATGAGTGGCGACATCATCTCGTTAAAGGTGGCGGCTTCCGTCGGAATCAGCACCCTACGATATTTGGGAGGTGCATGTGCCGACCGGCGTGGCGACGGATTATCCCGACTATAAGTCGGACATGCTGATTTCGAGATCAGATGGCAGCTGGGAATATGTCCGCGTAAAGAACGAGCTTGCACGGGGCAACTGCATCGGTTCGACGGAAGCCAAGGATATCCTGACGTTCGATCGCGCTATGTGGACGAGCAAAATCTACGCATGTTCCGTGGGGCACTACGGGCTGCGGTTGTTGATCGGTACGACAAGATTACCGATCTCAATTATTTCGACCGAGAAGGAAGCAAGTTTCCCCTTAGCTCACCAACTATGCAGCAGCAGGCGATCGTATCCTTCTTCCGATATCTCCACGGACGGATTGACGGATCACAGGGCCCAGCCGAAGGAGTTAGAACTCATTTCGTGACCACAAACTATGACTACGTCATCGAGACGATTCTCGACAACGTGATAGGTCCCGACGATTCCCTTTTCCTCTACACGTACCGTGGGTTCACACCCACCCTCATCGTTGACGAACCCAACATGGCTCCCGTCCACGAGCATTGGCTTGTTCAGCATCTACTCAAGATAAACGGCGGCTTCGAAATCCTCCACCGCGGAGAAGGCTATGTCCTAGATTACAGCGGAAGGTCAGCCCAAGATGTGACGGCCGAGCCTCCAATTCTCATGCTCGCATCTCGGGAACAGGATTACTCAGACCCCTATTTTAAGACTGTGTTCCCAAAGGTGGTTCGGTTGATGCGCGAAACAACAGTGTTGGTAATCGTGGGATACAGCCTTCCGCCGGACGATGCGCTTATCAAATTCTTTATTCGTCAGTTTGCTGAGGAGCCGGAAGATGGACGCGGCAAGGTCGTATTTTATATCGGGCCGGGCACGGACCAGCAGAAGCAGGACGTATTGCAGGAGGTCTTTCCGTCCATGGAAAGGGACGGGGCCCCGCGTCTCATTGCCTATAACGGTGGCTTCGATACATTCGCAGCGGAATGCCTGCATCTCGCCAAGTCCAAAACGCATTGAAGCGGGCTGTTGGCGGGCGGTGTCTGCTCAGGGGCCAGCTCGGGAAGCTTCACGGCCGGAAGTGGGCTAGTTCTCTTCGTCGGTGACGCTTTCGGCGGCCTGGTGCGCGAGTTCGGCGACGATGGCGTCGCCCATTTCCGCGGTGGAGACGACGCGCGAGCCTTCGCGTCTGATGTCGGCGGTTCCGAGGCCCTTGGGCCAAGCACCTCGGCGATCGCCGCCTCCAGGCGCTCGGCGGCCTGGTTGAGCCCGAAGGAATAGCGGAGCGCCATGCCGAACGAGCCGATCATGGCGATGGCATTGGCGAGGCCCCGGCCGGCGATGTCGGGGGCGGAGCCGTGGACCGGCTCGTAGAGCGCGCGGCGCTTGCCGGTCCTCGGGTCGGCGTCGCCGAGCGAGGCGGACGCGGGCCGTCCCAGGCCGAACTGGCGCCCATCCAGCATCGTTCAGGCCTTTCGATTTCCTCGCGGAAACGATTTCTCCTGGCGGCGCGACTGAACATCTGCCCATTGACTCGCTGCATACGATATTATTGTATTACTTATTGGAAGCGGCCGGCAAAGAGCAAATCGTGCTCGGCTCCACGTTGTCGGACGACTCCAAGAGCTTGTTAACATGGGAGGAAATTATGCAGGTAATGAAATGGCTGGGGTGCGCGGCCGTCGGCGCGACGATGCTTTTCACCGGAAGCTCGGCTTTCGCGGTGACCATCGGCTTCTCGCAGGTGGGCGATGAGGGCGACTGGCGCCCCGCGTGGTCCAAGGACATGCAGGAAGAGGCGAAGAAGGAGGGCATCGACCTCAAATTCGCCGACGCTCAGGGCAAGGAGGAGGAACAGCTAAAGGCGGTGCGCTCGTTCATCGCCCAGAAAGTCGACGCAATCATCATCGCGCCGGTTGTCGTCACAGGCTGGGATCAGGTGCTCGGCGAGGCGAAAAAGGCCGGCATTCCGGTTTTCCTGGCCGACCGCGACGTCGACACCGCAGATAAATCCCTCTTCGTCACCCGCATTTCGGCGGACTTTAATCTCGAGGGCCGACTTGCGGGCGCGTGGCTCGCCCAGGCGAGCAAGGGCAATTGCAACATCGTCGAACTTCAAGGCACGACCGGCGCAGCGCCGGCGATCGAGCGCAAGAAGGGATTTGAGGCAGTCATTTCCCTCTTCCCGAACATGAAGATCGTCAAGACGCAAAGCGGCAACTTCACCACCGACGGCGGCAAGCAGGTGATGGAGGCCTTCATCAAGTCGACTGACAACCTGAAAGGCATCTGCGGCGTGTTCGCGCATAACGACAACATGCAGCTCGGCGCGATCCAGGCGATGAAGGAAGCCGGGCTGAAGCCGGGCAAGGACTTCCTGCTGGTGTCCGTCGACTATGTTCCGGCGGAGAAGGAAGCGCTCGCGGCAGGCGACGCAAACGCCTCGGTCGAGCTTCGCTCGGCGATCGGCAAATACATCTACCCTGTGGTGACCGACTACCTGAAGGACAAGAAGGAGCTGCCGAAGTGGATCGTGATCCCCTCCGATCTGCATACGGCCGCCACTCCCGGAAACTGAGGCGAGGCTGGTTGCAACACTGACTGTCGAAGCGCGCCCCGCCGGATGCTATTGGTCCGGCGGGGCGCGTCCTTCGCGGCCGGGCGAGCTTGTGCCAAGGTCACGCCCTGACGAAATGTTCGTTAAAGTCCGCGGAGACGGTCGGTGGGGCGGAAACGATGACTGCGCGCATTGAAATGGCCGGCGTATCGAAAGCGTTTCCCGGCGTGCGCGCCCTGGAGCGCGTCGACATCCGGATCGAATCGGGTGAAGTGCACGCGCTGATGGGAGAAAACGGCGCGGGCAAGTCGACGCTGATCAAGATCATGACCGGGGCGCTTAGAAGCGACGAGGGCGAAATCCGCCTCGACGGCCGTCCCGTCCAGCTCGACAGCCCCGGCCATGCCCGCGCCCTGGGAATCGGGGCCGTCTACCAGGAAGTCAACCTCGTTCCGACCATGTCGGTGACCAAGAACCTGACGCTCGGCCGGGAGCCGCGCCGGTTCGGCCTGATCTCATGGCGCGAGGCGCGTGTCCGCGCGCGGGAAAAGCTCAGGCGGCTCAAGCTCGATATCGACGTCGAGCGGTCGCTGGGCTCCTATTCGGTGGCGGTTCAGCAATTGATCGCGATCGCCCGCGCGCTTGAAGACGACACGCGCGTCCTGGTGCTGGACGAGCCGACCGCCAGCCTCGACGCCAACGAGACGGAACTTCTGTTTCAGGTCGTGCGCGATCTGAAAGACCACGGGCTGGCCATCGTCTTCATCACCCATTTCATCGACCAGGTTTACCGGATCGCCGACCGCATCTCGGTCTTGCGCAATGGCCGCCTCGTGGGCGTAGCTGCGACGGCGGAACTGCCGCCGCTCAAACTGATTTCCCTCATGCTCGGACGCGAGCTCGAGCACGTCGAGGAGCGGCTCGCGGGTTCGGCCGCGCTCACTGAGGGAGAGCAGGTCCTTGTGGCCGAAGGGCTTGGCCGCCGGCAGTCCATGGCCCCCTTTGACCTATCGCTGCGCGCGGGCGAAGTGGTCGGGCTCGCAGGCCTCCTGGGTTCGGGGCGAACCGAGGTCGCCAAGCTCATATTCGGCGCGATAAAGCCCGATTCCGGACGCCTCCAAGTTGGCGGCTCGCCCATGACGACCCACTCGCCGCGACAATCGCTGCGCCACGGGATGGCCTTCTGCCCGGAAAACCGCAAGGCCGAAGGCATATTCGGCGAGCTCACCGTCCGCGAAAATATCGTGCTTGCGCTCCAGTCCAAACGCGGGTGGCTGCGCCGGCTGCCGAAGAACGAGCAGGACGAACTGGCGGAGGAGATGATCAGGACGCTTGCGATCGCGACTTCGGACGCGGACAAGCCCGCCGGCCAGTTGTCGGGCGGGAACCAGCAGAAGGTCATGCTCGCGCGATCGCTGGTCTCCGGACCGCGCATTCTCATTCTCGACGAGCCGACGCGCGGCATCGACGTCGGCGCGCATGCGGAAATCGTGATGCTGATCCGCAATCTCTGCGCCCGCGGCCTGGCGCTGCTGGTGGCGTCCTCCGAGCTTGACGAACTGGTGACGGTGAGCAACCGCATCGCGGTGCTGCGCGATCGGCGGAAGATCGGCGAGATTTCCAGCGCCGACATCACCCGCGAAGCCGTCATTCGCACGATTGCTGGCGCAAGCTCATGACTCCCGAGCTCATGACTCCATCCTCAAAATCCGAGACGAGCGCGCCGCATTTTCCACAGCTGCGCGCGCTGGCCGGGCATCGCGCCGTCTGGCCGCTGCTCGGGCTCGCCCTCATCTTTGCCGTCGACGGCGTCGTATCGCCTGGTTTCTTCCACATTCGCGTCGTTGAAGGCCGTCTGTTCGGCAACTTGATCGACATTCTCTACCGGGCCGTGCCCACGGCGGTGGTCGCGCTCGGCATGGCGGTCGTCATTGGCACGAAGGGAATCGATCTGTCTGTCGGCTCCGTAATTGCCATCTGCGGGGCCGTGATCACCTGGCGGATTCATGCCGGCGATCCACACTGGCTCATTCTCTTGAGCGCCCTTGGCGTCGGCATTTTGTGCGGATTGTGGAACGGTTTCCTCGTCGCCATTCTCGATATCCAGCCGATCATTGCGACCCTGATCCTCATGGTCTCCGGCCGCGGCATCGGGCTCATGATCAATCTGCTTTACGGCGGCACCAATCCGAGTTTCACCAGTCCGCTGCTGCAGGGCCTGAGCGTGGGCCACATAGGCCTCATTCCGACGAGGCTCATCCTCGCCGCGGCGATTTTTGCCGCGCTATGGCTCCTGATCCGGCGCACTGCGCTCGGTTTGTTTCTCGAAGCGGTCGGCGGCAATTCGGCTGCCGCCAACTTGGCCGGCGTCGACGCGCGCCTCGTCAAATACGCCGCCTACCTCATCTGCGGACTCTGCGCCGCCTTGGCGGGCGTGATTCTGGCCGCAGACACCCATACTTCCGACCCAGTGAGTATCGGCCTTTATATCGAACTCGACGCGATCCTGGCCGTCGTGATCGGCGGCGGCTCGCTTGCCGGGGGCCGCATCTACCTCGGCATGACGGTTCTCGGGGCGCTCGTGATCCAGACGCTAACCACGTCCATCCTCACCAGCGGCCTGCCGCCGGAGTATAATTTGGTGGTCAAGGCAGTCGTCGTCGTCATCGTGCTGCTGCTGCAATCCAACAATTTGCGCAGCGCCTTGTTTGCAGGTTTCGCGAGGAAACCAAGATGAATGAGAAGTACTTGCCGCTTGTTGCGACGATCGCTGTCTTCCTGGCGTTGTTCCTGATCGGAGGATTCCTGTACAAGAATTTCCTCTCGACGCTGGTTCTCGGCGACATCCTCGCCGACAACGCCTTCATCATCACCGCTGCGATCGGCACGACCTTTGTCATTCTCTCCGGCGGCATCGATCTCTCGATTGGATCGATGATCGGCTTCGTCGGGGTAGCGATGGCCAATCTCGACGTGATCGGATGGCATCCTCTCATGTCGGGTGGACTTATGCTCGCGTTTGGCCTCCTCTTCGGCGCGTTGCAGGGGCTCATCATCGACTTCTGTGAAATTCAACCGTTCATCGTCACGCTGGCCGGGCTGTTCCTGTTGCGCGGCAGCTGCTTTATGGTGAATCTCAATTCCGTGCCGATCCGGCATCCGTTTGTCGCCTGGTTTGCGGGGCTCAGCATTCCGCTTCCCGGAGAGGGCGAACTGAGGAGTTCGGCGATCGTCATGCTCATCGCGCTCGCGGTCGCGATCGTCATCGCCCATTTCACCCGCTTCGGCGCCAACGTCTACGCCATCGGCGGCGACCGCGTCTCCGCGGCGCTGATGGGCGTCCCGATGCGCCGGACGACAGTGGCGATCTACGCCCTTGGCGGTGTCTACAGCGCGCTGGGCGGCGTCATCTATGCGCTCTATACATCTTCCGGCTACCCGCTCGCGGGGACAGGAAACGAGCTCACCGCGATCGCTTCCGTCGTCCTGGGCGGCACGCTGCTGACGGGAGGCGTCGGGACGGTGGCGGGCACGCTATTCGGCGGAATGATTCTCTGGGTTGATTGCGACGCTGATCAATTTCAACGGGTCGCTGAACGGCGCGTGGATCATGATCAGCGGCGGAATTCTCCTCTTTCTCTTCATCGTCATGCAGAGATCTCTCGTCGGCTCCTTAAAATTGCGAAACACAGCCTGAGCAGCAGTCATCCATGGAGCGGACAGCCAAACCATCGAGCAGCGTAGCGTCCGGGCGCCGGACGGCCTCGCCGCGCGCGATCGCCGGCGGGGTCGCGCAGCGCGGCCGCGACGAATTGGCATTCGAACGCAACCTTCACAGCCAGCTCGCCGGTCGCCTCGGGCGGGATATCGTAGCCGGGGTCTATCCACCCGGATCGTTGCTGCCGAGCGCGACGGAAATGTGCGCGCGCTTTTCCGTCTCGCGAACCGCCCTGAGGGAAGCCTACAGCAGGCTCAGCGCCAAGGCGCTGATCGTCGCGCGGCCGAAGATCGGCACAAGGGTCCGCGCCAACGCGGACTGGAACCTGCTCGATCCCGAAGTACTCGCCTGGCACCTGCAGGCGCGGCCGACCGAACATTTCGTCGACGATCTCTTCGTTTTGCGACAGATGGTCGAGCCCGCGGCAGCGGCTCTGGCAGCGTCATCGCGTTCCCCCGCCACAGTCGAGCGGATCGCCGAAGCCTACGGCCGCATGGACCGGTTCAAGAACGGCGCGGGCGACCTGATTGGCGCGGATCTCGATTTCCACATGGGGATCCTCGAAGCGACCGAGAACCCGTTCCTGGCCGCCCTTGGCGGACTGATCCAGACCGCGCTCGAATGCACATTCCAGCTCAGCTGGCAGGGCGCGGCGCGCATTCAAGACGATCGTCTGCTTCAGCACCGGCGGATCTTCGAAGCGATCCGCGACCATGCCCCGGAACTGGCAAGGGACCGGATGGCGGAGTTACTCAGCGAGTTGATAGGAGACGTTCGCGAGTTCCTCCGGCAGCGCGAAGCCAAAAGAACCGAACGGGTAGCCCCGTAATCCCGAAGCGTCCCCAGCGTCCGGCGGTATCATGCCCGACGAGCGGCTGCGACCGCCGACAGAAGGCTGGGACCTGCTGGGTCGAGTGAGACAGGCGCTGGCGAAGCCGACAGACGGCGCGACCAGGGGGGGTGCTCAGTTTTCCTCGTCGGTGACGCTTTCGGCGGCCTGCTGGGCGAGTTCGGCGACGATGGCGTCGCCCATTTCCGCGGCGGAGACGGCGCGCGAGCCTTCATTTCTGATGTCGGCGGTTCGGAGGCCCTTGGGCCAAGCACTTCGGCGATCGCCGTCTCCAGGCGGTTGGCGGCCCGGTCAGCCTCGCGGGCCACGTCCGACAGCATGTCGCCGATCCGCGTCAGTCGTGCGCCGCGCTTGGCGTTGTGGCCGTGACGCCGGCTTTGCCTTGAAACTGCATCCTGTCGACGTTTTCCGTGCGCACGGCGATCGTGTCGCCGAACTCGACGTATTGCTCGGATTCATCGGTCCATGCCGGCCAGGCGACGGCCTCGGTCGCGGGATTGCCGGTCCTGGCGAAGGCGATGAGACAATCCGACATCTTGTCGGCAAGCTCCCGGTCGTAGGGCGACCAATTGCGCGTGGTCCGAAACAGATTCAACGCATCCAGCGTCTCGAACCAGTAGGGGACATCGGACGTGTGATAGGCGCCGATGGTTTGCGGATGGTCGAAGAGCTTCGGGTCCTCCACGAAGGGATGAACGCGCGAAAACATGTACATGTAGAACGGCGCCTTGCCGGTCGCGCGCTCGGCGAGCGCCCAGTTCCGGGTCCCCGTCTCGACCAGCGCTTCGCGGGCCGCGGTATTGCCCATGATTTTGGCCTCCGCATCGTCATGGGCCGGATAGAGGTCGAGGAACTTCTCGGCCCGGTCGCCATAAAGCTTGTGAGCGGCGGCAATGTAGGCGCCGAGATTGGGCGCGGTTCTGAGATCGTTCGAGCTTTCGTCGCGCGTGAAGCCGACGACCGTCGGGACGTCGTTCTGACGGCCGGCGGCGAAGACGGCGGGGACGGCGTCCGGCAGGAAATAGCCGTCCACCGCCGGCGAAACCGCGACGGTTCCGGCGCACCCAAGCTGGCAGTCCTTTTGCAGCGCCAAAATCTTGTCCGCGGGAATCGCGCGCATGTCCGCGATCGACGCCGCGCCCAGCGCCTTCTGGACCTCGAGTCCGGTCTTTTCCGCGTCCGCGAGCTTCGGAAGCGCGAGCCGGTCGTCAAAGAAGCTGAGGCTCATGGCGAACCCATGCTGGAAGAGATTCCTGGCGAGCGGGCTCGCCTCCAGCGCCGACACCGACGCCGCGCCCGCGGACTGGCCGGATATCGTGACGTTGTCGGGGTCGCCGCCGAACTTCGCAATGTTGCGCTTGATCCACTGCAGCGCGGCGATCTGATCGAGAAAACCGTAGTCGCCCGACGCGCGATGGGGCGACTCGGCCGTCAATTCGGGATGCGCGAGGAAGCCCAACGCGCCGACGCGGTAGTTGAAATTGACGAAGACGACGCCCTTTTTGGCGAGGTTTTCGCCGCCGTACATCGCCATCCCGCTCGAGCCGAGGGTGAAGCCGCCGCCGTAGATGTAGACGATCACCGGCAGCTTTGCGCCGGGCTTCGCCGTCCCGCTCGCCCATAGGTTGAGGTAGAGGCAATCCTCGCTTGTCGCCTCCTCGCCGAAATAATGATTGATGTCGTGGCGCCTCAGCACCTGGATGCATTCCGGCGCCTTGCGGTCGGCGTGGTAAACGCCCTTCCATGGCGCGACCGGCTGTGGCTCGCGCCAGCGCAAGTCGCGCACCGGCGGCGCCGCGAAGGGCACGCCAAAATAGGCGCGGACGCCGCTGTCGAGCAGCGTGCCCGCCAGCGCGCCGCCGTCAACGACGACCGGATCGCCCGGGATAGGCTGTTCCTGGGCAGTCGCTGCAAAAGGCCCGGCGGCGGCGAGTGCGAGCAGGATGGCGAGGCCGGGATGGAAGAAGCGCCGGGTCCTGTTCGACAGATCGCCGCGGCAGCTTGACGCTCTTATCGAGCATTTTCCAGCCTCCCTACGAACTGACGCTTCGCAAGACATACTACCCTTGCGAAGTTCTGGTCGTAAAGTTCGCCCGTCATTGCGAGCGTAGCGAAGCTCTTTGGAACTCAGCCGATCTACCTGGCTGATCACATCTTTGTCGCCAGGCGCCGGGGAGAAGATGTCGAAGCATTCAATTCGGGCCGGCGATGTGGCGGGCTTGCTCGTTCGGTTGGCCCAGCTCAAGGAGAAAGCGCGAGGGCGGACGGCGCGGGACTTTCCCATCATCACCATCCAAGAGGCCGGATTGGACGGCTTCTGGATCCACCGCGTTCTGCAGAGCGAAGGAATCGAAAGCCACGTTGTCGATGCCGCGTCGATTTTGACCTCGCGCCGCCGGCGCCGAGCGAAGACCGACGGGATCGATGGGGAGACGCTGGCCCGCACGCTTTTAGCATACAAACGCGGGGAGCCGCGGGTGTGTGCGATGGTCAAGGCGCCGACACCCGAAGAGGAAGACCGCCGCCGGATCTGCCGGGAGCTCAAGACGCTCGTTGGCGAGCGAGTGGAACACGTCAACCGGATCAAGGGGCTGCTCTTCGCCCAAGGCGTCTCTGATTATGAGCCGTTGAAGCGTAACCGCCGGGCGCGGCTGGAAGGATTGAAGACGGGCGATGGCCGCCCCTTGCCGGCGCACCTGAAAGCGCAGATCAGCCGCGAACTCGACCGCCTCGAACTAGTCCTGCCGCAGCTGAAGGCGGTCGAGGCGGAACGGGATGCCTTACTCAAGCCTGTGAGCGAAGGGTGCCCCGCGCCTGCGGCGATGCTGGCGCAGCTGAAAGGGATGGGACCGGAATTTACGGCAATACTCTGGTCTGAAGGGCTGTTCCGCAGCTTCAGCAACCGAAGGCAACTGGCGGCCTACGCTGGGCTGGCGCCGACACCCTGGCAGAGCGGATCGGTCGCTCACGAACAGGGGGTCTCCAAGGCCGGCAATCCGCGGCTGCGAACGACGATGATACAGCTCGCGTGGCTGTGGCTGCGACACCAGCCAACCTCGGCGCTGAGCGTCTGGTTTCAAGAGCGCGTCCAGAGCAACGGCGGTAAGATGCGCAAGACCACGCAATCCAGGGGCCGCGTCACTGCCCTACGATCTCTGGATCGCCGCGTCGCTTCGCTCCTCGCGATGACGATTCTGCTCTAGTTTTCCTCGTCCGTGACGCTTTCGGCGGCCTGCTGGGCGAGTTCGGCGACGATGGCGTCGCCCATTTCGCGCGTCGACACGACGCGCGAGCCTTCGCTCTTGATGTCGGCGGTTCGGAGGCCCTCGGCGAGCACCTCGGCGATCGCCGTCTCCAGGCGGTCGGCGGCCTGGTTGAGGCCGAAGGAATAGCGGAGCGCCATGCCGAACGAGCCGATCATGGCGATCGGATTGGCCATTCCTCGGCCGGCGATGTCGGGGGCGGAGCCGTGGACCGGCTCGTAGAGCGCCCGGCGCTTGCCGGTCTTCGGGTCGGCGTCGCCGAGCGAGGCGGAGGGCAGCATGCCGAGCGAGCCGGTCAGCATCGCCGCCACGTCGGAGAGCATGTCGCCGAACAAATTGTCGGTGACGATGACGTCGAACTGCTTCGGCCAGCGAACGAGCTGCATGCCGAGCGCGTCGGCGAGCTGGTGCTCGAGCTTGACGTCCGGATATTCGCGGGCGTGGAGCGCGGTCATGACCTCGTTCCAGAGCACGCCGGACTTCATCACGTTGCGCTTGTCGGCCGAGGTGACTTTGTTCCCGCGCCTCTTGGCGAGGTCGAAGGCGACGCGGCCGATGCGCTCGATTTCGTAGGTGTCGTAGACCTGGGTGTCGATCGCGCGCTTCTGGCCGTTGCCGAGATCGATAATCTGCTTGGGCTCGCCGAAATAGACGCCGCCGGTGAGCTCGCGCACGATCATGATGTCGAGCCCTTCGACCACCTCGCGCTTGAGCGACGAGGCGGCGGCGAGCGCCGGATAGCAGATGGCGGGCCTGAGATTGGCGTAGAGCCCGAGATCCTTGCGCAGGCGCAGAAGGCCTGATTCGGGGCGAACGTCGTAAGGAACGCCGTCCCATTTCGGGCCGCCGACCGCCCCGAACATGACCGCGTCGGCGTCGGCGGCGCGCTTGACGTCGGCGTCGCTGATCGCGGCCCCGTGCGCGTCATAGGCCGAGCCGCCGACGAGGCCCTTTTCGATCTCGAATTTTGCGACGCCTTCGCTCGCGAAATGGCGGATGATTTTCTCCACCTCGGCCATCACCTCGGGGCCGATGCCGTCGCCGGGGAGCAGAAAGAGCTTATAAGTGGTCATGGGTTCTTCGTGGGGCGGGAGAAGGGGCGAGGAGTGCTAGACGATTTCGATCTGCGGCGAAAGTGAGATGCGAGGGCGAGCCGTGATTCTCCTCCCCCCTTGTGCGCCGCTGGGCGCCCCTTCTCCGCGAAGCGGGGAAGGTGTCGCCGAAGGCGACGGATGGGGTGTGGCCCGCTGCTTCGACGCTGGTCGGATCGCACGACCGTCGCAGCGAACCTGCATCGAGCCAGACCTGCTTTCCACACCCCATCCGGCGCCAAAGCCCGTTGAAGACGGGCGTCTTTCGACGCCCTATGGCGCCACCTTCCCCAGCAAAGCTGGGGAAGGGAGCCGCGCGCGGGCGGCGGCATGACCATCGTCAGCAGTTCGGCGGCGGACGGGTTTATTCAGCGGCTGCCGAAGGACCTCCGGTTTTATCTTGTCCACGGGGCGGACGAGGGACTGACGCATGAGCGCTCGAAGGCGATTGTCGGCAAAGCGCTCGACGGCGACATGGATCCACTGAGAGTGGTGCGGCTCGAAGGCGAAGCGATCGCGCGCGATCCGGGCGTTCTCGCCGACGAAGCCTATGCGATCCCGATCTTCGGGGGGAGCCGCGCCATCTGGATCGACGCGCAGGGACGCGACCTCATGCCGGCGTTGGAGCCGCTGTTCAAGAGGCCGCCGGGCGATTGCACGATCGTGGTCAAGGCGGGGCAGCTGAAGAAAGGCGCGCCGCTTCGCAGCGCCTTCGAAAAGGCCCCGAACGCCGCCTCGGTCGAGTGCTACTCGGACGAAGCCAAGGCGCTCTTGCAGCTGATCGACGCCGAGGCCGCGGCGGCGAAGCTGGCGATCGCGCCCGACGCGCGGTCGGCGCTCGCCGATCTGCTCGGCGCCGACCGGCAGACGACGCGGGGCGAGATCGCCAAGCTCGTTCTCTACGCGCGCGGACGGACGCGGATCGAGATCGCGGATGTCGAGGCGATCGTCGCGGACGCCGCGCCGTCGGCGCTGGACGAGCTTGTCGATCAGGCGCTCATCGGCGATCTCAAGCGCGCGGCGGCCACCGCGACGCGCTATTTCAGCGAGGGCGGCGACGGCGACCTGATGATGATCAGGCTCGTTCAGCGGCTGACCCTCATCCACCGGCTGAGGCTCGAGATGGATCAGGGGCGGAGCTTCGATGCGGCGTGCCAGGCTGTCTTCGTCAGGCTTCCAGCGAGTGCGATGCGGATGCTCGCAGTTCAGGCCGAGCGCTGGACGTCCGATTCCATCGCCCGGCGGCTGCCGCTCATCCGCGCCGCCAGCGCCAGGGTCCGGGCCGAGCCGCGGCTGGCGGAAATTCTCGCCACCCGCGCCATCTGGTCGCTGGCGTCGCGGTCGGGCGCTGGGAGGGGGTAGCGGGGCCCCGCGTTGGTATGGCCTACCCTCACCCCAGCCCTCTCCCGCACGGCGGGAGAGGGGGCGCTAGGCGGCAGGCGGGGGTTTCCCTTCTCCCGCTTGCGGGAGAAGGTGGCGCGAAGCGCCGGATGAGGGCTACCGCCCGGCCGGCTGGCAGAGGCGGCGGCAGAAGTCGTCGAGCTGCTCGAAATTGCGGAAGGCGATGCGGAGGTCGCCGCTCTCGCCGGCATGCCGGATCATGACTTTGGCGCCGAGCGCGAGGCTGAGCTTTTCTTCGAGCGCGAGCGTATCGGCGTCGACCGCGCGCGGCGCCCTGGTTCTCGTGCGCGTCGTCGCACCAGCATTCTCGCCTAGCCGCTCGATGTCCCGAACGGTGAGGCCCTCGGCGACAATGCGATCGGCGACCGCATCCGGGTGGGCGACGGCGAGCAGGGCGCGCGCGTGACCGGCGGAGATCTGGCCGGCGGCCAGGAGCCCTTTCGTGTGCTCCGGCAAATTGGTCAGGCGGAGCGTGTTGGCGACGTGGCTGCGGCTCTTGCCGACGACGCGGGCGATGTCGGCGTGCGAATAGCCGTGGTCGGCGCCGAGCTGGGCGTAGCCCGCGGCTTCTTCGAGCGCATTGAGATCGGCGCGCTGGACGTTCTCGATGATGGCGATTTCGAGCGCCTCGCGGTCGCCGGCTTCGAGCACGATGATCGGGATGTCGTGCTGCCCCGCCCGCTGGGCGGCCCGCCAGCGCCGCTCGCCGGCGATGATCTCGTAAGCGTCGGCGACGCGGGGGATGGCGCGAACCAGCACCGGCTGGATGACGCCGCGCTCCCTGATCGACGCGGTCAGCTCCTCGAGTTCGGCGTCGTCGAAGCGCTTGCGCGGATTGCGCGGGTTCGGGCGCAAGAACTCGATCGGCGCCTTGCGGGCGCCGCGCGCGAGCGCGACAGCCTCCGGTTCGTCAGGCGCGGCGCCGAGGAGAGCTGCGAGCCCGCGTCCAAGACGGGGCCTTTGTTCGGTGCGGGCCGCGTCTTCCGCCATCGGTTTCGTGCTCCTGATCGTTGCCGGCGGTCCCGTGCTCACGCGGCGCGCCATCGTCCTTCACGCTGTATGACTTCCGAGGCGAGCTTGAGGTAGGCTTGGCTTCCCGCGCATTTGAGATCGTAGAGAAGCGCGGGCTTGCCGTGCGACGGCGCCTCGGAGACGCGGACGTTGCGGGGAATGACGGTCTCGTAGACCTTGTCGCCCATATGCCTCCGCACGTCGGCGACGACCTGCCCGGCGAGGCTGTTGCGCGGGTCGAACATCGTCAGCACCACGCCGTGAATGGTCAGCGCCGGATTGAGGGTCTTGCGCACCTGCTCGACCGTGGTCAGCAACTGCGACAGGCCCTCGAGCGCGAAAAACTCGCACTGCAGCGGAACGACGACGGCGTCGGCGGCGGCGAGCGCGTTGATGGTCAGGAGATTGAGCGACGGCGGGCAGTCGACGAGGACGTAGGTGACGGCGCCGGTCGGATCGCCCGCCGAGTTGGAATACGCCTCAAGGGCCTTGCGCAGCTTATAGGTGCGGTCGCTGTCGCCGGCGATCTCGAGTTCGACGCCGAGGAGATCCATGGTCGATGGCACGATGAAAAGGCGCGGCACCGCCGTCGGCACGATGACGTCGCGGAGACTGCGCTCGCCGATCAGCATGTCGTAACTGGAGGTGACGCGGTTCTTGCGGTCGATGCCAAGGCCGGTCGACGCATTGCCCTGCGGATCGAGGTCGATGATGAGGACGCGCTCGCCGATCGCCGCCAGCGCCGTGCCGAGATTGATCGCGGTCGTGGTCTTGCCGACGCCGCCCTTCTGATTCGCCATCACCAGGACGCGCGGCCGCAGGGCGCGCCGGCGTCCCGAATCAGGCGTGAGGGTCTCGTCCATGGGCGGGCTCTCGGTTCACGCGTATTTTAAGTATAGCGGCCTCGGCGTCGACCGCGCTCGGAAGGACTTCGATCGTATAGGCTCGGTCAATCCCGAGCGCCTCAAGTTGATCTTTCGCTGATCGTCCTCGCGGAAATATTCCGGTCGCTCCCTCATCCAACCACACTGTGGCCAATTTGAGAGTCAGCGGCAAGGGGGCGAAAGCCCGCGCCGTCACGGCGTCCACAGGTCCGAGCTTTGCGGGGTCGACGGCCTCCACCCGCATGGCATGAATCTGCGCAGGCGCGGCCGTCGCGCGCGCCGCCTCGCGCAGGAAGGCGCACTTTCGCCGGTCGCTCTCGATGCAGTGAACGACTGCGCCCGGGACGCCAGCCAGCTGAATCGCAATGACAAGGCCAGGAAACCCGGCGCCTGAGCCCATATCGACCCATCGCGAGGCGCCGGGAGCGAACGCCAGCAGCTGGGCGCTGTCGGCGACATGGCGGGTCCAGACCGAAGCGAAAGTCGTCTCGGAGATGAGATTGGTGGCCGTCCGCCAGCGCGCGAGGAGGTCCACGAAAAGAGCGAGGCGCTCCTCTGTTTCACGTGAAACAGGGACGAGGCGCAAGGCCGTCGCCCGGTCCTTCAGAAGACGCCTCGCCAGATCAAAGCGCGCCGAAGGGCGGCTGCTCATGCCCGAAGGTTGAGCGGGGCCGCCGGTGCTTTGGGCGAGCGCCGGGCGTGGGCGGCGACGAGCGCGAGCGCCGCGGGCGTCATGCCTTCGATTCGGCCCGCCTGGCCGAGGCTGCGGGGGCGGACCGTCGCGAACTTCTCCCGAAGTTCTGTCGAGAGGCCGGAGATGCTGCGATAGTCGAGATCGTCCGGAAGCGACATCGCGTCCTCGCGGCGGTAGCGGGCGACATCCTCGGCCTGACGGTCGAGATAGACGGCATATTTGGCGTCGGCCTCGAGCCGGGGGACGAGCTCCGCCGGGATGCTGGCCAGTTCGGGCCACACAAGCGCGAGCTTCGCAATCGGGAATTGCGGCTGCGCCGCCAGTTCGAAGGCGGAACGGCGCACGCCGTCCTGGTTGATTGCGAGGCCATGCGCCTCGAGCACGGACGGGGTCGCTGTCGCGGCACGAAGCAGCCTGCGGGCATGCTCGAGGCGGTCGCGGGTGCGGCGGAAGGCGGTCTCGCGCTCGGCGCCGACGCATCGGATCGCGACGCCCTTTACGGTCAACCGCTCATCGGCGTTGTCGGCCCGCAGGGATAGGCGATATTCAGCGCGCGAGGTGAACATTCGATAGGGCTCGCTGACGCCGTGAGTGGTGAGATCGTCGACCATCACCCCGAGATAGGAATCGGCCCGGTCGAATGTCGCCAGCGACTCGCGGCCGGCCTTGCGGGCCGCGTTGATTCCGGCGAGCAGGCCCTGCGCGGCCGCTTCCTCATAGCCGGTCGTTCCATTGATCTGGCCAGCGAGGAAGAGGCCGCCGAGCCGGCGTGCCTCCAGCGTGGGGTCGAGGCCGCGCGGGTCGATGTAGTCATATTCGATCGCGTAACCCGGGCGGACGATCCGTGCGCGTTCGAGTCCCGGGATGCTCGCCACGAGCGCCCTCTGGGTTTCCTCCGGCAAGGACGTCGAAATGCCGTTCGGGTAGATGAGGGGGTCGTCGACGCCCTCGGGTTCGAGGAAGATCTGGTGGCTTTCCCGGTCGGAGAAGCGAACCACCTTGTCCTCGATCGAGGGGCAGTAGCGCGGACCGCGCCCCGAAATGGCGCCGGAATATACGGCCGAGCGATGCGCATCAGCGCGCACGATGCGATGGGTTTCGGCGGTGGTTCGGGTGATGTGGCAGGGAAGCTGCGGCGCGGCCGCCGCTGTCGTGCGGTAGGAGAAAAACTCCGGCGGGTCATCGCCGTGCTGGACTTCAAGTGAGGCAAAGTCGATCGTCGCCCGATCGAGGCGGGGCGGGGTTCCGGTCTTCAACCGGGCGAGGGCGAAGCCGGCGGCTTCGAGGCTCTGGGCGAGCGAGACCGACGCGGGATCACCGTGCCGGCCTGC
The DNA here is from genome assembly GCA_963787135.1 of uncultured Alphaproteobacteria bacterium. Lineage (GTDB taxonomy): Bacteria > Pseudomonadota > Alphaproteobacteria > Rhizobiales > Beijerinckiaceae > Roseiarcus. The sequence goes on along the minus strand of CAWBBW010000042.1, from coordinate 73,410 downwards.
CGGCGTACGGGTGTCTCCAAGATGGATGATTCCGCGCAGGAACGTGCCGGTCGTCACGACAATCGCCCGGCAGGAGAGGATGCGGCCATCGGCAAGCTCGACGCCGGTGACGGCCGCGGCTTCGGAAAGGACGCGAGCGGCCTCTCCCTCGATGACCGTGAGGTTGGCCGTCTCGGCGATCAGCGCCTGGATGGCGCGTCGATAGAGGCTGCGGTCGGCCTGGGCGCGCGGGCCCTGGACGGCGGGACCCTTGCGGCGATTGAGGACGCGGAACTGGATGGCCGCCCGGTCAGCGGCGCGAGCCATCAGCCCGTCAAGTGCGTCAATTTCGCGCACGAGATGTCCCTTGCCGAGCCCGCCGATTGCCGGGTTGCACGACATTTCGCCAATGGTCGCGAATCGCTGTGTCACGAGCGCGGTCCGAGCCCCGCATCGGGCGGCAGCGCCGGCCGCTTCCGATCCGGCGTGTCCCCCGCCGATCACGATGACGTCGAACCGAGTGGTTGTCTGTTTCACGTGAAACATGATCCTTGGGCGATTCACTTTCCCACGCAAAGGCGCGAAAAAATCTCTCCGAGCACGTCCTCGACGCCGATCCGACCGACGACGCGATCGAGGGCCGCGGCGGCGCGGCGCAAATCCTCGGCGACAAGCTCGGGTTCCGATGCTTCCGGCGCGAGGACGGAAGATAAAGAACTCTCGCGCCTCCTGAAAGGCTTGGCGATGCCTTTCAAGGGTCAGCACCGCAGGCTCCAACGACGCCAAGCGCTCTTCGGCCAGATCGCCGATGGCGTCAAGAAGCTTGTCGATCCCGACGCCGGTTTTCGCGGATATGGCGAAATCCGAGCTCCCGGAGGCTGAACGATTCTCGGGCCGATCGATCTTGGTGCGAACGACCAGAGCCTGTCCACCGGCCAACGGCGGGGGAGGGCCATTGTGGTCGTCAAGCCAAAGGGTGAGATCGGCGTGCGCAGCACGCCGCAGCGCCCGGTGCACGCCCTCGCGTTCGACCGGATCGTCGGCATCGCGAATTCCGGCGGTGTCGACGAGAATTACCGGATAGCCGCGGAGATCGAGGAAGACCTCGATCAGGTCGCGCGTCGTTCCGGCGTAAGGGGAGGTAATTGCGACGTCGCGGCCGGCAAGCGCATTGATCAGGGTCGATTTTCCGACATTAGGCGGACCCGCGATGACAACAACGAACCCTTCCCTCAGGCGTCCAGCAGCTTTCGCGCCCGCGAGCGCGCGATCGATACGGTCCATCGCTGCTCGCCCGGCCCGCTTGACACTGTCAAGCGTCAAGATCCCCGTGTCTTCGACGTCAGAAAAGTCAATCTGCGCTTCGATCGTGGCCATAGCGGCGATCAGTAGAGCGCGAATTGCTTCGCATTCGCGACTGAGCGCGCCGCCTGCGATTCGCTGCGCCTGACGCCGCTGCGCCTCGGTTTCGGCGTCGACCAAATCTGCGAGGCCTTCGACCTCCGACAGATCGATCTTGCCATTGACGAAGGCGCGCCACGCGAACTCGCCCGGCTCCGCGGATCGCAAGCCCGGGACGAGCATAAGCGCGTCAGCCGTCGCCGATACGACCGCCCGGCCTCCGGTGACGCTGAGTTCCACGAGATCCTCGCCGGTGAAACTCGACGGCGCCTCGAAGCGCGTGATTAGCGCGCGGTCGATCGGCTCTCGGGTCCCTGGATGCCGCAAGATCCGGACAACCGCCTGCCGAACGGGCAATCGGGCCTCCGGGGCCAGCGCCGCGAGCGCCGCAGAGCATCCCGGCCCGGAGATGCGAAATACAGCGACGGCGGATTTTCCCGCCGCCGAGGCCAGCGCAAAAATCGTGTCCCGAGAATTCGCATACAAATGCGACCGCCTTTGCCGATCCTGGCCCGCGCAGCCGGCCGAGACGCTATTTCCACTCCGGCGTGCAGACCACATACTGGTCCACGGTCGTCTCGTGATCGCCCTGCTTTTCCCGCTGGACGTAGACGTAGCAGATGCTCAAGCCCCCCGTCCGATAATCGACGCGAAAAACCCCGCCCTCCTGCTCGTGGCGCGTCGCAACCAGGCCATAGTCCCCCGCCGGTTGATTGACTGCGCCTTCGCCGCCGCGATAACAGGTCGTGACTCCAAAGCCCCCGGGTCCAACGTCGTTGCGGCCAGGATTCTTGGCGAACTGACAGGCGACCACATCGCCCGTCAGCTTGTCGAGCCGGTAGACCAGCGACAAGTCGATCTGCGGCGCCGCCAAAAATTCGAACTGGCCGGCGAGAGCGGGCGCGACGCCAAAGGCCATCGCCACCGCCCCGACCATCGCAATGCTGCGCCACATAGCTCACCTCCCGCGAAAGCGAATCACGTGGTGTTGAGCATAGCCGAGACCGGCTCCGACCGGGACCGGCGAGCGCAAGGGCGCTGTCAACGGCGAAAAAAGTTGCAGTTTTTGGCGCCTAACGCTTTGAAATCGCCCGTGCGCTTACAAAAGCGCAGAACCCCCGAAAAGACCGGCGGGCTCGCTCATGGGGCAGGACTCAATGACACAGAACAATGTCGCCTTCGCGAACGCAGCGCGGCGATCCAGGGGCCACCGCCGCAGCCCTATGACCCCCTGGACGCTTCGCTCATCGCTATGATGATTCGGTCAAAGGTCGACGTGCCCTAGGCCGTCAGCACCTCCTTCGAGGCGACCGTCGAATCGGCATTGAGCCGGTAGACGAGCGGAACCCCGGTCGCGAGCTCCATCGCCGGAATGGTTTCCGGCGTCAGGCCGTCGAGCACCATCACCAGGGCCCGCAGGCTGTTGCCATGCGCAGCTACAAGCACGCGCTTGCCCGAGAGCACCGCAGGCAGGATATGCTGACAGTAATAGGGAAGCGCGCGTGCGACCGTGTCCTTCAGGCTCTCCCCTCCGGGCGGCTGGACGTCATAGCTTCGCCGCCACTGGTGGACCTGCTCTTCGCCCCATTTTTTGCGCGCGTCGTCCTTGTTGAGACCCACGAGGTCGCCGTAGTGGCGTTCGTTGAGGGCTTGGTCGCGGAATTCAGGCAAGCCGGTCTGTCCCATTTCCGCGAGCGTCAGCGCCAATGTGTGCTGAGCGCGAATGAGGGCCGAGGTGAACGCGACATCGAACCTTAGCCCGTGCGCCTTCATGCGACGCCCGGCCTCTTTCGCCTCTTCGACTCCCGTCGGAGTGAGGTCGATGTCGCGCCAGCCGGTAAACAGGTTCTTCAGGTTCCATTCGCTCTGGCCGTGGCGCAAGAGGACGAGCAGACGTTCAGCGTCGGGCATCAGCGTTCACCGGATCTCGAGGATTTGCCGCGACCTGTAAAACACGGGTTCGGCGCGGCGCCAACTCAAAAGCGTTGAGGAGAGCCCCCGACGGCCGCATCCTCGCAGTTGGTTGTCGGCGCGAGCGCGGGATTGAGCGGCGCGACGATCTTCCGGGTGACGACCCGCGCGGTGAGCGGCCGGTAGACCTGCTTGGTCGCTTCGACAATATGCACTCCCGCGAAGGGGAGAGCCAGCGCCGCGCCGATCCGCTCGATGGCAGGCGCAGTACGAATGGCCAGCTTCTGGGCGATTGGTGGCGCATAGAGCGCTTCACCCCAGTAGACCGGGGAGAAAAGCGCGCGCTGAAGCAGGTCACGGAGCTGGCCTCTCGAATAAGGCAGTCCCTGTCCATAGGGCGTGCCGTCGACCCGAGCCCAGACGCCCCGCCGCGATGGAACGACGACGATGACACGTCCTTCGGGCGCGGTGATGCGCCAAAGTTCCTCGAGCAGGGCCTCGGGTCGCTCTGCCGCCTCCAATGCGTGGGCGAGCAGCAAACGATCGATCGAACCATCTGGTAGAGGCAGCATCTGCGCCTCCACCAGGGCGCAGGAGCAGCGTCCCGCTTCCGGCCAGATGAGCACGCCCTGTTGCGCCGGCATCAGCGCGATGCAACGAGCAGCGGTCGCCCGAAAGCGGTCCAGATACGGGGACCCAAAGCCGAGCGCTGCGACGCTTAGTCCGGTTGCATCCTGCCATCGCGCGCGGATCACCCGGCCGACCAGCCTGCGTGAAAGCTCCCCAAGCGGCGAATCGTAGTAGCTTTGCAGGTGGTAGACGTCCAGAGGCATCATGACTCATCAACTCGACGCCAGTATCTTTCAACGGGCGGGGCAGTTTGGCAACGCGCTCGAAAGCCGCCGACCTTGGAGACCGTCCGCCTGCCGGTTGAGGAGGCAAAGCCATTGCAGTATCATTGCGCAGAACGGCGTGGACCGTCGGTTCACAGATATGAGCCCGGCGCGGAATGCGGAACCCTTCATGGGCGCCGTCTCGAGATTCAAGGAGCAATCCGCAGATGGCGACGAGCGTTCGTCAATTCATTTGCCTGACCGATAATTACGGCGTGCTTTTTCATGATTCGGCGACAGGCGCGACGGCTTCGATCGACGCCCCCGAAGCGGCGCCTATTCTGGCGGCGGCGAAAGAACAGGGCTGGCGGCTGACCGACGTCCTGCTCACCCACCATCACGCCGATCACATCCAGGGCGTTCCAAGGCTGAAGGAAAGCTTTCCGGAGCTCAGGGTTTGCGGTCCGGCCAAAGAGGCTTCGCAAATCCCGTTTCTCGACGTTCTGGTGGGCGAGGGCGACTACGTGTCCGTGGGATCGCTCAGAGCCAAAGTCGTTGAAACGCCGGGACATACGCTCGGACATGTGGCCTATCATTTCGATGAAGAGGAGATCGCGTTTTGCGGCGACACCATTTTCTCGCTCGGGTGCGGGCGGGCGTTTGAGGCGCCCTATGAAGTCCTATGGAATTCCCTCATGAAGCTCGCCGCATTCCCAGGAGAGACCCAGCTCTATTGCGGGCATGAATACACGGAGGCGAACGCCCGCTTCGCGCTCACCGTCGAGCCGCAAAATCCTGTGCTGAAAGCGCGCGTCGAGGAGGTCGCGAAACTGCGCGCCGAGAAGCGGCCGACGTTACCCACGACTGTCGCGGCGGAACTCGCGACGAATCCATTCTTGCGCGCGGAAGAACCTTCGGTTCAGGCGACGGTGGGCCTGCTTGGCGCGGATCCGGCAGCGGTGTTCGCGGAACTCCGCTCACGCAAGGACCGCTTCTGACCTCGCGCTCTAACCCCTAGGTCAGCTCTTCTTCGCCAGGGATTCAAGCTTCTCCTGCATCTCCGAGAGCTTGGAGCGCAATTCGTCGATGTCGTCGGACGAGGCCGCCTTCTTGGGACCTCCCTCGGCCGCCGCTGCCGCGCCCGAAAAAGGGGAGAAAACCCCCAGCGCCTGGTTGAATGCCGCGAAGTTCTTTTGCGTCATTTCTTGCAGTGCGGCGAACGAGCCTGCGGAGAATGCGTCGGGACCAAACAAACGGCTCGCGGCCTCGCTCATCGCCTGCTTCTCGCCGGTGAAGCGGTCGATAGTGAACTCCAGATAGCTCGGAATAAGCGCTTGCATGCTGTCCCCGTAGAAGCGGATCAGTTGACGAAGGAACGTGGTTGGCAGCAGAGATTGACCCTCTATGCCTTCCTGCTCAAAGATGATCTGCGTGAGGACTGACCGGGTTATGTCTTCGTTGCTCTTGGCGTCGAAAACGACGAAATCCTCTCCGCTTTTGACCATCTTTGCGAGATCAGCCAAGGTCACGTAGGCGCTGGAAGCGGTATTATACAAACGTCTGTTGGCGTACTTCTTGATCGTGGTTGGAACGGAATTGGCCATGTCGATGCGGGTCCCATCGTTACGCGGGCCCTTGCGGGTGATTGAGGATAGGCGTTTTTTGCGCCGCCCGGAACCTTTTTTTGCACCGCAACGGAACGAAAACATCCGTATTCGCCGAAGCGCGACGATTTGCGCGCGCCCGTGACGAACTTTCCGTCTATAGAATAGTGGCGCATTCCAATCGGGATCGTGTACAAGCCGCCCAAGCAATCGCGTCCACGCTCATCAGCTCGCAAGGGAGAAACCCGCATGCCCGCATCCGACATCGTTATCGTCAGCGCAAAAAGAACTGCGGTCGGCTCATTCACCGGCGCTTTCGGCTCGACGCCGGCGCATGACCTTGGCGCCATCGCCGTCAAAGGGGCGCTCGAGGCCGCCAGGGTGGATCCGGCGGAAGTCGACGAAGTCATTCTCGGGCAGGTTCTTTCGGCCGGCGAAGGCCAAAATCCGGCGCGTCAAGCGGCGATGAAAGCTGGCGTTCCGCAGGAGAAAACCGCATTTGGCGTGAACCAGCTGTGCGGTAGCGGCCTCAGAGCCGTCGCGCTCGGCCTTCAGCAGATCTCCAACGGTGACGCAAAGGTCATTATTGCGGGCGGCCAGGAATTGATGTCCCTCGCCCCTCACGCGGCCTATCTGCGTAGCGGGGTCAAGATGGGCGAAATGAAATTCCAGGACACGATGCTTCGCGACGGCCTGCTGGACGCGTTCCATGGCTATCACATGGGCAATACCGCCGAGAACATCGCCACGAAATGGCAGATCAGCCGGGAAGAGCAGGACCGCTTCGCCGTAGGGTCGCAAAATAAGGCGGAAGCGGCTCAGAAGGCCGGCCGCTTCAAGGACGAAATCGTTCCAGTCACGGTCTCAACCCGCAAGGGGGACATTGTGGTCGCCGATGACGAATATATTCGCGCGGGAACCACTTATGAAGCGATGGCTAAACTGAAGCCGGCGTTTTCGAAAGACGGAACGGTCACCGCGGGCAACGCGTCGGGCCTCAATGACGGCGCTGCCGCTCTGGTCGTCATGACGGCGGCCGAAGCGCAGCGGCGCGGCCTGACGCCGATGGCGCGCATTGTCTCCTGGGCCACTGCCGGCGTCGATCCTGCGATCATGGGAACCGGTCCGATCCCCGCCACCCGAAAGGCGCTCGAAAAGGCGGGCTGGTCGATTAAGGATCTCGAGCTCGTCGAAGCCAACGAGGCTTTCGCCGCCCAGGCGCTCGCGGTCAACAAGGACCTTGGCTGGGATCCGGCGATCGTCAATGTTAATGGCGGCGCCATCGCCATCGGCCATCCCATCGGGGCGTCCGGCGCGCGCGTGCTGACGACGCTTCTGCATGAGATGATGCGCCGCAACGCCAAGAAGGGCCTCGCCACGCTGTGCATCGGCGGCGGCATGGGCATCGCGATGGCCGTCGAGCGCTGAGCTTCGACGCCGTTTCTTATTGGATCTGACGCTCGCCGAATCTCAATGCGGCGAGCGAATCAACAATAGCGCGGGAGGAACTATGGGACGGGTTGCAGTAATTACGGGCGGGACGCGCGGGATCGGAGCGGCGGTCTCGAAGGCGCTCAAAGCGGCCGGATACGAGGTCGCAGCGACCTACCATTCCAACGAAGAAGCCGCGCAAAAATTCAAGGCCGAGACCGGCGTCCACATCTACAAATGGAACGTGTCGGTTTACGAAGAGTGCGCGGCCGGTCTCGCCGGGGTTGAGAAGGAACTGGGCCCGATCGATGTCCTGGTCAACAACGCGGGCATCACCAAGGACGGCATGTTTCACAAGATGACGCCTGACCAGTGGTACGGCGTGATCAACACTAACCTGAATTCGCTTTTCAATATGTGCCGACCGGTCATTGAGGGCATGCGCGAGCGGGGATTCGGACGGATCATCAATATTTCGTCGGTGAACGGCCAAAAAGGGCAAATGGGGCAGACGAACTATTCCGCGTCTAAGGCGGGCGATATCGGCTTCACCAAGGCGCTGGCATTGGAAAACGCTAACAAGGGCGTCACCGTCAACGCAATCTGCCCGGGCTATATCGCCACCGAAATGGTCAAGGCCGTGCCGAAAGAGGTGCTCGAGAAAGCGATTCTGCCCCAGATCCCGACGAGGCGGCTAGGGGAGCCGGAAGAGGTGGCCCGTTGCGTCGTCTTCCTCGCGTCCGACGACGCAGGCTTTATCACCGGGTCGACGCTTTCGGCCAACGGCGGGCAGTACATGGCTTGACAGGATGGCGGCCGGTCCTGCGCCTACGAAGAGGCCAAGGGCTAGCTCGGCTCGCACTGCAGATCGAACGGGCGCCCGGCCGCTTTCCCTATGCGGCCTCTTCGATCTCCGGGTCCTTGGCGTCGCCTTGAGACGCGCCAGGCGGCTTGGTCCGGCCTTGGTTCTTTTGCAGCTGCGTCTCCACAGCCTTCAACGCGTCAATCTCGCTTGATTTTTGCACCGCCGCGATTTCGCGCACCATTCGATCAAGCGCCGCCTCATACAACTGACGCTCAGAGTATGATTGCTCCGGCTGCGCGTCGGACCGGTAGAGGTCCCGGACGACTTCGGCAATGGCGTTGATGTCGCCGGAATTGATCTTTGTCTCGTACTCCTGCGCTCGCCGTGACCACATGGTCCGCTTGATGCGCGCCCGCCCGGTCAAGATTTCCAAAGAACGGCGCGCCGCTTCGGGGTCGGATATCTTCCGCATTCCGACGGCCATCACCTTGGAGGTCGGAACCCGCAGAGTCATCTTGTCCTTGGAAAAACTGATGACGAACAGCTCGAGCTTGAAGCCAGCGACTTCCTGCTCTTCTATGGACACAATCTGACCGACCCCGTGAGCGGGATAGACCACGAACTCGTTCACCTTGAAACCCTGGCGCTGGCTTGTGGGCTTGCTCGGCTTCGCTACAGCCGGAGCGACCTCCGGGAGAACGGCCTTCTGATCCTTGCCAGCCTGATCCCTGACCGCCTGTGGCAGAGCCTTCACCGTGGTTGCAACGGGAGTCGCTGCGACCGCGGCTGTCGCCGAAGATCCGCCTTTCGCCGATTTCGGCGGGGTTGACGACGCGCCAGCGACCTGCCGCGGGCCAGTCACATTCTTCGGCTGCAGCTTCGGTTCCGCCTGCTTGTTGCCGGATTTCGTGACCGCAACATCGATCCGCGCCGGGCGACGCGTCTCTTTTCGGGCCTTGACAGCCGACTTCGCGGCCGTCTTTGGCTTCGCGCTTCTCGCAACTTTCTTTTTCGCGGTTTTTGAAACCCAACTCACGGCTGCTCCGCCAGTTTTTCTCTTCTTCTTCGGCGCGGCCACACGTTCGGCACGCTTCGCCCGCGCCTTCTTTCGAGAGCTGATCTTCGGCTTCACGCCGCGTCTACGCGGGCTCGAAGAAGCCGACCGTGTTCCTGCCCGTTGACGCGACGCTCTCGCTGAGGACGTCTTTTCTTGTTTTGTGCCGCTTGCTTTTGCGGACTTTTTTGTCGACTTCTTACGCGCCGCCATCATACTCTCCAAGCACGACCAATTACTTGCGCTACTTTGAAGCCGGTCGCGCCGAACCAATCGTGAAAACAGCAACCCTGACAGCCGGCCGATACTCCCAATGCCGATTGGCAAACCGATCCGCGTCAGTAAGAAGCCGTTTAGCACAAAACAGACGAAAAATCAAAGAGGAAAGGCGCCAGACCGCAATTGGCGTCGCGTGAGACCCAAGTTTAAAGCCAGGTTCAATCGCCCTGACCTGGCTGCGGAGAAAAACATTCTGCAAGTTTGTTCGGCACTCCGTCGAATTCCTTGGCGTCCGCGGGCGCCTCCTTCTTTGCCGTGATGTTTGGCCAGGCCTTCGCGTACTCGGCATTCAGTTTTAGCCACGATGCCAGATTCGGCTCCGTATCCGGCTTGATGGCTTCCGCCGGACACTCCGGCTCGCAGACCCCGCAGTCAATGCACTCGTCCGGATGAATGACGAGCATGTTTTCCCCTTCGTAAAAACAGTCGACCGGACAAACTTCCACACAATCCATGTACTTACATTTTATGCAATTCTCGACAACGACATAGGTCATCAAAGAGATCCTCTGGCCTGGGCGACTCGAACGCGGCGTGGAGCGTTTCCCGTCAATACATTCTATCTCTGAAGACCCGCGAGGTCCAAGACCTTGTCACCGACGGTTCTTCGCCTGCGATTCGAGCAGCGTTCGCAACTCGAGAAGTTTCGCGAACGGCGAGTTCGGGTCAACCGTGACCGCCACGGGCTGGGTTGCCGGACCGCTCTTCGGGCGGGGCATGTCACGGTTGCCGGACGACTGACGACGGTCTTCATCGGGACGAGGGCCTTCCGAGCGCGCTGGACCAGGCGAAGATCGGGCCCCCTTTTCCTGGTTAACGGCTTGCGGCTGCCAGCGCCGTCTCTTCTCCGGCCTGTGCTCACGCGGAGAAACCGGAGCTTCGGAGCCAGCGCCATCTGTGGCGGGCGGGCCGACCGGCGCCTGCGGCGCCGCGGATCCGGCTCGAGTTCGTTGACCATGCGGAGGCGAAACCTTTGGAGAACGCGGTCTTCGAACGGGCCGCCATAAAATGACGGTTTCCTCGCTTACGGCGGCCATGGGCCGATCATCAGCGCCGAGAGCGTTGGAGGCAGATACGGGCTCGGTCGACGAGGGCGCCCCCGGGACCTGAACGTCGGCGACGCATTCGGTCTCGTCGGAGGCGTGCACCACCTCGGGCGGGGGAATTCCGTCCTCGGTCTGCGGGGCGACAGGCAGGTCGGCGGACGGTTCGGACACAGTTTCGGTTTCGGCTTCGACGGGCGCGGTCTCGGGTCGCGAGGGCTCCTCAGGAGCGGTAGTCGCCGGGACGTTTTCGCTGGACGGCGTCGCCGCGGCGGCCTGCGCCGCGGGAAGGGCGCTCCGATTGATCACGGTGCTCTCGAAGCCAAGCGACCGCAGGATCGACGAGAATGCCTCGCCGGAGCATCCGGTCAGAGACGTCATTTGGCCATTGACGACAAACCCGTTCGGGCCGTGAGGCCCCGATGCCGCGCCCGGCTGAATGAACGCAGCCCGAATCATGTCCGCAAGGCGCTCTACAATATCCACCCGCACAACGCGATCGCCGCACGGGCGAAAGCCCGACACTCGATAGCCATCCCTGGCGATGTGCTGATCGATGGGCAGCGACGTTCTGCCCGAAGACGCCATCGGTGCCAGCGATTGCGTCAGCGCGTCGGGATCGACGCCCTGCGCCTGGAGGCCCCACAGCTGGAGTGCCAGAGCCCTGGCCGCTGGCTTGAGCACGGTAGGGACGTAGATATAGTAGGCCCCGAATCGGACCCCGTGCTTTCTTAGCGCGGCGCGCGAATTCTGATCAAACGCCTTGACCTGGTTGCGGACAAGATCGCGTTCCAGTACGCCGAGCGCGTTCGCGACCTTTGCAGCCAAGTCGCGCACCGATTCCGAGCCGTCATGCAGGTCCCGAAGCGAAAAAAGCGGGCCCAGCAGCCTGCGCGTCAGCGCCGCGAGCCAGAGCTCAACTCGCGTCGCGACCATTTGTCGAGCATCATCGGGCAGGCGGCTGTCGGCCAGTATGAGCGCGCTCGGGGTCAGCAGGTCGGGCCCGGGCGCAAGCTTCGCGATCGGGTCGCCCAGCCATCGGACAATTCCGTCGTTCGCAAGGACGATCGATGCGTCGACAGCTTGGTGGAAGCGGGCCGCCCGCGCCCCCAATTCCAACGTAAGGGCTTCGCGCTCAAGCGAGCCTTCTTCACCATCGACCCGCGTCCAAGGTCCATCGCCCGCAACCTGCAGCCCCTGTAGGCTCGAGAAGTCGTGGCTCTGCTGAAGCCGCTCTGGCCCCGGCTCGTCGTCGGCGGTCATGGATTCCACTTTCGTCATTACGGATCGAGAACTTCAGCCGCCGGGGCGCAAGGCGCGAGTTCGCCGTTTTGCGCAAAATCCTTTAGCCGACGCGGCCTCCGTTGCCAACGGTCGCGGACCGATGAATTCCGGCCGAACAGTCAAAACGCATCTTCCAGTTGGCGGCCGCGAGAGGATAGGGAAGGCGCTACAGGCGGGTTATCAAACTGGACGTGTCCCAACGCCGCCCGCCCCTGGATTGGATTTCACCGTAGAATTGATCCACCAGCGCCGCGACGGGCAGTGATGCGCCGTTGCGGCGCGCCTCGTCGAGGCAGATCGCGAGGTCCTTGCGCATCCAGTCGACGGCGAAACCAAAGTCGAATTTCCTTGCAATCATAGTCTTGTGTCGATTGTCCATTTGCCAGGACTGCGCCGCGCCCTTGGAAATGACGTCGATCACCGCCTGTGGATCAAGCCCCGCGGCTTCGGCGAAGCGAAGTCCCTCGGAAAGTGCCTGCACAAGTCCCGCTATGCAAATCTGGTTGACCATCTTCGTCAATTGACCGGCGCCTGCGGGACCCATCAGGCGGCAGGAGCGGGCATAAGCGGCGATCACCGGCTCGGCCTTTGCGAAGTCATCGCGGTCGCCGCCGCACATGACGGTCAGCTGACCGTTCTCCGCTCCAGCCTGGCCCCCGGAAACCGGCGCATCAATGAATCCAAATCCCCGCGATTTCGCGTCACGGTCAAGTTCACGGGCGATGGTAGCGGACGCAGTCGTGTGATCGACGAACACAGCGCCCGCCGCGATGCCTGCGAACGCCCCGCTCTCTCCAAGTGTGACCGCGCGCAAATCGTCATCGTTGCCGACGCAGGCGAAAACAAAATCGCGGGCCTTGGACGCCTCCCGGGGCGTGGGCGCGCTCGAGCCGCCGTACGCGGCTATCCATTTGGCGGCGGTGGCCGGGGTCCGGTTGTAGACGACGACGTCGTGGCCTGCCCGTTTCAGGTGACCGGCCATTGGAAAACCCATGACGCCCAGGCCCAGGAACGCAATCTTGCTCAAACCGCTACCCCCATGCATTCAACACAAGTCCAAGAATACGCGTAAATCGACCAGCCAACCATCCGTGCCCGCGCTAGCGTAAGACTGTCGCTTTGACCCACCATTCCGGCCGATCGGCGGCAAGTTGCCGCCGCGCTGTCGCGGCGCTGCGACGGTTGTCGAACAACGCGAAACACGTCGCGCCCGATCCCGACATACGCGTCACCTTCGCCTCACGAAGGCGTGAGAGCCTTTCGAGCGCATCGGCGATCACCGGCGCCACCCTAAGCGCCCCGGCTTCCAGATCATTGTGGGAGGAGACAAGAGCGTCCAGGGTTAACGCCGCATTCGGATTCGGCGTTGCGAGGTCCGTAGGCGACCTGACGCGCGAACCGTGCGCAAGGCCCAGCGCCTCGAAAACCTGCTTCGTCGGGGCTGCAATCCCGGGATTGACCAAAACGGCGAAAGCGCCCGGCAAGGCGACCGGCGGCCCGAGACGATCCCCGATCCCGGTCATCATTCGCGCTCTCGGCGAGAGGCAGACCGGAACGTCCGCTCCGGTCTCGAGCGCGGCCGCCCGCAACCGTTCGTCCTCGATGCCCAACCCATTCGCATCGGCGAGCGCCCGAAGAGCGGCCGCTGCGTCGGCCGAGCCGCCGCCGAGACCCGCCGCCCCCGGCAGACGCTTGACGAGCCGGAAACGGCCAAGCGTCAAACGAGGAATGCGAGAGGCCAACGCGCGGGCGGCGCGCAAAACCAGGTTGTCGCCAACCGCCCCGGCCTCAAGCGCACGCGGTCCGCAAACCTCGAGCTCGAGATCGGCGCCCGGTTCATAACCGAGCCAGTCGCATATCCCTCCGAACGCCACGAGGCTCTCGATGTCGTGGTAGCCGTCGGCCCGTCGCCCGATCACATGCAAGGTCAGATTGATTTTTGCCGGCGCGCGAAACCACAGCATCGAGGGCCGCGTCGAGCCTAGCCGCCGCTCTGCTTTTGCGCCGCGTCGGTCGTCGAAGGGTCAGACGCGTCCGGCAGACCTACTTCGATCTTCTTCAAGATCGCGGGAAGATCTTCCGGTTCCGGCCCCATGTCCCTGGCGTGGTTCCACTGGAAATGCGCTTCGGTTCGCCGGTTAACCCGCCAGTAGGCGTCGCCGAGGTGGTCGTTCAAGACCGGATCCGCCGGCTTTAGACTGATCGCCCGCTCGAGAGTTTGGGCTGCTTCCGGAAACTGGCCAAGCTTGAAATGGGCCCATCCGAGACTGTCGACGATATAACCGTCGTTTGGCTTCAATTCGACCGCGCGCCGGAGCATCTTGAAGGCTTCGTCGAGATTGATTCCCTGATCTACCCAGGAATACCCAAGGTAGTTCAGCACCAGAGGTTGTTCCGGATACAGTTCGAGCGCTTTTTTGAAATCGGCTTCGGCCTTGGGCCACTGCTTGTCGCGTTCAAAGCAGATCCCGCGGAAGTAGAACAGCGTCCAGTTATCGCGTTGCGGGATTCCGACTGCGGCGATCGCCCGATCATAGGTCGCCGCCGCTTCCGCATATTTCTTGGCCGATCTCTGCAATCCGGCAAGAGAGCTGAGAGCGTCCGCGTCGTGCGGTCGGGCGGCTACGATGTCTTGAAGGCGCTGGATTGCGTCGTCCGATTTTCCAATGCTTTCGAGTTCGAGCGCGATCTGGATGTCGGCATCGCCTCGCAAAGGGGATGCGGCGGGCACGGAACGGAAGGCGGCGATGGCCTGGTCGCCCTGTTTCATCTCGTCAAAGAGGTTCGCCAGCGTCACAGCAGTCAAGTCATCGCCCGGCCGCAAATAAAGCGACAGGCGAAGATAGATCAGGGCCGGCAGTTCATCGTCTTGACGGCTGCCCGCGCTCCCCAGGCCGTAGAGCACCTCCGCTGCGCCATCCTTTGCGCTGCGGACCTGCGTCTCCAGCTGCTGGCCCGCACGAAGAGTCGACACCGCCTGTTCGATGAGTGGGTGATGCGGGACGACCGCCATAAAATCGGCGTAGACCGCCTTGGCCCCGTCGGGATCGCCGTGGGTCGCGAGAAACCGGGCGTAAGCGTCGACGAAACGAAGCGTGTTCCTGTCGCTGTCGTAGGCGGACTTGAGTCTGCCGTCGAGCTTCCGCGGGGTTCCCCAGATAGTCGGCGATCAGTCCCGCGTGATAATCCCGAAATCCGGCGACCGAGGGATCGCGAATCCGGTCGAGCGCATCGAGCGCATGATGCAGGTCCATCTGTCCGGCATAGCACCAGGCTGTCAGAAGCGCCGCTGTCACATCCCTGGAGCGCACGTCGCCTGACGCAAGCTGGGCGCGCGCCGTGGCATATTGCCCCTGCGCGATCGCATTAACTGCAGTCGCGAGACGCGCGAGGCTGTTGCCCGGATCGCGGGCAAGGAGGCGCTCGCCTAGGGCAGTAGCGTTTTGCTCGTCGCCGTTTGCCAGCGCCGCGGCAAATGCGCGCTCAATGAGGTCTGAGTTTCGGGGGTCGACCCGGAGCGCTTCGCGATAATAGACCTCGGCCGAGGAAGTGTCGCGATCGGCGCTTGCGATGAGGCCCGCCAGATAGTTGCCGGGCTGGCTTTGGCCGACCTCGGGCGCCTGCGAATTTGGGTCGACCGCGGCAGCAAGAGCGCTGGTCGCAACAGCGAAAACAGCCGCGCCGAAAATTCCGGCGGCGACGGCCTGCGACATGAATCGAGTTGTCACGTTAGTTTATTCTCCGTGGACCATCGGGGCGGCGTCGAGTTGCAGATCGGCACTGACAGCAAATCCGGGCAAATTTGCGCCGCCGCCTACATGTCTGGATAGTTCGGTCCGCCTCCCCCTTCGGGCGGCGTCCAAATGATATTCTGAGCAGGGTCTTTGATGTCACAGGTCTTGCAGTGCACGCAATTTTGGGCGTTGATGACGAAGCGGGGGTCGGCGAGGCTTTTTTCGTCGGCATAGACCACTTCATACACCCCAACGGGACAATAGAGTCGAGCCGGCTCGCCGTAGCGGGGCAGATTTACGCGAATCGGCACGTTCGGGTCGATGAGCCGAAGATGAACCGGCTGGTCCTCTTCATGATTGGTATTCGACACAAACACAGACGTGGTTTTGTCGAAGCTGACGACGCCGTCGGGTTTTGGATAGGAGATCGGCGTGACTTCGGAGATTGGCTTTAGCGTGGCGTAGTCAGCGTTGCCCTGCTTGAGCGTGCCGAACATTGACAGACCAAACAGTTCGTTCGTCCACATATCCAGTCCACCGAGGCTCACGCCGAGAGCCAAGCCAAATTTGGACCAAAGCGACTTCACATTGCGGACCTTATACAGATCGGCGCCGATGTCTGATCCTCGCCATGCGTCGTCGTAGGCCGTCAGTTCGTCGTGCGCCCGGCCGTCGCGCAAGGCTTCCTGGATCTTGTCGGCCGCCAGCATCCCGGAAAGAATCGCGTTGTGCGACCCCTTGATCCTGGCGAAATTGACGAACCCGGCCGCGCATCCGATCAGCGCTCCGCCCGGGAAAACGAGTTTCGGCACGGACTGCCAGCCGCCCGACGCGATCGCCCGGGCGCCGTACGCTAGTCTCTTGCCTCCTGTCAGCGTCTGTCGAATCAGCGGATGAGTCTTGAACTGCTGGAACTCATCGAATGGGGAGAGGGTCGGATTTTTGTAGTTCAAATGGACGACGAATCCGACTGACACCAGTCGATCATCGTAGTGATAAAGAAAAGATCCTCCGCTGCTGCCGCCGGACAACGGCCATCCAAACGTGTGCTGAACCACCCCCGGACTGAATTTCTCCGCGGGAATCTGCCACAATTCCTTGAGGCCAATTCCATATTTTTGTGGGCTGTCCGGCGACTCAAGTTTGTAGCGCGCGATCGCCTGTTTCGAAAGGGAGCCGCGCGCGCCTTCCGCAAGCAGTACGTACTTGCCCCTCAATTCCATGCCCCGGGTGAAACCGGGCTTTGGTTTGCCGTCCCGACCGATTCCCATATCGCCGGTCGCGATGCCGACTACCTCGCCTTTCTCCCCCAAAAGGAGTTCGGTCGCGGCGAAGCCCGGGTAGATTTCAACGCCGAGGCCTTCCGCGCGCGCGCCGAGCCACCTTGTGAGCGCGCCGAGGGAGCCGATAAAGTTGCCGTGGTTGCTCATCAACCGCGGCATCGGCCAATTCGGCAACCGCATGCTGCGGGTTTGAGTCAGGTAATAGAAGCGGTCGTCGGTGACCCGAGTTTTCAGCGGGCATTCGGGATCGGTGCGCCAATCGGGCGCAAGCCGGTCGAGGCCGATGGGATCGATGACCGCGCCCGAAAGAATGTGAGCGCCAACGACGGACCCCTTTTCCACAACCACTATGGATATTTCGGGGTCGAGCAACTTCAATCGGATGGCTGCGGCGAGCCCTGCAGGCCCGGCGCCGACGACGACAACGTCGTACTCCATCGATTCCCGGGCGGGAAGATCAACTGGTTCTGTCATCGCGAAATCGACTTAAACGCGCGCTGTCGCGGCAATTCGTTTACGCCTGAACTGTATTCGCTCAACTGGCAAAGCCTTAAATGCGAATCCACTGACGCCATGCTAGTTTGCCTCTATGGCGCCGCGCAAGCGGATGGAAGCAGGAGAGACGCAATTTTGGATCCGCATCATGCCGCTGCGGCGCTGAGATGGTGGTCTGAGGTCGGCGTCGAATTTGCAGTCGACGAGACGCCTCGCAATCATTTCGCTGACGATTGGCGCCCGGCGCCATTCGCCACAGAACCGGTTCCTCCGCAAAAGGCGCCGGCAGAAGCGCCAATGGGAGCGGCCGGAGCTCGCGAGCGGGTGGGTAGCGAACGGGGGCGCGTCGAGATTGCCGCTCGGGATCTCGCCGCATCTGCGCCTGACCTCGTGACCCTGAGGTCATATCTTGAGAGCTTTGAGCAATGCGGCTTGAAGCGGACGGCGACCCAACTCGTGTTCGCAGATGGCGCGCCAGGCTCGAGGGTGATGTTCGTCGGCGAGGCGCCGGGAGCAGACGAGGATCGAATCGGCCGCCCGTTTGTCGGCCGCGCGGGACAACTGCTGGATCGCATGTTGAAGTCGATCGGGCTCGAACGCGGGCAAGTCTATATCGCCAACGTCGTTCCCTGGCGCCCGCCGGGCAATCGAACGCCGACCCTTCAGGAGACCCAGGCCTGTCTGCCGTTCATCAAGCGACAGATCGAGCTCGCAGATCCGGAGATCCTCGTGTGTCTGGGCGCATCGTCGGCCCAAACGTTACTGGGCGTACGGGAGGGCATCACTCGCGCGCGCGGGACTTGGTTTGCCTACCGCTGCGACGACGGGCGGACGTTGCGCGCGCTGGCGATGCTCCACCCCGCCTATTTGTTGCGACAGCCCGGGCAAAAGAGGCAAGCCTGGACAGATTTGCGGACACTCGCCCGTGAGCTTGCGGTCTGAACGCCTCAGGGAATTCACGCAGACGCCGCATTTTTGCACAGCGTGATCGCATAGCCACAATGCCCGTGCGATTGTTCGACCAGAGGAATTCTGCATGCCCGCTTCGAGGCGACAGTTCATAACGCAGGCCAGCGCCGCAGCCGCCAGCGCGGCCATCGCCGCGCCGGCGCTCGCCGATCCTTCGCCCGACATGCGCTGGACAATGACGTCGGCCTTTCAGCCCGGCCTCGACATCATTGTCGGCGGCTCCGAAGCGTTTGCCCGGTCCCTGTCGGATATGACGGACGGACATTTCACGGTTTCTATCCATCCTCCGGGCGACATCGCGTCCGCCGTGGACGCGTTGGACGCTGTCGCCGATGGCAAGGCCGATTGCGCTCATACCGCCCTCGCCTATTCCTGGAACAAGGACCCGGCCTATGTTTTCGGGTCTGGCGCGCCGTTCGGAATGAACGCTCGCCAACACGCAGCCTGGCTGCAGGACGGGGGCGGCGACGCGCTGATCGACGATCTGCTGGCGGATCGTGGCCTTATTGCTGTGCCTCTAGGGGACACGGGAGGCCAGATGGCCGGTTGGTTCCGCAAGGAGGTCCACCACGCCTCGGATTTCGCCGGGATGAAAGTCCGAATTGGCGGTTTCGCCGGAAAAGTGCTCGAAACGCTCGGGGCGACGGCGGTCACTCTGCCAAAGGACGGGATTCTGGAGGCCCTGTCGAAGGGTTCGTTGGACGCTTTCGAATGGGTCGGTCCTTACGACGACGAAAAGTTTGGCGGCGCTGGCGAGGGCGCCGCAGGCTCCATTTCGAAAGTCGCTCCGTATTATTACTACCCCGGATGGTGGAAGGGTGGGATGCAGCTTCATCTCGTCGTCGCCAAAGAAAAGTTCGCGGCGCTTCCCAAACCGTCTCAGGCGGCTGTGCGCGCCGCCGCCTCGCTCGGCAATGAATACGTGCGGTCGAAATACGACGCCGCCAACCCGGGCGCCCTGAAGCGGCTCGTCATCGGCGGCGCGCAGTTGCGGTTGTTTTCCCAGGATATCCTCGAGGCCTGCTACAAGAGCACCACCGACCTCTATGCCCAGCTCAGCCAGGACAACCCGCGGTTCAAGAAAATCGCCGACTCCTACATGGCGTTTCGAGCCGACGAATATCTTTGGTGGCAAGTCGCCGAATATTCGTTCGACAATTTCATGATCCGCGAGCGGCGCGCCAAAGGCTGAGCGCCGCGTGCGCCGTCGGCTCCCTCACGCGAGGACGCTATCCTCGTAGTCTGTGGGGGACGTTTCGTCGGGCGCGTTCGGGCGAATCAGCAGCGAAAGCAGGAACGCCACGACGACGTTCGCCAGCACCGCCGTAAGGCCGTTATAGGCGGCGAAGCCGAGACCGGAATCGATTGTTCCCACGAGCGGGATGTCCCATTTCAGCGCATGGACCGGGGTCCACGCCTTCTCGCCCCACGCCGATGCGGTGCCGACGACCATGCCGACCGCCCAGCCGATCAGGAGCGCCGGACCGCTGAACCAGCGGGTGTAGAGGCCGAGGATCATCGCCGGAAAGATCTGCACCATCCACACTCCACCCAGCAATTGCAGGTCGAGCGCGAACTGGGTCGGCATGAAGAAGATCACCAGCAGGGCGCCGATCTTGACGATCAGGGACACGAGCTTGGCAAGGAAGGATTCCTCCTGCGACGTCATCTGCGGATGAATGAACGGCTTCCACACGTTGCGGGTGAAGGTGTTCGCGGCGCCGATCGACATGACCGCGGCCGGAACCAGAGCGCCGAGCGCAATCGCGGCGAGGCAGAACCCGGCGAACCAGTCCGGAAAAGCCCAGAGCACGAGTTGCGGCACTGCATCCTGGGGGTTCTTCACCTTGATCCCGGCTGCGATCGCCATGACGCCGAGAAGGGCGATCAGCCCCAGAACGAAGGAATAGGCCGGCAGCATCATTGTGTTCTGCCGGATCGCGCGCCCGCTGGACGCAGCGAGCGTTCCCGTGAGCGCGTGGGGATACATGAAGAGCGCCATGGCCGACCCGATGGCGAGCGTGATGTAGGGACCGATCTGTCCGGGCAGGAGCGTGACGCCCGCGGCGGGTACGGTCTTGGCTGCGAGCTTCGCCGCGTAAGCGGCCTGAGCGGCATCGAATATCCTGCCAAAGCCGCCAAGTTGATACGGGATGATGACGACGGCGGCGACAATGAAAATGTAGATCATGGCGTCCTTGACGAAGGCGATCAACGCCGGCGCGCGGAGGCCGCTCTTGTAGGTGAAGAGGGCAAGGACAACGAAAGCGATCGTGATCGGCAGGTGTTGCAACCATCCCTCGCCAGTGATTCCGAGCGCGCCAATCACCTTCTCCAGTCCGACGAGTTGCAGCGCGATGTAGGGCATGGTCGCGAGAATGCCTGTCAGCGCAACCGCCAGTTCAAGCCAGCGATCGCCGTAGCGGCCGAGCACAAAGTCCGAAGCGGTGAGGTATCCGTGCTTGTGCGAAACCGCCCAGAGTCTCGGCAGCGTCAGATAGAGAAACGGATAAATGATGATTGTATAAGGCACGGCAAAGAAGCCGTAGGCGCCGATAGCGTAGACGACCGCCGGAATCGCGATCACTGTGTAGGCGGTATAGAGGTCGCCTCCAAGCAGAAACCATGTCACCCATTTGCCGAAGCGTCTGCCGCCGAGGCCCCATTCGGTGATATGGTTCAGATCGCCCGATTTCCACCGCGCCGCGACGAAGCCGAGCACGGTGACGAGCGCAAAGAAAAAAACGAAGACGCTCGCCGCGACGACGTTGAGATGGTCGAACATCCTAGATCTTCCCGATCCGGTCGGCGGCGAAGATCGCGACCGCGGACAGCGGGATCATCAGCAACTGAAACCAATAGAAGAACGGCAGGCCGAACAATGCTGGCGGCTCGAAGTTGTAAAGCGGGACCCACAAGGCGATGACGCACGGCACAAACAAAAGCAGCAGTTTCATCGTCGTTCCCTCCCGCAGGTCCTCGCGTCCGCAAGCTTCCGGGCGCTCGTGCGGGCTTACAGAGTTTCGCATTTCGGGTCGAGAGGCCCTGGCGAGCCGACCGACGGATTTGGGCCAGCTTCGTTTCCAATAAGCCGCGAGCCATGCTAACGAGCCGACCATGGTTGCACGCATCGATCGCCGCTTCGAGCGCCTTGCCGCCGAGCGCCGGGCGGCTCTTGTCGCCTACATCATGGCGGGCGATCCGGACCCCCAAACCTCGCTCGATCTCCTCAAGGCCCTGCCTGCCGCGGGGGCCGACATCGTCGAGCTCGGCATGCCTTTCACCGATCCGATGGCCGACGGGCTGCCCATCCAGGCGGCCGGTCTGCGCGCGCTCAAGGCCGGTCAGACGCTCCGCGCGACGCTTGCGATGGTTGCGGCCTTTCGCGCGGGAGACGCGGATACGCCTATCGTCCTGATGGGCTACTTCAATCCCATCTACGTCTACGGGGTCGAGCCTTTTTTGCGCGACGCCCGGGCCGCTGGCGTCGATGGACTGATCGTCGTCGACTGTCCGCCGGAAGAGGACGACGAACTCTGTCTCCCCGCGCGAAAGCACGGATTGTCGTTCGTCCGGTTGGCGACCCCGACGACAGACGACAATCGCTTGCCTGCGGTGCTCGCCAACACGGGCGGCTTTCTCTATTACGTCTCTGTCACGGGGGTGACTGGGTCCGCGACCCCGGATTTCGATTCGGTCGGACAAGCGGTCGCCCGATTCAAGCGGCATACGTCGCTGCCCATTGCGGTTGGGTTCGGCGTAAAGGACGCGTCCAGCGCGAGCGCGGTCGCATCGGTCGCCGACGGCGTGGCCGTCGGAACGGCTCTTGTCGAGGCGCTGCGGCATTCGCTTCACGATGGAAAGGCAAGCGCCTTGACCGTCCCGGCCGTAATAGCGTTGGTCGAAGAGCTCGCGCGCAGCGTGCATGGCGCCCGCAAGTCGCCCGGCAGACAGGACAAATACGGACAATGAACTGGATCTCCAACGTCGTTCCGCCCAAGATTCGGTCACTGCTGCGCCGCGACACGCCGGAAAACCTCTGGGTCAAATGCCCCGAAAGCGGCCAGCTCGTCTTCCACAAGGATCTCGAAGCCAACCTTATGGTCGTCCCGGGGTCCGGCTATCACATGGCGATCGGCGCCAAGCCACGCCTCGCGTCCCTGTTCGACGGGGGCGACTTTGAGGAGATCGCGGCGCCGGAAACGCAGTCCGATCCGCTCAAATTTCGCGACATCAAGCGCTACGCCGATCGCCTGAAGGAGAACCGCGCCAAAACCGGCGCCTATGACGCGGTCACGCTCGCGTTCGGCAAGCTTGACGGCCTCGCTGTGACAGTGGCGGTCCAGGATTTTGCGTTCCAGGGCGGCACGCTCGGCGTGGCCGCCGGGGAGGCTATCATCGCCGGCATGACCTGGGCGGTCGAGCGCCGCACGCCGTTCATCATCTTCACCGCCTCGGGCGGCGCCCGAATGCAGGAAGGCATGTTCGCGCTGATGCAAATGCCCCGCATTACGGTCGCCGTCCGGCGGCTTCGCCATGCAAGGCTGCCCTATATCGTTGTCCTCACCAACCCGACGACCGGCGGAGTGACCGCTTCGTATGCGATGCTCGGCGACGTGCATGTCGCCGAACCCGGCGCGGTCATCGGCTTCGCCGGCGCGCGGGTGATCGAACAGACGATTCGAGAGCGGCTGCCGGAAGGCTTCCAGCGCGCGGAATATCTGCACGCCCATGGCATGGTCGACATGGTCGTGGCCCGGCCGCAATTACGCGACGCTCTCGCCCGGCTTTGCAGCCTCCTCATGCGGACGCCTTTGGGAGCTGCCGCGTAGAGCCGGAGGGAGCCTTCGCGTTTAGGTCGTTCGCTCGAGAACGCCGACCATTCGCGAAGCCGGGTCCAAAGACACTTGCCGGCTCCAGAGGAATGTGTCGCCGGGGCTTAACCCGGCGATTTGATCAAGCGGAGGAAAGCGATGACCGAGATCAGGGGACATATCCGGCCGACCCGCCGGCCGGGCGAACTCGGGGTCCATTCCCTGGACCATTTCCATTTTGTCGTGCCGGATTTGTCAGTCGCGCAGAGCTTCTACGACGAGTTCGGCCTCGCGGTTTCAACCAGAGGCGACGGGTTGGCGCTCGGCGTGCATGGTCAGCACCACGTCTGGGGGAACATCGGCGAAGGCCCGCGCAAGAGGCACCAGTACGTTTCCTTCGGCGCCTTCGAAGACGACATCGACCGCTTCGCCAGGCGCCTGCAGGACATGGGGGTCAGCCGGCTCGATCCACCTGCCGGCGTGGACTCGAATGGACTGTGGTTCCACGATCACGACCGCAATCTCGTCGAGATTGCGGTCGCGCCCAAGACTTCGCCGAATGAAAAGAGCACGTTTGCCGCGGCATCCGTGGGTCCGGGAGAACGCGGAGCGCCGTTTCGCAGTACGATCAAGCGGACCTATCCGCGCCGCTTGGCCCATATCCTCATGTTCACCCGCGACGTCCCCAAAGCGATCGACTTCTACACGCGCGTCCTTGGGCTGCGCCTCTCCGACCATTCCGGCGACGGGATCGCTTTCCTGCACGGGATCCACGGCAGCGATCACCACATGATCGCCTTCGCAAAGTCGGACGCGCCGGGCCATCATCATTTCAGCTGGGATGTGGGCAGTGTCGACGAGATCGGCGCGGGCGCCATGCATATGCTGGGCAAGGGACATAGCCAGGGCTGGGGCCTGGGCAGGCATGTGCTCGGATCGAATTATTTTCACTATGTCCGGGATCCCTGGGGCAGCTACAGCGAATATTCCGCCGACATCGACTTTGTCCCGGCGGATTTCGACTGGAAGGCCGGCGATCATCCGCCGGAGGATTCCTTCTATGCTTGGGGACCCAATCCGCCCGAGGACTTCGTGCACAACTACGAGGCGTGACGCGCTTCGCCGGCTCTGAAGCGGCGCGCCTCGCTCCCCTTCGGGTCCAACCAGAGGCCTATCACCGTGAGCAAACGCAAAGTCATCATCACCTGCGCGGTCACAGGGTCGATCCACACGCCGTCGATGTCGCCGCATCTGCCGGTTACCGCAAGCGAGATCGCCGAGGCTGCAATCGGCGCGGCGGAAGCCGGGGCGGCGATCGTCCACCTTCACGCTCGCGATCCGTCAGACGGGCGGCCCGACCAATCCCCGGAGCGTTTTGCGCCGTTCCTCAAGATTATCAAGCAGCGCTCGGATTGCGTGGTCAACATCACGACCGGAGGCGCGTCGACAATGACCATCGAAGAGCGCCTCAAGCCGGTGGCGCTGTTCAAGCCGGAAGTCGCGTCGCTCAACATGGGTTCGATGAACTTCGGGCTTTATCCCATGCTGAACCGCTTCAAGGAGTTCAGGCACGCTTGGGAGCGCCCCTATCTCGAAGGGTCGAAGGACCGGATCTTCAAGAACACCTTCGCCGACATCGAAAGAATCCTGACAACCTGCGCTGACAACGGCACGCGGTTCGAGATCGAGTGTTACGACATAGGCCATCTCTATACGCTTGCTCACTTCGTCGACCGCGGCCTGGTGAAGCCGCCATTGTTTGTGCAAAGCGTGTTCGGCATCCTCGGGGGCATTGGTCCGCATCCCGAGGATGTGATGCATATGCGACGCACCGCGGACAGGCTGTTCGGTTCAGATTATCAGTGGTCCGTTCTGGGCGCGGGCCGGAATCAATTCGTCATTGCGGCCCAGGCGGCGGCGCTCGGCGGCAACATTCGCGTCGGTCTCGAGGATTCTCTCTGGATGGGCGCGGGCAAGCTCGCCAGGTCCAACGCCGAGCAGGTCACCCGGGCGCGGCAGATCGTCGAAGATCTCGGGCTCGAAATCGCGACGCCGAGCGAGGCCAGAGCGACCCTGCGGCTTAAGGGCGGCGATAGAGTGGAATTCTAGTCAACCTAGAAAAGCCCCGCGGGGCGTTTAGTCCAGGAATGAATTGAGCATATCGCAACGCTAAAACCGCCTGTGGCGGTTGCGCCGAAACAGCGGCATACTTGACAAGGTGCCCCCCGGAATCCCGGTCGATTTTGAGACGAGCATTCGTTCACCGCTTCACCAAATCGCCGTCCGACACCATATGCGATGCCTGCCGGATCATCTGGTTTAGGGATAACACAACCAAGAGAGCAATTTGCGAGACTCCGCGGCGACTTTGACTTTGGATGCGCCAACCGCCGGCGGCTCGCGCCGGCGGCAAGGCGTCGCCGCGCCCGCCACAGCCTCCGGGCCCAATGCAGGCGCCGGAGCACTCTTCCACCCCGCGGTCGCCGCGTGGTTCGCCGAGAGTTTCGCCGCGCCCACCCCTGCGCAGCTCGAAGCCTGGTCTGCGATCAAGGCGCGCCGGCACACCCTGGTCGCCGCCCCGACCGGCTCGGGCAAGACGCTCGCGGCGTTTCTTGCGGCCATCGATGATCTGGTCCGGCAGGGCCTCGAAGGGGATCTGACCGACGCGACCCACGTTGTCTATGTCTCGCCGCTGAAGGCGCTCTCGAACGATATTCACCGCAACCTGGAGGCGCCGCTGGCCGGCATCCGGGAGCAACTCGTTCGGAGGGGGCTCGCTGACGTCGAGATCCGCACGTGGGTGCGTACCGGCGACACGCCGACGTCCGAGCGTGAGCGGATGCGCCGGCGGCCGCCCCACATCCTGGTAACGACGCCGGAATCGCTTTACGTCCTGCTCGGCTCGGAGTCCGGGCGCAAGATGCTCGCGACTGCCCGCACCGTGATCGTCGACGAAATCCACGCCATCGCCCCGAACAAGCGCGGCGCGCATTTGACCCTGTCTCTTGAGCGGCTCGCCGCCCTCTGCGGCGACCAGTTGCTGCGCATTGGCCTCTCGGCCACCCAAAATCCGGTCAGCGCGGTCGCGCATTTTCTGGTCGGGGCCGCTTCAGACGGCCTGCCGGCCAATGAGGCCACGATCATCGATACCGGGCATCATCGGCCGCGCGACCTCGGCCTTGAAATGCCCGATTCGCCGCTCGAGGCGGTGATGTCGGGCGAAGTGTGGACCCAGGTTTATGAGCGCCTGGCGCGGCTGATCGAAGAACACCGGACGACCCTGGTGTTCGTCAACACGCGACGCATGGCGGAGCGCATCGCCCGAGAGCTGTCGGAGCGTCTCGGCGAGAGCGCGGTCACCGCGCATCACGGCAGCATGGCCAAGGAAAAACGGCTCCTGGCCGAGCAGCGCCTGAAGCGCGGCGAGCTCAAGGCCCTGGTCGCGACCGCCTCGCTCGAACTCGGGATCGATATCGGCGACGTCGACCTCGTCTGCCAGCTCGGTTCGCCCCGTTCGATCGCAGCCTTCTTGCAGCGTGTGGGCCGTTCCGGCCACGCCATCGGCGGCACCCCCAAGGGGCGGATCTTTCCGCTCTCGCGCGACGATCTGGTCGAGTGCGCCGCTCTGCTCGACAGCGTCCGTCGCGGCGAGCTCGACCGGCTTGCGATCCCCGACCGGCCGCTCGACGTGCTCGCCCAGCAGATTGTCGCGGAAGTCGCTGCGCAGGATTGGCTGGAAGCCGCGCTTTGCGATCGCCTGCGACGCGCGTGGCCCTTCCGCAAACTGACGCGGGAGGATTTCGACGGGGTCGTGCGCATGCTGGCCGAAGGCTTCGCCACGCGCCGTGGTCGTCGCGCCGCGCTCATTCATCGCGACGCCGTCAATGGAATGTTGCGCGGCCGTCGCGGCGCGCGCACGACTGCGCTGACCTCGGGCGGCACTATTCCCGACACCGCCGACTACCAGGTTGTGTTGGAGCCGGAGAACCATGTCATCGGCACGGTCAATGAGGATTTCGCAGTCGAGAGCATGCAGGGCGATGTGTTTCAGCTCGGCAATGCCTCTTATCGTATCCAGCGGGTCGAGCGCGGAACCGTCCGGGTCGAGGACGCGCATGGCCAGCCGCCGACTATTCCCTTTTGGTTGGGGGAAGCGCCTGGTCGCACCGACGAGCTCTCGGTCTCGGTTTCGCGCCTGCGCGCCGATCTCGCCGCAAGTCTGGGCCGCGATCAATCGGGAGAGGCCGCGCGCCGCTGGCTGGCCGAAGAGATTGGCGTCGGCGCGCCCGGCGCCCGGCAGCTCGTCGAATATCTTGGCGCCGCCGCTGCGGCGCTCGGCTGCCTGCCGACGCAGGAGACAATCGTGCTCGAGCGCTTCTTCGACGAGGCGGGCGGCATGCAACTCGTCGATCCATTCGCCCTTCGGCAGCCGCATCAATCGGGCCTGGGGCCTGGCGTTGCGCAAGCGCTTTTGCCGCAAGTTCAACTTCGAGCTTCAGGCTGCGGCGACGGAGGATAACATCGTCCTGTCGCTGACCACAGCGCACAGCTTCGAGCTTGGCGACGTCGCCCGCTACCTCCACTCGTCGAGCGTACGGCCGGTCTTGATCCAGGCGATGCTCGATGCGCCGATGTTCACCACGCGCTGGCGCTGGGTCGCGGGCGTGTCGCTCGCCTTGCCCCGGTTTCGCAGCGGCAAGAAGGTCCCGCCGCAATTCCTGCGCATGCAGGCGGAGGATCTGATCGCGGCAGTCTTCCCCGATCAGATCGCCTGCGCGGAAAATCTCGCCGGCGAGCGGGAGGTTCCCGACCATCCCCTGACCAATCAGGCGATCTCCGACTGCCTGCATGAGGCGATGGATATCGAAGGGCTGGAGCGGCTGCTGGCGCGGCTCGAAGCCGGCGATATCCGCATTGTTTCCTGCGACCTGACGCAGCCCTCGCCGCTTGCGCTTGAGGCGCTGTCGGCGAGGCCCTACGCCTACCTCGACGACGCGCCGCTGGAGGAACGGCGGACCCAGGCCGTGATGGCCCGGCGCTGGCAGGATCCGCAGAGCGCTTCCGAGCTTGGCCGGTTGGATCCGGAAGCGATCGAAAGGGTGCGCTCCGAGGCCTGGCCCGATCCGGAGAATGCCGAAGAGCTGCATGACGCCCTTCTGTGGCTCGGCTCACTGACCGAGGAAGAGACGCGGACCATGCCCGCCTGGAGCGGTTGGCTCGCGGCGCTCGCGGGCGAGAAACGCGTCGCGTTGCTGAAGACGGGTCAGTCGACGCTCTGGATTCCGGCGGAACGGTTGACTCAATTCCGGGCCCTTTGGCCGAAAGCGAAGCTTCAGCCGGAGATCGCGCCCCCGGCCGATCAGGCCCGGACGCAGTGGGCGGAGGAGCAGGCGCTGGTCGAAATCCTGCGCGGCCGGCTGGAGGGATTGGGGCCGGTCACCCAGACTGCGCTGACCGCGCCGCTCGGGCTCGAGCCGGCGGCTGCGACCAGCGCGCTGGCGGCGTTGGAGGCGGAAGGCGCAATCCTGCGAGGGCGCTTCATTCCGGGCGCCAATGACGAGCAATGGTGCGACCGTCGCCTGCTGGCGCGCATCCACCGTTACACGATCCGGCGCCTGCGCTCTGAGATCGACCCCGTCGCCGCGCGCGATTTTCTCCGCTTCCTGTTCGCCTGGCAGCATGTTGACGAAGAGACGCGTCTGGAGGGGCCGGAGGCGCTCCCTGTCGTTCTGGCTCAGATGGAAGGGTTCGAGGCGCCCGCGCGGGCGTGGGAAACCGAGATCCTGCCTGCCCGCCTCAAGGACTACGAGCCTTCGTGGCTCGACGCTCAGTGTCTCGCCGGGCGGTCCGTCTGGGCGCGCCTTACGCCGCCGGCCGGCGCGGCCGATCGCGCGTCCCCCGTGTCGGCGGTGGGCGCTACTCCCATCGCCCTGCTGGAGCGGAGGCACGCCGGGCTGTGGATGTCGCTCGCGCCCGCAAATGGCGCTGCGGGTCCAAGCCCGCGGGCCCAGGTCGTGCTCGATTGCCTCCTCGCGCAGGGCGCCTTGTTCTTCGACGAACTTGTCGTGGCCGCCCGCCTGTTGCGGTCAGAGGTCGAGGTAGCGCTCGCCGAACTGGTGGCGCTCGGGCTCGTGACCTCCGACAGCTTCGCTGGACTGCGCGGCCTGCTGGCGCCGTCGGGCAAGCGAAAGCCTCTTGCCGGCGCGAAACGGCGGGGCCGGGTGCTGCCTTTCGCCATCGAGAGCGGCGGCCGCTGGGCGATCGTTCGGCGGGCAGACCAAAGCGGCGTCGCAGGACCGGCGGACGAGGCGGTCGAGCATGCGGCGCTGACCCTCCTGCGGCGCTACGGCGTCGTGTTCTGGCGTCTCTTGGCGCGGGAGGCCGGATGGCTGCCGCCATGGCGCGATCTCTTGCGCGTCTACCGGCGGCTGGAGGCGCGCGGCGAGATTCGCGGCGGTCGCTTCGTCGCCGGCTTCTCCGGCGAGCAATATGCCTTGCCGGAAGCGGTTGGCCTTATGCGGGAGATTCGCCGGCGTCCGGCTTCGGGCCAATGGGTGTCGCTCTCCGGCGCGGATCCCCTCAATCTCGTCGGCGTCCTGACGCCGGGCCCCAGGCTCGCGGCGCTCGCCGCCAATCGCCTCATCTTTCGCGACGGCCTGCCGGTCGCGGCGCTTTCAGGCGGCAAGACGCAATTTCTCACGGATTGCGGCGACGGCGACCAATGGGAGGCTGAAAAGCGGCTTGTGCGATCGTCCGCGCGAGGATTGCTTGCCGAACTCGCCTGACAGGCGGTCGTTGCGGATGATTCGAATTGATCAGCGCCGGCTCAGTAGGAGCCAAACGCGCGTAACAGGAGAGCGCTCATGACCCAGCTCGCCGATCTTGGCGTTTTCGGCCTCTCGACAATGGGCGGCAATCTCGCGCGCAATGCGGCTCGAAATGGCTTTGGCGTCGCGCTTTTCAATCGCCACGTCGCACGCACGGAGGAGCTTGTCGCGGAGCACGGGGCCGAAGGGCGCTTTGTCGCCACGAAGAGCGTCGGCGAATTCGCCGCGGCGCTCGCCAAGCCGCGAGCCATCCTGATCATGGTCCAGGCCGGCAAGCCGGTCGACGACGTCATTGAGGAGTTGCTGCCTCATCTCGAGGCGGAAGACATCATCATCGACGGCGGCAACTCGCTCTTCACCGACACCAACCGGCGCTCGAAATACCTGCGGGACAGACATATTCGCTTTGTCGGCATGGGCGTGTCCGGCGGCGAAGAAGGGGCGCTGCTCGGGCCGAGCATGATGCCGGGCGGCGACGAATTGGCTTACAAACGCGTCGAACCGATCGTCACGAAAATGGCGGCTCACGTCGATGGCGAGCCCTGCTGCGCTTACATCGGACCGGAGGGCGCCGGCCATTACGTCAAGATGGTGCACAACGGCATTGAATACGCCGACATGCAGCTTATCGCCGAAGCATACGATCTCTTCAAATCCGCCTACGGGCTCGACGCAGACGCCATCGCCGGGATTTTCGAGGAATGGAACAAGGGTGAGCTCGACTCCTACCTCATCGAGATCACGGCTGCCGTGCTGCACAAGCGCGACTCGACGGGCAAGCCGCTGGTCGACGCAATTCTCGATGAAGCCGAGCAGAAGGGAACGGGACGTTGGACCGCGCAGTCGGCGCTCGATCTCGGCGTGCCGCTGACCTCGATCACCGAAGCCGTTTACGCTCGCTCATTGTCGGGTCACCGGACGCTGAGGATCACCGCAAGCAAACTGCTTACGGGACCGGCCGTGAGCCCGCGCCAAGCCGGCAAGCCGGACATCGACGCGATCCGCGACGCGCTCTACGCCTCGAAAATCATAGCCTATGCCCAGGGGTTCGAGCAGCTCGAAGCCGCGTCCCAACAATTCGGCTGGAATCTGAAGCTCGGCCGGATCGCCTCGCTCTGGCGGGGCGGTTGCATCATTCGCGCCCGCTTCCTCAGGCGCATTCGCGAAGCCTATGACGCAGGCGAAAAAATCGAGAATCTGGTGCTGCAGAGTTACTTTCGCGACGCCGTCCTGCAGGCGGAGCCTGCGTGGCGCCGTGTCGTCGCGCTTGGAATCGAACAGGGCGTGCCGACGCCGGCCTTCTCCTCATCGCTCGCTTATTTTGACGGCCTGAGGCGTGAGCGCGGCCCGGCGAATCTGTTGCAGGGACTGCGCGACTATTTCGGCGCGCACACCTACCGCCGGCTCGACAAACCCGGCAGCTTTCACACGCGTTGGGCGCAGGACGGCGAAGAGGTCGGCGTCTGACGCGCGCTGCTTCCATCGATGAGGAAGGACAAACGATGGCTGAGACCGAAAATCTGGTTGATCTCGAAGCCCGCATCGCCGCTGTTCGCGACAATATCCGCGAATTGACCGAACAAGCCGCTGCCTATTCCGGCGCCTCGGACGAAGCGAGAACATCTGACCGAATCGCCGAGCAGGAGGGTCTTTTGGCCGAGCTTCTGAAGGAGCGAGAGGCCCTGTTGAATTAGAGCCTTAAGCGATCGACGAACACGAGGTCCGGTCTTGGCCGCCAGCTAGCCCTCCTCATGCAAAGCTCGCATAGCAGCGAGCCTCGTTTGCGTTTTTTCGCGGCCGCCGGTCCTCACTTTCCCGTTCCTGTTATCGCCCTGATAAGTGCGAATTATCGTCCTGTTATGGGTCTGTTATCGCCCTGTTAATGGCTTTTGTGACGCATGAGGTCTTCTCGCAAGCGGCGGATAATAAAGGTCTTTTCACGCCGAGTTGGTCGGCGTCGCCTAACCCTTCCTGTTTTTTCTCTTTTAACAGGGATAAAATGCGCGGCGGGTCCTCGGTGGACCCATGCGCAAGTCGCATAACTCGCGGCCCGACCGAGCCCCAGCCTACGCAACCGGGCCTGGACTAGGGCCACGATCAGAAGGTCGCAGTCGCAGGATCGGGTCCGATCCGCCCATCGGGCGAGTCGAGCGCGTCGATGCGTCGCATATCGTCGTCATCGAGTCGGAAGCCGAGCGCGCCGATGTTCTCTCGCAGGCGTTCGAGCTTCACCGTTTTGGGAATGACGATCAGGCCGCCTTCGAGATGCCAGCGGATCACGACCTGCGCCGGCGTCTTGCTATGTTTCGCCGCGATGCCGGCAATGGTTGGATCGCCCAGCAAGGACCCGCGACCGAGCGGGCTCCAGGATTCTGTTTTGATTCCATGCTGGTCGTGAAACGCGCGTAGCGCCCGCTGCTGAAACCGGGGATGAAGTTCGATCTGATTGACCGCGGGCGTGACCCCGGTCTCTCCCATGATGCGTTCGAGATGATCGCGATTGAAATTCGATACGCCGATCGAGCGGCTCCGGCCCTCGCTCTTGAGACGGATGAGCGCCTTCCAGCTGTCCGCGTAGCGGTTCAGTCGCGGCCGCGGCCAATGGATGAGGTAGAGGTCGAGCGTGCGCCGACGCAATTTTCTCGCGCTCTCTTCGAAAGCACGCAGCGCTTCGTCGAAGCCGTGGTCCGCGTTCCAGAGTTTGGTGGTGACGAAAATGTCGTCGTGCCCGGCTAGCGCCTCGCCGACGCCCTCCTCGTTGCGATAGGCCGCCGCGGTGTCGACCGCGCGATAGCCGACATCGACAGCCTTTCTGACGATGTCCGCGGTGATCTCCGGTGGCGTCTGAAAGACGCCAAGTCCGAATTGCGGCATGGACTGGCCGTCGTTGAGGACGACAGCCGGCTGGTCGTGAATCGTCATGGACGCATCCTCGAATTTGGGGAGAGAATAGGCGACCAACCGGCGTGCGCAAGGCGCCCTCTACGCTTCACCCGCTTGCAGGTTGGGCCAAGGCGTGAGCACAATTGGACCGAAGAACTCCATCCCACGATTGGCTGTCCATGCCGCACCTGTTGAGCGAATTCCGGTTGCGCGACATCGCGCTCGCCAATCGTATCGGCGTCTCGCCGATGTGCCAGTATTCCTCGGTTGACGGCTTCGCCAACGATTGGCATTTCGCCCATTTGACCGCGCGCGCGGTCGGCGGCGCGGGGATCGTGTTCACGGAAGCCGCGGCGGTGTCGCCGGAGGGGCGGATTTCGCCTCAGGATCTTGGTGTCTGGAGCGAGAAGCACTTCGAGCCTCTGGCGCGGATCGCCCGCTTCATCGACGCACAGGGCGCGGTTGCCGGGGTTCAGCTCGCCCACGCCGGGCGGAAGGGCAGCACGTATCGGCCGTGGTCCGGGCGCGGCGCCGTGCCGGAGGCGCTCGGCGGATGGCGTCCAGTGGGACCGAGCGCGATTGCGTTCAGCGACAGCTACGCGACGCCGGAGGAACTGAGCGCAGAAAGGATCAAGGCGCTGCAACAGGCTTTCGCGACCGCAGCGGCGCGCGCCCATGCCGCCGGCTTTCGGGCGGTCGAGATCCATGCGGCGCACGGGTACCTGCTGCACGAGTTTCTCTCGCCGCTGAGCAATCGCCGCGCCGACGATTACGGCGGCTCGTTCGACAATCGCACACGCTTTCTTCGCGAGTGCGCAGCCGCGGTGCGTCGGGCCCTTCCTGAGCCGTCGCTGCTGTTCGTGCGAATCTCGGCGACCGATTGGACCGAGGGAGGCTGGGACGTCGACCAGTCGGTTGAGCTCGCGCGCCGGCTGAAGACCATCGGCGTCGACCTGATCGACTGCTCGTCGGGCGGCAATGTCGAAAAGGCGGAGATCCCCGTCGGACCGGGGTACCAGGTCCCGTTCGCCCAAAGGATCAGGCGTGAAGCGGACATAGCGACTGCGGCGGTCGGCATGATCACCTCGCCCGCCCAGGCCGATCAGATCATCCGCACGGGGCAGGCCGATCTGGTGCTGCTTGCGCGCGAGCTGCTGCGAGACCCCTATTGGCCGCTGCGCGCAGCGCAGGATCTCGGATATCCCATGCCCTGGCCGGCGCAGTATCTGCGCGCGGCGCCCGCGGGGGCTCCGGAGCGCACGCCGGCGCACGAGCTCGACTGACGCCAACACGCCGGCATAAGCGTGGCGCACTCTCCGTCCAAAGGAGGAGCATGAAGCCAATGACCATCGGCGTCACCGCAGCCACCGGCCATCTCGGCCGGCTCGGTGTCGAAAAACTGAAAGGCAAGACCGGCGGCGCAATCATCGCTCTCGTCCGCTCGCCCGCGAAAGCCTCTGGGCTCGGCATAGCCGTCCGCGAGGCCGACTACACCAAACCGGCAACATTGAAGGCCGCCCTCGCAGGGGTCTATACGCTGCTCTTATGATTCGAAGGATGCGCGATGGGACGGGTTCTACGCGGGAGCGCCACAACGACACAGGCGGTCCATCGAGCGGTACAGCATAGTCAACAGCGCCTGAAAGGGCTCGCGAAGCGCTGGGTCATAATGCCAGAAGGGTTCTCGTCATTGGATGGTCTGGGGCGCACAGGCCCTCGATAACATTGAAATGATGCTTCGCTGGCTCTTCGACCAGACCAACTCTGGCGCCAAGCCCCGTCCAGATATTGGCGAGAAGCGCGCTCTGGCGGATGAATTCAGGGCGCTCGGCGGCGCCGACCCAGCACGTCAGGTCAATGTCTGGCAGAGGTTCGTGCAAAGCAGGGCTTTGCGCGAACGCTTCGCTGGCGTCCAGACAAAGCGTGACGTTCATCGCTGTCTTCAGCAGCGGCCGGAGGTCGTGCAAGCCGGAGATCGAAATGACTTTCCTGATCCGCGTCCGCAGCGTGAGCGCAAGCGGCGAGGGCGACGCAACCATCTGCGTCACGAGATGGCCTCCCGCGGAATGTCCTGCAAGATAGATCGGGCCGTACGCCTCGTTGACTGCAGCGGCGATTACCCGGGAAATCTGCCGCGTGATTTCGGAAATGCGCGCGTGGGGGCAGAGTTCGTATGATGGTATGACGACGGAGAAGCCATGTTCGAGCGGCCCCCTGGCGAGGTGCGACCAGAAAGACTTGTCGAACTGCATCCAGAAGCCGCCATGAACGAATGCAACGAGGCCACGCGATGGCCCGACGGGCAGAAACAGATCGTATCGGTCGCGCTCATTCGGGCCGTACCCGATATCCGGCCGTAGCCGACTGACTTGCAGCATTTCGTCGCGAAAATTCGCAGCCTGCACCCGCCATTTCCGAGGATAGTCGCTCCCGCCGGGAATATGCGCCGCGTTGGCGTAGGCGTCGTCCCAGTCGATGATCGGCGTGCTGTTCATCAGTTCAAACCCTCGGACCGACTAAGCCACGCCACAACCGGCGCCGACGCAAGGCGTCGCCAGAGAATGCGCGTTTCCACTCCCGTCGATGGCGCTTGCCCGCAACCACAACGCGTGGGCCCGACGAACCGAGAGGGTGACTGGGCGCGATGACGCGGGCCTGCGGGTTCGCGCGACTCGCGGCGTCGGCCTGGCCATTGCCTGAGACAGGCACGCGCCTGCACGGTGAAGCGGCGTTGTCCGCGACTTTCATCGCCCGGCAAATGGCGGAGCGCGAGGCGATCGCTCAAAGTTCTGCCGTCAAGGTTGGCTTCACGCAGAGCCAGATGGACAAGTGAAGGTCCACTGGGAAGGCGCTTACATACGTGTGCGCACGCGCCAGAGTTCAGGGAAGAGTTCGATCTCCAGCATGCGTTTGAGGTAGCCGACGCCTGACGTGCCGCCCGTGCCCCGCTTGAGGCCGATGATGCGTTCGACCGTCGTGACGTGGTTGAAACGCCAGCGACGGAGATAGTCCTCGAAGTCGATCAGCTTTTCCGCGAGCTCGTAGAGGTCCCAGTGATGGGCGGGATCGCGGTAGACCTCGGCCCAGGCGGTCGTAAGCGCTTCGCATTCGACGTGGGGCTCAGCAGCCTCGGCCCGTGGTGCGGCGTCACCCACGTCGAGACCCCGCCGGCGCAGCAGCAGAATCGCCTCCTGATAGAGGCTAGGCTCGGCGAGGATTGCGTTGAGTTCCGCGACGATCTCCGGGTGGTGCTCGTGCGGCCTCAGCATCGCAGCGTTGCGATTGCCGGCGAGGAACTCGATCGCGCGGTATTGCCAGGACTGGAATCCTGAGGACTGGCCCAATCGGTCGCGGAACTCGGAATAGTCGCTCGGGGTCATCGTGCGCAGGACGTCCCAGGCGCTGTTGAGCTGCTCGAATATTCGCGCGACGCGAGCGAGCAGCTTGAAAGCCGGCTGCACGCTGTCCGCGCGGATCATAGCGCAGGCCGCGCGGATCTCCCGAATGGCGAGCTTCATCCACAATTCACTGGTCTGATGCTGGATTATGAATAGAAGTTCGTCGTGCGCATTGGTCAGCGGCGACTGCGCACCGAGCAGTTCTGAGAGCCGCAGGTAGTCGCCATACGACATTCTCGCGCGGAAATCGGTCTCCGCTTCCTCGATCTCGCTCATGTCACCTTGTTCCGCGCACGATACTCCGGACGATCCCAGAGACGACGCCCCACGATCTCGACGAGCGTGCGCGCGGCCATCTCAACGTCGGAAAAACCGATGTAAAGCGGCGCGAAACCGAAGCGCATCACGTCGGGCTCGCGGAAATCGCCGATCACGCCACGCGCGATCAGCGCCTGCATCGCGGCATAGCCTTCCGTGAAGCGGAACGACACCTGGGAGCCCCGCCACGCGGAATCGCGAGGCGAAGCGAGTTGGAGTTCGGGGCAATCGGCTTCGATACGGCGGATGAAATCTTCGCTGAGTGCGATCGAGCGTTCTTGCAGCGCGAGCATGTCGACACCTTCGAATACGTCCAGCGCTGCATCGAGCGCGGACATGGAGAGGACTGGCGGGGTGCCGACGCGCAGGCGATCGACGGCCGGCGCCGGCCGATAGCCGAGTTCGAAGGCGAAGGGCGCCGCATGGCCCATCCAACCGGACAGCGCCGGCGCGACGCTCGCCTGCAGATCCGGTCGAACATAGATAAAGGCCGGCGCACCTGGTCCGCCGTTCAGATATTTGTAGCCGCAGCCGACAGCGAAATCGACGCCGCATCCGGCAAGATCGACAGGGAACGCACCCGCCGAATGGGCGAGATCCCAGAGCATGACGGCGCCTAACGCCTTTGCCTTTTCGGTGAGCAAGCGCATGTCGTGTTTGCGTCCTGTGCGGTAGCCGACCTCAGTCAGCATCAGAACCCCGACGCCCTCATTGAGCGCGCATTCGACGGCCTTGGGGTCAACGACCCTCAATTCATGCCCCCGCCCGAGCAGACGGCAGACGCCCTCGGCGACATAGAGATCGGTCGGGAAATTGCCGCTATCGGAAAGGATTACCTTGCGGGGCGCAGCGAGTTCGAGAGCGGCCAACAGAGCCTTGAAGAGGTTTACCGACGTCGAATCGCCCGCGACCACTGAGCCCTTCGGAGCGCCGATGAGGGCGCCGATGCGGTCGCCGACGCGGGCGGGCAAGTCGATCCAGCCGGCGGTGTTCCACGCGCGAATCAGCTCCCGGCCCCAGCTCTCGTCGAGTTCGTGCAGCACGCGCTCCCGTGCGGATTTGGGCATCGCTCCAAGCGAATTGCCGTCGAGGTAGACGACGCCCTTCGGTAGATCGAACATTGCTCGCGTACGCTGGAAGAAATCCTCGATCATGAGAGAGACCTCAGCTGAAAGCGCTGGATCTTCCCCGTCTGCGTCTTCGGCAAGGTCTCCAGGAAGCGTACCACGCGCGGATATTTGTAGGGCGCAATGCTCGCCTTGACATGGTTTTGCAGCCGCATCGCGGTCGCTTCGTCCGGAATAACGCCCGGTTTCAGCACGACGAAGGCGGCGACGATCTGCCCGCGTTCCTCGTCCGAAAGCCCAATCACCGCGCATTCACCGACCGCTTCATGCGTCAGAAGCGCCGCCTCCACCTCGGGGCCCGCGATGTTGTAACCGGCTGAAATGATCATGTCGTCGTTGCGCGCGGCGAAATGAAAATAGCCAGCATCGTCCTGGCTGAATGCGTCGCCAGTCACGTTCCAGCCATTCTGCACATATTCCCGCTGACGGACGTCCGCGAGATAGCGGCAGCCGGTCGGGCCACGCACCGCGAGGCGTCCGACCGTTCCGCGGGGAAGTTCGTTGAAATTCTTGTCGACGACTTTGGCTTCGTAGCCCGGCACGGGAGTTCCTGTAACCCCAGGTTTTCGGTCATCAAGGCGGCTGCCGATGAACACATGCAGCATTTCCGTCGAGCCCATGCCGTCGAGGATCGGCACGCCGGTGCGCCTCGTCCAGGCTTCGTAGACCGGAGCCGGAAGCGTCTCGCCTGCGGACACCGCCACGCGAAGCGAGGAAAGATCGGCCCCTTCGTCCATCGCCGCGAGCATCGCGCGATATGCGGTCGGCGCCGTGAAGCAGACGGTCGCCTTGTAGGCTTCGATGATCTTGACGAGGTTCGGCGGGGTTGCGCTTTCGATCAGCACAGCGGAGGCGCCGAAGCGCAGCGGAAAGACGGCGAGTCCCCCGAGCCCGAACGTGAAGGCGATCGGAGGAGAGCCGACGAACACATCCTCGGGCCGAACCTTGAGCACCTGCCTCGCATAGCCGTCGGCGATTATGAGGATGTCACGGTGAAAGTGCATCGTCGCCTTGGGCGCGCCGGTCGTTCCGGAGGTGAAGCCGAGTAGCGCGACATCGTCCCGCCCCGTGCGCATGGCGGAGAAGTTCACCGGCTTGTTGAGGGCCACGCGGTCGAGTTCGGCGTCATGGTTGGCGGTGCCGTCGAAACCGACGACGCTCTTGAGAGAGCTGCTCGCCTTGGCGCAGGCGACCAATTCGTCCAGGATACGGCTGTCGCATAGTGCGAGTTTGACTTCGGCCTTGTCGACAATCTTCGTCAGTTCCCCGGCCCGGAGCATCGGCATGGTGTTGACTACGACAGCGCCCGCCTTCGTCGCGGCGAGCCAGCAGGCGATCATCGCCGGATTGTTCGCCGAACGGATCAGCACCCGATTGCCGGCCTTCAGGCCGTAGTCCTCGACAAGCGCGCCGGCCAGCCGGTTGCTCCAGTCGGCAAGTTCCTTGTAGGTTCGGCGGCGGCCATGCCCGATCAGCGCCGTACGGTCGCCAAAGCCACGCTCGACCATGCGATCGGTGAGTTCGACAGCGGCGTTTAGATATTCGGGGTAGTCAAATCCTTCGAGCCGAAAGTCTGGCCATTGGTCGGGCGGAGGCAGATTGTCGCGCGCGAATGTATCAATATGAGCGGTGGGACCGAGCATTGCTTCGCTTCCTCCGTCGTTCGCCCCTTCAAACCTTTCGGCGAATCGAATGCGCTTTCACTTCGAAGGCGCCGCCACGCGCGCGAAACTGGCACTCTAACCCACTTTCCGCGCCATTTCTTTCACCCCCGGCCAATCTGGCGCGACCAGCCTCCGTTTTCCGTCCGACGACCGCAGAGCACCGACAGCGTCGAGTTCGAGCCTGTCCCAGAGCTGGCAAGTAACCTCCTTGTGCTTCTGATCGAGCGCCTCGCAGTAGTTGGTGAACTCGCAGGTGCGTACCTCCGCGCCGCGCCCGAGAGAGATCTTCAGCGTCCAGTCCGGATCGGCGAGAGACTGCCGCGCTGCGCCGACGACGTCGCATACGCCCTCCGCGAGCCAGCTCTCCGCCATTTCAAAATTGTGCACGCCCCCCGTGCAGACCACGGGCGTGCGAAGCCCTGCCGCACGAATGGCGTTGCGGATCGCGCGCGTGGGCGCGGCGTTGCGCCCGAACGGCCCGCGCGCGTCGGAAATGAACTGGGGCATGCATTCGTAGCCGCTTGGCCCGGTATAGGGATAGGCGGCCGCATTCACGGCCGGGCGCGCCGCGTCCTCGAACTTTCCGCCGCGCGAAGTCGAAACGAAATCCATCCCCGCGGTCGCGAAGGCGACGCCAATGGCGCGCGTCTCGTCGAACTCATTGCCACCCTCGATGCACTCTTCGGCGAGGAAGCGGCAGCCGACAACGAAGTCCGGCCGCACCGAAGCGCGCACGGCGGCAAACACTTCGAGGGGCAGGCGCAGTCTCTTCTCGACAGGTCCGCCGTAACCATCTTCCCGCACATTCGTCCGCGAAAGGAACGAGGCCATCGTATAGGCGTGCGCGTAGTGGAGTTCGACGCCGTCGAATCCGGCGGCCTCCGCGCGCCGTGCGGCGGCAGCGAACAGCGGCGGCAGCGACCTCGGAAGGTCGCGAATATGTGGCAATTCGACGTCCGTAATGCGCTCGCGGAAACCCTGCGTGAGCAATTCGTATTCGCGAGCGGTCAGTGCCTGTTTCCAGCCGGCTTCTCCCAGTTCAAACAGACGCGGGCGCACCTCCGCTTCGCTAGCGCCGACCGCTCCGACCACGCGCCGGTGAGCATCCGTCACCCGTAAGAAACGCTCGAAGAATTTCAAGGGCTCGGGACGACGCCGGATAGCCAGAAAATCGATGATCTGAATGAACAGCCGCGTCTGGCCGCCGCTCGCGCGCCTCACGGCGTCAACGAGCCGTCTCAACCCCTCGATATAACAGTCGTCGCCGACGCGCAGCAGCGGCCCGCTCGGGATGTTGCGAATGCCGGTCGCCTCCACCACAATCGCGCCTGGCCGACCGCGCGCGAGCCTCTCGTACCAGGCGACGACGGCATCGGAGGCAAAGCCGTCATCCGTCGCTCGCCAGGGCACCATCGCGGGAACCCAGGTGCGCTGCGCGAGCGTAAGCCGGCCTTCCTCGAGTGGCGAGAACAGCCGCGAGCCGTCGGCTTCCTCACGGGAGGGAATCCGACCGGTTTGGGAGGCGTAGCGGATGCGCTCGGGGGGACGCCACATGGGCAGGTTAGTCCGGAACGACCGCGGTCGCCTGGATCTCGACCTTGGCGCCATCTTCGACCAGCGCGGAGACCTGCACGGCGGTCATCGCAGGAAAATTCTTTCCCATGATCTCCCGATAGACCTTCCCGATCTCGGGCAGACGATTGTTGTATTCGCGCTTGTCGATGAAGTACCAAACGAGGTTGGTGACGTGCTCCGGCCTCGCGCCATCGCAGGCCAGTATGGCGGCGATGTTGCGCATCGCCTGCGCGATTTGTGCGACGAGATCGTCGCTTTCAAAGCGACCTTCCGCACTCCAGCCGACCTGTCCCGCGACAAAGATCGTTCGACCCCGCGCAACGACGCCGTTGGCGTAGCCTGCGGGCCTGGGCCAACCTTCCGGTTGCAAGAAGCGATGCATGAGCGACTCCTCGAATGTGTTCATATCTGCTAGCGCGACTTCAGCAACTCGCGTGCGACGATCAGCTTTTGGACCTCAGTTGCGCCCTCGTAGATACGAAGGGAGCGAATGTCGCGATAAAGACTCTCGACGATCTCGCCCTGCATGACGCCGCGTCCGCCAAAGATCTGCACGGCGCGATCGATCACGCGTTGACCCGTCTCCGTCGCAGCCATCTTTGCCATCGCGGCCTCACGTGTCGTCGAAAGTCGAAATCGCTTCGCTCATCCCGCCATGACCTCCCCCCCTGCAACCACAATAGCCTGCCCGTTTATTGACGTTGCCGCCGGCGAGGCAAGCCAGAGCACCGCGTCCGCTACCTCTTCCGGCGTCACCAGGCGTCGCTGAGGGTTCGCCTGGGCGAGTTCCGCGCGCGCTGCATCCGCCGAGCGCCCTGTCTTGGCAACGATGGCCTCGACCGCGCGGTCAATCAACGGCGTCTCGGTGAAGCCCGGACAGACCGCATTGGCGGTGACGCCGCTGCGAGCCAATTCAAGCGCCAAAGCGCGGGTAAGCCCGACGACGCCATGCTTGGCGGCGCAATAGGCGGCGACATAAGCATATCCGGTCAGGCCCGCCGTGGAGGCGATGTTGATGAGGCGGGCGCCCGAGCCATTCCGCTTGAGATCCGGCAGCGCCGCGCGCGTGACATTATAAACGCCGGTGAGATCGACCGCGAGAATGCGCGCCCAGAGGTCGGCGTCGGTTTTTTCGAATGACGCGCTCGGGGCCTCCCCGGCATTGTTGACCAGAATCGAAACGGGTCCGAATGCCGCGCGCGCACAATCGAGTCCGTGTGCTATCGCCTTCCCGTCAGTCACGTCGAAGCCGTCGACGACCAACGCCGCTCCTGCCGGAAGCAAGGCCGCCACTGCGTCCAGCGGTTCTCGCCGACGACCGGCCACGCTGACCAGAGCGCCGGCCCCGCCAAGAGCGCGCGCGATCGCCGACCCGATGCCTCCGCCCGCGCCGGTGATGAGCGCATGACGGCCCGCGAGCAGCGCGGCCGCGCTCATTTCGCCTCCGCCCCAGCCGCAACGGCGCGAGCGAGATTGGCTTCATATTGGCCTTTGGCGGCCGTGTATTGTTTCGGCCAGGCGATCGTTTTAACGCCGATGCGTGCGGCCTCGTGCAACGTCCAAGCCGGGTCGGCCAAATGCGGCCGGGCGATCGCGCAAAGATCGGCCCTTCCCGCCGCAAGGATGGAGTTAGCATGGTCGGCTTCGGAAATCGCTCCGACCGCAATCGTGGCGATCAGCGCCTCGTTGCGGATTTGGTCAGAAAACGGCGTCTGAAACAGGCGCCCGTAGACGGGACGCTCCGCCTTTGACACCTGACCGGAGGAACAATCGATAAGGTCGGCGCCCGCGGCCTTGAACATGGCGGCAAAGATCTCCGCGTCGTCGGGCGTATTTCCGCCCGTCGTCCAATCGTGACAGGACAGGCGCACCGAAATCGGCCGGTCGCCCGGCCAAACAGCGCGGATCGCTCTGAAGACTTCGAGGGGATAGCGGGCGCGGCTTTGATGATTGCCGCCATATTCGTCCTGCCGGACATTGGTCAGCGGCGAGAGGAAGCTCGAGAGAAGGTAGCCGTGCGCGCAATGCAGCTCCAGCCAGTCGACGCCAGCCGCCGCCGCACGACGCGTCGCTGCAACGAAATCATCGCGCACTTTTTCCATGTCGGCGCGATCCATGGCGCGTGGGACCTGGCCGTGCGGCAGGTAGGGCAGGGCCGAAGCCGAGATGAGCGGCCAGTTGTCATGGTCCAGAGGCTTATCGATGCCGTCCCACGCAACCCGCGTCGAGCCCTTGCGGCCCGCATGGCCCAATTGCGCGCCAGCCTTGGCGTGGCCGACCGCATGGATCAGCTCGACGAGCCGTTTCCATTCGCGCAGCTGCGCATCGTTCCACAGGCCAAGACAGCCGGGCGTGATTCGCGCTTCGGGCGATACGCAGGTCATCTCGGCAAATACGAGGCCCGCGCCGCCCATCGCCCGTGCGCCCAAATGCGCGATATGGAAATCGTTGATCAGTCCGTCTTTCGCCGAATACATCGCCATCGGCGACACGACGATCCGATTGGCGAGCGAAATGCCGCGCACGCGATAGGGCGTGAGCATTGGCGGGAGCGCGCGCTCGCCCTCCGGTACTGGCACACCCGCACGGCGCGAGAACCAGCGCTCGTAGCCCTCCAACCAATGCGGATCGCGAAGCCGCAAATTCTCGTGGCTTATGCGCTGGGACCGCGTCAGCATGGAGTAAAAGAACTGTTCGGGCTCCATCGTGTCGGCGTAACGCCGGCCGACAACTTCGAACCATTCCATCGCATTTCGCGCCGCGTTCTGGATTCGTGCGACGTCAACACGGCGGATGTCCTCGTAGGCCGCCAAAGCCG
This sequence comes from uncultured Alphaproteobacteria bacterium, assembly GCA_963787135.1. Classification (GTDB taxonomy): domain Bacteria; phylum Pseudomonadota; class Alphaproteobacteria; order Rhizobiales; family Beijerinckiaceae; genus Roseiarcus. The sequence goes on along the minus strand of CAWBBW010000042.1, from coordinate 29,881 downwards.
GAGCGATGTGTTCGCGTTCGTGGCCAAACGCGTCAAATTGCCTGGCGAGTTCTATCGCGTCGTCGAGCGCAAGCTTTGTGCCCGAGCCGATGGCGAAATGGGCGGTATGAGCGGCGTCGCCCATCAGAACGACATGCGATCTGCCGTTGAAATGGCTCCAGGCGCCACAGATCAGCCGGTTGAAATTGAGCCAGGCCGAACCGCGCAGGTGGCGCGCGTTGGTCATCAGGCCCGCACCGCCAAGCGTTTCGGAAAATACCCGCTCGCAGAAGGCAATCGAGCCCTCCTGATCAAGCTTGTCGAGTCCATGCGCAGCGAACGTGTCTTCTGTGGTTTCGACAATGAACGTCGATGTGTCGCGGTCGAATTTGTAGATATGCGCCTGAAACCAGCCATGCTCGGTGCGCCGGAAATCAAAAGTGAAGGCGTCAAAAGGCTTCCTGGTCCCGAGCCAAATGTATCTGTTGGGCCGCACGACCAGATCGGGCTTGAAGACATCGGCATAGAGATCGCGGATTCGCGAATTGATCCCGTCAGCCGCCACGATCAAATCGGCGTCTGGAAACTGAAGGTCGGACGCGACATCCTGCTCGAACGCGAGTTCGACGCCGAGCTTTTCGCAGCGACGCTGCAAGATGTTGAGTAATTGCTTTCGTCCGATCCCGATGAAACCGTGCCCGGTGGTGCGCTGGCGCGTTCCCTTGAAGATAAGCTCGATGTCGTCCCAGTGATTGAAGGCGTTTTCGATCTGCTCCGCGCTATCGGGATCGGCCGCGCGCATAGCCTGCATCATCGCGTCGGAAAAGACGACGCCCCACCCGAAGGTGTCGTAAGGCTTGTTGCGTTCGACGACGGTGATGGAATGTTCGGGGCGCCGACGCTTCATCAGGAGACCGAAATAGAGCCCGGCTGGTCCTCCGCCGATACAGACGATCCGCATGTCGCCGCCTTTTCGCCGCCGATGCCCTGTTCGGGCGATCTCTTCTCTTATCCCGCGAGCATCTTCGCGAGCATGAAACCGGAACCCGCGCCGGTTCCCGCGCCGGGCCAGGTCGAGGCGCCGCAGAGATAGAGCCCCTTTACCGGCGTGTTGTAGCGCGAATGGCCGGCGACGGGACGCAGGAAAAAGTTCTGGTCGAGATGATGGCTCCCCGAGAGATTGTCGCCGCCGATCAGGTTTGGATTTTCGCGTTCGAGATCGAGCGGAGACCAGACCGAGCGGGCCAGCACGAGGCGGCGGACGCCAGGCGCGTAGCGCTCCAGGATGTCGAGCACGCGCTCGGCATAGGCTTCCTTCGCGTCGTCCCAGTTCGTCGCCACAATCTCGCCCTTGGCGTCGCCGCGAATCTCGGCTGGCAGGACGCGGACCTGCACCCAGAGGACATGCTTGCCTTCCGGAGCGCGCGAGGGGTCGATCGCGGTGGGTTGGCCGACGACCAGCGCCGGCTCGATGGGAAGCAATCCGTCGGATGCTTCGGAATAGACGCGCGACATCATTTCGAGGTCCGGCGCCACATGGACATACGCGAAGTCCTTCAGGGCCGCGCCGGCGCTCCAGTCGGGAGAGGCGTCGAGCGCCAAGTGGATCATCATGGTGCCCGGACCCGCCCGGATTGCCGACACGTTGTGTTCGAACGTCCGACGGGAAGGATCGGAAGCGACCAGGCTTCCGAATACGAGCTTCGGATGCACGTTGGCGATCACGGCGCGACGCGCTTCCAGACGGCGCCCGTCCGCCAGCGTTACGCCGGTCGCGCGTCCGGAAGTGACGTCGATCCGCGCGACGGGAGCGCCGAGGATAAGCGCCGCGCCGCGCGTTTTCAGCGCGCCGGTCATCGCATTCACGATCGTATCGGCGCCGCCTTTGCCGATCACCATGCCAAAGGTCTGGTTGACCATGCATTCGAGATAGGGAAACAGCGCGCCTCCGCCGACGTCCGGCGGAAAATCAAGGTGCAGCCCCCACGCCGCCATCATTGTCTTGACCTTTCGATGTGTGAACCGCGCGTCGAGAAAGTCTCGAGGGCTCGCCAGGAAGAGACGCAGCGTCTCGAACAACCATGCGGTCCCTCGCTGTCGCCAGGCGTTCCAGACGACTTTCGCAGCCGCGATCGAGGGCATCGGGGAGCCTAGCAGCGCGAAAATATGCGGCGCGTCGAGACCAAAGCGCTGAACCAGATCGCGCCAGGCTTGAGCATCCGCGGGCGACAGAGCCGCGATGCCGGCCGCAGTCTTGTCGAGGCTGGTGCTGACGCCGAGATAGGTTCCGTCACGAAAGACGCTGGCGAAACAGTTTTGCGCGGGCATGAAACCAAGGCCCTGATCCAAGAGCGCCTGCTTGTGCGCCGCGAAGAACCCCGAACCCGCGAACATCGACAGGTTCATCGCGCAGAGATCATGGCGAAAGCCCGGCAGCGTGAGCTCTTGGGTCTTGACTGCGCCGCCCGCTGTCTCTTTGCCTTCGACGACCGCCACGGACCATCCTTTTTCGGCGAGCCGAATGGCTGCGGCGAGCCCATTGTGGCCGGCTCCGATCACCACCGCGTCATAAGACATCTTCGGGCCTCCCCTTTGAAAGTCTCGACGCCTGGACGACGGGAGCAATTCCATGCGTTTCCAAGCATTCGGTATCGCAAAGCTCCGCTGTGCGGGTCCGCGAGATTTCGATCCTGCGCCTGAAAATGTCTAATAACAGCGGAATTCGCAATATCCTTTCTGACAAGAGGCGGACCCGGAGTTGGATCCGAACGCACGGGTCTTGATTGTTGCAAATTCATATTTCCGTGCCTAATTTGCTTTGCTCGGCGCCGCGGAACCTACGTGCGGGAACGACGCCGGAGGCCGACTCTTGGCCCTTAGGGCGCGATATGGGAGGACGAATATGAGTTCAGCCAAAACGCTAGCAGATCTGGCATCGGCGCTGCTTTCCGGATCGGTTCGGGTCGTCGACCTTTCGGCGCCACTTGGGCCGGAAACCCCTGTGATCCAGCTTCCGCCCCAGATTGGCAAAAATACGCCGCCGGTGAAGGTTCATAGCATCTCCCGCTACGACGCCGACGGCCCCTATTGGGCATGGAACTGGCTCGAACTCGGCGAGCATACCGGCACGCATTTCGATGCGCCGCGGCACTGGATCAGCGGCAAAGATTATCCCGACGGATCGACTGACCGCATTCCTGTCAAGAGTTTCGTCGCCCCCGCTAACGTCATCGATCGCTCGAAAGAGGCGGCGGCGGATGCTGACTATTTGCTTACTGCTGACAGCATCAAGGCATGGGAAAAAGAACACGGCGAGATCGAGCAGGGCGGGTGGGTGCTGCTGCGGACAGACTGGTACAAACGCAACGGCGCCTCGGATACCTTCTTGAACGCCGATGCGAACGGGCCCCATTCGCCGGGCCCAACCGCGGAAGCGATCACCTACCTGATCTCCAAGGGCGTGATTGGTTGGGGCTCCGAGACGGTCGGTACCGACGCTGGCTCGGCGGGAGGCATGAATCCGCCTTTCCCGGCCCACACTCTCATGCATCAGGCCAACCGCTACGGCCTGGCGAGCCTTTGCCATCTCGACCAGTTGCCCGCGAAGGGCGCTGTCCTGATTGCAGCCCCGCTGAAGTTCGTAGAGGGCACGGGCTCTCCGGTGCGCGCGCTGGCCCTCGTTCCGAACTGAGCCGCCCGCCCTGGTGCGACTGACGACCCCAGCGGGCAAGAAACCATGGACAATCCGGACTATGTCATCGTTGGCGGCGGCATCAATGGCTTGGTCGCCGCCAGCGTGCTGGGAAAGAACGGCCAGAAGGTGCTGGTCGTTGATCGCAACAATCGCGTCGGCGGCTGTCTGCGCACAGAGGAGATCACGGCGCCCGGGTTCTTGCATGACGTGATGGCGACAACCTTGGTGCTATTCCTAACCTCGCCCGCCTACGGCGCGATCGGCAAGGACTTGGAGGCGCGGGGATTCGCGGTCGCTCATAGCCACCTGCCAACCGGCGTCTTGCGTCCCGACGGCTCGCACGTGCTGTTTTCGCGGGACCGGAAGCGCAACATCGCGACCTTTGACGCCTGCGCGCCGGGCGACGGCGCGACGTTCGCCAAGGAAATGGACCGAATGGGCGCCGACGCGCCCTTCCTGTTCTCGCTTCTCAGCGGCCGGCTCTGGTCGCGATCGATGGCGATGACAATTGCGCGCGAGGCGTGGAAGCGGGGACCGCGCGCGCTGCTCGCCTGGTTCGGTGAGGCGCTGAAGCCATCGCGCAACTATCTCGAAGCGACCTATGCTTCCGAGGCCGTGCATGCCCTTTGGGCGCCCTGGGGCTTGCACTGCGGCCTCAATCCCGAAAGCGCTTATTCGGCCCAAATGATCAAGGTGATCGCCTTCGCGGTCGAGCTCGCGGGATGCCCGATAGCTGTCGGAGGCGTCAATTCGCTGATCGGCGCCTTCGAACGGTTGATCGGCGACCAAGGTGGCCAGATTCGTAGCGGCGCTGATGTCGAAAAGGTGCTGCTCGACGCGGGAGGCCGTGCGATCGGCGTGAAGCTTTCCTCGGGCGAGACGATCATGGCCGGCAAAGGTGTGATCTGCTCGGTGACTCCCTCGCAGCTGTACAGCCGTCTGCTGCGCGAAAGTGCGCAGCCTCCAGAAATTGCCGCCGCATTGCGACGTTACCGCCACGGCAAAGGCGATATGCAGATCCACTATGCGCTCGACGCTCCGCCACACTGGAATGGCGGCGAGGAACTGGGCAAAGTCGCGTTGCTGCATGTCACCCCGGGCCTCGACGGTGTGTCGCGCGCGGCCAACGAGGCCGAACGCGGATTGCTTCCCGCCGAGCCGACGATCTGCGTGGGGCAGCCGACAGCGCTCGATCCGTCGCGGGCGCCAGATGGCAAGGCGATCCTCTGGCTGCAATTGCCCGAGACGCCGCGCTTCCTGAAAGGCGACGCCGCGGGGCAGATTGCGACGCCGGCCGATGGCCAATGGACTCCGGTCGTCCGCGAGGCCTACGCCGACCGCGTCGAGGCGCTGTTCTCCCGACACATTAAGGACTTCAAGAATCTAGTCATTGCGCGAAAGACCTATTCGCCGGCGGATCTTGAGTTGATGAACGTCAACCTTGTAGGCGGCGATCCCTACGGCGGCTATTGCGGTCTCGATCAGTTTTTCGTTTGGCGTCCCTTCGCCTCTTCGATTAATCACCGCACCTATGTCCCTGGCCTCTACCATATCGGGGCCTCGACCCACCCTGGGCCAGGCCTTGGAGGCGGTTCGGGCTTCCTGCTCGCCAGCGCCCTGAAATGAACGACCAATTGAACTTGCGCGCGCCCGACGCCGCCTTCGAAGATCCGCTTTGGGTGCGGGCGAGCGCCGCGGGCCTCCGCCCGTCGCTCGGCGAAATTGGCCTGCAGCAATTCGCGCCCTATCTGATCAACAGCGTGTCGCTGAGTTGGAACACGCATCTCGCCAACGCGCTGAAGGCTCATGATATGACGACGACCAAGATGCGCGCGCTCGCGATCCTCAGCATCTCGTCGCCCGTTACGATCAACGAGCTGTCGCTTTATGCCCTGACCGAGCAATCGACGATGAGCCGCACGCTGGATTCTCTCGAAGAAAAGGGCTTCATTCTGCGCCGTCCGCGCGCCGAAGATCTGAGAGTGCGCGACGTCGAAATCACGGGGCCTGGGCGCGAAGCCTTCGCAAAGGTCTGGCCAACCATGTATGAAACGCTGCTGAAGATTTTTGAGGGAGTCGACAACCAGGAATACAAGGCGTTTACAGCGACGCTGCACAAGATGATCCAGAACATTCGCAAACACGAGATATGAGTGAGGTTCGCGCGTGTGCGCGCCTTGTCACCGACCGCGGTGGATCCTACGCAAAACTGGGCTGTTTCGGTCTCTTTCTAGACGCCCTAAGGCGTTAATCCTTTAGAGGGAGGCGACCGTCTTGAGCATGCCGTCCAGCCCCGTTCCGTCCTCATCGGCGAGCGCGGCGCGCTTCAGTCGGTCCAGCCACACCGCGCCATCGTCGCGTTTGGCCAGCGTCGGCACCGCCGACATCACGCGGTCAAACTTCGACACTCCGCGCGCATGAGTGTCGGAATAGCCCTTGACCAACCGACGGCAGGCCAGCACCTCCATGCCCAACGCGTAATCGGTCTCCAGCGCTTGCACGGCGAGGGTCAGCCAGGCCTCGCGGTGCGCCGCTTCGCGCGCGTGGCGTAGAGACCCCCGGCGGCGCTTTCCGAAGTTCGCAACCGCCGCGAGAGCAAGATAGCCGATCACAGTGTTGGTTCGGATGCGCCGCCCTCGATTAACTACACGGTCCAGCACCTTGAACACCTCGGGCCGACTCTCGATCCACTCACCCCAGCTCTTGGGCAACGCGCCGCATAGCTCGTTCGCTCGCGGGTGGAAATACTCGGTCGTGGTGACGATTGTATCCTCTGCGGCGGCTACTTCCACGCGCACGCGCGCCTTACGGGATTCGCGGATCTTAAGGTCGGCAACGCGCGTAACGTCATCATAGGTCATCGCAATCGCGACGTGTTTGGCGGCGGCGGCCGTGAAGGCGAAGCCCCTCGTGTCCCCACCACGTGCGCGATCGATGTCGAACAGCATCCCCATGCGATCGAGATATTCGAGCGCATAGTCGGGATCGAGATAGTCGACCAGACGCCGCACCCCAGTGAACAGCATCGACCGCACCGATTCGGGAAAGGTTGTGCGAATGCGCGCCACCAGGCGATCGAGCTCGGGATGGCCCGCCGTGTCCGGCATCGCGACGAACCGCTTATCCGGGAAGCGACGCACCGCCTCGACTGGATTCTGCCGGGTCCGCTCGAAAGCGGTGGCAAATGCGCGGAGGCTCGATGTCACGCCTGTCCCGCTAGCGCCTATCGCGGATTCAAATGCTGCGCGATCAAATGGGAGCGCTTCGGTTGCCGCTAGGGCGCCGAACATCGCCGCTGAAATGACGCTGCCCTCCGCTTTCGCGATCGCCTCCATGTCGAACGCGATCAGCCGCCTGGCGGCAAATTCGGTCGCGATCGAGACGACCGCAGGGTCGCCGACGCCGTCGCCTGGCTTCTCCTTTTCCGCCACCGCGAAAGCGCGATGGGTCGAGGTGATTAGGGTCGTTTGTGCGGGCGTGACGAGACCGCGCAGCACGGATCGGGCCGCCTCCATCAGCTCGGACGCCATCACGACATCTACGTCGCCGGGCGTCGGCATCAGCGCAAAGACTGGCTCAGCGGCCGCTCTGATCGGCGCCATTTCGATATAATAGATCGTGGCGCCAGTCCGTTGCGCGACGCCGGGCACAGAGGTCGACTGTGCGGCCCAGCCCTGGGCCTCGGCGAGCGCGACAACCCAATCGGCGAGAACGCCCCCGCCCTGGCCGCCCATCGCCAGAATGGCGATCGAGATTCGTTGCGCGCCCGCGACGTCCTTTCGGCCGGATGCGGCGTCGTTCATCCGCGATTGCTCGCGAATACGATCCGTCCGGCGTTGCGCCGCCGTTCGAACCAGCCGATGATCGAAGCGCGCGTCCTGTCGACGAACCGCTCCAAAGACGAGGGATTGTGGATGATCTCGGCGCGATAGAACGACGGACAGAGCGCAGCCGCCTCGGCAACCTCGCCGCAATTGCCGCAACCGACGCAATTCTCATCGACGAAGGCCACCGGATCGTCTTTCAACGGATCGTCGGTATGTCTCAGCGACAAGGAAGGACAGCCGGAGAGACGGATGCAGGCGTGATCGCCAGTGCAAATATCGGCGTCGACGCCGAATTTTTCGCGCACCACGCGTTTACCCGTGCGCATCGCCTCGGCAAGCATTGGACGAGTGCGGCGCTGTTTATTCAGCATGCACTCCGAGGACGCGACAATGATCTTCGGTCCGGGCGTCGTCGACGCGAGCGCCTCGCGCAGCGTGTCGCGCATTTTGGCGACGTCGTAGGTGCGATCAATCTGGCGCACCCATTTCGCGCCGATGCCGCGCACTGCGGCGACGATGCTGTTATTGGTCTTGCGGCGAGGGTTGCTCGCGCGGGACGACGGGATGTCCTGTCCGCCGGTCGCGGCGGAATAGAAATTGTCGACGATCAGCGTCACGCCATCGTGCTTGTTGAAGACCGCGTTGCCGATCGAGGAGGTCAGGCCGTTGTGCCAAAACCCGCCGTCACCGAGGATCGAGATCGGGCGCTTGTCCGACTTCACGTTGAACGCCGACGCCGATGCGGGCCCGAGGCCATAGCCCATGGTGGTGGCGCCGACATTGAACGGCGGCAGGATCGAAAACAGATGGCAGCCGATGTCGGCGGAGATATGATGCTGGCCGAGTTCCCGTTCCACAAGTTTGAGGGCGGCGAAGATGGGCCGCTCCGGGCACCCGATGCAAAACCCAGGCGGCCGCGGCGGCACGACCTCGGCGAGCGCTTTCACCCTAAGGTCGGCCAGCACCGGCGACGGATCGGGCTGGGGCGGATCGTTGCCGAGCAGTTCGCGCGCATGGACGGCCAGGAACTGACGTAACCCCTTGGTCAACACAGGAGCCGTGTATTCGCCGCCCATCGGCAGAACGTCCTTGCCGCACACTTTCGTCTGAAGATCGCGCCGGCGCAGAATCGTATTGAGATCGCGCTCGATGTAGTCGGGTGCGCCCTCCTCGACCATCAAGACAGCGCGCTTGCCGGCGCAGAATCCGACGAGCTCGTCCTCGATCAGCGGATAGGCGACGTTCAGGACATAGAGCGGAACAGCCGAGTCGCCGTAGCCGTCGGCTAGGCCGAGATACTCCAGCGCTCGTATTGTTGTATTGTACATGCCGCCCAGCATGACGATGCCGACGTCGCCGCGGGCGGGGCCGAAAGTCTCGTTGAGCCTATGCTCCTTGACGAATTCGATCGCCGCAGGTCCCCTCCGCTCGAGCTTCTCCCTTTCGTGCAGGAACGAAGCGGGCGGTAGAACAATCCGGTTGACGTCACGCACCGGATTTTCCAGCGCCTCTCGCAAAGTGAATTTTGGTTTCTGATTGTCCTTGGCGACGAACTGCCCATGAACATGGCAGGTGCGGATGCGCACTTCGAGCATGACCGGCGTGTTCGACGCCTCGGACAGCGCAAAGCCCTCTTCCACCATGCGCACCAGGGTGGACAGATTCGGGCGCGGATCGATGAGCCAGATTTGCGATTTCAGGGCATAAGCGTGGCTGCGCTCCTGCATGATGGACGAGCCTTCGCCGTAGTCTTCGCCGATGATGATCAGCGCGCCGCCAGTGACGCCGCCAGAAGAAAGATTGGAGAGCGCGTCTGCGGCGACATTGGTTCCGGCAGTCGATTTCCACGTGACTGCGCCGCGCAGCGGATACATTACTGACGCCGAAAGCGTCGCCGCGGCGGTTGCCTCTGAAGCGGACGTCTCGAAATGCACGCCCAGTTCGTCGAGCACGTCCTTTGCGTCGGCGAGCACGTCCATTAGGTGGGAGATCGGCGAGCCCTGATAGCCCCCCACGTAGGAGACGCCCGATTGCAGCAGCGCTTTGGTTATGGCGAGAATGCCCTCGCCGCGGAACACGTCCCCGGCGCCGAGCTTCAGATCCTCCACCTCGCGAGCGAATGAGCGTTCTGCCACTCGGGCCTCCCTTCGCGCAGCGAAGGACGCGGCGCGCTCCATTCATGTGCATAAGCATATTTTTATCGCCGGTTCGTTGTCAACGCAGGAAGAGGCGATCCTTGTCGCCGACGCAGAGCGCCAAAACATTAGGCGCTTTTCTGCTGCGCCGGCGACTTGACAACAGCGTGCGCTGTAGGAATTGTATATGAAGATGCATGTAATGGCCCGCGATCCGTCTTAGAAGGCGCGGCGAGGCGGCGCGTCGGATTTAAGTAAAGAGGCCGTTTACGAGGAATACGCTTTTGATCGCCTCGCCTCGGCGTCGCCGAGTCCACGAGGGCGTCGCTTGAAGACGGCAAAGCAGGAGGACAGCATGATCAAACTGAATCGACGCGAGACGCTCGCATTGGGCGGCGCGACGTTCTTATCCGAACTTCTGCTTGGCGGCGCCTTCGCGCAAACGAGCGAAACGTTGACGATTGCTTACAACGTCAATCTTCCTTCGTTCGATCCGACCGTTGGACCGTCTGCGGTCAATCCGACCATTCAGGCGATCTATAGGGCAATTTACGATCAATATGTCGGTCAGAATCCCGACCTCTCCTTCGCGCCAGGACTGCTGACCAAATGGGGCTGGAACGACGACAAGACCAAGGCCTGGATGGACGTGCGCGATGGGGTCGTCTGGCACGACGGCTCGCCGCTTACGCCTGCCGACGTCGTGTGGTCGCTCGAGCGCGCGGGCGACCCGAAGTCCGGCAATCCGATTCAATTCGTCTGGGGTGGTCTCGGTAACTACCAGATCGACGGCAATCGCATCACCGCCGACGTCAAGCAGTTCGACCCCACGGTCTTCAAATGGATGGCGTTCCTGACCGGCTACATTTTGCCGAAAGCCTACTACGAGAAGGTGGGCGCGGAAGGGTTCGAGAAAAAGCCTGTCGGCGCCGGCCCCTACATGGTGGACGAGTACCAGGGCAATGCGTTCCTCCGCCTGAAACGGAACGACAAGTATTGGGGCCCGAAGAGCGCGTTCGAGACGGTGATCTTCAAGTTCGTGCCTGACGGCACCAGCCGTGTGGCCGAGATCGAAAGCGGCTCCGCCGACGTGACGCTCGAGATCCCATACGAGGAGTACGATCGCCTCAGGGTGAAGCCGGGGCTGGCGGGCGTATGCGAGCCCGTGTCGGACATCGGCATGATCTTCATCACCAATGTCGAAAAGGAAATGCTCGACGAGAACGTGCGTCTTGCGGCGATCCATGCCATCGACAAGGACCTCATCGCCAAGAAACTGCTGCGCGGCTACGCGACGCCGATCGCGACCCTGGAAGCGCCGGGCTACGAGGCGTTCGATCCCTCGATCAAGGTTGCTTATGACCCGGAGCTGGCGAAGACGCTCCTCGCCAAGAGCGGCTACTCGCCGGACAAGCCGGTCAAGTTCAAGATCCAGACGACGCGCGGCTTCAAGCCGAAAGACTACGAAATGATCCAGGCGATTGTCGGGATGTGGCGCAAGGTCGGAATCGACGCCGAGATCGAGGTTTATGAGATCGCCAAGCACTACGAGTTGCGCGCCGGCCACAAGCTCGATCCGATGGCCTTCTACAATTGGGGCAATGCGATCGGCGACCCGTCCACGTCTACGGGATTTGCGATGTTCTCGCCGTCGCCGCACTCGGCGTGGAAGTCGAAAGACCTCGACGACATGATCGGCCCGTTGTGGGGCGAGAAGGACGAAGCCAAGCGCATCGCCGGCTGGAAGGCCGTCGACAAATATATCGCCGAAAAAGGTTATGTGATCCCGCTCGTGCAATACTCGCAGCCCATCGTCTACAAGGCGTCACTCAAGGTGATCCCCAATGCGACGGGCGCGCTGCAGCCGACTCTGGTGTCCAAAGCCTGAACCGGGAAGGGGCGCGGGACAACAAGGTTCGTCCGCGCCCACTTTTGTCCTCGCGTCGAGCGCGCTTGCATGATCTCGGTCACCGCCCAGCGCCTGATCATGGCCGCCGTCACGTTGCTGGGCGTGGCGATCATCGTGTTTGTGCTGCTGCGGGTCGTGCCCGGCGACCCGATCGCGATGATGATTTCGCCCGGCGCAACGCCCGCCGACATTGCGGCGCTACGAGCGCATTACGGGCTCGATACCAGCCTGCCGACGCAGTTTTTCGTCTGGCTGCGAGGACATCTTGCACGGCGATTTCGGCACGTCCATTTCCCTTCATCGCAATGTGCTCGGGATCATGGCCGAACGATTGCCTGCGACCCTTGAACTCGCCTTCGCCGCATTGGTTTTTGCTGCGTTGCTCGGCGGCGCGGTCGCGGTTTTCGCAACGCTGGTGAGCGACTGGACCGCCGCGCCTTTGATCGACACGGTCAACGGCCTGTTTCTCGCGGTGCCGGATTTCATCTGGGCGTTTGCGCTGGTGCTTCTGTTCGGCGTGTTTCTTCCCGTGCTGCCCCTGTCGGGTCGAATCGATCCCAGCCTCGACGAGCGCTTTGTCACGCCGTTCTATTTGCTCGAGAGCCTCGCCACGCTGCGTTTCGCCGCCGCCGCCGATGTGCTTGCGGCATATGGCGATGCCGATGCTTGCGCTCGGCCTGCCGCTCGCCTCGATTATCACCCGCGTCCTCAAGGAATCCCTGCGGGAGGCGATGGTGCAGGATTACGTCCTGCTCGCGCGGCTGAAGGGCCTGTCGCGGCTGCGGCTCGTGTTGCAGGAGGCCCTGCGGAACGCGGTCGCGCCGACCCTTGCCCTGACCGGCGTGCAGTTCACGTTCCTGATCGGCGGCACCGTCATCGTCGAGCGGATCTTCGCCTATCCCGGCATCGGAAACATGGCGGTGGATGCGGTGATCAATCGTGACCTGCCGCTGATCCAGGGGTTGACGCTGGTGTTCGGCGCCTTGTTCATTGTCGTGAACATGATTGTCGATCTGCTTGTCGTGGCGACCAATCCCAGACTGCGCAATGGATGACGCCCGGGCGCCTGGCGGATGAGCGAGGCTCCTCCGCGCTGGATCAGCAAGACCCTGCGCGCTTGCGTCCGTGACCCCAAGGTCGTCGCCGGCGGCGGCTTCATCCTGTTCCTTCTTGTCCTCGCCATCGGCGCGCCCGAGCTCGCCCCGAAGGACCCGCTCGAACAGGATCTGATCCTCGGCGTGACGCCGCCTCACGGTTTTGCGGGCGCGGAGCCCGGCTACCTGCTTGGCACAGACGATCTCGGCCGTGATGTCCTCTCGCGCCTGATCTGGGGTTCGCGGGTGGCGCTTACGGTCGCCTTCGTCGCCGCAACCCTCGCGGCGGCTCTGGGGGCCGCGCTCGGCCTGGTCGCAGGCTGGTATCGCGGCTGGGTGGACGCCATCATCTCTCGACTGGTGGAAATCTGGATGGCGTTCCCGCCGGTGCTGCTGTCGATCCTGCTGGTCGCGGTCTTCGGCGCAGGCGTCGGATCGGTCATCGGGGCCATCGCCATCATCGATTGGACGCGCTTCTGTCGCGTCATACGCGCGGAGACGATGGGTCAGGCGAAGAGCGACTATGTTACGGCCGCGCGCGCGATCGGCTTTTCGCCGATGCGGGTATTGACGCGCGAGATTCTTCCCAACGTGGCGCCGGTCCTGATTGCGCTGATCAGCCTGGAAATGGGCATCGCTGTCATCGTCGAGGCGATCCTCTCGTTCGTCGGGCTCTCCGTGTCCTCCGACGTGCCGACCTGGGGCGGAATGATCGCCCAGGGGCGGCAGATTCTGCATCAGGGCTGGTGGGTGCTGGCTGCGCCGCTGGTCGCGCTGTTTCTCACCGTCCTCGCATTCAACCTCCTCGGCGAGGGCCTGCGCCGTTCGCTCGATCCGGTCATGCGGCGATGAACCCGCCGGTGCTCGCCCTCTCGAACCTGAGCGCCATCTCCGATCGCGACCGCGCGCCGATCCTGCGGAATGTCTCGCTGGAAGTCGCCCGCGGCCAAACGTGCGGTCTTGTCGGAGAGAGCGGCGCCGGCAAGTCGACCGTGGCCAAGGCGATCCTCGGCATTCTGCCGCGCACCATCCGCGTGACCGGCGGCGAGGTGAAGTTCGAGGGCGCGGATCTCCTGAAGATGAAGACCGGCCCGCTGCGCCGGCTGATCGGCGAGCGCATCGCGCTTATCCCGCAGGACCCGATGACCGCGCTCAATCCCGCGCGCCGGATCGGGGCGCAAATGACCGACGGCCCGCGGCTCTGGCGCGGTCTCGACGCGGCGGCGGCGCGTGCGCTCGCGCTGAGACTGCTGGACGAAGTCCATATTCGCGACCCCGGCCGCGTGCTGCGCAGCTTTCCCCATGAGCTCTCTGGCGGCATGCGACAGCGCGTGCTGATCGCTGCCGCCTTCGCGCTTGAACCACGATTGATCGTGGCGGACGAACCGACCACGGCGCTCGACGTGACGGTGCAGAAGCAGATTCTGCGGCTGATCCGCAACATGCAAAGCGCCCATGGCACTTCGGTGGTCTTCGTCACGCATGATCTCGGAGTTGTCGCGCAGATCTGCGACCACGTCACGCTGCTGTTCGCCGGACGGGTGATCGAGACCGGCTCCGCCTCCCAGTTGCTGGACAGGCCCGCGCATCCCTATACGCGGGCGCTCTTGGAGGCTTGCCCGCGTTACGATCGCCCAAACGCGGGCTTGCGCCCGATTCCCGAAAGCGTGATCGCCGATTTGTACGCCGAACTTGGCCAGAGCGGCGTGACGACATGAGCGACGACCTTTTGATCGCACGAGACGTCGAATTCGCTTTCGGCGCCGGCTCGAGCCTGTTCGGCCTCGCGAAGTCCCCCGTGAAGGTGCTGCACGGCGTCACGATCCGCATCGGCCGCGGTGAGACTGTCGGGATTGTCGGCGAAAGCGGTTCCGGCAAGACGACCTTGGGGCGAGCCTTGTTGCGCCTGATCGACGTCCAGTCGGGGACGATTGAGTTCGACGGTCTGGATATCACCAAGCTGCCGGAGGCGGCTATGCGCCCGATCCGACGGCGCATGCAGCTCATCTTCCAGGATCCGATGGCTTCTCTCAATCCCCGCCATACGATCCGGCGCATCGTTCTGGAGCCAATGCTGTTCCACCGCGTCGCGGCGGGCGAAGCCGACGCCGAGCAGCGGGCGCGGAAGATCTTCGCCCGATTCAACCTTCCGTACGCCTGCCTCGAGCGCTATCCGCACGAGCTTTCCGGCGGGCAGCGGCAACGTGTGGGCATCGCACGCGTCGCGCTGCTCGCGCCCGATTTCGTGCTCGCGGACGAGATCGTCTCGGGTCTCGACGTTTCAACGCAAGCCCAGGTCCTGAACCTGCTGAAGGGGCTCTCGCGGGACCTCGGCCATTCCATGGCTTTCATCAGCCACGACCTCTCCGTCATCCGTGCGGTGTGCGACCGCGTCTATGTGCTGCGGAACGGGCGAATTGTTGAGGAAGGGTCGTGCGACCATATCTTTGCGGTGCCCAGGGACGCATATACGCGCGCCCTTCTGGACGCGATTCCCTTGCCAAAAATCGATCCAGATTGGCTCGGCCGGACAAGCGTCGTGGAGCCCGTCGGGGAGAAGGACACGAATTCGCTCACCGCTGGCTGACAACGCCTTGACGGGCGCAATGTGGACCTTCCGCGGCGGGGCGCGCGCTGCTAGCCTCACGCTAGAACCAGTCATCTGGACCGGCGGACCCGCGTGTCGTGATGGCGAGCGACGGCCAAGCAGACCCCGCCGGCCGAGGAGGAACCCATGGGGGCGGCCGATCATATCGAGCCGATCGAAAAGGCCAGCATCGACGAGATTCGCGCCCTTCAACTCGTGCGACTGAAGGATGCGCTCAGCCGCGCCTATGAACGCGTCCCGCCCTATAAGCGGAAGTTCGACTCCGCCGGAGTTCATCCTGACGATTTGCGGCGGCTCGATGACATCGTCAAATTCCCATTCACGACTAAAGACGACCTGCGCGCAAATTATCCGTTCGGCATGTTCGCCGCGCCGATGCAGGAGATCGTTCGAATACACGCCTCGAGCGGGACGACGGGCAAGCCTACCGTCGTCGGCTATACGAAAAAGGACATAGAGACCTGGGCTGGGCTTATGGCGCGTTCGATCCGCGCGGCGGGGGGAACCTCGAGGGACAAGATTCATGTCGCCTACGGTTACGGACTGTTTACCGGGGGCCTCGGCGCACATTACGGCGGCGAGTTCATGGGCGCGGCCGTCATACCGGTCGGCGGCGGCTTCACCGAGCGGCAGGTGCAGCTTATCCATGACTTCAAGCCGGACATCATCATGGCGACGCCTTCCTACATGCTGGCGATCGCCGACGAATTCGAGCGCCAGGGCCTTGACGCCGCCAACAGCAGTTTGCGCGTCGGCATATTCGGCGCCGAGCCGTGGTCAGAAGGAATGCGGATCGAAATCGAGCGGCAGATGAGGATCGACGCGCTCGACCTTTATGGACTCTCGGAAGTGATCGGACCCGGCGTCGCCCAGGAGTGCATCGAGTTTAAAGACGGCCCGACCCTCTGGGAGGACCACTTCTTTCCCGAAATCATCGATCCGCAATCGGGCGCCCCGCTCGCCGAAGGCGAGACCGGCGAACTGGTCATCACCACTCTGACAAAGGAAGGAATGCCGGCCATTCGCTACCGCACGCGCGATCTTACCGCCCTGCTGCCCGCAACGGCGCGTTCGATGCGGCGGATCGATCGGGTGAGAGGCCGTAGCGATGACATGTTGATCATTCGTGGCGTCAACGTATTTCCCTCTCAGATCGAAGCGGTCCTCGGCAAGGACGAGCGGCTGTCGCCGCACTATGTTCTCGAACTTCGCCGGCCCGAGCGGCTCGACGAGCTCGACGTCGTGGTCGAGCTTCGCGCCGCCTTCGCCGGCAAGTTGAGCGGCGCGGAAATCGACGAGGCGGGACGCAACGCCGAACATCTCATCAAGTCCTATGTCGGCGTGACAGCCAAAGCGCGAATCGTGCCGCCGGGAACGATCGAGCGTTCGCAGGGCAAGGCCAAGCGCGTCATCGACTTCAGAGCCAAGACGTGAAGGAGAGCCAAGTCGTGACGGCGATCGGCGCGTTGTCCTTGAATTGTGAGGTGCTTCGCGCGACCTTGCGCGATGCCGGCCTGCCGGCGCCGTCGATCGACCAATGGATCGCAGCCGAGCCGAAAGCGCCCGGAGAGTTCGGCGAAGACCGGCGCCGTTATCCGGTCTTCTGGGCGCTCGCCCGCGCGCTGATCGAAGGCGTTCCACGGAAATCGGCGCGCAAGCCTGCCGAGGCAAAGGCCGTGGAGGCGATCCACGAGCGCGCGCGCGCTTCACGCGCAAGCTTTCTCGGCATGCATGCGGAGGAGGTCTACGCTGCGCTCACCAATGACTTCTCTCGCTTCATTCGCGTCGAAAACCTCGTCTTTGCGGCGGCCGACGCTTTTCCCGGGCTGGCGCCGACGCGCTCCGAAATAGAGAGGGAGAATGGCGCGCTTCAGCGCGACAAGGACGGCCTGGAGATCGATCAGGGACTCCTGCTTTCTCATATTCTCGGATGCGAACGGAGCGGACTGCATCTCTGTCACGCCATGCTGCTGCCGAGGCCCGATTCCGAGGAGCAGCTTCAGAAATTCATCGTCGAGGGCGCAATCGATCTCGGGCCGGTGCGGGTCGAGCGCCGCGGCGTTGCCGCCTGTGTCACCGCGGCCAATCCACGCTACCTGAACGCCGAGGATGGGACGACGCTCGACAAGATGGAGATCGCAGTCGACGTCGCGATCCTTGATCCGGCGACGAAAATCGCCGTCATGCGCGGCGGCGTAATCGATCATCCCAAATATCGCGGTCAGCGCATTTTCGGCGCCGGCATCAACCTGACGCACCTCTACCGGGGTGAAATAGCCTTCGTCTGGTACCTGCAGCGCGACCTGGGCTATGTGCACAAGATGTTCCGCGGCGTCGCCCGCCCTGATGCCTTGCCAGACGACGTCCACGGGTGGGGCATGGAGAAGCCCTGGATCGCCGCAGTCGATAATTTCGCAATCGGCGGTCACTGCCAGGCGCTGCTCGTCATGGACTACGTGATCGCGGCGGCCGACGCCTATATGACGTTGCCGGCGCGCAAAGAAGGCATCATTCCCGGCGCTGCGAATCTGCGCCTGCCGCGCTTCGTCGGCGATCGGCTCGCTCGACAGCTCATCCAATATGAGCGCCGGCTTGCCTGCGACAGTCCCGAAGGACGGATGATCTGCGATGAAATCGCCCCCGCAGCGGCAATGGAGGCGTCGATCGATCGGGCCATCGCCGGCTTGACTTCGTCCGGCGCCGTCGGCGCGATCGCCAATCGTCGCGCCTTCCGCGTCGGCGCCGAGCCGCTCGACCTCTTCCGGCGTTACATGGCGATCTATGCGCGCGAGCAGGCCTATTGCCATTTCAGCCCGGCTCTGATCGACAATCTCGAGCGCTATTGGGACGCGCAGAACAGAAGCGGATGAAGGCAGGGCCTCGTCACGGCGCGTAGACGCGCGCGAGGCGCCGGGACCTCGGGAATCGTCGCCCCTGCGACCGCCGTCCGCCAGCTTGGCGAAATGCGCGCGGCTCGGTTCAACGGTGCATTGGATCATTGATGCTCGGCGTTTGCTATTACCCTGAACACTGGCCGGAAGATTGGTGGGCTGCGGACGCGCAGTGTATGCGCGAACTCGGCATTACCTACGTACGTATCGGCGAATTTGCCTGGTCCCGATACGAGCCAAGGCGCGCTGAGTTTGCCTGGGGGTGGCTCGATCGGGCGATGAATACGCTAGGCGGCGCCGGGCTGAAGATCGTGCTCGGCACGCCGACTGCAACGCCGCCCAAGTGGCTGGTGGACGAATTTCCGGGGCTCACGCCGATCGACGAACAGGGACGGCCGCGCGGTTTTGGCTCACGCCGACATTACACGTTCTCGTCACAGGCTTATTGGCGCGAGAGCGCGCGTATCGTCGAGGCGCTAGCTGAGCGTTATGGCCAGCATGCAGCGCTGGTCGGCTGGCAGACCGACAATGAATACGGCTGCCACAATACTGTACTCTCGTGGGGCGCGGAGGACTTGAAGGCGTTCCGCGCCTGGCTTCGGCGTAACTATCAATCGCCCGAGCGGCTCAACGAAGCCTGGGGGTCGGCGTTCTGGTCGATGGAGGTCCGGAGCTTTGACGAGGTCGCGCTTCCGAATCTCACCGTGACGGAACCTAATCCGGCGGCCCGGCTCGACTATTGGCGGTTCCAGTCAGAGCAGGTGGCGGCTTATGACCGCATGCAGTGCGACATTGTCCGCCGCCATTCGCCCGGCCGGTGGATCACGCACAATTTCATGGGCTTCTTCAATGATTTCGATCACTGGCAAGTCGGCGACCATCTCGATTTCGCCTCGTGGGATTCCTACCCGATTGGTTTAGTCGAGCGTTTTCCGTTCGGCGATGCGGAGCGGGAGCGTTGGCAAGACACCTCCCATCCGGATATCGCGCCGTTTCACCATGACCTTTATCGGGGCGTCGGTCGGGGGCGCTTCTGGGTGATGGAGCAGCAACCGGGACCGGTTAACTGGGCGCCGTGGAACCCTGCGCCGGCGCGCGGCATGGTGCGCTTGTGGACGCTCGAAGCGCACGCGCACGGCGCCGACGTTGTGAGCTATTTTCGCTGGCGACAGGCGTCGTTCGCGCAAGAGCAGATGCATGCCGGGCTGAATCTGCCAAACTCCCATGAACTTTCGCCCGGCGGCCGAGAGGCAGCGATGGCGGCCAACGACCTTGCGCGGCTGGGCGAACTCCCCGCGACCGCACAAGCTCAGGTGGCGATTGTCTACGACTATGAGGCGCATTGGATCACCGCGATACAGCCACATGGCGTAGATTTCCGCTATCCGGAGTTGGTCTTCCGCTGGTACGAGGCGATCCGCCGGCTCGGCCTCGACGTCGATTTCGTGGCCCCGGGCGCCCCGCTTGAGAATTATCGACTTGTGCTGGCTCCCTCCTTGCCGATTGTCTCGGACGGCGCTGAAAGAGCTTTAGTCGCAGCGACGGGAATTGTCGCTTTCGGCCCGCGTTCCGGTTCAAAAACCCGCCACTTTTCGATTCCCGAGGATTTGCCTCCCGGCCCATTGCAGCGCCTGCTGAATTCGCGCGTTACCGAAGTCTCTTCGTTACGGCCCGGCGTGAAGGTCGGCATCTCAGGAGCGATCTGTGGCCATGCCGAGCGATGGCGCGAGCAGGTCGAGACGCGCGCCGAAACGCTCGCGACCTTCGCCGACGGTGCGCCTGCGCTCATCGTCGAGGACAACTATCTCTATCTTGCTTGCTGGCCCAACGTCGACGCTCTCAGCATGTTTATGGCGCTGCTCTGCCG
The DNA here is from genome assembly GCA_963787135.1 of uncultured Alphaproteobacteria bacterium. GTDB lineage: Bacteria > Pseudomonadota > Alphaproteobacteria > Rhizobiales > Beijerinckiaceae > Roseiarcus. The sequence goes on along the minus strand of CAWBBW010000042.1, from coordinate 9,877 downwards.
AAAAGCGGGTCTTTCAACGATAGAGTTGCCAGGGGAAGTACGCTTGCGCCGGCGCGGTGACCTCACTTTTGCTTTCAACTACGGCGAAACGCCCTGGCGCGCGCCCTTCAGCGGCCAACCGCTGCTCGGAGAGCCGGAAGTGGTCCCTCGCAACTTCACGATCTGGCGAAGCTGAAGCTTCAACCGCAGTTCAGAAGGTGCATGATGTCCGACGTTCGCAATTGCCGGTATTCGCCGCCGCTCTCGTCGTGCATACGGGGCTACGCTTCTGGAGCAGGACTCGTTGTGGCGGAAACAAGGCTGTCATTCGCGAGCGGAGCGACGCAACACGTCGGGCTCCAGGGCGCGCAGCCGAGGGTAATCCCGACCCTCGACGACTGATTCGATGTTTTGCTTCCGTAAATCAGAATTCTGTGGTATTGTCGCCTCATGACCGGACGGAGGGTCCCTTCAGTGACCTAGAGTCGCAGAAAGTTAAGGTTGATGGCGCGCCGAATATCAGGATCTGCCGTAACCTGTTGAAATCGCAAGACTCTCTATTTTCATTTCCTTGCGCCTGACTTTCATTTCCTTGTGCCGGGGTTTCATTTCCTTGCGTTTGGCTTTGAATTCCTTGCGCTGGGCTTTCCATTCCTTGTCTCCGGGGCCCCAACAGCCGGCCGCGGCGAAAAAGGTACAGTTTTTGGCGACTAACGCTTTGAAAACGCTTCGCCGCTTACAAAAGTGCACGGCGCTCCTCGTTATGACGATTCCGTCAAAGCGCGACGTGCTCTAGCCTTTTTGAGGTACGCTGGGTTCTCAGGAAGGATTTTCTGGATCATCGTAGCCGCGAGGAGCGAAGATGAGGCAGAAACCCGGGCCGGAGAAGCAACCGGCCTAGGTGAGGTCAGGGCCATCCGACGCGCGACGCGTGGACACTTTTCAGTCGACGAGAAGACCCGCCTCCTGCCGGAAGGGTTGCAGCGAGGAGAGCCTTGCCGATCGCGAAGACAGGCTTACCGCGGTACGCCTGTCTTCGTCTTTCAGTGGTTAGTAGTCCATACCTCCCATGCCACCCATGCCGCCGCCTGGCATCATGGGCGGCGCATCCTTCTTCGGTCTGTCAGTGACCATGGCTTCGGTCGTTATCAAGAGGCCGGCAACCGAGGCCGCGTCTTGGAGGGCAACCCGCACAACCTTTGCTGGGTCGACAACCCCGGCGCTGACCATATCGACGAATTGCTCGGTTCGAGCGTCATAGCCGAAGGTTTGGGACTTGTTTTCGAGGATCTTGCCGACAACTACCGAACCTTCGGCGCCAGCGTTCTCGACAATCTGGCGGATTGGAGCCTCGATCGCCCTCAGCACGAGATTGATGCCGGACTGTATATCGGCGTTTTCATCACTGAGCTTGCCGATCGCCGCCTTGGCGCGCAATAGCGCAACGCCGCCGCCTGGAACGATGCCTTCCTCGACCGCGGCCTTGGTCGCGTGCATGGCGTCGTCAACTCTGTCCTTCTTCTCCTTGACTTCGACTTCGGTCGAGCCGCCGACGCGGATCACCGCGACGCCGCCTGCGAGCTTCGCGACGCGCTCCTGGAGCTTCTCTTTGTCGTAGTCCGAGGTCGTCTCCTCAATCTGCGCCTTGATTTGCGCTAAGCGGCCTTCGATGTCGGACTTCTTGCCGGCGCCGTCGATAATCGTGGTGTTCTCCTTCTCGATCCGAACGCGCTTGGCCTTGCCGAGCATCTGAAGGGTCACGTTCTCGAGCTTGATGCCGAGGTCCTCGGCAATCATCTGTCCGCCGGTGAGGACGGCGATGTCCTCGAGCATCGCCTTGCGGCGATCCCCAAAGCCCGGCGCCTTGACCGCCGCGACCTTGAGGCCGCCGCGCAACTTGTTGACGACGAGCGTCGCCAGCGCCTCGCCCTCAATGTCCTCGGCGATAATGAGCAGAGGCTTGCCCGCCTGAACGACCGCCTCGAGAAGCGGCAGCAACGGCTGTAACGAAGAGAGCTTCTTCTCGTGAATAAGCAGATACACGTCCTCGAGTTCAGCGACCATCTTCTCAGCGTTGGTGATGAAATAGGGCGATAGATAGCCCCGGTCGAACTGCATGCCCTCGACGACGTCAAGTTCGGTCTCGGCGGTCTTAGCCTCTTCAACCGTTATGACGCCTTCGTTGCCGACCTTTTTCATCGCATCGGCAATCATCTTGCCGATCGACGCGTCGCCGTTGGCCGCGACCGTGCCAATTTGAGCGATCTCTTCGGAGGTTTGCACCTTCTTCGCACGACGTTCGATGTCTTTCACGACCGCTGCCACGGCGATGTCGATGCCCCGCCTCAGGTCCATCGGGTTCATGCCCGCGGCGACAAGCTTGAGCCCTTCCCGAATGATCGAAGCGGCGAGGACCGTCGCGGTTGTCGTGCCGTCGCCGGCGAGATCATGGGTCTTCGATGCGACCTCCCGCACCATCTGCGCGCCCATATTCTCGAACTTGTCCTCGAGTTCGATCTCCTTGGCGACGGTGACGCCGTCCTTGGTGATGCGGGGCGCTCCGTAGGACTTGTCGAGAACGACGTTGCGGCCTTTTGGACCGAGCGTCACCTTCACCGCATTGTTGAGAATGTCGACGCCGCGCAACATTTTTTCGCGAGCATCGGTGGAGAATCTAACATCTTTTGCGGACATGATTTTCGATCCCTATTTCGAGATAAGATAAGGCAGACTCGCCGTCAGGCGGCTTTCTTCTTCGCGGCGCCAGCGCCCTCGATCACGCCCATGACGTCGGACTCCTTCATGATCAACAGCTCCTGACCGTCGATCTTGACCTCGGTGCCCGACCATTTGCCGAAGAGCACTCGGTCGCCAGCTTTCAGTTCGAGAGGCTGGAGCTTGCCGCTCTCGTCGCGGGCCCCTGGCCCGGCGGCGACAACCTCGCCTTCCTGAGGTTTCTCTTTGGCGGTGTCGGGAATGATGATGCCGCCCTTTGTCTTCTCCTCGCCTTCGATGCGACGGATGACAACGCGGTCGTGCAGCGGACGGAATTTCATGGGGCTCGTCTCCTCTCACAGCGCGTGCGTCGGCCGATTGTGGGGCCGTGAAGCACAGCTTTCTTAGCGTCACTCAGATAGGCCCCATTGGCAGTCGCTGCAAGGGAGTGCCAAGTCAGATTTCCGGCCTGCAATTTCTATTGATCGCGCGCTCGCCACAGACAAATTTCAATTCCCGACGAGGCTTCTTCCGCTCCTCAACGCCAACGATCCTCGTAGTGGGCCCGGAACAGCGGCGGATCGAGATTGCCGGCGCACGGGCGGACTCGAGGTTCAAAGCCGCCATTGCACCCGACGATAACGAACAGCATCCTTGGAAAGGAAAATTTGTGTCCAGAGACTTTCAAACGCAAGCGAGCCTAACCGCCCCATAATCCCGCCCGACCGTCTGCTGAGACCGCTTTGCCGCGCGTTGACCTACGGAGCTCTCCGACAATTTCTGATACCGTGAAACCGCCGCCGCTCGCGCGGACTTCCTGGTGGAGCTGAGGGGATGGTCCATTGCACAGTCTCATTCTTTAATATTACCAAAGAATCATAGACTTACGGCGAACATTGGGGTACGCAGTTTGGGACGCGGCTGGGTACGCGAGGCGTTCGCATGGCTAAGGCAGATCGGCGATATCTGGAGCTTCATGGCGGGAAGTGGCGGGTCACTGTGGCCGTGCCACGCGAGCTTCAGGCCAAGCTCGGGACGCGCCTCAAACGGTCGCTGCAAACGGATAGCCTCATGCTCGCTGGTAAGCTGAAGGGGTCAGTCGTCAGCGAGTTGCGCTCTTTGATTGAAAACGCTCGCGAAGGTAATGGCAGCGACCCGATACGGCGGGAAGCGCTTGAGGTCGCGGAGTATCGCTCGCGAGCCGTGACAGAGGCGGAGCGTGGGATGATAGAGGACGCGGCGGTAGAGCGTGCTGGTGATCTCTTGGGCAATCCAATCCGAGCTTACGCTGATCCGGAAACAGGCGAGCCGGCTTATGAGTACGATGTGCAGCGGCAGGAACGGGCTGACGCTTACGCGGAAATTGCGCTCGGGACCGCAACGCCCATCGAATTGCATCACGACGCTTTCCTAGCCCAGTCAGTGACAAAGACTCGGACAAAGGCCGACGATCGCCGGTCTATAAAATATCTGCTCGAATGGTGCGGAAGACGAGGCCTGAGGCCGACGCTTCAATCCATCACGCGACGCGTCGCCGCGCGGTTTATGGATGAAATGCATGAGGTCGCTGGCGATCAACAGCCGATCACCCTCAACAAGTACCTCGGGCGACTTTCGCGCTACTGGCAATGGCTGGCCGTTAGGGAGCACGTTGAGTTTGACCCTTGGGTGAAACTTAACGTGGCAGCCCCGGCGCGGAATCACGATGAGGAGGAACGCTCGTTCACGGAGTTCTAGGTTCCTGACCCTCCTCACTGGACCCGCAACGCAACGCATGCAGGACCTCATGCGGATCGGCGCTTTGACAGGCGCACGCCTGGACACGATTGTGGACCTCCGCGTTCATGATTGCGCAAACGGTCTATTTGTCTTCAAGCCGCAAAAGAAGGAAGCCAAGCCCCGCGCGGTTCCGATCCATTCCCAACTGAAGGCAATTGTCGAACGGCGCACGGTCGGCAAAGCGGCGGACGATAGCCTCTTTCCTGAGTGGCCCGCGCCAAAGAAGGCAGGAGCGCAGCGCGAGCGTTCCTTCAAAGCCTCAAATGCGTTCACCGATTACAGGCGATCGGTCGGTGTCGACCAAGTCATACCGGGCAAGCGTCGATCGCTCGTCAACTTTCATTCCTTTCGGCGTTGGTTTATCACCATGGCGGAGCAGGCTGATCAGCCGGAGAACATCATCGCCGCCGTCGTCGGGCATAAGCGAGCGGGCATGACGCTAGGCCGCTATTCGGCAGGGCCTCTCTTGGAGCAAGCTCGGAGATGCGTCGAGGCTGTGCGATTGCCGATGGGGAGTGTCGATTTCCGTCGAGAACTGACCCGGGATTTCCATTGAGAACTGACCCGGCTTGATGATGGTTTTGGGATCAGGCATTCGTCAAGTTTCGAGGTTTCTCCTTTGCGGGTTTGGCGGCTTTCGCTGAGCTGTTCTTGAAGCGGAAGCTGTCGTTTCCGGTTTCGAGAATGTGACAGCGGTGGGTAAGACGATCGAGTAGCGCGGTCGTCATCTTCGGGTCACCGGACATTTGTAGATGCCACAACGCTTGACGGGCGAGTCTCTGAGGTCAGGGTCGTTGACCCGCATCATCCGCTGTATGGCGGCTGCTTTCCAGTCAGCGAACGACGCTCTGGACGAGGGCCGGCGCTGATCGTCATCCGGCTGCCGGACGGACGGGAGCGGGCAATCTCCCGCGCCGCCATTTCCGTTTCTTCAGCGTCCGAAGATCTAACGGCGGCTGCGAGTTGTCTGGGACACATTTCGGTGCGCACGCTTTTGCCCTTGGCGAATCACGTCCGCGCCGTGCTCGCCTCCAGAAATGCGGATCTCGAAGGCAGCGGCGGACGCAACCTCGATCGGATGCCTGTCGAGCAGGACGGCTTCGCCGGGACGGCCGCCACGCCTGTGGCCCCAGCTTCCGGTCGAGACGCGACGTCAGTTGGCGCAGCACGTGGGACAGCTCGTGCAACGTCTGCGGCGGCGGTCCGCCCGGTCAGAGGAGAACCATCTTGCTGAGCACGACATTGTCGACCGATGAACGCATCACGACCGCTCATCGCGCCAAGCTGGCGTATGTGTATGTCCGGCAGTCATCGCCAGGGCAGGTCCGTCATCATCAGGAAAGCACGGAGCTGCAGTATCGGCTGGTCGAGCGAGCCACCGTGTTCGGCTGGCCGCGCGAGCGCGTTCACGTCATCGATGACGATCTTGGCAAGTCCGGGACGTCCAGCAAAGATCGGTACGGCTTTCAGACGTTGATCGCCGAGGTCGGCCTTGGCAAGGCCGGCCTTGTGATGAGTCTGGACGCGTCGCGGCTCGCCCGCAACAACCGGGATTGGCATCAGCTCCTCGAGCTGTGCTCGCTGTTCGGCGTTCTGATTGCCGATGGCGAACGGCTATACGATCCGGCCGCATACCATGACCGGCTGCTCCTCGGCCTGTCAGGGATCATGAGCGAAGCGGAATTGCATCAGATCAAGATCCGACTGCATCAAGGGGAACGCCAGAAGGCGGCGCGGGGTGAGCTGCGACTGCCGCTTCCCGCCGGGCTGATCCACACCCGCGATGGCAGCGTCACCTTCAATCCGGACGAGGAAGTGCAGGAACGGCTGCGCTTGGTCTTCGCAAAATTCCGGGAGCTGCGCAGCGCCAAGGCCGTCATGCGATATCTGCGCCGGGGAAACCTGCTGCTTCCGGTGCGGCCACTTCACGGTCCGGCGCCCCATGACGTTGTCTGGCGACCGGCGGATAGTGCCCGCGTGATCAACATCCTGAAGAACCCGGCCTATGCTGGCGCCTACGTCTATGGCCGGCGACGCCCGGACCCGCTGCGGCGGCAACCCGGCAGTGACAGGATCAGGACGGCAGCCGTCGCGCCGGAGGATTGGTCGATCTGTCTCAAGGATGCCCACCCGGCTTACCTCGACTGGGACGAGTTCATGGCGAACCGAAGGCAGCTGGCGGACAATGTCGGTCGCTACGATGCGGGCCGGCCCGGTGCGCCGCGTAAAGGCAACGCATTGCTGCAGGGGATTGTCAGCTGCGGTCGGTGCGCCCGTCGGATGTGCCTGCGATACTCGGGACCTCACGGTGACTATCCGGTCTATGTCTGCGTTGCCGACAGCAGCGCGGAGGGTCGGCCGCGATGCCAAGAAGTACGGTCTCTCGCGGTTGATTCCGAAGTCGAGCGGTTGATCCTCACGGCGTTGACGCCAGACCGGATCGTGCTGGCGATTGCCGCGTTGGGCGAGATCGAAGAGGAGACGCGGGCGATGGAGCGGCAGTGGTCGCTCAAACGCGAGCGAGCTCGCTACGACGCCGAACGCGCGCGTCGCCAATATGACGCCGTCGAGCCTGAGAACCGCCTGGTGGCTCGCTCGCTGGAGCGGGTCTGGGAGGAGCGACTGCGGCGGGTGGACCGGGTCGAGCAGGAATACGACGCATGGCGTCGCGAGCAATCGGTCTCGATCTCCGACAACGATCGAGCGGAGATATTGGCGCTCGGCGAGGAGCTGCCGCGCCTTTGGCGCGCCGCGACCACCAGATCGGCGGACCGCAAGCAGATCGTGCGGCTGGTGATCAAGGACGTTGCGCTGGATCAGAAGCGGCGACGTGGTTACGTCTGGATCAGGGTCAATTGGCAAACTGGCGCCGCAAGCGAGCATTGGCTGCAACGGTGCGTGCAAGGCTACGAGCAACACGCCGATCAGGACCGTCTCCGGCAATGCATTGCCGAGCTTAACAGGCAGCAGAAGATGGATGGCGAGATCGCCGCGATTCTCAACAAGGAGGCGCTCCGCACAGCGCATGGAGCGCCATTCTCCGGCGGCATGGTTCACGTTTTGCGGAAGAGGTGGCGGATCCAGAGCGTCAAGATCAACGGCACAGCCCCGAACCCGCCGCAGTGGCCCGACGGAAGCTACTCGGTCCAGGGCGCCGCTGCGGCCATCGGCATCACACCTCAAGTCATATTCGATTGGCTCCGAAAAGGGTGGCTGACAGGCACGCAACTCGCCAAGGGCATGCCTTGGCAGATCTCACTATCCCCAGACCAAGCCGTCGCGCTCAGAGCAAGAGTCCGACGCACCAACCGGTCAAAGAGAGAGGCATCATGAAAGCGTCGAGTCGCCGAACACGGCAGCCCATTCGCCGAAGCTCAGGTTCGTCGTAATGATGACGCTGGTCCGCTCATAGAGTTTGCTGAGCAGATGGAAGAGGAGCGCTCCGCCGGAGGCGCTGAACGGCAGGTAGCCGAGTTCGTCGAGGATGACGAGGTCGGAATAGGCGAGCCGGCCTGCGATCTGGCCAGCTTTCCCTTGGCTCTTCTCCTGCTCGAGGGCGTTGACGAGCTCGACCGTTAAGAAGAACCGGACGCGTTTGCGGTGATGCTCGATGGCCTGGACGCCGATGGCCGTGGCGAGATGCGTTTTCCCCGTGCCGGGACCGCCGACCAGGACGACATTGTGGGCGTCTTCTAGGAACTCGCAGCGATGGAGTTGACGCGCGAGCGCCTCATTGACCTCACTGCTGGCGAAGTCGAAGCCGGCGAGATCGCGATAGTTCGGGAAGCGGGCCGCCTTGAGCTGGTAGGCGGTTGACCGCACCTCTCTGTCGGCCGTCTCGGCCTTCAGGAGCTGGGATAGGATCGGCAGCGCGGCCTCGAAGGCCGGAGAGCCTTGCTCGGTGAGCTCGCCGACGGCTTGAGCCATGCCGTGCATCTTCAGGGTTCGCAACATGATGACGACGGCGCCAGCGGCGGGATTATGACGCATGGCGCGCCTCCCGGGCTTGGCGCAGGGCGTCGTAGCGTTCGACGTTGGCCTGCGGCTCGGCGGTGAGCGTCAAAGCATTAGGCGGCTTCACGACGGGTGGGTCGATTGGCTTGCCGTCAATCAACCGGTGCAGCAGGTTCAGAATGTGCGTCTTGGTCGGCACGCCGGACTCCAGAGCCAGTTCGACGGCAGCGAGCACAGCCTGCTCGTCATGCTGGAGGACGAGAGCCAGAATCTCGACCATCTCGCGGTCGCCGCCCGGCGTCTTGAGCATGCGCTGCTGCAGAGCCCGGAAGGCAGGCGGCAGTTCGGCGAACGGCGCGCCGTTGCGGAGTGCGCCCGGTTTGCGCTGAATGACCGCCAGATAGTGCCGCCAGTCGAAAACGGTGGTCGTACTCTTGCGTTGGTGAGAGCGGGCAAAAACGCGGCGATGTTCGCAGACGACTTGTCCCTCGGCGGCGACAACGATGCGTTCGGGATAGACTCGTACGCTGACTGGACGATTGGCGAAGGAGGCCGGCACGCTATAGCGATTGCGGTCCAGATGGACCAGGCACGTCGGCGACACGCGCTTGGCGTATTCGACGAAGCCGTCGAACGGGCGCGAAGGCTGCATCAGATGCCGGACCTCTTCGGCCCAGGCGTCGGCAATCGCGCCAGGATGCGAGGCGTGCGGCGTCTGAGCCCACAGCTCTCGGCAGCGCGTCTCCAGCCAGTCGTTCAGCGCCGCTAGCGAGGGGAAGCTCGGCGCGGGTTGCCAGAGCCGATGGCGAGCGTCCTGGACGTTTTTCTCGATCTGCCCCTTCTCCCACCCGGACGCCGGATTGCAGAACTCCGCCTCGAACAGGAAGTGGGTGACCATGGCTGCGAACCGTGCGTTGACCTGGCGGTTCTTGCCGCGCCCGATCTTATCGACGGCGGTGCGCATATTGTCGTAGATGCCCCGCCGCGGCACGCCGCCCAGCACGCGGAAGGCGTGGTTATGGGCGTCGAATAGCATCTCGTGGGTCTGCTGCGGGTAGGCACGGAGGAAGAAGGCGCGGCTGCAGGACAGTTTGAAGTGAGCGACCTGTAGCTTGGTTCGCTCGCCGGCAATGACCGCCCAATCCTCTGACCAGTCGAATTGGAAGGCTTCTCCGGCCATGAACGCCAGCGGAACGAACACGCCACGGCCGGCGGTCTTCTGCTCTCGCTGCCGAGCCGCCCTCCAATCGCGGGCAAAGGCTGCCACGCGATTGTACGAGCCCTCATAGCCCAGCACCACCATGTCGGCGTGCAACTGCTTGATCGTTCGCTTCTGCTTGCGCGACTTCCCCGCCTCTTGTCGCAGCATGTGCGACAGTTTGTCGGCGTGGGGGTCCAGCTTGCTCGGCCGGTCAGGGATGCTGAACTTCGGCTCCTCGCTGTCCGAGCG
>CAWBBW010000041.1:0-49654 GCA_963787135.1 uncultured Alphaproteobacteria bacterium | reverse complement strand
GACGACCGCCTGAGCGCACAAGGCAACGCTGGCGCGCCACAGATGCGAGTTGTCCCTCAAAACGCGCCCGGAAACGCCCCGCCGTCGATCAGAATGTTCTGCCCGGTGATGAAGCCGGCGCGCGCGCTCGCCAGGAAGGCGCAGAGCGCGCCGAATTCGGCGGGGTCTCCGAAGCGACGGGCGGGATTTCGCGCCGCCGCTTCCGTCCGCGCGGTCGCGAGCGCGATCCCGCGCTGAGCGACCGTCCGCTCCAGCGACGACCGGATCCGATCGGTGTCGAACGTGCCAGGCTGGATCGAATTGATGGTCACATTGTCGCTGACATGCGCGCGTGCGGCTGAGGCGAGAAACGCGGTGAGGCCCGCGCGCGCCCCCGACGACACGTCGAGCCCGCCGATCGGCGCCCGAACCGAGCCCGAGGTGATGTTGACAATTCGCCGAACTTGCGCGCCGCCATTCCCGGCAGCAGCGCCTGAACGAGCGCGATCGGCGTCAGCATGTTGGATTGGACGCCCTTGAGAATGTCCTCGCGCGTGATCGCCGCGAAGGCCTTGAAGGGAGGACCGCCATTGTTGTTGACCAGAATGTCGGCCTCCGGACATGCCGCGATCAGCGCCTCGCGCGTCGCGGGATCGTCGAGGTCGCCCGAGATCTCGCGGACGGCCGCGCCCGTCGATTGGCTGATGGCTTTCGCCGTTCGCGCAAGTTCGTCGGAATTGCGCCCGTTGACCACGATCTCGCAGCCGGCTTCCGCCAGCGCCATCGCGCAGGCTCGCCCGAGGCCCTTGCTCGACGCGCAGACGATCGCCTTCCTGCCGGCTATCCCCAGGTCCATTCTCAACTCCCTCTCGTCTCGACACATAAGAGACGACGCCATATAACGACCTGCGCCATATTGCGTCATCGAAGCGACACGAGAATCTGCGCACAGACACACCGCTCGGATTCTCTGTTACGAGAGGGCAACGTGTCCAATCCCCACGCCCCCAGTCGCTACCGCACGTTGTTCCTTTCGGACCTCCACCTGGGAACGCGCGGTTGTCAGGCCTATCTCATTCTCGACATGCTGCGCCATGTCGAAGCGGACACGATATACTTGGTCGGCGACATTATCGACGGCTGGCGGCTGCGCTCGGGCTGGTACTGGCCGCAGGCGCATAACGACGTCGTGCAAAAGCTTCTGCGGAAGGTCCGACGCGGCGCACGGATGGTCTTCGTCCCGGGCAACCATGACGAGTTCGCACGCCAGTTCTTCGGCCTGACCTTCGGCGGCATCGAGATCCGGCGCCAGGTGATCCATACCGCCGCCGATGGCAAGCGTTACCTCGTCATCCACGGCGACGAATTCGACGTCGTCGTCCGGCATTCGAAGTGGCTCGCCTATTTCGGCGACTGGGCCTACGACTTCGCTCTGTTCGTCAACACGCATTTCAACGCCGCGCGCCGGGCGCTGGGCCTGCCCTATTGGTCGTTTTCAGCCTGGGCGAAGCTCAAGGTCAAGAACGCCGTCAATTTCATCGGCTCGTTCGAGAAGGAGCTTGCGGGCGAGGCCAAGCGCCGCGGGGTCGACGGCGTCGTCTGCGGCCATATCCATCACCCGATCATCCGCGACATCGGCGGCGTGACCTACGTCAACACCGGCGATTTCGTCGAAATCCTGCTCGCTCGTGGTCGAGCATCACGACGGACGGTTCGAGGTGCTGCGCTGGCCGATCGCGCTCCCGGTCGCCGCGCAGGTCGAGGACAACGCGCCCTTCGAGGACGACCGCGAAGAGGCCCGGGCGGAAGCCGCCTGATGCGTATCCTGATCGCGAGCGACGCCTGGCGGCCGCAAGTCAACGGGGTCGTCTCGACGCTGGAGCGCATGACGCAGGCGGCGAGCGAATTCGGAGCGAGATTCGAATTCCTCACCCCGCAGGGCATGTGGACGGCGCCGCTGCCGACCTATCCGGACATACGATTGGCGATCACTTCGCTCGGGAAGGTCAGCCGGCAGATCGATGAGGCCGACCCCGACCACATTCATATTGCGACCGAGGGCCCGATCGGCTGGCTCACACGGCAATACTGCCTCAAGCGCAATCGCATCTTCACCACCAGCTATCACACGCGATTTCCCGAATATATCAAGGCGCGCGTCGGCATTCCCGAACCCTGGAGCTACGCCGGACTGCGTCTCTTCCATGCGCCGTCTGCGGCTGTCATGGCGCCGACCCCGGTCATCGGCGCCGACCTGACCCGGCGCGGCTTCACCCGCGTGCGGCTCTGGACGCGCGGCGTCAACCACGCGCTTTTCCATCCGCGCGACAATTCCGTCCTCGACTTGCCGCGCCCGATATTCCTCTGCGTCGGCCGGGTGGCGAAGGAAAAGAATCTCGAGGCGCTGCTCGGACTCGATCTGCCCGGCTCGACCGTTATCGGGGGCGACGGCCCCGAGCGAGGCTCGTTCGAGCGCCGCTACCCCCGCGCGCATTTCCTTGGCGCCCTACACGGCGAAGCGCTCGCGCAGGTCTACGCCAGCGCCGACGTGTTCGTCTTTCCCTCGCGCACCGACACGTTCGGCATCGTGATGATCGAGGCGCTGGCCAGCGGCCTGCCGGTCGCGGCCTTTCCGGTCCCGGGGCCGATCGACGTCGTCGGTCCCGGCGCGGGCGTGCTGAGCGAAGATTTGCGCGCCGCCTGTCTCGAGGCGCTGACCATTCCGCGCGAGTCGGCGCGCCAGTATTCTCTCCGCTACACGTGGCGGGAGAGCGCCCGGCAGTTTCTGGAGAACGTTGAGACAAGCCGCCCGAAGCGTTTGGCCTCGCGGATGAAACAACCCGAGTTTGTCGGCGGCGCCTAGCGCGAGTCCTGGAGGGTATGCAGGTTTGGCGCCGGCGACGCCTTTTCAATGCGTTAGGCGCCAAAATCTGTCCGCTCTGATCGGTTCTCCTCGGCCGGAGATGGCGGAGGAGCGCCGAGCCCGCAAGGCCGCAAGGCTTTAAATCTCGGCCGCAGGGGTTGGCCCGAGGCGTCACACAGATCGGTACGCTTGGCAGAGTGAGTAAGGCCGCCGGCCACACCGCGGCTTCGGGCAGCGCGCAAGAGCCATGACGGCCGAAGTCAACTCATGCTCCGGCCTCACACCAGCTCGATGCGGAGCGAACGGCCTACCGCGTTGGCGGCGCGTCGCAACGTATCGAGCGTGACGGACGGGATCGACGGATCAAACAGGCGATCGAGCTGGCGGCGGCTGGTTCTCATGCGCGCCGCCATTTCGACCTTGGTCAATCCCTGCTGCTCCATCGCCGCCGCGAGCTGCTCGGCGATGAGCTCTTTTACGGCATGATCTTCGACCGCGCCGAGGATCCCCTGTTCGGCGAGGAACTCGTCGAAGGTCTCTTCGCTCACACTGCCTTTGCGCTTTCGAGCCATCAGATTACCTCCTTCATGCATTTCAACGCGAGGTCGATATCCGCCTTTGCCGTCGCCTGTGTCTTCTTGATGAAGCCATGCAGCAAGATCATGCAGCCGTCGCCAATGCAGAAAATCACCCGCCCAATACGGTTGCCGCCAAGTGCGCTACGAACTTCCCACAGCCCGCCGCCAAGCGGCGCGCAATGCGGCCGGCCAAGAGGCCATCCGAATTCGACCTTTTGAATGTCCTTGCCAACGGTGTGGCGGTCGGCTTCGGACAATTCAAGAATCCATTCCCGAACCGGCTTGCGGCCGGAAGGGTTCACATAAAACCGCGCGGGCAGCTTTTTCGTGCGGTCAATCATCAGATCATCTGCAGCGAGTGTGCCAAAATTGGCACAGATTGGCAAGCGCTTTCTGAACCCAGAAGAAGGGAGAAGGGAGAAGAGAGCCTCGTCTCGATGGCTCGATCGTTCTGCCTAACTCCCCAAAACGCCGAGTGCGACGCCCGCCGCCGCGGTGAGCAGGACGACCGCGAGCGGCGGGGCGCGCCAGACGACGAGCGCGGCGAATCCCGCGGCGGCGATGGCGAAATCGGCAGGGCCGAGCACGGCGCTAGTCCAGACTGGATCGTAGAGGGCCGAGGCGAGCAGGCCGACGACCGCGGCGTTGACGCCGGCCATTGCGGCCTGCGCCCCTGGCCGGACGCGAAGCGCATGCCAGAACGGCAGGGCGCCGAGCAGGATCAGGATCCCGGGCAGGAAGATCGCGATCAGCGCCAGCGCGGCGCCGGGCCCGCCGCCCGGAGCAGGCGCCGCGGCGCCGAGATAGGCGGCGAAAGTGAAGAGCGGGCCGGGCATGGCCTGCGCTGCGCCATAGCCGGCGAGGAAGGCGCTGTCAGAGACAAAGCCCGGATCGACGACGGCGGCGCGAAGCAGCGGCAGCACCACATGGCCGCCGCCGAAGACGAGCGCGCCCGAGCGGTAGACGGCGGCCAGAAATGCAAACGCGCCGTCGCGCGCAGGGGCGAACGAAAGCGCAAGAAGCGCGAAGAAGGCGGCGAGGAAGACCACTCCCATGCGCCGCGAGACGGCCGCCTCCGCGCCGCCAGCAGCGGCCTCGGCGCCCTCACGGCAGAAGACGAGCCCGAGGAGGCCGCCCGCGCCGATCGCGCCGATCTGGCCGATGCCGCCGGGCGCGAAGGCGACCAGGATGAGGGCGAGGATGGCGATCGCCGCGCGCGGGCGATCGGGGGCGAGGCTCTGGGCCATGCCGAGCACCGCTTGCGCGACAACGGCGACCGCCACCAGCTTGAGCCCATGCAGCAGGCCCTCGCCTGCGGGCCCGTGAAGCGCGCCCGCCCCATACGCGACGAGCGTCATCGCGACCGCCGACGGCAGGGTGAAGCCGGCCCAGGCCGCCAGCGCGCCGGGATAGCCCGCGCGCATGAGGCCGATGGCGAACCCGACCTGGCTGCTCGCGGGCCCCGGCAGGAACTGGCAAAGCGCTACCAGATCGCCGAACGCCCGCTCGTCGAGCCAGCTGCGTTTCAACACGAACGCGTTGCGGAAGTAGCCCAAATGCGCGACCGGCCCGCCGAAACTGGTCAGGCCGAGTTTCAGGAAGACGCGCAGGACTTCGAACGGGGACCCGCCGTTCTTGCGTGACGCGCTCTCGATCGCGCTCGTCATCGAGCCACGGACGGGGCGTCGCAAACGCCATTGCGAGGAGCCATAGGGTCAAAACCTCGTCGGTCCGCTTTCGCCGGTGACCGCTTCGCGCAAACGGCGGACATTGCTCCGCCGTGACGTCATGCCTTCCGGCGGCAGTGCGAAAATAGCCGCCGTTCTGGCCGGCCTAGCCAAGGATCAAATCGACCCAAAGCGTAGGTTGCAATCGACGCCCGGACGGGCTCCACCGTGTATCGTATTCTTCCTTCGAAAACCCGATAACTCTGACAGGCTCCTAGACAAAGAAGATCTGTCCCACGCCGAGAGCTCAACTCGCCGCTGCGCGGAACCGACTCGGCGGCACACCCGTCCATCGCCGGAAGGCGCGGGTGAAGGTGGCCTGATCGGAATAGCCGAGATCGGTCGCGATGGCCGCGATTGTGACGTTTCGCTCCTTGAGTTGCTTGAGCGTTTCGCTCCGCCGTACGTCGGCCAGCAAGTCCGAAAAGCTCGCGCCCTCTTCCTTGAGTTGGCGCTGAAAGGTGCGCGAGCTCATTCCCGTCGCGGCGACCACGTGTTTCATGCTCGGCGCCTCGTCATTTTCGACCATCAAGTTCAGGAACGCTTTCACCGAATCCGAGAAGGTCTCACCGCCGCGCAGCGAAGCCCCGCTGTCGAGCGCTCTTGGATTGAGACGATCTCTTCCCACCTTGCTAAAGGCCCGCTCCATGACCCGGCCCTCGATCAGGACCGTGATTCCACGCGACTCCGTTCCAATCACACGGTCGCCGAACCAAGGCCGAAGGTGCTCCACCTTGTGGATAGGATGCGGGGGAATTTCGATCTTCGCAAATCGAGGCGGAGGACTGCCCGCCATGCTGAGGATGCGATCGATCATGGCCGTGGCGTACTGCAGGAGCGTGTGCTTCGTCTCGGGTTCGAACCCGTGGGCGAAGAACTCCCGCACGACGTATTGGCCGGCCTTCCTCTCGAACGACACCTGCTCGTGCGAGCAGTAGTACGGCAGCGCGGCCACGATTCTCGCAAGCGCTTCCCCCGGCGTTCGCGCGCCAAGAGCAACCTTTCCGAGCATTGCAATCTCGAGGCTGCTCGTCCTTGAAACAATACGGCAGGGAAGGTCTGGCCCGTGCTCCCGCGCAGCGTTCCGAAGCAGAGCGGCCGCGTGCGCCAAAGGTATCGGGCGGAAGGGATAGGTAATCGGGCTCAGCGAAAGGTCGACCTCCGCGAGCGCACGTTCGATCGAGACGCCTTCGTCGGCGAGCCAATGCAATGTCGGCAACAGCGCAAAACCACGTATCAAGGGAATCGCGGCAGCCATCGCACTATCCGATCCAGTAAGTCAGGCCGTATCAAGCCGCACGGATATTTTGGCGTCAAATGCCAAGCCGACAGTCCTGCTTTTGCCTAGACCGCCTGGAGGGATGAGTACGCCATCACCGTTCGCCAGGAAATGTGCTTTAGCCGGCGTGAATCCGTCGGGCTTGCATTTGTGTCCTCGAGGGGAGACGACCGATGAACTCAGAAGAGGCGTCTTCGGCGACGTTATGGATGCGCGCCGCGTCGGGCCTCGAGGTCCTGACGGGGGTCGGGCTCATCGTAGCGCCGTCCCTCCTTGCCCGGCTTCTCTTCGGTTCCGACTTGAACGGGGCGGGAGCGGCGACGGGACGCATCTCGGGACTTGTCATGGTGTGTCTGGCGGCCGGGTGCTGGCCGCGCGCCGCCGGGGCCGAGACTCCCGTGCTCGTGCCGCTCATGGTTCTGAGTTGGCTCGCGGCGACCTTCCTCGTCGTTTCCGGGCTCATAGGCGCGAACGTGGGCATCCTGCTCTGGCCCGCTGCCGCGCTCCATCTGATTCTGGCCGTTCTGCTTACGCGCGTTTGGATGGAAAACCGGCGCTCGACGTAAGGACTTTGGCAAGATTCCGCGGCGGCTCGGCGAGTTCGAGCATCTGGACGGTTGGGAAAGGACCAGTGAATGAAGAAAATAGCACTCCTTGGTTGTGCGGCGGTTCTATCGGCGATCGGCTTGGCCAAGGCCGATCCCGTCGACCTGTCCGCCTATGTGGACGCCAACGGCTTCATCGACGTACAGGCTCTGACCTGCGCGCAACTCGCCAACACCTATCAGAGTGACGCCAACGTGCTCATGGCCTGGTACAGCGGCTGGTACAACGGTCTCGGCCACAAGCACTACATGGACTATAAAAAGGGCCGCGAGCTCGAGCATCTCGTCATCGAATACTGCAAGGTGCACCAAGACGAGAGCATCATTCACGCCATCGCGGTGAACCTGCATGACATGCGCGTCGAAGGGATGATGCAAGAGAAGTGAGGGGGGTCAGTATGAGAAATCTGCTTCTATCGGCGACGCTTTGCGTCGTGGCGCCGATGGGTTCGGCGACCTTGGCAAACGCCCAGCAAACAGTAACCTTTCTGTGCGCGGCCCCTGCTGGACACGTGTGCCAGTTCGCCGTGCAAACCGGGGGCTCACAAATGGCTTTCGCGTTGCCCTCTGGCGAGCGAAAGGAAGTGCCCGGGATCACGCCGCACGCCGACAAATATTGCGTCTGCGACCCGGGTCCGGTCACGCCCGACTGCAAAGCGCCTCGGTTGGACCATTGGTGCATGGGCTCCTGGCTCGACGTCGACACGGGGCTCAACTCCGAGAACGAAATCGCGAACGATCGTTTTGCGGCCGACCTGAGAAGCAGAACGATTGGAGTCTCCCGCACCTCACCAGGGACAAACTGACGGCGGCGCGAATGCTGAGGGCGACGCGGACCACAAAAGGAGGGACGGATATGCGCTCAAGCTGGAAGAGGGCTTCAAAGGCCAGGCTGATCGGCGCAGGGCTTGCAGTTTCGCTTATGGTGTCAGCTGCCGCGCCCGCAGTGGCGCAGGAGCGTCTGGAGCAAGACTTCGGGGTCATTCAGGCGTGCGCCGGCGATGTCTGGCGCCTCTGCTCGGACGTACTGCCGGACATCGGGCGCATGAAATCGTGCATGCAGGACAAGATGGGCCAACTGCCCAAGGCCTGCCTCAGCAAGCTGCTCGACGTGATGGCCGGCTCGACGTTCAAGGTCTGCAAAGATCAAACCTACGCTCTCTGCGCCGCGGCGCGCTGCAACGTGTACGACGGCGTCGCCTATTGCCAGTGCGACGAGAAGCACGGCGACAGCATCAGCCTGCCGTTCCCAATGGGCAAGGGCGTGGACGTCTGCGCCATCAACGCCGCCGGCGCCGACAACAAATACATGGTCAGCACCTACAGCCTGCCCGAGCAGATCGCCTCGCCGCAGGGTGGCGGCGGGGTCTACACCTGCGAGGGCGGAAAGTCGGGCGGGGCTTACGCCCAATGCGACGGGGGCCTATGCTTCCGCAGCACCGAGGAGACGACGTTCCCTGGCTTCGACAAGCCAGTGCCGAAGGGACAAATCATCTGCTCCTGCCCGATCACTGCCGGGAGCTCCGGCAGCGCGCAGGGCTATCAGATCCTCGGCCCTTACCCTTGCGACAAGTCCTTCTTCAAGTACTGTAAGAGCGAGGTCGCGAATGGCAATACGGGTTCGACGATCTATGTCGGCGCTCCGATCGGCACGGCCGCGGCCCTAACCGCTCTGCTCACCGGCAAGGCGGCCCCGCCGTTCAACGAATGCGGGTCTGAGTAGCCGTGCTCTTCGGTCATAGTGCAAAGGTTGTGAGATCATGAGCGTCGAAGACAAGAAACATCGGTCGCATCTACCCATGGCCACTCCCGAGCGAACCGGCCTCATTACTTACGATGCCAAAGATCCGGACAGCAAATTCCCGCCAATCGAGCAGCTGCGTCCGCCCAAGGGCGCGCCCAACGTCCTGATCATCCTGATTGACGACGCCGGGTTCGGCTCGCCGAGCGCATTCGGCGGCCCCTGCCAAACTCCGAACGCCGAAAAACTCGCGGCGGCCGGCCTGAAGTACAATCGCTTTCACACCACCGCCCTCTGTTCGCCAACACGCCAGGCCATGTTGACCGGTCGCAATCACCATTCCGCTGGCATGGGCGGCATTACCGAAGTCGCCACGGGGGCGCCGGGATATAATTCCGTGCTGCCCAATACAATATCGCCGCTGGCGCGGACGCTGAAACTCAACGGCTACTCGACGGCGCAGTTCGGCAAATGCCACGAAGTGCCGGTGTGGGAGACGAGCCCGGTCGGGCCGTTCGACGCTTGGCCAACCGGTGGCGGCGGCTTTGAATATTTCTACGGTTTCATCGGCGGCGAGGCGAACCAATGGTACCCGACGCTCTATGAAGGCACGAATGCGGTCGAGCCGAAGAAGACGCCCGAAGAGGGTTATCACCTCGTGGAGGATATGACGGACAAGGCGATGGCCTGGATTTCGCA
Organism: uncultured Alphaproteobacteria bacterium; assembly: GCA_963787135.1. Taxonomy (GTDB): domain Bacteria; phylum Pseudomonadota; class Alphaproteobacteria; order Rhizobiales; family Beijerinckiaceae; genus Roseiarcus. The sequence continues at coordinate 40,183 of CAWBBW010000041.1, read as the reverse complement.
GCAAAAGGCGCTCGCGCCCGACAAGCCCTTTTTCGTCTACTTCGCGCCCGGCGCGACCCACGCGCCCCACCATGTGCCCAAGGAATGGGCCGACAAGTACAAGGGCAAATTCGATCAGGGGTGGGACAAACTGCGCGAGGAAACGATTGCCCGGCAAAAGGCGCTTGGCGTCATTCCCGAGAATGCACAGCTCACCGCGCGTCATGCCGAGATCCCCAGTTGGGACGACATGCCGGAGGCCCTCAAACCGGTACTCCGCCGCCAAATGGAAGTCTACGCGGGCTTCATGGAGTATACTGACCACCATGTCGGACGCTTGCTTGACGGCCTGAAGAAGCTCGACATCTCCGACGATACGCTCGTCTACTATATCATCGGCGACAACGGCGCCTCAGCCGAGGGCACGCTCAACGGCGCCTACAACGAAATGGCTAACTTCAATGGCCTAGCCGCGCTCGAGACTCCCGAATTCCTGATGGAGCGCTTGGACAAGCTCGGCGGCCCAGAGTCATACAACCACTATGCGGTCGGCTGGGCGCACGCGATGAACGCGCCTTACCAGTGGACGAAGCAGGTCGCTTCGCACTGGGGCGGGACGCGCAACGGCGCCGTCGTGTCTTGGCCGAACGGCATTAAAGCGAAGGGCGAAATCCGCTCGCAGTTCCACCATGTCATCGACATCGCGCCCACGATTCTCGAGGCGGCAGGGCTGCCTGAACCGGTCTCGGTCAATGGAATACAACAGCGCCCCATCGAGGGCGTGAGCATGCTGTACTCATTCAACGACGCGAAAGCCGCGGAACGGCGCGAGACGCAGTACTTCGAGATGTTCGGCAACCGCGGCATCTATCACAAAGGCTGGACCGCGGTGACAAAGCACGGGACGCCATGGGTGCTCGTTGGCCGAAAGACCGTACCCCTCGACGACGACGTCTGGGAACTCTACGACACGAACAAGGATTGGAGCCAAGCGAACGACCTCTCCAAGCAGATGCCGGAAAAGCTCCATGAACTGCAGCGTCTGTGGCTGATCGAGGCGACGCGCTACAACGTGTTGCCGATCGATGACCGGGTCGTCGAGAAGATGAACCCGGACACCGCCGGTCGGCCGGTGCTGATCAAGGGAAACACCCAGCTACTTTTCGGCGGCATGGGGCGCCTGTCCGAGAATTGCGTCCTGAACATCAAGAACAAGTCCCACGCCGTCACCGCCGAGATCGAGGTGCCGAAGTCGGGAGCTGAAGGCGTGATCATCGCTCAGGGCGCGAACATCGGCGGCTGGAGCCTGTACGCGAAAGGCGGCAAGCTCAAGTACTGCTATAACGTCGCGGGAGTGAACCATTATTATGTGGAGGCCACGAGCCCGCTGCCCGTCGGCGAGCACCAGGTGCGCATGGAATTCGCCTACGCCGGCGGCGGGCTTGGCAAAGGCGGCCAGGTGACGCTCTTCGTCGACGGCAAGAAGGTCGGCGAAGGCGCCGTCGCAATGACACAAGCCATGGTCTTCTCCGCTGACGATGGCTGCGACGTCGGCGAGGATACTGGCGCGCCGGTTTCTCCGGATTACGGCTCGCGAGGCAACGCCTTTAACGGCAAAGTCAAGGGCGTGCAGCTCGCCATTGCGGAAGCCGCAGAGAACTCGGGCCACCTCATCTCGCCGGAGGATGCTATCCGCATCGCGATGGCGCGCCAGTAAGCGGGGCATCCACAGACGTCGTGCATTCCGGGCGCTAGGCTTCACGATTGGTCGGTTTCACTCTGAACAAACGATCTTGGGAACCAGCGACAAAGGTCAGCGGGCCGTCCGGGTTTGCCTGGCTGCGACGTCCACCACCGCGATCCGCAATGTCCGGTCTACGTCGAAACCGGTCAAGCTGATTGGGTTTTGACCATAGGCGTCGAAGGAAGCCCGTTTTTCGACGCGCTATCGCAACGACGCAATCCAGGGGCCGCCGCCGCATCGCTTCGAACCCCTGGGCGCTTCGCTCACGCTCGCAATAACGGAGGATCATTACGAACTTACCCTGTCTTCGCCATCTGGGCGAAGACATCGTAGCCTTGCGTCGCAAGCCGCTTGCCGGCCTCGGCGGGGTAGCCTTCGGGCAAAGAGAGTCCCACCCCGTCCGCGAGACGGTTGTAGAAATTGAACAGGGCCGTCACCAGCACGGTCGAATAGAGCGCGTCATCGTTCCAGCCGGCGTCATAGACCGCCGCGGCATCGGCTGCAGTCATGCGCGCGGGACTTTGGGTCAGCTTTCTGGCGTAGCGCAGAATGGGCTTCATTCTCGCCTCAATCGGCGCGCTCTCGATGTCCGTCACGAGCGCCTTGACGAGGTCCGGCTCGACACCGCAGGCGGCCGCGACGGCGACATGTGTGGTATGGCAATAGGTGCAGGCGTTGAGCCCTGAAACATAGGCCGCGATCAGCTCGCGCTGGCCCTGAGTGAATGGCGATGGGCCGCGCATCGCCGCCTCGGTGAGTTCGCCCAGCGGCTTTGAGGTCGCCGGATAGGCCCGGTAAAGATCGCGCATGACCGGTTCAGCCGGCAGCGATCGCAGTTGCGGCATGTGTCCTCCCCAGTCGCCGAGGTTCGGCCACCAGCGATGATACCCCCATACCCCGTCCCGGCGAAAGCGACTCGCCCGGCGGCCGATCAGGCCCGCCACGCGCTTTGGGCCAGCGTCCAGTCAGGCCAAGCGATCAGGCCCTTGTCATTCCCGACGGGCGCGAAAGCGTCCGATCGGGAATCCAGAGACGACACCCGCCAGCGCGCAACGAGTTTGGATTCCCGGTCAGACCTGCGGTCTGCCGGGAATGACAAGGAGCCGCTTGTCCCCCGAATTGGTCTGTCGGCGCACCCCGGCAAAGTCTAATTGGGCAATTGCGCCTCGATCTTATCGAGGAAGGAGCCGATGCGATCCCGATCGTCGGCGCTTCCATAAAGGTTGGCGCTGAGGGTGAGTTGGCCGTCGTATGAGCTCATGGCGAGCTGGAAGTAGGGTTTGTACTTGATCGAGCCGCATAAAAAAGCGTCATAGGGGCGCCAATTGCCGAAGGTCATTCGGCCCGGATCCAATATTCCCACGTTCGTCATGCAGATGAAGGGATTTTTCAGCTCCGACTTCAGCCGGTGATCGGCGATCCTGTCACCGAATATCCCATACAGCAGGCCAAGCTTGATAAATGCGTTGAGGCCGATGTCTGCCGTCTTTTTCTCATCCATGACTGCTTTGACCCTGCCAAGCGTTCCCTCGAAGCGCTCCTCGGGCTTAAAGTCCAACTGGGTGACCTGCATCGAGGAGAGGTTGGTCAGGGACCTGAATTCCCCAGTCTCCCCGAGGTAGCGGCGCATGTCCACCATCACGGGTATTTCGAGCTCAACGCCGGGCTCCGCCGCCAGCAGCTGAAAGAGGCAACGATAAAAAGCTGTCAGAACGGCGTCGTTAAGGGTCGCCCCTTTCGCGCGGCAATAGTTTTTGAGCGCCGCAATCCTGTCCCGCTCCAACGAGCGCGTGAGGATGAAGGGCCGCACGTCTCCACCCTCGCTCAAGGGGAATCGATGATTTCCACTCCGGTTATTGTCCCTGCTCTGCGTCAGCAACGACCTGAGCTTGACGCCCAGAGGGAAGCGCTTGAGCACTCCGCGGATGCTTCGGTCGCCGATGATCGCGGCCGGCCTGTAGGCCGGGCGGGCCGCCAGTTCCGAGTATATTGTACACAGATAATATAGGTATTGCTTAAAATCCGCCGCATCGCAAATCATGTGGTTCATTTTGAGCGCGACGGCGAAAGGGTTCGAATCGAGTTGGCAGACCCTGATCTGGGGGCCGACGCTTTCATCGACGGGAGACACGAGGAACTCCTCGAACTCCGTCTCCGCCGTCGTCAGGATGAACGCCCGACCGAACTCGCCGGGGTCGAGGCTAGTCCAGCGCGGCTTGGCGCCGTCGACGTAGCGGGCGCTGAGGATGGGAATGGCCCCAACGGAGGCGATGACCGACTTCCTGAGGACCTCGGGGTCAGGCCCATGCTCGAATCTCAGAACGCAATGGAGTTCGTGATCATTAAACCCGTTGGCTTTGAATAACAGCTGAATCTGGTCGAATATTTCTGCAGTATAATCCATCAGTGGCGACTCCATCGCCGTAATTCCGAAAAAGTCACCCCCGCATCTGCTTTAAGGCAGTCGCCCATTTCACGAGTTCGTCCAGCATCGTCTTGGCGCTCAAGTCAATCATGTCGTTCGACTTAAAGTTTCTGTCCTTGTCGATCAATTGCGCCACGTTCGGGATCGGAACGCCCTCGGGCGGGGTGACGAGCTTGAGCGCCGTGGCCTGCAGCTTCACCGCCTGCGCCGCGCGCAGGCCGCCGGACACGCCGCCATAGCTGACGAAACCGGCCGGCTTGTAATTCCATTCGAGGTAGACGTAGTCGAGGGCGTTCACCAGTGACGGCGACGGGCTGTAATTGTACTCCGGCGTCACGAAAACAAACGCGTCAGCGCCCCTGACGCTTTCAGCCCAGCGTTTCGTGTGCTCGTGCTCGTATTTTTGCAGGCGCGGATGATGGGGTTCGTCGTAAACCGGCAGATTGAAGTCGGCGAGATCGACGAGCGTCGCGTCAAAGCCTCCATGGCTAAGCGCATATTCATGGAACCATCGGCCGACATGGAGGCCGACACGGCCCGGACGCGTGCTCGCGATGATCGTGTGCAGCTTCAGGGCCATGGGTTTTTCCTAAGAGCGCGCAGCGGCGCCGTCTCTCCCTCACGCCGCTGCGGTCAGCCGCTGCTCGACCATGGTTCTCAGCGCCGCGAGGTCGTGGGCGAAGAGGCGGATGCCGTCGGAGAGTTTCTCCGTCGCCATCTGGTCCTCATTCATCATCCAGCGGAAATGCTTCTCGTCCATGGCGATCTTGGCCGGCGCCGGGCCGACATGATTGGGATCGAGTTGGCGCTTGAGCTCGCCTTCCTCCTTCGACAGCGCCTCCAGCAATTCCGGCGAGATGGTCAGGCGGTCGCAGCCGGCCAACGCTTCGACTTCGCCCGTGCTGCGGAACGACGCGCCCATCACCACGGTCTTGATGCCGTAGGCCTTGTAGTACGTGTAGATCTCTCGCACCGACTTCACGCCGGGATCGGTCTCCGGCGTATAAGGCCCGCCGCCCGCCTTCTTGTGCCAGTCGAGGATGCGGCCGACGAAGGGCGAGATGAGGAAGGCGCCGGCGTCGGCGGCGGCGATCGCCTGGGCGATCGAAAAGATCAGCGTCATGTTGCAGTCGATGCCCTCGGCCTGAAGCCGCTTGACCGCCTGGATGCCCTCCCAGGTCGAGGCGACCTTGATGAGGATGCGGTCATGGCTTATCCCGCGCTCCTTGTAGAGGGCGATAAACTTCTTCGCTTTGGCGACGCTGGCGTCGGTGTCGAAGGAGAGGTCGGCGTCGACTTCGGTCGACACGCGGCCGGGAACGATCTTGGTCAGTTCGGAGCCGAAGTTGATCGCAATGCGGTCGGTGACGTCGCCGACCATTGCGTTCTGCCGGCGCCCCCAGACAATGGCCTCCTCCACCAGCCGGGCGTAGGCAGGCAACTGCGAGGCTTTCAGAATGAGAGACGGATTGGTGGTCGCGTCGGTCGGCTTAAAGGCTCGGATCAATTCCATATCGCCGGTGTCGGCGACGACGGTGCTCATGGTACGCAGCTGGTCGAGCTTGCTGGGCATGGCGAACTCCCGCGAGAAGGGCGACGGACAACAATGTCGGACTTTGCCGCTCGCTTTTCAAGCGTGATTGTCACTCCCCTCCGCCGCGCTTCGCGCTTAAGCGGCCTTGCGCGTCAGAGCCGCGCCGTAACTTTCGCTGAGCGATCGCGTCAGGCTCCGCCGCCGATAGCCGACAAAGCCAATGCCGCCAAAGCCGAGAGCCATCATCACCCAGGTCGAGGGCTCGGGGACTGCGTTGTAGCTCAGGGTCACATCGTCGAATGCGACCTGGCCATAGGCCGTGCCGTGCGCGCTCGTGCCGCCGGAGAGGACAATCGTCAGGGCGCCGAGGGCGCCGTCTCCCGGTTTCGCCAGATAGGAAAGGCCAGTGAGATCAAACGTCCCCGCCGAAGGGGCGACCGGATCAGTGACGCTCGCCAGCACCGTCGCGCCCGCCAGGAGCTCAATCGTATAGTCGCCCAGCGTGTAACCCTCGCCGCGTGCGCCGACGTAGACGCCAAGATGATAGGCGTCGCCTGCAATCGCTGTTGGGCCCAAAACCTGCGAGAAGGACCCTGGATCAATGACCAGGGGCGCCCCTCCGCCGATGTAACCCACCTGATTCCCGTCGGGCGGCGTGTACGACGAAGGCGGCGGCGCATAGACGCCGATGTTCCCAAAGGTCGTCGACACGGTCCAACCGGGTATGGTCGCAGCTGTGATGCCGCCGCTCACGCCGTTTGTGGTGGTGTAATACGGAGCGGTCCCTGAAATAAGAGGCAACTCGAATGAGTTGTTCGCGATGGCTATGGCGCCCGCCTGGGCCGGCGCCGTTATGACGCTCGCGCCGCCCAAGAGTGCCAGCGCGACGAGTCTCGTGCTTGTCATGGTCGAACCCCGCTGGAATTACCCCGATCCAGACGTGAGTCTCGCAGGTTAGGAGCCCACCGTCAAAGCGACTCATTTTGAGGCTGCGGGCCTTGCGTCAGCGCGGCAAGCCCGCTCCGTCCGGCGGCGAAGGAGGCGGGGCGTCTGGATCCTGATACTTGGTAGCGTCGATAACGGATAGCGTATTCGCGTCTTCCGCCCTCGGCGCCGCGATCGTCGAACCGATCTGGTTCAAAACCTCGGGCGAATCCGCATAGACAGCGTGGCTGATGAAGCGGTCGGCGTCGGCGTAGGCCGTGATGTCGACCACCTTGGCGCCGAGCGCCTCGATCTCTTCGCGATCCTCGGGCTTCGAAGCGTCGAGCGCGCCGACCCGCTGGCGGGAGCTGGCGAGCACGCTCGAAAGCGACAGCGCCTTGTCGTTCGGCGTGGCGAAGACGGTGACGTTCGCCGGGCGGATGCGCGCCATTTGCGATGCGAACACGTCCATGTCGATGTCGGGCGAAGCAAGGATCACGTCGCCAAGGTGGCCGCTGAGCGTCCGGTCGCCGGCGATCGCCGACTCGCGCAAGGCCTCCATCGAAAGCCAGCCGCCCATCGAGTGGGCGAGCACATGGATCTTGCCGACGCCAGGCGTCTGGCCGAGATCGTGCAGGAGCGCCTGGAGCGCGTCGCGGGAGGCGGTGGCGCTGTCCTTATCGCTGACGTAGCCGAAGAGTTCGCTACGCGAGGGCCAGGTGAAGAGGACCGCGACGCCGCCGAAACGCGCGTCGGCGACAATCTGCGCCGCGCGCGAGCGCGCATCGTCGAAACTGGTGTTGAAGCCGTGCACGAAGACGAGAATATCGCGATTGACGCCGACGCGGCCGGACACATGCGACGCGAGCTCGGCGCGGAATTCGTCGCCGTCGAGCTCGCGCTCCCCCGCCAGCACGACATCGTTCTTCCCGTTCGCCTGGCCCCATAAGGGGGCCTCGATCGAGCCCGCGCGGTGGCCGGGCGGGATCGTCATGGTCGCGAGCGCGAAATGCGCTTCGGGGGCCTGCTCACGCGCAGCCGCGCCGCTCTCGCCCTTGCGGGTCGAGGCGATGAACACCTGCACCGGATGCGGTTTCTGCGGCGCGCTCGCGGAGGCGAAGGGCAGCATCGAGCCCATATCGCCCATCTCGCTCATGTCCGGGCCGATGCAGGCCGAGAGCGCAAGCGCGGCGGCAAACGCGAGCGAGAGATATGATGCGCTGGCCGTCATGGCCGGGTTTGCGGACATTCGGCGGAACGCATCGGCGCGTGGAGACGCGTTGAAAAGATGGACCATTAACACTTTGTTAAGCAAAGGGATTCGCACTGGCCGCCGTCGCGGCGCGGCGATTGCGCGCGCTCATGCGGCGCCGGTATGGCGAGAATGAGACGCGCTAGAATGAGACGCCTCAGACGCGTCGAAACATCACGCGATAGACGAAGCGTGCGAGCGCGATCAGCGGGAGCGCAAGACCAATGCGGCTTGCGAGCGGCCAGCCGCCCTTCGCGTAAGCCCATGCGCCGACCGCCGAGCCCAAAGCGCCGGCGGCGAAGAAGGTCGCGAGATAGACGCCGTTCAACCGGGCGCGAGCGTCGGGCGCGAGCGAGAAAATCGAGCGAAGCCCGAGCACAAAATTGCCTTGGACGCCGAAGTCGACGCCGATCGCCGCGGCGACGAGCACGGCGAGCGCAAGCGGCGAGCCCTGCGGGACCAACATTGTCGCGAGGAAGGCCGCCGCGACGAGGGCGATCGCGCGCGCCTGTCGCCGGCCGGGCGAAGCCGCGATCGGCGAGACGCCCGGCGATCGGCGCCGCGATCGCGCCGGAGACGCCCGCGAGCGCGAAGAGCGCGATGCCGCGCTGGGTCATGCGATAGTCGGGACCCGCGAGCAGCAGCGGCGTCGTCGTCCAGAAGAGGCTGAAGGCGCCGAAGAGGCAAGACTGGTAGAACGCGCGCAGTCTGAGGATCGGCGTCGCCGCGGCAAGCCGCGCCATCGAGACGATCAGCGCGCCGTAGCTCATGCGAATGTGCGGCGCGCGCACCGGCAGCTTGCGAGAGAGCACGAGGCCGAGCACGACCATCACTACGGCGGAGGCGGCGAAAACCGTGCGCCAGGACGCGACGGAGGCGATGAAGCTTCCGACCGGGCGCGCGCCCATGACGCCGATCATCAGCCCGCTCGCGACGGCGCCGACGACGCGCCCGCGCGTCGCGTCGGGCGCGAGATGCGCCGAGAGCGGGATCAGGATCTGCACCGCGACCGAGCCGAGGCCGATGGCGCCGGCGCAGGCGAGAAAGGCCGGCCACGAGGTCGCCAAGGCCGCGGCCGCGAGCGCACCCGCGCAGAGCGCGACGCAGACGAGCACGAGCCGCCGGTTCTCGACGAGGTCGGCGAGCGGCACGACGAAAAAAAGTCCCAGCCCGTAGCCGATCTGCGTCATGGTCACGATGAGACCGGAGGCCTGCGGGGCGAGCCCGAGCGACTCGGCGATCGGCTTGATCAGCGGCTGCGCGTAATAGATGTTGGCGGCCAGGAGGCCGCAGGCGGCCGCGAGCAGCAGGATTGTCGCCGCCGAGACCTGCGGCTCGCGCGCGACGGTTGGAGGCTTGTTCACCCGATCCACCGGTAGCGGCCATCCTCGAAGACAATGGCGCGCCCCTGCACGATCGGCGCCTCGGCGGCGATCACGGGAAGCACGCCCGCGATGAGGGTCATCAAGGCCCTCGCCACGCCGCCATGCGCGACGACGAAAGCGTCGCCCGCGAGGGATGCGAGCCAGGGGCGAACCCGCTCGGCCAGCATCGCATAGCTTTCGCCGCCGGGCGGGACGAAATTCCATTTGTCGGTGTGGCGCGCCTTCAAACCGCTCGGGTCGCGAACCCGCACCTCGGCCCAGGTGAGGCCCTCCCATTGGCCGAAGCTGATCTCCTTCAGCGCAGGATCGAGACGATAGTTTTTGGGCGGCAGATCCATCGCGGCGCGCGCGATCTCCATCGTCTCGCGAGCGCGCTTCAAGGGCGAGGCGAAGAAGGCGCCGGCCGCCTCCAGCCGGCCGATCTCCCCGCCGAGGCTGACGTGCAGCGTCTTTCCGATCGAACGCGCCTGATCGCGCCCGCGCGCGTTGAGCGGAATGTCGCGCTGTCCCTGCAGACGATTCTCTGCATTGTACGACGTCTCGCCGTGGCGCACGAAAATGAGGCGAAAAGGGAAAGACGTCACAAGCTGCGGCCATCCGGGGGCAAGGTCGAGGGCTGGTTCGATTCTTGGTCCGATTTGATTTACCAACTTATAGGAACGCAAGGGGGCCGGGGTCGAGCGCTCGAAACTCCAGCCGACCGGGCGCGAAACAGAATCGGTAAGCTATGCTCTGGCTGGTCGACCACCCGGCGGCGTTTTTCGTCGTGACACTGGCGCTGCTGATCGCCTCGACCAGCCTCGGCGTCCTGATTCGCAACCGCCTGCACGACCTCACGTTGTCGGATCGCGCCGAATTCGATCTCGTCCGCAACGCGATGTTCACCTTGCTCGGACTGATGATCGGTTTCGCAATTTCGATGGCGGTGAGCCGCTACGATCTGCGCAAGAGCTACGAGGAGGCGGAAGCCAACGCGATCGGCACCGAATACCTCCGCCTGGACCTCATGCCGCCCGAGATATCCGCGGCGGCCCGTACGCTTCTCCGTACCTACGTCAACGAGCGCCTCGCCTTTTATCGGGATCGCGACCCCAAACAGCAGGAGAACAGCGACCTCGAGACGATGGACACGATGAATGCGCTGTGGGCGGCGATCGCGCCGGAAGCGAGAGCGCGACAGACGCCGACCACCGCCCTTGTCGCCTCCGGGATGAACGACGTCCTCAATGCGGAGGGCTACACCCTCGCCGCCTGGCGGAACCGGCTGCCGATCGAAGTGTGGATGCTCTTGATGCTGGTCGCCGCGGGCTGCAATTTCCTCATCGGTTTCGGCGCCGAGCGTCTGTCGCCCGTGACGCACGCGATCTTGCCGGTCACAGCCTCGCTCGCGTTTCTGCTGATCGCCGACGTCGAGGGTCCGCGCAACGGCTTTGTTCGGGTGCAGCCCGTCAACCTGGAGGACACCGCCGCGGCGATGCGCGAGAAATAGCGGCGGCCCTCACGCCGGACGCAGCCTTATCAAGCGGTAACGGGGCGAAACCCATATTTTTCCGCGAGCGCGAGGCAGTCGGCGACAGGGGCGACTCCGGCTGTAGTCGAGACCGCGCGCATCGATGCGGCGGCCGACGCATGGGCCAGGCGCAGGGCCTTCTCGATCGGCCAGTCTTCATGCAGCGCGTAGAGCATCCCGGCGGCGAAAGCATCGCCCGCGCCATTGGCGCCGACGATCGCGGCGGCGGGTATGGCGACCGACCCGGCGACGAGCCGCGTCCCGTCGGAGCCGCCCGCGACCGAACCTTCGGGAAAATGCGCGACAACCCAGCTCAGCGGTCCCTCACTCAGCACATCGCCGACGGCGCGCTTGACCGCGCCGACGTCGGTCGTCCCGTCCGCATGGCGCGTCTCGCGCCCGGCGAGCGCGCCGATCTCGAAATCGTTGACGATCAGCGTGTCGAGATACGGCAGGCAGGGCCGGCCGAGATCGGCGAGCCGCGCGGCTGACGTCGTCATCAGTTCGAGATTGGCCTTAAGGCCGAGGCTGCGCGCCTTCAGCAGCACCGCGACCCAACCGTTGGCCTCGCCGCGCCAGGGGCGGTCCATCGCCGCATGTGCGCCGGGCAGCCCGAGGTGCAGAATGCGAGCGCTGCTCGCGGCGAGCCCGAAATGGTCAGGCGTCATCGCGCCCGCGACGCCCTGATGGTAGAAATGGGTGCGCCGTCCGCTCTCGCTGACATTGAAGGCGTCGACGCTCATCGTCGCGCCGCCGGGCAGCGCCAGAAGCGCGCCGCGCTCGACCCCGTGCACGTCGCATTGGCCATAAAGGAAGCGTCCGAGATCGTCGTCGCCGACAACGCCCATCGCCTCCACCGGAAAGGCCGGATCGAGCCGCTTGAGGTCGAGCGCCATGTTGAAGCCCGAGCCGCCGCCCTGACGGTCGATCTCGGTGACCTCGTTCGAGGTGTCCTCCTTCGGCCAGCGCGCGATCGATTTGTTGAAGTCGACGCAGAAGGTGCCCGCCGACAACACGCCCCGCCGCGCGCTCATGGCCCCGTCAGCCGTGCTTGAGGACGGATTCGGTGATTTGGCTGTCGCGCTCGAGATCCCGGACCGGCGCCAGGCACTTTTTGCGCAGCGCCTCGTGATAGTCCTCGACCGCCTCCAGCGGGGTCAGCGCGCCATCGGAGACGGCGCGCATCAGCCGCACGATGTCGAGCGGCGACTCGGCGAGATTGATCTTCCGGCCGAACAGGGCGACGTGCGCGCCGTGCTTCTGCGCCTCATGGATGAGCTCGAAGCAGTCGCGGGTCGTGCCCGCGCCGCCGCCGAGCACGCCGACCACCAGGTTCGGATCGAATGAAGCGAGCTCCTCGAGCGCCTTCGGCCCATTGTAGGCGATCTTGAGGAAACGCGGGCGCTCGGCTTCGGTTAGGCCGGCAAGGCAGCGGACAATCGCGTCGTTGACGAATTGCGGCATCGTCTCGGGAGAAAGGCCGCGCTCGACGTTCGGATTGAACACTTCGAGAAAATAGGAGACGCCATGCGCCGCGGCGTCGGCGCGAAACTCCTTGAACGCCTCGAGCGAGGTGATGTCGGCCTCGATGTCGTTGGTGAAGGTGATCGAATAGAGGCCGAGGTCGGTGAGCGGCCGCACGTGGGCGAGCGAAGCGCTGCGAAACGGCCGCGACGGCGCGTTATGATAATAGGCGCCGCGATGGCGCCAGATGTCGGTCGTGTCGTTGGCGCGGATGGCGGGCTTCACGCCCGTGCCGGCGAAGGCGTTGCGCTTGGCGAGCTTCTCCAGATTGCTGACTGAAGTCAACATGATGTCGACGATGTCCTGGCGCAGAATCGCCTCGATCGAATCGAGAAATTCATCGCGCGTGCTGAACCGCCCCGGCGCCCCGTCCTTCTGCCGGGTCGGCCCGACCGCATGCAGGCCAGGCCCCATGTCGGGGTCCTTCGCGTCGGCGATGATGAAGTCCGTGCGCTTATGAGCCCCGGCGCGGATGCGCGCGAGCTTGTCGTCGAGCCGGTACATGGGACGCCTCCGCCGCGGTGGGCAGTAAGACTATAGCCGCGCGCCGAAATGAGGCAATAAGGAGGAAGGCCGCCCTCGGCTGGCGCGAGCGCGCGCGAGCGGCTAGGTTGCGCCACAATTCCCCTAGTTCTCGGGTTGATCCATGTCGCAACGCTTTCGCATTCTCGTCATCGGCGCCAGCGGGGTGCTCGGGCGGGCGATCCTCGCCGAGCTTTCGCCCCGGCACGACATCGTCTCGGCCGGGTCGAAATCGGGCGACGTCCGCATCGACATCGCCGATCCCGCGAGCATCGTTAGGGGCCTGAAGGCGGCGGGGCCGCTCGATGCGGTGGCCTGCGCCGCCGGCGCGGTCAATTTCCATCCGCTCTCGGCAATCAAGCCGGCGCCGATCGGCAATCGTCCTACGGCCTTGGCCTCAACAACAAGCTGATGGGCCAGGTCAATCTCGCGCTTGCGGCGCGCGACCATCTTGAACGACGGCGGCTCGATCACCCTCATTTCCGGGATAACCGGCGACGCGCCGATCCCCGCGGGATCTTCGGCCAGCATGGTCAACGGCGGACCGATCAGCTTCGTCATGGCGGCGGCGATGGAGTTGCCGCGCGGCATCCGCATCAATCTCGTGAGCCCGACGGTGTTCGAGGAATTGATGGCCGAATATGGTCCCTTCTTCCGCGGCTTCGACCCGGTGCCGGTCGCCCGCGCCGCGCGCGCCTTCAGCCGCAGCGTCGAGGGCCTCGAGACCGGCAAGACCTACCGGGTGCCCTGACCGCCCGATGACGAGAGCGCTCATCGTCTATGTCGCGCTGACGGCGCTGACGCTCGCCGTCTTTGCGCTATGGCCGGGCCTTGACCTCGCGGTCGCGCATCTTTTCTACGACCACGGCGGCTTCATCGGAAACGAGAGCTTCGAGCGCTTCGGCCGCGATTTTTTCCGCGTCACGCCGTTTGTCGTGCTCGCGCTTTACGCCGGGCTCTGGCTGGCGAAGCGCCGCGGCGTTGCGCTCGAAATGGGCGCCGAGCGGACGAGCGATGATCTTCCTCATCGCCACGATCGCGATCGGGCCCGGGCTCATCGTCAATCTGGGCTTCAAGGATCACTGGCACCGCCCGCGGCCGGTCCACACCCAGGAATTCGGCGGGCCCGATGCGTTCCGGCCCTGGTACGACGACCGCGGCGCCTGCAAGATGAACTGCTCGTTCGTCTCGGGGGAGGCCGCGACCGGCTTCTGGATGGTCGCCCCTGCCAGCGTGCTGCCGCCGCCCTGGCGCACCCCCGCGATCGTCGCCGCCTTCGTTTTCGGCGTTTGCTCGAGCCTGCTCCGCATGGCTTTCGGCGGCCACTTTCTCTCCGATGTGCTGCTCGGCGGGCTCATCTCGCTGATCGTCATCGAAATCGCGCGGCGGCTCCTCTGGCCGCGCGGAGACGCATGACGCCGCTCCGGTCTCCCGGGAATGAGACGGGAACCGAAGCGATCAGGACGGGACATGACGGACGCGCGGAGACGAGGCTTGCGCGGCGCGAACCTCCCGCCTATAAGCCCGCACTGGCCGCGTCGCGCGGCCTTGTCGGAGTGTAGCGCAGTCTGGTAGCGCACCTCGTTCGGGACGAGGGGGTCGGAGGTTCGAATCCTCTCACTCCGACCAATCTTTCCAAATACTGCGCCGCAAAACTCCGACGTACGGCTGACGATAGCGTCGATGCCGGGCCGCCGAGGACGACGAATCACGAGCTGCAGTTGAAGTTTTGGCCCGTGCGTCTTCGCACGGGCCAAAACTCTACGTCACTGCATGCAGACCCGGTTGCCCGAGATCATCTCGCAATACCCGATTGCGCCCGGGTAGCCGTAGACGGGCGTGCCGACTGCCGGCGCATAGGTTTCGCCGGAGGCGGCGACGACGGGTTGCCCAGCCATCCCGAACGGCGCGCCTATCACCTCAACCGGCGCCGCGACCAGGGCTCCGAACGGCCCGAGGGGCGCAAAGCCGTAGCCGGATGTCGCGGGAGCGGCGCCGCAAACCCGGTTGCCAGATATCATCTCGCAACTCCCGACAGGAGCGGTGCGGTAATAACCATAGATCGGCGCTTCCTGGGCCGACACGGCGGTCGCCAGCGCGCAAAGCGACGCGGCGGAAACGAACGCGAGTGCGTATCTCATGGCATGTCTCCGGTAATTTCGTATGTCCGACAAGTTCAACCGGCTTCGAATTGACCTCGCCACGGAGGCCCTTCGAAAAGTCCGCCCGCGGTTCGGAACCCGCAGGATTTGTAGCTATCCAACGCCGGGGCGGACGCCGGGTTCCCGCGTATTCCCTCCTTCGGTTCACCTCCTCGTGAACCTCCACAATTCCGTCGGATTAACGAAGTCGGTCGGGCGACATCGACGACCGCGGGGAGGAAATCGTCGTCATCCGTTTCGCATGTTCAGCCGCTGTTCATACGAAAAGGTTCCTGATCGCCGAACGGGGACTTGGGGCTTGAAAACGGGAGGATGTTTATGAGTGAAAACGTCTCGCGCCGAAAGGCGCTTGCCCTGCTTGGCCTCGGGGCGGCATTAGGATTCACGGTATCGGCGGCGCTGGAGCCGTCCGAGGCCGAGGCGCAGGAGGCAGCGCCCGCCGCCGCGCCCGCTGCGACCACCGGGACCCACGGGATGAATCGTCGCCAGACGAGGCGCCACGGCCGCCATGAGCGACGTCACACTCGGCGCACGGGTAAACCAGCAGCAGCGCCAGCGCCCGCTGGAGCAACGCCGGCAGCGCCGCAATAGTCTAGCCGAGGAAGCCCGTACTGCGACTTCTTTGACGGCTTGAGCGCCGTGGCGGCGTAGGTCGTCCCGGCGCTCTCGCCGGCCGCCTTGGTTCCAACTTGGTTGCGACCTCGCGCAACGACCTGCGCCTACCGGTCGTTGGCGTCGACATGGGGGCGCTGCGGTAAAGCCGGAATTGGCGTGAGAGGCCCGACGCAGAATTGTCGATCAACACCCTCCTCGATCATCGCGCCATGCCTCTCCCCGCAATCGAGAGCAGCGCCACGCCAATCAGGGCGGACAGGACCGAGGCGGCAAAAACCGCGATCTTGGCGGCTTCGAAATCGGCCTCTACCCCGAATGCCTGACCGGCAATGAAGAGCGACATGGTGAACCCGATCCCGGCTGGCGCGCCGGCGCCCGCCAGTCGGGCCCATGAATACTCGCGCGGCTTGACGGCGACCTTCAGCTAGCCGCAAGCGCTGAGAGGCCGAAGATTCCGAGCGGCTTGCCGATCGCGATCCCGGCGAAGATCAGGCCTTTCGCCAATGACCGGGCTCAGCCTTCTTGTTGAGGTGCCGGACACGAGCGACATGCGGGCTATGGCCCTCCTTCTTCGCCCACTCGATCGCTTCATGCTGAGTTTTGAACGTCGCCAGCGCATGGTCCTTATGGTCTTCGACCACAAAATCCTCGATCGGCGTTCCTTCAGGCCGCCCCTTGGGACGCGCCTCGATATAAACGTTCGCCATGCCATTCACTCCCAGCGATTTGTCGGCGAAAACAAGAATTACATAAATCTCTCGCCCTTGCTAGGCCCTCGCGCCGGAGCAATTGCGTCTTCGTCGGGCGTATCGCCTTCCATCGCCACGCCGAGATCGCTCGCGACGGCGAGAACGTCATCCTCGGTCAAAACCTCCGAGCGGGTCATCAGCTTGACGTGCGCATCCCAGAAGCGTTTCGGATCGGGGGCGCGCTCCACCAACTCGGCGGCGCGACGGGCGAGCTCGACGCCGACCAGGGGCCGGTGTCGGAAGACATAGCGCAGCCGGTCGCCCAGCTGATCGCGCACTTCCGCGATCCGCTCATTGGCCGCCCGGCAGTAGGGGCAGACGTAACTGCCATATTCGACGAGCGTTACGGGCGCGTCGGCGGGCCCGAGAATGTGATCGGACTTGTCGTCCACCGGCCGATCGAGCCGGTTGCCCTGCGCCAGGTCAGACATGGATGCCCTTATATTCCATTGCCGGCACCCGCGGCCACCGGCCGTCATTGCGAGGAGCGCAGCGACGAAGATTCCATGGGGTGGATAGCGGCCGGTCTTTGGTCAGACTGGGGTTGCCTATCCACCACTCTGGAGACGACCGATGTCGCTTGACCGTCCTTTCCCACAAACCGCCGCTATCCATTCGCAGCTTGGCGCAATTTTCGTTTCGTTGGAACTCAGCCGTTCGACGTGGCTTGTCACTTCGCTGTCGCCGGGGACCGGCGAGAAGTTGTCGAAGCGCGTGATCAAGGCGGGCGATGTTTGCGCGTTGCTCGCTCGACTGGCTGAGCTCAGACACAAAGCTCTGGCGCGAACCGGGACGAGCCATCCGATCATCGTGATCCAGGAAGCGGGGCTGGACGGCTTCTGGCTCCATCGGGTCCTGGAGGAGGAGGGATGCGAGAGCCACGTGGTCGACGCGGCCTCGGTGGCGGCGCCGCGCCGGCGACGGCGGGCCAAGACGGACCGGATCGACGGCGAGGGGCTGCTGCGCGCGTTGCTCGCCTTTAAGCGCGGCGAACCCCGGGTCTGCTCGATGGTGCGGCCGCCGACGCCCGAGGCGGAGGACGAGCGGCGGATGTGTCGCGAGCGCGCCGAACTGATCGAGGAGCGGATTCGGCACGTCAACCGGATCAAGGGACTGCTGTTCTCGCAGGGGGTGGGAGACTATGAACCGTTGCGCCGCGAGCGCCGCAAGCGGCTCGTCGAGCTGCGCACGGGCGATGGCCGGCCGCTCGGGCCGCATCTGAAAGCGCAGATCGAGCGCGAACTCGACCGGCTCGAATTGCTGCTCGAGCAGATCAAGGCGGTCGAGGACGCCCGCGACAGGCTGCTCGCCCGGCTCGCCGAAAGCCGAAGAAAGGACGCAACTGCGCTCGTCGAGGCGCAGCCTTCGCCTGTCGCCCTGCTCATGAGCCTGAGGGGCGTCGGGCCGGAGTTCGCCGCTTCCCTCTGGACCGAAGGACTTTGCCGCTCCTTCGCCAACCGCCGGCAGGCGGGCGCTTACCCCGGCCTCACGCCGTCGCCCTGGCGAAGCGGAAAGATCGAGCACGAGCAGGGCGTGTCGAAGGCGGGCAATCCGCGGCTGCGAACGAAAATGCTGCAATTGGCGTGGCTGTGGCTGCAACATCAACCGCAATCGGCGCTGGCGCAGTGGTTTCATCGGCGCCTGCCTGGCATGACGGGCAGGGCCGCACGCAAGCGGCTGATCGTCGCGCTCGCCCGCAAGCTGTTCGTGGCGCTGTGGAAATTCACCAGCGCCGGCGTCGTCATCGAAGGAGCGGTCATGAAAACCTCCGCCTGACCTCGTCCCAAGAACCGAAGTCCCCCTCTTCTTATCTGCCGAGGACTGATCAGCCCCGGCCGATCCGGGTCGGCGAACCGATGGATTGCTTGGCTTAAAAATGCCGATGCGAAGAATGGTCCCGCCTCCCGAGCCCCGCCGCCGAAAGCGGAATCATGGTGCAGTCGCTGGAAACGCGACGACCGTATGTGAGGTTGGTCCGGCGCAACGCCAGATCTCGCAAACGGGCTCGAACCAAGGATCGCGACCCCAGCGCCAAAGGACGCCACACCATCGCAAACACCACCCTTGACGAGAAAATCCCCATGTGAGCAATCCAGAGATCGTAAAGCGCCCCGCAATGGCCTGGATTGCTTCGCTTCGCTCGCAATGACGGGAACGAATCGACTTGAATTTATTTCGCTCCAGACGCCTGCTCAGCCGCCCGCTTCGCCGCCAACGTCCGGAAGGTGATCGAATAGCGATGCCGGTCGAGTGCGGGAATGCTGTGCTCCCAGATCGTGCGCGCGGGCCCGGTCAGAAGATAAGCGGAGCGCGGTTCGACCGTCAGCGACCGGCGATCCCAGGTTTCGCCCAAGCGCCGGCGAAAGCGCAGCACGCAGGGCGCAAGCAGCGACACGCCCACGACCTCGTCGAATTGCAGCTTGTCGCGATGCCAGCCGATCCCGGCGCCGGGCCGATATTCGTTGATCAGCACTTGCGTGAAAGCGTCGGCCGGGCGGTCGAAGCTCTCGGCGATTTTCGCTCTCAGCGGCTCGAGAAACGAGGGAAGCGGCGGAGCTTCGACGACGGCGCGGCGGTCGTAGTCGTAGCGATGGCCAAAGCCCACCACCTGCCGGTTCGCCTGATAGCCATGGAAGTCGAACGGCTTGAACGGAAGCGCGGCGAGCTCGCCCGCCAGGGCCTCTTCCTCATCGGCGGACAGAAGATCCGGATGATAGCGGAATCCCTCGGGCAAGGCGTCGGCCAAGCCAAACAGATCGGCCGCGCCGGACGCTGAAGACGGCCGGAGCAGGCGGCGGGTTGTCGTGTTCATGATGGTCATAGATAGGAGGCCCGTCGGGCCATCCAAGTCTCTCGCTCCGCGAAGTCGCGTCCAGTCGCCCACGGCAAGGGGGATCGCACCGTTGCGCGTCGTTCTCTGGCATTCGCTGAATGCCAAGTCGGTCGATCCCTGTCATGCGAACGCGAGCATCCAGGAGGGCAACTCCGCTGGAGCAGAATGGACCTGAATGCCGCGTTTCTTGGACGTTTTGCGGCCATCTGGACCCCCGCGTTCGCCGGGGGTGACAACGTTGGGTCGGTCCGCATGTCCCCGGACTTCGAGACTTGTGAGTTACCACATTCAGAGTTTCGCAAAGACTGCCCCCGAGATTGTCGCGTTCGGTGAATCCGAGGTTGTCCGTCCGGTTGCGGGAGCTGATCTCCTATCCGCCTTGCCGGCTAGCCCGGCAGCCGCGCGGCAACGTCCGCGAAGCCCTCGCGCCACGAACTCACGACCGGCCGCCATCCGAGCTGATTTCTGGCTTTGGCGTTCGAGCCTGCGCGCGCCTGCGTCATCAGCGTAACGACATGGTCGCCCGCCATTAAGCGAGCGAGCCAGACCGGCGCCCGAAAGGGGCGCTTTGCGTTGAGCATCCGAGCCAAAGCCGGCAACCACGTGCTGACCGGAGCCGGATCATCATCGACGATGTTGTAGATTCCCGTGCAAGTGCGTTCGACAGCGATGGCAGTGGCCCGAGCGGCGTCGTCGACATGCAGGAAGGACCACCACCCGGCGGCGTCGCCGATCAACGGAACCCTGCGGCGACGCAGCTCGCCGACCATGGAACCATCAAACACTCCGGTGCCCTCGCCGTAAAAGGCGCCGTATCGCAACACGATTCCCGCCAGATGATCGGCGCCCACGACCGCCGCTTCGAGATAACGAATTGCATCCAGGGTCCGTCGAAATTCCTGGGGCGGGTCAGGGTCGAGCGGATCCTCCTCCGACTTGACCGGACCGCCAGTCCGCGCATATGGCCAGCCGCAAAAGCTTTGCGCCACAAGCCGCTTCACTCCAGCCTCTCGCGCCGCGCTTAACAAATGGTCGACGCCCTCGGTGCGCAGGCGATTGCTCGTGGCGAACGATCGATCGAAGGCGCGCAGATCAGACGCTCCTCGCAAGTCGGTCATTTCGTGCACGATGATGTCCGGCCTCGCCGAAACCACGGCGCGTCTTATCGAGTCAGCATCCAGACCGTCGGCGACCGCGGCCTGCGCGCCGAGCGCGCGAATGGCTTCCGCTTTCTCCGGGGTGCGGGTCAGGCCCACGACTTCATGTCCGTTGGAGACCAGCAATGGAACGAGCCCCCGTCCGACCGCGCCGGTTGCGCCGGCCACAAAGATGCGCATCGCCGCCTCCTCCTTGACTTACCTACCCATAAGTAGGTAAGTCATTACATGACGTCAAGGAGAAGAAAGCGCCTCAGCCCGGCTGAGCGCAGAAGCAAGATCTTCTCGGCCTCTGTGCGGCTCTTCGCCGCCAGAGGCTACGACGGCGTTTCCATGGACGAGATCGCCGCTGGCGCCGGCGTCACAAAGCCTGTCCTCTACGACCACTTCCAATCGAAACAGGCGCTCTTCAAAGCCGTGCTCTCAGCAATTCGGGACGATCTCATCGTAAGAGGACAATCGGTCGCGGCGACCGCCGGAGGCGCCGAGCAGAGCTTTCGCGCCGGCGTCGACGCATTCTTTGCGTTCGTCGAGCAAGAGCCCGAACTCGATGCGCGTTCTTTTGATCCTTCCCCGAGGCGATGCTGAGCTCGCAAAAGTCGCGCAAGAGGTCCAAGTCGGCGCGTCGGCCGGCATCGCCAAATCCCTCGCGGCATTTCTGCCTCGGAGTGAACCCTGGCGCATCGATGCGACCACGGAATTCCTGAAGGAGGGACTTCATGCGCTTGCGGAATGGTGGCTGAGAAACCCTGGCCCCTCGCGCGCCGACCTCATTGAAGTCGTGATGAGCACCGTGTGGGCGGGGTTGGGGCGCTAAGCCCAGCGTACGCAGGGCTACAGCCCGAGTTCGCTGTGAGAACCGAGGCGGACGAGTTGGAGAGCGTCGCGGTCAGGCTTCCGATAGATGAGCACAAGGTCGGGGCGGATATGACAATCCCTGTGATCGCTCCACTCTCCTGCGAGCGCGTGATCGACGTAGCGCGCCGGCAACGGGGCGTCGGCGGCCAGAAAGTTGACTGCCTCAGTAAGCAACGTGTCGAGCTTTGTTCCGAGCACGCCCGATTTCTCGCGTCGATAGTCGCGTTTAAAGCTGCGGGTGTAGCTAATCGCCCGCATTCAGGCTCGCGAGCAGAGCGTCAGGGGCGCCAGCCTTGATCAGGTCGCCACGGCGTGCGGCCTTCATGGCCTCGATCGTTTCGGCATTGGGAACCAGGGGTTCGAAGGGTAAAGCCTTATCTTTGGCGATCCTCATCATCATCAGGCGGAAAGCGTCGGACACAGTGAGGCCGATGCTCGCCAGCACGGCGGCGGCTTCTTCCTTGACCTTTCCGTCAATACGGGCGCGAACGATGGTGTTGGGCATTGGCTTATCTCCGTGAGCCACAATGTAGCACGCTAAGGGAAGATTTTCGAGGGGTACTGCGGCCATTCTCCTAATTTCCGCGCCCGAAACGCTTCATGAGCAGCGCGGTCGTTTGGGCTTGCGCTCGCAGCGCGCGCGGCGCAAAAATCGCCAGCGGGCAAAAGGGCGATCTGGGCGCGCTTTGTTGTCGCCGCTCGCCGAAGGACTGAGCCGATGCCTGACAAACCCCTTGACGCAGTGGAATGGGAATTGGTTCGCGCCGACATCGCCATGGAGAAGGCTCGCCTGAAGGCAAACGGCGACTGGTCCAAATGGGAAAAGTTCCAGGCGCAGTCGAACGCCATGCTCTCCGCTTATGCCGCGCCTGCTGCTTGGATGCGCGCTGCGATGACACAGCCGCCTATGACCGAGGAGGAACGCGCCGCATTGTGGTTGGCGGTCCGAACGCCCGAACTGCCGGGGCTGATGGGGCCGCCTCGAGGGCCACGGCGGCCCGGCTGGCCGCTTCGCCGAGCGCGGCGCATAACTTAAGCTATTAGTGAGACCCGCGGCCAGCGCATGGCGGGCTTCGACGGAGCGGCGCGCGCGCCTTCCTGTTTTAGGGGAATTAGCTCCTGTTATCGCGCTTTTTACGCCCTGTTAAGCCCCTGTTAATTGCCGGGCTCGATTGCACTGCCGCACCGCGCATATATCGCACAAGCAATTGCAATATATGAGTATTTTAGAAGCCACAGCGCTGCTGGGCCCTGCCAAATCCCCCGCTCTTTTCCTTTTAACAGGAGTTGGCTTGGACGGCGTGCGTTCCCGCCATGCGCAATCCGCATTGCGCCGCCCTGGGCCTCAAGCCGCCTTCGTCTTCCGCCTCGGAACGGCGGGCTTGACCGCCTTCGGCGGCGCGGCTTTCTCGTCGAAGAGTTCGGCGAGCTTTTCCGTCATCGCGCCGCCCAGCTCCTCCGCATCGACGATCGTCACCGCGCGCCGGTAGTAGCGGGTCACGTCATGGCCGATGCCGATGGCGATGAGCTCGATCGGCGAGCGGGTCTCGATCTCCTCGATCACGTAGCGGAGGTGGCGCTCGAGATAGTTGCCTGGGTTGACCGAGAGCGTCGAGTCGTCGACCGGGGCACCGTCGGAGATCATCATCAGGATCCGGCGGCTCTCGGAGCGCCCGAGCAGCCGCTGATGGGCCCAGTCGAGCGCCTCGCCGTCGATGTTCTCCTTGAGCAGCCCCTCGCGCATCATGAGCCCAAGGTTCTTGCGCGCGCGCCGCCACGGCGCGTCGGCCGCCTTGTAGATGACGTGGCGCAGATCGTTGAGGCGGCCGGGGTTCGGCAGCTTGCCCGCCTGCAGCCAGGCCTCGCGCGACTGCCCGCCCTTCCAGGCGCGGGTGGTGAAGCCGAGAATCTCGACCTTGACCCCGCAGCGCTCGAGCGTGCGGGCGAGAATGTCGGCGCAGGTGGCGGCCACAGTGATCGGGCGCCCGCGCATCGAGCCCGAATTGTCGATGAGCAGCGTCACCGCCGTGTCGCGGAAGTCCATGTCCTTCTCGCGTTTGAAGGACAGCGGCTGCTGCGGGTCGATGATGATGCGGGGCAGCCGCGCGGTGTCCAGCATGCCCTCTTCGAGGTCGAATTCCCACGAGCGGTTCTGCTGCGCCATGAGCCGCCGCTGCAGCCGGTTGGCGAGGCGGGCGACGACCGACGACAGGTTCTGGAGCTGCTTGTCGAGATAATCGCGGAGCCGCTGCAATTCGTCGGGATCGCACAATTCGTCGGCGCCGACGATCTCGTCGAACCTTGTTGTGAAAGCCTTGTAGTCTGGCCCGCGCCGCTCCTGCGCCTGGGGCGGCGGGGGA
The DNA here is from genome assembly GCA_963787135.1 of uncultured Alphaproteobacteria bacterium. Lineage (GTDB taxonomy): Bacteria > Pseudomonadota > Alphaproteobacteria > Rhizobiales > Beijerinckiaceae > Roseiarcus. Next base: position 16,650 of record CAWBBW010000041.1, on the reverse strand, counting down.
CGGTTTTCCGCCGCCTCCTGGGCGTCGCCCGCGTCGCCCTCGTCCTCGAGCTCGGACGAGGGCGCCTCGACCGTTTCCATCGCGCCCTCATCGGCGTCGTCGGCCGTGTCGTCGGCCGTCTCGCGTTGCATCGAATCCTCGGACTGGCTCTCCTCGCCCTCCCCTTCCGCCTCATCGGGCTCCTCTGGCGGCTGGTTCTCCTCGTTCTCCTGGCTGTCGTCCGAGTTGGCCTCGGATTCACTCGCGAGCCCCAGCGACGTCAGAAGCTTCTGCACGAGCCGGGCATAGGCGCGCTGATCGAGGATGGCGTCGCCGAGCCTGTCGAGGTCCCCGCCCGCCTTGTCCTCGATATAGGAGCGCCAGAGGTCGGTCAGACGCTCCGCGCCGGCGGGGGGCTTCAAGCCCGTCAGGCGCTCGCGCGCCAGCATCGCGACCGCGTCCTCGAGCGGAGCCTCGTCGCGGCTTCGCGCTTCGGCGAAGGGGCTTCGGTGGTAGCGGTCGTCGAGCATCGCGGTCAGGTTCGAGGCCACGCCCTCCATGCGGCGCGCGCCGATCGCCTCGACCCGCGCCTGCTCGACCGCGTCGAACAACGAGCGCGCCGCCGGATTCATCGGCGCATGCCGGCGGTGGATCGCGTCGTTGTGGCAGGCGAGCCTGAGAGCCAGCGAATTCGAGATGCCGCGAATGATCGCGGCCTCCCGGAGATTGGGCTTGCGCGGCGGCTCCGGGAGACGCGCCTTCGCGCCCTCCGGGCCAGTGACGAGCGTCGGCTTGTCGGTCGAAAAGGTAATCTCGAGTTCGGGATGGCGCGCGAGCGCGCGCGTGCACGACGCGAGCGAACGCTTAAACGGCTCGTTCGGCGCGTCGGCCTTGGTCACGGGCTTGCGGTTGGTCGGCTTGACGTCGACGGTGGACATACGGGCCTTCTGACGGAGGGCGCATTCTGGGAGGCGCGTGGCAGGCTTGTCTATAGGCTTTGCGCTTGGCCGGCGGCAAGGCGATCGGGTGAACGCGGCGCAAACGCTGTGGTTCCCATTGTGATATTAGAGTTGCTTATCTACCTCCTCCCACAGAGGGTCCGTCGATGACCAGGGTCGTCTGGCCAGAACAAAACGCCAAAGCTCGCAGCCGCGTTTCGGCGCCTGCGCGACCAGGCCTGAAGGATCTGCTGCTTTCCGACGAAGCGCGTACCGACGAACTCGTCGTTGCGCCCCGCGGCAGCGCACGGCCCGTGGCCATTGACCCGCCTGAAATGGGACATAAATCTCCATCGAGAAGGGGCATTTCATGAACGCGCCTGTCTTACCCGGCTCGGAGCTCAGCATTCCCGCTGAATTCCAAGCCTGCTTCGCCGCGCAGCGCGCAGCCTTTTTCAAGGCGCAGGAGCCTTCGCATGCGGAGCGGCTCGCCGATCTCAAGATGCTTGCGCGCCTGGTGAAGGACAATCAGGCAGCGATCGTGGCGGCGATCAACGCCGACTACGGCAACCGCAGCACGTTCGAGACGACGTTCGGCGAAGTCTTTCAGGTGCTCGACGGCGCCCACGACGCGACGAAGCGCCTCAAGGGCTGGATGAAGCCTCGCCGCCGAAGCGTCGATCGTCTGACGTTTCCCGGCGCCAGCAACCGCGTGATCCCGCAGCCGCTCGGGGTTGTGGGCGTCATCGTGCCGTGGAACTTTCCGCTTCAGCTGAGCTTCTCGCCGCTGGTCAGCATCTTCGCCGCCGGCAACCGCGCCATGGTCAAGATGTCGGAGAATTCGCAGCATCTTGCCGAATTGCTAGTCGGGATCGGGCCGAAATATTTTGCCGCCGACAAGCTCGCCTTCTTCGCCGACGGCGGCGGCCGCGGGCCGGCGTTCTCGTCGCTGCCGTTCGACCACCTGATCTTCACCGGCTCCGGCGGAACAGGCCGCGCGGTGATGGCCAACGCCGCGCGCAACCTTACCCCGGTGACGCTCGAACTCGGCGGCAAGTCGCCTGCGGTCGTGGCGCCGGACTTCCCGGTCAGGACGGCCGCGGAGCGGATTTTGTGGGCGAAGACTTTCAACGCGGGCCAGGTCTGTCTTGCGGTCGACCATGTGTTTCTGCCGCGCGGCGCGGAGACCGAGTTCGTCGCCGAGTGCCGGCGGCTGTTTACGAAGCGCTATCCGGACGTCAATGGTCCGGACTTCACCTCGATCATCGACCAGCGGTCTTATGACCGGCTCGGCGCCGCGCTCGAAGACGCGCGGACGAAGGGCGCGACGCTGATCAATCTCGCAGAAGGGCAGACCCCGGACGCCGCGAAGCGCAAGTTCCCGCCGCATCTCGTTCTGAACCCGACCGCCGATATGGAGCTGATGCGGCGCGAGATCTTCGGCCCGATCCTGCCGGTCCAGCTATACGACGAGCCGCAGGAGGTGGTCGACGCGATCAATGCGGGCGACCGGCCGCTCGCCATCTATCCCTTCACCAACAACGCCGAGACGCGCGACTTTTACATCGCGCGCACTCGCTCCGGCGGCGTATCTGTCAATGACGCCATTATGCACATCGCCCAGCATGACCTGCCCTTCGGCGGGGTCGGGGCAAGCGGCATGGGGCACTATCACGGGCGCGAAGGCTTCGACACCTTCTCGAAGCTTCGTCCGGTGTTCCAGCAGGGGCGGATGTCGGCGGTCCAGATGATGTTCCAGCCGCCCTACACCGGGTTTTCCCGGCGCGTGCTCGACTTCATGATCCGCCTCAAGAGCTGAGCGCGCCTTCCGGGCTGGTCGAGTTCCCCTACATCCCGGGTACAGGCATGATCTCGATCACTTCCACCCAGGCGCCGGGCATTTGCAGATGCGGATGGTCCTTGCCGAACATCTTCGTCGCCGCGTCGGCCGAGTCCGCTTGCACGACCGAATAGCCGCCGACGTCGTTCTTCGTGTCCGAGGCGCCTTTCGAGTTCGACCCGTTTTGTTTTCCCGAGCGGCGCTCCGCCGTCGACGAGAGCCGCCTTGTGGTCGCCCATCCACTTCATCCACGCCTCCATCCCTTTCTTTTGCTGCTCGGGTGTGGCGTTTCGCATCATCGTCTCAAACGCGGCAGTGTCGGCCATATAGAGGACCAGGTACTTCTTCATCTCTTCTTCCTCCTGTTGCGAAATTAGCCGCCGTACCCTCGCCAGCGGTCGAGCGACCACGGGCCGGGGCCGAGCACAGCCAGCGCCAGGAAGCCTCCGGCGATCGCGATGTTCTTCTGCACTTCGATCATCTCGCCCGCGCGCCAATGTATGAGGAGCGCGGTCAAAAGACAAAAGCCGCAAAGGGCGACCGCCGCCCAGCGGAGTTTCAGGCCGAAGAGCACGAGGAGCCCGCCGCCGAGCTCGGTCAGAATCACGAGGGGCAGGAGCCGCGGATCGACGCCGTTCGACTGCATATAGTCGGCAGTCCCGGCATAGTCGGCGATCGCGCCCGCGCCGTCGATCATGAAAATTGCGGCCAGCATGGCGCGCGCGACGAGCGCCAGCGGACCGCTTAGGCGCGCCAGGAAGGCAAGCTCCCAGTCGAACGCACGATCGGCGGCCGGCCGGGCGCTACCCGTCGTGGCGCGAGGGTTCGTCATTTGCGCCTTGCTTTCGCGGAAGCGAAGCTAAAGCGCGTTCGCCTTTTGCAGCGCGTCGGCGAGATCCGCGTAGTATTCGCAGTCTTTCGATCCGCAGAGCTTCTCGATGGTCGCGAGCTGATCCTTGGCGAGATCGTATTTGCCCTGGATCACATAGGCTTCGCCGAGATACTCGCGCACCTGCGGGTAAGCCGGGTCGAGGGCGACCGATTTCAGATAGTAGCTGATCCCTTCGTCCGTCCGTCCCAGCTTGCGGGTGGCGTAGCCGCGGTAGTTGAGCGCGCGCGGCGTGTTGGGGTTGTCGAGCATGTCGAGGACGTCGAGCGCCTCCTGATAGCGCGCGGCCTTGGCGAGCGCATAGGCGTATTCGGTGAGTTCGGGATCGGGCAGCACGCCGCTGTGCTTGGTCAGGCACTTATGCTGCTTTGCATCCCAAACCTGGCCAGGGTCGCAGGTCGTGAGGTCGGACTTTTTGGCTTTGGTCGAGGCGCCGGTCCCTGTGCCGGCTCCGCTGTCGGCTGGCCCGCCGCTGTCGCTCCCGCCGCCGGATGCGAAAGCCGCGGGCGACGCGATGGCGAGGCCGGCGGCGAGGAATCCCGTGAGAAGCGCCGACGCAGGACTGCCTTTGCCGGCGCGATGGAATGACGTGGACGTGCGCATTGCGGGGACCTTTCCTTCGGGATGAGTTGCCAGGAAAACACGTAGCCTTGAAAATTATTCGAAGCGGGCTCTTCGCTCCGGGTTCCGCCTCATGCTCTAATGGTCCAATGAGCGAAGCGAGCCGACGCGAAGTGCGGGCGGGTCTCGAGCCTTGCCTGGCGCGACTGTGGCGCTACGCGCTGATTTTGTCCAGAGCAAGGGACACCGCCGACGACCTCGTGCAGGCGACCTGCTTGCGCGCCATCGAGCGCGCGGACCAGTTCGACCCGGGCACGCGGCTCGACCGCTGGCTGTTCGCCATCCTGCGGTCGATCTGGCTGAACGAGATCCGGGCGCGAAAAATACGTGAGGGGGGCGGGTTTGTAGACGCCGACGATGCGCTGTCGATCGACGGGGCGCACGCGATCGAAACGAATATTCTCGCCGGCCAGGTGTTGAAAGAGATCGGCCGGTTGCCGGAGGCGCAGCGGGAGACCGTGTTGCTCGTCTATGCTGAAGGTTACTCATACGCCGAGGCGGCGGGGGCGCTCGGGATTCCGATCGGCACGGTCATGAGCCGCCTGGCGACGGCCCGGTCGGCGCTGGCGAATTTGAAATAGGGCGTTCGGGCAAGAATGACAGACGAAGACCAAGAGCTTGTCGCACTGATCGACAACGAACTCGATGAGGAAAGAAAGACCCGCCTGCTCGCGCGCCTCGCGGAGGATCCCGCCTTGCGCGCGCGCTACGAAGCCCTGCGAGACGCGGGCGCCCCGATCGGCGCCGCCTTCGACACGCTGCTCGCGCAGGCGCCGGTCGCTCGCCTCAGCGCCGCCCTTCCGCCCGAAACCGCGATTCGCCCTGGCCCGGGACGATTTACCGGGATGGCTTTCCCGCAGCTCGCGGCCGCCTTCGTGCTCGGCCTCCTGGCGGCGGGCGTCGCGGGCTGGCTCGCATTCGGGCGCCCGGTGAGCGACGACGACGATTGGCGCGCGGCGGTCGTCGACTACATGAAGCTCTATACCAACGACACTTTTGCCTTCATCAGCCCCGACCGGCAGGCGGGAGCCTTCGAGCTGAGCGCAGTGGCCAAGAAAGTCGGCGCGGATCTCACGCCGGAGCGTGTGACGTTGCCGGGGCTCGATTTCAAAGTCGCCTTCAACCTGGCCTACGACGGCAAGCCGCTGGGCGAGATCGCCTATGTCGACTCGACCGGCGCCCCGGTCCTCTTTTGCGTCACCGCCAACGGGGACGCCGACGCGCCGCTGCGCTCCGAAAAGCGCGATGAGTTCTCGCTGGCCTCCTGGTCCCGCAACGGGCGGAGCTATCTGGTGATCGGCCGCCTGCCGGAGGAGCGCGTCGCCGAGTTCGCGCAAACCCTGGTCACGCGATTTTCGACTCCCGTCCCTGACGTGGACGACCGAATAAAGCCTCCGCCAGGCCTGTTGTCGGTGAAAGACGATCGTGGAGACGGCTCATGATGCTTGACACGCTCTTTCGATACGCCCGGTTCGCCTATGCGGCCGCTGTGCTCGCCGCCATGCCGGCGCCGGCGCTCGCCGCAACCAACTGGAAGATCGATCCATCCCGCACGCAGATTGCGTTTGCGATCGATGCGATCGGCTATCCGCGCACCGAAGGCCATTTCCGGCGCTTCGAAGGGCGCATCTCGGTCGACTTCGAGCGGCCGGAGAAGAGCAGCGTCGCCTTTCACGTGCAGTCGGGCTCGGTCGACGTCGGCTCCTCTTCGTTCAGCGACTATCTGCGCTCGGCGGCGTTTCTGGACGCGGACCGCTTCCCTACGATCGATTTCGTTTCGACCTCGGTTCAGCGCGTCAACGACCACATGGTGCGCGTATCCGGCGACTTGACGCTGCTCGGCGTGACGAAGCCGCTCAGCGTCGATGTCGCTGTCACGCGCGATGCCGGCGGTGGAAGACAGCGCCTCGAATTCCAGGCCGAGACGCACATCGACCGCCTCGAATTCGGCATGAACTCAGGCTTCCCGCTCGTCTCTCGCGATGTCCAGCTCGTGATTTCGAGCGGGGCCAGCGACCTTTGACCGTAAGCCTCAGTCCGGCGCGCTGGAATGGGCTCGCGATCGCACTGCACTGGCTTGCCGCCGCGCTGATCCTCTTCCTCCTCGCCGAGGGCTGGACCATGGCCCACGCCGGGTTCGAGCGCCGCGACGACCTTCGATCTCTATCAGCTGCATAAGTCGTTCGGCTTCGTCGTCCTTGCGCTGACCGCGGTGCGTCTTGTGGCGCGCACCGCGGTCACGGCGCCGGCCGCTGCTCCCGGGTCCGCATGGGAGCAGCGGCTAGCCGCCCTCGTCCAGGCGTCTCTCTACGCGCTGACGCTCGGCGCCATTCTCGCAGGCTGGCTCGTCGTCTCCGCGTCGCCGCTGCCGATCCCGACAAAATTCTTCGATCTTTTCGTCATCCCCAACATCGCTCGCGCGGACAATGCGGTGTTTGCTGGCGCGCGCTTCGCCCACGCGCTCATGGCCTACGCCATCGCCGGCCTCGTCGCGCTGCATGTCGCCGGCGCGGTGAAACACCACTGGATCGATCGCGACGACGTGCTCGCGCGCATGCTGCCGGCGCGGCGGTAGCAAAGTCCGGCGCCGCACGAAGGACGAGGGAGGACAGCGCGTTTACGGTATGGGCGTCATCCAATTTGGGAAGCCATTCGGCGCCCAGAGATAAGGCGGATAGTCAGGCTCAACTTTATATCTGCTGAAACAGCTTTTCTCCAGAATAGCGCCTAAATCGACGCCGTTGATGACAGTCCCCTTCGATATGAAGACGCCAGGACCGACTTCGACAGCCGGTCCAAAAGGTCTGGCAGTCCTGGTCAGCCAGGTCCCATCGTCGAAATGTTGAGCCGCTTCGCATCCTTTCACCACGAGGATATGAGCGGACGACGACGATGAAGCAGCCGCCGCCGCCAGAGATAGCGCCGCAAGCCAGCGCGCCAACTGAAAAAACCGGTCCACCGCAGCCCCCGAACCACGTCGCAGACAAAGAAGTACTCTCTCTCTACCGCTTGGCCGCCCCATGGGCAAGGCGCTGACGGCGGCGCCCGGCGCGCATCGAGGCGCGCGGCGATATTGACCCCGTCGCCCATCAGGTCGCCGTCGCTCTCCTCGACCACCTCGCCGATCCGCCTCCGCAATCGCAAATCCGAAATTGAAAACGGAAAAGGCGGTGACCGTATTGCGTAATGTTTTGAGTTAACAATGTAATTTCAACATCTTGACGGTTTGTTAAGGTTTCCCAGTCTTAGCCTTGCCTGAGGGAAAGTAGGTCAGGGGATATACTGAACGCTGTCTGAGGGGGAGCGAAACGCGACGAGGACAATCCCATGCAGGATTTGATTCAAAACTATGTAAGCGATCTGAAAAAACTCCGCGAGGCGTTCCATGACGAGCTGGCGGCCACAGCGGAAGAGCTGTCAAAGGCGATGGGCGTCTACGCTCGTCGCAGCGACGCTGCGCTGGCGTCGTTCATGGAGAAAGCTTCCGCTCGCGGGTTGGAGCTCGAAGTGTCGGCGACGGCGAGACTCAGTCAGTTTTGCGGTCTTCCGGCAGACGGCAGTCTGACAGACATCGATGACAGACCGCCCGGGCATACCCCAGCAAATGCGAGTGTGTTCAGAATCGCAGCCGTTGCAGAGCCGGCGGTCGCGGATGGTCAGGATCACGACCGCGACAGCAATCACAAGCCGCAGTCGGCGGCCCGATCACACCGGGTTTACCGCGACAGGACCCCTGAGGCCGTTCACCTCCAGCTTCAGGAGGAACAGGTCGAAACTGCGTTCTTGACGAAGTCTCCGGTGAGCTAGAAGCCGGACGGATTCAATCCTGCGGCAGCGCGGATCCCCTCAGCCGCCACCTCCCATCCGACCTCCTGGCGGCATAACAATATCGCCGCGAATGCCCCGGAACGCCAGCGCTCATGCGACAGTGGCGAACGCCATGGCGCTGGGCGAGGCTCCAACGACGATGGGGCTCCCGGGATGGTCGTTCGACGTGCGGATCGGGAGCAGCAGGTTCGCGCCGCCGGTGACGTAGAGCGTCTTGCCGTTCGGAGCAAGCGCAAGGGTGAACGGATTTACCGGGACGGGGATGGGCGGGCCAGCCGAATTCGTCGCCACCCGGATCGGCGTCACGCTGGCGCCGCCGCTGTTGAGAACGTAGAGCGTCCGCCCGTTGGGGGTGATCGCCATGTCGAAGGGCAGGTGGCCCACCGGGATTGCAGGCAGAGCGGTGTTGGTCGCCGTCCGAATGGGGGTCACCGTGTCATCGTTTTGATTGGATACGTAGGCCATCCTGCCATTCGGGGTGACGACGATCGCAGCGGGTCCATTGCCGACAGGAATTGGCGGCCCTGCCGTGTTCGTCCGAATCTCGATCGGCGTCACAGTTCCATCGCCAAAGTCGCCGACATAGAGCGTCTTGCCGTCGGGGGTGATGGCGACCGAGTTGGGGAACCCGCCGACCGGGATGGCTGGCCTGGCGGTGTTGGTCGATACCCGGATGGGCGTGACCGTATTGTCTGTGTCGTTCACGACGTAGACTGTCCTGCCGTTCGGCGTGATCGCAACCCGGGTCGGCGTCGCGCCGACCGGGATGTCGGGCAAAGCGCTCATGGTGCGCACGCGGATTGGCGTCACTGAGGCCGAACCGCTGTTGCAGACGTAGAGCGTTCGGCCGTTGGGAGTCATCACCAGGGCGAAGGGTTGGCTTCCGACCGGTATCGGGGCGAGGGCCGCATTGTCGGCCGTGCGGATCGGGATCACCGCCTTCAGGCTGATGATGGGGACATAGACCGTCTTCCCGTTCGGCGTCGCCGCGATCGATTGGCCGCCCTTCGCCAGCACGATGGGCGTCCCTGCGGCGTGGGTCGCCGTATCCACCGGCGTAATCACCGTGGGGCTGCCGCCCGAGCCGGAAACCACATAGGCGATCACAGCGACCATCCCGACCTCCTGAACTGTTGGTCAAAAGCACAGCGCGTCCGGGAGCGCCGTGACCGCGGTCACAGTTTCGATGCCGAGAAGGTCGGCAAGGCGCGATTTTCGCGATCTTCAGAGCAGCCCAAAGCAGCCTTTAAAGCCCTCCAGGCGGTCTGATGGCTCTCGGGTCGGAGGCGCAGCCGGTGGATCGAAATTGTAGAGACGGGCGCGTCGCCGTAATCGCTCCTCGATGTCGGGGCTGGCGCGCCGTGGCCGATGAAGATGGGCGCTACGTTTCGCCGTGGCGCTATGGTGCAACGGTTCATTTTTGCCGACCGCCTTGCGACAGGACGGGAAGGAGGCGCCATGCCAAAAACGATCGCGGTCTTGGGCTCTGCTCTATTCTTCGTCGTCGCGCCCTTGGTGCTGGCGGGGTTCGTCCCATGGTGGATCACACATTGGGAGTTCGGGCCGGCTTTTTCCGGCTTTGAACTGACCCGCGCCATCGGACTTATGTTGATCATTGCCGGGGTGCCCGGAGTTGTGGATTTATTTGCCCGTTTTGCGCTGGAGGGGCTGGGGACGCCCGCCCCGATCGCGCCGCCACAAAAGCTCGTAGTGACTGGCCTTTATCGCTACGTGCGAAATCCGATCTACATCGCGGTCGTCGCGGTCATTTTTGGTCAGGCCCTTTTGTTTGGTGACTGGCGTCTCCTCTGGTACGGCGCGTTACTCTGGCTTTTTTTTCATGTCTGGGTGGTGATGATCGAAGAACCGACGCTCAAGCAAACATTCGGCACGGAGTACGACAGCTTTCGGGCCAATGTCCCGCGCTGGGTTCCACGGCTGACCCCATGGCGAGCCCCGTAACGCGAGCATCATGACGGCGGGCGCTGCCTTCCCCCTCGGGGGGAAGGCGCCGCGCCAAAGGCGCGACGGATGAGGGCGGTCGAGCAAGGCGCTCCCGTAACCCGGATTGAGCGCGACGCAGCGCGCGGCCGCCCGGGCCAGCTGTCATCCCCGCGAAAGCGGGGATCCAGAGAACAGCCGCGAACTTCTGCCGTCTTAGCTCCTCCCCGCGACAGACTACGGCGGCTATGATCCGGATGCCCGCTTCCGCGGGCATGATAGCGAGAAGATGGTCGAGCGCCGCACCAGCGTCACCATCATGGCGAGCCGGCGCAACGGTACGCTTTACGTCGGTGTGACGAACCATCTGGCCGCGCGCGCTTTCCAACACCGCAGTGGCTTCGGCTCGCAATTCACCGCGAAATATGGGGTCAAGATGCTGGTCTGGTACGAGCACTACGGCCAAGTCAATGACGCGATCGCGCGGGAGAAGCAGCTGAAGACGTGGGAGCGACGGTGGAAGCTCGAACTGATCGAGCGTTTCAATCCAAATTGGGCGGATCTCTATGAAACGCTGAACTGCTGACCCGCAAGAGACGGGACGCGTCTGCAGCGGCGGTCTGGATGCCCGCTTTCGCGGGCATGACAATGGTGGCTGTCGCGGTCAAATGCCCGGCTGTCACCCGCGCGACCCCGACTGTCATCCCCGCGAAAGCGGGGATCCAGAGCCGACACGACTGCGGCCGCCTGACGCCCGCGCATCGAACAAAGCCCGCGGTAGAGCCGGTGCGCCCTGGCGAGCGCCAGCGCGAGTCCGGCCGGGTCGTCCGGCGTCAGGCCCGACTTGAACACCTGAATTTCGCAAGGGGTTGATTGTGTTGGCGTTCTGACGAAATTCAAGTTGGCGTGGCACTACGCCTGGGGCGGCCGCGGCGTTTTCGGGGGGATTTGGAGGGGGCCGGCGGCGGAGGACGGGCCTGGCGGGCCCGCGGCAGCAGGGCGACATGGGCGCATTTGAAAAGCCTGATCACGTCTGGCGCGGCGTCAGTGCGCACGAGCCAGACGGCGGCTCGGTAGTGGATGCGCACCTGTTGCAGGCGGTCGAGATCGCGCAACAGCTCCTTCCATTCCGGCGCGAGGCCGGCCTGGCGGGCGAGGTCGTCGAGATGCTTCTGCATCGACAGCGCCAGGAAGGAGCAGAAGACGTGGCCGCGGATGGCGGCGTCGGAGGAATGGAAGATCGGCCGGGTGCGCATGATCGCCTTTGTCCGGCGGAAGAGGTCCTCGACCTGGAGCAGATCGCGATAGCGCAACACTGCCTGCAACGGGGTCACCTTCGCATTGGTGCGCAGGACGAAGATCCCGTCGAAGCGCGCCTCCTCGGCAAGCTTGCCAGCGTCGATCTCGAATGAGCGCTCGCCCCTGGCTCCGGCTTTGCGCAGATAGCGCCGATAGGCGGAGTTGCCGATCAGCGCCTTGTCGCCCCTCTTCAGTTGCGCATCGAGCGCGGCGACGATCGCTTCACGGTCCTTGCGGTCGTTCTCGGCTTCCGCTTCGTTGCGACAGACGACATAGCGAACGCCTTCGGCGTTCACCTGCTTGACGAACAGCTGGGTCTCTCCCGCCTTCCGCTCGACGAGGAGGGGCACGAAAGGATCGTCGTTCTCGAGGACGAGCTTGCGCACGGCGGCGTCGGAGCGCTCGCGCGCACCGAGGATGTACTCCAGCTTGCGCTCCTCGAGCCCGGCGATGGTTGCCGCCGAGATCATGCCGCGGTCTGCGACGACGCAGACCCGGCCGATGGAAAAGCGCCGCTGCAAGCGATCGACGACCGGCAGGAGCGTCGTCACGTCGGCGGTATTGCCCGGCCACATCTCGGTGCAGATCGGCCGGCCGTCGCCGTCGACGACGAGGCCGAGGATCATCTGCTTCAAATCGGGCCGATAGTCCTTGGAATAGCCGTGCTCGCCCAGCGTCTCGCCGCCCTCGCCGTAGAAGGAGAGGCTGGTGGTGTCCATGAACACGGCGGAGAGGTCGGTGAACAGGTCGCGACGGCGGTCGAACAGCCTCTCCTCGATCAGGTCCTTGAGGCAGCGCGGCGCCAGCGCCCCATCCGGCTTCTCCTCCAGCTCCTCGCCGAGCCAGGCCATGGCGCGGTAGAAGTGATGCAGATCGAGCCCCTCCGCCCCGGGGATATCGTAGTCCTTGGTCCACGAGGCGCAGTCGCGGTCGGATCCCGAAACGAACAGACGATGCAAGGCGGCGACGAAGACGGCGCGCTCGACCGGGAACTCGAACGCCCGCTCCATGAGCAGGTCGGCCAGCACGGCGTCGATCCCGAGCCGCTCCCAGATCCTTCCGAACAGCAGCGGCCCGCCGATCCGCTTGGCGGCGACCGACAGCGCGCCCTCGGCGTCCTCGTCGAGCGCGTTGATCAGCAGCACCTGATCGGTGAGCTTGGCGCCCGAGGCGATGAGCGAAGCGAGCGCGCCGGAGGCGGCCAGTTCGTCGGCCCGGCCGATATTGGCGATCACCTTCTGGCGCACGGCCGCGCCGTCGCGCTTGTTCTCGACGATTTGCACGTAGCCGCGTTGGCCGGACTTCTTGAGGCGGAAGAACATGGGCCCTCGCTATCGAGCACCACGGAATCCAACTCGCCGCCAAAGATCAAGCACAAAAACTGTGCAAACGTGGCACTACATTTTGCGAAAACCGCTCACCGCCCTAAATGATATCAATGCTTTGCGAGCGCGAGGGCCAGTTTACTGTTCAAGTCGGGTCAGGATCAGATGGACGGGGTTGGGCATCAGGCAATAAGCTTAAGGAGGCGACGCCGAAGCGGCGGCACGATTCCGCCAGCCAGTCCTTCTTAAAGACGATAGTCCTCGGGCTCGAAGAACTATTGTCTCGGCGCGATTGCCGCGCTCATGTCATGTGATGAGGCAGGCCGGGCGCGACGATGCGGGCTATGTGGGTCATTGGGCAGCATCGCAGGGGCTGAACAAAGGGTAAAAAGGCGGGCGTGTCACCGTAATCCCGATCGAATGAACGTCTTATAGTCATTGGCATCTTTCACGGCGCTCAAGAAGATCGGCGGCGGATAGCCGCGTCCCTCAGAAACTCGACTACCGACCGTCTTGCTTTTTCGTTGCGGTTCTCGGCCTTGACGGCTTGGGTGGAATTTTCTTTTTGATCCTTTCCATGTCGGGGTCGAGCTTAAATGTTCGCACAAGAAACGCTTCGACCGTGTCCATCATATCTCCAAGGTCCTCGGAGACGTTGGCGACCAACCTCTGTGTGCAGCGGCACTTCCGGCATCTACCGACTGGTCAATAACTCCTTTTCATGCATGCCAATTTTGCCAAATGCCACAAGCTCGCTAAGCTTTTGCTCAAACGTCTTCGATGGGTCCACCTGAAGGAACTCTGATGTCCGATCGAGTACCGTCCTTATCCCTATCGCAGCCAGTACTCGCAATCCTGCATTCAATGAAGCGTAGAGCTCTTGCAGTAGATCGTACAGAACACGATCGTTACCCAACACTTCGATCAGCCAGGGCGGCTGTGATCGCCGCGTCTCCGCCGGATAATGCGTCAACCGGTGCTTTTCGGACCACTCATACTCGTTGATTTCATCGTTCCATTGGCCGCGTTCCCCATATCGTAGGACTCGTGAACATCTTTCTGGAAATAAACGGCGTCGCAACCCGCGCACTGCAGGATGTAATACCCCTGCACGCCGTCAGCATTATCTACGTTGTCGTGCCACTCAACGTCATATCGACCGCGCACAAAGGCGTTCCGCTCGTCCTTGCACGTGGGGCAATGACCCTTCTTTTGCGACGGTTCGGGCGACGGCATTCTTCCTCCGACTGGGGCTCAATCCATTCACAGCTATTTCACTGCGCAAAGAACTGCCAAGTCAACAGCCATCTCTGTGCCCGGAGACGATCCGAATAGGTACGGCAAAGGCGCCGGCGCGGTCATTCGCAGGGACTCCGATGACGCAGTGGCTCATTGCGTTGGGAACGCGCGACTTGTAGGTGCCAAGTCGGTGCCAGACCAAATCGTCCTAAGAGCAACATTTGTAACCGGGGCAAATTCCCGGGCACGCGACTGCACAAGCGAAATGTTGCGCTTGCGAGGATTAAGTCATTCAAGCACTAGGAACTACGGTGACACGCCCGAGTTACGGAATTACGAAGACACGCCTGTCTTTACCCTTTTTGCCTCGCCCTCGCCGGCGCGTCCCGCTTGCGGGGCGTCACGGCGCACTTGAGGCGGCGGCTGATACAGTCCAGAAGCGCCTCGTCGCCGAGCGGGCGGCCAATCGGCTCGCTTCGCCGCAGCGCGGCGAAGGCGGGGTCGTCTGCGTCCCATGTCGACAAGATCCGCGAAGCGCGACGCGCGGTCGATGGCGGTCGATAAGCGGCCGCACGCGCACGAGCCAATCGTCACTGCCGGCCAGATGCGCGCGCATGCTGGAATAGGGCCAATACAGGCTGGGGCCGTGTTACCGTAATCAGACTGGTTCCGTCAAATCATCACTTTTAGCACTTGTACTACGATAATCAAAACACTAGCGGTTCGAAGCGCGACGGCGTCTCGGAGACGATGAAACGCTCGGATGGGACGACGCTAACGCGGGAATTTATCGTTTGGCCGGCAAATCACTGTGACGGAAAACCGGAGCCATAGACTACTCTACACTACTGCCGATAGTAGACTTGAGTTGGTAAGTATCCCCCGGCAAAGCCGGGGGCTTTAGGATTGGGGCCGCTCGAAGCGGCGGAAGGGGTCGCTGACGCGGCCCCTCGAATTTGGAGCCGCCCAAGGCGGCTTGTCAGCGCCAGAGGTTCATCTGCTCGAGCCTCTTATCTTCCTTCTCTTGATTGCGAATGTAGGCGCGGATGGCTTCCTCATCGCGCCCGACCGTGTTGACGAAGAATCCCCGGGCCCAGAAGTGCTGCCCCACGAAATTGCGTTTGCGCTCTCCATAAACCCGGGCCATGTGGATCGCGCTCTTGCCCTTGATGAAACCCACCACCTGCGACACCGCGTATTTCGGCGGGATCGATAGCAGCATGTGCACGTGATCGGGCATCAGATGCCCTTCTTCGACCTTCAATTCCTTCTGAAGCGCAAGCCTGCGGAACACTTCGCCCAGATGCCGGCGCAACTCCTGATACAACGTCTTGCGGCGACATTTCGGGATGAAGACAACATGATATTTGCAGTCCCAAGTCGTGTGGCTTAGGCTCTCGTACTCGTTCATCGGCGGAGTTCCTTTCGTGTGAGTGGCTGCTCACGTTGGAACTCCGCTGATGGACTGCAGGAAACGTCAAACTGCTACTGCCACCCCGGCATAGCCGGGGGGTCTCCCGCTGACGCTAGAACGATCTATAGTCCAAGGGATTGCGGGATTCTCTATAGGCGCGCGAAGCCTAACCCATCCAAGCTGGGAGTTCGCCCGAGATAATTTTATACCCAATTCTCGAAGAGTACGCTCAACGGCCTGCCCGTGGCGTGAGGCTTATCCCGCTGTCCCAGGTGGCCCTAGATGTGGTATGCGGGCTTTGTTAGTCGCTGTTCGAGGCGTCGGCGACGGGGCGCGCAATGGCCAAGGGCCGATCGCTTTCGCAGTTTCAAGAGACGTTTCCCGACGAGACGAGCTGCGCCGCCTTTTTGTTGGGGCGGCGTTGGTCGAAGGGTTTTGTTTGTCCCGGCTGTGGCGAGCAACGCGCCGCGGCGCTGAAGAGCCGGGCGTACACATACGAATGCCTCGATTGCGGTCGACAGACTTCGGCCACGGCGGGAACTGTGATGCATCGTTCCAAGCTGCCGCTGACGACGTGGTTCTGGGCGGCGCATCTCATGGCGACACATTCCAACGGCATGTCGGCGCGGCAATTGGAGGATCAACTCGGCGTCACTTACAAGACCGCTTGGCTGCTGACGCAGAAATTGCGCCGGTCGATGGTCGACCCGGATCGCGATCCCTTGGAGGGCGTCGTCGAGGTCGATCAGGCGGAAATTCCCTTCCGCGAAGGCGACGCCTTTTTCGAGCGCGGCAATGCCGGCAAAATCCTCGTCGTCGGGGCCGTCGAGGTGATCGATCGCGACACCAATCAGCTCAAGCCGCGACGCAAGCACGCCAAATACCTCGATACGCGCTCCGGCCGAATACGCCTCGCTATGATCGCCGACAATTCCGCGACGTCGATCGAGGCCTTCGTGAGAGCCAACGTGAAGCGTGGAGCCACGCTCCTTACCGACGGCCACGCGTCCTATCCTGGGCTGACCGACTACCGGCACGATCCGCGCATCGTCGGCAAAATGGCGGGACATGTTGTCTTGCCGTGGATTCACCGAGCCTTCTCATTGATGAAGCGATGGAGCCTGGGCACGTATCATGGCCTGCGCCGCACACATGTCGACACCTATCTCAATGAATTCGTCTTTCGCTACAATCGCCGCTTCCACCGGCACGTTTCGTTCGAAGCCTTGCTCGGGCTGGCCGCACATCATGCGCCTGCGAGCTGCTGGGACATCGTCCAACGAGACAATCCTCGAAAGGGGATTCAAACGATCAGGCGGACGCCTCGTCGCCGTAAG
>CAWBBW010000040.1:0-19387 GCA_963787135.1 uncultured Alphaproteobacteria bacterium | reverse complement strand
AGTCGGCCTCGACCGCGCCGCCGCCGGTTGTGAGTAGCCACGCGCCGCCGGTCCGCTCGGCCGCGCGGACCGCGCTCCGGGTGCAGATCTCGACGCCCGCCGCGATCGCGGCGCGAGCAAGCCCGCGCGCATAAGCGAGCGGCTGGATGGTCCCGGCGCGCTGGTCGAGGAGCGCGCCGGCGTAAGCGACGGAGCCGATTTGCTGGCGGCCTCAGCAGCCGTCAGCACCCGAACCGGCGCGCCGCGCTCGCCCCATTGGCGCGCCCGCTCCTCGATCTCGGCGAGGCCACTGGCGCCGACGGCGCATTGCAGTGTGCCGTTGCGCACCGGATCGCAGTCGATTGCATGTTTCGCTATGGTCTCCCAGACGAGGCCGGGAGCGTCGCCAAGCAGCGTAAGCGCGCGCTCGCCGTAGTCCGCGCCCAGCGCCTTCGGGAACTCGCGCGGCATTACCCACATGCCGGCGTTGACCAGGCCGACATTGCGACCCGCGCCGCCGAAGCCGATCTCGACCGCCTCGAGCGCTACGACCTTTGCGCCCGATTTAGCGAGCCTCAGCGCCGCCGACAACCCCGTATACCCGCAGCCGACCACTGCGACGTCCGCCCTGATCCGGCCGTTCAAAGGCGAGGTTGGCGGCGCCGGCGGCGCAGTTGTCTCCCACAGGCCATGCGAAAGCGGGTCGTTCTGCATTGGGCGTCAAATCCTCGTCGCGACGGCGCAGCCAGGCAATGATAGGCTCCGATCTCAAGGGTGTCATTCGCATAGGCTCCCGGAGCAGCTGGAGTTGACGTCCCGGAAAACGCTCAATATAGATCGGGACGCCCTTCGCCGAACCCAGACAGAAAGATCGACGCGATGACCGGTTATCACGGCCCGAGCCTCGGACCCTTCCAGTGGGACGATCCGCTGCTCCTCGAAAGCCAGCTCAGCGAAGACGAGCGGATGATCCGCGACTCGGCGCGCGAGTTCGCGGCGAAGGAACTGAGGCCCCGAATCGAGAAGGCCTATCTCGAGGAAAAGACGGAGCCCAAGATCTTTCGCCTGATGGGGGAGGCGGGGCTGCTCGGCGTGACCCTGCCGGAGGAGTTCGGCTGCGCCAACGCCGGTTATGTGGCTTACGGGCTCGTGGCGCGCGAAGTCGAGCGGGTCGATTCCGGCTACCGCTCAATGATGAGCGTGCAGAGTTCGCTCGTGATGTATCCGATCTACGCCTACGGCGACGAGGCCCAACGCAAGAAATACCTTCCGGGCCTGGCGCGCGGCGACCTCATCGGCTGCTTCGGCCTCACCGAACCGGACGCGGGCTCTGACCCCGGCGGCATGAAGACCCGGGCCGAGAAGAGCGCGGGCGGCTACCGCCTTCACGGCGCCAAGACCTGGATCAGCAACGCGCCGATCGCCGATGTGTTCGTCGTCTGGGCGAAGTCCGCGGCGCATGACGGAGAGATCCGCGGCTTCCTCCTCGAAAAGGGCATGAAGGGGCTCAGCGCGCCGAAGATCGAGGGCAAGCTCTCTTTGCGCGCCTCGGTCACCGGCGAGATCGTGCTCGATGACGTCGAGGTTCCGGAGGACGCGCTCCTGCCGAACGTCTCCGGCCTCAAGGGCCCCTTCGGCTGTCTCAACCGCGCCCGCTACGGAATTTCCTGGGGCGCCATGGGCGCGGCGGAGGACTGCTGGATGCGGGCGCGCCAGTACGGCCTCGACCGCAAGCAATTCGGCCGGCCGCTGGCCGCGACCCAGCTCTTCCAGAAGAAGCTCGCCGACATGCAGACGAAGATCGCGCTCGGGCTTCAGGGCTCGCTCCGGCTCGGGCGGCTGATGGACGAGGGCCGGGCGGCGCCGGAAATGGTCTCGATGATGAAGCGCAACAATTGCGGCGAGGCGCTCGAGGTCGCGAGAGCCGCGCGCGACATGCACGGCGGCAACGGCATCCAGATCGAGTATCAGGTCATGCGCCATCTCGCCAATCTGGAAACGGTCAACACTTATGAAGGCACGCACGACGTTCACGCGCTGATCCTGGGCCGGGCGCAGACCGGTTTGCAAGCCTTCTTCTGAGGATGAGCGCGCTCGCTGGCGTCCGCGTTCTCGAACTCGCGCGCATTCTCGCAGGACCCTGGATCGGGCAGACGCTGGCCGATCTCGGCGCCGACGTCATCAAGGTCGAGAGCCCGGAGGGCGACGACACGCGCCGCTGGGGTCCGCCGTTCATTGAGACTAAGGGCGAGCAGGCGGCCGCCTATTTTCACGGCTGCAACCGGGGCAAGCGCTCGATCGTCGCTGACTTCGCGACTGAGCGCGGACGCGAGATCGTGCGCCGCCTCGCGGCCCGCTCGGACGTCCTGATCGAGAATTTCAAGGTTGGCGGCCTTGCGAAATTTGGCCTCGACTACGAGAGCCTGAGGCCTCTCAATCTGCGCCTCGTCTATTGTTCGGTCACCGGCTTCGGCCAGACCGGACCATACGCCGAGCGCGCCGGCTACGATTTTCTCATCCAGGGCATGTCAGGATACATGGATATCACCGGCGAACCGGATGGCGAACCGCAGAAGGTCGGCGTCGCGATCTGCGACCTCTTCACCGGGCTCTACGGCGCAATCGCAATCGAAGCGGCGCTGATCGAGCGCGAGCGCAGCGGGCGCGGCCAGCAGATCGACCTTGCTCTCCTCGACACGATGGGCGCGATGCTCGCCAATCAGGCGATGAACTATCTGGCCTCCGGCGTCGCGCCGCGTCGCATGGGCAACGCTCATCCCAATATTGCGCCCTATCAGACCTTTCCCGTCGCCGACGGCTATCTGATCGTGGCGGTCGGCAACGACGGCCAGTTCGGTCGCCTTTGCGCGACCCTCGGCCTCGACGCGCTCGCCGCGGACGACCGCTTTGCGACCAACGCCGCGCGCGTCGCCAACCGGGCAGAACTCGAACACAAGCTTTCGACTAGGACGCGCCTTTGGCCGCGAGATGGCCTTCTCGCAGCCCTTGAGAAGGCAGTGGTTCCCGCCGGGCCGATCAACACGGTCGCGGATCTTTTCGCCGACCCGCAGTTCGTCGCGCGCGGCATGCGGATCGATCCGCAAGGGACCCCCGGCGTTCGCAGCCCCATCGTCATGAGCGAAAGTCCGCTCGCGCTGGCGCGCCGATCGCCGACTCTCGGCGAACACGAGGCCGAGATCCTGCGCGAGATCGGGCTTGCCTGAGCCCCTGCGTCCAAGCGCTCCGCCCGGCGGCTTGACGGCTTTCGGCCGGGAGCGGCAAATCGAAGGCTTGAGGCGAGGCCAATCAATGAGCTCCATCAGGAATGTCTGCGTTTATTGCGGGTCGAGCGACGGCAACGACGCGCGCTTTGGCGAGGCGGCGGAGGCGTTGGGGCGCATTCTGGCGGAGGAGGGCATCGGCCTCGTCTACGGCGGGGGCGGGGACGGCCTGATGGGTCGCCTCGCGCGATCGACGCTCGCGTCCGGCGGCTATGTCACGGGAATTATCCCCAATTTTCTCGTGCGCAAGGAACACGCGCTGACCGCCGCCCAGGAGATGCTCGTCGTCGATGACATGCATCAGCGCAAGCAGGCGATGTTCGATCGCGCCGACGCGTTCGTCGCGCTTCCGGGCGGCGTCGGAACGCTCGAGGAGCTTGTCGAGCAAATGACATGGGCGCAGCTCGACCGCCACACGAAGCCGGTCCTCGTCGCCAACCTCCATGGATTCTGGCGTCCGCTGCTCGCCCTCTTCGCGCATATGAACGGCGAAGGCTTCATTCGCCGCGGCTTCGAGCTGCGCTATCTGGTGGCGGAAAAGATCGAGGACATTGTGCCGATGCTGCGCTCCGCCGAACGGAAGGCTGCGATAGCGCGGTAATTGATCGAAATGTACGGCGCTGCTCGCGGTCGAGGTTAGCAGGAGACTCTGGGATGAAAACGCGGGATTGGGTGGCGGCTCTCGCGGCGGCGGCGTTCTGCGTTCTGATCGATATAAGTGGAACGTTCGCGCAGACCGGTGCTCCTGCGGCGGGGCCTCCGGCTCAGGCCGCGCCAGTTGTGAAGAAGGCCAAAGCCAAGCCTCCAGATCAGTCCCAAACGACCGTCGACGTCACGGTCGTTAACTCCCGCGCGGCCGGACTCCTCGAATTGGAGGCCACGGAGAGCGGCTTCCCGACGTGGAAAAAAATCGCCGGCCCGCTGAAGGCCGGCCAGAAGGCGGCGGCGCGCGTTCCGCGCGGCAAGGACTGCAAGGTCGATCTGCACGGCGCCTTCGCAGACGGGCAGTCCCTCGACGCCGAAGGCGTCGAGGTTTGCGCCAACAGGACGCTCAATCTGAAGGATTGACGCCGCGTTGGCGCCGCCCCCCTGGAAACGATTCGGGCGCAGCGCTTCCTCTTACTTCTGGCCGAACAGTTCGGCGACATATTCCCAATTGACGAGGTGATCGATCCACGCCTTCAGATAGTCCGGGCGCCGGTTGCGATAGTCGATGTAGTAGGAGTGCTCCCACACGTCGATGCCGAGGATCGGCTTGCCGCCATGCACGAGCGGGTTCTCGCCATTGGCCGTCTTGGTCGCCTGCACCTTGCCGTCCTTCAGGGTCAGCCAGGCCCAGCCGGAGCCAAACTGGGTCACGCCGGCCTGGGCAAGATCTTCCTTGGCTTTGTCGACCGAACCGAAGCCGTCGATGAGGGCTTTCTCCACTTCGCCGGGGATCTTGCCGCCGCCATTTGGCTTCATCCATTTCCAGAAGTGAATGTGGTTATAGTGCTGACCCGCATTGTTGAAGACCGCGGCGTTTTTGCCGAACGAGCCCTTGACGATCTCTTCGAGGGATTTGCCCTCCCATTCGGTGCCTTTGAGCGCATTATTGCCGTTGTTGACGTAAGCCAGATGATGTTTGTCGTGATGATATTCGAGCGTTTCGCGCGACATATAGGGTCCGAGCGCGTCGTAGGCATAGGGCAGATTGGGCAGGGTGAAAGTCATGGGGACGGCTCCTTGGCCAACGGAAGGGAAACTGCAGAAGCCGAGAGGACGTTCCTGTCGGGGGAGGAATTTTAACTGTCCCAGGTCGGCGCCGCAACTCTACGGCCGATTTGGGCAGTCAGTCGCCCGCTTTTCGGACGGGTTTTTGGCCATGGCGCGCTTTGACGCGTTGGCCTACCTTTGAATCCTATCATTGAGGAGGGCGCAATGTTCAAGAATATCCTGATCCCTACCGACGGTTCGGATCTCTCCCGCAAGGCGGTTCTCTACGGGGTGCAACTGGCGAAGGAGTGCAAGTCGAAAGTGACGGCGCTGACCCTCGCGGAGCCCTATCATGTTGCTTCCCTTGATGCGGTGCTCGTCTCGGTCGGCGAAGACGAATATGAGGAGGAGTCGCGCCGAATTGCCGAACAGGCGCTCGAGCAGGTCAAGATGGCGGCCGACGCCGCGGGCGTGCCCTGCGAAACGATACGCGAAGTTCATGACCAGCCCTTCCGGGCGATCATCGACGCGGCACACGCCAAAGGGTGCGATCTGATTGTGATGGCCTCACACGGGCGGCGTGGCGTCGCCGCGCTGCTGCTCGGCAGCGAGACAGTCAAGGTTCTCACCCATTCGACCATTCCGGTGCTCGTCTATCGCTGACCGCGCGAAGATCGAAAGCTGAAGCCCCGAGGAGGGCCGTTCGAGATGGCGAGTCCGAGTGTTGTTCGCGACATGGGCGAAACCCTGGCGTCGGTTTTGCAGGCGGCTTTGACCGGCATGGTCGCATCGGCCAACGTGCGGATCGCCACGCCCGACATCTTCCACGAACTGAAGCCGACGCCGCAGCCGACCTGCACAATTTTTCTCTATCGGGTCGCGGTCAATCCGGCTGCGCGAAGCGAACCAGGAGCGCCGCCCGAAGGCGTCAGTCGACCGCTGCTGCCCGTCGATCTCTCGTATTTGATAACGCCCTGGGCCAAAGACCCGCGCGATGAGCACCTGATGCTCGGCAGGATCGTGCAGGGCCTGCACGATCGCGCCGTACTCAGCGGGACCGACCTGATCGGCGCGTCGTGGGCGCCGGGGGATACCGTGCGGTTGGCGCTGGAGACGATGACGATGCAGGAGCAATTCTGCATCTGGGACACCGTCGAAATGCCGTACCGGCTGTCGCTGAGCTGTGTGGCGCAGATTTTGGACGGGATAGGCGGAGAGGGATCGTAATGGTCGACGTGCCGGGCTCGGGTACGCCCAGCCCGGACACGTTCCACTGATCAGTAGCCGTTATTTGTAACATTATGGTCTAGAGTTGTGTTACCAGCCATCTCCGCCCGCTGGGCCGCCGATTTGCGAAGATTGAGACATGCACTCTCTGACAATCTTGCACCTTTCTGATTTGCATTGGTCCGACGCAAAAGCGCTGGATATGAACATAGTAGTCGATGCTCTTTGCGTCGATTTGAAATCACGTCGCCCAGACGAACGATTTGCGGCCAGATTTGATCCTATTTAGTGGTGATCTTGTCTTTTCTGGTGAAGACCACAGCTCGTTTAGTAGCGCAAGAACGCGATTTATCGACCGCGTTTTGGCTTCGACTGGACTGACCCGTGAGTCTTTATTTATTGCGCCGGGCAATCATGATGTCTCGCGTCGTGTTGTTCGATCTGATTCGTTTGTTGAAGCGGGCGCACGAGCGACGCTTACAAGCGATGTACTGGTCAACGAGTTTATTGACGGCTTAGTTTCTGGTGATAGCGCGTCCGGTAGAGTAATTGAGCGGTTGGACAACTTCTACAAGTTCGTTAGGAGCGAAATAGACGTTTCCCCCGTAGTTAACGATCCGCTTCTTCGCGTATTTGTGGCAAAGAAGGGCGATCTACGCGTCGGAATCGCTTGCTTCGATACCGCGTGGCGAGCGACGGGCGAATCTGACAACGTGGACCGAAATAAGCTAATCCTTGGCGAGAGACATATAGATAAAGCCATCGCGGCAATCGAAACCGCAGATATAAAGATCGCAATGCTTCATCATCCGCTCAACTGGCTCGCTGAATTCGATGAGGTGGTGGTTTCTAATCGCTTATACTACCCGCGGAGGCCGCTTTAAAGTCCCCTTTCGTGCCAAGGCCGCGATAGCTCCCTCTGGTAGGGTTCATCGAGCGTTACGGCTATTGCGGGGTCTGATACGCCAAACAGCTTCGGACCAGATCAGCATGCGGGAGGCGCAAGGGACGCTCCACCTAGATGCGAAGGAGGCATTTGTCTGCCCGCCCCTTTCTCGTCATGTGCTTGCTCACGAGCCAAGAGTGGGGCAGGCTGATGTAGTGGGCGCCACAAAAGAACCCGAGATCATTCCCCTAGAAAAGTTGCTCCGGGGCAACCAGAATCTCGTGGTTTTTGGTCCACGGGAGGCAGGTAAGTCAAGTTTAGCGCAATTTATTGCCGTAAATGTTGCGGAGGGTCTTATTGACCGACCAAGAATTCCGGTCGTCATTGATTTCCGGCAATTTAAAAGAAATAGTTACGGGTTAAAGAAGGCGATAAACGCCTATACCCAAGGTTTAATTAGCGCCGCAGATACGGAAGAGTTACTTTCATCAGGTGACTTTTTGTTTATTGTGGACAACCTCGACTGTAATTCAAGTTCAGAAAAGGCGGAGGTTGAGAGGATCATCGCTGGAATTCGCAACGCTCGCTGGATAGTTTTCGTTCAGTCACACTCGACACATGTTTTGCGCGACGACAAGTTGAACTCCCTTGCGGGATTCGACGAAATTCATATTCAGCAACTCCCTAGAAAATCAATTCGGGAGCTCTCTAGAAGATGGTGCGAACAGACTGGCCACGACAGCGAAAAGACGTATCGGACCGTGATGAATCAGCTTCGAGTCGGGAACCTGCCGCGTACTGGTTTCATAGTCACGCTACTGCTCTGGTCCGTGTACCAGAAGCAACGTCAGCACGGGATCAACGAAGCGATATTGTTGACGGGGGTAGTGGACGTATTGCTCGGCAAGACTGACTTATCAAGCATGTTGTATAAGGATTTTGATCCTAAAGCACGCGAAATTACACTTCAACACGTGTCGCTTTTCCTTCGTCAGCGAGACGGTATTGCGGACGTTAATGACGTGACGGAATGTCTTATTGTTTTCTTTAGGGAACGTGGGTTGCACTACAAAGCATACGACGTACTGGAGACTCTCATATCTACTGTAATATTGGCGCGACTTGGCGATGATATTGCGTTTAAATATCCTTGTTTTCAGAATTATTTTGTCGCCTCACATCTAAAAGAGGACAAAGATTTGCTGGATCAGATATTCGCTGACGGGAACGCGACCGAATATTTCGACGAGATTGATTTGATGTCGGGGCTTCATAGGCGGAACTCCGAACTAATTGTCAAAATCGGCAACGAGTTGGACGCGATCGCTCCCTCGGAATTGACTGAACAGTCGTTGGATAGCTTTGACACGGTTGCGGGCGTTTCGCCGAGTTTCGCGTTAAATCTGAGCAAGCTACGCGATCTCAAGAAGAAGAAGCTTACGCATGATCAAATTGATGATCTTATGGACGCTGCCGATCGGGAGATACAAAACCCGCTACGCAAGGGGACCGTTGGTAAAGACGTTACGAAAGAAGCTGTTGGTAAAGAGTCCTCAAAAGCACCTAGTGAGCGTTTAGAGGAATCCCCAGTCACTCAACACAACTTCCGTAAGTTCATATACACTGTGGGTCTGCTCGGAAAGGTGATACGAAATTCTGACTTTACAAATGTCGATCAGAAGATGCTTGCAGCAAAAAGATATCTCGCCGAAAATGCAAAGCTATTTCTGTACATCCATAATTCTGTAAGCGGAGTTGTAGAGAGAATAACGGACGATCTTGCTCGAAAATGGAAGGAACGAGGAGCAGACGTTACCTCATTGAATCCGGAGATATTGTCGTACATCATTGATCTTGCGTTCTTTTTCGGTATACAAAGCATTATGTGCAGTCAATTTGCCGGCGACAGCTTGCTGGGCGTCTATGAAAAAATCCTCGCGGAGGCAAAGATAACAAATATAGAGCGTTTATTGCTAGTGATGATTATGGTCGAGCTCGGTGGTTTACATTGGAAACGGCACTTGGATTTGCTCTCGGTGAACAAGAACAACCGGATCGTTCTTGATATGATCATCGATAAAATATGGGAAATCTTGCACTCGCGGGTAACGAACGAGACCGAACGTGAAAACATGTAACTCCCAAGCTGCCCCCCATTTCTGGCCTCGAGCGGTGTCAGCAGGCGGGTTCCAGTTCGGAATGATTCCGGTCTGTTCGTCTTTCGATTCCCTATTGTTCGGTCGGTCCCTTCGGCTCGCCGTCCTTCGAGCCAAAAAACGGGCGAAAAAGATCCTATGCGGGTGGACGGCGGCCTGACTTGGTAGGCTGAGCTTCCACACCAGCATGGAGGCAACCGATGCAGTCTGTCACCTCTGCGACCGCTGTCGCGACCACCGCCCGCGCGAATGATATCACGCTGTACGCCTCGCTCGAATTGAGTAAATCGAAATGGGTTGTGACGATCAACAATCCGGGCAGCGAGAAGTTTTCCAAGCATGTGGTTGAGGGTGGAGACGGCGCCGGCCTGCTCGAGCTTCTTTCGCGGTCGATGGCGAAGGCCGAGCAGCGCTACGGCGTGCAGGTCAAAGCGATCGTCATTCAGGAAGCGGGATTGGACGGGTTCTGGATTCATCGATTGCTGCTCGCCAACGGGATTGAGAGCCACGTCGTCGACGCGGCTTCGATCGCGGTCAACCGGAGGCATCGGCGGGCCAAGACCGATGCGATCGACGGCGAGACGCTGTTGCGGACGCTGATGGCCTGGGCTCGCGGCGAGCGGCGGGTCTGTTCCATGGTTCGCGCGCCGAGCCGGGAAGACGAGGATCGCCGGCGCCTGACGCGCGAGCGCGGAACGCTGCTCAAGGAACGCATTCAGCATACCAATCGAGTCGAGGGGCCTGCTCAGCGGCCAAGGCGTCCAGGACTACGATCCGCTTCGGCGTGATCGTTTCGAACGAACTCGAGGCGCTGCGAACCGGCGACGGCCGTGATCTGCCGCCGATGTTGAAGGAGGAAATCCGCCGGGAGCTCGATCGGATCGCGCTGGTGACGACGCAACTGGCTGTTGTTGAACGCGCCCGCGACGCGCTCATCCGTATGGATGCCGAGGAACGCAACAACCCCGCCGCTCTGCTTCTCAAGCTCAAAGGCTTGGGCCCTGAGTTCGCCTCGCTCCTCTGGCTGGAATTGTTGTTTCGAAGCTTCGGCAACCGACGCCAGGTGGCGGCTTACGGCGGATTGGCGCCCAGTCCCTGGCAGAGCGGCGGCGTCGAACGGGACCAGGGCATCTCGAAGTCGGGCAATCGCCGCCTGCGCAAGACGATGATTGAGCTTGCCTGGTTCTGGTTGCGTCATCAGCCGGACTCGGCCTTGAGCCGCTGGTTTCACGCGCGCGTCGGCGCTGCGAAGGGACGAATCCGCCGGATCGCCATCGTCGCGCTGGCCCGCAAACTGCTCGTCGCCTTGTGGCGCTACGTCACCCAAGGCGTCGTTCCCGAGGGCGCCGTGTTCAAGGCCGCATCACCCGATCGATGACTTAACCCCACTCCACGCCAGCGATGGCTTAATAACTTGACCCCATTCCAGCGAAGCTGAACGCGACAGCTTCGCCGGATCCGGGCGGGCGGCGACCGCGGATCAACCCCCCTGGGCTGAAACACGCCGTGAAAAAGGATGGTCCCGCCAACCCGAGCCCGATACCCTCGAGCATGAGGGATTTTGGTCCGAGCCCACAAGCTCGACCGGATGTGAGGTGATGCGGTCGTCAGGGCTGCATGGAAGAGACGGGCTCACGCTTCGGATCCAAACGAGGAGCATGCACAATGCAGAAATGATCGAGCTTGACTGGACACACCCCATGTGAGGGGGGCGGCTTGGGAGTTACGAAAACATTGCATTGGCGGCCTATGCCATTGAACGGCATATGGGTACCGATAAATCGGCAAAGTCCGCCATTATTCAGAAGGTGAAGTTGGTTGCCAACCAAACGTCACAGCGGGAGGGCAGCTAAGAAGCTTCTTCATCTGGACTCGATGATGATTGAGTCCACAAGCGCTCCCTGATTCGGCCGCTGCCAAAAAGGTGCAGTTTTTGGCGCCTAACCTTATGAAAACACTTGCGCGTCTTCAAAAGTGCAGGGTGTCCGAACAGACCTGCGCCTCCGCTACGCCGGGTCTGCAACTGTTACGGCGACGCCCCCGGCGCTCAAGCCCCGGCCCGCCACCTTCGCATCCTCGACCCGATCGAGCCGCAGCATCGCCAGCGCCTCGCGCCCGGACGAGGAACCAAGCGTTCCGATCGTCAACTGGCCGTCGCGCACCGGCGTTCCCGGAGGCGGCGCGTCGGCTCCAATCCTGACGCGGGCCACGCGCTTGCGGGCCGTCCCCCTGTGTTTCATGCGTGACACGACCTCCTGCCCGACATAGCAGCCTTTGTCGAAATCGACGCCGTTCAGACTGTCGAGATTGGCGTCCTGCGGAAAGACGTCGCCATAGGCGAAGTCGACGCCGCCCTTGGGGACGGCAAACGCAATGCGGAGCCCGTCGTATTCATGGACGTGACCCGCGCCGACCGCCGCCGCCTTGGCGCGCGGCAGAATAGCGCGCCACCCAAGCGGCGCGCGCGGATCGCGGTAAACGACCCCGCCCATGGCGTTCTCCGGTTCCCCGCCCCAGCCGGCGACGACGCCGTGGTCGGCGCTCTCGTCGGCGACCACGACCTTGGCGCGGAGCTTGTAGAAGCCGAGCCTTTTGGCGAGATCCGCCGCCTGCGCGGCCGAGCAATCGATAAGATAGGCCGCGCCATTCTCCGCCGGCATGCGCACGACCAGCATGTCGAACAGGATTTTACCCTGCGGCGACAGGAGCGCGGCATAGCGCGCTTCGCCGGCCTTGAGCCGCTCGACATCGTTGGTCAGCAGGCCCTGCAGGAAGCTCGACGCGTCCTCGCCCGCGACCCGGACGACGCCGCGATCTTCGAGCCATGCGACCTTGTTTGTCATGGGAACCCGTCTCCGGCCGCGCTTGCAAAGGCCGCCTCTGTTAATTAGGCCGATCCGATCCTCGCGCAAGGAACCGCATGGCGCCGCAGCTCTTCGATCTCGTTCTTATGAATGGCGTCGTGGTCAACCAGGACGGCGAGGGCGTCCGCGATATCGGCGTCCGCGACGGGCGCATCGCCGAGATCGGCGCGCTCGGCAGCGCTTCGGCAGGCGAACGGATCGACTGCCAAGGCTTGCATGTTCTGCCCGGCGTCATCGACAGCCAAGTGCATTTTCGCGAGCCGGGCCTGGTTCACAAGGAGGATCTGGAGACCGGTTCGCGCGCGGCCGCCTTGGGCGGGGTGACCGCCGTGTTCGAAATGCCCAACACAGATCCGACGACGACGACGGCGGACGCTCTCGCCGACAAGCTTCGCCGGGCGAAGGGCCGCATGCATTGCGACTTCGCCTTCTGGGTCGGCGGCACGCACGACAATGTCGCCGACCTTTCCGAGCTCGAGCGCCTGCCGGGCGCCGCAGGGATCAAGGTGTTCATGGGGTCGTCGACGGGAAGGCTGCTCGTCGCCGACGATGCGGGCGTGCTGGCGATTCTCAAGGCAATCCGGCGTCGGGCGGCGTTTCACAGCGAGGACGAGGAGCGCCTCAACGAGCGAAAACATCACCGCGTCCATGGCGACCATTCATCGCATCACGTTTGGCGCGACGAAATTGCCGCGCTCCGATCGACCGAGCGCCTCGTCCGCCTGGCCCGCGAGGCGCATGCGCAGGTGCATATCCTGCATATCTCCACCGGCCACGAGATGGCGCTGCTGGCTGAGGCCAAGGACGTCGCCAGCTGCGAGGCGACGCCGCATCACCTGACGCTCAGCGCCGAGGACTATCCGAGGCTCGGGGCGAGGCTGCAGATGAACCCGCCGGTGCGCGGCGCCGACCATCGGAAGGAGATCTGGCGCGGCCTTGCCCAAGGCGTCGTCGACGTGCTCGGCTCCGACCACGCGCCCCATACGCTCGAAGAGAAGGCGAAGCCCTATCCCGAGAGTCCGTCGGGCATGCCGGGGGTGCAGACGCTGGTTCCGGTCATGCTCGATCACGTCAACGCCGGACGTCTGACCCTGCGGCGCTTCGTCGATCTGACCAGCGCCGGCCCCGCGCGCATCTTCAATATCGTCGGCAAGGGCCGGATCGCGGCCGGCTACGACGCCGACTTTACGGTAGTCGACACGAAGCGGGTTGAAACGATCCGCGATACCTGGATCGCCTCGCGCTGCGGCTGGACGCCCTACGACGGCAAGACGGTGACGGGCTGGCCGGTCGGGACCTTCGTGCGCGGCCGCCGCGTCATGTGGGAGGGCGAGTTGACGACGCCCTCGACGGGCGAGGCGCTGAGGTTCTGGTGAGGGGGAACGGGACGCGGGCGTGTCGCCGCCGGCTGTTTTGTCGAAGCCCGGCCCCCGTGCCGTTTCTGGGCGCGTTTTGCGCGATTCCAGAGGGTTGCGGCGCGCCATTTCCGGGTTTCCGGGCGACCGCCCGGTCGTGCCGTCTCGACTTTACCTGTGTCAAACATCAATACAACAGTACATATGAGTATAATATCCGGCGAACGTTAAAACCTATTTCAGAGGTCCGGACTTGCCTCAGCCTAAACTCGGAACACCCTAGCGCCCGAATGACGGCTGCCTTCGCCGCACCGGAGACGACTGTATGATCGACGTGTTTGTCTGCGCGAACGGCAGCAATCTGTCGATGACGCGTTCCAGGTCATCGATGCGCGGGACAAAGACCTTTGCCACGAAGCAATCTTCGCCAGTCACGCGGTCACATTCGACGATTTCGGGGATGTCGGCCAAGAGCTGACTCACCCGCTGCAATTCGCCCATCGCCGGTCGAATGCGAATGTAGGCTCCAATCCCCAGCCCAAGCGCGGTCGGGTCAAGTCGCACCGTAAATCCCGTGATGACGCCCAGGTCTTCCAGACGCTTCACCCGATCGGATGTGCTTTGCGGCGACAAGCCGATCCAGCCTGACGAGATCGGCGGTCGAAGTGCGTGCATTCCGGTCGAGCGCCTCGATCAGGCGACGGTCGGCTTCATCGAGCGCGACGCTTTCGATTTGTCGGTGATTTGGCATCTGCGGCTCCGAAATCCAGATCAAACCAATTCTATCACCAGAGAAACGCAGTCGCCATCCTCAAATAGGCTGGCATTATAAAAGCATGTCCGAACTGGTTCGTCCGTCGCAGGCCAACCTGGCCGACCGCGTGCCGCCCCACGCGTTCTTCATGGTCAGCGCGCTGTTTCACTACCTCGGCCCCTCGTTCGCCGTGCTGCTCTTCAGTCATGTCGGGGTGCTCGGCGTCGCCTGGCTCCGGATCGCCTCGGCCGCGGCGATCTTTGCGATCTGGCGGCGTCCCTGGCGCGTCGTAATCGACTGCGACCAAGGCGCGCGCATGCTGATCGTCGCACTCGGGATTACGTTGGCTCTCATGAACTCGGCGTTCTACCTCGCGATCGACCGCCTGCCGCTGGCCACCGTCGCCGCCATCGAGTTTGTCGCCACGATCGCCGTAGCGCTTGTCGGCGTGCGGTCGCTCCGCAACGTCGCCGCGCTCGTCGTTGCGGTCTCGGGCGTCTTTTTTCTGATCGGCTTTCAATGGTCCGGCGACAGGCTCGGGGTGCTCCTTGCGATCGCCAACGCCGCGCTCTTTGGCGTCTACGTCGTGATCGGTCACGCCATTTCGCGCGCCGGCGGCGCGAGCGGGATTGACCGGCTTGGAGCAGCGATGCTTGTCGCCCTTATCGCCGCGATGCCAATCGGAATCGCCGAAGTTGTTCCGGCGCTTTCCAGACCTGAATTGATCCCGGCTGGGATTGGGGTCGGTGTGTCATCTTCTGTCATCCCCTACGTCTGTGATCAGCTCGCCATGGCGCGGCTGCCGCGCGCCACTTTCGCCCTCATGCTCACTCTGCTGCCGGCAACGGCGGCGGTCGTCGGGATGGTTGTTCTCGCCCAAGTGCCGACACCGGCAGAAATCGCCGGCATCCTCCTTGTCGCGAGGGGCGTTGGCGTCCACAAGCCAACGCAGTGAAGTCGGATCGCCTTGAGCGTGATTGAAACCCGGACGACCGACAAGACCGCGACCGGCCAGCCAGTCGGAACCTTCGTGCGCCGCGGAGGGCGAGCTGACGGGCGCCCTCGACCGGGGAGGCGGTGAGGTTCGGTGAGGGCGAGAACAGTCAGCGGCTGACGGCCAGCTTGGCGATATAGCCCGAACGGGTTTCGCCCGCCGCGCGCGCTTCGTCGTCGAGGCGACGCAGGACCCTACGCGGCAGCGTGATGTTGATACGTTCGATCGTATCGTCGAGTGCGGCGGGATCGATGGTGATGAGCGAAAGAATCCACCCGGCATATTCCGGCTTTGAGCGAATCGCCTCCAATGACGAGGGCGGCGGCACGGGTTCCGCGGCGTCCAGCGCCTCGTCGATCCAGGCGAGGCCCGCGTCCTCTGCGCCCGCGATCGCCTCTTCCAGAGTGTCTCCCGCAGAGAAGCAGCCAGGTAGATCCGGAATGACAACGCCGTAGTCGGAATGGTTGGTTCGGGGTTCAATTGCGATGGGGTAACGCATGGTCAAAAGCCCGCCTGTTTACGAATTGCCGCCACAAGACCGACGCCCAGTTCGTGCTTTGGATGCGGAACAACAATAATGCCAGAGCGCTTCGGATGGATGAACACATGATGGGAGCCGCGAATTCGTTTCAAGATCCAGCCGGCCTTTTCCAGATCGCGAATGAGGTCGCTGCTCCGCATTATGTGTACAGTACACACCGGAGGCAGTTGGTCAAGCCGGTAAGAAGTGCGACCAACCCTCTCAGCCCGTCACCTGCATCGTGAGCCACGTCGCCGCGAGCGCCGGTTTGTGAGCACCTTCGATCTCGACGCTGACGTCGTAGGTGAGCTGCCATTCGCGCGCGGAACGCTGGGTCACAGCCATCAGGGTGAATTTCGCGCGCACGCGGCTGCCGGAGCGGACAGGATGAAGAAAGCGCACCCGGTCGAAGCCGTAATTGACCCCCATCGCGATGCCTTCGACCCTGGGGAGCGCGCTATAGGCCATCGGCGACAGCATCGAGAGGGTGAGGAAGCCGTGCGCCACCGTGCCGCCGAACGGCGTCGCCGCCGCCTGGACCGGGTCGATGTGGATGAACTGCTCGTCCTCGGTGACCTTGGCGAAGGCGTCGATCCGCTCCTGGTCGACGACGAACCAGTGCGAGTGAAAAACCTCGCCGACATGGGCGGCAAGCTCAGCCGCAGGGATCTTCGTCGCATCCGCCCATACGCTCATTTCTCGTCTCCGAACATTGAGGCCGACGCGGCGACGGAAATGCCGCCGTCGACGGGAAGTATCGCGCCGGTCGTATAGGCGCCGCCCCGCCCGGTCAGGAAGAGCAGCGCGCCGGCGATGTCCTCGGGGCGCCCGAGCCGGTCCATCGGCACGGTCTTCGCGCCACGCGCCGCGCCCGCTTCGTCGCCGAGCGCAAAGCGCGTCATGTTGGTGGGAAACGGCCCAGGCGCGATGGCGTTGATGGTCACCTGCCGCGCTGCGAATTCCTGCGCCAGAATGCGGGTCAGATGATGCACCGCGGCCTTCGAGGCCGAATAGGCATAGGCGGTTTCCGACTGCGTGACCGTGCCCATCACCGAACCCAGGTTAACGACGGTCGAAGGCCGGTCGGCGCTGGCCGACGCGACCAGCATCGGGGCGAGATCCCGGGTGAGCGAGAAGAGCCCGGCGACATTGACCGCCATCACCCGCTCCCAGGCCTTCCAGGGATAGGTCTCGAACGGCTCGCCCCAGGTGAGGCCCGCGTTGTTGACGAGGATGTGGAGAACATCCGCGCGCTTCCGCGTCTCCGCCGCGAGCGCCGCGACCCCCGCCTCATTGGCGACGGTGCCGCCGAAGCCTTCGCATGGGCCAATGGCGGAAAGCTCCGCCGCCGCCGCTTCGCAGGCCTCGGCCTTGCGCGAGGCGATCAGCACCCGGGCGCCTGCGGCGAGCAGCGCTTCGGCGCAGACACGGCCGAGGCCGGTCGCGCCGCCGGTGACGAGCGCGGTGCGGCCGCGGACGGAAAAGAGATCGGATGGGGCGAACATGGCTTCCTTGACAGGGCCGGAACGAGGCAAGACCATATCGGTTTCGCCGGCAAGACCAAATACCAGCCGTCAGACGGCGCCGTGGAGCGCCGCGATCCCGATCGCAATCCGGAGGACCGTCGATGGCTGAGGAGAAGCCGCTTCACTTCGTCATCATGGTCGGGAGCCTTCGGCGCGGCTCTTTCAACGCGGCCATCGGCCGCGCTCTTCCTGCGCTCGCGCCTGACGGCGTTTCGATCGAACCGCTCGGCTCGCTGGGCGACTTTCCCCTCTACAATCAGGATATCCAGGAAAAGGGCTTTCCGCGCGTGGCGACCACCATGGGGGAGGCGATCGCTGCAGCCGACGGCCTCAATAATCGTCACGCCCGAGTACAATTATTCGATGGCCCGGAGTGCTGAAGAACGCGGTCGACTGGCTCTCACGCCTGCCGAAGCAGCCGTTCGCCAACAAACCCGTCCTGATCCAGAGCGCTTCGCAGGGCGCGTTCGGCGGCGTGCGCGCGCAGCTCCATCTGCGCCATTCGCTGGTCTTCGTCGAGGCGCGGACGTTCAACCGGCCCGAGGTCATCTTCGCGGCGGTCCGGACGAAGGTTGATCCCGCGACAGGCGAGGTGACCGATCCGGCGACTCGCGGCTTCATCGCTGATCAGCTCAAGGCCTTCGCCGCTTTCGTGCGGCGTTGACGCGCGGCGATGCGGCGCCCAGATTAGCGGCACTCCGGAGCCCATGCATGAAAGTTTCGATCATTCAGATGAACTCGATCAGCGACAAGGCCGCGAATATCGCGGCTGCGGAGGCGCTGATCGAGCAGGCCGTCGCGGAGGAAGGCCCCGACTGGGTGCTGTTGCCGGAGCATTTCGACTGGGGAGGCGGCTTCAAGGTGGACAAGCTCAGGAACGCCGAGAGTTTTCCTGGCGGCCCGGCCTACACAATGGCGCGCGGGCAGGCGATCAAGCATCGCATCTTCGTGCATGCCGGCTCGATCATGGAAAAAATCGAAGGCGAAGACCGCATCCACAACACCTCGGTCGTCTTCAACCGTGAGGGCGAGGAGATCGCTCGCTATCGCAAGATCCATCTCTTCGACATCACCGCGCCCGACGGCGCGGCTTACAAGGAAAGCGCGACGGTGAAGCCGGGCGACAAGGTCGTCACCTACGACTGCGAAGGCGTCACCGTCGGCTGCTCGATCTGCTACGACCTTCGTTTTCCCGACCTCTTCCAGGCGCTGGCGGAAAAGGGCGCCGAGATCATCGCGCTTCCCGCCGCCTTTACTATGCAGACCGGCAAGGACCACTGGGAGGTGCTGCTCCGAGCGCGGGCGATCGAGACCGAAACTTACGTCTGCGCCAGCGCCCAGACCGGCTCGTTCACCGTCGGCAACGAGCAGCGGCAGACCTATGGCCATTCCCTGGTCGCCGACCCCTGGGGCCATGTGATCGCAAAGGCCTCCGACGGCGTCGGAATCGTCTCTGCTCGCCTCGACCCGGCGCGAGTTCAAACGCGTGCGCGGCCTCATTCCCGTGGCTGAGCACAAGGTTCGGATCGCCCGCTCCTGAGGCACACTGGTTTGCGGCGAAAACGCAAAAACTTGGGAAGCCGCGGTTTTATTATGCTTCTCGGTTGGAACCAGCCGTCCCAATAGTGTTTTCCATCCCGGCTCGAAGCGGACCTTTCTGATGGCTGACGACGAACTCGATCTCAAAACGCTCTCCGACGACGACCTCGTCGACCAGATGCACGACGATCTCTACGATGGCCTCAAGGAAGAGGTCGAAGAGGGCGTCCGAATCCTCCTCGAGCGCGGCTGGGTTCCCTACGATGTGCTGACCAAGGCCCTCGTCGAGGGCATGCGCATCGTCGGCATCGACTTCCGCGACGGCATCCTGTTCGTTCCGGAAGTGCTGATGTCGGCCAATGCGATGAAGGCCGGCATGGCGATCTTGAGGCCGCTCCTCGCCGCCACCGGCGCGCCGAAAATGGGCAAGATGGTGATCGGCACCGTCAAGGGCGACATCCACGACATCGGCAAGAACCTCGTCTGCATGATGATGGAGGGCGCCGGCTTCGAGGTGTTCGACATCGGCATCAACAACAGCGTCGAGAAATACCTCGAGGCCATCGAGAAGCATCAGCCCGAGATTTTGGGCATGTCGGCGCTGCTGACGA
>CAWBBW010000039.1:0-20317 GCA_963787135.1 uncultured Alphaproteobacteria bacterium | reverse complement strand
AGCGTCGCCACGAATGGAGAGCTTAAGCGATGAATCCGCCGCCGCCCGGGTTACAAAGGCAGCAGAGGGCTGCCGCGCGCGCTTCACCGTCGCCGAGGTCGAGGCGATGGTCGTTGCCGGCGTGATGGAGGAGGACGAGCGCGTCGAACTGATCGGGGGAGCTGGTTCCGATGTCGCCCAAGGGAAACCACATGAAGTGGTCAAGATTGCCCTGCTGCGCCGCTGGTACAGGTGCGCCAGACGACATCGACCTTGCGCCAGAAACCACCTTCCGGCTTAGCGACGATACCTATCTCGAGCCCGACGTCGTCGTCTTTCCGAGCTCGTTGGAACCCAAGGACCTCAGAGTCTCCAACGTGCTGCTCGTCGTCGAAATCGCCGATTCCTCGCCGACGCTACGATATGGGGCGCAAGGCGGCGCTCTACGCCAGTTTCGGTATCCGCGATCTCTGGGTCATCGACGCGGTCAAGCTCACGGCGCGCGTTTTCCGCCAACCGGGCGCCGGCGGCTATGGGCAAATCCGCGATTTCGCCGCCACCGAGCGGATCGTTCCGCTCTTCGCGCCGGAAGCTCTCGCGCTGCGGCTAGAGCGGAATCCGTTCAGGTTGTGTCGAGGGCTGGGAGTTCGGCCGGGTCATACCCGCAGGCCCTGAAATAGCTTTGGCAGTCGGCTGGCTTGAAGAGACCGGCGCAACCTTCCAGGATGGCGAGAAGGCCGGCTACGGTGCGCTCGGCGAGTTTTCGCAGCGCGCTTTTCAGTTTGGAGATCGCCATCTCGATGGGGTTGAAGTCCGGGCTGTAGGGCGGCAGGTATCGGACCGTGCAGTTTTTCCTGGCCAGGATTTCCGCCACCCTCGGGCTTTTGTGAGCCTTGAGATTGTCGATCACGACGATGTCGCCCTCCTCCAAAGTCGGCAGGAGATGGTGCTCGAGCCAGGCTTCGAAGGTCTCGGCGTTCATGGCGTGGTCGTAGGCCTTGGGCGCGACGACGCCTCTCAGGCGCAGGCCGAAGACGAAGGTGATCGCTTTGTAATGCCCATGCGGAACGCCGCAGCGCAGACGTTGGCCGCGCCGGCGTCGGCCGTAGCGGCGCGCCATGTTGGTCGTCGCCGCCGTCTCATCGACGAACACCAGTTTCAGCGGATCGAGGTCGAGTTGACCGTCGAACCATCGCCGCCGCCGCTCAAGGACATCCGGGCGGTCCTGCTCGCTCGCGTGCGCGGATTTTTTTTGAACGTGATGTCGTGGCGGTCGAAAAATCGCCAGATCATCGATGGCGACACCTTCTCGCCTCGCGCACGCGACAGACGGTCGCAGATTTCGTGGAGCGTAAGGTCGGGCTCGCGCCGATGAAGGCCAAGCAGAAAATCCGCGTGCGCCTCGACGCGCTGTGAACGCGTATCGCCGCCCATCGGCAGCGGCGCATAGCTGCCGCGCTCGTGCAAAGCCGCCACCCAACGGATCGCGCTGGAGAAGCTCACCCCGAACCGCCGCGCTGACCCACGACAGCTCATGCCCGACTTGAACACCTGAATTTCGCAAGGGGTTGATTGTGTTGGCGTTCTGACGAAATTCAAGTTGGCGTGGCACTACGCCTGGGGCGGCCGCGGCGTTTTCGGGGGGATTTGGAGGGGGCCGGCGGCGGAGGACGGGCCTGGCGGGCCCGCGGCAGCAGGGCGACATGGGCGCATTTGAAAAGCCTGGTCACGTCCGGCGCGGCGTCGGTGCGCACGAGCCAGTCGGCGGCTCGGTAGTGGATGCGCACCTGCTGCAGTCGGTCGAGATCGCGCAACAGTTCCTTCCATTCCGGAACGAGGCCGGCCTGGCGGGCGAGGTCGTCGAGATGCTTCTGCATCGCGAGCGCCAAGAAGGAGCAGAAGACGTGGCCGCGGATGGCGGCGTCGGAGGAATGGAAGATCGGGCGGGTGCGCATAATCGCCTTGGTTCGGCGGAAGAGGTCCTCGACCTGGAGGAGATCGCGGTAGCGCAGGACCGCCTGAAGAGGAGTGATCTTTGCGTTGGTGCGCAAGACGAAGATCCCGTCGAAGCGCGCCTCCTCGGCGAGCTTGCCGGCGTCGATCTCGAATGAGTGCGCTCCCTTGGCCCCGGCCTTGCGCAGATAGCGCCGATAGGCGGAATTGCCGATCAGCGCCTTGTCGCCCCTCTTCAGTTGCGCATCGAGCGCGGCGACGATCGCTTCACGGTCCTTTCGGTCGTTCTCGGCTTCCGCTTCGTTGCGACAGACGACATAGCGAACGCCTTCGGCGTTCACCTGCTTGACGAACAGCTCGGTCTCTCCCGCCTTCCGCTCGACGAGGAGGGGCACGAAAGGATCGTCGTTCTCGAGGACGAGCTTGCGCACGGCGGCGTCGGAGCGCTCGCGCGCGCCGAGGATGTACTCCAGCTTGCGCTCCTCGAGCCCGGCGATGGTTGCCGCCGAGATCATGCCGCGGTCTGCGACGACGCAGACCCGGCCGATGGAAAAGCGCCGCTGCAAGCGATCGACGACCGGCAGGAGCGTCGTCACGTCGGCGGTATTGCCCGGCCACATCTCGGTGCAGATCGGCCGGCCGTCGCCGTCGACGACGAGGCCGAGGATCATCTGCTTCAAATCGG
Organism: uncultured Alphaproteobacteria bacterium; assembly: GCA_963787135.1. Lineage (GTDB taxonomy): Bacteria > Pseudomonadota > Alphaproteobacteria > Rhizobiales > Beijerinckiaceae > Roseiarcus. The sequence continues at coordinate 17,700 of CAWBBW010000039.1, read as the reverse complement.
GCCGATAGTCCTTGGAATAGCCGTGCTCGCCCAGCGTCTCGCCGCCCTCGCCGTAGAAGGAGAGGCTGGTGGTGTCCATGAACACGGCGGAGAGGTCGGTGAACAGGTCGCGACGGCGGTCGAACAGCCTCTCCTCGATCAGGTCCTTGAGGCAGCGCGGCGCCAGCGCCCCATCCGGCTTCTCCTCCAGCTCCTCGCCGAGCCAGGCCATGGCGCGGTAGAAGTGATGCAGATCGAGCCCCTCCGCCCCGGGGATATCGTAGTCCTTGGTCCACGAGGCGCAGTCGCGGTCGGATCCCGAAACGAACAGACGATGCAGGGCGGCGACGAACACGGCGCGCTCGACCGGGAACTCGAACGCCCGCTCCATGAGCAGGTCGGCCAGCACGGCGTCGATCCCGAGCCGCTCCCAGATCCTTCCGAACAGCAGCGGCCCGCCGATCCGCTTGGCGGCGACCGACAGCGCGCCCTCGGCGTCCTCGTCGAGCGCGTTGATCAGCAGCACCTGATCGGTGAGCTTGGCGCCCGAGGCGATGAGCGAAGCGAGCGCGCCGGAGGCGGCCAGTTCGTCGGCCCGGCCGATATTGGCGATCACCTTCTGGCGCACGGCCGCGCCGTCGCGCTTGTTCTCGACGATTTGCACGTCGCCGCGTTGGCCGGACTTCTTGAGGCGGAAGAACATGGGCCCTCGCTATCGAGCACCACGAAATCCAACTCGCCGCCAAAGATCAAGCACAAAAACTGTGCAAACGTGGCGCTACATTTTGCGAAAACCGCTCACCGCCCTAAATGATATCAATGCTTTGCGAGCGCGAGGGCCAGTTTACTGTTCAAGTCGGGTCATGCCTTCCTCGCAAACCGCCGAAACCACCCGCTTGCGCAAGTCCCCCGACAAAGGCCCCATCCCGCGCCGCCTCCGATTCGGCGCACCTCAAGAATCACATTTTCAGTGCGTTGGGAACGCTGGCCAATTCAACCCGGCCGGAAACCGCTCTAGATGAACTCAAACGAAAGTCGGCGCGCCAGAATACCGGACAGCCAAAACCATGAACTCCGCCGCCGTTCGGGTCACCTCAGCACCAGGGGGCCTGCCGCGGCGACGATAGAGAGATTCAGGCGACCGGCGGAAGCGGGCCGGTTGGATCCTCAGGCTTTGGCGGGGAAAAACTCCTCGACCTCTTCAGCGCTTAACTCGGACCCCTGGGGGGCCAGCGTCTCAAATCCGAGCGGCGGAATCTTTTCTGTCCGATCATAGTTGTACTTGCGCCCAGCGACGATAGCGCAGGTGGAAGGCCGGTCGTCAGTTTCAATACTAAAGAAACGAAAGCAGAACCCCTCGGTATGCATATAACCAAGGACGTCAGTATATCTGACATATCCAAAGAAAAAAGGTTTCAGGTCTCCTCTCATAATACGTGAGAATGTGTTATAATCAATTTCCTTGACGAGATACACTGGGCATTCGTATTTATTTCCAGAGCCAACTGGATAGTGGCCAAGCAATGGTTTCGGATCGGAGTATCTTGGCACCGGCGGTAGCTCTTCCACAAATATCAATTGCACCGTAGCTTCCTTAAGAAAGCCAACAGTCCGTCCCATATTCAAAAACCCGTATTCTAGTGTGCCAACCCACGTTTGTGGATCGGACGGAGGCATACCGGGTTGACCGAAACGGTACATTTTCAGCTTCGGCTCCCTCGGCACGAAATAGGGCCTCTCAGCAATGGTCAACGCTGCTTCGGCAACGTCAGCGCTCTTTTGAGCCGCGTGAGCTGAGTCTTCTGCCGCCCTAATAGAGCGCAAGAGGTCACCCCTTTGTGCGTCAGCGACAGAACGGAGGGCGGCGGTCTCTGTATAGAGTCCGGCGGTCTTACTAGCCAATAGGGCGGTAAAAAATACAATCAAGACATCAGTGAGACGAAAGTCGAAGAGCCGCGAGACCCAATCCACGATCGCTCCTTCGGGCGTTTTGATTTCAGCCTCTACAGGCGCACGTGGGCTTTGTACAAAGTGAGGCCTTTGTTGCGGCTCGGAGATGGGCCGATTTGCGATGCGAATCTCTTGATCCGCGAAACCAATCAAGACAATCCCGAAAAGGGCAAACCAGAGAGCTTTCTGGAATAATGTGAGCATAGGTTGATTGCTGCGCCTTGATGTTCTCTTTGTGACGATTGTCATCTAGACAGCGAAATTTGGCAACGTAAGAGCCCCGCTTTCAATTCGGCAAGCTGTCGAATGTCTCGCCACGCGCCACGATGCGAAGCGCGTCAATCGGGCACCAGGGGCGAAAGGCTGTCATAACGGCGGCCGTGTCCCGGATCTGCGCATTTGTGTCGGACACGGGAAATAGTGACACGGATATTTCAGACAACCGACTCGATTTCAATTCCGTCGTCCGTGAGATAACCGCTTACGGTGCAGAAAAATACGCCGGTTCCCGACGGCTCTTCGGGATCGGACGAATGTCCGTCAACGACGAGGTCCACACGCGCCGTGAAACTAACGAAGTCGCCGCCGGAGAATTCCAAATCATCAATTCTTTTTACGTCTTGCAGGACGACGTGATCGAAAGATCGATGGAGGCTTATCCCGTTAGACTCAGGTTCCGCTAGATGTAGTGTCTGAAGCTGGGCGCGCTTGAGGCCAGCGCCGGTTCGGAGCGCGGAGCGGTGGGGCGCGGGCGCACGCTGGCGGAGTTCCAGCGAGAATTTCCTGACGAGGCGCGTTGCGATGCGTTTCTGTCTGCGCGACGCTGGCGGGACGGGTTTGTTTGTCCCGCCTGCGGCGGGGGCCGCGCTGTGGCCTTGAAGAGCCGTCCGCGCCTGTTGGAATGCCCCGGCAGACCTCGCTCACCGCCGGCACGGCGATGCATCGATCGAAATTGCCGCTGACGACGTGGTTCTGGGCGGCGCATCTAATGGCGACGCATTCCAACGGCATGTCGGCGCGACAATTGGAGGACCAACTCGGCGTCACCTACAAGACGGCCTGGCTGCTGGCGCAGAAGCTTCGGCGCTCGATGGTCGATCCCGACCGCGATCTTCTCGAAGGCGTCGTCGAGGTGGATCAGACGGAGATTCCCTTCCGCGCCGGCGACGCGTCCTTCGAGCCCGGCTCCGCCGGCAAAATCCTGGTCGTCGGCGCCGTCGAGGTGATCGACCGCGGTGCCGGCAGGCCGAAGCCGAGGCGCAAGGGCGCAAAGTATCTCGACACCCGTTCGGGTCGGTTGCGCCTGGCCGTGATCGCCGACAACTCGGCCAAATCGATCGAGGCGTTCGTGCGCGCCAACGTGAAGCCTGGCACGACGCTGATCACCGACGGCCACGCCGCTTATCCGGGGCTGTCGGGCGACTACCGGCACGATCCGCGCGTTGTCGGTAACATGGCGGCCAACGTCGTCCTGCCCTGGAGCCACCGCGCCTTCTCGTTGCTGAAGCGCTGGGCGCTGGGCACATATCACGGCCTGCGGCGCAAGCATGTCGACGCCTATCTCGATGAGTTCGTCTTTCGCTACAACCGCCGCTTTCATCGGCACGTCTCGTTCGAAACGGTACTCGGGCTCGCCGCGCACCGCACGCCAGAAACCTATCGCGACATCATCAGCCGCCGCGCGCCCCACAAAGCAGTCTTTCGTCAGCACCCACTACCTATAGACCCCCCTAAGTCAAAGGGATAAGCCTCGATCGATGGGCTTCCCTCGGCAATCGGTCTTCCCAGATATTTGTATCGCCGAGGAATTCGTACGTTGACTCGTGATACAATTCGAAAAGCGTCTCATAGTCGCATCGCCTAGTGATTTCAATCTCTTCCTCCTGAGAAAAGTTGTCGTATTCGCGCAGGATCTGAACGGCGTTGAATATGAGGGAATTTTCGGGCGTCGTCTTTGCGACCAAGACCAGCAATTGCCTAGCCTCGGCTGGAAAGTTCCGAATAAGCGCGTCTATGAAGGCAAGAAACGCATCGAAATCCAGCTTCTGAATCTTCTGCGCCGCTTGTTTCATGCGTCGGCGACGAGTCGCGTCGCCCCTCAATCCGTCGATCAGACCTCGCTGGTCCTCGTCGTGTGGCCAGATTTTTTCGCCCGAGAGCAAAGCATACCGCTCCGAGTGCCGCATGAGATGGCGCCGGACTGCACCAACGACAACGCGCGGAACGGAAGCTTCAATGATTTCGCGCGCGTGATCGATCGTAAGCGCGACCGCGCGAGCCTTCTGTTTCGGAAAAAACTGAAGCATGAGATCGGAAAAACGATCTTCCAATAGAAATTTTGTGAGTTCGAAGCGGTCCCAAACCTTTGTATGTATGCTCCCGCCGGATGATAAATCGAAGCTATCGAGCTTCTCCTTTAATCCAGTAGATGCCGTTGTTGTCGTCGCGAGTAGGAATCCGTCACATTTATGCTGAACGGTTTTGTCGATGACGCCTCCCACATCCCGTTCGCCGACAGACGAATTGCTTTCCGAATTGTCTTTGCAGTTCACCAGCCACTTGATGGAGCGGTACTTGAGCGGCCCCTCTTGCGTCTCGTGAAAAATAAGGTCCCGGCCGCCGTCGGCACCACGACCGCTCCATTCAACCCGCATCCCGAGGCGCTCGCCGATAAGCCGAACCAAGGCTTCGAGGGCCTCGCCGGGGGGTTTCTTGTCGAGTTCTGTAAAGTCGAGGGTTGCCATAACTCCTCCGGACGATGCCGCGGATAATGCATATTAGCCCGGAGGTTAGGCTTTCGCTCTCGGTTTTGCCGCATACGAAGATGACGGCCGCGTTAAAAAAAGGGTTCTATTGGGGATAGGAAGGCGTGATATTGAACTGGCCCATATCCATCTACCCTCCGGGGTGCGGGTTGCGCCACCGCTTACCGGCGAGCCCTGCGGCCGAGCTTCATCTCAGCCACCCGCGATGCCACAGCGTCGATCGGGCGCCTGTTCGCGCTGCGGTTTCGGCTTCGCCGCCGCCGACCGGATGGCGCTGGCGCGGGCTCGAGTCCGCCCTGCCCCTCTTTAGTAGGGCGCGTTCACTTGCGCCCGATCGTGTAGGCGTAGCTCGCGAGCAGGCGCCAGTCGCGGTGCTCGGCGAGCGAGCTCAGCGCGTCGCCGGCCTCCCGAATTCCGGGCAAATGCCTGAAATAGCGGTCGCCCCAGAAGGGGGCGGTCAGGACCTCGCGGAAACCCGCGCGGCTGAGCGCCGGCTCGACGACGGCCGGATCGGCCCGGCAGAGATCGTAACGCGCGGGAAATTTGGGGAAGTCGCCGTCATGGCGGTCGGCAAAGAAGTATTTCAGTACGGGGGCGGTGAGCCTTTCCGGGATCAGCCGGTTGATCACAAAGGGCGGCGCGTAGAGCGTCGGATGGAAAGCGAGCGCCACGCCGCCCGGCGCCAGCAAGGCCGCCATGTTCGTCCATGCGCGCGGAGCGTCGCGGACATGCTCCATCACCATGCGCGAGATGATGAGATCGTGGCGCCCGAAAAGGGCGGGATCGACGGCGCCGGCGACGTCGAATTCAGCTCTGGCGAATTCCGGCGGCCCAAACGCGAGTTCGCGCGCCGAGATATCGTTGACGGTAAAGGCGATGCCTGCGGCCCGGGCCTGTTCCGGGGTCAGGAGCGGCCTGCGGCCGCCGCCGATCTCGAGCAGCCGCACCAGCCCGTCGTCATGCCGGCCCGCTTTGCGGCAATAGGCGGCGAAAGCGAGCACGGCGGGCTCGTACATGTCCCAGGCCCAAACCTCACGGCTATCGTATCCGAGCGCGCGCAGCGGCTCAGCGAGAAAGGGCGACGCGCTGAGGCGCCGCGCGACACGCGCCTCCCGTCCGGCCGCGCGGGCAGCGACGGCGGTCGCGACCGCCCCGGAATGGGTCATGGATGGCGTCCATGTCGTGGCGCAGACACATTTTGATTTCACATGAGACAATTAAAGATACTGTTGCTATGAACCGATCAATGCGGGGTTCGCTGCCGCCCGGGTCACGACCGCAGCAGACGGCCTGCCGCGCCGAATGGATCGAAACCGCATGCCAGGCCTCATCGCGCTTCCGAACGGCCCGCACTCTCTTTCTGGCCCGCTCGACCAGGCGCCCAGCAGTCGCGGCGGGGAGGCCGAGCGCGCCTTGCCCTTGCGGTTCCGTCGGCCCGCACAAAACGGCCGGAAAGACCTACAAACCTTAACGTCCGCGGCTCAGCCGGTCGAAGGCGGGCTCGGTGGCCGGCTTCGGCTCCCCTGGCGGCGCTGACCCGCGTCGTCATGTCGCTTGTCGTCCGCGCTCCGCCTCGGTGATCCACCCGTTGCGCGACTTGACATGAACATGCTTTGAGCCCTCGATTGCGAGATCGCCGCGCCAAGCCGGCGGCGCGTCACGGACGCGGCGGCAAGGGAGGAAATCAACATGCGCAGGCAATCGCTATTGGCTATGGCCGCGGGGCTCGTTCTGGCCCTGACGTCTGAGGGCGCCGAGGCCGCAGGAAAGCTCAAGATCGGCTTCCTGCCCGGAGTGGTCGATCCTTTCTACCAGGTCATGCAGATCGGCGTGGAGAAGGCGGCCAAGGACCTCGGCGTCGACGTCGTCACCCAGATTCCGCCGACCTGGGGCGTAGAGGCCCAGACGCCCCTCCTCGACGCAATGGTCGCGCGCGGCGACCTCAACTATATCATTACCGCTCCGGTCGATAAGGATCAGATGGTGGGCCCGCTTCAGGCCGCGGTCGACCACGGCATCAAGGTCATCACCGTCGACACCTTCCTCGGCGACGGGAATTACGCCACCGGGCCGGTCAAGTTCCCCCTAAGCTACATCGGCTCCGACAACACCGAAGGCGGCCGCATCGCGGCGCGCGGGCTCGCCAAGGCGATCGGCGGCAAGGGGACCGTCTATATCAATTCGACCAACCCCAACGTCAGCTCCGTCGAGGGCCGCGAAAAGGGCTTCAAGGAGGAGATGACGAAGGACTTCCCGAACGTCAAGGTTCTCGGTCCCGACTACAATCTGGACGACGCCAACAAGGCGACGCAGCAGACCGCGGCGGTGCTCGCGCGCGAACCCAACCTCGCGGGCGTCTTTGGCACCAACGTATTCAGCGCGCAGGGCGCTGGCGCGGCGGTCGTCAACGCCGAACTCGGCGGCAACGTCCAGGTCGTCGCCTATGACGCCACCAAGCAGGCGATGGAACTGATGGACAAGGGAACGGTCAGCCTGGTGCTGGCGCAGAAGCCGTTCGACATGGGCTATATGGCGGTCATGTTCGCCGCGGCCGACGCCGCCGGCGTCACCAGCCTGCCGCGCCGCGTCGAAACCGGCTTTGCGATCATCGACAAGGAGAACGTGAAAGACCCGGCCGTCGCCCGCTTCATCTATCAGGTGCCAGGAAAGTAAGCGCACAACAAGCGTCGAGGGCGCCTTCAGCGCCCTTGATGCGACTTCCCGGGCGGGGGGCACCGCCAACATCTGAGGAAACCCCGTGACCGAACGCGCCTCGAGGCTGGCGTCGAGCCACGCCGCCGCGCCTCCGGGCGCGCTGACGCCTGCGCAGCGCGCCGCGCTCTTCCTCAGCCGCATCTGGGCATGGGTTTTCCTGGGCGTGATGGTGCTCTTCTTCGTCGTCGCGGTGCCGCTGACGACGGGCGGCTCGGTCAATTTTCTCACTGTCCGCAATTCGCAGAACATTCTGGTCGCGATCATCCCTGTGCTTCTGCTCGGGCTCGGTCAGACCTTCGTCATCATCGCCGCCGGAATCGATCTCTCGGTCGGATGGGTGATGAGCCTCGCCTCGGTCCTCTCGGCGCTGGCGCTGCGCGGGGCCTTCAATTCCGGCGTCCCGCTGTTTCCGTCCGTCCTCGTGGGGCTTGCCGCCGGCGTCGGTGGCGCGGCGCTCGTGGGCTTCATCAACGGCGTCATCATCGCCAAGCTCAAGGTGCCGGCCTTTATCGTGACGCTCGGCACCTCGTTCATCGTGCGCGGCGTCGCCTATCTCATGTCCGAGAACACGACCGTGATCGGCCTTCCCGCGGACATCCGCGCCTATGGCAACGACGCGCTGATCTATCACATTGGCGGCGAGGGCGGCGGGCTCTATTTCCTCCACCGGCCGGAGGTCGGCGGCGAGCTGCTGCGCCGCATGGACATCATCCTGCCCTACCCCGTCGTCCTGACGGCGTTCGTCGTCGCCTGGGCGATGTTTCTTCTGCACAAGACCCAGTTCGGCCGGCACACCTATGCGATCGGCGGCAGCATGGATGCGGCGGTGCGCAGCGGCATTCCCGTAGACCGCCACATCATCGAGCTCTACATGCTCTCCGCCGCGACGTCGGGCGTCGCCGGCTTCCTCTCGACGCTTCGCTACACTGCGGGTTCGGCCGTCATCGGCGATCCCCTGCTGCTGTCCTCGATCGCGGCCGTCATCATCGGTGGCGTCAGCATGTTCGGCGGCGCAGGGACGGTGATCGGCACGGTGATCGGCGCGCTTATCATCGCGGTTCTGACCACGGGGCTCGTGATGCTCAACGTCGACGCGTTCTGGCAGTTCATTGTCGTCGGAACCGTCGTCATCGTCGCGGTGCTGATCGACCAGTCGCGCGATCTCATCATGGCCCGGGCGGGGGGGAGGGTCAGGCGATGAGCGAGCCTCTGCTCTCCATCCGCAACATGTCGAAAATCTTCGGCGGCCTCGTTGCGGTCGATGACGTGAGTCTCGACGTCCGCCGCGGCGAGGTGGTGGGGCTGCTCGGCGACAACGGCGCAGGCAAGTCGACACTCATCAAATGCGTGTCCGGCGTCTACCAGGCGGAAGAGGGCGAGATCGTCTTCGACGGCAAGCCTGCCGCCTTCGCCAGCCCGATGGATGCGCGCCGGGTCGGGATCGAGACGATCTACCAGGATCTCGCGCTCGCCAACAACCTCGATGTCGGCGCCAACATCTTTCTCGGCCGCGAGGTCAAGAAGCGCCATTTCGGCGGGCTCGTCCAGACGCTCGACGACAAGCTGATGCTGAAGGAATCGACGCAGACGCTGGATTCTCTGCAGATCCGCATTCCGACCCTCACCAATCCGATCGAGAAACTGTCGGGCGGGCAGCGCCAGGCGGTCGCGATCGCCCGCGCTGTCTACTGGGAGGCCAAGCTCATGATCATGGACGAGCCGACCAACAATCTCGGCGTGCCCGAGCAGCACAAGGTGCTCGAGCTCATCCGGACTCTCAAGGACCGCGGCGTCCCGGTCATCCTCATCACCCACATCCTGCCCGACGCCCTCACGGTCACCGACCGCGTGATCGTCATGCATCGCGGCCGCAAGGTCACGGAGAAGGTCACCGCCCGGACCAACGCGGAAGAGCTGGTGCAATATATGGTCGGGGCGCGCGAGGACGCCGCGGCGTAGGCTGGAAGGGGAGGATGGGGCCCAGCACCGACGACTTCGGGGTCGAGGCGGCGGGCGGCAAGGTCGACGCGCGTTCCGTCGAACTCCCGGTTCGCGCGGGTTTCGAGCGCGGGATTTGACGCGCTTGCGCGCGACGATTATCGCCAGGCCACCGACCATTCCCGCCACAGGCCGCCTGTTGCCGCCCTCAAGGGCGCGAAGTCAGGTAAAGTCGCGACCTAGTTCCATAAGGAACCCGTCATGAACAAGCCGTCCCGCATCTCGGAAGCCCACCGGCTCGACATCGCCCACCGCCCGCGGCGCAACCGCAAGGCCGAATGGGCGCGGCGCCTCGTCTCCGAACACGTGCTGACGACAAGCGACCTCATCTGGCCGCTCTTTCTCATCGAGGGCAAAGCCAAGCGCGTTCCGGTCGCCGCGATGCCCGGCGTCGACCGGCTCAGCGTCGACGAGGCGGTGCGCGAGGCCGAGCGGGCGGTGAAGCTCGACATCCCGGCGATCGCCTTCTTCCCCTACACCGAGCCGCATCTGAAGGATGAGCATGGGTCGGAGGCGTTCAACGAGAGCAATCTCGTCTGCAAGGCCTGCCGAGCGATCAAGCGCGAGTTTCCGGCTCTCGGCCTCGTCACCGACGTCGCGCTCGATCCTTACACCAGCCACGGCCACGACGGCCTCGTGCATGAGCACGAGAGCGGCGACATCCGCATCCTCAATGACGAGACGGTCAAGGCGCTTGTTCGCCAGTCGCTGAACCAGGCGCGCGCCGGGGCCGACGTGATCGCGCCCTCCGACATGATGGACGGCCGGGTTGGCGCGATCCGCGAGGCGCTCGACGCCGAAGGCTTCCTCGACGTGCAGATCCTGGCTTACGCCGCGAAATACGCCTCCGCCTTCTACGGGCCGTTCCGCGACGCGCTCGGCTCCGCGGGCGCGCTCAAAGGCGACAAGCGCACCTATCAGATGGATCCGGCCAACAGCGACGAGGCGTTGCGGGAAGTCGCGCTCGACCTCGACGAAGGCGCCGACATGGTGATGGTCAAGCCCGGCATGCCCTATCTCGACATCATCCGCCGGGTGAAGGACGAGTTCGGCGCGCCGACCTTCGCCTATCAGGTCAGCGGCGAATATTCGATGATCATGGCGGCGGCAGAGAGAGGCTGGATCGACGGCGACAAGGCGATGATGGAGAGCCTGATCGCGTTCAAGCGCGCCGGCGCCGACGGGGTCTTGACCTATTTCGCGCCGCGCGCGGCGGAGAAGTTGCGCATCCGATGAGAAGCGGCGTCGGGCTCGGCCGCTAGCTCTGGAGCAACAGCTTCTGCACCCGCCAGTTCAAAAGCTCGGCGACAAAAAGCACGTTCGGCGCCGGGCAGGCCATTTCGTGAATCCAGCCGAATTGTTTCAGCCTCTTGCCGGACCGCCCCAACATTCCCAGCAATTTTCCTTCGAGGGTCAGCTTGTAAATGCGGCCGGGAAAGCCGTCGGAAACGTAGAGAAACTGGTTCGGCGGCGGCGAGAAGCATATCGCCCAAGGCGCTCCGGGCGCGAATGTGCCAGCGGCCAGTGTGGCCTCGTCTGGCATATCGCCAATCGCCGGCTTTGCATCAGGAGGCACGGGCGCGTCGATGGTGAACTGACGCAGAAATGTGCCCTCGCCGTCGAAAACCTGAATGCGGCGGTTGCTGCGGTCGCCGACATAGACGCTGCCGCCTGCGTCGACCGCAATGCTGTGCGGCGTGTGGAACTGCCCCGGACCCGTGCCGCGCTCGCCCCAGGATTTGAGCCAATTGCCGTCCCTGTCGACCTTGGCGACGCGGGAATTGATGTAGCCGTCGCTGATGTAAGCATTGCCTGCGGCGTCCCACGCCACGTCGGTTACCTGGCGGAAAAATCCGTCGCGCGCCGGCAGCGGCGGGTTTGGATGCTTCAGGGGCGCCGTGTCCTCGTCCGAGGCCTCCTGCTTGCGTCCGAAGACCATGTCTACCCGGCCTTCCGGCGTGAATTTGATCACCATGTCCGAGCCTTTGTCGGTGACCCAGACATTGTCTTGCACGTCGACCTTCACCGTATGGGCGAAGGACCAGGCGTAGAGGTTGTGGCCGATCTCGCGCAGGTAATTGCCGTCGGCGTCGAACTCGAGCAACTGCGCGGCCGCCGCGCCATAGGCGGGCCCGGTCGTGTTACCGCGATGCAGGACAAAGATATGGCCCTTGGAATTGAGCGCGACGCCTGAAACCTCGCCGAGGTAGAGATCCGGCGGCAGGCGCAGGAGATCGGGAACCGATTCATAGGCGATCGTCGGAACGTCTTCGGCGAAGGCGAAGCGGGCGACCGACAGCCCGAGGGCGCCTCCACCGGCGGCGGCAAGAAATCTCCGGCGATTCCAGGCGCCGCGCAACGCTTCGCCGCAGCAAGGGCAGTCCGAGTTCCAATGTTTCAAGGCGTCCTCCCATTGGTCGCCGGCTTAAAGACGCGCCGCGCGTTTCCAGCCGCCCGAACAACGACCGGCGCCAGCAGGGCGATGATGGAGGGCCTCGGCGCCTTCAGTGTGGCAAGGCTCTTGCCTATCGGTTCTGAGAGCAAACACGATCAGGTGAGCCCCCGCCGCCTCAACGGAGCTTGCGCAGCAATGCAACCCGCCCGTTGTGATCAGGAAGCCGCGTAGGAAGCTTCGCGACGGATTTAGACTGGATAGACAAGAATACGGGCGTAAACAGCATGTTTTCGAGCCAAAATGCATTAGGTTTAGTTTGTGAAGGATTGGGAAAACAGAAAAATTGTGCGTGCGGAGCAGATTAACTGCGGACTATCTATTGATAAATTCACAGTTCTCTGCGTAGGTTTTGGTAGTCTGGCTGTCAGTCGTCGCGGGGGAAGTTCTATGGACAATAGAAGCTTTCTGCGGATGTGTTCGGTTGGGGGTATTGCGGGTTTAACGTTGGCCGTGGGCTTGGTTTGGTGCGTTCCGGCGGCCGCCAGCGTCATACCCCTCCTCGTTGCGGGCGGCGGGGGCGGTGGCGGCGAAAGCGGCTCGTTCCATCCTGGCGGACCGGGCCAGATCACGACCTCCGGCCAGACTGGCTTGGCCAGCTTCACCGACGGCGGCGGCTTCGGCGGGACCGCCGGCGGCGGGGGCGGTGGTGGGTTCTATATCGGCGGCGGCAATGGCGGCGGAGGGGCCGGGTGGCTCCAAAACGGTGGCCACGGCAATGGCGGCTCAATCCACGGCGCCTTTACCCCCGGCGGGCCCGGGGGCTTGAGCTATCCGACCTTCGCCGGCGGCCTCGGCGTGACGGGCTCTTTCGGCGTATCGGGGTCCGGTGGATTCGGAGGCGGCGGCGCCGGAGGCCCAGGCGGCGCGGGCGGCGGCGGAGGCGGATATTCGGGCGGTGGCGGAGGCTCGGCGCAATATAAGAATTCGAGTGGCGTGGTCCTCTCCCAGGCCGGCGGGGGCGGCGGCTCCTATGTCGAAAGCCAATTCACCGGCGTCACTATGACCGCGGGCGCCAATGGCACGCCGAACGGCGGCGACCTCCCCGGCTACGACGGCTTTGTCGAGATTGAGACAGGCGGCGTGACGACGACGATCTCCTACAGCGGGGGCGTCGTCCTATTTACCGCGGCCACAACCGGCCTCTACTGGATCGAGGCGGACGGCGGGCAAGGCGGCCCGGTGAACAGCATCGGCGCCATAAACGGTGAAGGCGGCTTTGGCGCCGAGGTTTCCGGCTATATCGAACTCCCCGCCGGCTTCGTCCTGGACATCGCGGTCGGCGGCCAAGGCGGGTATGGCTTTGGTGGTGGTGGCGGCGGCGGCGGAACCTTTGTCTGGGCGGCAACCGCCGTCCCCGTCATCCCCGAGCCCTCGACCTGGGCGATGATGCTGCTCGGCTTCGCCGGCCTCAGTTACTCCACCTGGCACAAAGCGAAAGAAGCGCGTCTGATAGCGGAGCCTGGCTCATGAACCTGAAAGCAGCGATTTTCGCCGGCCTGTCGTTGGCGGCCGCGGCGTCCGCTGCGCCGGCCTCCGCGGAAGTCACGCTTCTGCTCGCCGCAGGAGGCGGTGGAGGGTCAGGAGAGGAACTCGGAGGCGCGGGGCAGTTGACGACAATGGGAGGCGCGGGCACGGGTATTAGCGCGGATACGAGCCCCTCCAGCGGCGGGCCCGGAGGCGCCAATGGATTGGGCGGTGCGGGAGGAAGCTATCCCACCGAATACACCATACCGGAAAATGGAGGCGGCGGAGCCGGCTGGCTCGGCCCCGGCGGCAACGGCGAGGGGGTCAATCAGGGCGGCGGCGGCTCGACTTATCCCTCCTTCGCAGGCGGCGGCGGGGCCTCCCCCCAGGGCTCTGTTGGGGGCTTCGGAGGCGGCGGCGGCAGCGCCGTCTATGGCGGCGGCGGGGGCGGCGGCTATTCTGGCGGCGGCGGCGCCGGCTACGACGGCGGCGGCGGCGGCGGCGGATCGTACATCAATCCGTCCTTCTCCAATCTTGTGTCCAACCCCGGGGCGAACGGCAGCTCCGATTACGCGACGCCAAGCAAAGGCGTGGTGACGGTCGGCGGAACGAGCTTCGACTACACGGGCGCGATCGTCGATTACACAATTCTCACGTCCGGGCTTTACGACATCGTGGCGGCCGGCGCGCAAGGCGGAGCAGCTTTTGGCGATCCTGGCGGTTATGGCGCCGAGGTCGGCGGCGACATCGGGCTTTCCGCTGGATTGGTGCTGGGGATCCTCGTCGGCGGGGCGGGTGGCCAAATCGGCGGCGACGGCATCATCGGCGGCGGCGGCGGGGGTGGCAGCTTCGTCTGGATTGTCTCGGAGCAATCGGTTGTCCCCGAATCGTCGACCTGGGCGATGATGCTGCTTGGCTTCACAGGACTGGGCTGGACCGCCCATCGAAGGTCGAAGCAGGCAGTCGAAATCTGACACGTGGCCTCCCTCGCTGGGATGGAGACCAGCCCGCCGATATACGAGTTCGAGCGTGGCAAGGCTCTTGCGTACCGGACCTGATCGCAAAAACCGGTCAAAGGTCCGATGACGCCCGTCGCCGCTCCCCCCTCCCCCCGTCGGCCCCTTTACAAGTCCCTCTTCGCGCAAGTGGTCGCAGGGCTCGTCCTTGGCGTCGCGCTCGGCGTGGCGACGCCCGATTTCGCCATCGGCCTGAAATTCTTTTCCGATGCTTTCCTCAAGCTGATTACGATGATTGTGGCGCCGATCGTCTTTTGCGTAGTGGTGCACGGCATTGCCGGCGCCGGCGATCTTCGGAGGGTCGGACGCGTCGGAATCAAGGCGCTTCTCTACTTCGAAGTCATGACCACCGTCGCCCTCGCAGTGGGGCTGATCCTCGCCTACCTCATCCGCCCGGGCGAGGGCATGAACATCGACGTCTCGAAGCTCGACGCGCATGCGCTGAGCACATATGCCGACAACGCCCACAAGCTGCACGGCGGCGGGATCGGCGGCTTCATCCTCAACATCATCCCCACCACCGTGTTCGATGCGCTGGCGCGCAACGACGTGCTTCAGGTGCTGTTCTTCGCCATCGTCTTCGGCGTCAGCCTTGCGCTCGTCGGCGAGCCCGCAAAACCCGTCGCGGACCTCATCGAAATGGTCTCGAAGGTGCTGTTCCGCGCCATGGGGCTGATCGTGCGGCTGGCGCCGCTCGGCGTTCTGGGCGCGGTGGCCTATACGGTCGGCGAATACGGCGTCGGCTCGCTTGAGCAGCTTGCCTCGCTGGTGGTCGTCTTCTGGCTCGCCGTCGCGCTGTTCGTGCTCGTCGTGCTGGGGGCGGTCATGCGCGTCTTCACCGGACTGAGCATCCTCCGCTTCCTCAGCTACTTCCGCGAGGAGCTGACGATCGTTCTGGCGACCGCGTCGTCCGACGCGGTTCTGCCGCAGATCATGCGCAAGCTCGAGCGCATGGGGGTCGATCCGTCCGTTGTCGGCCTGGTCGTGCCGACTGGCTACTCGTTCAATCTGGACGCCTTCTCAATCTATCTCACGCTCGCGGCTGTGTTCATCGCCCAGGCGACCAACACGCCGCTCTCTTTCAGCGACCTTCTCCTGATCCTCGCCATTTCCCTGGTGACCTCCAAGGGAGCTCACGGGGTGCCCGGGTCGGCGATCGTCATCCTCGCCGCCACCCTGAACGCTGTCCCCGCGATCCCGGCGATCGGGCTCGTCCTCGTGCTGTCGATCGACTGGTTTATCGGCATGGCTCGGGCACTGGGCAATTTGATCGGCAATTGCGTGGCGACCGTGGTTGTCGCGGCTTGGGAGCGAGACCTCGACGTCGCCCTCGCGAGGGAAGTTCTCTCCGGGCAAGTCGCCGTCGACCTCACTGAGGACACGGAGACCGCCGTCGCGCCCGCCGCGTGAGACGCTGTCCGCCAAAGGCAGCCTCACGCGCTATTGCATCAGGCGGTTTGCCCTGCATTGCCGTCAAGCACTGCCAGCGCCGCCAGCATCACGATGGGAAGCAGCAAAATCCAAGCCCCGAAGTGTGGCGTCGCGGCGCCCGACAATAATGCGCCGGCCAGGAACCCGGACCAGATTGAAGCCAGTAGGCCAGCCCGGCGACCATGCGTATCCCATGATCCCTGGCTGTCCGCGAGAGGCGCACGCATGACCGCCAGCGCAAGGTGTTCCCCCAGGCCGTGCAGCGTTCCGGTTACGAAGGCCAGGCTCACCCTTTGTTTGCCGACGCGAGTGAGCGCCAGGTTCATGACGCCCATCGCAAAACTCACCACTGCAATGTGAACTCCAGCGGATAAAAACCCGAGTTGCGTGAAGCCAATGATCAGCGCGAGCAAGGCTGTAACCGATCCAAATATCAACCGGCGTGGCCGTCGCGAAGCGGAATGCGCGAGGAAAGATCCCGCAAAGGAGCCGGCGACGAAAAACACGATCGCAATCGCCGACGGAAGCGCCGCCGCAAAGTCTCGTTCCCCGATGTTGTAACCGGTTTGCGTGGTGTTTCCGCTCATGAATGACAGGTAGGTTTGATAAGTTATGATGCCGTAGCCGTCGACGACGCCCGCGACCAGAGCGAGGGCGACGGCTTTCCGCTGTTGCTTCCTGGCGAACTGTCGTGCGCCGACGGCGCCGCCGGAGTTTTGAGTCTGCGAATCTTCGGCGTCAGACATCGATCGCCATCGGCGCATTTACGCCGTATTGCGGGCGCTGTCGCCTGCGGTGACATCGTAGGCGGCGCCCGAAACCATGCGCGCGGCGTCGGAGGCGAGGAAGACTACGACCGGCGCCACATCCGCGGGGTCGATCCAGGGTACGCCGAGCGGAGTCTTGGCCGCGAGGATTTTTTTGGCTGCCTCCTCGTCTGAGCCGGTCGGTGTTCCGCCGCCGTCTAGCAGCACTTGCGCATAGCGTTCCTGATGGCGGGTCAGCGGCGTATCGATCAGGCCGGGGACGACGGCGTTGACCGTGATCTTGTGCGGTCCGAGCTCCAGCGCCGCCGACTTCATCAAGCCGATGATTCCCCATTTCGACGCCGCGTAGGCGGCCCCGTATTTCGTGCCGTGCTGCCCTTGAGTAGAGGAGGTCAGGATGATGCGTCCGCCGCCGCGCTTCACAATGTAGGGCGCAAAGGCGCGAATGGCGTTGGCCGAGCCGGTCAGGTTGACATCGATCGTGATCCGCCAGTCTGCGTCCTCCATCTCGAGCAGCGGATGGAAGCTCTGGATGCCCGCATTGGCGAACAGGATATCGATGCCGCCAAATTCCTGCTCGGCTTTCGCGGCGGCCGCTCGCAGCGCGGTGAGGTCGCGCTGGTCGGCGGTGACGCTGAGCCAGCGGCGGCCAGCCGCTCCGACCAGGCGGCCCGTCTCGGTCAGATCTTCCGGGGTCGACGGCGCGACGCCGGAGCGCGGGTCGACGGGCGCGCAGATGTCGAGACCGATGACCCCGGCGCCCGCGCGGGCGAAGGCGACAGCCGCGGCGCGCCCAATGCCGCGGGCCGCGCCGGTAACCACCGCCACCTTGCCTCGCAGGCATTCGTTCGAATCCGGCATTGTTCTGCTCCTCGCCTCGCCTTCGGCCGCTGCAGTCCGGCAGGCAGGCCGCGCGGGCTCAGTTGCGGTAGCGATACATCCTGGCCAACCTGTTCGGCGTGACTAGCATTTCCTCGACCCCCTCGAATCCGGCCTCGCGGCCCATCGCCGTCCAGGCTGTTGCGGTCTCGGCGTAGTCGGAGGCGCGGTGATGGCTGTCAAAGGCGGCGAATTCGTCGTCACTCACCGCAGGCCATTCCGGGCGCAATTGCCGAAACCGCTCCATCCATCCCTCCCGATCCTCACCCTCGAGACAGGTG